>NZ_JBKBHZ010000007.1:0-130783 GCF_046299655.1 Thermosynechococcus sp.
TAAGCCCATGATTGAGGCGGGGGTGCTAGATACCCCAAAAGTGGATGCCATTATCGGCCTGCATCTTTGGAATTTTCTGCCCGTTGGGACGGTAGGGGTACGGGCAGGGCCTTTAATGGCCGCAGCCGAGTTTTTTGAGTGCCGGGTTCACGGTAAAGGGGGACATGCCGCCTTGCCGCAGTTTACGGTGGACACCGTCTTGGTGGTTGCCCAGATTATTACCGCCTTGCACACCATCGTTTCCCGCAACGTGGATCCGCTCGAAACCGCCGTTATCTCCGTGGGAGCAGTGCATGCCGGCACCGCAAAAAATGTGATTGCCGATCGCGCCACCTTTGCGGGCACGGTGCGCTACTTTAAGCCCGAGCTGGGCGACTGGTTACCGCGGCGGATTGAGCAAGTCATTGCCGGCATTTGCCAGAGCTATGGCGCCACCTACCAGTTTGACTATCAGCGGATGTACCCACCCACCATCAACGATGCCAAGATGGCAGAATTGGTGCGAACAGTTGCCGAATCGGTAGTGGAGGTACCCGCCGGCGTCACCCCCCATTGCCAAACCATGGCAGCGGAAGATATGTCCTTCTTTCTCAATGCTGTTCCGGGCTGTTACTTCTTTTTGGGGTCAGCTAATGGCACACTGGGGTTAGATTTTCCCCACCACCATCCCCGCTTTGACTTTGACGAAACCGTTTTAAGTATTGGGGTTGAATTGTTTGTCCGCTGTGTGGAGAAATACTGTGGTCTTGTGGAGACCTAATTCCCTATGTCCCTCACAGTACTTATTGCCGACGATGATCCCGCCATTCGTGTGGCGGTGAGTCGTTTTCTGGAGGCGGAAGGCTACTGTTGCCTGACAGCGGCAGACGGCGCCCAAGCCCTTGAGATGATCCATCGCTATCAGCCCCACCTGCTCATCACCGACATTGCCATGCCCAAGATGAATGGCTATGAATTGGTCCGCCAAGTGCGCCAGCATCCCTCCTTACGCCTCCTGCCCGTGATTTACCTCACAGCCCGCACAGAACTGGAGGAGCGGATTCGTGCCTATCGCACTGGCGGCGATGTTTATCTCGCCAAGCCCTTTGATTTGAATGAATTGGCAGCGGTGGTGCGCAACCTGCTGGATCGGGCGCAACTGGTACAAATGGAGTGGCAGCAGCGACAGCAGCCCTTCTCGCCGCCAAAAACCCAGCGGATTGCGATTGACCTGACACAGCGGGAAAAGGACGTTTTAGCCTTGCTGGTGGCGGGACTCTCCAATGCCCAGATTGGCGATCGCCTGCACCTGAGTGCCCGCACCATTGAAAAACACGTCAGCAGCCTCTTTCAGAAAACGGGCGTTCACAACCGTGCTGAACTGGTGCGACTGGCCATTGAAGAGGGCTTAGTGGAGCGGCAAACCAGTTCCCAAGCTTGAGCGATCGCTGGTAGTGTCAAAGCAGGAAGTTCAGGCCCTCAGACCCCATGCAACGAATTCCCCCTGCCTCCGGCCAAGAATCGGTTTGGGATTACCCCCGTCCGCCCCGCCTAGAACCCACGGCAAAACACCTGCGCGTGGTCTTTAATGGTGTGGTCATTGCTGAGACCCAGCGGGGACAGCGTGTGCTAGAAACCAGTCACCCGCCGGTGTATTACTTTCCCCCAGAAGATGTGCAATCCCAGTATCTTGTGCCCTCGCCGCGGCGAACTTTCTGCGAATGGAAAGGACAGGGCGCCTACTACCATGTCAGGGTGGGCGATCGCCAAGCCAATCATGCAGCTTGGTACTATCCTCAACCGACCCCTGCCTTTGCCGCCCTTCGCAACTACATTGCCTTCTATGCTGGTTTAATGGATGAATGCACGGTGGATGGCGTAGTGGCGCTGCCGCAACCGGGGGGGTTCTATGGCGGCTGGATTACCCCCGACATTGTGGGGCCGTTTAAGGGGGCGCCGGGCACGTGGGGCTGGTAAGGGCGGGTAGGTGTTTCTCAAATCGCTGTATCTTCGCCACTTTCGCAACTACAGTGAGCAAGCGGTGCGGTTTGTGGCTCCGAAAACGATCCTAGTGGGCGACAATGCCCAAGGCAAGTCCAATTTGCTGGAGGCAGTGGAGTGGCTAGCCACCCTACAGTCCCACCGCACCCCTCGCGATCGCGACCTCATTCAGCAGGGACAAGACAGTGCCCAAATTGCAGCGACCCTTGAGCGCCAAGGGGTTTGCCTTGAGCTGGCAGCAAGTTTACGACCTACCGCCGGCCGGGTTTTGCGGATCAATGGCTGCCCTGTCAGGCGTACTGCTGAATTCCTAGGGCAACTCAATGCCGTAGAGTTTTCCTGCTTAGATTTAGAACTGGTGCGCGGCACCCCGGCCCTGCGCCGCAACTGGTTGGATCGGATGCTGCTGCAGTTAGAACCCCTCTATAGCCAACTCCTGCAAACCTACCAAAAAGCGCTGCGGCAGCGGAATGCCCTCCTGAAACAGGCAACCAGCCAAGGCTGGGATGAAGCCCTCTGGCAGGCTTGGAATCAACAACTGGTGATCAATGGGACGCGCATTATCCGGCGGCGCCAGCGTCTCATAGAACGCTTGACCCCCTTGGCAGCGCATCGGCATCGGGTTTTGAGTGGCGATCGCGAGCACCTAAGCTTGACCTATGAGAGCCATGTCCCCTTGGGGGATGGCACCACAGAAGCCATTGTTGCCGCCTTTAATGAAGCCTTGGCAGCGCGCCGCCCCATTGAACTACTCCAGAAAACCAGTCTTGTCGGTCCCCACCGCGATGATGTTTGTTTCTGCCTCAATGATCAACCTGCCCGCCAATTTGCCTCCCAAGGTCAGCAGCGCACCCTTGTCTTAGCCCTGAAACTTGCCGAACTCGAACTGCTAGAAAGTGTGGCTGGCGATACCCCCTTACTGCTATTGGACGATGTACTGGCTGAACTGGATTTGCAGCGCCAGCGAATTTTATTGGAGGTGATGGGCGATCGCTACCAAACCCTAATTACCACCACCCACCTTGCCCCCTTTGCCACCCCTTGGCGACAGCAGGCTCAAATTCTCAGGGTAATGGCGGGGAGGATTGCAAGCGTTCCTGACACCGCTGCGCAAACCAGCGACTAATCTGGGGAAGCGTCAGCTCAGCAATGGATACCCCCTCATTTTCGGCAATCTGTCGCAGTTGCTTGAGGGCACTGATGAGAATTTGGCTATACCAAGTCATAAATCCCCCTTGATGCGCCTCCTCAGCCTGCAGGCGCGGATCTGCCACCACCAGTTCATAGACTTGGGCTTCGCTTAAAGCTTCAAGGGGAGTGGACTGCACTTTGGCCTGAAGATAGCGCTGAGCATATACCGCCACCCGAATGGCAAAGCGATCCGCCGCGGGCAAGAGCAGTTGGTCAATCTCTTGACACTCACTGACGGTAAGCAGCTCCTCAGGATTCATCAGCGGCCTACATCAATCCAGCCGGTGTGGGGGTTGGCGTCGCTTCTTGGATATTGATAATGCTGGGGGTAAAGAGAAAAACACCATCCCCAAGGCGCGATTGATGACCATTGATAGCATAAGTACTACCAGCGGCAAAATCAGAAATGCGCTGAGCCTCCGTCACATCGAGATGCTCTAGGTTGAGAATGACTGCCTTGTCCGCCCGCAGGGCTTGGACGATGAGAGTAGTATCACTGAGGGACTGCGGCTTGATCACCACCACTTCATAACCACTACTCAAGGAATGACCAAAGGCAGTCAGTTCACCCATGACACCCCCCCTTGGGAACATAGCAACAGTACTTAGCTTAACTCTGTTATACCGAGTTATACCGACTACGCGGAAATTTATGCAAATTGTAGCCTTTTTCCCGCCATTAGGGATGGCAGTTACCCCCTACTGGGCATAGGCAAGTCACCCGTTGCGCACTAGAATAGGCGCACTTAGGTTTAGGTAACGTGTAAATGATCAAAAGTAGCCACGCGAAGCGATATGGCCCTTTGGGGGCGATCGCTCTCTTAACTGCCTATGGCGTAATAGCCAGTCCGCTCCCCGCCTTTGCAATGCACATCAGTGAAGGCTTTTTGCCTTGGGGATGGGCCTTAGGGTGGTGGCTAGCCTTTCTGCCTTTCCTTGGAGGGGGTCTGTGGGCAGTACGAGGGCGCCTAAATGAGCACCCTGAGTCGCGGGTTCTCTTGGCTTTAGTGGGGGCTTTTGCCTTTGTCCTGTCCTCTTTGAAAATCCCTTCCGTGACCGGCAGTTGCTCCCATCCCATGGGAGTTGCCCTAGGCGCTACGCTGTTCGGCCCCTTGGTCATGACAGTGCTGGGAACAGGTGTTTTGCTCTTTCAGGCCCTGCTGATTGCCCATGGCGGCCTGACGACCCTGGGTGCCAATGGTTTTGCCATAGCAGTGGTCGCGCCGTGGGTGGCATGGGGAACGTATCAAGTGCTAAAGAGGCTAACGCAGCGGCAGGGGATAGCTCTCTTTGCAGCGGCAGTGCTCAGCAACCTAGTTGCCTACAGTCTCACGGCATTGCAACTGGCCTTAGCCTTCCCCGATAGCAACGGTGGCGTTGCCCTTTCCTTTAGTAAGTTTGCTGCGCTGTTGGCCATCACCCAAATCCCCTTAGCGATTAGCGAGGGGTTCCTGACAGTGCTGATGGGGAATTGGCTCATGACTTACTGCCCAGAGGAACTTAAAGCACTTCAATGGATTCGAGGATAGAGAAGCGATGACCCAAAGACAAAAAACAAATTGGCTGCTTCTGGGGGGGGCTGCCCTTTTAGTAGCCTGGCCGCTGCTCTTTGTAAAAGGTGACTTTGAAGGGGCTGATGCCCAAGCGGGCGAACTGGTCAAAGAACTTTCCCCAAACTATAAGGCGTGGGTAGAGCCTGTTTTTGAACCGGCCAGCAGTGAAATTGAATCCCTTCTCTTTGCCCTGCAAGCTACCCTTGGGGCAGGGACGATTGGTTTTATTTTCGGGGGGTACCACGAACGGCGCCGCCAACAGCGGCAAACCTCCGTCACTTCTGGCGGCAATGAACTGGAGTCCTAGCTGAAAAAACCATTGGCATGCATCACCATCTAGAGTGGTATGCCTACACCAATCGCCTGCGATCGCTCCCCCCGGCACAAAAGGTGCTCTTCAGTCTTAGCGCGCTGGGGTTTGCACTTTTTGCCCATCCTCTGGTGCAAGGGCTGCTGTGGCTCTGGTTAATCCTTTGGATCCTAGGTTATGCCCGTATCCCTTGGCGGGTCTATGCTCTGCTGTTGGGGACAATCATGGCCTTCTGGTTCCTCAGTCTGCCGGCGTTGGTTGTGCAAATTTTGCCCAACAGGGTTCTCGAACTCTGGGCGTCAGCCCCTTTAGCTCAACTCTCCTTTGGCGGTTGGTCGTTGGCGGTGAACTCAGAAAGTCTGAAGCAGGCTTTTACAACAGGGCTGAGAACGGCCGTTTGCAGCACGGCTTTACTGTTTCTTGTGCTCACCACCCCTTTTCCGTCTCTCCTAGCCCTAGCAGCTCGGTGGAGAGTGCCCAGCTTTGTTTTGGAGATTTTGATGTTGATGTACCGCTATTTGTTTACTCTGCTGGAGACTGCCCTGACGCTGCAATTGGCGCAACGCGCTAGGGGGGGCTATCTGCGGCGATCGCACTGGCTTTTGAGTGTGAGCCTGTTGGCCGCTCAACTCCTGCGGCAGTCGCTGTACCGCTATCAACAAATTCACCTTGCCCTCCTTAGTCGTGGCTTTCAAGGGCAATTTCGCGTCCTACGCCCTCAATCCTACAGCTATTCACAACGCTATGGCCTTGAAATCCTCGTGGGGGGTAGTGCTCTCCTAGTGCTGAACACAATTGTTGCCTGAGATGTCCGTGCCGCTCCTTGAGTTTCATCAGGTGGGGTTTTCCTATCCCCATACCGCCAAGCCTGTGCTGCAGGACTGCTCCTTTACCCTAGCGGCGGGACAGAAAATTGCCCTTTTGGGACTGAATGGGTCAGGCAAATCAACCCTCTTTTATTTGGCAGCAGCCCTCTATCGGCGCGATCGCGGTGAGATTTACTGGCAAGGGCAACGGCTTGTCCATCAACCAGAGCAACTGCGGCAGTGGCGTCAACGCATTGGCTTGGCCTTTCAAGACCCCGAACAGCAACTGGTGGCAGCAACGGTGGCGGAGGACATTTCCTATGGGCTGTGGAATTTAGACTTACCCCCAGCAGAAATCGAAGCGCGCTTGCACCAAACCCTACTGGACTTTGATTTAGTTGATTTGGCCGATCGCCCCCTGCATCATCTCAGCTTGGGGCAAAAACGCCGTGTGGCCCTCGCCGGTGTGATGGCCTTAGCCCCAACGCTGTTACTGCTCGATGAACCAACAACGTATCTGGACTATCAGCAACAGCAGCAATTGCAACAGCTCCTAGCCCAGATTCACCAACGGGGGACCACCATCGTCATCGCCACCCATGATCTGGATTTTGTCTATAGCTGGGCGGACTGGATTATGGTGTTAGTCAATGGTCAGATAGTGGTGAGCGATCGCGCGCAGCGGGTCTTTGCCCAATGGTCCACCTTTGCCTCTCATCTGGGAACCCCCCTCCTTCTGGAGCTTTGGCAACAATTTCCCCCTGCTTGGCGACAAAATCAGCCCTTGCCGCGCACCACCGCCGCAATTGCTCAGATTTGGCAAAAAAACCTTCCAGTGCTACCAAACCCTGATTAAGGGAGGGTTAAGAGAATTGAGGAAACTCCTCAAAGGTGGGTATCCTAGGGATGGGCAGTCTCAAGCAACTGCCCCAGACAAAAATTCGATTATTGAACAACCCAACGCGGCATCAGGAAAAACTTCGTATGGCTACAATCATGATTGTTGATGACAGTCCTACCCTGCGGGCAATGATTGGTGAGCTAATGAAAGAGCAACACTACGACGTGGTGGAGGCGCAGGATGGTATTGAAGCCCAAGAAAAGATCAAGGCTCAATGTCCCGATTTAGTGATTCTGGACATCGTGATGCCGCGCATGAATGGTTATGAATTGTGCCGCTGGATCAAAGGCGAAGCTGCCTCCCAAAATGTGCCTGTGATCATGTGCACCACCAAAAGTGAGGAGTTTGATATTCACTGGGGCAAGAAGCAGGGGGTGGATGCCTATATCACGAAGCCTTTTGATCCTGCTGAACTGGTGGCCACGGTCAAACGCCTCTTGGGATAGCCCTAGATCCAAGAACGTAACCACATGCGCCTGAAAAAGGCCTCAGGAGTCAGCGGCAGACCAAGATAAAGGGGGAGCCAGTAGACAAAGCCAGCAATCACTCCCCCAACTATCGCAAGGCGCAGCCAGCGTGCCCAAGCGACCCAAGTGTGGCTGCTTTCCCAGACCAACGCCAAGGCCATAAAACTGTAGAGGGCTGCTGGCAGATAGTGATAGATGAAAACACAGCGGCTCACCAGTGCCCAGGGCAAGAGATTAGCAGCATAGTTCAAGAGCACAAAGCGGCCTGCGGTGGTATGCCATTGGAGAACTAAAAGCGCCAAAGTGGCCAAGGTACTCAGCCATAGCAATGGTGGGTTAAAAAGGGCATAGACGGCGTAAACCCAGCGGGTAGCTTCCATTGGTAGGGGCGGGCCAATGACCGGCACCGCTTCACTGAGCGTTTGCACTCGCTGAAAAAAGTAGCTCATAGGACGTAGCAGAAGCGGCCAAGACCACCACGGTGAACAGTAGGGATGGGCAGTACTAGCAACACTGCGGTGGAAGTGAAACATTTGCTGATGGAGATCCAGTAGGCGCTGGTGGGGATGAAATTGCAGATGAGGCCACCAGAGGAGCGTATAGACAACAAACGTGACAAGCGGGAGGAGCAGACACATCTGCCACCAGGAGTAGGTCGTCTTCCCCTCAGCCGGCAGCGGCAACCTCTGCTGCAGAACCCAGAAAAGCCCTACCCCTAGTAAGAATCCCAAGCCACTCCACTTCACAGCGACACAAGCCCCAAAGGCCATGCCTGCGGCCATCAGCCAAAGCGATCGCCCCCTTCCTTGGTAGCGCAAGCCCCACAGCCAGAGAATCTGTGCCACCACCCCAAACAGCACAAGGGAGATATTTATCAGGGCATAGCGGGACTCCACCAAAAAGAGGCCATCGAGGGCAACAAAGAGTCCCGACAACAGTGCCACGCGCGATCGCCCCGTCAGGAGATAGGCCAGCACTGCTACCGCCACAGGAATCAGCGATCCCATCAGGGCATTCAACCAACGATAGCCCCAAGGGTGAAAGCCACCCCCCAGCCAAATGCTGAGGGCAATCAAGTATTTTCCCAGAGGCGGATGGGCGTCAAAGAAGGGAACCCCAGCCAGATAGTTGCGACCAAAGCGGGCGAAATAGACCTCATCAAAAACGAGGGTGGGAAAGCGGGTCAGCCCCCAGAAGCGGGTCACCAAGGCAAAGAACCACAGCAGCAGTAGCCCCAAGGGCATCCTAGGCCGCTCCCTGTAGCTCCGCGGTGCGCACAGCAATGCGCTGGCTGCGATCGCCCCGTTGAATGGTTAGATTGAGCACTTGCCCCACGGCGGCGTTATCAACAATGCTCTGCAATTGATCGGCACTGGTAATCGGTTCTCCATCCACGGCTGTAATCACATCTCCCCAGCGCAGACCGGCTTTTGCCGCAGGCGTATTGGGCAACACTTGCAGCACAAGGACGCCATTGACTTCCGGCAAAATCACTGGCGAGTTGGGGTTAGCATTGTTTTCCTTGGCCATGGCCGGCGTGAAGGTGGTCATTTGGATGCCAATGTAGGCGTGTTGAATTTTCTCACCGCGAATCAGGCGGGCTTGCAGGGCTTTGGCCTTGTTGATGGGAATGGCAAACCCAATCCCCATGGCATCGGCACGAATGGCAGTGTTAATGCCAATGACTTCCCCCTCTTCATTGAGCAAAGGTCCCCCAGAGTTGCCGGGGTTGATGGCCGCGTCCGTTTGAATAAAATCAAGGCGCTTATCGGGAATGCCCACTTGCGCACTGGAGCGGTGGAGCGTACTGACAATCCCCAAGGTGACTGTGTTATCAAGGCCAAGGGGATTCCCGACGGCGATCGCCCAATCTCCCACTTTTACTTGACTGGAATCCCCAAGGGGAGCCGTGGGCAGGGGTTCGGTCACCCCTTTGAGTTTGACAATCGCTAGATCAGATACCTCATCCACGCCGCGCACTTCCCCTTCAAACACACGACCATCCTTGAGGCGCACCATCACCGTATCTGCTTCACTCACCACATGGGCATTGGTCATCACGATGCCACTGGGATCGATGATGAAGCCCGACCCCTGACCCCGCAGCCGATCCTCTTGGGGGGGCAACGCCAAGCCGGGGAAAAATTGACGAAAGAAAGGATCACTCAAGAGGGGATCCGGTGTGCGGACAATCGTGCGTTCGGTATCAATGCGAACAACCGCATCGCCAACTCGCTCCACTGCGGCGGCCACAAAACTATGGTGAGGGGTAGAAACTGCGGCCCACACCGGTGTTCCACTACTAAGGCACCAAACAAGGGCAAGGCCAAGGCAGAATTTGAGGGTCTGCTGAAGCAAATGGGCAAGGCGTTTCATCATTGGTGGCCTAAAGCGCAACAGATTTATCTCTGATTGTATCGAAGCGACCCCCTCTGCCTAGGAATCCAAAGCACAAATCTGCATAGGTGGGGAATCTCCCTCAGAACAAGAAGCAGTGTCAGAATCGTAAAGGTATTCAACGCTAGGGGCACTATGCTGCGGATTGGCATCGTCGGGCTGGGACTGATTGGGGGTTCCTTGGGCATTGATTTGCGGGCAAAGGGGCACTATGTGGTTGGGTTAAGTCGGCGCCCAGAAACCTGTGAGCGGGCGATCGCCAAGGGTGCCATTGACTGGGGCAGTACGGAGCCAGAAATTTTGCGTGCCCTTGATTTGGTGTTTCTCTGTCCCCCCATTGGCAGCATCCTCTCTGTGGCCCTAGACATTAGGCCTTATCTCAGTCCAGAAACGGTGCTAACAGATGTCGGATCCGTCAAGGGAGAAATTGTCCCTGCCCTTGAAAAACTCTGGCCTCGCTATGTGGGTGGTCACCCCATGGCCGGTACCGCAGAATTCGGCATTGAAGCGGCGCAAGCCCATCTCTTTGAGAATGCCCCCTATGTTCTCACCCCCACTCTCTACACCGATAGTGATGCCCTTGACTGTGTTGCTGGGGTGGTCAACGATCTCGGCGCCAAGCTACTCTATGCCACCCCGGCGGATCACGATCGCGCCGTTGCTTGGATTTCCCACCTTCCCGTCTTAGTGAGTGCAGCACTGCTCCTTGCGAATGCCCAAGAAGCCAATGAGCCGATTCGGAAGCTTGCACAGCAGTTGGCCAGCTCTGGCTTTCGCGATACCAGCCGTGTTGGGGGCGGTAATCCAGCGTTGGGACGGATGATGGCAGAATATAACCGCGCGGCGGTGCGCCACTGCCTGATCCGCTACCGTGCCACCCTTGATGATCTGATTCGCCAAGTGGAGCAGGAGGACTGGGAGCGGCTGCAAGCCACTTTAGAAGAGGCGCAAGCCTACCGTGAGCAGGTCTATCCCTCAGGGACGCCGCCGGTAGTTTAGACGACGCACAATCCAGTAACTGGCAGACAAGGCCAAGATGGCGATCGCCAGCCCCAAAAGCTTCGCCACGGTTTCCGGTTGACCAATATCCAAAATAATAATTTTGCGGGCAATGGCAATCAAAGATGTGACAATCACCAGCTCAACGATTTGCGACGAGACGTGGGTTTTCAAGTAGGCAGTGATATTTTCGAGGATCTCCAAGGCCACAAGCACATTGAGAAAGAGGCCGAAGATTTTCACCAGTTCAAAACTAAACTGCCCCAAGGGCGGTGAGAATAGCTCTACGGTCAAAATTCGCCCCAAATCAATAATGGCGACGATGACCACCAGTAGCATCCCGATCGCCAGCAACCGGGTCGCGATTCCCTCAATCTGACTGAGTAACTGCAAAAACCGCTGATTGTCCCGAAGTAGAAGAACTGTCTCTTGCCACAAGCGGATCAAAGGCCGCCCCCAAGGTCGCATCCCTAGACCTCAGCCACAAGCAAAAGAGGAGTATAGGCCACAGGTTCTACAAGACGGGTGTCTAAATTGAGCCGCTGAAATTGGGCTTGCAGTTCCCCAAGGGTGCCTTTGACCGAGAGCAGTCGCGGTAGCCATCCTTGAAGGCGCAAACTCCCATTGCCAGCGGTGGTGATCATCACCTTGGGCTGCAGCCATCGCCCCAATTCCAATGCTGTTTTGCCCCCCTTGAGAATCGCCCCCACCACGGGTAAACAGATATCCAACAGCGGCGTAATCACCACATCCACCTTGCCGCACGTGCGCAGCCAAGAATCATGGCAACCGTGGGGTTCATAGTAGAGACTCTGAGCGCCGCAGCGCAGAATGTAACCATTTTCCTGTTGACCAGGGCCAATGCTAGCACCTTTCGTGGCTTGAATTGTCAGATCGCGGTACGTGTGGGTTTGGTGGGGACGAAGGGCAATCACTGTTTCAAAGCCAAGGCTCTGGGCAACTTTGGCAGCACTGGGGGAGGCAATGACCGGTAGGGCGCGATCGCAGGCGCGGAGGGTAGGTTCATGGCAGTGATCCGGTAACCCTTGGGAGAGCAAAATGACATCCACATCAGTCGGCAGAGCACAGGGGCGCGATCGCTCCGCCTGAAAGAGCCAAGGCGTATTGCCAAAGATCAGTGCCCCCACAAACCACGGATCAACCAAAATCCGCGTATGACCCAACTCCCACAACCAAGTATTGCTCTCCAACCACGTTAACTGCATTGCCCCGCTCCTACAGGAACTGCGCCAAGATACTGTAAATCAGCAAAAAGATGTTGCCCATGACCACGCAACCCACCCCCACTAAACCACAAATGAGCAGCGCTGTCACACCCCCTAATCCCGCTTGCAACAGAGGCACAAAAAAGAGCACTGCCCCTGAAATGACCGCAATGATCAACTGTTCCCAGTATTCAATCCAGCGTTTGTATTGCATAAAGACCAAGAGGGCAAACAACGCACCCATCAGGCCAGCACTGACACCAACGGGTAACTGCCAAGCCGTCATCAAGCTAAAAATCATCAACCCCAAGGCCGTCATTTCAAAGCCTGTAAAGCCAGCGCTAATGAGAATTTTCAATGCCGGTAAGGGGGGCGCCGGCTGGCGAGCCGGTTGTGCTTTCGGACGTGGTGTGCTTGTCGGTGGCGTCACCGGACTAGGTGAAGGCGGGGGTGCGAGTTGCGACAGAACTGGTGGCGTTACTGGTTGTGGCGGTGGGGAGGGGGGGACGACTGGTCGCGGTGGTGGAGGGGGTGCTGGGGCAGCCGCCGAAGAAGTATTTAAGGCGGCCAAGACCTCTGCGGCGGATTGGTAGCGATCGCTAGGCGCCGGTTGCAGCATGCGATCCAAGATGGCTTGCAGTTGTGGACTAACTTGGGCATAGGCATGCCAATCCCAACGGTTGTTATAGGCATCAAATAGTTGACTTGGGTCTTTACCTGTCAGCAGCACAATAGAGGTGACAGCCAAGGCATAGAGATCTGAACTGGGATAGACCCGCTCCCCCCGCGCTTGTTCTGGCGGCGCATAGTATTGGGTATAAATGCCCGTAAAGTGTCCTTGCTGTCCACCTGCTTGGGAAATCTGCTTCACCGCACCAAAATCCAGCAGATAGAGCCGCCCTTGGCCGGGAAACTTGGTCTTGCTGGGGTGCTGGCGCATAATATTCGAGAGCTTAATGTCACGGTGGATTGAGCCGTGGTCATGGACGTACTGCAACACGGGTAGGAGTTCCCGCAGTACCTGCCGCACCTGTTCTTCACTAAAGCAGCCCTGTTGAGCCAGTTCATCCTCTAGGGTTTCGCCGTCAATATATTCCTGTACCAAGTAGAAATACTGCTCCACCCCTTGGCCATCTACACTGGGGACTTCTTCAGCAAAAAAGGCCAGTAAGTCTGGAATCTGGGCGTGCTGCCCCAGTTGATCGAGCACTTGTCCCTCCCGCTCAAAGAGTTCCAGTGCTTTTTGCCGACTCTGGGGATCAGACATCATCGGCATAAACTGTTTAATCACGCACTCGCGCCGACCGGGGGTATCCAAATCCCGTGCTAGATAGGCCGCCCCGAAGCCCCCACGCCCTAAAAGCCGCTCTGCAACATATCGTCCCCGTAGAATCAAGGGCATCCCACAGGCCGTACAAAATCGTTCCGCCACACGGCTATAGCGTTTGTTGGGGTTGTCTAAGTCTGGAACATCGTTTTGGGGACGACTACAGTGGGGACGGGTGCAATAGACAAGCATGGCAGGGATGGCGCGATCGTTTCCTTGATTATCATAGTGCTGTCATAGCAGGCAAGGCTGAGCCGACGAGGCAAGACTGTTTAGACGAAACTTGGCAAAAGCTGATGGTCGGACTCGAACCGACGACCTACTGATTACAAGTCAGTTGCTCTACCAACTGAGCTACACCAGCACTATTCTTTAGTTTACTATGCTTTGGCAGCAGTGGAAACCCTGCGCATTGGCAAGTGAAAGTAACATACTCCCGACCCTCACGCTTCGCGTAGAGGGCGGGCTTCTCCAGTCTTTCAACCTTCGCGTTTTATAGTGAGCCGATGCCCCAGGCCCACTGTTTTGATGAGTATCACAGAGTTGATGTCTCGCGACGTTGTTTAGGAACCCTGCTCTCCCCGCATCGGCAAAACTTTTGTTCAGGCCAGACTTTGCCGCCTGACCATTGGGCAAGGATTGTAGCACACACTTATTGAACAGCAAGACTCCCCTCGCTCGGGCACTTCGGGGGCAGCGAACCCCCTCAGCGCCCCTGGTTCTTATCCCGACGCTCCCCTTCGGAAGAGCGCGAGGCTTCCCGCCGATTAGCTAAATCTCGTCCCCTTCATGGCAAACGAGAGCGAGCATCCGCAAAGCGGAAGAAAATAGGCTAAATTCTGATTACAGCCCTGCTCTAAAAGGTGGGATACGTTAAGGGGACGCAGTCCTGATTCTAATACTGTCTTTCGCTATTTTGAACGTGTTCTATCCATGGTAAGAGGGCTTTAGTTTGCTGTGGCAGTCGCACGCCGGTGATTATCCTGCACCTGATAGACCCTTGGAAACGTCAGCCGGTCAAAACATGGCGTTTTCCAGTTAAAACGACTATTCGTATTGGTCGTGCCGCAGACAATGATGTGATACTCAAGGATATTCTCGTGAGTCGCCATCACGCTGAACTGCGTTGCTATCGGGATCCAGAAAATCTCGGGCGTTGGTATCTCAAAAATTTGGGGGCGATCGGCACCTTTGTGGATGGTCGCCTTGTTGATGAGAGCAAACTTGCCAGTGGCAGCCGCATTCAGCTAGGACCCACAGGTCCGATTCTGGAATTCCATGAGCAAACCTTTCGCCGCAGTGCGCCCACCCTTAGCGAGTGTACCCATGCCGGTAATCTGCCGGGGAATCTGTTTTGCATTCACTGTGGTCAACCCTTCAATGTGCAGCGCACTGTACGCAACTATCACATTCTGCGCCTTTTAGGGCATGGTGGGATTGGCACAACCTATTTAGCCTGTGAAGCCCAACCCCCTGAAGGATGGACTGGCAAGGTTCCAGAGGTGCGAGTGCTGAAGGAATTGCGGTCTGAGATGGAGGACAATGAGAAGGCACAGGAACTCTTTGAACGGGAAGCTCGTATCTTACAACTCCTTGACCATGCTGGAATTCCCCGCTTTTATGACTTTTTTGTGGAAGACGGCAAAAGCTATTTGGTTATGGAACTCATTCAGGGCATTGACCTAGAGCGCTGGGTACTGCGCAATGGCACGGTACCGATTCCGCAGGCGGTGCAGTGGATGATTCAAACCTGTGGTGTTTTGGACTATCTGCACAACCAAGACCCGCCAGTGATTCACCGTGACCTCAAGCCGAGTAATCTGCTGGTGCGATCGCGGGATAACCAAATTGTTTTGATTGACTTTGGGGCAGTCAAAGAAGTGGGGCATTCCCCCGCTGTTACCGGCATTGCCGTGGAGGGCTACAGTGCCCCCGAACAGATGAGGGGCAACCCCACCATTCAGTCAGATCTGTTTGCAGTCGGGGCAACATTAGCCTTTTTACTGCTAGGCAGTCATCCAATTCGCTTCTATCGCCACCGTGATGGCTTGCATCGCCTTGAGGTTTCGGATCGCCCAGAGATTCCTGATCCCCTAAAAAGGGTAATACACCGCGCTACTGCTCCCCTTGTTGGCGATCGCTACCCGTCTGCCCTTGCCCTAGCCAAAGCCCTCAAGGAGGCCGCTGCTGAGTTGCCCCAAGAATCCTCGCAAGTTTAATTTAACGTGACTGTCAATTCCTATGATTTATCTGCCCGTTACCGCTCTCCTCTTTGTGCTGCTGCTGCTGTCGCTGCCTTTCCTGTGGCTGGCGATCGCCCTCGATACCGTACAAGTAGCCGTTGCCAAGTTGGGCTTTTCACCCACTGCTGCCTCAGTTTTACTGCTGCTGGTGATTCTCGGCAGTACGATTAATATCCCCCTCTATGAGCGGGTTTCCACAGTAGCCATCGTTCCCGACTTTGAGGAACTCTGGTTGAGCCGGTTTTGGGGCATTCCCCTACGCAAAATTGAGCAGAAGACCATTGTGGCACTGAATGTGGGGGGCGGCCTGATCCCGACGGTGCTAGCCCTCTATCAATTTACCCGCGTCAGTCCCTTGGCAATTCTCTTGGTGACGGCGATTGTGGCCGCTGTCAGTTACTACTCTGCTCAGGTGGTACCGGGAATTGGTATCCAAATGAATGCCTTGGTTGCACCCTTAACAGCAGCCATGACAGCGATTTTAATTTCTGGGGGCGTGGCGGCGGCACCTATTGCCTTTGCCGGCGGTGTGCTGGGAACCTTGATTGGGGCAGATTTACTCCACCTACGGGAAATTGAGCGGATGTCGGCAGGCGTACTGAGTATTGGGGGTGCAGGTGTCTTTGATGGTATTGCCTTATGTGGGTTATTTGCACTGCTATTAACTTAGGCATACCCGCAGCAGGAATGTGCATGGTAAAGTGCTGGATGGAACGCTGAAACCTGTGAGAAAAATCTATGGGTCTGTTGGCTGGCTATCAATTTGTTAAAGATTTAGAGTCCGCTGGGGCATTGGCACTCTTTGTGCCGCCGGAGGGCGGCTTTGAGGGGCGCTATCAACGGCGATTGCGTTCCAAGGGCTATACCACCCTGCATATGAGCGCACCCGGCTTGGGGGATTTAGCCGCCTACCTGACCCAAGAGCACGGGATTCGTCCGGCTCACACAGGCAAGGAGAACATTCGGGTATATTTCCAGCCTCCTCTTGTTACCTATCACTTGGAAAATCTCCCCCCTAACGCCAAAGGCTTAGTGCTGTGGCTGATTGATGGTAAACGCCTTTCAAAGCAGGAATTTGCCTACTTGGCACAGTTGACTCAGACGCTGCCGAAATTCAAAGTGGTGGTGGAAGTGGAGGGCGATCGCTCTGTGCGCTGGGAACCCCTTGCCGATTGGGTTGCTGCTGCTTAAGATTCTGATTGGTTGCGTCAATCAGCAAACTGCCTACTTCCCCCTTGACAACCCTGCTGAAACCCTGAAGGATATGCGCTAAGAGGGCGCGATCGCGCTGTATCAAAAATAACCATTGGGGAAGGGACGATGACCTCAAATTCTGATATTTCAGGGAAGAAATTGGCAGCCGGCATTTGCGGTATCCTCTTGGGTACCCTTGGCATTCACAAATTTGTGCTTGGCTACAACACCGAGGGCTTGATCATGCTGCTGGTCAGCCTTTTGACCTGTGGTCTGGTTGCCCCTGTTATGGGCATTATTGGTCTGATTGAGGACATTATCTACCTCACCAAGAGTGATGAGGAGTTTTACAGAACGTACATTGCTAGCAAAAAAGGCTGGTTCTAGAAGCTAAAGGTTCTCCCCGCAGGGAAAATCAGGGGCAGTCGCTGGCCTGCTAAAATATCGGGCATGTCTCTACTTTTAGCAGTTATAGGTTAAGCACAGGATTTTTTGACATATCTAGTCTAGTTCAGCAGTGCCCTACGAACCCCTGCACCACAAATATCGTCCCCAGCGCTTTGCAGATCTGGTGGGTCAAGGGGCGATCGCGACCACCCTCACGCAAGCTCTGCTCAAGGAGCGCATTGCCCCTGCCTATCTCTTTTGTGGGCCGCGCGGTACGGGCAAGACCTCTAGTGCGCGAATTCTGGCGAAATCCCTCAACTGCCTGCGTAGCCCTAAACCTACTCCGCATCCCTGTGGTCAGTGCGAAGTATGTCGTCAGGTGGCCAATGGCACCAGTTTAGATGTCATTGAAATTGATGCGGCTAGCCACACCGGGGTGGACAACATTCGCGAACTGATTGAGAAGGCGCAATTTGCTCCCGTGCAATGCCGCTATAAGGTTTATGTGATTGACGAATGTCACATGCTCAGCGTGTCGGCCTTTAATGCCCTCCTCAAAACCCTCGAGGAGCCGCCGCCCCATGTGGTCTTTGTCCTTGCCACCACCGATCCGCAGCGCGTCCTGCCAACGATTATTTCCCGCTGTCAGCGCTTTGACTTTCGGCGCATTCCCCTTGAGGAGATGGTTGCCCACCTGCAGCACATTGCCCATAAGGAACAAATTGACATTGACCCCCAAGCCTTAACCCTCGTGGCGCAATTGTCCCAAGGGGGACTGCGGGATGCCGAAAGCCTTTTGGATCAGTTGAGCTTGTATCCAGAACGCATTACCGTCGAACATGTCTGGCAGCTCACAGGAGCCGTCCCTGAGCAGGATTTGCAGCAATTGTTGGGGGCGATCGCCCGTCGCGATGCGGTGGCGGTGCTTGAGCACACCCGCCAATTACTGGAGCGGGGTCGCGATCCGCTGACAATTCTGCAAAATTTTGCCGGTCTCTACCGCGATTTGCTCTTGGCAAAAACCGTCCCTGAACGGCAGGACTTAGTCGCCCTCACAACGGAAACTTGGCAGGCACTCATTGCCCTTGCTGAGACATGGTCCGTTGAAGAGATTCTGCAGGCTCAACAACATCTGCGCACCTGCGAAAGTCAAATCAAACAGAGCAATCAACCCCGTCTCTGGCTGGAAATTAGCCTTCTAGGGCTGATAAGGGAGACGGCACCACAATCCACTGTGGCAAATGTTACACCAATCACCAGTCCGAAACTGACAATTGTCTCCCGCGAGTCGCAAGCGGTTACTGCGCCTAACCCCCTCAAGGCATCGGAAGTTAAACAGGTTCAAACGAAAGACACTAAAGACACGGTTGCTCCAGCTTCTGAACCCAAGCCATCTCCTGAACCGCAAGTAAGTAATACCGAAGCTATTTGGGAGCAGGCGCTACAGGTTTTGCAGCAGATGCAAATGAGTACCTATGCGCTGCTCTCGCAACATGGTCACCTGCGACAAATTAGCGATCGCGAGGTGCACATCGGCATTGTCAATCAAACCCTGTTAAATCTGACGAAAAATAATCAAGCCAAAATTGAAGCCGCCTTTTCCAAAGTTCTAGGCCGTCCCATTAAGGTTTTCTTTGAGATTGCGCCCCCGTCCCACAAAGCTCCCCCTGCACCCCAAACAAAAGAGCCGCCATCCTCTGGCCTCGTTTCCTTTCGGCCACAGGAAGAACCACCACCACCCCCTACAGAATCACCCCCTGTGCCGCCGCCACCACCGCCCACTCCTGCGCCGAATGCTGTGCGGGAATCCGCTGAAAAACTAGCACGCTTCTTTAATGGGGTGGTCATTCGCTTTCCCGATGAAGCAGACACTCCAGACACTTCCATTGCCGACCTGTCTGAAGAGGATGAACTTGAGTTTTAGGGAATCTGGGCAGCTAGGTCTCTAGGCCTGATCTGGGGAGTTGACTGCTGAAAGCTGCAATAGAACGTTTGGCGTTAAGGAAGACTGCAGCTGCGACTGTAACTCTGCCACCGCCGTCAAAAAGGTTGCCAAGTCTAGGCCGCTAAAGTTTGGATCGCATTGTTCAAGGCGCCGCCGCCCTTCCCCCAGTAGCAAAATTGCCCCCCGCTGGTTGCCCCGACTCAGGTGATAGCAGGCCACGGCAATTTGGAGCAAGCCTTGGTAAAACGTGCGCTCAGGTCCACTGGCCTCTAACCAGAGGGCTTCGAGGGTGTCGTGACAGGCATAGAATTCGCTGTTGTTGAATTGAGTAATGGCGAGGGCAAGCTCAGGACGCATCATTGATTGGGAAAGCGCAATGGGCGATAATAGTAAAGAATCATGACATTTTTTAACGAATATCGGCAAAGCTTGTGCAAAATCCTCGAACTGTCTCTGATACCAAACGCGCCTTTTATGCGGTTCACAGGCGACCCATTCACTCCATCTACCGCCGCTTTATCGAAGAGCTGCTGGTTGAAATTCATCTGCTGCGCGTCAATGTAGAGTTTCGCTACTCTCCCCTTTTTGCCCTTGGGGTTGTTACCGCCTTTGACCAGTTTATGGAGGGGTATCAGCCGGCGGGCGATCGCGCCAGTATTTTCCATGCCCTCGGTGTCGCTGAGGAAATGAATCCGCAACAACTTAAGGAGGATGCCGCCAGTTGGCAACAGTACCAAGGCCGTCCCTTGAGTCAAATCCTTGAGGAACTCAACAGTGGTCAACCCAGTGCGCCCCTCAACAGCCTCAACCATGAGGGCAAGTATAGCCGCCTTCATGCGGTGGGACTCTATGCCTTCCTGCAGGAGCTGGCGGGGGATTTGACAACGAATCTCAACGAGACACTCGATCAACTCGCTCCCGTCATTAAGCTGCCAATCGAGAAAGTCAAGCGCGATCTCGAACTCTACCGCAGCAACCTCGACAAGATGAATCAGGCGCGTAGTCTGATGAAAGATCTGGTGGAGCAAGAACGCAAGCGCCGTGCTCAGGAGGCCTCTCCCTCACCCGCTGTGGATGCCAGTTCCGATGCTCCCGCTTGATCCGCCTCAACTCATTACCCTCGATGCGGTCGGCACCCTCTTTGGCCTGCGGGAAGCGGTGGGCACAGTTTACGCCCGCTTTGCTGCCGCAGTGGGAGTTCATGTCGATCCCGCCACACTGGATGTGGCCTTCTTTAAGGCCTTTAAGGCTGCACCCCCCTGCGCTTTTCCAGAAGTTGGCGCGTCACAACGCGCAGAGGCCGAATTCAAGTGGTGGCAAGGGGTTGCGGCAGACACCTTTCACCGTGCGGGGGTGCTGGATCAATTTGCGGATTTTGAGCGGTTTTTTGCGCCCATCTTTGCCTACTATGCCACGGCTGAACCGTGGTTCCTTTATGGGGATGTCTTGCCTGCTTTGAAGGATTGGCAAGGGCAGGGCATTGCCTTGATGGTGGTGTCCAATTTTGATAGCCGTTTGTATGGTGTTTTAGACGCCTTGGGATTAGCGCCGTTTTTCAAGCAGGTGTGGATTTCTAGTGAGGTGGGGGCGGCGAAACCGGATCGGCTGATTTTTGAGCGGGCAGTGGCTTCCTATCCAGCGTCTCAGGTCTGGCACATTGGTGATAGTTGGGAAGAGGATGTCCTTGGTGCCCAAGGGGCAGGACTGCAAGCGATTTGGCTGCGGCGCGATCGCCCCTTGCTGCCGGATCCCCCCCTGCCGCACACCCTCGCCGTGCCTCAAATTTCTGACCTTACAGAGGTGCAAGTTATACTGAGGGGAAGAGCGTCATGACGGAAGCAGCGGTGAGAAGCCAAATTTGCATTCTCGGTGGTGGCTTTGGCGGGCTTTATACGGCTCTGCGCTTGGCGCAGTTTCCTTGGGCTTCGCCGCCAGAGATTACCTTAGTGGATCAGAGCGATCGCTTTGTGTTTACCCCCCTACTCTATGAGCTAATTACGGGGGAACTACAGGCCTGGGAAATTGCACCGCCTTTTGTGGAGTTGCTCAAGGAGACCCCAGTGGTCTTTCACCAAGACACAGTAACTGCGGTGGATTGGCAAACAAAAACGGTTCATCTGAGGGAGGGTAGTCCTCTGACCTATGGGCAACTGGTTCTGGCCTTGGGGGGAGAAACCCCAAAGAATAGCATCCCTGGGGTAGCGGAGTACGCCCTGACCTTCCGAACCCTGAGCGATGCCTACCGCCTTGAAGAGGCGCTGCAACGGTGTGAGCACTGCGATCGCGACCGCATTCGGGTTGTGGTGGTGGGTGCAGGGCCAAGTGGGGTGGAATTGGCCTGTAAACTCGCAGAGCGCCTAGGTAGCCGCGGGCGCATTCGTTTGGTGGATCGCAACAGCGAGATTCTCAAGTCTTCCCCCGCATTTAATCGCAAGGCGGCTCTGCGCGCCCTCGAAGACCGTGGGGTGTGGATTGATCTAGAGACAACCCCTGTGGCGGTAACAGCGGATCACATTTCGCTGCAATACAAAGACCGCGTGGATGAGCTGCCTGTGGATATTGTGCTGTGGACGGTGGGGACAGCGGTTTCACCCGTGATTGCTGCCCTTGACTTGCCCAAAACAGCCACAGGGCGCCTTGAGGTGATGCCCACATTGCAAGTTGTGGATCACCCAGAGATTTTTGCCCTTGGGGATGCGGCGGATGCCGTGGATGAGCAGGGACAAGCAATTCCCCATACGGCCCAAGCGGCGTTTCAACAGGCGGATTATGCCGCCTGGAATCTTTGGGCCAGTCTCAGCGATCGCCCCCTCCTTCCCTGTCGTTATTCCCATCTCGGCGAGATGCTCACCCTCGGCACGGATCGCGCCGCCCTAGCAGGGCTGGGGCTGACTTTGGATGGTCCTCTGGCCTATCTCGCACGGCGGTTAATTTACCTCTATCGCATGCCCACCCTCGATCACCAACTGAAGGTGGGGTTAAACTGGATGGCCAAGCCCTTTTTGGAGTTGTTGGCAGGGGTAGCGAACTAGAACGTGTGCGCATTCTTGGCCTAGACCCCGGCTTAGCTGCCCTTGGCTATGGCTGCATAGAGATACACAACCACACCTGCCAAGTGTGTGATTTTGGCGTGATTACCACGCCTGCGGCTGCTCCCGTGGGCGATCGCCTCCAGAGTCTCTACAGCGATCTACACACCCTCATTCCCGCGCTCCAACCGGATTGGGTGGCTTTGGAGTGCCTCTTTTTCTACAAAATGAGTCACACAATTCTGGTGGCTCAAGCGCGGGGTGTGATTCTTTTAGTGCTCAGTCAACTCCACTGTCCCCTCATGGAATTCACTCCTCCCCAAGTGAAGCAAGCCCTCACCGGCTATGGCAACGCCGCAAAACGCGAGGTGCAACAGGCGGTGCAACGGGAACTCCATCTCAGCCACCTACCCCAGCCCGATGACGCTGCCGATGCCCTCGCGATCGCCCTCACCGCCAGCCGTTACTGCCACAACATCAACCGTTGACCAAGCCAGTTCCACGGCTTCACTGAGCCATTGGCGCGTTTGGCAATCCAGTAGGTCATCTTCTGCCAAAACCCATTCCTGCACCTGCGCTAAACTGTGCCCTTGGGCACGGCAAATGGCAATCACGCCGGCGATCGCTGCCGCCACCACCTCTTCACTAACCGGCTGCTGGCTGAGGGCGGCCATTTCTTCAAGACTCCTTGGAATGGGATAATGCATAGGGCAACAGGGAAATTCTGAGAAATCGTAAACTCTCTTAAACTGTTTAGTACAGTGCAGTTTACGCCAAATTGTGCCCTTGTCAAGCTCCCTAGCAGGCCTTTGAAACAAAATGCAAGAACTCCTATACCTTGAGGTACCCACACCCGATACCCCAGCGGTCATTCGCTGGCTACACCACACTTTTCAGCCGCGCTTAGGCACCCTTGTCCCCAAAAGCAGCGGCGGCTGTTGGCAGGTTCCCAATACCACTACGGAACTGGCCATTTTCCTGTGGAGTCTGCAACGTACCACGTACCTCAAGGTGATGCGCTGGGGAGAGCGGCCTTTTCCCCAAGAGCGTGCCTGTGTGCAACAGCTAGAGCGGGCGCTGCGTGTGGCCTTTCCCCTGCAACCTACGAATCTTCCCCCTTGGCCTGCGGGCCAGAGCATTTTTCAGGCCTTGGCCGATCGCTATCCGCTGACGGTGAAATACTTTCAACGCATGCCCAACGGCAAAGCGGATCTAGAGCGGGTCTATTGGTGGGAGCAGCGCTGGCGCCAAGGGGTTCAACAGCCCACTCCTCCTGTCCCTGTGTTGCACCGCGCAACGATCCCCTGTGATCCCCCCAGCTACGACTTGGTTTATGTGGGGGGAGCCTTGGGGGTGATCCATGCGGCAGTGATGGCGCAGTTGGGCTACCGAGTGCTGGTGATTGAACGGCTGCCCTTTGGCCGCATGAATCGCGAGTGGAATATCTCCCGCATGGAATTTCAGAGCCTGATTGATTTGGGGTTATTCACTGCCGCGGAGTTTGAGAGCCTCATTGCCCGTGAGTACCGCGATGGCTTTAACAAGTTCTTTGATGCCACCACTCCTGCCCATTGCCGGGCACCCGTACTGCACACGCCCACCGTACTCAACATTGCCCTTGACTCGGCAAAACTCTTGCAGTTGTGCGGTGAGAAACTGCGCCAAGCAGGCGGTGAGATTTGGGATTGGACAGAATTTGAGAGGGGCACGATTCATCCCAATGGGGTGGTGGTGCAAGCACAGCAGCGCCAGACCCAAGCCCAGCGCCAGGCGATCGCCCGTGTCCTCGTGGATGCGATGGGCACTGCCTCCCCCATTGCCCGCCAACTCAACGGCGGTCGAGCCTTCGAGAGTGTTTGTCCCACCGTGGGGGCAATTGTCAAGGGAATCCCGCCAGCGGTTTGGGATGGCGACTACGGTGATGTGCTCTTTAGCCATGGCGATATTTCGCGGGGACGGCAACTGATTTGGGAACTGTTTCCAGGGGCAGGGGAAGAGCGTACGATTTATCTGTTTCACTACCACCACATTCAGCCAGCGTTTCCCGGCTCTCTGTTGGAACTCTACGAAGACTTCTTTGCGATTTTGCCGGAGTACCGCCGCTGCAATCTAGAGGAGCTGACCTGGGTAAAACCGACCTTTGGTTACATTCCCGGCCACTTTAGTCATCATTGGAGCGATCGCGCCGTGGCCTTTGATCGCGTCTTGGCGATTGGCGATGCTGCCTCACTCCAGTCTCCCTTGGTGTTTACAGGTTTTGGCTCGCTGGTGCGCAACCTGCCCCGCTTAACGGATTTGCTGGATACGGCCCTGCGTCACGACTTGGTGCAAAAGCAATTTCTCAACCAAATTCGCGCCTATCAGAGCAATACGGCGGTGACTTGGCTCTTTTCGCGAGGCATGATGGTGCCCAGCGATCGCCCCCTTCCCCCCCAGCGCGTCAATGCCATGCTCAATACCTTCTTTGGCATTCTTGGACAGGAGTCCCCTGAACTGGCGGATCGCTTTATTAAAGACCGCACTGGCTGGCTTGCCTTCAATCGCATGGCGCTGCGAGCCGCTTGGCAAAACCCCGGCCTCCTGTGGTGGATCTACGACATGGTAGGACCTTGGCATCTGCTGCGTTGGTTGCGAAGCTACCTGAGTTTTAGTCTAGATGGCCTGTACCATGCTCTCTTTGGCAGTTGGTTGCCCCCCCTAGTGCGCCGTTGTCAAGGGTGGCTGGAACCCCTCGCCCCGCAACTCTGGTTTTGGCTTCTGGTGCAAAGCTATGCCCTGAGTTACTCCGTGGGGCAACCCCGCCTTGAGCGTCCTTTGGCACCTCTAACCATCGCCAGAGTTGATCAAGCAGTTTCCCCTCGCTAACCTTAGGAACAAGGGTGTTGCGGAGAGAACCACGGTGAATGCGGCAGAGCAGGCAGTGACGGTGCAGATGGCCAGTAAATTGGGGGCGATCGTTCACCTGTTTAAGCAGTGCAATCCGGATCTGCGGGCAGACCTCCATCCTTGGGCCAATGACCCCCACACCCGCCACTGGGTGGATCCGCATTCGATTGACATTGGCTTTCACCTCCCTGGTTGGAGTCGCCGCTGGCAGGCGCGCAGTTTACTCCTGCAAATCCGCTTCCATTCGGACGCAGACTCTCGCCAACGCCGTGCCATTGGTCTAGAGATTTTCGGTTTCAGCTACATGAGTGAGCAGTGGCGCTTCAGCACTATTGCGCAGGGCGTGTTTAGTGGCCCCAATCTTCCCGCGCCAGAGCTGCGCCATCAACTGCGGACCATTAGCCATGAGATTATTACTCTCCTAAATACGTGAGTTTCCCAACCTCTCCGTCAATGTCAATGGCGCATCCAACCTTCTCGTTTTTGCTGGGAACCGTTGCTGCCCTGTTTCCGATTGCTGACCCCATTGGCGCCATTCCCATCTTTTACACCTTTACGGCAAAATATCCCGCCAAGTACCGTCATCAACAAGCGAAACAAATTGCCCGTAATGTCTTTGCCGTTTTAGTTGCATTTTTTCTGGGAGGCAAGTTTATCCTTGGCTTCTTTGGGATTTCCCTAGCCGTGGTTCGTATTGCGGGGGGGCTGATCGTAGCTCATACCGCTTGGCAGATGGTGACCTCTCATCAACGTTTAACGCTACAGGAGCACGCGGAAGCAATTGACAAAGAGGATATTACCTTTACGCCAATGGCCGTCCCTTTGATTAGTGGGCCGGGGGCGATCGGCGTAACCATGACCCTGTCAACCCGCTGCCAAAGGTGGGAAGAATACCTCGGTTGCCTGTTGGGAATTGGTCTGTTTAGCGGCATAGTCTACCTTTGTCTGTTTTTGGGCGAGCCGCTGGTGCGAAAATGGGGCCAAACGGGGATCGGGGCGCTAACCCGTATTCTGGGATTTTTCATTCTGGCGATCGCTGTACAGTTAATTGCCGACGGCAGTCTGGAATTCTTGAGCACAAATCAGAATCAAACTCGTTAAACTAGGCCATTAAAGACATCCACCTAGCTCTCGATCATTCCAGTCATGCCCTTGCGCCTTTTTGTCTATGGCACCCTCAAACCCGGCTATCAACCCCACGAGGTCCTCTGTCGGCCTTGGCTGAGTGCCCATCAGCCGGCCTTGGTGAGAGGCCGCCTTTATCATCTGCCGATGGGATATCCCGCTCTCACGGCAGAGGAAGGTTGGGTACAAGGGGAATTATTGATCTTTGAGAACCCCCCTGCCAATGTATTGGCGCGACTCGATGCCTTTGAAGGCTATAACCCCAGTTTGCCTGCCGACCAGAATGCCTACACTCGCCAAGAAGTGCCAGTGTATGACCTAAATCATCACCCCTTGGGGAGGGCATGGGCATACCTGATGAGGATTGAGGACGTGCGGGAGGTCAAGGGAGAATGGCTGCCGGCGGGGCTGTGGGATCGGCCAACGCATCTGCGAGCCTAGACTTAGACTTCTGAGCCTAGATTTCTTTTGCAGTTTTAGCGGCTTTGACGGGCGTCACATGGAGTTCCTTGAGTTGCTGCGGTTCCACACTACTGGGGGCACCGGTGAGTAAACAGCGCGCTTGCTGCGTTTTCGGAAAGGCAATCGTGTCGCGGATAGATTCTTCACCGGCAAGGAGCATGACTAAACGATCTAGACCATAGGCAATGCCGCCATGGGGGGGCGCTCCAAACTCAAAGGCTTCGAGAAGAAACCCAAATTTTTCTTGAACTGCTGCCTCATCCAGACCAATGGTTTCAAAGACTTGACGTTGCAATTCCGGTCGATAGATGCGCAAGCTGCCGCCGCCCACCTCGTAGCCGTTGAAGATGAGATCATAGGCTTGGGCACGGGCGGTTTTGAGATCGGCAAGATCAGCGGGATGGGGCGCTGTAAAGGGGTGGTGCAAGGCCTCAAGGCGCTGCTCTTCGGCGTTCCACTCAAACAGCGGAAAATCCACTACCCACAACAGATGAATGGCCGTCGGATCAATGAGGTTAAATTCACGGGCAATTCTCTGCCGCAGGCGATCGAGGGTTTTATTCACCGTTGCCCTGTCCCCTGCCCCAAAGAGGAGAAGATGCCCCGGCTCGGCACCGGTACGCTTGAGGAGCATCGCTTTTTGCTCTGGGGAAAGATTATCTTTGATGGCACCAATGGTGTCCATCTCGCCGTTGTCACGAACGCGGATATAGGCCAATCCTTTGGCGCCGGCAGTGGTGGCCTCCTGGAAGAGATCGCCCCCGGGTTTAATGCGCACGTTGGAGATGCGATCGCTGCCATTGGGAATGGGCAAAATTTTTACCACACCCCCTTGGGCGATCGCCCCACTAAAGACTTTGAAACCCGAATCTTTCAGAATATCGGAGACATCTACCAGTTCAAGGCCATAGCGGGTATCGGGTTTATCGGTGCCATAGCGATCCATGGCCTCTTGGTAACTCAGGCGGGGAAAGGGCCGCGCTAGATCAATCCCCTTCACGGTCTTGAAAACATGGCAAATCAGTGCTTCGTTGAGATCAATAATTTCATCCTGATCCATGAAGCTCATCTCCATGTCCAGTTGCGTAAATTCGGGTTGGCGATCGGCGCGTAAATCCTCATCGCGAAAACAGCGGGCAATCTGGTAGTAGCGATCGCACCCCGCCACCATCAACAACTGCTTGAACAACTGCGGCGATTGAGGCAGAGCAAACCATTCCCCTGGATTCACCCGACTGGGCACTAAATAATCGCGGGCACCCTCCGGAGTCGAGCGAGTGAGAATGGGCGTTTCCACTTCAATAAAGCCGGCTTCGTCCTCTAAGAAGCGGCGCATGGCTTGGACAACGCGATGGCGTAACTGTAAATTCCGTGCCATCCGTTCCCGCCGTAGATCAAGATAGCGGTAGCGCAGCCGCACCTCTTCCCGCACTTGCTCATTCTCGGTGCTGGAGATGGCAAAGGGGAGTTGTTGGCGCACCGTATTGAGGACATCAATGTGATCGGCGTAGATCTCGATCTCGCCAGTGGCCAATTTCGGATTGACAGACTCCGCCGGACGCTTGCTGACCCGGCCCATGACTTTCACCACATACTCACTGCGCAGGCGATCAGCTTGAGCATAGGAGTCGGGAGTGCGCTGGGGGTCACTGACAATTTGGATAATGCCGGAGCGATCGCGCAGGTCAATAAAGATCACGCCGCCATGATCTCGCCGCCGATCCACCCAACCGTAGAGGGTGACCGTTGTTCCGACATCTGTTAGCCGAACATCGCCACAGTAGTGTGTGCGCATAGACCCCAATGATTTGTGAGTATGTTGGTAAAGCCTTACTATTTTAGCCGCTCACCGCCCTGGCGTTAGCAGGGCATCCCCAAGGAATCACCGGTTTGCAAGAGGGCTGCCCTTTAGAAATCGCAACAGATATTTACAAGACTTCATGTGGATTCCCTAACTTTAGTTGCGGCTTTCACAGAATTTACCCCAATTTTCAAGGGGCAACGTATGGTAGTAGATAGGCAAAATCTAAAGAAAACCTTAAAAGGAGGGCAAGTATGACTCCCTCTCTGCTACGTCAGTTCTGGCACTTCGTTGAGCAAGCACAGGTGGGACGCTTGTTAAGTATGGATGATCACACCCTACAGGGGTGGCTAGTGACGCAGTTTACGGATATCTATCCCCTAGAGTACCAGCAGCGCTATCATCTAGAGCGCTACATTTCCTCGCGCCTTTCTCTGATCCGAGAGGTGGCCAGCGATCGCCTCTAGGAACCCAGCAGGCCACGCAGCCCTCAAAACAAGTTGAGAACAGTTTTGACACGTTGCGGCACAGCCTTACCAAACCAGCCCATGATCCATGTCCATCAACGCCGCTGGCGCAAGAGAGCGATCGCCCTAGGGGTCTTTTTTTTCATCCTGCTCTTCCCTTGGCCAAGTGTAGCGCAGGGGATGCTGCCGGGGATGAGCCAGACTGGCGTTGCTCCCCCACCCCCCGGTGTCACCCGCCTTGGCGAGCTAGAAATTACCGAGGTGCGCTTTGATGGCAGTGACCTTTTTACCATTGCTGCACCCACGGTGCGCGATCGCACTCATCCCGGTGAGGCGATTCCTGTGGAAGTTCGGGCCGAACTCATTCAATCCAACCTGCGGCGGGTGCTCCACAGTGCCCTTGCCAAGCGGCGGCGATCGCCAGAATTGGTAAATATTGGCGTTGCCCGTCTCAATAATGTTTTGGTCATTAGTGCCCGCATTGGCCAAGCGGAACGCACCACTCGCCTTTTGACGGTGACAGAGGCCGACAGCGACTACCATCAACTGCCCCCCGACACCCTTGCCCAGCAGTGGCGGGATATTTTGCAGGCGCAGATGAACCGAGCCGTTCAGGAACGAACCCATACCGCCTTAATCGCCCAAGTTCAGGAAGCGCTTCTCATCTCCTTGAGGGTGGCCGGGGGAAGCTTCCTCCTCTTTCTTGGGCAGCAGGTGCTCCTGCGTCAACACCAGCATCTACAGGGACAACTTGAGAGAGTGGTTACCCAGACCTCGGAACCAGAGTGGCTTTTCCCTTTTTTACCCCATCTGCGCCAGCATTTTTTCCTCAAACAGCGGATCAAGCTGATTCGTCTGGTGCGCTATCTGCTGTTGTGGGGACAAGTGGCTTTGTGGCTGCTCGGCGTAGCGGCAGTTTTGCGTCTCTTTCCCATGACCCGCTGGCTGAGTTCCCAAGTCTATGGTCTGCCGATTCTCTGGATGGTGGTGTGGTTTGGCACGGGGCTACTGAACCAATTTGCTGATTTAGCTCTTGATCGCCTGCGCGTTTTCTGGGAGCAAAATAATCT
Organism: Thermosynechococcus sp.; assembly: GCF_046299655.1. Classification (GTDB taxonomy): domain Bacteria; phylum Cyanobacteriota; class Cyanobacteriia; order Thermosynechococcales; family Thermosynechococcaceae; genus Thermosynechococcus. The sequence continues at coordinate 29,767 of NZ_JBKBHZ010000007.1, forward strand.
GCTCAAGTTTGCCGATACGCAGCGCCGAACCCTGCGGGTAAGCACCACGGTGGAGGTGATGCGCAGTTGTAAGACCGCTGTGATCTATCTCACTCGACTCGTGGTCATCCTTGGCTCTTTAGGGGTGCCAGTGTCCTCCATCTTGGCGGTGGGAGGCTTTTTAGCCTTGGCCATTTCCTTGGGGTCGCAAAACTTGATCAAGGACATCATCAATGGTCTGCTCATTGTCTGGGAGGATCAGTACGGCATTGGCGATGTGGTGGAAATTGACCCCTACTCAGGGGTGGTAGAAAACTTGAATTTACGCATTACGCAGTTGCGCAACGCTGAGGGTAAGCTGATTACAATTCCCAACAGTATGATTACCAAGGTGGCCAACTTAACCCGTACGTGGTCGCGGGTGAATCTTGAACTGTGGGTGGATGTGGAGACCAATCCCGATCGCTTACTCTCGCTATTAGAGGACCTTAGTCGTCGCTTTTATGAAGAGCCTGAGTGGCAACTTAAGATGTTGGAGCCACCGCAGATCCTCGGGATTGATGAGATTACCGCCAGCGGCTTGCTCGTGCGCATTTGGATGAAGACACAACCAGGACAACAATGGACGGTAGGGCGGGAGTTTCGGCGGCGGCTGCTCAACCTCATGGCCGCAGAGGGGATTGCTGTGGGGCGGCTACATCAACAGCTTCACTGGGGGGGCGATCGCAACGGTCAAGGTGAAAATGTGAATCCTTCTCCCTTGGAATCGTGATCATGGGTCGGTGTATTTTAGTCATTGGCGGTGGTGCTGCTGGCTTTTTTGGGGCGATCGCCTGTGCGACAACGAACCCCCGCGATCGCATCACGATTTTGGAAGCCGGCGCCACGGTGCTCAGCAAGGTGCGTCTCTCTGGCGGGGGGCGCTGCAATGTCACCCACCACTGTTTTGATCCAGCGCTGCTCGTGCAGCACTATCCCCGTGGGGGCAAGGCGCTGCGGGGTGCCTTTAGCCGCTTTCAACCCCAAGACACGATTGCTTGGTTTGAGGCACGGGGGGTGCAGTTAAAAACCGAGGCCGATGGGCGCGTCTTTCCCGCCAGTGATGACTCAGAAACGATTGTCAACTGTCTGGTGCAGGAGGCAACGGCCTTGGGCATCCACATCCGCACGCGGGCAGGGGTGAAGGAAATTGCGAAGGTTAGCTCTGCGTTTCACGTTACTCTCGCTCAGCAGCCCTCACCCCTTGTGGGCGATCGCGTCCTCTTGGCCACAGGCAGCAGTCCCCAAGGCTATCGCTTGGCGGCGCAATTGGGACACCGCATTATTCCCCCCGTGCCTTCCCTGTTTACGTTTCAAGTGGAGGATCCCCTCTTGCACGAGCGCGCCGGCGTCAGTGTTGACCCCGTGCAGGCTACCCTCAAATTGCCACAACAGCCTGCCTTGACCCAAAGCGGCGCCATTCTTGTGACCCATTGGGGCTTGAGTGGGCCAGTGATCTTGAAGCTCTCGGCGTGGGGAGCGCGGGCCTTAGCAGCGCAGAACTATCGCGGCACCTTGGTGGTAAATTGGCTTCCTCACCTCTCTTTGCCCCAGATTCAAGCAGAGTTGGCCGCCTGTCGTAGCCGTAGCCCCAAGCGGGCGATCGCTAACCATTGTCCCTTTCCCTTACCGCGTCGCCTCTGGCGCTATTGGACAACCAGGTTGGGAATTCCCCCTGAGCAAACGTGGGCGCACCTGAGCAAAAAACAACTGCTGGCACTGGCAGCGGCCTTACACCAAGGTTCATTTGCGATCGCGGGCAAGGGCGCCTTCAAGGAGGAGTTTGTCACCTGTGGCGGGGTAGATCTGAAGGACGTGGATTTTAGAACCATGGCCAGCCGCCGCTGTGAGGGGCTGTTCTTCGCGGGGGAAATTCTCGATATTGACGGGGTGACGGGGGGCTTCAACCTGCAAAGCGCGTGGACAACGGGCTGGATTGCCGGTCAGGGATTGGCTGTGGGTTCGACAGGCACCGTTTCGGCAGGGGCTTCCACCGCCACCCTCTCTTGAGCGGCGGCTTGGAGGGCAAGGGGTTCGCTCTCTTTTTGTTTGAGGTTGAGGGGCAGCCGCAGGGGTTGTAGCTCGGGTTGTAGGGCGGGTGCCAAGGGGAGTGACTGATCCAAATCCTCAAGGGGACGAGGCACCAACATCACAGCATGGAGTTCCCCAATGCGATCCGCTTCGGCCATCCCTGCCTCAAGGGCGATCGCCGTATTGGAGGCGGTACCGCGAATAATGGCCGTACACAGACCGGCGCCAATGGTCTCGTAGGCTGTTAGCATCACATCTGCGGCCTTGAGCATGGCATCCGCCGCCCCCACCATGGCCGGAAAGCCACGGGTTTCCAATAGACCCACGGCGTAGCTACTGAGGCGATGGCCGCGATGTTTAGAGGCAATCTGGGCAAGAAGACTACCAATGGGGAGGATTTTCTCTAGGTTGGGATCGGGGCGGGGAATGACTAAGGTACTCAGTTCTTGACCAAATTGCCGTGCCCGTTCGGCACCCTCTTCTACCGCCAGACGCACATCGGCAATCTGACCGCGCACCACGGCAGTACAGTGGCCACCGCCAATTTTTTCGTAGCCCACAAGGAGGACATCGGAGGATTTGAGCATGTGATCGGCAATGCCCACGATTGCCGGAAAGCTCTGGGCGGAGACTAAACCCAAGGCTAAATCCGTAAAGTCATCCCGTCGCTCCATGGGCGAAATTCGTCAATCCAAATGTACTGAGTTTACTTCTATCTTAGCGGTTGGGTTGCGGAGGGCGCGGATGCCCCAAAAAGCCAAATGATCGTCCTCGCACCAGCGATCAGGGTCTAAGAATGTTCGTAATAGCCCACTGAGAAAGGGGCGATCGCCCCCAGTGACAATCGCCTTGCCTTGGGGAGACTCCTGAAAAAAGGCGCCCAAGTAGCTGTGCAGCACGGCGGCAGTGCCGTAGTAAAGACCGCTTTCAATCGCTGTGGTGGTGGTGGTACCCCACCGCGGGGGCGGTTCGGTGGGGATGGCTAGCCAGGGTAAAGCGGCTGTGTAATCCGCCAATGCCCGCGCCATTAACCCAACGCCGGGGAAAATAACCCCGCCTGCGAATTCGCCGCGCTCGTTGGCAAGGGTCAAGGTTAAGGCGGTGCCCCCATCCACCACACATACCGGTGCCCCATAAACTTGGAGCGCGCCCCAGAGGGCAAGGGCACGGTCAATGCCCAAGGTTGGGTACATCCGAGGAATGGGAATATCCTCAAGGGTGAGGGCGATCGCGCTCGGATAGACTTGGTGCAGTGGTACAGAACCAACACTCGCCCCCCAGCAGGGGAGGTTGGGATAGGCTTGGGCAGGGTTGACGGCTAATTCCTCAAGGGGCAAGTGCCAAGTGCGGCTGAGGTGTTCACCCGTAAAGAGCGCCCAGTGCTGCCGACTATTGCCAATGATCAGGGCGAACCAGTGATTACTTTGTGGAGACACCATCCACTTCTTCTGGATCGATGAGATAGAGATGAATATGTTTATATCCCGGCTTGATTTTAAAAGTATCCCCCGGCTTTAGGTTCATCGCTTTGGTATAGGCAGAACCAATGACAATCTGACCGTTTTGGTGCACTTTCACCCGATAGGAGGGCGATCGCCCTCGTCCTGATTGACTGTTGGCTTCTTTTTCCGATGAGTGTACCTCTAGTCCCTTGGCAGCGAGTACCGCTTCGTAAAATTTCCCCAGGTTGACCCGCACCTCACCGAATTTTGTGACGCGATAGTAGCCACAAAGCTTTGCAGCTTCCCTACAGGATACAGAACCCAGTTCACTTAAGCGCTGCAGGAGTGCTTTACCAGTTAGGGGCTTCGGTTTTTCCATTTGGTTGATATTTCCTCTATCAGAACACTATTCAAGTGAATAAAGCAACTAAATTGTTCTTTAATCAACAGGTGCCCACACTAGAGAGAAAAAGTCTGTCTGCGAGAATAATCTGAGTAGAAATCATTAGATTTAATCAAGCTACCACTTTATTTGAAACACAAAGTACTTTTTTTAGCAATATGTTAGTTTGAAGCAATCAATATAATCATATAGTGATGCCGAATCTATTTAACAAGAAAGGGGATTTAGTGTTATTTTGTTAAGTTTTATTTATCGCTTATTGCTTTTTGAGTCAAATTTATCTACTGCACCGTGCCTCTCCAAAAGTGCGGAATACGTGTAGGCATGCAGTCTGTCAGAGCAGCCCTAGGAGACAAAAAAGCTGTATAGTGGCTGTACCCTAACGGATCAATGACGAATGACCCCTTGGGAAACGTTGCGGCGCAATCCTTTGGTGATGTTTAGTTTGGGGGTGTTGCTGAGCTTGTACTTGCTGGCGATCGCCGCCGATTTTGTCGCTCCCTATAGCCCCTATGCCTTTCAAGTGGATGGTGCCCTGCTGCCCCCTACCCGCATTTATTGGCGCACGCCGCAGGGTCGGTGGATTGGGCCGCATGTCTATCCCACCCGCCTAGGTCCTGTGAACCTAGAAACCGGGGAGCGGCCTCTCATTGTGGACTGGGATGAGCCTTCGCCAATTCGCCTTTTTGTCAAGGGCAATCCCTACCGTTTCTTGGAAATTACCTTGCCGCTGCCGACGCGCTGGAGTCTGACGAATCCCCAAATTGAACCGCGCACTATTTTTGCGGGGTTTCCTAGCGATCGCCATCTCTTTGGCACGGTGGGCAAGGGCTATCTGAATCTCTTGGGAACGGATGACCAAGGACGGGATCAGTTAAGCCGGCTGCTCTTTGGTGCTCGCATCAGCCTCAGTATTGGCCTTGTGGGGGTGGCGATTTCCTTCCCAATTGGCATTCTCGTGGGGGCGATTGCCGGCTACTTTGGCGGCTGGATTGATGCAGTCTTGATGCGGAGTGTTGAGGTGCTAATGACGCTGCCGACGATCTATTTACTGGTGGCCTTAGCGGCGGTATTGCCTGCTGGCCTTAGTAGTGGTGAGCGATTTCTGTTGATCACTATCATTACCTCCTTTGTGAGTTGGGCAGGGCTAGCGCGGGTGATTCGCGGTCAAGTGCTCAGCCTCAAGGAAATGGCCTTTGTGCAAGCGGCGCAGGTGATGGGGGGGCGATCGCTCTACATTATTGTGCGGCACATTATTCCTCAAACAGCGACCTACGTGATTATTGCCGCAACCCTCTCGATTCCCAGCTTTATTGTGGCGGAATCCGTCCTGAGCCTCATTGGTCTAGGGATTCAGCAGCCGGATCCCTCTTGGGGGAATATGCTTTCTCTGGCAACGAATGTCTCAATTTTGGTTTTGCAGCCGTGGCTCGTTTGGGCACCGGCCACGCTGATTGTGCTCACGGTGCTCTGTTTCAACATTGTCGGCGACGGTCTGCGGGATGCCCTTGATCCTAAGCGGGTAGAAAAATAGCCGAGACCCTTGGGATACACTAGGGGGAGATTTTCAGAAATAGGCTATGAGTGGCGATCGCCGGCTCTATCGAATTCTGGTCATTGACGATGATCCCACCACCCGCCTCTTGCTGCGGAAAAGGCTCAAGGAGCTAGGCTATCAGGTCTCCGTGGCAAGTCATGGCCGCGAGGGGATTGCGATCGCCACTGCTGAAAAACCCGCCCTGATCATCTGCGACTGGATGATGCCTGAACTCGACGGCCTAGAGGTGTGTCGTCAAATCAAGCAGGATCAGGAACTCTCCCGCAGTTTTTTTGTGCTGCTCACTGCCAAAGGGGAGGTGGAAGACCGCATTCAGGGCTTGGATGCCGGTGCCGATGAATTCTTATCAAAGCCCATTGATCCCAATGAACTGCGGGCACGGATTCAGGCGGGTCTACGCCTTTATCAACTCAATCAAGATCTGCTCAAGCAAAAACAACTTCTTGAGGCGGAACTTCACGAGGCCGCTGATTATGTGCGATCGCTTTTGCCAGCTCCCCAAGAAGCCCCCTGCAAAATTAACTACTATTTCTTGCCCTCCAGTCAGTTGGGCGGCGATTGCTTTGACTTTTTTTGGGTGGGCGATCGCTATCTTGTCCTATACATTCTCGATATGTCAGGCCATGGCTTGGGGGCAGCCCTGCCTTCGGTCTCTGTCTTGAACCTGCTGCGCAGTACAACGCGAGGAGAGCAAACCAGCGGCACGTTTGATTATCTGCACCCTGCCCAAGTCCTCGAAGCCCTCAACAATGGCTTTCAAATGACGGATCAGCACGAGAAGTATTTCACGATTTGGTACGGCGTGTACGATCGCCAAAGGCGGCAGTTGACCTATGCCAGTGGTGGGCACCCGCCGGCACTGCTCCTCACCCCTGAGGCTGATGGATGGCAAGCTACCCTCCTCAAGACACCGGGCATTCCCATTGGCATGTTTGCTGACATGGCATTTACCCAAGCCACGATTGAAGTTCCCCCTTCGACAGTTCTCTATCTCTTTAGTGACGGCATCTATGAGTTTGAAACAACCGCCAATCGGGTTTGGGGCCTCGAAGCCTTTAGGGAGTTGCTCATGGCTGCCCACACCCAAGACCTCATGCCTGCATTGCCCCAGTTGATTGCCCAAGTGCAGCGCCATGCAGCGCCCGATGCCTTTGGCAGTGACGATGTTTCATTGGTGCAAGTGGCCTTTCCAGCGGCCTAACTTTGCATCTGAGATTGCATAATGGGACCCTTTCTGGGCAATATCCTTAAGCAGTGGCAGAGTGAAAATGAGCTATGGGCGGATGGGAGTTTTTACTGCAAAGGGAGGGCGATCGCGCTTGGTTGCCCCTAGAGCCACCCTCGGCGGAAGTGTTGGAGGGCAGTTACCGCTTGATGGCGCGCTGTCCCGTTGCCGAAACCTCGGTGGAAGTGCAAATTACCCATCTTTACGATGATCAGGGGGTACCCAAGCAGCGCTATCAACGCCGCACCCACCGCAGTAGTTCGACGGGACTGATGGGCATTTTGCCCTTTACGTATTTGCAGCCGGGGCATTGGGAATTTCAATGCCGTGTGGCGCAACAGGGGGTGCTCGACTCAGAGGTGTTTGCGATCGCCCTTGATGTCCTTACCCAAAGCGAAGAGTGGGATTTGCCGGCACCAGAAACCTGTTCTGCGGTTCCAGAGCAGCCAGTGAAAGCTGCCGACCCCCCTAAGCCGCAAGAACCCTCCCCTGCTGAGCTGCCCAGGACGCTCATTGAGCTGCCCCAAAGTGCCTATACGATCTTTGCCGATGAAACGTTGGTTTTAGAGGGTACAGTTGCCGTTCCGGGTACAGTGGTGATTCGTTTGCGCAATCCCGTCAGCCGCGATGTGGTACAGGAGCACGCAGTGCCAGCGATCCCCTGCGAGGGGAAATGGGGGTTTCACTGTACGCTCACGTCCCTAGCCGATTATTCAGTCATGGTGGGGGAAGCCCGCCTCCTGCCCAAGGAACCCCTAGAGCAGAGTGATCTCCGCCAAGTCCAAGCCTTTATGGTCACGGTGTTACCGGCACCGGAGATTCCTGCTGTCGCCGCCCCGCCCCCTGCCCCTGAACCTGTGTCACCAACAAGGGAAACAACCCATGGCCCGCAGTTGCCAGTCTTAGGAGATATTGCCCTCGAACCGGTGCCGGTGAGTGGCTTTTCCCTACCGCCCCAACTGAAGCCCGTAAAAGCTCCTGTTGTTGTGGATTTGCCTAGCTTTTGCCAGCCCCTCTCTGCCGTTACTGTACCGCCGCCTCGGGAGTTGCCCATCGATCGCCAAGAGCGATTTTGGTCGCGATTGCAACGGTTAGCTGAGTTAGCTCCCCCTGTGGACAGATTGTCAGTCGAGCCGACGCCCCTCAGCCCTGAAGCGACATATCTATTAAGTCCACCGCAGTTGATTTTAGCCCCTGAACCACTGGTATCGCCGCTGCACCTCAAGGTGAATTTGCCCGCAACACAACGGGGCTGCTCCGTCAAAGTGTGGATCACCAATGGCGAAACCGGAGAGTTAATTGCTGGCCCCCGCTGGCTGGTGGAGTTTGATTTTTATCGCTATGGGGATTACTGGCAAACCGTGCTCCACATTGACGTGCCCGCCAGCGTGCGTTCCATTGCTCTCATGGCGATCGCTATTGACCCCAAAACAGGCGCGGAAAGTCCGGCGGTGACCCTGCGGCGGCAGCTCCAAGTGGCCTAGCTTTCGGGTTCCGGTTGTGTTTCTGCCCGCTCAAAAGCCGGACAATAGCCCTCCGGTGCCACTTTGAAGTTGTAGAGCGCAGAAGCCTCATTCCAGCAGCGTTGCCCCCGATAAAACTGGCAATTAAAACAGCTCTCCTGATCGGGGGCGATCGGAACCGATGCTCCACCCAGCACTTCCTTGGGGGTCATACCGCGAATCAGCAGTTGCTCTCCCTGCCATGAGGCAAGAACAAAACCGGTATCCGCCAACCGTCGCCAACGCGGATCCGTGGTAATAGACGCGGGTAGGCGAATCATCGCTTCATCGTTCCACTCACTCACCTCCCCCTCATAGGCCAGTTGCACCAATGAACTTGGCGTCGAAAGCGTCAGTTGGCCAATGGGAAATTGAATCGTCGAGCCACTGGTGGGGGTGTGCAGATGGTAGCGGTTGCTCAATTCATTCAGGCTGGCTAAATCCGCAAGGTAGTTGGGATCGCCGTGGATGAGCACCACATGCTGCGGGCGAATATTGTGAATCAGTTGAGTCGTCGCAGGGCCATCGGCATGGAGGGAGAGTAAAAACGTATCCACTTCCACATTGGGTAATCTGGCTAAGTCAGGATCTATGCCCCGAAAGGGCTGACCATAGCGCAGACGCGGATAGAGCACCAGCCAAGGCCGTCTCCCCTGAGCCACGTAGGGACGCAGGTCTTGATCCTCCTCCACAAGAACAATGGTGGGGGCTTCGCCTCGAATTTGCGCCAAACTACTCAAGGGCTGCACTTGGGGTTTGACCCGCTGATCCCAAAAGAGAGACTGGTGTTGAGCAAAATTTTGAATGGCCGTGGGTAAATGGGGCAAAACCGTGAGGTAGGCATCACAGCCGCGAGCGATCGCTGGCGTGACCCAAATTTGAATCGGCTGTCCCGTAAAAAGATGATGACTGCGCAGCAGGATCAGAATTTCTTGAGCGGTACCGAGGGGTGGCAGCGGCAGTAGCACATTGTAGCCTTGATCCACCGCCGTGCGGATGCGTTCTGCCAGTTGGTTTTCCTGTTGACGGCGGTGGGGATGACGCGCCGTGCCTAGGCTTGCCTCAATGATCAGCACATCCGGCTGCAATCCCCGCAGATCCGCAAGGGGTAATCCTTCTGTAAAGCGCGTGTGGGAGAGAAAGAAATCCCCCGTATAGACCACGCTCAGGGGCGGTTGCTCTGTGTTTGGGTCTTGGTAGGTAAGGGCAAAAACAGCGGCTCCCGGTAAATGTCCCGCAGGAAAGAGTTCGGCCGTCAGACCATCCCCAAACTCAACGGGCGATCGCCAAGGCAGGGCGCGGCAAAAAGGGGGTACCGTTTCATCCGGCCAATTGAGGGGCAAAAGCTGCGTTGTCACCTCACTGGCATAGATGGGAATGTGGGGAAAGCGGCGATGGAGTGCCAACAGACTCTGGGCATGATCCGCGTGGGCATGGCTACAGAGCACCAGGTCAAAGGGATGCTGTTCAATTTCATCTAGGGGCAAAACATCAAGGGACGGCACCCCACAGTCCAGCAAAATCCGATAGGTGCCAATTCCTAAGCCAATGCACACCCCCTCATCGGCGTGACCCACCCCATAGTTGAGGCACTCGATCATGAATGACGATCAGTCACCCTCCTTCGTCAGTTTTAGTGAGCAGAGCCGTTACCGTGGTAATTATCGGTGTCGTAGAAACCATTGCGGGTGCCAAAGACCAAACACAGCAAAATAAACAGCGGCGTAAGGGCTAGTAGAATTGGCTTCACGTTAATGGCAGCATCCATGGTTGCGCTCCTCGCTATAGTGAACGGAGTCAAGGGTGGCTTCTGCTACTCAGTGTATCGCGGATCATTGGCAGGGATTTGCTGATTTTCTCTCCTCAAAGTAACGCAGTTGTCGCCAACCGACAAAATTCGCATAGGGCTGGCGATCGCCCATACATTCAGCCACATGTTCTAAGGGAGACAGGTGCTTTGGTTCTGCCCCCGCCAAGCGTTGATACAGGGCTAGATCCGCTTCTGGGTCACTGCGTCTGCCATCCCGTAGATAGTAAGAGACACGGGCACAACGTGCCACAGACATATACTTACATTCCTCCAAACTGTATTGTTCCCGTTCATGGGCGTCAATATAGGGAAGGTGCCAATCCCCCACAGCCACGGGTGTCGGTTCGTGGGTTTCCAGCAGATGCTGAATTAGCTTAGCCAAGGCTTGCATTTCGGGCTGGGCGTCGGGGTGGTTGCGCAGGCGCAAAAAGTTATCCCACTCCGTACTGCTGACCACGGTTTGCATCCACATCCACGGTTCCAGCATACGGTTTACCACCTGCTTGTGAATGCCGAGCTCATGGAGTTGGCGTGCCCCCTCAAGAACCGCAAGGCGAGTTTTCAACCAGATTTCCTTTGCCGCCTCCTTGTGTTCACTCTCTTGACGTGCCTGCATGCCCCGCTGGTTTTGCCCCCAATGGTAGGGAATAACGGGATTCTCTTTTACCTGCGCCATCATCTTTGTGACTGGCACTGCCCGCGAACTGGCGGAATTACGGGAAAAGACGCGATGGGTGAGGAGTTCACTGTGGATAAAACGCGGATATGTCAGTTGCAGTGTCACCAAGCGCACCCCTGCTGGTGAAATTGAATCGGCAATTACACGCCCGTCTTGCATCTTTAGTCTCTTCTGAATCTCTGCCTTTTCTAGGCTAGTGCAAGGGGAACACCGTCCGCGCGATCCGCTACTATGGTGCGCTCTGCCTCTTCTGTTGGCTTATCTGTTGTCAAGGTGATTTTTAGTTGGCAAACAAATATCTATCAAGCCCGGCAATTGATTACCGAGCGCTTGCAGGAGGTGCGCGATCGCCTACTGGCGAATGCCTCACCCCAAATTTCACCGATTACCTCCCCCATCGCCACGATTTTGATGTATGCCCTCGCCCCCAATGTGCCCACTGCATCAGATGCTACCTCCCTCATGGAACTGCGCCAGCTTGTGGATCAAAAAGTGGTGAATCGCCTCTTGGCGGTGGCGGGGGTGTCCCAAGTGATTGCCTATGGTGGCGATGTGCCCCAGTATCAGGTACTAGTTCATCCCGATCGCCTTGCCGCACAGCAGGTTTCCTTGCAGGAGGTAGTGGCGGGGGTGAGTGCTACCAATGAAAATGCAGCGGGTAGGGTCATTGTCACTGCCGATCAGGAGTTGATTGTGCGAGGCATTGGTCGGGCAACATCGGTGGCTGATTTAGTACGTTGGCGGCAGGGGTGATTGCCGTGCTGATGTATTTTGCTGTCAAGTCCATCCCCGCCATGCTGATGATTATGGTCAATTTACCCTTCCTTGGCCTTGGTGGGGGGCGTCTTGGCGATCGCCCTCAGTGGTGGTGTTCTCTCAGTGGCTTCCCTCGTGGGCTTTATTACCCTATTTGGAGTTGCCACCCACTGCCCTGACCCTACTGGTACTGCCTGCGTTTTACAGCCGTTTTGGCCGCTGGTTGCACCCCAAGGCCGTAGTTCATCATCAAGCCTTACCCTTTCATACAGGAGTTCCCCACGTCTAACCCATCCCGTTGGCAAGCGCTGATCGCTGGCCTTAGTCTCCTGAGCTTGAGTGCCTACCTAGGGTGTACCCCTTCGCCCCAAGGTGAAGCAACCCCTAGCCCACCACCTGCCTCCAGCCAACAAACCCACAGCCACGGGGGGCAAGGGGGGCAAATCATTGAGACGGGATGTTACCATCTGGAACTGATAGTGGGTCGTGAGGAGGGAGGCCTGCACATTGACTTCTACATCCAAGAGGGAGAAGACCATATTCCCGTGGGTACCGCCAGCGTTACTGCCAACATTGAAACGCCAACGGGCGATCGGGTTACTCTACCGATGACCTATACCCCTGAGGATGAACACTACACCGCACGGCTAGCCAATCCCGTGGCAGGAGACTATCGCATTGTTCTCCTGAGCACCATCAATGGTGAACCCATTAACAGTCGTTTTCGTTATGAACCCGATGAGGGAGGAATCCAAGAATGACCCCACCACGCTTTATCCAACCCACCCTCTTGGGACTGGCCATGCTCTTCAGTGGGGCGATCGCCACCCTTGGGATTGCCCAGGAATGGCCCATGGCCATGCCCCATGGCCACCATCACCTGCACCACAGTCCTAGCCATGACCACGGTGGGGGGTCGGCCACAACCCATGCGGAACTGGTGAATACGCCCACACCGACTCCTCAACAACCAACCACCTTTACGCTGGCCATTCGCACCCATACGGACGAGGCAGTGACGCAGTTTGAGCGTTTTCACGAGGAGCTAATGCACCTGATCATTGTCAGTGATGATTTTCAAGTGTTTCAGCACCTGCATCCCCGCTATCTGGGTGACGGTCAGTTTCAAGTCACAACCACATTGCCCCAAGGGGGAGGCTACACCCTCATTGCCGATTACAAGCCCACTGATGCTAACGAAACGGTGGCGATGATCCCAATCGCAGCTCAAGGCGCAGCGCCGCCTCCCCCTGCCCCCACTGCCCAAACCACCCAAGTGATTGGCACAACGACAGTTGAACTAAAACTCCCTCAACCCCTCAAAGCTGGTTCAGCCGTGGAAGTGGCATTTCGACTACGGGATGCTGCCACCCAGCAAGCCGTTACGGATCTCCGCCCCTACCTCGGTGAAGCAGGGCATCTAGTGATTTTACGGGAGACGACTCCTCTCAAACCCGTTGATTATGTCCATGCCCATGCTGTGGATCGTCAACCCAAAGAAAAGGTTCGTTTTATGACCCAGTTTCCGACCCCCGGACGTTATAAACTTTGGGGACAGTTCCAGCGGGGCGAGCAAATCGTTACCGCTCCCTTTTGGGTGACGGTGAATTAGGGGATTGCATGGATGAAGGGGTTGCTCCTTGAGGATGAGCCGGATTTAGGAGCCGCCATGCAGCGGGTTTTGCAACGGGAAGGCTATGTGGTGGACTGGGTGCAGGAGGGGGAAAGGGCTTAGGCTTACGTTGAGCAGTTGCAGGTGGACTACAGTGTTGCGATTTTGGACCGGATGGTGCCTCGGCTCTGGGGTTGGAGCTTTGTCAGCGACTGCGTACCCACCACTACACAGTGCCTATTTTGTTGCTGACGGCACGGGATGGTCTCAGCGATCGCGTTCAGGGATTAGATGCGGGGGCAGATGTATGCTCAATCTCTGCGAGGGGATGTCTCAACTGCTACTTCAGACACAAAACCTGAAACAAACGCTCCACCGTGGATTGGGTTGGGGGTAGCTGCTGGGGCGATCGCCTTATTTTGGGCAGGTGTGGGCTGGCAAAGCTACCGAACACGGCGTGCAGCTCATGGGGAACCCTCTCAATGTCCTGCCCCCACGAAGGTCAACCCTTAGGAGTCACAAAAGGACCATTGGAGCTTCTCTGTTCTGGAGAGTTTTGGCGTCACGAGGGCAAGGTGTCTGCCGAACGAGGCAAGATATTTAGTTAGAGATTTAGACACCTTAGAATAAGCAATGCGATCGCCCCCGCTAAAAACAGTTGTTGATCCCCCCACCGTTACCCTTACCCTCGAAAGTCAGGGGAAAACGCTAACATACTCCCTGACACAACCAGAGCATCGCTTGGGGCGCGATCACCAGTGGGCAGATTTAGTGGTGCCCGATGATCCCCTGTGGTCAGTCATTTCCAGCCGCCATGCCGTTTTTCAGCAAGAGGGGGCAACCTACTATCTCTGGGATGGGGATGGTCTTCAACGCCGCAGTACCAATGGCACGTTCTACAACCAACGCCGCATCGGCATTGACGAGGGCTTTGCCCTTGGGGAAACGCTGCGCCTCGAAATTGGCCAAGACCCCAAAAACAAAGTGCAACTGCTAGTGCAAATTCAGTTTCCGGGCACGGCCAGTCCCCCGCCCTTGCCACAGCGGCGCCGCCTTGTCCTGAAAACCCTCAAGGAATGGCCGCTGACGTTAGGGCGCGCAGCGACCAACAGCTATCAGCATTGGCAACTGGAGGCACCGACGGTGTCTTTGCGCCACGCCAGTATTGATCGCACTAGTGCCGGCCTCTACGTCCTACGGGATTTGGGCAGCAGCAACGGCACCTATGTCAACGACAAACTGCTTAAGGCTCCGCATACCCTACGCAACGGCGATCAAATTCGCATTGGCCCTTTTGTGCTGCTCTACCGCCACGAAACCCTAGAGGTTACGGATCAGGGCAGTCACATTCGCATTGATGCATGGGGATTGCAACGATGGGTGGGCGATCGCCCTCTCTTACAGGATGTTTCCTTCGTTGCTGAACCAAAGCAACTGATTGGCATCGTCGGTGGCAGTGGCACAGGGAAATCCACACTCTTGAGGGTGCTGATGGGGTTGGATCCCCTTCAGGAGGGACAGGTGCGGCTCAATGGTCTCAGCCTGCATCACAATCTTGCCACCTACCGTCCCCAGATTGGTTATGTGCCCCAAGAGGATATTGTCCATGCCCGCCTCACGGTGGCCGAAGTCCTCAACTATGCGGCGCACCTGCGCTTACCAGCGGATACCGATGCCCAAGACCGCAAAGCAGCCATTCAGCGAGTTCTGGAACAGGTGCAGCTAACAGGGACTGAACATCAACTGGTGGCCAGTCTCAGTGGTGGTCAGCGCAAGCGAGTGAGTATTGCCGTTGAGCTATTGGCCAACCCCAAGCTCTTTTTCCTTGATGAACCCACCTCGGGTCTCGATCCTGGCTTGGACTTTTTGCTGATGCAGTTGTTGCGCCAACTCGCAGATCAAGAGCGCACGATTATCTTGGTGACCCATGCTACCAGTCATGTGCATTTGTGCGATCGCCTGCTGGTTCTTGGTTTGGGCGGGCGTCTTTGCTATTTTGGTCCCGCCGATCAGGCGCGGCAATTCTTTAGTCCAACGGGCGATCGCCCCCTGAATTCCGTGGCTGAAATCTATGCCCTCTTGACCCCCGAAAATAGTGCCGAATGGAGTCAAAAATTTCGCCAATCCACGGACTATCAACGCTACCTTGCCAACCACCTCAGCATAGGGCGCCACTATGAGAGCACCAGTGTTCTGGGGGGCGAAAACCGTGCCAGTGCCGAACCTCCTCCCCAACAGCCAGCCCCACCTCACCTCTATCAATGGCGGGTATTGTGTCAACGCCAGTGGCAACTCCTGTGGCGCGATCGTCTCAGCCTTGTCTTAAATCTGATCAGCGTTCCCATTGCCCTGCTGCTCACCCGCTTTGCTATTGATCGCTCCCCCTTTGTGCCCCAAGATCCCCCCGCCCTGCTGCAAGCAGCTCAAACCCTGCGCATTCTCTTTGTCTTTACCTGTGCCTGTCTTTGGGTGGGCCTTTCTGGCTGGGCACAGGCCTTGATTACAGAAGTGGCCATCTACCGCCGCGAACGCCTTGCGAATCTCAGTCTCTGGGCCTACCTAGCCTCCAAACTCACCCTTGGAAAGGGCATAGCTTTGCTACAAACGCTGCTTATTACCCTTGTGGCCGTCTTGGCCTTTGGTCTGCCAAAGGGTGCCCTGCTTCCTTGGCCTATAGGATTTGGCCTCACCACCTTCCTGACACTGGTGGCCAGTCTCTGTCTAGGACTTTTGATCTCCGCTGTCGTGAGTAATAGCGATCAAGCGAGCAAGATTCTACCGCCATTGCTCTTGCCGCAAATTATCTTTGCCGGCGTCCTCTTTAAGCTCACAGGAATTGCAACGGTGCTCTCTTGGCTGACGATTGGCCGTTGGACAATGGGTGCCTATGGTGCCTTGATTGACGTGAATGGCATGGTGCCGCCGCCTCTCGATTTCGGTCTCTTTGAACCGCCCCCCCAACCCTTTGAACCAACGCCCGTCTATGCCCCTACTTGGGGAAACCTCTTATTAAATTGGGGAATGTTGATCCTCCACAGCGGGATTTACTTGGGCATGGCCACGTTTCTGCAACGGCGCAAAGGCTAAGATCCCCTATATTTACCTATTGCGATCGCCCCAGCACTGCGGGAAGATCTAGCAAATGAGCCAAAATTGTTCCTTCTAATCGAGAGACTGCCGCCGCACCCATGCAGACCGATGTTGTTTCCCTGTACGGGCGCGATTACATTCCCATTGTCGCCCCGCCCCTGCCTGCCACCAAGATTCAAACCCATCCCAAAACAGTTCCTGTCCTCAAGGACGATGACGTGTTGCTTATCTGTGATGAGTTGGGCAATATCTGCAATGGCGAGCAGCAAACAGCCATTACAGGTCTATTTTGCCAAGATACCCGCTTTCTCAGTCAAGCGGAGCTGCGGGTGGGGGGCGATCGCCCGGTGCTTCTGAGTTTTCACTGCACGGGTAGCCACGCTCTTAAGGTAGTGTGTACCAATCCTAAGCAGCCCAATTTACCTGCGGAAGCCCTCTCTATTGAGCGATCGCTGGTGATTCGTGGTGCCCTGTTTGAGACGCTTCTTGTTACCAACCACCAAGCAGTACCCGCCTCAGTCACTCTCAGCCTCAGCTTTGCCTCTGACTTTCAAGACTTGTTTGAAATCCGCCAGTATGGTAACCCCCGTCTGCAGCGAGGACAGACACTGCAACCGGTCTGTTGTGACCTGCGCCATGCCAAAGGGCGGGCTGACTTTTGTTTTGCCTACCAAGGGCTTGATGGCGCCCTCATGGAGACCCAAGTGCAGTTTTTGGGCACACCACCGACGTACTTAGAGGGCATGACTGCCAAATGGCACCTCAAACTCGAACCCCAAGGCTACCACACCATTCACTACTGTGTGCGCCCCTTTACCAATGGAGCAGCCACCTCGCGCGTACCGGTACCTTCCTCCTTAGCGACGGCGGATCGCTTGGCTCAAGAAGAACGACAACAATGGTGGAGCCAGTGTACGGAGATTGTTACTTCAAATCCTCAGTGGAATCGCATCCTGCGGCGGGGGATGGCGGATCTCTATATGCTGTTGCAGTCCTTTGGTCACGGCAAGGTTTTGACGGCGGGTATTCCCTGGTTTGCCACGCTCTTTGGCCGCGACTCAATTATTGCCGCGATGCAAACGCTGATCTTGAATCCCGCGATCGCCCGCGATACCCTGTGTACCCTTGCCCATTACCAAGGCAAAGAGGTTTGCCCAGAACGGGATGAGCAACCGGGGAAAATTCTCCATGAACTGCGCTTTGGGGAGATGGCACGCAACCGCGAAATTCCCCATACGCCCTACTATGGCACGGTGGATGCTACGCCGCTTTGGCTGATGCTGTATGCCGATTACTACCACTGGACGGGCGATCGCCCCACCGTGGAGCGCCTGTGGCCCCATGCCCTTGCAGCCATGCATTGGATTGATCAGCAAATGGCGGCTACGGGCTATCTCACTTACAATCGCCAAGCAGCAAAGGGCATTGACAACCAAGGCTGGAAAGATTCTGGCAACTGTATTGTTAACCGTCGCGGTCAACTGGCCCACGGTCCCATTGCCCTGTGTGAAGTCCAAGGCTATGTCTATGCCGCCAAAACCCGTCTGAGTGCCCTTGCCCGAGAACTTGGCTATGGCGAGTGGGGCGATCGCTGGCAAAACGAGGCCGCTGCCCTCAAAGATCGCTTCAACCGCGACTTTTGGCTAGAATCGGAAGGCTTCTATGCCCTTGCCCTCGATGGCGACGGTCGGCCAGTGGATAGCCTCACCTCCAATGCGGGTCAGTGCTTAATGACGGGCATCTGTGACCCAGAGAAAGCTCAACGGGTAGGGCAACGGCTGCGGTTGCCGGATCTCTTTAACGGCTGGGGCATTCGTACCCTCAGCAGTACCTCCCCCGCCTACAATCCTATTGGCTATCACTTGGGGTCGGTCTGGCCCCACGATACCAGCCTCATTGCCTTGGGACTACGCGCCATTGGTGATAGTGACTTTGCCCTGACCTTGGTGGAGACGCTCTTTGAGATGGTGTGTCGCCAACCGGATCTGCGCCCGCCAGAACTCTTCTGTGGCTTTGATCGCCACACCTATCCCCAACCAGTGCAATATCCCGTGGCCTGCTCTCCTCAAGCTTGGGCAACCGGCAGCCTCTTCCAGTTCATCCAAATTATGGTTTGGCCACTGGTGGATGCCTCCCAGGGCAAGTTCTTGGTACATCAACCCCTCTTGCCCACGAGTATCGAGGAACTCCACATGCGGAATCTGCGGGTCGGTGACACTCACTTTCACCTGCGGCTCTGGCGCACCGGCGAGAAGGGTTGTGACTGGGAAGTGCACCCCGCGTAACGAATAGTAACTACAAGCGATCGCCCTCGCTAGAGTAGAGGTAGCTCAGTTCCCAACCTCTGTCACGCGAGTAACAGCATGACTCGAACTACAGCCTACGACATTTGGCGCGCCGGTCATCAGCCCCTGCGTCCTCTCTTTGCCCCCAAGAGTGTGGCTGTCATCGGTGCCACCGAAAGAGAAGGCAGTGTGGGGCGTACTCTGCTGTGGAATCTCATTCAAACGCCCTTTGGCGGCACGGTGTTTCCCGTCAACCCGCGGCGCAGTTCTGTCTTGGGCATCAAGGCCTATGCCAGTGTGACGGCTATCCCCGAAGCGGTTGATCTCGCAGTCATTGCCACCCCTGCAGCTACAGTGCCAGCGGTGGTTGCCGAGTGTGCAGCAGCGGGTGTGAAAGGCGCCATTATTGTCTCGGCGGGGTTTCGGGAAGTGGGGGCGGCGGGTCTGGCCCTCGAAGAAGAGATTTTAACCATTGCCCGTCAGGGGCGGATGCGCATTATTGGCCCCAATTGTCTGGGGGTCATGTGTCCACCCACGGGTCTGAATGCCACCTTTGCCTCGACCATGGCGCGATCGGGTCATGTGGGGTTTCTCAGTCAAAGTGGTGCCCTGTGCACTTCGATTTTGGACTGGAGCCTGCAGGAGAATGTGGGCTTTAGTGCCTTTGTCTCCATTGGTACGATGCTGGATGTGGGCTGGGGTGACCTCATCTACTACTTGGGTGATGACCCGCAAACTCGCTGCATTGTTATTTACATGGAATCTTTGGGGGATGCGCGATCGTTCCTCTCAGCCGCACGGGAAGTGGCCTATGTGAAGCCGATTATTGTCATCAAAGCCGGACGCACTGCCGCCGCCGCTCAGGCTGCTGCTTCCCATACCGGGGCATTGATGGGATGCGATGCCGTGGTGGATGCAGCGCTGGAACGCTGTGGGGTGCTGCGGGTGGAAACCATTGAAGATTTATTTGACATGGCAGAGGTCTTGGACAAGCAATCGCGCCCCAAAGGCCCCCATCTGACGATTCTCACCAATGCCGGCGGCCCCGCTGTCTTAGCCACTGATGCTCTAATTCGAGCGGGTGGTCAACTCAGTCCCCTCTCTGGGGATACGCTACAGGCACTGAATCAAGTGCTCCCCCCCGCTTGGAGCCACGGCAACCCCGTGGATATTTTGGGGGATGCCACCGCCGATCGCTACCTCAAGGCACTGCAACACTGTGAAACCGATGCCAACAGTGATGGGCTATTGGTGATTCTCACGCCCCAAGCAATGACAGACCCCTTGGCGATCGCCCAAGATCTCGCCACCTATGCTAAAAACCGCCCCAGTGGTGCCAAACCGATTCTGGCCAGTTGGATGGGGGGCACCAGTGTCAAAGGGGGAGAAGCGATTCTCAATCAGGCGGGCATTCCCACCTATGCCTATGCCGATACCGCTGCCCGCATCTTTAGTTATATGTGGCGCTATAGCGATCACCTGCAGGCGCTCTATGAAACGCCGGCCCTGCCCCTCACCACCACACCCCCGGATCGGGATACTGTGGGGCAACTGTTGGTGCAAGTGCGCAGTGAAGGGCGTACCCTGTTAACAGAGTGGGAAGCCAAGGCGGTTCTTGCTGCCTACGGTCTGCCCGTAGTGGAAACCTGTATTGCCCGCAGTGAAGCAGAGGCGGTGGCGGCGGCCGATCGCCTGGGGTACCCGGTGGTGCTCAAGCTCTATTCGCCAACCATTACCCACAAAACCGATGTCGGTGGTGTTGCCCTCAATCTCCCCAATGCTGCTGCGGTGATCACGGCCTACCACCAGATTCAGAAAAATGTGACGAATGCGGCGGGGGCGGATCATTTTGCCGGTGTTACGGTGCAGCCGATGATCCCTTGGAAGGGGTTTGAGCTGATTTTGGGCAGTTCCACCGATGCTCAGTTTGGCCCAGTGATTCTCTTTGGTACGGGCGGCCAGTTGGTGGAAGTCCTCGAAGACACGGCGATCGCCCTCCCGCCCTTGAACACCACCCTAGCGCGGCGCCTGATTCAGCAAACGAAAATTTCCCGTGCCTTTGCCGGCGTGCGGGGCTGGCCAGCCGTCAACCTTGCCCTATTAGAAGATCTCCTGGTGCGCTTTAGCCTGCTGGTGGTGGAACAGCCGTGGATTAAGGAAATTGACATCAACCCCCTCTTGGTGGCGCCCCCCGCTCGCCTGATGGCCTTGGATGCCCGCATTGTGCTCCACAAAGAAGAAAGTGACTTTGTCAAGCCGGCGATTCGCCCCTATCCTAGCCAATACGTGAGTACGTGGCAGTTGCGCGATGGTACTCCAGTGCTGATTCGCCCCATTCGGCCAGAGGATGAACCCCTGATGCGGCAGTACCATGCTACCCTCTCGGAGCAGAGTGTTTATTTGCGCTATTTCCACTTGATGAAGTTATCGCAGCGGGTTGCCCATGAGCGCCTAGTGCGCATCTGTTTTGTGGACTACGATCGCGAGATAGCCCTAGTGGTGGAGCCTCAGGGCGCCAGTGAACCGCAAATTATTGGTGCAGCTCGCCTCAGCAAGGATCACTTTCGCAATACTGCCGAGTTTTCCCTGCTGATTAGTGATCGCTGGCAGCGGCAAGGCTTGGGTACCGAATTGCTGCAGCGTCTCATCCAAATTGGCCGCGACGAGGGGCTGAGTGCCATTCACGCCTATGTGCTCAAGGACAACGAGGGGATGATTCGTATTTGCCGCAAATTGAACTTTGAATTCGCTGCGGGGGATGATCCCAGTGTTTGGTTTGTGCAACTTGCCCTCTAAGGGGGACCAAGGATAGAACCCTAGGATCATTGATGTAGGACAATAGGTTCCGTTGAGTCGATTACAGGCAGCGTGAACAAAGTAACCAAAATTGGGGTGATTGGTGGCGGTCAGTTGGCTTGGATGTTGGGGCTGGCAGCCAAGGAGATGGGACTGTCGCTGTGGGTACAAACGCCTGCGGCAACGGATCCCGCCGTTGCAGTGGCAGCGGGGGTCTGCTATGGGGCGATCGCCGATGTGGCAACGACAGCGCAACTGGCTGAGCAGGTTGACGTGATTACCTTTGAGAATGAGTTTGTGGATCTTGAGGGGTTGCAGCGCCTTGAGCAGCGGGGGGTTTGTTTTTATCCTCGCCTTGCTTCCCTAGCTCCCCTTTTGGACAAGTACCAGCAGCGGCACTTTTTGCAGACACTGGGGATTCCTGTACCCGCCTTTAACTATTTGGGCGATCGCTCCCCCACCTTGCCCTGTGTGATTAAGGCCTGCCGCCACGGCTATGACGGCCAAGGCACATTTGTCATCTCCAATGAGCAGGCATGGCAGCAGTTTCAGCAGCGCTGGCCAGAAATCCCGCCCCAACGGTTTTTGGTGGAAGCCTTTGTGCCCTATATCAAAGAATTGGCCATCATGGCAGCGCGATCGCCCCAAGGGGAGATTGCCCTTTATCCTGTGGTAGAAACGCAGCAGGTGGATGCCATCTGTCGCTGGGTTATTGCTCCTGCCTCGGTTGATCCCCTAGTAACTGAGCAAATTCAGCAGATTGCCCGCCAAATCCTAACAGCCCTTGACGCCGTGGGTATCTTTGGCATTGAGTTTTTCCTCACAGCCAGCGGGGAAATCCTGGTGAATGAAATTGCCCCCCGCACCCACAATTCTGGTCATTACACCATTGATGCCTGTGTCACCAGTCAATTTCAGCAGCACTTGCGCGCCATTAGTGGTCAACCCTTGGGCAGTCCCGCCATGCACGTCCCCGCAGCCGTGATGGTGAATCTCTTAGGCTTAGCCGAACCGCAGGTGGACTATGGGGCAAAATGTGACGCCTTGGTCGCTCTCCCCGGCGCGAACCTGCACTGGTATGGTAAAAGTCAAACCTACCCAGGTCGCAAGTTGGGTCATGTCACGGTGCTGTTGCAACAACCGGCGGCAGCCTTGCCAATGATCCAGCAAATTGAAGCCATCTGGTATGGTACGCCTGTTGCTGTCTGACTGTTTTTCTCCATGCGTCCTCACTCCTTTCCTCAGCCTCTTGATCGCGCTGCTTTGGGTGTGTGCTTTGTGGCTGTTGTCTTCACACTCCTCCTGCTGTGGGGGGGCGATCGCACCCAAGCCCAAGTGCGGGACTTTACATGGCAAAACCGCGATGTGGGAGCCGACGATCGCGCCTTTATCCTCGCCTTTAATCGGCTGATGGATTGGGCATCGGTGGCGGAGCATCTCAAGATTGAGCCACCCCTTGAGGGCAAGGCCAGTTGGTCGGGGCGGCGTTTTGCCTACACGCTAACGCAGCCGATTCCCTACGGGCAAACCTTCAAGGTGTCCCTCAAGGATGCCATTTCAGTGCCCCAAGGAAAACCGATGAAATCCTTTCAGGGACAGTTTCGCAGTCGCGATCGCGTGCTGGTTTACCTTGGCTCTGGAGTCGAAGAGGGGCGGCTAATTCTATATAACCTGACACTGCAACAGAAACTCTTTCTTACGCCCCCTGAACTACGCGTCTTTGACTTTCAGCCCTATCCTGCTGGCGATCGCATCCTCTTTAGTGCTGGGCAGCGGGGCGAGCAGATGGGCTTTGACCCCCAACTGTACACCGTTACTACTGGGTTATACTTCAATGCCCCTGAGACGCCGCGGCGTCAACCCCGACCAGTGGGCGAAATTTCTCTGATCCTTGACAACAGCGAGTACCAAAACCTGCGCTTTCAGTTGGCCAATGATGGCAGCAAACTTGTTGTTCAGCGCGTCAATCGCCTCCAGCCAGCCGACAGTTCCCTTTGGCTCCTCGACGAAAATTTTCAGCCCCGCCGGCTCAACCAAGCGGCTGCCGGTGAGTTCCGCATTGCCCCCGACAACCAGCATTTAATCATTGCCCAAGGGCAGGGGTTAGCGATTGTGCCCCTAGAACCCGGCAATGGCAAGAGTGACTTTGACTTTTTGCCGCAGTATGGCATGGTGCTGGACTTTAGCCGTGATGGGCGACAAGTGGCAGCGGTGAAGTTTAACCCCAACTTCTCGCGATCGCTCTATGTGGTGGACATCTTTGGCGAGCATCGAGAACTGCTAACCATTAATGGCTCAATCATTGCCGGTCAATTTGACCCCAAGGGAGAATTTCTCTATCTCATTCTCAGCCGTATTGAAGGGGAGGGCAGCAGCCGCGAAGTACCCTATCTGGCGCTGTTAAACCTCAAAACCAAAGAACTCACCAGCCTCAAGGACTTTAGCCCCCAAGAAGCCCTCTACCTCAGCTTGGCTCCCGATGGTCGCATGTTAGTAGTTGACGCTGTAGAGGGTCGAGAACTCCCTGAGGGCGTGGACAATAGCGATTTGTATAGCGAGACTGCCCCCGTCAACCCTAGTCCCAGTGCTCTGGCAGAACTGCCCACTGACCCCCAAGTATCACCCCCGCCGCCGCCTCAACTGTCCCCTCAACAGCATCAAATTTGGCTCTTCCCCCTAGAATTAAATCAAGATAAAATTGCTGTTGGGATGCCAGCGCCCTTGGCACCCGGCTTGCAGGCACGGTGGTTACCTTAACAATGGCGGCAACAACTGGTCGGGTTGTCCTCAACCACTCTACTCACATTGAAGGTCTCATTCCCGTCTTGGAAAAGTTGGCCAAGGTGGCAGGGATTAGTACGCTCACGCCCGGTGTCATTGCTCCCGTCAAAGGTAAATCTCCCCATCTACATCTACGCGTTTCGGTGCCCATCAAAGGCGGGTTTAAACTGATTGCGCGGCGCGGCAAAACCGTGCAGGAAGTCTTTGTTGTCACCCAACTGAGTGAAGCCGAGTTGAAAGCAGCCATTGATGCCGTGCTGGCCTCTAAATAAGCCATGCTCAAATCCATTGGCCAAGGCCTTGGGAATGAAACGAGCCGCCTGATTTTGCGACGCTTGGGGGAAGCTCTAATCACATTGCTACTGGCCTCGGCGTTGAGTTTTGCCATTATGCAGCTGGCGCCGGGGAACTATCTCGACAATCTCAAAGCAGATCCACAAATTTCCTTGGAACGCTTGCAGGAATTGGAGCGGCAATTTGGCCTCGATAAGTCCCCCGTGGAGCAATACTTTCGCTGGCTGTGGCAGATTATTCGCTATGGCAACTTTGGGACGAGTTTTGTCTATCAGCGATCGGTGGCATCCCTATTATGGGAGCGAGTACCGGCTACTCTCCTGCTGTCTTTGAGTTCAATTCTCCTCACATGGGGATTAGCCATCCCCTTGGGAATTTGGGCAGCGGTGACCCAAGATCGGTGGAGCGATCGCCTGCTGCGGGTCATTAGTTACATTGGCCAAGGGTTTCCCAGTTTTATTACTGCCCTCTTGCTACTCTTTCTTGCCCAAAGCACCCCCCTGTTTCCCGTCGGCGGCATGACTAGCCTCTTTTACGATGAGCTGCCTTGGTGGGGCAAAGTTCTGGATATTGGCTGGCACCTGATTTTACCGACCCTTGCCCTTACCCTCACCAGTTTTGCGGGTTTACAACGCCTGATGCGGGGAAATTTACTGGATGTGCTGCGCCAAAACTACATTCAAACGGCACGCGCCAAGGGACTCCCGGAATCACGGGTGATTTATGTCCATGCCCTGCGCAATGCGGTGAACCCCCTAATCACCCTTTTGGGCTTTGAATTTGCCAGCCTCCTCAGCGGTGCCTTTATTGCCGAGTTTTTCTTTAACTGGCCGGGTTTGGGGCGGCTGATTTTACAGGCGGTGACTGCCCAAGATATCTATGTTGTGATGGCCAGCTTGATGATGGGGGCAGTGATGCTGATTGTTGGCAATCTGCTGGCGGATTTACTCCTGAAATGGGCTGATCCGCGTATTCAGCATTGATAAAGATATATAGCTTACATAAAAAATAAAATAAAAAAATTTATGGAAACTAAGTCACTGTAACCTTGACAATCTATAAGGGCGCAGGATATCCTTAAGCTATTACCTTGCATATGAGGTAACTTAAATATGAACAAAACTAATGAATCCTTAGATACTAAAGTAGCAAAAGCTGCTTTAGGTACTGTAGCTGGAATTGCAACTACTGTGGTAGGAGAGTCCATTCCAGTGGCGGTTGTAAGTTCTACAGTGCCTGCTTCTGGAATTGCCGGATGGTTAGGCTTCACAACAACTGCCACAACTGTTGTTACTCTGCCGACTGTAGGGGTGTTGGCACTAGCTGCCCTAGTGGGTTACGGTATCTACAAAGGACTTGAAGCAGCTCAAAACAACTAAAGCGTAGAGTCTTCAAGAAAAGATACCAAAAAGACTTGCTAGTTAGTGAGTCAGGGGGAGGCATAATAGCTTTTATCACATAACCTCCCTAGATCAGTTTTTTGTAACAGGGTGGCTACAACAGTAGGCCACCTTAATTTTAGTTTTTATTTTTTTAAGTAATCGAGGTTGCTAGGTTGGCGATCGCGCAAAACCTGTATCAAATTAGCCACGGACTAGAGACCCTGAACTGAAAATTGTTAAGAGTATAGCTATTCCAATCAAGAATGACACGTTATCCAGCACAATCATTGCAAATCACTTCATTAATCGAACTGTTTGACCCTGTATACATCCGCACTCGCTTCAGCACACTAAAATCGTACTCAATGCCATGCAAATCAGGAGACTATTTCGGTAAAAGTAAAATCTGGTGACCCGCCGCTTTGACTACTGCCTGAAAAGAGTTGAGTCGCTTCACTGATTTTGCCGCCTTGCTTGATATAGGAGACAACCCGTTCTCTTCAGTCCAAGCTATAGCTCATAGTTTTGAGTGATATTCATGACTCTTTGGGTATAGCCTATTCCTCTTGAAAATATCTCACTCCCTTTCGAAATATCTATAGGAGCATCTCCACTGCTAAAATGCAATGCTACTCAACTGTTACTGACTTGGCGAGGTTACGGGGTTGATCCACATCTAAACCACGGCGGGCAGCAATGTGATAGGCCAACAGTTGCAGGGGCATTACCGTCAGGATAGGGGAGAGAAGCTCATCCACCTCGGGGACGGGTAAGAGGTTATCAAAGGTGTGCTGGGCTTCGGCTTCGTCAAGGGGGGTGACCCCAATGAGGCGGGCATCGCGGGCACGGGCTTCTTGGGCATTGGAGAGAACCTTCTCAAAGACACTGCCGGGCATGGCGATCGCTACTACTGGTACTTTGGCATCAAGGAGGGCGATCGGACCATGTTTCATTTCCCCCGCCGGATAGCCCTCGGCATGGATATAGCTAATTTCCTTGAGTTTGAGGGCACCTTCGAGGGCAATGGGAAAGTTAATGCCGCGTCCCAAAAAGATAAAGTCTTGGGTTTCAGCGAAGTCATGGGAGAGAGCTTCAATATAGCGTTCTTGGCTTTCTAAGATTTGCTCCATCTGGGCGGGCAATTGGCGCAAGCCGGTCACCAGTTCCGCTAAACGGGAGCGATCGCAAGACTGGCGCTGCCACGCCAATTCTAGGGTAAGCAGGTAAAAGGCCACCAACTGGGCAACAAAGGTTTTTGTGGCGGCCACACCAATTTCAATGCCCGCACGGGTATCAATAATGTGGGGCACCAGATGTCCCAGACTACTTTCTGGACGATTGGTAATTCCCAGCAAACGGGGTTGGAGAGCGCCTTCGAGTCCTTGGCGGCGTTTTAGTTCCATCTCTAGAGCCGCAAGGGTGTCGGCGGTTTCCCCCGACTGGGTGACACCAATGGTCAGGGTATTGGGTAGCAGGGGCGGTGGTGCGTAGCGAAACTCTGAGGCATATTGCACACTGGTGGGAATTTGCGCCACCTGCTCAAGCAGATATTTGCCTACAAGGCCAGCGTGCCAACTGGTGCCACAGGCCACAATTTGAATGTGCTGGAGATTCTCAAGGAGGCTGGGATCTAGGGGCAACTGCACCGGGCTAAAGGGACTGTCCCCATCCCAATCGGCGCGTAAATAGTCCTCGAGGCAGGTGCGCACGACCCCCGGCTGCTCATAGATTTCCTTGAGCATGTAGTGCTTGAAGCCCTGCTTCTCGACCATGACGGGGTTCCAGTTGAGAGTGCGGGGGGTTTTGCGCAGGCGGTGTCCCTCAAAGTCATAGACTTCCACCCCTGTGGGGGTTAGCCGAGCCAGTTCCCCATTTTCAAGGGGTAACACAGCACGGGTATGGGGAATAATCGCTGGGGTATCCGAGGCGCAAAAGAATTCCCCTTGGCCAAAGCCAATGACAAGGGGAGCCTGTTGGCGGGCCACAATTAATTCATCGGGGTAGTCGGCGCAAATAACGGCAATGGCAAACGCCCCTTCCAATTGGTGAACTGCTTGACGCACCGCTTCTAGGAGGCCATCGGCAGTGGGGATCTCAGGTAACGCTTCGGCAATCAGATGGGGAATGACTTCGGTATCGGTCTCGGAGCGGAAAATGTGCCCCCGCGCCTGAAGTTGCTCCCGTAGTTCACGGTAGTTTTCAATGATGCCATTTTGCACCACGGCTAGGCGATCGCGACTGTCGCGATGGGGGTGGGCATTGTGCTCCTCTGGTTTACCATGGGTCGCCCAACGGGTGTGGCCAATACCGACATGGGCAACAATGTCAAGCTGTTCGACTTTTTCGGCTAAATTGCGGAGTTTGCCCTTGGCGCGCACACAAAGGAGTTCGCCCTCACTGAGGGTGGCAATGCCAGCGGAATCATAGCCCCGATATTCCAGCTTTTGCAGCCCCTGCAGCAGGATTTGGGTTGCTTGCTGTGGGCCAATATAGCCGACAATGCCACACATGGAAGAGACCTCGTAATGCTTAATCCTGAAAACCGCAGGAATGCCCTAAGGACGGCGGGCAAACTGTGGGAGTTCCACCTGTGCCCGTTTGAGGGAAAGCCGTGAACAGGAGGCAAAGCGCTCTTTAGTAAATTCAGCTTGCCACGGTTGAATGCCAATGGGTTGAATTGAACGGGGAGGGAAAACTCTTGGCATGGAAATCTCGTCTAAGGACTTTGATTCGGTTCTTGAGGGAACCTGAACTCGGTGAACTGTCCTGTGCCACGACTCCTCAATTTGGCGGCGAGAATTGGCGATCGCTTGCCATTCGTGATCATCCATAGTCCACTCTACTTTCTGCCACTCGCTCATCACCCAACACCCACACCTTAATAAAAGATTAATTAGTCAGATTTTTATGAACTAGATTATCGGATTTTTAACAAAAGGCAAGCTTTGGGCAAAAATTGTTACAGGATGCTAGTCAAACAGCCTGCAACTCCCGTCACCTGCTGTGTTGAGCAAGTACGCCAATCCGCTAGCGTCCATGCGCTTTCAGTACAACTCAAGACACTTCACAAACCGGTACGTGCCTAGGTTTGAAATCCTTTCGTAGAATTCCTCATCCATGCAGTGGGGTCGCTTATTTCCGTATCTTTCACAGGTGAGTGCCGTAGTGCCACAATACCCTAAACGGCCTATCACTGGAGATGCACAGCCATGAAGCTACGGGAACTCCTGACCGCGGCAGCGATTACGCCCAGCCTTGAGCATCCTGCCCTCGATCAAGAGGTGAAGTCCCTGAGTACAAATTCTTGGGAGTGTCAGCGTGGCTCGTTGTTTATTGGTATGCCCGGCACGCGGGTGGACGGGGGCAATTTTTGGCCGAGTGCCCTAGCGGCAGGGGCGATCGCCGCAGTGGTCTCTCCTCAAGCCAAACCCCGTGAAGGGGATGCCTGCGTAATTGTAGTCCCCGATATTGAACGTGCCTGTGGTCGGCTCGCTGCCGCATTTTATGGTTACCCCAGTCAACAGCTCAGTCTCTTGGGAGTTACGGGGACTAATGGCAAAACAACCACCACCCACTTGGTGGAACATCTTCTCAACAGTGTGGGCTATCCAACAGCACTCTTGGGAACGCTCTACAGCCGCTGGCCGGGACACTGTGAGATGGCCAGTCACACCACGCCCTTCGCGGTGGCTCTTCAGGAACAATTGGCGGCAGCAGTTGCAGCGGGCTGTCGGTTTGGGGTAATGGAAGTGAGTTCCCATGCTTTAGCGCAGGATCGGGTGTGGGGCTGTCAGTTTGAAGTGGCGGCCTTTACCAATTTGACCCAAGATCATCTAGACTATCACCGCGATCTGGCGGACTATTTTGCCGCTAAGGCTAAGCTCTTTACTGCTGACTATCTCAAGGGTCGAGCCATTCTCAATGGCGATGATCCCTTTGGCCAGCGCTTGGCGCAACAGCTGCCCCGCGATCGCTACTGGACCTATGGGCTGAGGGAAGAGGCCGATTTTCGAGCGGAGAACCTTAACTATCGTGTCAATGGCGTGACGGGCACGGTTCATACTCCTATCGGTAGTGGCACCCTAGACTCACCCTTGGTGGGACGGTTTAATGTGGCCAATGTGCTAGCAGCGATCGCCATGGGGGCAGCGGTGGGACTGCCCTTAGAATCGATGCTCAAGGCCATTCGTGACTTTGCGGGGGTACCGGGGCGGATGGAGCAGGTGCGCATTAGCCCAGACCAAGAGATTACCGTTCTTGTGGATTATGCCCATACCCCCGATAGCCTTGAGAACTTGTTAAAAGCTGCCCGTCCCTTTATTCCCGGTAAGCTGATCTGTGTCTTTGGCTGTGGGGGCGATCGCGATCGCACCAAACGTCCCCAAATGGGTGCCATTGCCGCCCGCCTTGCGGATCAAGTGGTGGTGACATCTGATAACCCGCGCACTGAGGATCCCCGCCGCATTCTGGATGACATTTTGGCTGGTATCCCACCGCAAACGCCGATGATTGTCGAGGCGGATCGCCGCCAAGCCATTTTCCAGGCAATTCTGAACGCAGCCCCTGGCGATGGCGTGATTATTGCTGGTAAAGGTCATGAGGATTACCAAATTCTCGGCACTGAAAAAGTTCACTTCGACGATCGCGAAGAAGCCCGCACTGCCCTCGAACAGCGACGCAAACAACAACTGAATCAAGGCTAACGTGCCACAATAGGGGATTGTTGTTCCACAGCGAGCAGGTTGTGATTGAGGCAGAGGTTCACCGCCAATTACGGGCATTTTTACGCAGCAGTGGCGATCGCCGCTGGCCTCACCATCTCACCTTGGCGCGGTTGGTTGCCCGTGCCCTGCGCCTGCGGCGGGGGTGCCTACTTCAGGTTAGCCAGCGGGCGGCGTTGCAACATCGCTATGGTCTGAGTTACCTGCTGCCGCTGCTGTTGTATCCTGAGCCGGCCCTGCTCGTCGTCCCCCAAGAGCGACTGACGCGACTGCTGCACCAAGAAATTCCTGAGCTGCTCACCTTTCTTGCGGCAACGAAACCGATTCAGCAGAGCCACTGCCCGCAGCCAGCCTTTGAGGGGTTGCTTGTAATGAGCCTTGAGGACTGGTGTCGCCACGCCAACGCCCATCCCAATGTCGTCACAATCATTGATGGCATTGAAGCCTTGCCGCAAATTGCCCAGCAGCAGATGACCTGTACAATTACCACCAGCGATTGGGAGCATTTGAAACTAGCGATTCCCAGTGCTGTTGATGCCATTCGTCAAGTCTATGCCCAGTTGGCGCAGCACCTCTTTCAGCGACCGCAGAATCCCTATGGCGACTATCTGCTTACCTCCACAGAACGGCAACCGCTCCTTGAACTGCTCCATCAATGGCCCCAAGCCTTGCCTCCCCAATGGTTGCAATTGCGGGATTACCTCAACCGCAGTGACACGGTGATTTGGGGACGGCGCCACCCCACCGTGGGCTACTTCAGCCTCCAAGGACATCCCCTCAGTTTCCGCTCCTATTTTGAGCATCTTTGGTCCCAAGCACCCTTTGTCTTCATCGGTAGTGGACCAGAGACAGACCCCCCTCTAGCCTATGTGCAGCAGGAACTGGGTATTCCGCCCCAAACAACGATCAAATTTGCTGGCGATCGCCACAGTGAAGCGATTACCCTTGCGATCGCCGAAGACTTACCCTTGCCCAACACCCCAGAATTTGCCCCAGCGGTTTTGCGACGCCTCTATGATCTCATTGGCACGATTGGCCATCGGCGGGCAGTAATCCTCGTTAGTGATGTGCCCCTGCGGGAACAGTTAGCCACCCAATTGGCTGCTCTTTACGGTTCACGGGTGCAGGTGGAGACGACGACCCTTGATACGAACACAATTCTAGTGACGGGGGAAGCCTTTTGGCTGCGGCATGGGGTGCAGTTGCCCTGTCCGGCTCTCTTTGTTTTGACGACGTTGCCCTTGCCCTCGCCGGCAAAAGCGGTGGTGAGTGCCCGCATTGAATGGCACAAGCAACAAAAACAGGATTGGTTTCGCCAGTATCTCTTGCCAGAGTGCTTGACCCTGCTGGATTGTGCCCT
Source organism: Thermosynechococcus sp. (assembly GCF_046299655.1). Lineage (GTDB taxonomy): Bacteria > Cyanobacteriota > Cyanobacteriia > Thermosynechococcales > Thermosynechococcaceae > Thermosynechococcus. The sequence goes on from NZ_JBKBHZ010000007.1 coordinate 61,512, forward strand.
TGCTCCGGTGCGTCAGGATGACACGCTGGTGGCTATTTTGGATCGGCGGCTCACGGAGCGCAGCTATGGCCGGGAAATTCTCCAGAGTCTCAGTCCCTACAACCGTGTTAGCGATCGCGCCCGATCACCGCGTTGAGTTTGCCACTGCGAAAGCCCTCTAGATCTAACGTGACATAGGTAAAGCCAAGGGACTGAAAGTGGCTCACCAGCTTCTCGAGATCCGTCATCGTCACAAACTCGGCAATTTGCGCTTGGGGCACCTCAATGCGAGCCGTATCGCCATGGCTGCGGACGCGACACAGTTCCCAGCCCTGCTGGCGGAGGTAGTATTCAGCATTGCCCACCCGTTGCAGCTTGGCAAGGGTAATTTCTTCACCGTAGGGAAAGCGCGAACTGAGGCAGGGTTGGGCGGGTTTATTCCACCACGGCAGACCAAGGGATTTGGCAATTTCCCGCACCTCTAGTTTGGTAATCCCCACCTCGGCTAGGGGCGATCGCACCCCCCGTTCTTTGGCCGCAGCAATGCCGGGGCGATAGTCTTGAAGATCATCGGCATTCACGCCATCGAGAATATAGTCATAGCCCCACGCCTGAGCCAGTTCCCGCAGGCGATCGTGGAGTTCACTTTTGCAAAAGTAGCAGCGATTCACGGGGTTGGTGGCGTAGTTGGGGTTGTCCAGTTCATGGGTTTCAATCAGTTCATGGCGAATGCCAATGGCCGCCGCCTGAATACGGGCATCCTCTAAGTCCGCTGGAAATAGCGACGGAGAAACCGCTGTGACCGCCACCGCGCGATCGCCCAAGACATCGTGAGCCACTTTGGCCACAAGGGTACTATCAATGCCGCCAGAGTAGGCAATCAAGGCTTGATCGAGTTCACCAATGAGATCGCGCAAGGCCGCCAGTTTATCCACGCCCATCACCGACCAATCTTCTGAACTTCTGCAGTTTAGGAGTTATTTCAAACATAGCTCCTAATGACTAACATAGCGGCGTGAGCAGGCACGATTTAACCAATTAAGCAATAGGCGGTGCTGAAACCGCTCATCCCCAACAAGTGAAGTCGGCGAGGCTGTTCTCGAACTAACACTTCCTGAGACACCATTGGAAACGATTGCCGTTCCGTCTTAGGCGGCGCCTCAAATTTGGAACAACTTCCACAGCATCCAAGACTTCGCAAAGAAAATTAACGTTTTCTACCAGCTTCAAATCTAACCGATTCGGCAAATTCCTGCTAAGCTCATTTTTTGCTAAAATCGCTTGAAGTTGCTCTGGAAGGGGGTTTGAGTATTTTTTGGAAGGTCCGTAGAAAATAATTTGGCTGCCCTTGTCAGACATCCCTCGTTGGGAGGGATTGCAATCCGCTCAGGGAGAGGTTATGTTAGAAACACTCTTGCTGGCTTTCAAAGAAGCTGATCAAATGGAAAAAATGGAAAAGCTCGGGAGAACCTATGGGAATTTTCAACGGCATTATTGATTTTCTGAGCAATATCAACTTTGAAGTCATCGCCCAACTGACGATGATTGCCATGATTGGCATCGCGGGGCCGATGATTATTTTCCTGTTGGCGGTGCGTCGCGGCAATTTGTAATTCATTCCAAGAACTAGGAAGTCCCCCACGTTTGGGCAAGCCGTGCCAAATCCTTGGCTTGCAGTTGATACCAGCGCTGCAAGCGCGTCAATTCTTCGTACACGCTCAGGGTGGGGGCAAAATTGTCACAGCTATAGCCCAAGTGGCGCAGAATTGCGACCAATGTGCAGGGGGCAATCCAGTAGCTTTGACTCAGGGCTAAAAGGTTCACCTTACTCTCTGCTTTGAGGTCATTTTGAATAGAGAGAATCAGGGTCGGCAGGGGGGCGATTGCGGGGCGTTGGTCCCCCACATAGACAATTTCTGGCTGGGCAATGGCCAATAGCCAACGCAAATGGGTGGACGAAGGTGGCAGTGACCAGAGAATGAGGGTGCGACAGCGATCGCTGGGGCGATCGTAGTGAATAGCTGCTGTGGTTAAGTTCGGGGGCACGTCAGGACGGCCATAGCCATAGAGCAAAACATTGTCGCGCAAGTGCGGCAGGAGCGTCGTTAAGGGGGGTAGGGGCTGCCAACGGGGCAGCGGGTGAGTCGGCAGATCAGGGACGTGCCATGTCAGTGAAGGTTTAACGCCCTTGAGTTCGAGTTCGAGAAAGGTTTCGCCATTCCACGTATGAGCGGTGAGGTGATAGGCAATATCCACGGTGGTAGGCAACGGGAAAAACTCGCCCCAACGCCAAGCCTTAGCGGTCATCTGCTGCCCATTCTGCTCTAGGGTCAGTTTCAAATGTTCCCCCTGCTGACCCATGGGAGCTTGCTCGAGAATCTTGACCCCGCGACTACAGAAAATCGGCTGGGGATTCTCACTGCCAAAGGGTTGCAGTTGCTCGACTTGTTCATAAAAGTCCCACGTCAGTTGCTCAAAGGAGACTTCGGCATCAATTCTGACAAGGGGACGCAGATCCTCTAGTTTGAGACAGGTTTGGGCAAAGGCGCGCAGGCGATCGCGCCATGCAGCGAAGTGCTCTGCCCGTAAGCTGAACCCGCCTGCCGCTTGATGCCCACCGTATTTCAACAGGAGATCTCGAGTGGCTTCGAGGGCTTGAAACACATGAAACTCTGGAATCCCGCGCGCAGAACCGCGAATAGTCGTCTCATCCTCATAGGTGCCAATAAACACTGGTACCCCATAGCGCTCTACAAGGCGCGAGGCGACAATGCCAATCACCCCATAGTGCCAGTTGGGCTGGACAATCACTAACACCCACTCCTGTTGGGGATCAAAGCCGATGTCTTCAAGATGGGCGATCGCCTCTCTCTCAATCTCAGCACAGAGTTCCTGACGACGACGGTTCGTTTCCTCGCAGAGGGTGGCCAGTTCCAAAGCACGCTGCGGATCTTCTGTGGTCAGAAGGTCAATCACCACTTGGGGATCACCCATACGGCCAATGGCATTGATGCGCGGTCCGAGCCGAAACCCCACCGCTGTGGGCTTGAGGGCGGTATTCTGGGCTGGCAAACAACCCGCCATCTGCATCAGCGCTTGCACCCCCACCAAGGGAGACGTGGGAATCGTTTGCAACCCCTGCTTGACCCAGCGGCGATTCACCCCCGTTAAGGGCGCCAAATCCGCAATCGTGCCAAGGGTACACAGTTCCCGCAGTGGCCGCACTAGTTCTCGCCAGTTGCCCAGTCGCTGGGCTAAAGACAGCGCAAGGGTATAGGCCATCCCCACCCCTGCAAGGCTATGGTAAGGGGAGTCTGAGGGCACCAGTTTGGGATTGAGAATGGCATGGGCAGGGGGCAGTTGCGGCGGTACATCATGATGGTCAGTCACAATCACCCTCAGTCCCAGTTCCCTTGCTTTCAAAATTGGGTCAAAGGCCGCAATGCCATTGTCCACCGTGAGAATGAGTTTGACCCCCCGCTCATAGCACTCGTGCACAATCCGCTCATTGATGCCGTAGCCTTCCTGCATCCGCGAGGGAATTTCATAGTCAATGTCGGCTCCCACATGCCGCAAAGCACGCAAGAGAAGAGCAGTGCTGGTCATGCCATCGGCATCGTAATCACCACAAATGGTCATTTTGTCGCCGTGGGCGATCGCCTGTTGCAGCAATTCCACCGCCAGATCAAGGTCGGCAAAGACGGTATTGGGCGGTGGCAGTTCCATTGTTTCAGGCTTGAGAAAGGCTTCTACGGCTTTGGCCGTCCTCAGACCCCGCCGCAGATAAATTTTCGCCAAAGCTGCGTCACACCCCAGCGCCCGTTGCAAGGACTCACATTCCTCTGGGGTGATCTCCGCTAAAAGCCAACGTTGCTGGGGAAGCACACCCATGATGCGGTAGAGGGAGATAGGCACAGGAATACCCCTCATGCTAACTTGAGCAAGACTGAAGTTGACAGTCCCAGAAAGTAGAATGATAATTGTTATCAATTTCTCTGAGGCTGGCTTCCCTTCTTCCTTGGGTTGAGAAGCGTTTTCCGGTCAGTTTTTCGGTGTGAAGTGAGAGGATTGGTCATGCAAAACTCCCTAACAAAAGTCATGGTGGGTGCCCTTGGTGTTCACTTTGCCCTCCTGGTTCCAGCAGCTGTTGCTGAAACTCAGATGCCCGTTAGCGACACGATTGGACAGGTGACCTCTGTCTCGCAGCTTTCCGATGTCCGCCCCACCGATTGGGCCTATCAAGCCCTTGCCTCCTTGGTGGAGAAATACGGCTGTATTGCCGGCTATCCCGATGGCACCTTCCGAGGGAATCGTGCCCTGACACGCTTTGAAATGGCAGCAGCGTTGAACGCTTGCCTCGATGTGGTGAGCGATCGCTTTGCCACCAAGGAAGATTTAGCCACCTTGCAACGACTCTCTGAGGAATTTGCCGCTGAACTGGCGACCCTACGCGGACGGGTGGACAACCTCGAAGCCCGTACTGCTAATCTTGAGGCAACGCAATTTTCAACAACCACAAAGCTCTCTGCAGATGCGGTGATGGCCTTTCAAGTGGGTGGCAATACTCGCCAAGTCGTTGACCCTGTCTCTACGACGACATTCACAGGGGGGAGCTACAATCCCACGGTGATCAGCAAGGTGGAAATTAACCTCAATACCAGTTTTCGCGGTACCGACTTACTGACCACGACCCTTGAAGTGGGCAATAATGGCTTGGATACGTTTGGGGCAACGGGAATTGGTACTCAAGGCTTAATTGCGGGTGGCGCCGTAGATTATGGTGGGGTGGGATTACCTGTAGGATTATCTCGTCTGTTTTACAGTTTCAAGCCCACGGAGGATTTAACGATTGGTGTAGGGCCGCAATTCTATCCCAGTGATATTGTCGATGCCAATAGCTACGCCAACGATTCTTTCACGGATTTTAGTTCCAATTTCTTTATCAACAACCCGCTGATTGTGCCCTACGCTGTCAATGATCCCGGAGGCGCGGGGGTCAGTATTGAGTGGAATCCGCGGGGAGGGTTCTTCACGCTGCGCGGTGTTTATGTAGCTGCTCAAGCAAGCGCACCAAGTGGTGTCCCTACAGGAGGGGGGCTTTTTGGCGATCCCTATCAGGGAACTGTGGAACTGGAGTTTGCTCGCGCCTTTGGTGCCAATGAACGGAATAACTTTGCCGTTCGCTTGCAATACACGAATTCATCTTCACTAAACATCTCCCAGAACGTCGGTGGTGTGAATGTGGAACTCACCCTCGGTAAGTTTGGCCTCTTTGGTCGCTATGCCTACTCCGATATGAAACTCTATGGTGATGGAGCAACTATTGATGGCTTAGGGCCTTTTGCTGTGTCTCCGGGGGTCTTTCCCCGCGGTGGCCGAGTGAATACCACGGCGCAAACTTGGATGGCGGGTTTGGCTTATCGGGATTTGCTCACGGAAGGATCGCTATTGGCGGCGGCGGTGGGTCAGCCCTTTATTAACTCGTTGGCCTCAGCAGCGGGGATCAATGATTCCACCCAAACCAACTATGAACTCTTTTTCCGCTATCCCCTCAGCGACAACATCTCGATTACGCCCGTGTTTATGGCAATTACTAATGCCAACAATAGCTCCACCAATAGCCCCATTTTGCAAGGGCTGATCCGTACCACCTTTAGCTTCTAAAGCTACTCTACGGCGGTTTTGACAGTTTTAGTAGCCTCCCTTCGCGCTTTGGAAAAAGGGCGGTAGGATAAAAAAATGCACAACTACGGAAAGTTTCAAGTCTATGCTGCATCCGCGTTTGGCTGCTGCCTTTGAGCAGCGTTCTGTTCTTAAGATTATTAGTGGCCTCAACAATTTTGATCGCGATCGCGTGCGGGCGGTGGTCACTGCTGCCGATCAAGGGGGCGCTACCTTGGTGGATATTGCCGCTGATCCTCAACTGGTGCGCCTTGCCAAGAAACTCACCTCCCTGCCAGTGTGTGTCTCAGCGGTAGAACCCCTGAAACTGCTGCGGGCAGTAAATGCCGGTGCCGATCTCGTTGAAATTGGTAACTACGACAGCTTCTATGCCCAAGGGCGGGTGTTTAGTGCCGAGGAGGTGCTGAGCCTGACTCAGCAAACCCGCGAGTTACTGCCTGAGATAATGCTGTCGGTTACTGTTCCCCACACGCTGCCCTTAGATCAACAGGTTGGCCTTGCGGAAGCTCTGGTGGCCGCCGGTGCCGATGTGATTCAAACCGAAGGGGGGACGAGTAGCCAACCCCGTCACGGGGGTACCTTGGGTCTCATTGAAAAAGCAGCGCCCACATTGGCGGCTGCCTATGAAATTTCCCGTGCCGTGGCGGTGCCAGTGCTCTGTGCCTCCGGTCTTTCGACGGTGACGATTCCGCTGGCGATCGCCGCTGGGGCTGCGGGTGTGGGCGTCGGCTCTGCTGTCAACCAACTCAATAGTGAAGTGGCCATGGTGGCCAGTGTGCGTGCCCTCGCCGAAGCGGTTAAAGGTGCCATTGCCGTCCACCGCTAAATCTGGGGTGAAGCTCTCCCGATTGGCTGTGGCCTGTGCCAACCGTCTCCTTGAGAGTCATAGCGATCGGGAGCGTTTTTTAGAGGCTCTCACGACTCCCCCGCCCTACCCTGCGACGGTGCTTTGGTGTCAGGAACCCGCCTCGCCACTGCCCTTTGAACCATTGCCGCCGCTTCCTTGGCAGCCTCCTTGGGTAAGCCGCTTTGCTGCGGGTAGTCGTACCGGTCAACACCCCCTCCATGAGGCGGGTGCCTACTATTGCTTGGATAGCTCCTCGGTGTTTGCCGCCGTTCCGCTGCTGACGCTGCCCCCAGAGCCGTCCTTAGTAATTGATGTGTGTGCGGCACCCGGCGGCAAGAGCCTCTTTGCGTGGCGATCGCTCCAACCCCGTTACCTTGTGTGCAATGAAACCATTGGCAAACGGGTGGGGATGCTCATTGGCAATCTCAAACGCTGTCGCGTTTATCCCGTGGGCGTCACCGCTTGGGATAGTGAAGTGCTGGCTGCTGAGTTCCAAGGCACTGCTGATGTGGTAATTGTGGATGCTCCTTGCTCTGGCCAATCCCTGCTGGCCAAGGGACAAAAAGCCGAAGGGTGCTTCCATCCCCTGACCATTCGCCACAACCAAGGGCGACAAAAACGTATTCTAGCGGCGGCAACCGCCCTTGTGCGGCCGGGAGGATGGCTGCTCTATAGCACCTGCACCTTTAGTCGCGAGGAAAATGAGGACGTGGCTACTTGGCTAATGGCAAAATTTCCGCAGTGGGTGCCTCAAGCTGTGCCAGTGCTAGCGGCCTATCAGTCGCATCTGGCGACGTTTCCCTGCTATCGGCTCTGGCCGCACCAAGGGGAAGGGGCGGGTGCTTTTACAATTCTCTGGCAGCATCAAGGCAAGGGCGAAGCTAGCCCCCTGCCAGATTTGGGCGATCGCTGGCGCTGGCAGTCCACTTCCCAACCGGCATAGGTTATCGCAGTGAGGGCGTCCTGTTCTAGCCACTGGCCAAAAATGCGACTAGTGGCGATCGCCTCCTGTCCCATCAAGGTGGCTCCCAGAAGCTGTCCTTGGCGATTGACCAGCAGTTGTCCCAAACTCTGCCCCTCAGGAGTAAAGTGTTGAATCTCCCACAGTTGCATCGGTTCCCGCAGATAACGCTGGGCTTGCCGCGCATTCCAACCGACGCGAGCGATGGGGATAGGTAGGGCAATCCACCACGGTTGATGGTAGTAATCAAGATGCATGGGTTTGCGCTGCAAAACCTGGCGGGCAATTGTGAAGGCCTCAAAGTGCGTTAGGGAGGGCAAATGGTATCCCCGCTGCCAACCGCCACAGGCATAGACTTGGGGATGACTGGTGCGCCCTTGGCGATCGAGCCGCAACCATCCTTGGCTATCCCGCTGCAGGGGGTGTAGGTTCAAAGGAGTGGGTTCGGGCGCTTTGCGCCTTCCCATTAAAGGAACCCTCAGACCTAGACCACTCAGGGCAGCATGCAGGCGATCGTTGAACCACGCATCTTCTGTTGTCACAAGCGGCAGCCCTTGCCCCTCCGCCTCAGGAGCCTTGCCAGACCAGTGCTGCCAACAAGCCAGCTCAATCCTGCTGAGGGTGTCCATGTCGTGGGTGTCCATCGCCACAGGCGCATCAAGGAGTAAATAGCCTCGTGCATAGAGGCGATCGCCCCCCACCTGAAAATGACAGCGGGGCTGCCAGACAAATTCCCCCGTCCCGGTAATCACATCGACCCCCACGAGTTCCAAAACCCGCGGAGCATAGCGTCGCTGCCCATGGCTGAGGTGGGTCTGAAAGTGCTGCCACTGCTGAGTATCCAACCTTTGGGGGGGAAACTGCGACAGCCACCAGCGTTGCCACTGCCATTGCCACTGCCCATCAGCGGCTGGGATCACCAAACCAATCCGCCCCAAGGGGGCACACCGATAAGCAATGTCCAATGCCAAGGGACTGGCCGCCACAATCAGCAAATCATACTCAAAGCGCATAGAAACTAAGATAGAAACGACGACACTGGCAGCCCCTATGAAGCCCATCCGCACGTTTAACATTCGTCCTCACTTGCTGCAACGTTTAGAACCGCTGCGGGAACTGGCCTACAACCTCTACTGGACGTGGAACACGGAGGCGATCGCCCTGTTTCGCCGCCTCGACCCAGAACTGTGGGAGCAAACAAACCACAACCCCATCGCCCTCTTGGGACGCATTCGCCAAGATCCTCTCTTGGATGCGGCTGCCGACAACGGCTTTTTGGCACAGATGGAGCAGAGCCAATTTCAAGAATATGCCCAGCCTGTGCAGACGTGGTACCAGCGCGCACCGATGCGCCTCTTGGTGAGTGTATTGCCTATTTTTCCCTTGAATTTGGCCTCACGGAGTGCCTGCCCATCTATTCCAGCGGCTTGGGGGTCTTGGCCGGGGATCATCTCAAATCTGCCAGTGACTTGGGACTGCCCTTGGTGGGGGTGGGGCTGCTCTATCAAAAAGGCTATTTTTCGCAGTACCTCAGTGCCGATGGCTGGCAGCAGGAGCGCTATCCCAGCAATGATTTTTATACCTTGTCCCTGAAGCTGATCACGACTCCCCAAGGTGAAGAACTCCGCATTTGCGTAGATTACCCCAATCGGGACGTGCAAGCACGGATCTGGCAAGCGCAAGTGGGTCGGGTTCCCCTCTATCTGTTGGATACGAATTTGCCGGAAAACAGTGCCTACGATCAGCAGATCACCGATTACCTCTACGGCGGCGATATGGATATGCGCATCCATCAGGAGATGTTGCTGGGCATTGGGGGAGTACGCCTGCTCCGCAGTTTGGGGTTGTGGCCAACGGTCTATCACATGAATGAGGGGCACTCGGCCTTTTTGTCCCTGGAGCGGATTCGTCAACTGATTGGCGAAGACCATCTCACCTATGATGAGGCTTTGCAGGTGGTGCAGGCTAGCCAACTCTTTACCACCCATACGCCAGTGCCTGCAGGAATTGATCTGTTTCCTGCCGATAAGGTGACCTACTATGTCGGCCACTATGCGGAGGCGTTTAACCTTTCGCAGCAGGAGTTTCTCTCCTTGGGCCGCGTGAATCTAGGAGCTTTTCAAGAACCCTTTGGTTTGGGAGGCACGCTTTTTCGACCCGGAGAACAGGTGCTCAGTGACTCAATTCCTCGCGCCGATCAAGCCTTGTATCAGGCGAAACATGGGGGGCGCGATCGCTGGGTCTGGGCATGAAAGCTGAGAAACGATTTGTTACAGTAGCGGTGTCTAAAGGATGACTTTTACGGTAATTGACTTGCCATGAACTCCCCACGCTTTAGTTTTAGCGGCTTGGCGGTGACCCGCCACATTGGTACCTTGGTGCTGACCCTCACGGTCATTGTGTTGGCGGTTTTTATCCTTTTGCGGCTGCAAGTGGATCTGCTGCCGGGGATTACCTACCCCCGCATTGGGGTACGGCTGGATATTCCGGGGGTGGTGCCTAGTGTGGCTGTCGAGGAGGTGACCAAGCCCCTTGAGGAAGCCCTGAGTCGCACGGAGGGAGTGGTGCAGGTCTATTCCCAAACCCGTGAAGGTCAAGTCAGTATTGATTTATTTTTTGAACCTGGTGGCGATGTTGATCAGGCCTTAAATGAGGCCACTGCTGCTTTTAACCGTGCCCGCAGCACCTTGCCCGATATGATTGAGTCGCCGCGTCTCTTTAAGTTTGACCCGTCGCAATTGCCCGTCTATGAGTTTGCCCTGACCTCAGAAACCCTGAGTGGCCGCGAGTTACGGGTCTTTGCTGATGAAGATTTAGATCGCGAACTCAGTATTGTCCCCGGTGTGGCAGGGGTGGATGTCTCTGGGGGGACGACCGAAGAAGTACGAATTCTGGTGGATTTGCACCGATTGCAGGCCACAGGGGTGGGCTTGAACCAAGTTTTAACGGCCCTCAGCGATCGCAACCAAGATGTCTCTGGGGGTCGCATCCGTGGCCAAACGGCAGAACCCTTAACCCGTACGGTGGGGCGGTTTTGTAATGCCAGGGAAATTGAGGAGGTGGTGCTGACGGGCACCAATGGTCAGCGGGTCTATCTGCGGGATGTGGCACAAGTCGTAGATGGCAGTGCCGAGCAGCGAGTCTTTGTGACGCTCAATGGCCAACCCGCTGTCAAAGTGAGCATTCTCAAGCAGCCGGAAGCCAATACGGTGGAAGTGGCTGATGGGATCAAGCGCCGTTTAGCCGAGCTACAGGCCGCCAATCTCGTGCCCCGCGATGCGCAGATCATTCCTGTCCTTGATGAGTCGGTTTATATCCGCAACTCCCTGAACAATGTGATCACTGCCGGACTGACGGGAACCCTGTTGGCAGCGATCGCGGTGCTGCTATTTCTCGGCTCGGTGCGGCAAACCCTGATTATTTTGCTGGCCATTCCCCTGTCAACAATGGCAGCGATGTTGCTGATGGGGCTATTTAACTTCTCCCTCAATGTGTTTAGCTTGGGTGGACTGGCTCTAGGGGTTGGTATTGTCGTAGATAACGCCATTGTTATGTTAGAAACCCTAGCGGACATTGACCCGCACCACATGAGCCAAGAACAGTACCTTGAGGAGGTGAAACGGCGCAGCCAAGGGATTGAATCGGCGCTTTTGGCCTCTACCCTGACTAACCTTGTGGCTATTTTGCCCTTTTTGTTGTTGGGGGGCTTGATTGCTCGGCTCTTTAATGAGTTGATTCTAACAATTAGTTTTGCTGTTGCCGCATCGCTGCTGGTGGCACTGACGGTCGTGCCGGCGTTGGCTTCACGCTTATTGGGAGTACGGGTGCAAAATCGCCTACGGCAGTTGGCTTTTATGCGTGTCTTTAACGAAAGGTTTCTCTGGCTCACTGGGCGCTATGAATGGGCTTTAGGGCAGGTGCTACGGGCACGTTGGCTGGTGGTGGGGCTGGCGATCGCCCTCCTTGGCGGCAGCAGTTGGCTTTTGGCTCAGCAAATTCCCCAAGAATTGCTACCGCGCATTAATACTGGTCAAGTTAACCTAACGGCCATTTTTCCACCGGCAACCCCGCTACCCACCAGTCGCCGTGTCATGGAGGCTGTAGATCAAGTGCTGATGGCACAACCGGGCACGGAGGCGGTCTTTACCACCACTGGCGGTGCTCTCTTTGGCACGAATACCATTGCTAACCCCCTACGCGCCAGTAGCAACATCATTCTGCAGCGGGGGGTTAATGTGGATCGCTATATTACAGAAGCAACAAAAGCCCTTGATCGACTCAACCTTGTGGGAGTGCGACTGCGCCTGAGTCCCGGCCAAGTACGGGGAATTATTCTCACCAACTCCCCTGTGCGCGGCGCCGATATTGATGTCATATTGCGGGGCAGTGATGAGCAGACCCTCAACCGCTTTGGTCGCCAAGTGCTGCAAGTCCTTGATGAAAAGGCCACCTTGGTGCGCTTTCGTCCCGATGCGGATCCCCGCCAGCCAGAGATTCAAATTCTGCCAGATTGGGAGCGCGTGAGTGAACTGGGGCTGAATCCCCTCAACCTTGGCCAGACGATTCAAACCGCCCTGGAGGGGTTTGTGCCCACCCGCCTGCAACGGGGCGATCGCCTAGTGGATATTCGTGTCCAACTGGACAGTGAAAGCATTCAAACGCCCACTGACCTAACAACGATTCCCCTTTTTACCGCCAATAACCGTCCTCTCCGCCTTGGGGATGTCGCTCGCATCGAACCCAGTCAATCCCCTGGCGAAATCCGCCGCATTAACCAGCAGCAGGTCTTTATGCTAGCGGGCAATCTTGTTGAAGGTGCCAGTCTCAGTGCTGCCCTAGCCCAAGTGAATGACATTCTCAACGATCTGGAGTTTCCACCCGGAGTGTCCCTGATGCCGAGTACAGCGGCTCAAGCCAATCAGCAATTGCAGCAAGCTCTAGTGGTCTTGGGCAGTTTGGCAGCCTTTCTTGTGTTTGTGGTCATGGCGGTACAGTACAATTCGCTGCTTGACCCCCTCGTGATCATGTTTACCATTCCTTTGGCCTTGGCGGGCGGCATTTGGGGCTTGTACCTGACACAGACAGCGATTGGCGCCACAGTGATTGTCGGTGCCATTTTGCTCGTGGGGATTGTCGTCAACAATGCCATCATCATGGTGGAACTTGCCAACGAGATTTACCGACAGGAGGGCTGTAGTCGTAGCCAAGCCATTCGCAAAGCTGCCCCTGCCCGTCTGCGCCCGATTATGATGACCACGATTACAACGGTGGTGGGCATGTTTCCCTTGGCATTGGGGTTAGGGGAAGGCTCAGAATTTTTGCAGCCCCTTGGCATCGTTGTGTTTTCTGGTTTGGCAGTGGCAACACTGCTCACCCTCTTTCTCATTCCCTGTTTCTATGTGATTCTCCATGGCTTTGAGCGTGCTACCCCCCGCAGTGTTCCTGACCCATTGCCTGTGCCAACTCTACCCCCCGCGAGTCCCTCCCCAGAGGAACGTCAAGAACGCTAAGCTATAGGCCAAGAACTGTTTAGATGGGTAGTGATGTTGTTACCCAATGTCCTGGCGATGACTGCTGCTGACCCGATTGTTGTTGGCCAAGATACCCCAATTGAGCGTGTCTTGCCGCAATCAACCGCTCCTCAGCGACTTTTCCGCATTTCCACGTAACGGCAGAAATCCACTATCGGCACTCCGCCCTGAACGGGTGGAATGTATCGCAACTGCGTTGTTGTACGCCGATGATTTGCAGTAGGCGAAGTCTTTTTCCAAAATCAATCCATGACAATGTCGCCCTGATACTGTCGCCGTTGGTGCTGCGGTGCATGGCTATCAAGGGGATCTCGATGCCCTTGTGCAATCTTCTTTGGAGTAAGTGGATCTGTGGCAGACTTTGCAGCATCATTTAGGCGAGCGTGCACTACACCTCTCCTTGTCTCAAAGGCCAAGGCATCCCTTGACATATGATTATTTTTAACGATTCCTCCTGAGCAGCAGTTTGGCAATGAACCCATATAGAATTGGGGTGTAAAAGCTAACCTAAGTGTCAGAGACAGCTGATTTCTTTAGGTTTACCCTAGGAAGTAGAGATAAACCATGGGCACCTTGCTCCTAGGTTGGTTGGATTGGTCGTGGAATAGGGCATGATTTCTATGGTTGTCTGTTCCCAGTGTTTCCATCCCAATCCCGTTGGTGCTGTTTAATGTGAAGCCTGCTTTTTGCCCATGCCCAGTATGACGCCTTGTCCAAATTGTGGTGCGCCAGTTCAACCAGACGCTAATTTTTGTGGCCAATGTGGTTTCAATCTGCGTCGCATTGCCGTCAGCGCACCCCCACTGCCGGAGGCAATGCAATACACAGCAAATGCTGCCCCAAGGGGGGAAGTCACTGCCCATCAAGGACACCTGAGGAAACTTCCCCCGCCACCTCCGCCACCCCCTCATGTCTTCTCAATTGCGGCCCGCACCATTGAAGCCAAGCTGATTCATGTGCAAACGCGCACAGAACTGCAAATTCCGAGGGGGCGTCCCGTCATTCATATTGGCAAGCCGAATGATCGCATTCCTCCCGATATTGATGTGGCGGGCTTTCCTAACTCAGAAATTGTCTCCCGCATCCACGCCGATCTGCGAATTGAGGGGGATGCCCACTATATTGAAGATGTGGGAAGTGCCAATGGCACTTACATTAATAACATGCCCCTTTATCCTGGCAATCGTCATCGCCTGCAATCGGGCGATCGCATTGCATTGGGCAAAGGAGATTTAGTTACCTTTATCTATGAACGCATCTCCTAGTTCTTTAGAGTATATTCAAGTACGAAGAGGCGGTTAGACAACGTGATTACCTTGACATTACTCCATCCCGTTCAAGCCACCCCAGTTCAAAGCTGGACTTTTGAGAATGAAAATGTCATCCGTATTGGCCGAGCAGTTGATAATCACGTCGTGCTCTATAGCGCGGTGGTGTCGCGTCACCATGTGGAACTCCGTCGTAATGGCTTGCAATGGGAAGTGGTCAATCTTGGCACCAACGGCACCTATTTGGATGGTAGACGCATTCAGCAGGCAACCTTGACGGATGGCGGCATCCTTCGCTTGGCTCGCTCTGGACCCAATATTCAAATTCGCCTCGGGTCTGATCAGGCTCCTGCTCCTCCCAATGCCCGCATGGAAACGGTTCCCGAAGGTCGCTTGGCAGATGCTGAGAAGGGCACCTATGCTGGGGAAGAGGAACTCCGCGGTACCGTTGCTGAACCCACTCCCCGTCCTGAGAAGCGCACCCCCACCTCCAGGAGTAGCAGTGTCACCGCCCAAGAAGAGCAAGAGGCTGAGTTTGCGGTGACAGGCCAACTCCCAGTTCATTTACTCAGCGAGTGGCGCGCTCCCCCCGATTGCCCGCACAGCCGTGCCCAAAAAAATGATATTTTTTGCATTGACTGCGGTGTGCCGCTGCGCGTCTGGAAAACCCTCGGTAACTACCAAATCATTCGTGCCCTTGGTCAAAGCAACATCTATTTGGGCTGGCGCAGTGGCTTAACGGCAGTGATTAAGGGACATAGCCTTGCGGCGTCCCGCGACGAAATCCGGGCCTTTCAGCGCCAAGCGCGGCAATTGTGTAAAATTGAGCATCCGGTTTTACCCCAGTTTTGGGAAGCCTTTCAGTGCGGCAGCAACTCCTACTTGGTCTCAGAAATGGTCTATGGCCAATCCCTAAAACAGCGGATTCAGGAACAAGGGCCAATGAACGTGATTGAGGTCAGTCGTTGGCTGATTCCTGTGTGTGAATTGCTTGAAGTGCTGCACCAGCAAGACCCCCCTGTGTTGCATTTGCATATTCGTCCCTCCAATCTCATTCATCCTTATGTCAAGCGGGAAACAACGGAACTCGTGCTAGTAGGCTGGTGCAAAGCGTCCGTCTTAACCTCCGACTCAGGGACATTTATTGGGACAGTGGGCTATTCGGCGCCAGAACAGCAGGAGGGAAAACCCGAACCTGCTTCGGATCTCTTTGCCTTGGGAGCAACAATGGTGTATTTGCTCACGGGCTATGAACCGGAGACCTATTTCCGTTGGGGCGCCCGTGAATATCGTCTCTATGCGGAGGATATTCCCCACTTGGATCCGCTCATGGTGGATTTAATTAACTGCTTGACCCACCCCGATCCTCGGGAACGCTATCCCAATGCCGCAAAAGTCAAGCAACGCTTGCAGGAAATTGCCACCATTACCCCCGCAGTTTCTTCGAGTGCCTGATTAATTTTCAGCAAATACTTGCACGCTGCCAGAGGGCATCAAGACTAACCGCAGTAAAATTGGGCGATCGCCCCCAAAGGGACTTGCTAGAGGACTTTCCCGCAGCGGAATCGGCGTGCGATCAATAAAGCGAACTGCTGCACCATTGAGGGGTAGCGCTTGGACAAGGGTGCCATCAGGGTTGAGAACGATGCGGTATTCCAAACTCGTGTCTAGGCTGGCCGGCGGACGCCAACGGTCTTGAAAATAGGTTTTCACCTCCCGTAGGGTGGTTGCAGAAACGGAGGGGGATTCAATAGGTGGCACAATCATCGGCGTAGGTTCAATAACCGCAGGGGCACGGTCAGGGGGAGCTTGTACCACAATCTTATTTTGATTCTTATTTTGATTATTTTGATTAGGCGGTTGAGGAGATGGCAGCTGTTGAGCAATGGTGGGGGGGGATGGCGCAGGCAAGCTAGCTAGGGGCGGCATATCTGGCGGCGAGGGGAGCGGCACAAGGGTAGCAGTTTTAGGGGGAGCTGGCGGTGGGCTAGGTAAGGGAGCGAGTTGGGGGGGTTCCGCAGGTTCTGGCAAAGGGGATGGCATCCCTAGGGGAGGCAGGTTGGGTTCCTCACGGGTCGCCTCAGGGGAGGTAACAACCATCGAAGCGGGTGGGCCTAGCCAGCGTTGGGTCACAAGGGTGAAGGCAGCCACCACGCCCACGGCCACCACTGCACTTTTGGCCCAGATTGGGATTTGAGCAAGGGTTGATTGGGCGCGCTCCACCAGTTCTGGC
The DNA here is from genome assembly GCF_046299655.1 of Thermosynechococcus sp. Classification (GTDB taxonomy): domain Bacteria; phylum Cyanobacteriota; class Cyanobacteriia; order Thermosynechococcales; family Thermosynechococcaceae; genus Thermosynechococcus. Next base: position 78,013 of record NZ_JBKBHZ010000007.1, read on the forward strand.
AACGGCTCCATGACGGCAGACCAGTCATCAAGAACGGTCACTAAATCGTATAGTTCTATCAGTTGCAGAAGAATGACCCGCCCATCAGGTAGATGAAGTTCATGTTCAAGAGGCGATCGCGATCGCAAGAGCCAGCCTGCTGTTGAGACTTCCGTGGGATGTTGGTGGTGACTCAGAAAGTTTTCAATATACTGGTTGACCAGCGTTTTCAGTTGATAGAGCTGGCGAGCGTTGCCCTCAAAACTCTGTTTTTCCCCTATAGCCAGTGTAAAGTGGAGCGATCGCACCAGTGCACGGCGTAGCCTCTGACTAAAGGGCAAAAATTCAGCGGCAACATCTAGTTGACAGGTGGGTTGAGAATAGCTGAGGGTAGTACTCATTACACGTCCGCATGGGGAAACAGGGTGGGCAATTCAGGGGTTGGTGCAGGTACTGGCTCAGGTTCGACCAACGATAGGGAAGGAGGGGGCGGTGCTGTGCGTTCTAGCAGGGTGATCCAAAGGCGACGTGCCCCTTGGGGCGTACTGTAAAAGAGCAAATCCACGAGTAAATCTAAGGCCAGTTGTGCCAATTCACTACCATCCCTGCTGCTGTCGGCCATCCGCTCTTGATACAAACTGGTGAAGCGGTCAATATAATCCCCGAGAACCGGATCTAAGTGGGGGGCGCGACCTTGACTCGTCTGCTGTTGCCAGCGTTCAATAGCAGTGCGGATGGTTTGCTGGTGTTGCCGTGCTAAGCGGGTGCAGATCAAAGCCAAGGCGCGGGCTTCATCCACATCCAATTTACGTCGCCCATGGCGCCCCTGCCGCAGGGGACTCGATTGCCGCAATCGCCATAATCTCACGCGATCGCGCAAATAGGTCGCAAACCCCATGGCATCTGCCAATGCGAGTACCTCTGCCGAACCCACCTGCGCCAAGGCTTCGAGACTCAGCAAAATCAGGTCAATTTGTGCCTTGATAGGTAGGGAAGCGGCCATTGTGCCACCTGCATTGATGAGTTTATGCAGCGGTCAACCCCAACATGGCGCGTAACGTCAGTGCCACAAATGTGAGGAGTCCCACCATGAGGCCAATAAGGGCGATCGCGCTCAGCGGACGCTTCAAAAGCGGCACCAATGGCTCCACAACATTCCACACTACGCCCAATAGAACCGTAACAAAATACCGTTGGTAGCGCAGGACATTTTCCCAAAAGCCATCCATTGATTGATGCTCCTAAGTTGGTGACGCCAGTGGGCTTGAAGTTGCTTTCATGATACTACTCCAGCGAAGCCTCTAAGGGAGTAACGCCCTTGACCTATGCCACAGGCACATAACTAGACGGCAGCACAAAACCTTCCTCCTGCTCGACAGCATGGCTAAGTTCTTGGTATGTGTGTTGCAACTGCTCTAACAGGCCTAAAGGAATAAGATGAGCACTCTCAAAGGCCGCAATCAACTCGCGGTAGTACCAGAGAACCCCCTCCCGACCCGCCCGAAAACGCAGCCAAACATCACCACCAACGTTGCCATAATCTCTGAGAATGCACAGTAGGTTGTGCAATTTATCACTGGCGGAGACCAGTTGAGCATCGCGATCAGCGGTGGTGCCCTGTTGGATGTGTTTGATATAGGCCAGTTTGCGAGTTGCCCAAGGCAGTTTTGCATCGCCTTCTAGGGTATTGGCCACTGAATCAGAACAGGCACGGACGATTGCAGCAACGCGATCGCCATAACGCTCACGAATCGCCTCTAGGGTCGGCAATCCCCCTTGATCTTCAACAGCATCGTGGAGGAGGCCCGCGATCGCCACATCCTCATCAGCACCATACTCAAGGGCAATCATGGACACAGCAACTAAGTGGGAAATATAGGGCACATCTGACCCCTTACGAGTTTGTTCACGATGCAGAAGAGCCGCATATTCCAACGCATCGAGATAACGGAGAGAGGGCATCAGTTTTACCTCAAGCATCTATTGCTATTGTGGAGCGGTTCTTCACGCAGGGAAAATAACTTTCTGCTCATCTTGTCTTAAAGATTTGTTAACATATTGAATTGCTCATTGTTATCAAGGATAATTTTGCTGGATGTGTTTCTAAGCGGGCTCCCTGCCTAGCGGCTTCCCATGAGCAATGAAGCAAACATTGAACAGAAGATTATCCTGCCGTTGCTCAAGCAGTGGGGCTACAGTGACGCTGAGTACCAAGCCAAGCCACGGATTGGCAATGGGTATCCCGACTTCGTTGTCAGGTTGCCCAGAACCGATGTTTCCCCCTTTAACTATCTCATCATTGAAGTCAAAAGTCCGCAACAAAAAAAACTCAGCGGCAGTCAACAACTCAAGCAATACATGGAAATTGGCCGCACTGTCTTTGGTCTCTTGACCAATGGTCGAGAATACCAACTGTTTTACCAGAACCCGCTGAAGGAGCCACGGCGGCAAATCAACTGTTGTTCAGGAGAACTTGACAAAAAAGCGTTGCAAAAATTGGGTAAACTTCTCCAGCGCTCCACTGCTACAGCATTGATGAATGCCCTTACTCACCAGCAATTGAAAGTTTACCATCATTTTGAAAAAGAGTTGACTAAGAAATTTTCATTCTTTATCTCATCAATCCCAGCTAAGGAGGCATCCATGATCATTACGGTTTTTAACCACAAGGGAGGGGTTGGTAAAACCACGCTGACCCTTAACCTTGGTGCTGCTTTTGCTGAAATGGGTAAGCGAGTTCTTCTGATTGATATCGACCCACAAGCAAATTTAACCATCGGTGTAGGGATTGACCCCCTCAGGGATGTCGAAGAACAAGGGAGGAAAGACATTAGCGATCTGTTGCTAGAGCCACGGGTCAGCCTAGAGGAAGTGATCTATAGAAAATCTTGGGATGATTTACAGCTAGATGTGGTTCCCTCTCATATTCGCCTTGCTGACAAAGAACCTGCTCTGATTAATACTATTGATATTGATCGGGTGTTGCAACGAAAGCTCTCTAATCACAGTTATGATGTCATTCTCATTGATCCACCACCAGCCTTCGGCAAAGTAAATACAATTGCACTCATGGCTTCTCACGGTGTGCTTATCCCCACTCAACTTGCCCCTTACCCCATTCGAGCAATAGAGTACGTGCTTGCTCGACTAGAAGCCATGAGAAATGCCATGGAAAATCCACCTCGCCCACTGGGTATTGCTGTTAGTATGTACAACCGTTCCAAATCCGCAGCAAACCAGCAGATGAGAAGCAAACTAGAGAGCATCCTTTCAAAGTACAACCATGCCATAGAGATTTTACCTGAGAGTACATGGATTCCGGAGAAAGTTACCATGCTGCACAGTATAAACTTCGGTCAACCCATCTTCAGCGAAAAACTTTACCACGAACTTAGACGAGACAGAAACTCGATTGATGATTTAACTCAATCCTTTCAAAACTTAGCTCGTTACCTCTCTAGTAAAGCTCTCCCAAAATGATGAGTGATCTAGAAAAAATCTCAAAACATCTGACTCCCCGCCCAGCATTTCAGGGTCAAATTCATGTTGACTCTTTGAGAGTGCCAAGCAGTTACCCTCCGGACTTACTGTCCTCCTCACCGCAGCTTATTCGTGAGGACTTGCAACGGCATCGAACAAACCTTATACCGCTAATTATTCGGCCAGTAGAGGAGGGAGAATATGAAGTTATTTTTGGCAAAGAGATAGTTGAATTTGCCCGCGAGCTTGGTATTAATCACTTATTCGCATCGAGAATCGAGCTGCAAGATGAAGATGTTTTACCCTTTCAAAAAAGACTCAAGTCTATTTTCGGAATGAATCAAAAAGCTAGCAGTTCTTATTCACAAATTTTGCTGCAAAGTACCTTTATGGATCAGATTGCTCAATTAGTGAGGATGCTTATAGAAGAGAATAAGATGACATTCAAGAATCAGTTTGACAAGCTCGAAAACAAATTGGATGAACAAAATAACTCTCTGCAAAAAATCAGTCAGGAATTGGATGAACTCAAAAAACGCTTAAGTCTTCGTGAATTACAGCAGCCTATCTCTAGGCAAACAATGACTGAGGAGCGTGTGTTCATCAACCGCTATAGAAACCCTCAGAATCTTACTAAACGTGTTCCCAACTTAAAAAATAAAGAAGCTGAAATAATCATCCAGCAAATTCAGGAAGGTAGAAGATTTAAATCTGTGGATGAACTGAAAGCAATTGCTCCCTCAGGCCGCTGGGATGAATTAAATATTCAATTTTAGAGATGGTGGATATACTAGAATGCTTGGAGAAGGAACTATTAAACTAGTTATGATACTGGTAACTAGAACTTAGTCGGCGGTGTTCTATCGTCCATTGGAGCTTTGATCGGCGGCTAGAGCTTTTTTTAACTTAGAATATTAAGTTTCGTTGCAGGATTCAACACTTCTGGTCTTGGGCAATCTCCTGAATAATCTGAAGCCAGTGTCTCATAGTGATGCTGCATGCTGACGATACCAAGCAATTGTACGTTCCAGACCTTCTTTGAGGGAAATTTGGGCACGAAACCCAAAAGCTTCTTTTGCCTTAGTGGTGTCCAAGCAACGCCGGGGTTGACCATTGGGCTTATCGATTTGCCATTCAATCTGCCCTTGAAAGTCCATTAGATCGCAGATGAGGTCAACTAAATTCTTAATGGTGATTTCTTCCCCCGTACCGAGGTTAATGGGATCGGGATGATCGTAGGCTTGGGTGGCCATGACAATACCGCGAGCCGCATCCTCCACATAGAGAAACTCACGGCTAGGGGTGCCATCCCCCCAGACAGGAATCACATTCTCCCCCTGTTGTTGAGCAATGTCAACTTTGCGAATTAAAGCAGGAATCACATGGGAACTTAGGGGGTCAAAGTTATCCCCTGGCCCATAAAGATTCACAGGCAAAAGATAGATGCCATTGAACCCGTACTGTTGCCGATAGGCCTGCAATTGTACGAGGAGGGCTTTTTTAGCAATGCCGTAGGGGGCGTTGGTTTCTTCGGGGTAACCGTTCCAAAGATCGCTTTCTTTGAAGGGAACGGGGGTGAATTTGGGATAAGCACAGATGGTTCCCACACAAACAAATTTTTCAACCCCGGCGCGGTAGGCACACTCAATGAGTTGTGCCCCCATCATCAGATTGTCATAGAAGAGTTCAGCCGGCTTAGCTTGATTAAGACCAATTCCCCCCACATGGGCGGCAAGGTGAATGACAATATCTTGGTTTTGAACAACGGCTTGGCAAGCAGACAGTTGGCGTAGGTCGTAGTTCCGCGATCGCACCACCGTAATCTGCTCAGGTACTGCCCCCGCCTTTTGCAATTGTGCTACCACTTGGCGTCCCAAAAATCCCGCCCCACCGGTGACCAGAATCCTTTTTTGACTGAGATCCATGGTTAGTCTGCCTTACTGATAAACTGCCGCTGGGTAAGGAGATCCAAGACGGTTTCAGAGGTGGGTTTTGGCTCTGCTCCCTGAATTCCCACTGCTCGCAGATCGGCTTCCACCATTAAGGCCACGAGTTCAGGAAAAGTGACTGTGGGTTGCCAGCCCAGAACCGTCTTGGCCTTGGTGGGGTCTCCGAGGAGTAAATCCACCTCAGTGGGGCGCAGATAGCGGGGGTCAAATTCCACATAGTCCTGCCAATTAAGACCGACATAGCCAAAGGCCAATTCTAGAAATTCTCGCACCGAGTGGGTTTCGCCGGTGGCTATCACGTAGTCGTCGGGTTGCTCCTGTTGCAGCATCAGCCACATGGCACGTACATAGTCTTTGGCGTAGCCCCAATCCCGCTTGGCATCCAAATTGCCCAAATAGAGCTTGTTTTGCTGGCCAGCCACAATACGGGCAACGGCACGGGTAATTTTGCGGGTGACAAAGGTTTCCCCCCGCCGAGGACTTTCGTGGTTAAAGAGGATGCCATTACAGGCAAATAGACTGTAAGCCTCGCGATAATTCACCGTTTGCCAGTGGGCATAGACCTTGGCGCAGGCATAGGGACTGCGGGGATAAAAGGGCGTTGTTTCCCGCTGCGGCACTTCCTGCACGAGGCCAAACATCTCTGAAGACCCTGCCTGATAAAATTTCACCCGCTTGCCGCTGCGCTCTTGGTATTCGCGAATCGCTTCTAGTAGTCGCAGCGTCCCCATGGCAACAGTCTCCACCGTGTACTGCGGCGCATCAAAGCTGACTCGCACATGGGATTGCGCCCCTAGGTTGTAGATTTCATCGGGCTGGCTAAGTTCAATAATTCGCCGCAGGGTACCGCCATCGGTCAGATCCCCATAGTGCAGGCGCAGCGCGGCATCCTCTTGGTGGGGGTCAACGTAAATGTGGTCAATGCGATCAGTGTTAAACGTGGAGGTGCGGCGGATAATACCGTGAACTTCGTAGCCCTTTTCAAGGAGTAGCTCACATAAGTAAGAACCATCTTGGCCGGTAATGCCGGTGATTAGTGCCCGCCTGCGATCGCCCATCTCCTATTTCCTGACTCCTAAACGTCCTTGGTCTGGATAGCCTACAGCCCGCTTTAACGCTGCTAAGGAGCGATTGTAGTTCAAAATGGCTGCAAGGAGATTCCCTTGGGCTTGGGTTAAATTGGTTGCAGCACGGCTGACCTCCTGTTGCGTTCCCACTGCGGCCTGAAACCGTAACCGTGCAAGACGCAATCCTTCAATGGCTTGGGTAACTGCTGTGCGGGCGGTGGCCATGTTTTTCTCATTGGCTCTGAGATTGGTGTAGGCGGTTTCCACCTCTAGGCGAATGGTGTTTTTCTGATTGGCATATTGTTCCTCAGCGGTTGCTGCAAGGGCTTCTTGGCGAGCGGCACTAGCACGGGCATTGCCGCCATCAAAGAGGGCTAATTGCATTTGTAGCCCCACCCCATAGCCAAAGCGAGGTGCGAGATCATCGGTGACTTTGTCCAGCAGGTTGCCACTGGCAAAGAGGCTGAGTTGGGGACGGGTAGCCGCCAAGGCCACCTGACGATTTTTCAGGGCGATCGTGCGCTGTAGCAGCCGCTGCTCTAGCTCAACGCGGTTTTGGTAAGCAAGGAGAATACTCTCCTCAAGGGAAAGGGGCCATTCCTCAGCGGGTTCGACGCGCCCAGCGATCGCCACATCCACCGTCTGATTCACATTCAATCGCTGCGCCAACTGTCGGCGAGTGGTCATTTCCAAATTGCGGGCTTGGCTCAAGTTTTGCTGAGCATTGGCAAGGTTCACCTCTGCGTTCAACACATCCAATAGCGTCCCAATCCCTGCTTGCTCAAAGGCCTGAGCATCTCGCAGGGCCACTTGGGCATTGGCCACCGCTGCTTCGGCAATTTGCACCTGTACCTTGGCCTGTTGCGCCAAATAGTAATCATTGGTAACGTCGAGGATCAATTGTTGGCGCTGACGCTCCACCTCCAATTCACTGAAGCGCACTTGGTTGCGAGCCGCTTCGATAGCTGCCGATCGCCCACCTCCGGCAAACAGCGTATAGTTCATCACCAAGGCGACATTAGCAGTGGCACCACTCGTTGCCCCAAAAAGATTCGTGAAAAAGTTCCTGAAGTTGAGTTGATTCACTGGTGCAAGGGTAATGGGACTGAAGTTGGAGGGCGTCGCAGCCTGACTGGCACTATTTTGCAGTTGTTGCAGTTGCTGTTGCAGCTCTAGGTTTTGCTGATCCGTAAACGCTGTGAGTTGCGGGCCTTGGAATCGCTGTTGCAGCTGTTGCACCTGTGTATTCAAAAGATTAGTGGCGGCCAGTTGCTGCGCCAGAAGCTGTTGCTGCGCCTGTTGCTCTTGCTGCTGCTGTAGAGAGAGCTGTGGCTGAATGTTGAGGGGCAAGTAGGCTAGCGGCCCACCGGGAGTAGTATTCTGACCGAGGCTCGCTTGCAGGGCAAGGGCAGGATAAAGCTGGGCTTGCACCTGTCGCAGTTGTGCCCGTGCCCGTTGGAGTTGAAGTTCACTAATTTGCAAGGCAATGTTATTGCGAATGGCCACCTCAATGGCTTGCTCTAGGGTGAGGGGTTGATTGAGATCAATGTTGACCGTCTCAGGAAGCGCTAAGCTATCGGGGCTGGGGTTGAGAGGCGTCAGGGCATCCGAGGCTGGTCTTTGGGAAGACGCCTGTGCCACTGGCGTAGTTGTGGGTATCGCTTGAACGAAGCTAGGCAGCGTTACTGGGGCGATCGCGAGGAGTCCCGACACCAGCGTTTTTTTGGGATTGAGGGCAAGATTATGCAACATGAGAACTTAGACGTGCAACCTGTTCAACTTAGTCGCAGTAGGACTTCCCCTAAGTACTGGTGAAGGTTGCCAGCATGCAGTCATGTGCTTCACTCCCACAACACGCCCATTCTGCCAAACTTTAGCATGGATTCTCGACTGCGATCGCGACCTAGAACAGCAGCCGCAGACCACGAGGATTGAAAAGGGAGAGAAAAGTGATCTAGAATAGGGAACCCTCAAAGAGGAGAGGTGGCTGAGTGGTCGAAAGCGGCAGATTGCTAATCTGTTGATAGGCAGGTAACTCCTATCCGAGGGTTCGAATCCCTCCCTCTCCGTCAAAGAAACGTTAAAGAAAATATCATCAAATCAATAGCTGAGACCTCTCCTCGACTACCCCTCAGCAAAGTCCGAACGCGTTAAGGGTAGGGGATAATAAGGGCACATACCCCTTAAGGATAAAACGATGGCCAGCGACTTAGCAATGACGATTCTGCCCGGTATGACCGTGAAGGTCACCAATCCCAACGATACCTACTACCAATTTCAGGGGACTGTGCAGCGGGTCACGGATGGCAAGGTAGCAGTGCTCTTTGAAGGGGGAAACTGGGATAAATTGGTTACGTTTCAAATGAGCGAGCTAGAGCCAGTCGTGACCACGCCCAAAGGCAAAGCGAAAAAGTAGGCCATGGTGCGGCGATCGCCTCCCCCCCAGCCCCTTGCCGAAATTATCCAGACAGCAACGGATCACTGCATTGCCCAGTGCCACGAACCCGCCACCCTCGACTTTCCGATGGTTCCAGCCCTAGGCAGTTGGGTGCGTATTCCCGAAGGCAATCGCGTCATTTATGGCGTTGTGGCCTATGTGGTGACGGCTCCCATTGACACCATTCACCGTGCCACCGCCTTGGGGCTATCTCTAGAGCAACTACGGCAAGAGCAGCCCCATATTTTTGCCATGTTGAAAACGGAGATCACGATCGCCATCACTGGCTTTCAGGAACAGGCACGCTTTTATCACCATTTGCCCCCCCGCCCACCCCAAATGCACCAGCAGGTCTATAGCTGTCCTGCGGAGGACGTGATTGCCTTCAGTGGTACATTCACGTTTTTGCGAACACTGTTGACCCTGCGCTATGGGCCAGGGGATGCCTTGGTGGCAGCAACGCTGCGTTTCTTGTATCAACTTCGCCAGCGCGATCGCCAGTGGCTGGTGCAGGCCGCCCAATACCTGAACCGACTCCTCAAGGAGGACTACGATCGCCTGCGCGGCATTATTGAGCAGTTATAATCAGGGCTTTAACCCGCAGCGTGCAGCTGCTGGACAAGGCGAGCGTACTGCTGTGTTTCCGCCCAATTGAGAATTTCCCGTGCCCGCAGAACAGGTAAAGGGTGGGTGAGTTGACTGGCCTGCAATTCCTTGAAAAGGTTGTACCAACCCCGATCAGCAGCGTCATACGCCCGTGCTTGGGCAATAAAGGCATCCAGATTCAGGCGATCGCTCCACTGGGGAGAACCACCACAGAGTTTCATGAGCACCGAAGCGACAACACGCGGGTCTTGGGTCACCAACAAGGCCGCGCGATCGCAGGTGAGTTCGGCACAGCGCAGCCAATGCATCAATTGCATTTGCAATCCCTGCGCCAAGAGCAAGCCCCACGGGGAAAGTTGACTAGCGGCAAAAAGCAGCAGGTTGGCGATGGTTAGATACACCCCATGCTCACACTTCAGATGCCCTAGCTCATGGGCCAACACCGCCTGCACTTCCTTGGGTGTCAGCAATTCTACCAGCGCGGAGTGCAGTACCACAAAGGGCTGCTTGCCCTGCATAGCAAAAGTATAGGCATTGGGAACGGGATGTTGTTTAAGATAAAGCTGCGGCGGCTCTAGGCCTAAGATACGGCAAGCCTCCAGATGAAGGGTATAAATTTCTGGCAGTTGCTGTTCACTGAGGCGCAGACTACTGCCAATGTTCTCAAGGTAAAAGGCCTGCTCCGCCACCGAACCGAGGAGCGATCGCACGAGAATATCCATCCCCGGCAGTTGTTGAAGTGCTTGGGTAGCCTCGCGATCGCGGGGATGACGGAATTGATCAGCTCTGAGGCTGGAATACGCTGAAACAGGCATGAAATCGTGATTTTTACTCTGACCCCTCCACTGCCAATTTTAGAGTATCGTACAAGTTTCTCGCATCGCTGCAAAAGCTTGCTGCCGTATTCCGCATGATCTTGGACCAGAGACCAAAAAGCTACAGTAAGTGCACCAACCATCTGAATTGGGTGCCGACTCCTACCGTAGCCTCCTTATAGTGAGGGGATTGATAGTGAGGGGATTTTACTCAGAGGTCGTCCTCCTCCTCATCCCCATAGTCATCATCCTCGTCTGTGAGGTCATCCTCCTCATCGTCAGCATCACTACTGGCGAATTCAAAATCACGAGTCCGTCCAGTGATTTTTTCAATCACGTGGGGCGCGGTTTCATCGTCAATGAGAACATCCTCACCAAGGTCAGCAGTGACATTGACCGTCATCGTTGGTGGTTCGGGTTCAGGGCTGATAACGTGGGTTTGACCCAAGCGATCTTCTCCCTCTTCCCACTCTTCGTCACCATTGCTACTTTCCTCGTAGCTGTTGAAGCCGGTGCCCGCTGGGATGAGACGGCCAATAATGACGTTTTCCTTGAGTCCCCGCAGCCAATCGGACTTGCCTTCAATGGCCGCTTCCGTCAGTACCCGTGTCGTCTCTTGGAAACTGGCGGCTGAAATAAAGCTATCGGTATTCAGCGAGGCCTTGGTAATCCCCAGGAGGACAGGGGTGTATTGAGCAGGAGCGCCCCCTGTGAGCGCCATAGGCTCGTTGGCTTGCTCCGCTTGACGCAAATTCATGAGTTCACCCGACAGCAAAATGGTGTCGCCGGCATCCTCAATGCGTACTTTTGAGGTCATCTGGCGGACAATGATCTCAATGTGCTTGTCGGAAATCTCAATCCCTTGGCTCAGGTACACCGACTGTACCTCGTTGACCAAAAACGACTGCACCTTTTCAAAGCTAATTTGGGCGGCTTTGAGTAACCCTTGGGGCTTGTAGTACTCAAAGTAAATCGAAAGGATGTCGTGGGGATCGACAGGGCCATCGGTGAGGGGGTCAGCGAGATTGACCTTTTGACCATCCACTACCAAGGGGTTTTGACCTGGCAGGACAGGGTATTCCTGAATTGTGCCGTCCTCTTCAATGACTTTGATATCTACGCTGTCATCACTGTTGTAGGTGACTTGACAGGTGCCGGGGCGCACAGCCAGCACACATTTTTCCTTGGGATGGCGCGCTTCAAGGAGTTCTTCAATCCGAGGTAACCCTTGGATGATGTCACCCGTTTTCGCCCGCTCAAACACCAACAGGGCGAGGTTATCCCCCCGCTGCACAAGGTCACCGTCCTCAATTTGCAGCACTGCCCCCGGTGAGACAAGGTAGGGACGGGCTAGGCGCAGGAGCACGTGGTCATCGGCTACCGCCATTACCGCTGCTGTTTCTGGGGCACTTACTCCCTTGGCAAGTTCATCGCCGGGACGCACGAGATCGCCCACTTTGACCGTGGGTTTAGCCCCGTTGGTCTCGATCCGCAGGCGATCGCTCTCGGTCACCACCAGAATGCGGCGAACCGATTCGCCACTGTGCAAAATCCCCTGCACTTCCCCCGCCTGCTTGGCTTTGATGTCTGTGCGAGCAATCACGGCACCGGGGCCAATGTGATCGCCATCTTTGACCAAGAGGGAAGTAAACGTACTGCCTTGGGTTTGATCTGCAGCAATGTCACGGCGAATCACCAAGGATTCCAAAATCACCAGTTGCAGCCGCTGGGCTTCTGGATCCACCTCATCCGTCACAATTTCAATGTCAGCGGCCAGTTGCGGGGCTTCGCTGCCAATTTCAAGGACAAGCTGCGTCCGCAGCAGATCAACGCCATCAACGGATTTAACTCGCTCATCGTGTTTGTAGGGCAACCGCTGGACGGCCCGCAGGCGAATGGATTGCCCTGAGCTATCACTGGAGTCTTGGCTGGGGACCGATGGCTCATCAGGAACGCTAAATTCTTGGACGGGACGCAGCAGAATCGCTGGTCCTTCGGGGGTGTCCTCAAGATAATCCACTTGCGAGAGGGTTTCGACCACAAGGCCGGGGAGAACCTCTTCGCCGGGACGTGCCAACATGCCGTGCTTCAGCCGTGCCGCTTCCGGATCATCCACAAGGTGGAGTTCGCCGGGCTTGATAATAATTTCCCGCAGGATGTCGTTTTTCTGGATGACTTCAACGACACCACTGTTTTGGCAGAAGATGTCCTTGACAACCTCAGTCCCCGCTTCGACGTATTGGTTGTCCTCTACCATCAGTAGGGAAATATCCTTATTCACCTCATGGGTTTCTTCGGGGATCCACAAGAGCGTCCCCCCCTTGAGGACTTCATAGCCCTGCTTGGCTTTGCCTTTTTTGGCCACTTCGATGTCGGCATATTTGAGGATACCGCCCGTCGTGGTGTGGTAGCGATCGTCAATGAGTTCGGCCACCACTTGACCATTGGCCACTTTTGTACCGGGAGCGGCTTTGAGGGAAAACCGCTGACCAGTGGCGGTTTCAATAATGTAATGCTCGCGGCCCTGCTGCGTTTCTTTGAGCACCTTCGCTTTATCGAGCATCACCGAGGCAGTAATGATTTCCACCTCGCGCCCCCCTTTGCTGTCCCGTTGCTCAGGGAGACGCACAATACCCCCATGCTCCGTTTTCACTGTGGTTTCGGCAAGGACAGCCCCGGCTTCAATGCGATCGCCATTTTTCACAACCGGCTCCGCACCGGGGGGCAGGTTATAGACTTCCCCCGACAGTACCCAAATCAACCCACCTTTGGGGGCAATGCGCGTTGTGGTGCCTTGGCGATCGCGCTTCTCCTCTGCCTCAAGGTTGACGAACTTCACTTGACCCGCCAAATCGGAGGCCACATCCTTGGTCACCTTTTCCACTGCCTTGCGGACACTGCGACTGGCTTGAGCGACTTCCGCCAACAGTTGACCCGCGTCAACGGTTTCACCATCCGCCACTAGCACAATTGACCCTTGGGAGAGGTCAAATTCTTGGCTTTGCTGATCACTTTTGATCACCAGCTTGCCAGCGGTTTCGACAATAAAGGCATCATCACCGTGACGCGTGCGGTAGGGACGTACCCGTAATTTCTTGCCGTACTCCACCGTGCCGGCAAAGGGAGCGCGTTCTTGGCGAGCCACTTCCCCTGTAAACACCCCGCCCGTGTGGAAGGTGCGCATTGTCAACTGCGTACCGGGTTCACCAATGGATTGAGCAGCAATAATCCCTACGGCTTCCCCCATATCCACCAATTTGGCGTGGGCAAGGCTCCAGCCATAGCAGAGACGACACACCGAGCCAGTGGCCTCGCAGGTGAGGGGCGATCGCACCACTACTTCTTCGATACCCGCATCAACAATTTTCTTGGCCAGATCAGCAGAGATGGCTTGATTTTTGGCCACCAGCACTTCGCCAGTTTCTGGATGGCAGACATCATTGAGCACCACCCGCCCTAAAAGCCGGTCCTCTAGGGCCAGTACCTTATCCCCCACCGTCATACTGCGCAGCGTAATGCCCCGCTCCGTTTCACAATCCTCTTCGCGGATAATCACATCTTGGGAGACATCCACCAAGCGACGGGTCAGGTAACCGGAGTCCGCCGTCCGCAGTGCCGTATCCACCAGTCCCTTGCGGGCACCGTAGGAGGAGATGATGTACTCTGTTACCGTCAGTCCTTCGCGGAAGTTGGTTTTAATCGGCAGGTCAATGATTTCCCCTTGGGGATTGGCCATCAACCCCCGCATTCCCACCAACTGGCGCACCTGGGAGAGATTCCCCCTTGCCCCAGAAAAGGCCATCATATAGACGGAGTTGAGGACATCGGTGTTTTGGAAGTGGCGCACCACCTCGTTTTTCAGTTCTTCGTTGGTGGTGTTCCAAGTGTCAATCACCTTCTGGAAGCGTTCCACCTCCGTAATTTCCCCCCGCGAGTAGCGCTCCTGAGCGGTTTTAATTTCCTTTTCGGCGGCTTCGAGGAGTTCCTGCTTTTTCGGGGGCACCAGCAGGTCATCCACACTGATGGAGACGCCGGCGCGGGTGGCATAGCGAAAGCCAAGGTCTTTGACTTTGTCTGCCATTTCCGCTGTGCGGGCGGTGCCAAAGTTGCTAAACGACCAAGCAATGAGGTTCCGCAAGCCTTTTTTGTCAATGATGCGGTTAAAGAAAACAGGCTTTTTCTCAGTCATGGTGTTGGGGTCTCCCAAATTAACTGGCTAGGGCTTCTTGAATCGTTTGGTTGTAGATAATGCGACCGGGGGTGGTGCGGATGTATTGGGAAATGAGTTGACCGTTGGCATCCTCCTTAATCCGCCGCAGGGGATACTCCAGCAAACGGGAGCCATCTTCATAGGTCGTAATCCGAGGTTCACTGGTGTCACCATCGTCCACCTCACCGTCGTAGCGCACCCAGACAAAGGCATGGAGGGGTAAGTGTCCCTGTTCGTAGGCCATGATCACGTCTTGGAAGTTGGCATAGTAGCGATCGCTATAATCCGGTAGCTTCGGATTTTCTGCCGTCAAGTAGTAGCAACCCAAAACCATATCTTGGCTAGGGGTAATAATTGGCTTACCCGTGGCCGGCGACAGGATATTATTGGAGGCTAGCATCAGCATCCGCGCCTCCGCCTGTGCTTCAATCGAGAGGGGCACGTGCACGGCCATTTGGTCACCGTCAAAGTCCGCGTTGAAGGCGGGACACACCAAGGGGTGCAGTTGAATGGCCCGCCCTTCCACCAGAATTGGCTCAAAGGCCTGAATCCCCAAACGGTGGAGCGTTGGTGCGCGGTTGAGCAGCACCGGGTGACCCTCAATGACCTCCTCCAGCACATCCCAAATTTGGGGGTCATTGCGCTGGATCATCCGCTTCGCTGCCTTAATATTGTTGACAATTTGTTGGCGAATCAAGCGGTGAATCACAAAGGGCTGGAAGAGTTCAATGGCCATTTCCCGCGGCAGGCCGCACTGGTGCATTTTCAGTTTTGGCCCGACCACAATCACTGAACGTCCCGAGTAGTCCACCCGTTTTCCAAGTAGGTTTTGGCGGAAGCGACCCTGTTTGCCCTCAATAATGTCGGAAAGGGACTTCAGGGGACGATTATTGGCACCCACCACCGTGCGACCGCGTCGGCCATTATCAATGAGGGCATCCACCGCCTCTTGGAGCATGCGTTTTTCGTTGCGGATGATAATTTCTGGGGCAAGAATCTCCTGCAGGCGGGCAAGGCGGTTATTACGGTTAATGACGCGGCGGTACAGGTCATTGAGGTCAGAGGTGGCAAAGCGCCCCCCATCTAACTGCACCATTGGCCGCAGATCCGGTGGAATCACGGGAATCACTGTCAAGACCATCCATTCCGGCTTGGAACCAGTGGCAATAAAGTTATCAATGACCCGCAGCCGCTTGATGAGCTTGGCGCGTTTTTGCCCCTTGGCGTTGAGGATTTCCTGCCGCAGTTGGTCGGCCTCTGCTTGCAGATCTAAATCCCGCAGCAGGCGTTGAATGGCTTCCGCCCCAATGCCCACCTCAATGCCTTCTAGCTCTGAGTCTTCGCTGTAGATTTCCTCTTCGATGTCCTGCCACTGATCTTCGCTGAGAAGCTGCTTGTAACTGAGTTCAGGGTGATTCCCCGGATTGAGTACCACATAGGAGTTGAAATAGACAATTTGCTCCACATCCCGCAGGGGCATATCTAGTAGGATCGCCATGTAGCTGGGAATCCCCTTCAGATACCAGACATGGGTCACCGGGGCAGCCAACTTAATGTAGCCCATGCGATGGCGGCGCACCCGCGATTCGGTGACTTCAACGCCACAGCGTTCGCAGACAATGCCGCGATGGCGCACCCGTTTGTACTTACCGCAGTGGCACTCCCAATCCTTGGCGGGGCCAAAAATCCGCTCGCAGAAGAGGCCATCCATCTCCGGCTTAAGTGTGCGGTAGTTGATGGTTTCTGGCTTGGTCACCTCGCCCACCACTTGACCGTTGGGAAGGGTGCGCTGTCCCCATTGGATGATGCGCTCCGGTGAGGCGAGAGACACTTTTACATAATCAAAGCGTTGCTCGATTCTGGGCATAAACTCACAAATCCTTTGGCAGTGAATGGATCAAGGGGGCGATCGCCCCCAAACAAGCGGACTCAGTTCCGAGTGTTTAGAATGTGGTTGCCCCTTCTTTGTCATCCGTGTCGTCTAGGGCACTGTAGTCAATGGTGGGTCGTGCCGGCGCACGGCGAGGGCTGGCATCCACCATCAAGTCCACCTCGGGGTCAGGTTTCGTTTCGCCATCATCATCAAAGCTGGGAATACTGGCCTTGCGCACGGAAATATCCAAGCACAGGGATTGCAGCTCCCGCATCAGCACCTTGAAGGACTCTGGCGTGCCCGGTCGGGGAATGGATTGCCCCTTCACAATGGCATTGAGGGCTTCATTGCGTCCTTGCATGTCATCGGACTTGACCGTCAGCAACTCTTGGAGAGTATAGGCGGCACCATAGGCCTCCAGTGCCCACACCTCCATCTCGCCAAAGCGCTGACCACCTTGTTGGGCTTTACCACCGAGGGGCTGTTGGGTCACCAAGGAGTAAGGACCCGTAGAGCGGGCGTGGATCTTATCGTCCACCAAGTGTACCAGCTTCAGCATATAGGCCATCCCCACCGTCACGGGGCGGTCAAAGGGTTCACCGGTGCGGCCATCATAGACGACCATTTTGCCCGGATTCTCAGGATTAAAGACCCAATCTTTCCCCGTGACTTCCTTGGCCTCTTGCAGCTTGGCATGGACGGTTTCGCGGGATTTTTCCTTGCCGTGCATTTCATCAAAAGGCGTAATTTTGAAGCGACGACCCAAGCATTCTCCCGCCCAGCCCAGCAAACACTCATAGACTTGTCCCACATTCATCCGGGAGGGCACCCCCAAAGGATTGAGCACAATATCCACGGGGCGACCATCGGGCAGGAAGGGCATATCTTCCACAGGGAGAATGCGGGAAATAATCCCCTTGTTGCCGTGGCGGCCAGCCATTTTATCCCCTACTTGGATTTTGCGCTTCTGCGCCACATAGACGCGCACTACCATATTGGCGCCGGGAGGTAGCTCATCCCCCTGCTCACGGGTAAAGACGCGTACATCCACCACGCGACCTTTTTCACCGTTGGGCACCCGCAGGGAGTTATCCCGCACATCCCGCGCTTTTTCGCCAAAGATGGCCCGCAGCAGTTTTTCTTCGGGGGGCTGATCCGATTCCCCTTTGGGGGTGACTTTCCCGACAAGAATATCGCCCGCCTCGACAAAGGCACCGATGCGGATAATGCCGTTTTCATCCAGTTGCCGCAGGGCATCTTCCGAGACGTTGGGCACTTCGCGGGTAATTTCCTCAGGCCCTAGTTTGGTCTGCCGCGCTTCGATTTCGTACTTCTCGATGTGGATGGAGGTATAGACATCCTCTTGCACTAGCCGTTCACTAATCAGGATGGCGTCTTCGTAGTTATAGCCTTCCCACGGCATGTAGGCCACAAGGATGTTTTGGCCAAGGGCGAGTTCCCCCCCCTCGGTGGCAGAGCCATCGGCAATCACTTGCCCCGCTTGGACGCGATCGCCGACAAAGACAATGGGGCGTTGATTCAAGCAGGTATCTTGGTTGGAACGCTGGTATTTTTGCAGGGTGTAGGTAATCTCAGGGCCATGATCGGTTTTGACGCGAATTTGATTGGCATCCACATAGGTGACGACGCCATTGGTTTGACTGAGAATCACCATCCCAGAGTCCCGTGCTGCTTGCGCTTCTAGGCCGGTGCCCACTAAGGGACGTTGTGGGCGCAACAATGGTACTGCTTGCCGCTGCATGTTTGATCCCATGAGGGCACGGTTGGCGTCGTCGTGTTCTAGGAAGGGAATTAGCGATGTAGCCACAGAGATAATCTGCACCGGCGAAACCGCCACGTAGTCCACCTGATCGGGGGTGGTGGTGGTGAAATCTTGGCGATAGCGCACAGGTACGACATCCCCCAAGATGTAGCCGTTTTCATCGGTGGGTACATCTCCGGGCGCCACCCGCTTGTCATCCTCTTCGTCGGCGGTCATGTAAATGGGGGGCTGATCCTTGAGGACGCGGCCATCTTTCACTGGATAGAAAGGCGTCTCAATAAAGCCATATTCATTGACGCGGGCATGGGTCGCCAAAGAACCAATCAACCCAGCGTTGGGGCCTTCAGGGGTTTCAATGGGGCAAATGCGACCATAGTGGCTAGGGTGAATATCCCGCACCGCAAAACCCGCCCGTTCACGGGTGAGACCACCGGGGCCAAGGGCACTCAAGCGCCGTTTGTGAGTCAGTTCCGCGAGGGGGTTAGTTTGATCCATAAATTGGGAAAGCTGGCTAGAGCCAAAGAATTCCTTAATGGCCGCCACCAAGGGCTTGGGATTGACTAGCGAAGTGGGGGTCAAAGAATCCGTATCGGACACCGTCATCCGCTCGCGGATAATGCGCTCTAGCCGATTGAGGCCAACGCGCACTTGGTTTTGCAGCAATTCACCCACCGAGCGAACGCGGCGGTTGCCCAAGTGGTCAATGTCATCCACCGTTCCCAGATCAAACTCTAGGTTAATCAGATAATCAATGGCCGCCAGAATATCCTCTGGGGTGAGGATGCGCACAGTATCAGGAATATTCAATTGCAGCTTGCGGTTGAGCTTGTAGCGCCCCACGCGGCCAAGGTCATAACGTTTGGGATCAAAAAAGCGCGACTCCAGAAGCTGTTGTCCCCCTGAAACCGTGGGTGGCTCCCCTGGCCGCAGTTTTTTGTACAGTTCAATGAGAGCCTCTTCCTCGGAGAATTTGCCCTCTTTTTCAACTGTTTTCTGGTAGTACTCCGGGTGGCGCAGCCGCTCGAGAATCTCGCTATCGGTTAACCCCAAGGCCTTAAGGAAAACATGTGCTGAAAGCTTACGGGTTTTGTCAATGCGTACCCACAGCAGATCGTTTTTATCGGTTTCAAATTTCAGCCAAGCGCCGCGGTTGGGAATCAGGCTGGCATTGTAGGTACGGCGACCATTTTTGTCGGTTTCTGATTTGTAGTAAACGCCAGGACTGCGGACAATCTGGTTGACGATGACGCGCTCGGCACCATTGATAATAAATGTGCCGCGATCAGTCATCAGGGGCAGATCGCCGATGAACACGTCTTGATCAATGATATTGCCGTTTTCTTTGTTAATGAGGCGAGTCGGGACATACATCTGCATCGAATAGGTCGCATCCCGCCGCTTGGCCTCATCAACGCTATACTTCGGCTCCTTGAGTCTGTAATCTTTGGCCAAAAAGTGCAACTCAATCTTGCCGGTATAATCAGTGATGGGGGAAAAACTCTCTAGCTCTTCAATGAGGCCTTCCTCAAGAAACCATCGGAAGCTGGCCCGCTGAATCTCCACAAGGTCTGGCAAGGTAAAAGCGGGTGGCGTGTAAATCTGATTACTAGCCATGTATATCCTCTAGAGGGTATCGCTAAAACGCGGATCTTGCATCTTAAGCAAGGAGGCATGGCTTTGTCAAGCACGCCAAAAGCTCCGCTTACGACAAACACTGCCGCCGGAGATCTCTGGCACGATGAAGCTGTTGGAAACGGGAAGAGTTGACAAGTGCCACTGCTGCGCTTGCAAGCCGCTACCTATGACCATAGCACAGAACTGTTGTTTGGGCGATCGCGCCCTAAATCCTGTTTGCTGTGTTTCCAGCAGGGGGTAAATACCCATCTCTGAGAGCAGGCCCGCGTAGCCATAATTTGATGGGGGGACATTGGGCAGACGGGTGCTCAAAGACCGGGTGATTCAGGCAATCGCCCCTTTGCCAAAATTGGCACTTTCCCCTGCAGCGCCACAGGCATCATCGGCGAGTTTCTGCCCCTACCCTCAGTTAGGCAGAAATGGCAACAGTAGTTTCCGACAGACGCCCATCTTCCATGTGAATAATGCGATCGGCAATATCGAGAATGCGGTTATCGTGGGTCACAATTAAAATCGTACAGCCCTGCTCACGGGCAAGGGTACGCATAATTTCCACCACATCGCGACCGGATTTTTTATCAAGGGCAGCAGTGGGTTCATCAGCAAGGACAATTTTAGGGTGTCCCACGAGAGCGCGGGCGATCGCCACCCGCTGCTTTTGCCCCCCCGACAGTTCATGGGGATAGTAGTCAAGGCGCTCTCCAAGGCCAACGGCACAGAGCATTGCTTCTACCCGTTCTCGAACCTCCTTTTGACTCAGATGGGGCTGCAAGTCCAAAGCCATCTGGACATTTTGGCGAGCCGTTAACGAATGGAGCAGATTGTGTGCTTGAAAGATATAGCCTATTTGACGGCGAATTTGAATCTGCTGCTCTTTAGTGGCGTTGCGTAGCTCCTGGCCGAGAACCCGCAGACTGCCCTCCTGCGCCGATCGCAAGGCACCAATCAGGGTTAACAGCGTGGTTTTTCCAGACCCCGAAGGCCCGGTCATGATCACAATTTCACCTGCCTCGATGCGAGTGCAGAGATCAAAGAGAATCTGCTTGCGTAGTTGCCCTTGACCAAAGTAGTGATTGAGGCCTTGAATGTGAATCACTGGCTCCATAGGACTATCCTAGAAAATATCGGCAGGATCAGCCGCTTGGATCCGTCGCATGGCGATCGCCCCCGAAAGCGTACACATCAGCACCGTGAGGGTAAAGACCAAACTGGCTCGCTCCACCGTCATCCAAACCGGCAGCGAGGTGGCATTGGCAATGAGGAGATACAGTAGAAACGAAACAATGAACCCGGGAATATACCCCATACAGGAAAGAATCAGGGACTCCTGCATCACCAGACCGTAGAAAAACACATCCCGATAGCCCATCGCTTTAAGGGTGGCGTACTCCGCTAGGTGATCTGTGACATCGGTGTAGAGAATTTGATAGACAATCACAGAACCAACGATAAACCCCATCAGAGCACCGAGGGAGAAAATAAAGCCAATGGAGGTGCTTTTTTCCCAGTAGCTGCGCTCAAACTCGGCAAACTCCTCACGGGTCATTACTAGGACATCATTGCCTAGGGCCGCATTCATCCGCCGAGCCAAGGCCTTGGTATTCACCCCCGGCTGCACCCGCACTAAACCCACATCAATCAGTCCGGGATTACGTTCGGGGAAAAGGCGCAAGAAGTTCAAATCGCTGGTGAGCAAATTACCATCGGCACCAAAGTTGGCGCCCATGCGAAATAGACCGGCCACAGTAATCTTGCGGCCAGAGACTTCGGTGGTGATCTCTTCTCCTTGGCGGTATAGCTCGGGAATCGGGCCAAACTCAGCGCGGGATTGGGCATCAAAAAGGACATGATCCGCTAGTTTAATCGCCTCCTGCCAGTGGGGAGTATCGGATACGGCAATGGACACTGCCATCGGATCTACGCCAATCACCATGAGTTGGCGGGTTCTCTTGTTAATGGGATTGCGCCACAGACCAAAATTGAGGTAGAGAGGAGAAACAGATGCCACCCCTTCAAAGCCGGCCGCTTGGTAGAGTCGCCGCCGCGGGAAGCTGCGCATGGCAATCAGTGCCGTGGATTGGGGACTAATGAGGACAATATCGGTGTTTAAGCTCTCATGAAAGCGCACTGCTGCCTTAAAGAGGGCATCGCGAAAGCCAAACTGCATCAGCATCAGCACGACAGCAAAGGCAATGCCCGCGATCGCCACTAGGAGGCGAATCCGCTCCCGAATCAGTTGCAGCCAAGCCAAGGGAATCGCAAAAATCATCACTGCACCTCAACGCGGATCAATGGCAACCTCCACCTGCATATTGGTCAAGCCCGCCACTGGCTCACTGTTATCTAAGCGAATTTTGACTTCCACCACCCGCGCATCGGTTTTGGCGGCTGGATCTGTATCGGTCACGTCATTCTTGGCCACCACCAGCCCCACTTGAGCAACACGGCCCGTCAGCGGCGCACTGAGGGCACTACTGCGAATTTCAGCGGGCTGACCCACCCGAACGCGCAGCACATCGGTCTCATAGACCTCAGCAACGGCATACATTTGGTCGGTATTGCCGAGTTCAAGAATTCCCCGTTCATTGATGGTCTCCCCTGCTTTAGTGTGAATCCGCAGCACACGACCATTGCGGGGGGCGCGAATAATGGTGCGCTCAAGGCGGGCTTCTGCCAGTCGCAAATTCTGCTCTGCTGAAAGCAATTGTACTTGGGTTTGCACTCGTCCCAGATTTGCTTGGGCGGCGTCCAGTTGTGCATTTGCTGTAGCCAGTTCTGTGCGGCGCTCTTCCTGTAAGCGAACAAGGTTGGCTTGGGCGTTGCGCAATTCTTCCTGTAAACTACGGACGCGGACACTGCGATCGTCGACATCCTGTTGGGATACTGCTCCATCAGCAAAGAGTTGGGCAAAGCGCTGATACTCCCGATTAGCAGTCTCTAGTTCTGCTTGGATGCGCTGAATTGTGGCCTGTTGAGCTTGAATAGCCGCAATGGCGGGTTCATTGGCGCGATCGCGCCGGCGCTCTGCTTCACTAATTTGAGCAAGGGCTAGGCGAGTTTCGGCGTCATAGCGCAGGCGGGCTTCCTGTAATTGACTGGCAGCCAAGTCGCGCTCGGCTTTGCGCTCCGGGTAGGTGTCCAGATAGGCGAGGGGCTGACCAGCAACCACGCGATCGCCCTCACGCACCAGCAACTGACCCAATCGCTCCGTCATTGAAGGGGCACTAACCGCCACCACTTCCCCTTCGGGTTCGAGTCGGCCAAGGGCAGTAATGCGATCGCTCACTGGATTGGCTAAAGCAGCTTGAATCGCTCGCTCCTCATTGGCGCGTTGTTGTTGCTGCCAGTGGTTGAGACTCAATACAAAGCTTCCCACACCGATGGCGATCGCCCCCCCAATTAGCCATGGACGACCAATTTTGCTGAAAAACGGCTGTCCCATGGGACGACCTCATGAATGAATGTGGCGTAATCAAAAGTCACAGGAATTCCTTGCTCTTAATATTAATATAGAGTTCCTAAAGTTGTTAAGGAATGCTAAGCACGTTGATCGAATCGCCGACCGCAGGATTGCCAGAGGGCTTGCCGTTCTGCGGGCAAAATCTCTCGCCATTCACCGGGAGTTAGGTCACCCAATTGCAAGTTGGCGATCGCCACCCGTACCAAGCGCAATGTGGGAAAGCCTACCGCAGCCGTCATGCGCCGCACTTGGCGATTCCGACCTTCCCGCAGGGTCAAGCTCAACCATTTGGTGGGGATATGACGGCGGTAACGAATTGGGGGATTCCGCGGTGGTAAGGACGGCTCTGGATTGAGAATCTCAGCAATTGCCGGCCGCGTGCGGTAGCCTTGAATGACTACCCCCTCTGTCAGCTGTTGCAGGGCTGCTGGCGTGGGTTCCCCTTCCACCTGTACCCAGTAGGTACGTGGATGGCCATAGCGAGGATCCGTCAAGCAATGCTGCAACCAGCCATCATTGGTGAGAAGAACCAGCCCCTCACTGTCGTAGTCTAGACGCCCGGCAGGATAGACATCGGGGATAGGGACGTAATCTTTAAGGGTGGATCGTCCCTCTTGATCTTGAAACTGACACAGCACCCGGTAGGGCTTGTACAGCAGAATGTAGCGATGTTTCATGGTTAGGAAAAGTCTAGCCGCGACGCCGTTTTACCTCAGTTTATGACCTAGTAAAACTAGGGGGGAATGCTAACCGCAGACTTAGAAGTTTCTGGCTCAAAGGCCAGTTTACTGCCGCCCACGGTGTTGATTCCCAAATGTTTTGCAATTGTAGATCACAAAACAATGTCGGCAGTCACCAACGTCGCAGCCAAACTAAAGTTACTATAGCACATCCACTCTGGGGGCTGGCTTTAGATATCGAGGTTTTCTAAGGCTAGTTTGGGACCGTAGGTCTCGATAAATTCGCGGCGCGGCGCCACGCGATCGCCCATCAGAATCGTGAAAATGCGATCGGCCTCAGCAGCATCTTCAATTTCCACCCGTTTGAGAATGCGGGTTTCTGGGTTCATCGTCGTTTCCCACAGCTGCTCCGGCATCATTTCCCCCAACCCCTTAAAGCGTTGGATCGTGTAGTTGGCATTTTCTGGGAAGGTGGCAATCTGCTGCTGCAGCTCGCGATCGCTATAACAATAAAAGTGCTGTCGCCCGCGTTCAACTTTATACAGGGGTGGGCAGGCAATATAGACAAAGCCTTGGTTAATTAATTCCTGCTGATAGCGATAGAAAAAGGTCAGCAGCAACGTGCGAATGTGGGAACCATCCACGTCCGCGTCTGTCATGAGAATGACCTTGTGATAGCGCAGCTTGGCAGGGTCAAACTCCTCCCCCTTCACGCCTAAACCAAGGGCAGTAATTAAGGACTGCACCTCGTTATTCTTGTAGATTTTGGCATCATCGGTTTTTTCAATGTTGAGAATCTTGCCCCGCAGCGGCAAAATCGCCTGGAAGCGGCGATCGCGCCCTTGTTTGGCACTCCCCCCCGCAGAATCGCCTTCGACAATGAAAATTTCCGAGACCGCCGGATCCCGTGAACTGCAATCCGCCAATTTTCCGGGCAGCGTTGAAGACTCCAACACCGACTTGCGCCGTACCATTTCCCGTGCCCTGCGGGCTGCCTCGGCGGCATTAAAGGCTTGGATGGCTTTTTCGAGAATGGCATCGAGCACTTGAGGATGGAAGTCCAAGTACTCGGTCAGGGCTTCGCCCACAATGGCATCCACAATGCCACGCACCTCTGTGTTGCCCAGTTTTGTCTTTGTTTGCCCTTCAAATTCGGGGTTGGGCACCTTGACGGAAATGACGGCTGTCAGGCCTTCACGAATGTTTTCCCCCGCAAGGTTGGCATCGTTTTCCTTCAGTTTGTTGCGCTTGCGGCCAAGGGCATTCAGCGTCCGTGTCAGCACCGCCTTTAGCCCCTCCATGTGGGTTCCGCCATCAATGGTGCGGATATTATTGGCAAAGCCGAGGAGGTTTTCACTGTAGGCATCGGCACACCACTGCAGGGCAGCTTCCACCTGCACATCGTTTTTTTCCCCTTGAATGTAGATGATCTCGGGGTGAAGGGGTTCCTTTTCCTGCACCATGTAGCGGACGTATTCACGGATGCCACCCGCGTAGCAGTAGGTTTCACTCAGGGGGGGGGTAACGCGCAAGTCCTTAAACTCAATGCGGATGCCAGCATTGAGATAGGCCAGTTCCCGCAGCCGGATCATCAGCACCTTGGCGTCAAATTCAATCGTTTCGGTGAAAATCTGGCGATCGGGAAAGAAGGTCACTGAGGTACCCCGCCGGTTTTCCGGGTCGGGTGTTTTTTCCAGCGGTGTGACAGGCACCCCCCGTTCATAGCGCTGATGATGGATAAAACCGTTGCGCCACACCGTCACTTCTAACCATTCTGAGAGGGCGTTGACCACAGAGACACCAACGCCGTGCAACCCCCCTGAGACTTTGTAGCCGCCATCGCCAAATTTGCCCCCTGCATGGAGCACCGTCATCACCGTTTCAACCCCAGAAACCCCCGTATCGGGGTGAATATCCGTGGGAATACCGCGCCCATTGTCAGTGACAGTGACGGAGCCGTCGCCATTGATCTGGACTAAAATGGTGGAGCAGTATCCCGCTAAAGCTTCATCAACGGAGTTGTCCACGACTTCATAAACCAAGTGGTGAAGCCCCTTAGGACCAGTGCTGCCGATGTACATCCCCGGTCGTGTCCGCACGGGTTCAAGGCCTTTGAGCACCCGCAACTGGGCAGAGGAATACTCGGCGGTCATGGCAACTCCCTAACTGCAATAAAATCGAGGCAAATGCGTTTTCGCTTGCCTAAATGTCAAATCTGACCTAAATTTTAGCACATAAGGGTTACAGGCGATTCTAGGAAATTTTCAGGCTGTATTTGAGTGGGGGATGCAGGGCTAATTGTTATTGGGGGAGCAACGGCTACCGGCAAAACGGCGCTGGCGATCGCCCTTGCCCAGCAGTTGAATAGCGTGATTTTGAGTGCCGACTCTCGCCAAGTCTATCGCGGCTTTGATATTGGCACCGCCAAGCCTACCCCAGTCCAGCAACAGCAGGTGCCTCACCACCTCATTGATATCTGCGACCCCCACGATACCCTGACGCTTGCCGTTTACCAAGCCAAAGCCCAAGCCCTAATTGCCCACTACCACGCTCAGGGAATCACCCCCCTCTTGGTGGGGGGAACAGGATTGTACATCCGCAGCATTACCCAGGGGCTGACGATGCCCCAAGTCCCACCGCAACCAGAGCTACGAGCACAGTTGATGGCCTTGGGTCAGCAGGAATGCTATCAATGGCTGCAGCAGGTGGATCCTCTGGCGGCGCAACGCATCCATGCCCACGATCAAGTGCGTACCCTGCGCGCCCTAGAGGTCTATTACGTAACAGGGGTACCCCTCAGCCAGCAGCAGCGGCGCGAACCGCCTCCCTACCCGATTTGGTACTTTGCCCTAGCGGGGGGCGATCGCCAACAGCAGCGGGCACGGATTGAAGAGCGCACCCACCAGATGTTGGCCATGGGATGGCTCGATGAAATTCAGCAACTGCAAGCGCAATACGGGGATGAACTGCCCCTTTTAGACACGCTGGGCTATCGGGAAATGCGCCAATATCTGCGCGGAGAAGTCACACTCGCGGAGGCCATTGCCCTCACCGTGCAGCACACCCAACAATTTGCCAAACGCCAGCGGACGTGGTTTCGGGCAGAAGCGGGGATTCATTGGCTGCAAGCCACCACCCTAGAGGAGCAACTGGCCGAGATTCAAGCACAACTAGGAATATAGCCCAGCACCACCTCAACAAAGCGGCGGATCAACTGATTGGCATAGGGGGTGGGACGAGCGGTTTGCTTGAGTTTTTCCAGCTTGGCAGTGCCCAACTGATAGCGATCGCAATAACGGCTAATGCGGGCAATCAGGTCGCGATCGTCCACCTCAGGATGAAACTGAAAGCCATAGAAAGGCTTGCTCTTCAAGCGAAAGGCATGGTAGGGACACAACTCACTGTAGGCCAGTAAGGTTGCTCCTGCTGGCAGGGTCAAGGCGCGCTCCTGATGTCCGGAAATAGCCAAAAAGGGATTGGGGAAGCCGGCAAACAAGGGATCCGCAACGCCCGCTGGGGTGAGATACAAAGGGTAGGTGCCCATTTCCATGGTCTCGCGATCCACAATCACTTGACCGCCTAGGGCCTGCACTGCCAATTGAAAACCAAAGCAGGAGGCCAACACCGGTATCTCCTGCTCAATACAGGCCAAAATTAAGTCCATTGCGGGCGGTACAAAGCGATAAATTTCTGGCTTGAGTACGGTGGCATCACTGGAACCGCCAATAAAAAGGGCATCAAAGCCTTGAATACAGTCGGGGCTAAAGTCAGCACACTCAAAGCCATTGAGCACTGTAAATTGCTCGGCGGCCAAGCCGCTCAGGCGGATAAATTCCGCCAATTCCTCCTGTTGGGTAGTGCGATCGCCCCGCGCCTGAAGCAGTAGGATCCGTAGAGACTGCACAGTTTTCTAGCGTTTAGAAATCTCAATGGGCTGGGGGGTCGGTGGACGTTGGGTATCCACAAAACTATGCACAAGGGACGTTTCAAAGAGTCCCACAATTTGCTTAAGCGTCGGTTGCATCCGCGTTTTGCCCGTCATACCATAGGCCACAGCCAGACCACAGGCGCCCTCAAGTTCATTGACTTCTTTGATCCAGTTGAGGAGCAGCGGACCACTTTCGGGGTCAAAGGTATCCAAAAGCCATAGATGATTGGCGTTGGTTTGGGCAAGGAGCATGACGATTTGCTCAGGGCCTGAGAGGGGAAAGACCGTCAGATGGTGAATGCCGCCCTCCTCAGCAATTTTGGCGGCGAGCGCCTCCGCTGCGGCTTTTTTGGTTTGAATTGTCAACACGGGATAGCCCTCAAACGCCTCGGGAATCTCCCCCCGTTGATGGTAAGAGACGGCTGCTTGTAATTCCTGTAGCTCTTTAGGCGGAAACAACTTAAAGAGGATATAGGTATCCCTAGGAATTGCTTCTGTATCAATGGGAATCTGGTGCTGTGATTCGCCCTCCTCAAGGTCACCATTGATTTCTGCCATCATCTCTGGCACGGTTGCCACTTGCACCTGATAATGAAGGGCAGAATGGCGGGGTGAAGGAATCTTGAACCTCAGGTCGAGTTCAGGGCACTCCTCGTGGTCAAACTGTTTCTTGGTCTTTTTCCAGAACTTGATCAGAGCCTCGATCGCCACATAGACCATTTCCGCTTCTTCAGGGGCATAGAAGGGGCGCATTCCCTCCAAAGGATGGATGACACCCGGTTCAATGCTGTAAAGCTGCCCCTTGAGGACAAAAGACGGATTGCGGCCTAAATCTTCTTCATCAACCTGAGCAAAATTCAAGAAGAGACAATCGTTGCGCAGAACCGTTTCTTCTAGGTGTTCATCATCGTCTTCATCAATGTAAGGATACTCTTGATCAATCTGCTGCCAAAAGTTGCGCAGCGCCTCTTCGCCGCGGTAGAGCATGAGACCAAAGGCACCATCCTCGCTCTGAGGGTTCACCAGTACCGCAAAGAGGGTGGGGGAGTCCCAAGCGTCGCAGTGGAGTTTAAGGGGGGTAAGACTGTCTAGGCGCCGCCAGATGTCTAGTTGGCCGAATTCCCTAATTTTCTGTTTGTACACGGAAATATATTCAGGGGGGAGCACCTCGATATCTTCGTCATCGCTGGTTACTTCCGCCGCAATGAATTCAAAAAATTCATCCAGCAGGGGAATGTGGGCTTGATACTCCACCTGAATATCGAGGGGAGCAACCACCCCGCGCAGAAAAAATTGCAACTCGCGGTCATCAACAATAATGGTGTAGGGACGGCAGGGCTGAGCTTGGGGATGGCGCGGATATTCGATCGCCTGCACCAACAGCCGCGTCAGGTGTTCTGGGGTGGGTGGAAACTGACCGACCTCCATGCTGCGTACCCCCTGATCCTTGGGATCGAGCCAAGCAGCACAAAAGACCTCGTCGTTCTTGCTGTCGAGACTGCGGCCGCCACCGACCCAAATAGCGGCAACTTGCGGTACATTCAACAGACGACGGATGGTCGCAGCGGGTAGGCTCACAGAGCGATCGCTCCCAATCTGATAGTTTCTCTACTCTACCAAACGACGCAAATGGGTCGCACTAAGTATTTATTGGGGTTTGATCCAGGGCGGGACAAGTGTGGTTTAGCCCTTGCCCTTGGTCAAGAAGTGGTGCGTTATGAAGTGGTGACCAGCAATCGCGCGATCGCCCGTGTCAAAGAATGGCATCAAGCCTACCCATTTGAACAGGTGATTATGGGCAATCAAACCACCTCCCGCCAGTGGCAGCAGCAACTGCAAGCGGCTTTGGCTGTAGAAATTATTCCCGTGGATGAACGCAATAGCACCCTAGACGCCCGCGATCGCTATTGGCAACTCTTTCCGCCCCAAGGTTGGCAGCGGCTAATTCCCAAGGGGTTGCGGGTGCCCCCCCGCCCCATTGATGACATTGTCGCCATTGTCCTGTTGGAACGCTACTGTGGCTATCCCCTGCTGCTCACTGAGAGGCAATAAACTTTATAATTGTCGGGTTATGGTACAGCACGGCAGCCGTGGAGAAAGGCACCCTCATTGAGTTTCGGGTCAATAACCAGCGTCGCTTGGCGGTGATCGATCGCCCCGAAGGTAAAAAGCATTGGATTGCCATTGATCAGCATTTGCAAGCCCACACGATTCATCCGCGCCAACTGACCTTTACGGTGCCCGAGGAGCGGTTTCGTCCCCAAGAGATTCCCACATTTTGGCAGCAGGTGCAGCTGCTCTTGGATGCCGACAGTTTAGAAGTGGCTTGGGAAATTATCCGCGAGGAAAACCGCGCCATTACACCAGCGGATCTGGCGGAGCTGCTTTTTTCGGAGCGATCGGCGGTGGCCTGCTATGCCGCCTACTATCTGCTGAGCGAGGATCGGTTCTATTTCAAGCTCAAGGGGGAAACCTACGAAGCTCGCCCGGCCAGCCAAGTGGCCGAACTCAAGCACCAAAGCGAGCGGGAAGCCCAACGCTTGGCAGAGGAAGCCACCTTTCGTGAACATTTGACCCAAGCTCTGAAGGGGGAAACTGTGGCGTGGTCCGCCAGCGATCGCAAGCGCCTTGAGCAGTTAGAACGCTATGCTATAGCCATTGAACCCAGTGCCCAACACCAAGCCGCCATTGACCTCCTCAGTGAATTGAAGCGTCCCACCCAGCCCTTGGGCGCTTTCCAACTGTTGGTGGATCTCGGTCTCTGGTCAGAGCACGAAAATCTGTTCCTGCGCCGTAGTCAAATTGACGTTGAATTCTCTGCCAAGGTACTTGCTGTGGCCCACGAACGCCTCACCTCACCCCCCACTGACATTGACGCTCCCCTGCGCCGCGATCTCACCCATCTTAAGGTCTATACCATTGACGACGAAAGTACCCAAGAAATTGACGATGGCCTCAGCCTCGAAATTGTCGGCGATCGCCAGAAACTGTGGATTCACATTGCCGATCCCACCCGCTGGGTGATGGTGGATGATGTCTTGGATCAGGAGGCTCGGCGCCGCGCCACAACGGTCTATTTACCGACGGGGATGATTCCCATGTTTCCCACAGAGTTGGCCACAGGGCCGATGAGCTTAGTGGCAGGGCAAACCTGTTGTGCCCTGAGTTTTGGCATTCTCTTAGCCGACAATGGTGAGGTGCTGGAGTACGAAATTTGCCCCAGTTGGATTCGCCCCACCTATCGCCTTAGCTATGACGATGTGGATATGATTTTGGAGCAGGGAGTAACGGGGGAAGCGGATCTGCTGGCGATCGCCCAATGGGGACAGCGACGCAGTGAGTGGCGACAGCAACGGGGAGCCATTCGCATTAATATCCCTGAACCTAACATTAAAGTGGCTGGCGAAGAGGTGGAAATCTCGCCTCTCCATGACTCCCCCGCCCGCCAACTGGTGGCTGAAATGATGATTCTTGCTGGTGAAGTGGCTGCCCATTTTGGCACCCGTGAGGGCATCCCTCTGCCCTTTCGCAGTCAATCACCGCCGGAACTGCCCCCAGAGGAGGAATTGTTGCAACTGCCCGCTGGAATCGTGCGCGACTGTGCCATTCGTCGCTGTATGCCCCGCAGTGAAATGAGTACCCAGCCCAACCCCCATGCCAGCCTTGGCCTTGATGCCTACTGCCAAGTCACCTCCCCCATTCGTCGCTACACGGATCTGCTGGCACACCGTCAGATTAAAGCCCACCTGCGGGGGGAAACCCCACCTCTGACACCCGAGCAACTGAATGAAATTTTATTGGGGCTGGTGTCTTCAGTTCAGGAGTCCTCCCTTGTGGAGCGGCAGACCAACCGCTATTGGTGCTTGGAGTACCTGCGGCGGCATCGCGAAGAGGTGTGGCGGGGCATTTTACTGCGTTGGCTGCGTCCTGAGGAGGGGCTAGGACTGCTTCTCTTGGAGGATTTAGGGGTGGAGCTGGCGATGCGCTTTCAACGGCAGGCCAAATTAGGAGAGTGTGTACAAGTGCGGGTGAGTCGGGTGGATCCCCGCAGTGATCAAATTTGGCTGGAGGAAGTGCCTGCTGAGATACCAATGCCCGCAGAAACCATTGCATTATCCTGAAGCATGAAAAAGTGGCAGTGTATGCAGGGGTGTGGTGCCTGCTGTTACCTTGAGTTAAGTGATCGCTCCGAGGTGCCCACCATTCTCAATGCCGAGGAATTTGCCCTCTACCAATCCCTCATTGGTGCCGATGGCTGGTGTATTCACTTTGAACCCTTCAGCCGCCGTTGTCGCATCTATGAAAACCGCCCCCGCTTTTGCCGCGTCACCCCAGAGGTCTTTGAGGATTTGTATGGCGTTACTCCTGAGGAACTGGATGAGTTTGCGATTCAGTGCTGCTGTGAGCACATTCGCGATCGCTACGGTGAACGGAGCTTTGAACTGCTGCGCTATGAATATCTGGTGGGGCACAGCGTAGATCCCCCTCCAGAGGATTCCCCACCCTTGGATTGATAAGATGCCCTCTATAATGACAGCAGGAATGGCAACAGGTGTGTTCAGACAGAGCCGATGAGTGAGCAGCGAATGCGGGTGAACTTGGCAGAAGGCTCGGTAAGTTTTTGCTTTCCCTCGGCAGCCGCAGAGGCGCTACGGCAAGAGATTCAAGCCTTAATGGAACGGATGCGGGCGATCGCCAACGCTAAAAACACTGGTACCCCCCTGCCCCCCCAAGCCGCCATGGAATATCAGCATGTGGGCGAAGTCTTTCTCGAAGTGTTTTGTAACCCCAATATCTGGCCGAACCCCTACGCCGCTAAAGTTCTCCTGACGGTGCGCGATGAACGCATTCGCTTAACCACCGAGGCAGAGCTAAATCGTTTAGTGGAAGACCTCAACCAGTTTCTCGAAGGCGCTACCCCCTAGGGGGGCAATATCTGTTAGGTTGAGGATATGGTGAGTCTTCCTAAAGCTGGCCGCTCTGGCCGTTTGCGTCGCCTATTGGCCTACCTGCATCCCCATCAAGCTAAAATCTGGGGGGGCATTGCAGCACTTTTCATTGTCAACCTCCTGGGCACCTATTTGCCCCTGCTAATTGGTACTGCTGTTGATGAATTGCAGGCTAAGTTCGACTTGCAACGGGTGGTGTTTTATGCTCTGCTGCTGATTGGTCTTGCCTCCTTGATGTGGCTGATTCGCATGGCCTCGCGCCTATGGATCTTTGGTGCTGGGCGATTGGTGGAATTTGACCTCAAGCAACGGCTCTTTGAGCACCTGTTGCGGTTAGAACCCAGTTACTTTGCGGAGAATACCCCTGGCGATCTCATTAGCCGTGCCACTAGCGATGTGGATAATATTCGGCGGCTGGTGGGCTTTGCCCTTTTGAGTGCAGCGAACACCGTGTTTGCCTACGGGATGACGCTGCCTGTGATGCTGGCAATTCATCCGGGGTTGAGCTTGGGGGCGATCGCCGTCTATCCAGCGGTTCTGTTTATTGTCCAAACCTTTAGCGATCGCCTGCGGGCAGAGCAACTGGACGTGCAACAAAGCCTCTCGGAACTCAGCGATCTCATTCAGGAGGACATGAGTGGCATTGCCCTGATTAAAATCTATGGCCAAGAAGCCAATGAGCAACGCCAATTTGACCAGTTAAATCAAGACTTACTCCGCAATAACTTGGTACTGGCCAAAACCCGCAACATTCTTTTTCCCCTCTTGGGGGGGATGGTCAGCTTGAGTTTGCTGATTTTGCTCTGGTTTGGCAGCCGCATGATTGCTGCTAATACGATTCAGGTGGGGGATTTTATTGCCCTGTTGCTGTACATTGAGCGGTTGATTTTCCCGACGGCATTATTGGGATTTACGATTACCACCTACCAACGGGGTGAAGTGAGCATTGACCGCATTGAAGCGATTTTGAGTGTCGAACCGCGCATTGCCGATGCCCCCGATGCCCTTGCCCTCCCCCGCGATCGCGTTCAGGGACACCTGCGTTGTCAAGACTTGACCTTTACTTACCCCAATCGCAGCACCCCTGCTCTCAATCGCCTGAGTTTTGAGATTCAAGCGGGGGAAATGGTGGCGATCGTTGGCCCTATTGGCTGTGGCAAATCCACATTAGCCAATGCTCTGCCTCGGCTATTGGAGATTGCCCCCAATCAAATTTTCCTTGACGGTATTGACATTACGCGGCTGCGCCTTGCGGATTTGCGGGGGGCGATCGCTTACGTGCCCCAAGACAGCTTTCTCTTTAGCACCACCATCAAAAACAACATTCGCTACGGCGAACCCGATGCCACGGAGCTAAAGGTGATTGCTGCTGCCAGCCAAGCCCAAATTCACAACGAGATTCTCAACTTTCCCAAGCAGTACGACACCCTTGTGGGCGAGCGGGGGATCACCCTCTCCGGCGGACAGCGACAACGAACGGCCTTAGCCCGTGCCCTACTGGTGGATGCACCAATTCTCGTCCTCGACGATGCCCTAGCCAGTGTGGATAACCAAACGGCAAGCCAAATTCTACAAGCGCTGCGGCAGCAACAGCACACGCGCACAGTGCTTTTTATTTCCCATCAACTGTCGGCGGCAGCAACCTGCGATCGCATTCTGGTTATGGACGAAGGGCGCATTGTTCAAGAGGGTACCCACAGTGAATTAGTAGCCGCCGAGGGGCTATATCAATCCCTTTGGGAACAGTATCAATTGGAAAGCTCCCTCGGCTAGCGGAGTCGCCTCCTAGATCATCCCTCAAATCAAACTCAAATCAAAGGGGTAACTCTTACGGCTACCCCCAGTTGCTATTGTCGATATGACAGTAAGGGCTAGCGGGAACTACTGCCCTGGGGTTTGCGGACTAGGAGATTCGGTGGGTGTTTGGTTATCGGTCGTACCACCGCCACCGCCGCAGGCAGCCAGTGTTGTCGAAAAACCAACTAAAATTAAGCCCAAGGCGGCAAGCTTATAAAGAGATTTCATAGAACTCCTCACGGCAGATAATTAGGTAAGGGTCAAACAGTTCTTTTCTATCAAGTTTGCTGCGGAATTGGCAACTACTAGGCAGCCACCTGCCATAGAGATTCTCCTAAAAAGTGCCGCCAAACCCTAGAAAGCAACTATACCCCCTATGACCACTGAGCGATTACAAAAAGTCCTTGCCCATTGGGGAGTGGCCTCGCGGCGCCATGCGGAAAATCTTATCCGCAGTGGTCAGGTCTTCGTGAATGGTCAGCGGGCGCAATTGGGGGACAAAGTGGATCCAGTGCGCGATCGCATTGAATACAGAGGACAGCTCCTAAATCCCCCCCGCCCTCCCCAACGGCTCTATTTGCTCCTCCATAAACCCAAGGGGGTTCTCTGCACCTGTCACGATCCCCAAGGTCGCCCTACGGTTCTCGATCTATTGCCGCCGAGGTATCAGCGGGTGGCGGGATTGCATCCGGTAGGGCGTTTAGACGCCGACTCGAGTGGGGCGCTGCTGCTTACAAATGATGGAGTTTTCACCTACTATCTCAGTCACCCCCGCCATCACATCCCGAAAACCTACCGCGTCTGGGTGCAGGGACAGCCGCCAGCAAGGGTGCTCCAGCAGTGGCGAGAGGGGGTTCTCTTGGAGGGGAGGATGACGTTACCCGCAGTAGTTAAGCTCCTGCGCAGTGAGCGCGATCGCTCCCTTTTGGAAATCATCCTGCAGGAAGGCCGCAACCGCCAGATTCGCCGTGTGGCTGATCAGCTTGGATATCCGGTTCTTGCCCTACAACGGATCGCGATCGGCCCTGTTCACCTCGGCAATCTCCGTCCCAAAGCAGTTCGTCTCCTCAGCCGCCGTGAATTAGCCGCCCTTTCTTATCCAGCCAACCGTGAAGGCTCCGCCTGAGTACCCGTGACTTTCGGCGGAATATGTTGCACCGGATGATCGGGGCGAGTGGCTTTCCATTTAGCGAGAAATTCCTGTGTGTCTTTGACGGGGGGTAAGGGCAAGGGACTACCATTCCTGCCAGTAAACTGCCAACAATGTAGAGCAGCCGTGCCCCGTATTCAGCATCAAAGCCCAAGCGAGGAATACGAATCCGAAAGCGACTCCTAATCCAATGCACAACCTGATAGGGAACCGTTTCTGTGGTGATAGGGCAGGCGGGTATCTCAGGTTGCGGGGAACGACTTCGGGCAATAGTGGTCATGATGGATTCCTACGAATGGTCGGGCAGAGGAAGCTAACTAAAAGTCTCTGTAATCGTTCTTCCTCAATTGTGGATATAGATGTACACCAAAGTTGAATCAAATTAAAGCAGCCTCAGACAAGAAAGGCAATGCGATACAGGACACTTTATAGCTTAGGTCATCCTTAAGCCATTTCAGTTTTATCGGGCATCTATCGTACAATCTAGCTGCATATTGAGGATAAACAGATGATGGATACAGCGATCGCAGCGATTCGTGCCCGCGAAATTCTCGACTCGCGGGGGCGTCCCACGGTAGAAGCAGAAGTTGAACTAGAGTGCGGCGTTGTCGGGCTGGCTCAAGTCCCCAGTGGTGCCTCAACGGGGAGTTTTGAAGCCCATGAACTGCGAGACGGCGATCCCAAACGCTATGGTGGCAAAGGTGTCCTCACCGCCGTTGAAAATATTGAAACCACGATTCTCAGTGCCCTTGTAGATCTCAACGCCCTTGATCAAACGGCCATTGACCAGCGCCTCCTAGAACTGGATGGCAGTGAGAACAAATCCAACCTCGGTGCCAATGCCATTTTGGCGGTTTCCCTTGCCACGGCTAAAGCCGCAGCCGAATACCTCGGTCAACCCCTCTACCGCTACTTGGGAGGGCCTCTGGCCAATGTACTGCCTGTACCCATGATGAATGTCATTAATGGCGGTGCCCATGCGGCCAACAACATTGACTTTCAAGAATTCATGATCATGCCCATTGGTGCCCCTAGTTTTCGGGAGGGACTGCGCTGGGGAGCAGAAGTATTTGCGGCTTTGCGTAAGGTGCTTGCCGATAAGGGTTTGCTGACAGGAGTGGGGGATGAAGGGGGCTTTGCGCCTAACCTTGATTCCAACCAAGCGGCCTTGGATATTTTGCTTCAGGCCATTGAGACAGCAGGTTACACCCCCGGCACAGATGTTGCCCTCGCCCTCGATGTCGCCGCCAATGAATTTTATGAAGACGGCAAATATGTGTTTGATCATGCCAGCCGCAGCGGCCCTGAGTTAATCCGCTACTACGAGGAACTGGTGAGCAATTATCCCATTGTTTCGATTGAGGATGGATTGCAGGAGGAGGACTGGGACAACTGGGCACTCTTGACCGAAACCCTTGGCGGGCGCATTCAACTGGTGGGGGATGACCTGTTTGTTACCAATCCCAAGCGCTTGCAACGGGGGATTGATAATGGCGTGGCCAATGCTATCTTGATTAAGCTCAATCAGATTGGCTCCTTAACCGAAACCCTGCAAACCATTGATCTAGCCACCCGCAAAGGCTACCGCTCAGTGATTAGCCACCGCTCTGGGGAAACCGAAGACACGACGATTGCGGATCTGGCGGTGGCGACTCGTGCCGGTCAAATTAAAACTGGTTCCCTTTGTCGCAGTGAACGGGTGGCCAAGTATAATCGCCTACTGCGCATTGAAGCAGAACTCGGGGATCAGGCGGTCTATGCGCCTACGGTGGGCTTGGGGCCGCGCTAGGTGAGTCGTGCCCGCAAACGGTTTGGCCAGCACTGGCTGCGCAGCGAATCGGTTTTAGCTCAGATTATCGCAGCGGCTGAACTGCACGCGGGCGATCGCGTCCTAGAAATTGGCCCCGGTCGGGGCGCCCTCACTCGCCCCCTCCTAGCCAGTGGTGCTGAGGTCGTGGCCGTTGAACTGGATCGAGATCTCTGTGGTCAGTTGCAACGGCAGTTTAGGGATGAGCGGTTTCAGTTGATTGCGGGGGATATCCTGCAGCTAGACCTAGCCCCCTTGGGGTGCAACAAGGTGGTGGCCAATATCCCCTACAACATTACGGGACCTCTGCTGGTCCATCTGCTGGGCACAATTTCCCGGCCGCGGCGGCCAGCTTTTGAGCGGTTGATTCTGCTGGTGCAAAAAGAAATTGGCGATCGCCTGATGGCAGCTCCCGGTAGCAAGGCCTATGGTGCCCTTTCTGTGCGGGTACAATTTCTCGCCACCTGTGAAAAGGTGTGTGCGGTGCCTCCCCATGCCTTTCAGCCGCCCCCCCAGGTGGATTCTGTGGTGATTTGTCTGCGACCCTACGCAACGTTGCCCAAGGTGCGATCGCCCCAATGGTTAGAAACGCTCCTTAAACAGGGCTTTGCCACGCGCCGCAAAATGCTTGCCAATGCCCTCAAGTCCCTCGTGGAACCGGATCAAGTGCGCCAAGCCTTGCGTCAGTTGGGGCGAGATGTCAATAGCCGTGCCGAAGCCCTCAGTCTCGAAGACTGGCTCGCCCTCAGTGAGGTGCTACAACAACGCCAGCAAGATCAAGAGGATCCCCAGCCCGCTGCAGGCGGCAGTCCCAAGGGTTGAATAGAGGAGGGCACGCCGGATGTCCTGAGTGAGTCTGTCTTCTGATTTCAGGGAAACAAAGAACTGTTGCCCCTTAGCAGCGGGACGTTCAATGCGCAGCGTGCCTGTTTCATCGCTGGCCATCCCCACCACCAACACCTGCCGATCCACGGGTGTAATCCATTCCTGATAGCGATAACCAATGGTATTCCCACTGCCAAAGGTGAGACTGCCGACATTCACCTGAAAGCTACCAAAGGCAAGGCGGGCAGTGTTATTGGCGGGTCGAAATTCATCGAGGACTTGGATCGTTTCAATGTCAGCCCCACGGGGATCCACTTCAATCTCGCCGTAGCGATCGCGCAGACGGAAGGGAATGGTCTGGCTATTGCTGCTAATGGTGGTGGAGCGACGCTCGGTACGCCAGCGGGTGTGGCCTTCACTATCGGTTTCAGACACATCTTCTTCGTATTCGCGACTAACACGCATGCGGTAGTGGACACAGGGCACTTGCTTCAGCGCGGAGATCAAGGGTTGATCCGCCACAATTTGGCCACAGACCTTCACATATTCCCGCAGGCTGCCACTGCCAATTTCTTGAGCCACCTGCTGTTGGAGATAGTGGAGATCGGCTGTGGTGGATGACGTGGCTAGCTTGAGGCTACGGAGCTTCAGGCGATGGTGGCGCTGCACCAAAAAGAGCGCGATCGCAACAATTAACAAAAAGCCACCCAAAACGCCCATCGGAAGCTCCGCAACAGTAGTGCCTCTATCCCCAGCTTAGCAATGGGCATCGTAGAGGTTATGGAGCGATCGCCCGCCCTGCGGGGTCTTCAAGGACAAAGCCCGCATCGGCAATCATCTGCCAGTCTTGGTGAGGGGCTTGGCCGGGGGTCGTTAGATAATCGCCAACAAAAATGGAGTTAGCTGCATACAGACCAAGGGGTTGGAGCGATCGCAGATGCACTTCGCGGCCACCGGCAATGCGGATCTCTTGACGCGGCAACAGCAGCCGAAAGAGCACAAGAATGCGTAAACAGTGCCGCGGATTCAGGTTGTGCTGTTGGCCAAGGGGGGTTCCCAGAATGGGAATCAAAAAGTTCACCGGTACACTGGTCACCTGCCGCTGCCGTAGCGCGAGGGCAAGATCAATCACATCGTCATCGGATTCCCCCATGCCCAAAATGCCCCCAGAGCAGGTGGGAATGCCAGCGGCTTGGATATTGGCCAATGTCTGCTCGCGATCGCTAAAGGTGTGGGTGGTGCAAATGTTGCCGTGGAAGTTTTCCGACGTATTCAGGTTGTGATTCACCCGATCCACGCCCGCTGCCGCCAGCCGTGCTGTTTGTTCAGCGGTGAGTAAGCCTAGGCAAGCACAGATTTTCAAAGGATAGCGTTCCTTTACTGCCCGAATTGCAGCCAGCACCTGCTCAAAGACCTTTTCACTCGGCGATCGCCCGGAAATCACCATGCAAAACGTACCCGCCTTGAGTTGAGCCGCGCGCTCGGCTGCTGCCAGAATTTTCTCTTGGGAAAGCAGGGGATACTTTTCAATCTCAGCGGTGGAGATTTTCGATTGGGAGCAGTAGTGGCAATCCTCTGGACATAGACCACTTTGGGCATTGAGGAGATAGTGCAGCCGTACCCGATTCCCCCAGTAGTGATAGCGCACGCGGTAGGCCGCCGCCAGCTGATTGAGCAGTTCAGTGTCTGGGGCTTGTAACACTGCCCGCGCTTGATCGCGGCTGAGGCATTCATCGGCAAGGGCTAAATCGGCAAGGCACTGCCAATCAGTCGTCAACACTGTGCTCATGGGTCTTTCTTAGCTACGGAGCGT
The DNA here is from genome assembly GCF_046299655.1 of Thermosynechococcus sp. Lineage (GTDB taxonomy): Bacteria > Cyanobacteriota > Cyanobacteriia > Thermosynechococcales > Thermosynechococcaceae > Thermosynechococcus. Next base: position 118,256 of record NZ_JBKBHZ010000007.1, read on the forward strand.
AACAGCATATTTTTCCACAAGGCTATCGCGAATGCGCTGATGTAATTCATTCACCTCGGCCTCGGTGAGGGTGCGATCGCTGGCGCGGTACCGCAGACGAAAGGCCAAACTGCGCTGCCCGGCAGGAACACCGCTACCTCTGTATTCATCGAAGACTTCAACACTCTCAAGGAGGGAGTTCCGTCCGCCAGCGGCTTTCCAAATGGTGCGGCTGAGTTCGGCCACCGTCAGCTCCACTGGCGCAAAGAAGGCAAGGTCGCGATCGCTGGCAGGATAAGTAGAAAAGGGCTGAAAGGTAATCTGGCGATAGCGTTCAGCAAGGCAAGCAAGGAGAACCTCTAAGTCCAGTTCAAACACGTAAACCGCCGCCGGTAATTCTAAGGTGGCAGCATACTGCGGGTGTAACTGGCCAAAGATGCCAAGGCGTTCCCCATTTAGACACAGCACTGCCGTCCGCCCCGGATGCAACCGTTCGTCTTGGCGATCGCTTTGATATTCCACTTGCAGACCAAACCGCTGCAGGACACTCTCCAAAATGCCCTTGGCTTCATACCAGGTGAGGGGTTGGGCCTGTTGCGAGCGGCGCACCCATTTGCCTTGCCACGGATCACCACCGATGATGCCCCCAAGGCGATCGCTTTCCCACAACCCCTCCTCATCTTGACCAAAGACTCGGCCAATTTCAAAGCCATTGAGGGGCGGATTCCCCTGTTCTTGGTTGTAGCGGAAGGCCTGCACTAGACCCGTAATTAGATCCGTACGCAGCGAAGAAAACTCGGCTACTAGAGGATTCACAACGGTCACTTGGTTCGGCTGGCCACCTTTTACCCAAGAATAGTGCATTAATTCCGTCAGCCCCGCGCCGCGAAAGGCCGCCCGTAACTCCCGCAGCAGGCTCAGCTCAAGGGGCAGTCCCCCTACCTCAGCTTGCGCCGGCAAGGTTTCCTCAAAGCGGTCGTAGCCGTAGAGCCGCGCAATCTCCTCAATGAGATCCACCTCCCGCTCAATATCCCGGAAGCGGTAGGGAGGCACTGTCACCGACCACACCACGAAGTCGTTCTCAAAGGTTTCTTGACGGCTGAGGTGAAAGCCAAGGCGGCTGAGTAGCTCTTCAACGGTCTCTGAATCTAAATAGGGGAGTTCATCGCTCTCCGCCTCATCAGCAACTACGGCTCCCAAAAGCCGATGCACTTGTTCCAGTCGTAGCGTGAGGGTACGTTCGAGGGGCGGACGCTGATCCACTAATGTTGTGTAGGTCACTGTCCCTTGAGCCACCTCAGTCAATAGGGCGATCGCCTCAGCAGTGGCCGCCTCTAGTTCTGCGGGGTTCACCCCCCGCTCATAGCGAGCCGAAGCTTCCGTGCGTAATCCTTGGGCACGAGCCGAGCGCCGAATCACTGGACTGGCAAAGAGCGCCGCCTCCAGGAAGACAGTCTGCGTACCCTCATAAACCTCAGTTTCTTCGCCCCCCATGACCCCCGCAAGGGCAACGGGCACATCCCCAGCGGTAATTAGGAGATTGTCGGCACTCAGCAGCCGCTGCTCACCATCGAGAGTTTTCAGGGTTTCCCCGGCCTTGGCAAAACGCACACCGATGCTGACGGGCGTTTGGGCAGCCACCCGCTGCAAGCGATCCCAATCAAAGGCATGGAGGGGCTGCCCCCACTTCAGCAGGATGTAGTTGGTAATGTCCACCACATTATTGATGGAACGCAAACCCGCCGCTTCTAAACGTTGCTGAAGCCAAGCGGGCGAAGGGGCAATCTGGACATTAGTGATCAGTGTGCCACAGTAGGCGGGACAGGCCTGCGAGTCAGCGATCGCTAGTTGTACAGGCGCCTTAGCACGGGACTTTTTGGGGGCGATCGCCTTTGGGGTGGGGAGCATCAGGGGAGCACCAGTGAGTGCAGCTACTTCACGGGCAATGCCCACCATACTTAGGGCATCCGCACGGTTGGCGGTGGAGGTCAAGTGCAAAATGACATCATCCAAACCGAGAAGGGGACGGACATCTTCCCCCACTGTTACCCCATCAGCAAATGTGTGAATGCCCTCAGATTCCTTGGCTAGCCCCAATTCTGCAAGGGAGCAGATCATGCCCTCAGACTTCACACCCCGCAGTTTTGTCGGTCGAATTTTCAAATCAATTTTTGCCAAATAGGCCCCCGGTAGAGCAACGGGCACGTACAAACCGGCTGCGGCATTGGGGGCGCCACAAACAATGGTGCGGGGTTCCCCTTGACCGACATCCACTTGGCAAACCCGTAATTTTTGGGCGTTGGGATGGGGTTCACAGGCCAAAATATGACCCACCACAACCCCTTGTGCCCATGTGCGCCGATCTTCAATTTCTTCCACTTCAAACCCCGCCATGGTCAGGCGATCGGCTAAAGTGGCAACCTCCAGATCAACCGCCACCAATTCCCGTAGCCAGCGAAGGGAAACCCGCATGGAATCCTCAACAAAACGTCATACTTTGCCATTCTTCAGCCTACTCTCCTAGGAGGGCGTTACACAAGGGTGAGTTGGGATGCAGCAAGGATTTCAAGAACGATCGCCGATGCCAAGGGGTAAGGCCGTACTGAGCAAGGGCTTGACGGTGTTGGGGAGTGCTGTAGCCCACATTGCGTTCCCAGCCATACTGCGGATAACGACGAGCTAGGCGTGCCATGAAGCGATCGCGCCGTACTTTGGCAATAATGGAAGCACAGGCAATACTGTAGCTGTGGCGATCGCCGCCGACAATAGCAGTTACCCTTTCAAAGGGGGCTGTTTTCGTCAATTTGCCATCAATGAGGGCATGATCCCAAGGGGCAACCCGCGCCAAGGCCCGCGCCATTGCTCGGTAGGTGGCCTGCAGAATATTCACCTGATCAATTTCTGCCACACTGGCACTGCCAATGCCAATGGCGATCGCTTGCTTGGCAATCTCGGTAAAGAGGCGCGATCGCTGGCGGGGATTCAACTGCTTGGAATCCCGCACCTCTGCAAGGGGAACACAGTCCACCGGCAAAATTACGGCGGCTGCCACCACTGGCCCTGCCAAACAACCCCGACCCACTTCATCCACACCGACAACGCGACAATAGCCCTGTTGCCAGTAGGCTTGCTCATAGATCAGGCTAGGTGGTTCCATGCCTAGTGGCCAATGCCTACGTAGCGGAAGCCCAATGTCTCTAGCTGCTGGCGGTTCAAGAAGTTGCGACCGTCAATGATTACAGGTTGATGCATCTTCTGTGCCAATGCCCCATAATCCACCTCTTGGAACTGCGGCCAGTCCGTCACCAGCACCAGCGCATCACAGCCATCAGCGAGGTGCAGCAGATCCGTTTCCACAATCACATGGGAAAGGCCGGATCGCAGCCCCGACTGGGACACAAGGGGGTCATAGGCTTTGACCTTGGCGCCCAAACGATGCAATTCCTCAATCAAATAAAGGGCAGGGGCATCCCGCAGATCATCGGTGTTGGGCTTAAACGTTAATCCCAAAAGGCCAATGGTTTTACCCTTGAGGATTTTTAGCACCTGTTGCAGTTTTTCAATGACAACAAAGCGTTGCCGCTGGTTGACCTGAACGGCTGCTTTGAGCAACTGGGCATCGTAGCCGTAGTCCCCAGCGGTGTGGATTAAGGCCGAAACATCCTTGGGAAAACAGGACCCCCCCCAGCCCAAGCCCGCTTGCAGAAACTTCTCGCCAATGCGGGAATCTAGGCCAATGCCCTTGGCCACTTGCACCACATCTGCGCCCACGCGATCGCAAATGTTGGCAATTTCGTTAATGAAGCTGATTTTAGTGGCTAAAAAGGCATTGGCAGCATACTTAATCATTTCTGCCGAACTGAGATCCGTCACCAAAACGGGCACAGGGGGCAAGGTGGGATCAACGGCGTACTTGCGCTCAATGATCGGTGCATAAAGTTCCTGCATGATTTCAATGGCCTTGCGGCTACTACTGCCCAAAACAATGCGATCGGGATTGAAGGTGTCATAGACCGCCGAACCTTCCCGCAGAAATTCAGGGTTGCTCACCACATCAAAGTCTAGGGGCGGATGGGTTGCTCCCGCTTTAATAGCAGCGGCTAAATCGGGTTCGCGCTCAACCACACCATCGAGAATAATCATTCGCACCCAGTCCCCTGAGCCAATGGGCACTGTGGACTTATTGACAATCACCTTGTACCCTTGATTTAAATGGGCGCCAATGCCCCGGGCAACGGCTTCTACATAGCGGGTATCGGTTTCGCCATTGGGCAGCGCCGGTGTGCCGACCGCAATAAAGAGCACTTCACCAAACTCTACCCCAGCGCCCAAATCACTGCTGAACTGAATGTGACCACTGGCAATGGTACTGCGCAGCAGGTCAGTTAATCCTGGTTCATAAATTGGGGATTCCCCCTGCTGGAGCAGTTTGACTTTATCAGTATTGTTGTCAATGCAAATCACCTCATGGCCAATATGCGCCAAGCACACTCCCGTCACCAAGCCCACATAGCCGGTGCCGATCACACATACCCGCATTGCCAATGCTCTCCCTAAACTTCCACCATCATCGGGGTATAGGACACACCCAGCCGCTCCGCAAAGTCTGGAATCGTCCGCTGAAGCCCCTCTAAAAGAGGTACGGTCGGTTGCCAGTTCAAAACTGTGCGGGCAACAGTAATGTCGGGACGACGGCGCTGCGGGTCATCACTGGGCAGGGGCTTAAACTGGATTTCCACCCCCGGATTGATCAGGGCTTGGATTTTTTGGGCTAGCTCCAACACCGTGTACTCATCGGGGTTGCCCAGATTCACCGGGCCGATGTAGTCGCTATTCATCAGCCGAATCAAGCCTTCCACCAAATCGCTGACATAGCAGAAACTGCGGGTTTGCGAGCCATCCCCATAGACGGTAAGGGGCATGCCCTGCAAGGCTTGGACAATAAAATTGCTGACCACTCGGCCATCATTGATTTGCATTTTCGGGCCATAGGTATTAAAAATCCGTGCCACCCGAACATCCACATTATTTTGGCGGTGGTAGTCAAAGGTGAGGGTCTCTGCTACCCGCTTGCCTTCGTCGTAGCAGGAGCGGATGCCAATGGGGTTGACATTCCCCCAGTAGGACTCAGATTGGGGATGCACCAGCGGGTCGCCATAGACTTCCGAGGTGGAGGCAAGGAGAAACCGTGCCTTCACGCGTTTGGCCAACCCCAGCATGTGGAGAGTGCCTATGACATTGGTTTTAATGGTTTTGACGGGGTTGTATTGGTAGTGAACGGGGGAGGCAGGGCAGGCCAAGTGATAGATTTGATCCACCTCAAGGCGAATTGGATCGGTGATGTCGTGGCGGATGAGTTCAAAGTTGGGGTGACCCATCCAGCGCAGAACATTGCGCTTTGTGCCCGTAAAGTAGTTGTCTAGGCAAATGACCTCATGACCCGCTTCCATCAGCCGATCAACAAGATGGGAACCAATAAAGCCGGCACCGCCCGTCACCAGAATACGCATTGTTGTGCTTAACATACGCTATATCTCTGCCTCAGATTAGCACAAGTCGTTGGGAGGCTAGCACTTTCCGATTTCAGCGGGCGATCGCCTAGTCCCAGCTAAACTTCAGCGCACGTCCGCGCACGTTGGAATTCACCCGCCCTTGGCTAAAAACGATCTCCCCATTCACAAAGGTGTACACCGGCCACCCCGTCAATGACCAGCCCTCAAAGGGACTCCAGCCACACTTAGTCAGCAATTCCTCACGGCGTACGGGGCGATAGGTCTGCAAATCCACAAGAACAAGGTCAGCATCGTAACCGGGGGCAATTTTCCCTTTATTGGGAATGGCGTAGGCCGCAGCAACGGCAGTGGACATCCAACGCACCACTTGCGGCACTGTACAGCGACCCGCCATGGCTTGGGTCAACATCAGGGGCAAAGCGGTTTCCACCCCCGGCATGCCGGAGGGGCTTTGGGGATAGGGCTGCGCCTTTTCCTCTAAGGTGTGGGGGGCATGATCGGTGGCAATAAAATCAATCACCCCATCCAATAGTCCTTGCCAAAGTTTTTCATTGTCCACAGCGGTGCGTAGGGGTGGGTTCATTTGGGCAAGGGAGCCAATTTTGGCGTAGGCCTCTGTGGTCAGCAATAGGTGCTGGGGGGTAACTTCTACCGTGATCCAAGGGAGCTTGTGCTCGCGCAGAAAGTCCACTTCAATGCCTGTAGAAAGATGGAGAATGTGCAGGCGGCGTTCGTATTGACGGGAGAGCTTCACTGCTAACTGGGTGGCATTGAGGGCAGCGATCTCGTCTTGAATTTGCGAGTGCACGGCGACATCAGTCATGCCGGCAAATTGTTCGCGACGGGCGCGGATCCGCCCTTGATCTTCGGCATGGACGGCAATGAGGCGTTTCCCCTCCCTAAAGATGCGGTCTAGAATGGGTTCTTCATCCACCAGTAGGGGGCCGTGCATTGACCCCATGAAAATCTTGATGCCACAGACGGGATGAACGGTGTTGAGGAGGGCAAGGTTCTCCTTAGTGGCGCCAATGAAAAAGCCATAATTAACCACACATTTGGCGGCAGCGCGGGCGAGTTTATCATCGAGACTAGCCTGATCAATCGTCAGGGGACGGGTATTGGGCATTTCCAAAAAGCTGGTAACGCCCCCCTTAGCACAGGCACAACTGGCGGTAAAGAGATCTTCTTTGTGCTCTAGACCTGGTTCACGAAAATGCACTTGTGGGTCAATAACGCCTGGCAGGAGGGTTAAGCCCGTTGCATCAATCACCGTATCGCCGGGGTTCACGGTGACGGTCTCTGCCACTTCCGCAATGCGATCGCCCTCTAGGCGCACCTGTTGTTGACGCAGTTCTCCCTCTGGGGTACAAATCACCGCATTTTGGATTGCGATCGCCACCCTGTTCTCCTTCAAAATTGGCTCTCTCCCTTGATCCTACTGACATCTGAGACCCAAAGCCACAAAGTATAAACTATAAACATCTGTAATACCTGTGGTATAAAAATTTGCCCCAACTCTATCTTCGCAACGGAAATAAAACCCTTATACTGTAGAGCGTGTCTGTCGGTGGGGCGCAGTTGAATCCCTATGGAATCTGGTATTGACTTACAAGGGCAGTTTATTAGGGCATTGCAATCTCTGGGTTTTTCCCATGATGTGGCCAAGCTGCTATGGCTGCCCCTGCCCATGTTAATGATGCTCATTGTGGCTACTGTGGGCGTACTGGTGGCTGTTTGGCTAGAACGGAAAATTTCTGCCGCTGTGCAACAGCGTATTGGCCCAGAGTACATTGGCCCATTGGGAATTTTGGCCCCCTTGGCCGACGGCCTCAAACTGATTTTTAAGGAAGATGTTCTGCCTGCGAATACGGATCCCTGGCTGTTTACCCTCGGTCCAGCGGTGGTCGTGATTCCCGTCTTTTTGTCCTACATTATTGTCCCCTTTGGCCAAAACCTGCTGATCTCCAACTTGGCGATGGGGGTCTTTCTCTGGATTGCCCTGTCCAGTATTGCGCCCATTGGCCTGCTGATGTCGGGTTATGCCTCCAACAACAAATACTCCCTGCTGGGGGGACTGCGGGCAGCAGCACAATCCATTAGCTATGAGATTCCCCTTGCCTTGGCAGTCTTAGCCGTAGCCATGATGTCCAATGGCTTAGGCACAGTGGAAATTGTTGAGCAGCAGTCGGAGTACGGCATCCTCAGTTGGAACGTCTGGCGGCAGCCCATTGGCTTTTTAATCTTTTGGATTGCAGCTTTGGCCGAGTGCGAGCGCCTGCCCTTTGACTTGCCGGAAGCTGAGGAAGAACTCGTAGCGGGCTACCAAACGGAGTACGCGGGCATGAAGTTTGCCCTCTTTTACCTTGGTGCTTATGTCAACCTTGTGCTTTCGGCGCTCTTGGTGAGTGTTCTCTACTTTGGTGGTTGGAGCTTCCCCATCCCCTTAGAGACCATTGCCAGTCTCCTTGGCATTCCCGAAACCAATCCCTTTTTGCAGATTGCCTTTGCGGTAGTGGGCATCACCATGACCCTAATTAAAGCCTACTTCTTTGTCTTTTTGGCCATTTTGTTGCGCTGGACAGTTCCCCGTGTGCGCATTGACCAACTCCTAGACCTAGGTTGGAAATTCCTCCTGCCCGTGGGTCTAGTGAACTTGCTGCTGACAGCAGGTTTGAAGCTCGCCTTTCCCATGGCCTTTGGCGGTTAAGAAACTCCCCACTTCTATGAGGTGATACGATGAAATTCCTCAAGCAGATTACCAACTATGCCAAGGGGGCAGTGCAATCTGCCAAGTACATTGGTCAAGGTCTATCGGTGACCTTTGATCACATGCGGCGGCGACCAATCACTGTGCAGTATCCCTACGAGAAACTTATTCCCTCAGAACGGTTTCGGGGGCGGATTCACTTTGAGTTTGACAAGTGTATTGCCTGTGAAGTGTGTGTGCGCGTCTGCCCCATTAACCTGCCGGTAGTGGATTGGGTCTTCAACAAAGAGATCAAGAAGAAAGAACTGAAGCACTACAGCATTGATTTCGGCGTGTGCATCTTCTGTGCCAACTGTGTGGAATACTGCCCCACCAACTGCCTCTCGGTAACAGAGGAATACGAACTAGCCACCTACGATCGCCATGAGTTGAACTACGACAATGTGGCGATGGGTCGCATTCCCTACAAAGTGACCCAAGACCCAATGGTGACCCCGATCCGCGAGTTTGCCTACCTGCCGGCTGGGGTCATGTCGGGCCATGATTTGCCGGCGGGTGCCCAACGGGCGGGAGAGCGTCCAGAGGCGATCGCCAACCCCACTGAATCATCTGAATCATCTGAGAATTAGGAGTTGTTGCTGTGGATTTAGCCACCTTGACCCAAACGATTACTTTCTTTGCCTTGGCGGGTGCCGTGATTGTTGCTGCCCTTGGTGTTGTGCTCCTGAACAATGTTGTCTATTCTGCTTTTCTGCTGGGGGGGGTGTTTCTGAGTATCTCTGGGCTGTACATCCTCCTGAATGCTGACTTTGTTTCAGCGGCTCAAATTCTCATCTATGTGGGGGCGGTGAACGTTCTCATCCTCTTTGCGATCATGCTCGTCAATAAGCGCGAGGCCTATACCCCAGTGCCGGGCCGATGGCTGCGTCAGGGGGGCGCTGCAGTGGTTTCCCTAGGGGTTTTTGCCCTGCTGACAAAGATGATTTTGCAAACCCCTTGGCAAGTTAGCTCGCTGCCTCCTACCACCGACAGTATTACCACCATTGGTCAGCACTTTTTTAGCGATTTTCTCTTGCCCTTTGAATTGGCCTCAGTCTTGCTGCTGATGGCCTTGATTGGGGCAGTGGTGCTCGCCCGCCGCGAACTGGTTTTGGAACCTGAACCCACTCTAGGGGAAGAGGTAGTTCCCCCCTTGGAGTTACCGGAACGTCCCCGTGAACCTGTAGCCTTGTCTGAGAAGTAGGGGAAGACGATGCAGCTAACCTATGTTTTGATCTTGGCAGCACTGCTGTTTTGTATTGGCATTTATGGCTTAGTTACTAGTCGCAATGCCGTACGGGTGCTCATGTCTATTGAACTGCTCCTAAATGCTGTCAACCTCAACCTGATTGGTTTTGCTAATTATCTGGATGGCCAGCAAATTAAGGGGCAAGTCTTTGCCGTGTTTGTGATTACTGTGGCGGCGGCAGAAGCAGCCGTAGGCTTAGCCATTATTTTGGCCATCTATCGCAACCGTGACACTGTTGACATGGAGAAATTCAATCTTCTGAAATGGTAGGCTAAAAACAGGAACTTGCCTCCTTCAATTGCCGTCTATTTTTCGAGAACTCGTGTCAGCAAAGGGGCAATCACCTATGACAGTGCGTCTTGGTAAATCGGTCACCTATCTGTCGTTGATGGCATTGGGGGCGGCCGCTGCCATGTTTGCTACCCACCTAATGCCCACGTCAACGCCCTTAGTGACCCCCAGCTTGGCGCAGTTACCGGCACCACTGCCCGCGGGAAATGACATTAATTTTATTGCCCGTGCTGTTGAGCAAGTAGGACCTGCAGTGGTGCGGATTGATGCTTCCCGTACGGTACAAACCCGTGTACCGGCCATTTTTAATGACCCCTTCTTTCAGGAATTTTTTGGGCCAATGATGCCTCCCCCCAGTCGCGAGGAACGGGGGTTGGGATCGGGTTTTATTATTAGCAGTGATGGCTTGATCCTCACCAATGCCCACGTGGTGGATGGTGCAAACCGAGTGCGAGTAACCCTTAAGGATGGCCGCACGTTTGAGGGTCAAGTTCTCGGTCAAGATCGTCTGACTGATGTGGCCGTAGTCAAGGTGAATGCCAACAATTTACCGGTGGTGCGCCTTGGCAATTCCGATAATTTGCGCCCTGGTGAATGGGCGATCGCCATCGGTAACCCCCTAGGCTTGGATAATACAGTGACTGCGGGAATTATTAGTGCTACAGGCCGCTCCAGCGGCGATATTGGTGTACCCGATAAGCGAGTGGGCTTCATTCAAACCGATGCGGCGATTAACCCGGGTAACTCGGGCGGTCCTCTGTTGAATCAACGGGGAGAAGTGATTGGGATGAATACCGCGATCATTGGTGGTGCCCAAGGCTTGGGATTTGCGATTCCCATCAACACAGCTCAACGGATTGCCAACCAACTGATTGCCAATGGTCGCGTGGATCACCCCTTCCTTGGCATTCGCATGGCCAATCTCACGCCTGAAGTGCAGCAACGTCTCAATGCCAATCCCAATAGTCCCGTGCGGGTGCAGGAAAGTTCCGGTGTGCTGATCTTCCAAGTCCTGCCCAATTCGCCAGCCGCCCGCGCTGGTCTGCGCCCTGGGGACGTCATCCGCCGCATCAATGGCCAAACTATCACCAAGGCGGATCAAGTGCAGCAAATGGTGGAAAGCATAGGCATTGGTCGCACCATGGAACTGGAAGTGCGCCGTGGCAGCCAAACGCTAACTGTGGCTGTGCAGCCGGCGCCCCTCCCTGCCCAAGCTAGTCGCTAACGTGCTGACGGCAGTTCTCATTATTCCCACCGGCATTGGGGCTGCCATTGGCGGCTATGCAGGGGATGCGATTCCAGTCGTTCGTGCCTTAGCGCAGGTGTGCGATCGCCTGATTACCCATCCCAATGTTCTCAATGGGGCAATGCTCTATTGGCCGCTGCCCAATGTCTGGTATGTGGAAGGCTATGCCCTTGATGAATTTGCCGTTGGCCGTTGGGGATTGCTGCCACCGCGTCCAAATCGCATTGGTCTATTATTAGATGCGGCGATTGAAGGAGATCTTCAACTTCGCCATCGTCAAGCAGCGGCGGCCTGTTCTGCCACCTTAGGTTTAACCATTACTGAACCTGTTGTTACCGATGAACCCTTGGGAGTGCAGTTGCAAACTGCTGCCTCTGGCGCAACATGGGGTACGGTGGCGAATCCTGCCAGTTTATTGCGGGCGGCAGAAAAACTGATTCAAGTGGCTCAGGCAGAGGCGATCGCGATCGTTACTCGCTTTCCCGATGATGCGAGCACAGACGCACTGCACCACTATCGCAGTGGCCAAGGTGTGGATCCCCTCGCCGGGGCAGAAGCGGTCATTAGTCACTTAGTTGTCCAACACTTTCAGATTCCAGCAGCCCATGCCCCAGCCCTGCAACCATTGCCCCTAGAGGAGACTGTACATCCCCGTGCCCTTGCTGAAGAAATTGGCTACACCTTTTTGCCCTCGGTGTTGGTGGGGTTGAGTCGCGCTCCTCGCTATAGCTCAACTGCCCTGCAGGCTCTGTGGCGACAGGACGTAGATGCCGTGATTGTGCCTGCCACTGCCCTTGGTGGACGGGGAATTCTGGCCTTGGCTCAGCAGGGTGTCCCTATCCTAACGGTGGCTAATAATACCACAACCCTCAATGTCACAGGTGACGATTTGGGGATAGAGACGATTCCGTGCCAGTCCTATGCCGAAGCCATTGGCGTGCTGAGTGCAATGAAGGCGGGGGTGCATTGGCAGACAGTTACGACAGCAACCTGAAAAAATTCTTGCCTGCTGTGCGTTTATTAGGGGCAGGAGGATAGACTCTATTGATTACTACCGCTCGCCAAAAAGTTGATTTCGGAGCGATCGCTCTGCCTAGCTGATGCGCCGCGACTCCCTCTTTTATCAACTCTTTGCCCAGTGGCCCCAGAGCTTCTTTGACCTGCTGGGCATTGACAGTGCCGAGGGCTACCACTTTGACTCGATTGAACTCAAGGAAACCACCTTTCGCATTGATGGCGTCTTTGTGCCCCGCGACCCCTCAGGAGTGGTCTATTTCTGCGAAGTGCAGTTTCAGCGGGACAACACCTTCTATGAGCGCTTCTTTGCGGAGATTTTTCTGTATCTGCGGCTGCAGCGCCATCGGTTCTCCGATTGGCAGGCGGTGGTGATTTACCCTGACCCTCAGACAGAGCAAAAAGAGATTACTCCCTATGTTCCTCTCATCCAGAGCGATCGCCTGCGGCGGGTGTATCTGAATGAGCTGCCCTCACCAGAACAGTTGCC
>NZ_JBKBHZ010000008.1:0-123319 GCF_046299655.1 Thermosynechococcus sp.
CAGCCCTGTGGGACAAGTGGTGCCATTGCCTCCTGAATGGGGACTCGTGGATGACGCTAGGCCAACACTAATGCGACTGATCACCTATTAGGCAGCCGGGGAGGAAATTTTACCCGCATGGTTGAGGGGCCAATAGCAGGCGATCGCCCGACCAATGACATTCTCAAGGGGCAAAAATCCCCAGATGTGGGAGTCGTTGCTGTGGTTGCGGTTATCCCCCATAACAAAGATCATATTATCGGGGACTGTGACTGGGGATAGTGTATAGACGGGTGGCTCAGCAATGTACGGCTCTTCGAGGGGGCGGTCGTTGACCCAAACTCGACCATCATGAACGGCAACTGTATCTCCGGCTGTGGCAACCACCCGTTTAATCAGGGCTTGATCAGCTCGATAACCGAGGGTCTGCAAAAGGGGTGGGGTGCGGAAAACAACAATATCCCCCGGCTGGGGCGATCGCTGGCGATAGGTGATTTTTTCCACCACAATGCGATCGCCCGGCCAAAGCGTTGGCTCCATGGACTCTGAGGGAATAAACCGCGACTCCGCCACAAAAACGCGGATCAGTAGTGTGATCAGCACCGCCATCCCGATCAACAGGGCATTATTGCGTAGCGATCGCCAGCGGGAAGGGGAATTGGTTGCCGAAGCAGACATATAAGGGCAGATTTAGAGAAACCACCACTTTTATGGTACTGGTTTCAGTAGACCGACAATTACTAGAGTGTGAATGAAAAGTGTGAATGAATAGTGCTGATTCGCCACTGCCCCCTCTCACAGAAGCCACGTTGTGGCAAATTCTCAATGAGGAATTGGATGATGCTACAGTCAATCAGCTCCTGTGGCACTGCTTAGGCTATCGCTATGATGCCCACAGCCAAACTTGGCAGAGCGATCGCGTGCCCCCCGAATGGCAGCAAGACTATCCCCAGCCCCCTGACTTCATTGGCAGTCGCCCCGCCATTGTCAAGCTCACTCGCTCCATTCCCCCTGCCCACAAGCAATTGCTCAAAGAACAGTTGGGCTTTGCCGGCTATGAGATCAAGGAACTGAACCCCCGCCGTACCCGCCGTGCCACTGCGGTCAATTGGCTCCTCAGCTACATGGCCACTCAAACAGAGGCCACTGCGAAATAACCTTTGGCCACCTCGATCGCCACTTGGCGGATGGCTTGATAGACCGTGGCTAATTCCGCATCAGTAATGCAGTAGGGGGGCAAAATATACAACGTATTCCCCAGAGGCCGCAGGAGAACCCCCAACTCAATAAAGCGGCGGCGCAGTTGCGGCACAAGGGCACTAAAGTAGGAAGCTTCTGTCTCTAATTCCATGGCTGCGATCGTGCCACAGGTACGAAAGTGCTTGAGATTACCGACATCCGCCAAATACTGCCGTTGGCACTGCCAATGGCGTGCCTCTAGACTTTGGTAGGATTCAGGGTGGGCAAGGAGCAATTGCAACGAAGCCACACTGACGGCACAGGCCAAGGGATTTCCCGTGTAGGAATGACTGTGGTAGAAGGCGCGCGTGGGGTCATCATCATAAAAGGCTTGGTAAATTTCTTCCGTGGCCAAGGTGACGGCAATGGGCAAGCAGCCTCCCGATAAGCCCTTGGACAGACACAGGAGATCCGGTTGCGTGCCGGCTTTCTCACAGGCAAAGAGGGCACCGGTACGCCCAAACCCCGTCATCACCTCGTCATAGACGACTAACACACCATGAGCCTTGGCAATCTCAGAGATGGCCTGCAAAAACCTAGGGCGACACATGCGCATTCCCGCTGCGCCTTGGACCAGGGGTTCAATAAACAGCGCAGCATAGGCATCGGGGTCTGCCTTCAGGGTGTCCTCCAGTTGCGCGATCGCCTGTGCCTCCTTGGTCTCGACCTCTGGATCTTCCGGATAGGTTGCTGGGTAGGGCAGGATCGTCAAGGGAGGGAGCAGTGGCTGAAAGGGTTGCCACCAGGGGGAACTTTGGCCGACGGTCATTGCCCCAAGGGTATCGCCATGGTACCCCCCGGCAAAGCCAATGAAGCGCGATCGCTGGGGTTGGTCTCGCCGCTGCCAATACTGGTAGGCCATCTTCAGCGCCACTTCCACGGCGGTTGAGCCATTGTCGGAAAAAAAGACCCGTTGTAACCCCGCTGGGGTGTGGGCACACAGCAGTTGGGCAAGCTGCTCCGCTGGCTCATGGGTAAAGCCGGCAAAAATGACGTGCTCAAGGGTTTGCGCCTGCTCATAGAGCGCCTTAGCCAGCACAGGATGGCTATGGCCATGGAGCGTCACCCACCAACTGGAAATGGCATCAATAATCTGACGACCATCGCTCAGTTCAAGGCGAGCACCTTGGGCACGCACCACCTTCAGGGGCGGATCCGCCGTTTTCATTTGTGTAAAAGGCTGCCAAATGGGGGAGTCAGTCATGATTCTGATGGGCATCTAGGCGAGCAGCAAGGGTGGTAAAGATATCCTCGGGAATCGGACAGCGGAGCGATCGCGCCAAGCGTTTTTTTTGTTTGGCCACCTTGAGACACGCTGCCGCGGGACACAGGTAAGCCGATCGCCCCATCCCCCGATCCAACTGCACCCTTTGATCGGGCCAGCAGCGCACCACGCGCCAAAACTCTGAGCGATCGGCCAAGCGACCACAGGCCACGCAGCGGCGTTGGGGATTAGCCATCTTGACTAACTCGCAATCTGTTCTTCGAGGGCAGCCATGGCTAAGCGATCCTCCTCTTCGTAATTGTATTGGGAGATATCGCGCACCTCGATTTTCCAGCCCGTAAGGCGAGTGGCTAAGCGCACATTTTGGCCTTCTTTACCAATGGCTTGGGAGACTTTATCCGGTGCCACGAGGACATGGGCAATGCGGGCTTCAGGGTTAATGAGCCGCACCTCCTCCACCGGCGCCGGACTCAGGGAATTGGCGATATAGGTGGCGGGGTCCGGTGACCAGCGGATCACATCAATTTTTTCGCCCCGCAGCTCATTCACCACCGCTTGAATGCGGGAGCCTCGTGCCCCAATACAGGCACCCACAGGATCCACATCCCGCTCTAGGGTATCCACCGCAATTTTGGTGCGCGGGCCAACTTTGGGAGTTGGTGGATTGGCTTCGCGGGCAATGGCCACAATCCGCACCACCTCATCCTCAATTTCGGGCACCTCATTGGCAAAGAGATAGACCACCAAGCCGGCATCGGCGCGGGAAACCTCCAATTGGGGTCCCCGTTGCGACCCCTCTTTGACGCGCTTGAGATACACTTTGAAGGTGGAATTGGCGCGGTAGTTGTCATTGGGAATTTGTTCCCGTTGTGGCAGTTCGGCCTCCACTTCTGGCTGGCTGGCATCACTGCGCACGGCCATAATCACCGATCGCCGCTCAAAGCGGAGCACCCGCCCCACAAGTACGGTACCCTCGAGATCTTTGAATTCCTCTTGAACTAGCCGACGCTGCTGATCCCGCAACTTTTGCGCCAGCACTTGCTTAGTTTGCATGGCGGCCATGCGGCCAAATTCCTGATGGTCAGGGGTCACATCCAACAGCACCGTATCGCCGACACGGGCATCCTGCACCACCTGAATCACATCGGCAAGGGCAATCTCGCGATCTGGGTTCTGCACCGTTTCTGTAATTGTTTTGGTGGCCAACACGCGGAAGCCCTCCTGCTCAGTGTCGAGTTCCACTTCAAAGTTGGCAAAGTGATCTTCCTCAAAGTGACTATGATCCGGGCGCAGACTGCGGCGATAGCGTTCGTATCCCTTGAGCAGGGCTTCTTTGAGGGCTTGGTGCACTGCGTGCTTGGGTAAGTTTCGCTCTTGGCTAATTTCATTGATCATGGCCCGTAGGCCGGGTAAGCGATAGAGAGTCATCGTCCGTTACAACCTCATTTATCTGGATAAAATCAATCTGAGCTAGGGTTCACCGCTGGGGGTGTACAGTTGCACACTGGCAATGAGGGAGCGGGGAATCGCCAGCGATCGCCCCCGTTGATTGAGATAGACATTCTCCGCGTCACGGCGAATTAGGTTGCCCTCCCAAAGGGTTTTGCCCCGATGAGGTGCAGTGGTCGTCACCCGCACGGGAAAGCCGCGAAAGGCATCAAAGTCGCGATCGCTACTCAGGTAATCCGACAGGCCGGGACTCGACACCTCAAGAACGTAGGCAAACTCCAGCTCTGGCAGCCCATCCAAAGCCATCTCCAGTGCCCGACTCAGCCGCTCACAATCCTCTAGGCTGGTGTCCTTCTCAGGATGGCGCACCTCCACCCGCAAAATGGGTGGCGATTGATGGGTCAGCCACTGCACACTAACTAGATCAAGGTGTTCTTGGTCGGCCACCTGCTGCGCCAGAGTTTGCACGACCGGCAAAAGCATTTGTATCTGCATAGGAAATAAAAAAGGCGGGACATTGCCCACCACACCCAAACAACCTGAAAAAAGGACACTCCCGCCTTCCTACAGGAAGGATAATTCTGAATCCTTCCCCGTGGAAGGTTCATGGGTGCTGTCACTACACCACTCTTGATGAAGACTAGTATAACAGCTAACCGTGGGCGATCGCCACCCCGACCAACACACTCGAGACATGCCTAGCGATCGCTAAAATCGCCATTCGTCAGTTCATCGCCGTCGTAGTCTTCTTCCTCCAGCTCCAAGTCCTCCAAGACAGGATTCAGGAGCACTGCCATTTCAGCTTCATGGTGGGTGAGCCACTGGCCTGGGGTACGGAACCAGCGGGGCGGATTAATGTAGCGAGCATAGTACCAAGGGGGAGCGGTAGGCTGGCTAATCTCCGCCTGTACACGAATTTTCTCACCCGGATAGTAGGCATCTTCGGGTTCCACTTCTAACCAGACTTTTTGGCCGATGATTTCTTGGGGGAGCATCATAATGGCACTTCCTTGGGGAACCTCTCCTACAGCTCTCTGGGCAAGCAAGAAAATGCTTGACCCTCCTTGCCCTTAAAGGGCTGTACTTTCATTTTATTGCCTTCTCCCTTAGGTGCGGAAATGTTGCATTTATTCACCATCCCCCACAGCAAGGGAGGGGTAGGGGTGCTGTCGTTTTGGATCCTCTAGTTTTAGGGAAATCATTCCCGCGCAGAGAACAAAGACCACCGAGGCCCATAGGCAGCCAACAATGCCCCAAATTTGATAGATGAGGCCAGAGAGTACGGTTCCCGCTAGTCGCCCGCCGGAGTTGGCCATGTAGTAAAAGCCAACATTCAAGGCCACCTTTTCATCATCGGTGTAGGCCAGCACCAAGTAGGAGTGGACTGCCGAATTCATGGCGAAAATCAAACCAAACAGAAGCAAGCCACCAATAATCACCGCATTGGGATTCCAGTTGCTCATCAAGCCCAAGGCAATGACGGCTGGGACAATCGTCAGCGTAAACGTCCAAAACTGGATAGTGGCGGCTTGGGGAGGCCGACCGCGATTGAGGTATTTCAACAGCACCGGTGCCGCAGACTGCACACCGCCATAGCCAATGACCCACAGGGCGAGAAAGCCCCCTACTTCATAAAATGACCAGTTGAGGACACTTTGCAGATAGACGGGCAACCCCACCACAAACCAGACATCCCGCGCCCCAAAGAGGAAAAAGCGGGCAGCGGAAAGGATATTGATCTCCTTGCTCTTGGAAAAGAGTTGACGAAACTTGATTTTCTTTTTGATCTGCCCCATTCCCCGTGGCAGCAAGAAACCGGTAAGCATGATCAGGAGGAGGGCGATCGCCATGATCCATAGGGACGCCGTAAAGCCCGTCAACGTCAACAGCACACTACCAACAAAGAATCCCACTCCCTTGAGGGCATTTTTCGAGCCAGTGAGAATTGCTACCCACTTAAAGAGCCGTGACTCTGCTTCTTGGGGCACCACCAAGCGAATGGCACTCTTGGAACTCATTTTGGTGAGGTCTTTGGCCACCCCCGACATGGCCTGTGCGGCCATCACATAGGGCACCGCAAACCACAAAGGCCAGTCCTGCGTCAGGGGTGTGAGCATGATCAGCGAGACCACCTGTAAACCAATGCCCGCATAGAGGGTGACATTCAGTCCTAAACGGGAACCAATCCAGCCACCGAGAAAGTTGGTGACAATGCCAAAAATTTCATAAAAGAGGAACAGGAAGGCAATTTGCAGCGGTGTGTAACCAATCTGGTTAAAGTAGAGCAGCACTAGCATCCGCAGTGCGCCATCGGTAATCGTGAACCCCCAGTAGGCGAGGGTAACAATCATATAGTTGCGGACACTGGTGGACACAGCCATAGCAGACTCCTTAGGGCAAAGTCGTGGCGACGCGGCGAGCTAATTCGGCCATGCGGTTGCTGTAGCCCCATTCGTTGTCGTACCACGCGAGAATTTTTACCTGTGTTTCATCCACAACCATGGTGGAGAGGGCATCCACAATGCTGGAACGGGGATCGTTGCAGTAGTCAATGGAAACAAGGGGGCGCTCCTCATAACCAAGAATGCCCTTGAGTTCTCCAGCAGCAGCAGCCTTCAGGGCTGCATTGACTTCGGCCACAGTGGTGGGGTGACTAACTTCAAAAACACAGTCGGTGAGCGATGCATTCAACAGAGGTACCCGCACCGCCAAGCCGTTCAGTTTCCCCTGGAGTTCTGGATAAATCAGCCCGATGGCAGTGGCTGAACCAGTTGTCGTTGGTATAAGAGACATGAGGCTAGAGCGGGCACGGCGCAAATCTTTATGGGGCGCATCCACCACGGTTTGCGTATTCGTAACATTGTGAATGGTGGTAACCAAACCATGGCGAATGCCAAAGGTTTCGTGAATTACCTTAACGACGGGGGCAAGGCAGTTGGTTGTACAGGAGGCGGCGGTGAGCAAGTGGTGTGCTTGGGGATTGTAGAGATGGTCATTGACGCCCATGACAATGTTAAACGCCTTTTCTTTGACGGGGGCAGCAACAATGACTTTTTTCACCCCGGCTGCAAAGTAGGCCGCTAGTTGCTCAGCCGTACGGAATTTACCGGAGCATTCCAGAACAATCTCAACTCCCCGTTCTTGCCAAGGCACCTCTGCCGGGTTTTTTGCTTCCGAAAAGCTAACGATCTGATCATTGATGGAGATCGCCCCCTCCTTAGCTTGGATAGACTGTGGCCAACGACCATGAACCGAGTCAAACTCTAGCAAATGGGCGGCAGCGGTCGTGCCTCCTTTAATCTCGTTGATGTGGCGAAAATCTAGTTCAGGCCAACCCCATGCGGCACGCAAAACCAAGCGACCAATGCGGCCAAAGCCGTTGATACCAATGCCAACGCCCATTGTTGCTGCTCCAGCAGGACATCCCTACAGTATTTCAAATAATCTTGAATTGTCAATTGGCACCAATCCTTCTCCAAGAGAATGGGCTTAAACGTGGGGGCAAGGGGTTTGATTCGGATCATCCCAACACGGGGGCAGCGTCGGTTCAGGCATCGGCTGGGCAGGGGTACCAAAGACCATCTCACAACTGTAGTCGCTAAAGTTGGGCGTCATGGTTAGAGGAATGCCGAATCGCTGCCGAAAAAATTGCTCTGTGGGCTTTTTGCACAGGTTCATACACAGTGCCACACATTGGGATTCAGCAAGATAGCGGCATTTTTGGATGCGCACCCCACTCTGCTGCCACTGGCGGGGCTGATCCGGGGGAATGACCTCGACCCAGTAGCGATCGCTGGCCCCCACTAACCAGCCCGTGAGGCGGGTGGCAAACCATGCATTCCACTCACAGACCCAACGGGTCGGGCGAAAGAGGGTGCGTACCAAGGTGCTGATGACCGGCGGGACTAACTGATCAAAGACCTTGGCCACAATGGCCTGCTGCTGCGCGGGCGATCGCCCCTGCTTTACTTGCCGTGTGATTTCAATAAAGCCGACGTAGTCGAATCGCTGTGGCGCAACCCCAATGACACTGGCGATCGCGCGAATGAGGCGAGCCAAGCACCATCGCTCTAGCCAGTTCAAAGACTCAGGCGGCATAGTCAAGATGATCGAGCACCTCAAGGGCAGCACGGCGAACTATCGGATCTGTTTCCTGTCCCAGTAGCAGATATAGGGCTTCCTGCACTTGACGGCGATCAGTCCCCTTAGAGACGCGAGCGAGTTGGCGAATGGCCACCAGCCGATGCAGGGGTTGAGGGTGGGTGAGGTCAGCAAACCATTGGGACACCTGTTGGGTTTGATGTTGCTGTTGCAGTTGGCCAATGACTGTGCCAAGGAGGGCAATGACGCCCACCAGCAGGATGCCAAGGATGACCAAGGCCACCACTAACCACGGATCTGCTGTGTGTTGAGCAATATGCAGCAGGGTATAGGTACCCAAACAGGCCAGTAGTCCCCCGCCCACCGTAAAGGCAAAGGGATGGTGTAACCACTCCTGAAACTGTTGGCGAAGCTCTTGCCATAGCGTCAACAGTCGGCGTTGCCAGCGACTCAGGAGAAAAATCGTTCCCACCCCACTCAGGGTTGCCACCATCAAAGGCCCATCGGTTTGCCACAGGAGGAGGCCTGCCCCCAGTCCGCCGATAACCAGCAAAAGACGCTCAGACAGCAGATTAAAAACAAAAGATTTCCAGTGCAGCCGTTGCGATCGCGTAGCGTGCCCTTTGGGCAATCGCCTTTGGCCTAGCAGAGTTGAGCGCCGTTGAGGTCGCGGCACTGACCATTTCGCCCAAGAGATAACCATAGGGTGGGTATACTGCCAATCGATGCTTTATTCTACAGTAATTCTACGGTACAGCCCCTCAGCTTGTCTGAATTGGCTGCACTAGCCTTTCCAGCGGAGGATCACCACTTCTTCTCGCAGTTGCGCCTTAGTGGCACTGGCAAACCGTGTGCGGAAGAGATCTGTGCGCACAACCTCATAACCAAGGGCTTGGGCAATGTCAGCCAATAACTGACCCGTGCGAATCATCACCCGCAAATAAGAGGCCTGATCACCGACGACGTAGGCCAGTTGGGCATTGGGACGCAGGAGCGATCGCAGGGCAGCCAAGTGACGCGCCATGCCCCCAAAATAGAGCTTTGTAACCCTAGCGTAGCGCTTCTCAAAACCAGAGGTCTTGCCCAGTTCGATACGGCGACGTTCAATCTCCTCGGCAATGGCTTGAATTTTGGGGTGATCCCGAACCCAGCGATCGTCATCATCGGCTTTATAGACATTGCGGCTGTTAGAACGGATCAGCCCCCTCTTAAAGGCTTGTAAATCTGCCTTGGTTTTGATAAAGCCCAATACCACTGATTCAAGGCGAGTTGTTCTGGTGTAGTCCTTTTCGTTGGGGTAAGGGGGTGACGTAATCACCGCATCAACAGACTGCGGTGGTAATACTCTATCAGGACATCGCGCATCTGCCAGATAGACGTGCGCAGGGGTATGATTTTGACCGTTGACTTGCCGCAGATCCTCCACCATTTCACCAATCTTGGCAAGCCAAGCACTAATCACTGGCGCATCAACTTTAGGTTTACCGACACCCACTTCAGGGCCAAAGCGCAGATTACTCACGGCAAAAACCAGAATGTGGGCGATCGCCAGCAATTGATGCCGATAGACCTTTTCTACTTTGTATTTCTGCAAGCACTCAAGGAGTACCAATACCTTGTGTAAAGGAATCGGACTGATTGACCCCGCAAGGATAAGTTGATGTTGTTCTGGAGCGAGTTGGCGTAATAGTAGGTCAGCAATATTCCCCTCAAAGGGAACCGCGTCCTCCATCCCTTGCTGCCGCAGAATGTCAAGGGCAAGTTCTGCCACCTCACAGGAGTGACTGGAGAGTAAATCAGGATCAACCTGCCAATCCGTCTTTACCGATGTTGCGAAGTGGGCAAATGGATGGGCTTCTATCCCCACTGAGGGGATGCCCCGCAGCTTTGATTCAACCAGCGTTGTACCTGTGCCACAAAAGGGGTCGAGGATGACACTCTCTGTATTCAAGCCGAAGTCTTCTATGTAGTCTCTCACCAGATGGGGCGGGTAGGAGAGCACAAACCGATACCAGCTATGAAAGGCGCGGTCTTGCTCATCTATCTTGTTGATATTGCCGTTGTCTTGAGGGACTGTTGTATCCTGAGAATTTTTAAGCAACGCAACTCCTGTGGCGATTTGCTCCTAATCCTCTAAGTGTATAAAAAATTGACTGCGTTGGCAGGGGGTTCACTACCCTGCCTCAAAAAGCGTGCACTCTTTAGGCCTCTTCGCGGCGTTCTTGATCCAAGTGAAGTCGTTTAAGGGAGCCGTTGAATCTCAGCGCGAAAGCCATTGACCTCCATAAAGGCGCGCATTTCGCTGGCATTGGCCTCGTTTTGGAAGCTCCCCACTTGCAGGGCGCGGCGCTGGCCAAGGGTAATGGGTATCGCATCGGGGACAAGCGATCGCAGACGTTCTTGGTTGGCCACATCATCCTCCCGCAGATCCAAAACAATCACCCGAAACCGCGTTCTGGGGGCTACGGGAGCGAGCGGGGTCAAATCGGTGTCAACAATATCTGGTGGGGGGGGCAATTGATTCATCGCTCGGTCATTGCCAACAAAGCCCATTGGAATCGGGCCACTGGGCACCGGCAATCGTTCGAGCGAATTGTCCAATCGTTGGGGTGGTGGGTTAGCAATGGGAGCCGTGCTCACCTCTGGTGGCGGCACAGGAATTGGGATGACGGTATTGACCTCTGGCGGTGGCACGGGGATGGGAATCGGTTCTGCGGCCAAGACAGGCGTCCCCCAACCCATTAGGATCAAACATAGGGGATTCAACCACGGCTGGGAGTGAATGCTGAAACGGCTCATCAAAAACTTCATTGCTCTATCAACAACGCCGATGAACGGTGAACAGAATTGTCTTGATTCTTTTCTGTGGGGATTCGACGTGCTATGCAAAATTTAGCTCCCGGATCTGAGGGGCAGCGCATTCGGCGGATTCTCGATGCCAACCTTGACCGTGCCCGCGAAGGGCTGCGGGTGATTGAGGAATGGTGCCGCTTTGGCTGCGAAGATGCTGACCTGAGTGCAGAATGTAAAGATTTGCGCCAAACCCTTGGCCGCTACCATACTCCAGAGTTACGGGCGGCACGACAAACGGATCAGGATCCGGGGACTGCCTTAAGTCATCCCCAGGAGCGCGATCGCCAAACCCTCAGCGAGGTGCTCACCGCTAACTTTGCCCGTGTCCAAGAAGCGCTACGGGTGATTGAGGAGTATGCGAAATTAACGGATACTGAGCTGAGTGACACCGCCAAAGCCCTACGCTACCGCGTTTACATTCTGGAGCAAGCCCTGATCCTCAACCCACGCCATGCTCGAGCGCGGCAACTGCAGGAGGCAAAACTTTATCTGGTTACCTCTCCTAGCGATCGCCTGCTGGAAATTGTGGAAGCTGCTTTGAAGGGGGGATTGTCCCTTGTGCAATACCGTGACAAGACCAGTGATGATCACACCCGCCTAACCACAGCTCGCCAGTTGCAAGCGCTCTGCCAACGCTACGGTGCCCTGTTTTTGGTCAACGATCGCGTGGATATTGCTGTGGGAGCCAATGCTGATGGTGTCCACCTTGGACAAACGGATATTCCCATCGAACTGGCTCGGCAAATTTTAGGGGGCGATCGCCTTGTGGGACGCTCGACCACAAACCCGCAAGAATTGGAGCGTGCCATTGCTGAAGGTGCTGATTATGTCGGTGTGGGGCCGATTTTTGCCACTCCGACTAAACCCGGTAAAGCGGCGGTAGGCTTTGACTATCTCCAATACGCCCGCAAACACGCCCCGATGCCGCAGTTTGCCATTGGTGGCATTGACCTGAGCAACATTGATGCGGTTGTCAAGGCAGGGGCGACGCAGGTGGCCGTTGTCCGCGCCATTATGGAGGCGGCTGATCCAGAAACAACCACCCGTGAATTATTACGACGCTTATCCCAAGGGGAACCATCATGACCTCAGCGGCTGAGATTACCGCTGCTGTGCGGCAGCTATACAATACCTATCCTTTTCCGCCGGAACCCCTCCTTGATGAACCACCACCGGGGTACAACTGGCGTTGGTCTTGGCCAGCGGCCTATAGCTTTTGCACAGGACGCTATCCCTCCCAGTTGGACGTTGCCATCCTCGATGCTGGCTGTGGCACCGGTGTGGGGACGGAATATCTCGCCCACTTGAATCCCCAAGCAAAGATTACTGCTTTGGATCTCAGTGAGGGTGCTTTGGAGATTGCCCGCGAACGCTGCCGGCGATCCGGTGCCACCAATGTTCAATTTCATCACCTGAGTTTGGAGGATGTAGCACAACTGGGGCAAACGTTCCAGATGATTAACTGTGTCGGCGTTCTACACCACCTGCCCGATCCGCAGCGGGGGATTCAAGCCCTTGCCGATGTTCTTGCCCCCGGCGGCATTTTTCATATTTTTGTCTATGGCGAACGCGGTCGCTGGGAAATTAAGCTGATGCAGCAGGCCATTGCCTTGCTTTTAGGGGGCGATCGCCACAACTATCGCGAGGGAGTGGCCATTGGCCGCCAACTTTTTGCCGCATTGCCCGAGAATAATCGCCTGAAAAAGCGAGAGCAGGAGCGCTGGAGCCTCGAAAATCAGCGGGATGAATGCTTTGCTGATATGTATGTGCATCCCCAAGAAATTGACTACACGATCGCCAGCCTCTTTGACCTCATTGCTGCCTCTGGCCTAGAATTCGTTGGCTTTTCCAATCCCCAAGTTTGGCAGTTGGAGCGACTATTGGGCAGCCAGCCAGAACTGTTGCAACGGGCACAACAATTAGATCCGATCCAGCAATACCAGCTCATTGAATGCCTTGACCCTGAGGCAATGACCCACTTTGAGTTCTTTTTAGCCAAGCCGCCGCTGCCCCGTTACGATTGGTCTGAGGATGCGGCTCTGCTGGCGGCCATTCCGTGGCGACACCCCTGCTTAGACGGTTGGCCGGGTGCCTGTGTCTTTAACTGTCACTATGACGTGATTCAGCTCAATCAGGCTGAGCAGCAATTCCTGACGCACGCGACGGGTCAAAAAACCGTGGTTGAGTTGCTAGCTGAGCAACCAGACTTTAATCTTGCGGGGGTGCGATCGCTCCTTGAACGGCATTTACTTCTCTTGGCAGTGCAAGAATGACAGATCTCCTCGAAATAGTCTCGACAAGCGGTGCAGTTTATGATTGCAGTCATTGGGGACGCCTCCGCCTCACGGGGGGCGATCGCCTGAAGTTTTTGCACAATCAAAGCTCGAATAACTGCCTTGTCCTGCAACCCGGCCAAGGGGCTGACACCGTTTTCCTGACCTCGACCGCCCGCACCCTTGATCTGGCTACCCTCCTTGTTCATCAAGAGTGGGTGGATCTCTTGGTATCTCCGCAGCGCCGCGAGTTTCTCCTGAAATGGTTTGATAAGTACATTTTCTTTGGCGACGATGTTCAGGTGAGCGATCGCACCGCTGAGAGCTACTGCTATCGAGTTTTTGGGGGCGTTGCCGAAAAGATCGCTGCCCAGTTTGGTCTAGAAAAATTGGCCAACCCCTACGATCATGTCACTGTTGCTCACGAAGGTGCTCCCCTAACCCTTGTGGCCACCAGTGGTCTTGCCATTGCCGGTTTGACCCTGTGGAGCGATCGCCCCCTCAGCGATTTACTCAACCCCTATCCCCCACTGAGTGATGCCGATTGGGAGCACCTACGCATCCGCCAAGGCCGCCCCGCTGCCGATGCCGAACTCACTGAAGCGTACAACCCCCTCGAAGCACGGCTAGGGCATACCATTTCTTTTAATAAGGGCTGTTATATCGGCCAAGAGACGATCGCTCGCCTGAATACCTACCAAGGGGTCAAACAATATCTTTGGGGTCTGGAATTAAGTGCGGCAGTCACCCCTCCTACCCCCCTACTCTTGGAGGGTGAAAAAGTGGGGCTGCTCACGAGTTGTACCTCCCTCAATGGGGGAGCCTTTGGCCTCGGCTACGTGCGCACCAAATTGGGCGGTGTGGGGTTAACGCTGCACACGCCAGAAAGGGTCACTGCCCAAGTCGTGGAGGTGCCATTCTTAAAAAGCGTTGCCTAAAAATGCTCTCGCCAGAGAATGCTATAATCCAATCGGTCCGTGCAGACATTTACTGACCGAAGGAAGGAAGCCTATGGCCACGGCACAGGTGCTAGCATTTATGCAAAAGACCGCGGAGGATGCCAAACTGCGGCACGAATTGGAAACCCTGCTGGGGGTAGGTGATGGCAACATTAGTGGGGCTGCCGAACTGGATGCCGAGGAACTGGCTGCGCTGCGGGGAGAAATGGCGCCGAAAGTGGTGGATTTTGCCAGTCAGCATGGTTTTGAGTTTTCCACCGATGAACTGGTACAAGTCGTAGATTCCTTTGCCCAACATCAGGCGGGGGAAATCAGTGATGACGAATTTTCAGGCATTTTAGGCGTTCCTGTCAACAGGGAGCACGCTGAACACAAAAGACAGATAGCTAACCCCCTGCAGCGCCTTGCTCGCTATCTCAGCAAAACCTATTTGGGCATTGATCCGGATGAGGAGAGCGACTAAGGCTCAACAACTCTCAGCTAAGCTGCGTCCAGCCCGTCGCAAAATCCGTTTGTGGTCGCAATGGCTTCTCCCTGGGCTTTTGGTTAAGCGCTGGCTTTTAGTGAGTGCATTGGGGGTACTGCTTGCCAGCCTTGGCTTTGCTATCAGCATTAATCTGACTCCCGTTTTCTATTTTTTGCAATTTCTGGAGCAGTTTCTCCAGAGTGTGGCGCGCTTTGTGCCCAGTTACATCAGTGGCCCCTTGTTGCTCCTTGTGGGCTTAGCACTCGTTGCTTGGGGCTATGCCCGCACGCTAGGCTCCATTACGGAAGTCCTGCTGCCAGAGGATGATAAGGCTCTGGTGGAGCGCCTTTTGACCTATCGCCGCCTGGGGCGTGGACCAAAAATCGTGGCCATTGGTGGCGGTACGGGGCTGTCAACCCTCTTGCGAGGCCTGAAACTCTACAGTGCCAATATTACTGCCATTGTGACGATGGCCGATGATGGCGGCTCCTCCGGACGGCTGCGGCGGGAAATTGGCGTGCTGCCCCCAGGGGATATTCGCAACTGCTTGGCAGCCCTCGCAGACGAAGAGAAATTGGTGACGGAACTCTTTCAGTACCGCTTTGAAGCGGGCGATGGCCTAGCGGGGCATAGTTTTGGCAATTTGTTTCTGACGGCCATGACGAATATCACAGGGGATCTGGAGCAGGCGATCGCCACCAGTTCAGCGGTCTTGGCCATTCGCGGCCAAGTGCTACCCGCCACGCTGACGGATATGACCCTGTGGGCACGCCTTGAGGATGGTCGTCTCATTCATGGTGAATCAAACATCACAGCGGCGCGGGGTAAAATTGTCGAAATTGGCTGCTCGCCCCCTGCCCCCAAAGCCCTGCCCCGCGCCATTCAAGCCCTTCGCGAGGCCGACTACATCATTCTTGGTCCTGGCAGTCTTTACACGAGTATCATTCCCAATCTCTTGGTGCCTGAGATTGCCCAAGCCCTTGCGGAGCGACAGTGCCCCTGTGTTTACGTCTGCAACATTATGACGCAGCCAGGGGAAACTGATGGCTATACTGTAAGTGATCATGTGCGTGCCCTTGATGGGGTGACGGGCGATCGCCTGTTTGATGCGGTGCTGGTGCAAAAATATCCCCCCAGTGCTGCTCACCTAGAACGCTACGCCCAGCAGGGCAGTACGCCTGTGGCCATTGATCGCGACGAACTGGCGCGCCAAAACTGTCGGCTAATCCTCGCAGATGTGATGGACGAATCTACCCCAACCGTGCGCCATGACTCCCGAAAGTTAGCAGCCATTCTCATGCGTTGGTATGAGCGGGTGCGATCGCTCTAGCCTTGTGCCCTAGGAGGACGATCCCTAATAATAGAACCATTGCCCTTGGGTGAGTGGCCTGTCATGTCTTTGGAACTGTTGCGATCGCTGGTGTGGATGGACTACCGCCTTGCGGTGCTCTTTACTGTCGTTATTCCCTTAATCCTGCTGCTGTGGTCAACGGTTAAAAATGTGCCAGCCATTACGCAACTGCTGATTATCTACTGGCGGGTGTCCAGCCTCTTGGCAATTACGGTGTACCTGATGATGCCGCAGTGGCCAGTGGCCTATGTCACAGGATTGATGGCCTTGGTGCTCATTCCCCTTAGCCTCTGGTTTTGGGTCGATCTCAATGAAGAAATTAGCGATCGCCAAGACCTCCTAGGTCAAGTCTTTAGTAGTTGGCGTTGGGCGGTGACGCTCTACTGTATCCTTGCCGCCATTGGTCAGGCTTTTTATTTGCCCTGTGCGTTTGTGGCGGGTGCTGTTCAGACTCCCAGTTGCCAAGTCTGGCTCGAACCGCCCCTGATGTTCAAAGATATTTTCCATGCCCAAGCCCGCGCCGGTACCCTTGGCTTCTTTGCCGCCGTTGCCCTTGTGATTTATATGCTCTATCTGAGCTACTTTGTCTTTGTGCGCTTACCCAAGCAGGGGCGATCGGCCACGGGTCTATAGCCTATGCCGCTGCAACGCATTCTTGAACCGGAGGTTATGGAGACGCCAGAAACGGCTGCCGCCTATGACGCGATGGATTTTACTGCCGTTAATACCGCCTTCTGTGAAGATTTGGCCGCAGTCTTACCCACTGTTGAGCAACCCCTACAGGTGTTGGATGTGGGGACGGGCAACGGACGAATTCTGCAAATGTTGCATCAACGCTATCCCCATTGGCAACTGACAGGGATTGACCTGAGTCCAGCGATGCTGGCGATCGCCCGGCACCACAGTCCGCAATTAAACTTTATTCAAGGGGATGCCAAAGCCTTACCCTTTGCCGCAGCGAGTTTTGATGTGGTGATCAGCAATAGCCTTGTCCATCACTTAGCCGATCCTCAACCTGCCCTAGGGGAAATGCTGCGGGTGCTCCGTCCCCAAGGCATCCTGTTTATCCGCGATCTTTGCCGTCCGGCCACGAAGGCAGCGCTGCAAGTCTTGGTTGACCAATATGCTGGCCAAGACACACCTGAACAGCGGCAACTTTTTGCTGACTCCCTCCATGCGGCACTGACCTTGATGGAAATGAGGGATCTTTTAAGAACATTGCCGCAGCCGCCGCAGCAGTGGCAAGTCACCCTCACCTCCGATCGCCATTGGACCGTAGTGGCACAGGGCTAATGAACCGGCGACATTACTTTATTGCTTTGTTGCCCAATCCTGACATTCAGGCTGAAGTGACCCGCCTCAAGCAGTATTGTTGCGATCGCTACCAGAGCCAAGCGGCACTGCGCTCTCCCCCCCACGTTACCCTCTATCCCCCGTTTTGGTGGCCAGATGAGTCAGTAGAAGAACTGGAGGGCGCCCTAGAAACTTTTTCCTGCCAAGCCGCTCCAGTGGAATTAATCCTCGATGGCTTTGCCGCCTTTGCGCCGCGAGTCATTTATATCCACGTAGCATCCACTCCAGCCCTCAAGACACTACAAGCACAGCTCGTCAAAGCGGTAGCGAAGCCCCTGAACCTTCCCCCCACGCAACGCCATCCTTTCACTCCCCACATGACAATTGCCTTTCGCGATTTAACCAAGGAAAACTTTCACCACGCTTGGGCAGAATTTCGTGACCAATCCTTTGCGGCTCGCTGTTGGGTATCCCACCTAACACTGCTAGTACATAATGGCCAACGCTGGCAGATCTATCGTGAATTTTTGTTAAGAAGCCCCGCCGATCCTACCCCTTGAAACCAGTTTGTAACAAGCCCATGACTTGATTTTTGCCAACTACAGAATTATGATGCAAGGAACACTTTTCTCTCAAACTTCCTAAAATCAGAAGTACAGCCCTTTTCACAAGGATGGCACACACTGAAAATCGTGAAAGCCACTAGGGGAGAGGATTGTTTATCCTTACATCTATCCCACATTCTAGAAAAGGGTTGTAGGACAATAATTGTAGTCTTAGTCGTGATAAGTACTTAGTGACTTTCATGCACTGTAGGAGGCCAGAGGAAAGGGCTGACATTATAGGGGAAGTGTCTGTGTTTCCTATCTTTTGGAACAACTGGAACCATGGAGTTGAATCCATAGACTCCCATGATCTAGATGATCTAGAGAGTTCTGCGGAGCAGTAGCCACTTGCTGAGGATAAGGTTATGAAACTGGAAGACATCTACGCCTTTTTCCGCCAGCCCCCGCCCGTTTACCTGAGCAAGGAAGTTGCCGTTTGCTACGTGCTCTATACCCTTGTGGAAAAGGGGGACTCCTATGGCACGGCGCTGATTCAAGCCATTGAAAATGAATATCCCCTTTATCGCCTTTCCGATACAGTTCTCTACAGTGCCCTCAAGTTCCTCGAGGATGAGGGAATTATTGATGGTTATTGGAAAAAGGTGGAAGGTCGCGGTCGGCCGCGGCGGATGTACCACATTGTAGGCGAAAAGGAGCAACAGGCGCGGGAACTTTCAGAGCTTTGGCTACGCTATTTGCAGCAACATCCCCACCGTCAGGAATAATCTAAGAATCGAGTTGGCGCAGGCGATCGCGCACCGCTTGAATATCCTGCCATGTTAACCACTTGGGACTACCCGGCGCCCGCGAGTTATTGCGCAACAGATACGCCGGATGGAAAATGGGCATACACCAGCGTCCCTGCCATTCAATCCACTGGCCACGAATTTTGGTAATGCCGCGATTATCTTGCAGCAATCCAGAGACAGCCGTTGTCCCCGCCAGCAAAATAATGCGGGGATTGACCAAGCGAATCTGCTCTAAGAGGTAGGGCAAACAGGCCGCTGCTTCCACGGGTGTCGGGACACGGTTGCCGGGGGGGCGGCATTTAACAATGTTGCAGATATAGGCATCCCGCTCACTGTCAAGATTGACCGAAGCAAGGATTTTGTCGAGGAGTTGCCCCGCCTTACCCACAAAGGGACGACCCGTTTCGTCCTCCGCTTGGCCGGGGCCTTCACCAATAATCATCAGTTTGGCCGCAGGATTGCCACGGCTGACCACCACATGGGTACGGGTAGCTGCTAAGCCACAGCGCTGACACTGCTGACAATGCGCCGCAAGCGCCTCCAAGTCACGGTAGGTACCAGCGGGAATAGGCACCTCAGCCCGCAGTGGAATTTGATCGTAGGTAGCAGGATCAAGGGGCGTCGCTGGTGCAGGTTCGGCCGCGGTGGGGGTGTCAAATAAGCTAAATTGCAACGGCTCACTCATGGGGATGTAACTTCCTGAGAACAACGTTAAGGAAACTTAACGAAACTTAGGAAAAACTTAGGATAAATAGCACCAATTTTATGGCGATCGCCAGAACCTTAATTTATCTCACAAAAGTATTTTACAAATTAATAACTACGGCGAAACAGGTTTCCCACCGCATTGTATAAGAAATACCTGAAGGGTTTAACAACACGGCTGTTGTTTCCCAGACTCCTTTGCGGGACAACCCCTCAGTGATCGTTAGACCTTTCCGGCACGCCTAAGAGCGTTGCACGTTTCTTAAAAAACACACCAAGGATCAGCTTGGTCGCTCTCAGGTTGCTTGGCACAGCCTTTAGGGAGTTGCTGATCAACCCCCTAAAAATCCTGCATTCTCTCTGTGGGCAGGAATGTCAAGAAGGTCTCACTTCTTTAACAACCTTTTAAGGAGAATTGATCCATGCTAGATGCATTTGCCAAAGTTGTCGCTCAGGCCGATGCCCGCGGTGAATTCCTCACCAACGCCCAGTTCGATGCCCTGTCCAACTTGGTGAAAGAAGGCAACAAGCGTCTGGATGCCGTCAACCGCATCACCAGCAATGCCTCTACAATCGTTGCTAACGCTGCTCGTGCCCTTTTTGCAGAGCAACCCCAACTGATCCAACCCGGTGGGAATGCTTACACCAACCGTCGTATGGCTGCTTGCCTGCGCGACATGGAAATCATCTTGCGCTATGTGACCTATGCCATTCTGGCCGGTGACTCCAGCGTGCTCGATGATCGCTGCCTGAACGGTCTGCGGGAAACCTACCAAGCCCTCGGTACCCCCGGTTCCTCCGTGGCTGTGGCCATCCAAAAAATGAAAGATGCCGCGATCGCGATCGCCAATGATCCCAATGGCATCACCCCTGGCGATTGCAGCGCTCTGATGTCCGAAATCGCTGGCTACTTTGATCGTGCTGCTGCCGCTGTTGCCTAAGGCACCTTTGACTTCACTGTAACTTTGACCGTTCTGAACACGCACATTTTTTAGGGAGATATTTTATCCATGAAAACGCCGATTACTGAAGCCATTGCCGCCGCCGATACCCAAGGTCGTTTCCTCAGCAACACCGAACTGCAAGCGGTTGACGGTCGCTTCAAGCGCGCTGTGGCCAGCATGGAAGCTGCTCGCGCCCTGACCAACAATGCTCAGAGCCTGATTGACGGCGCAGCCCAAGCGGTGTACCAAAAATTCCCCTACACCACCACCATGCAAGGCTCTCAGTATGCCTCGACCCCCGAAGGCAAAGCCAAGTGCGCCCGTGACATCGGCTACTACCTGCGGATGGTGACCTACTGCCTCGTTGCCGGTGGCACTGGTCCCATGGATGAGTACCTCATTGCTGGCTTGTCGGAAATCAACAGCACGTTTGATCTGTCCCCAAGCTGGTATATCGAGGCTCTGAAATACATCAAAGCCAATCATGGCTTGACTGGCCAAGCTGCGGTGGAAGCCAACGCCTACATCGACTACGCCATTAACGCCCTCAGCTAATAGGCGTTTCCTTTCGTTGCCCGGTGAGGTAAGCAGATGTTGTCGGCGTTGGGCTGACCCTTTGTTTACAACACCGGGCTTGTTTGTACCCTCGATATTTAGGAGTTTGTACTGTGGCTATTACTGCTGCTGCTTCGCGCTTGGGTACCTCCGCCTTCAGCGATGCTCCTCGGGTGGAGCTGCGTGCCAACTGGAGCGAGGAAGATCTGGAGACTGTCATCCGTGCCGTTTACCGTCAGGTCTTGGGCAATGACTACGTCATGGCATCGGAACGTTTGGTGAGTGCGGAGTCACTGTTGCGCAATGGCAAAATTACCGTGCGGGAGTTTGTGCGCGCAGTGGCCAAGTCGGAACTATACAAAGAGAAGTTTCTCTACGGCAATTTTCAAACCCGTGTCATTGAACTGAACTATAAGCATTTGCTGGGGCGGGCACCCTACGATGAGTCAGAAGTGATCTTCCACTTGGATCTCTACGAAAATGAGGGCTTTGATGCCGATATTGACTCCTACATTGATTCGCCTGAATACACCAACAGCTTTGGGGATTGGGTGGTGCCCTACTATCGCGGCTTTAATAGCCAGCCGGGGCAAAAAACCGTCGGCTTTAACCGTATGTTCCGTCTGTATCGCGGCTATGCCAATAGCGATCGCGCCCAAGCGGAAGGCAGCATGTCCCGTTTAGCGCGGGATTTGGCCACCAACCGTCCCAACACAGTGGTGCCCCCTTCCAGTAGTGATACGGCCTTTGCCTACTACACCCCCAGCGCTGATGTCCCCCCACGGGCTTGCTTGGGCGGCTCCTTTGGTGAAAGTGGCCGTGTCTATCGCATTGAAGTGGCAGGCATTCGCCAACCGGGCTATCCGGGGGTGCGCCGCAGCAGTACCGCTTTCTTGGTGCCCTACGAGCAACTGTCGAGCAAAATGCAGCAGCTTCAGCGCAGCGGTGCTCGCATTGTTAGTGTCAATCCTGCCTAGGAATGTTTGTTTAGCGTCCTTTTGAGATTGGGAGTCAGGTGTCATGTTTGGTCAAACTGCGTCTGGAAGTGCTGCCCTTAGCCCCTCCGGCGCTCGCGTTTTCCGCTATGAGGTTGTGGGTCTGCGTCAAAACGAAGAAACTGACAAAATGGGGTTTCCGATTCGGCGCAGCGGGAGCACCTTTATTACGGTGCCCTACAACCGCATGAATGAGGAAATGCAGCGCATTACCCGCATGGGGGGCAAAATCGTTTCCATTACCCCAGTGGTCGCCTCCTAAGTGGTTGATGTCAGGAGAGGGAATGACGGCGGTCTCTGAACCAGTACAACTGACGGTTCCCCAAATGCTGGCGCAGCTTCAGGGGACGGATACCAGTCTCCGCTATTATGCAGCGTGGTGGTTGGGGAAGTTTGGCCTAGAAACAGCAACCGCAGCGGAGCGGCAAGCCATTATTAGCGCCTTAATTGCAGCTTTGGCTGATGAGGCCGATCGCACAGAATTGGGGGGCTATCCTCTGCGGCGCAATGCAGCGCGTGCTTTGGGCAAGTTGGGCGATCGCCAAGCCGTACCGGCGTTAATTGAGTGCTTGCACTGTGAGGATTTTTATGTCCGTGAAGCGGCGGCTATTGCCCTCGGTCAGTTGGGGGATTCCCGAGCGATCGCCCCCTTGGCAGTCCTTCTAGAAGGGGGTGTGGCGATGGCACAGCTCGTCCCCGGTCGCCCCCATCTAGTGCAGCCTGTAGAGGCCGTCATGGAAAGCTTGGGTCACCTCGGTGCCACCGAGGCGATTCCCCTCATTGAGCCATTTTTGACCCATGAAATGCCGCGAGTCCAATTTGCTGCCGCACGGGCACTGTTTCAGCTGACAGGGGCAGCAGAATATGGCGATCGCCTGCTGGCAGCGCTCGAAAGTGAGGATGTGCAACTGCGGCGGGCAGCACTGCTCGATCTAGGAGCAATGGGGTACTTGCCGGCAACAAAGGCCATTTTGCAGGCGGGTGTTGAGGCCAGCTTCAAGCTCATTGCCCTCCATGGCATCCTCAGCAAGCAACTACATCAGGCTGCTGCAGCCGAACAGACCCTCTCCCTCTTTCAAGGATTGGATCAACTGCTGTGAGTGATCTCCTTACCTACATCCATGCCGTTGAGACCGCCACCTCTGCCCCAGCATTGTGTGAGGCGGTGATTCAGCTGGCCCGGCAAAAAGACACTGCTGCCATTCCCACACTGATTGCTGTTTTGGGGTATAACAACCCCGCCGCTGCCCAAGCTGCGGTAGAAGGTCTCATCGCCCTTGGGGATGCCGTGGTCGAGCCACTGCTGGCACAGTTGGATGGCTACAACTACGGTGCCCGTGCCTATGGGGTGCGTGTCTTGGGGAGCGTTGGTCATCCTGCCGCCCTGCGGGTCTTGTTGGCTGCCGCGCAGTCGGATTTTGCCCCCAGTGTGCGCCGTGCTGCCACAAAGGCCTTAGGAACACTCCGCTGGCAGCTCATCCCTGAGGAAACGGCAAGAGAGGCTCAATTAAGGGAAGCCCTCACGGTTCTTCAGCGCAACAGTGAAGCAGCGGATTGGGCGGTTCGCTATGCCGTGGGCGTTGCCCTTGACCATCTATATCAGCAGGCAGCGGCTTGGCCTGTTCGGGAAGGGGTGCGCTCCCTCCTGAATCATTTGAGCGATCGCGACCCCGACATTGTTGTGCGTTCCCGTTGTCAACTTGCCCTCCAGAGAGACTCTCTGTGCATACACACCTAATAAGGATTGGAAAGTTATGTCGTTACCCTTGCTGGCTGTAAAGCCCAGAACCCTTGATCAGCGGGTGGTCAGTTATGAAGTCCCCGCTGAGGATGATCCGGTCATCTACCGCCTCACTGATGCCACCGATGCCGCAGACGTGGATGCCCTGATTTGGGCGGCCTATCGCCAGATTTTCAGCGAGCACCTGATTTTGGCCTCCTACCGCCAGCGCTTCCTAGAATCCCAACTGCGCAATCGCGCCATTTCCGTTCGGGATTTTATCCGCGGCTTGGGAAAGTCGGAGGTCTATCGGGAGCAAGTGGCAGCCGTCAATTCCAATTACCGCCTCGTGGATATCTCCTTTAAGCGCTTCCTTGGCCGCCCCACCTATGGCCGGCAGGAGCAGATTGCGTGGTCAATTATTTTAGCCACCCGTGGCCTAGAGGGATTTATTGATGCCCTCGTGGACAGTGACGAGTACCAGCAAAACTTCGGAAGCGATATCGTCCCTTACCAACGGCGGCGGCGCATGGCGCGTCCTTTTAACCTCGTTAATCCCCGCTACAGCGACTACTGGCGCAACAAGGAAATGTCCCTCAGTGGCCGTTCTTACTATCAGGTGCGCTACTATACTGCAGGACCCTTGGACAAGCAAATTATTCGGGGCGCCATTCCGGCCAATTTCCTCTCTATGGCACGCTCCATTGTGGTGCCGACACTTGAGACTCAACGCCATGTGGCACGGGCCACCTCAAGTTTAGTGAAAGTTCCGAATACAGCCCAAGAGCGGGATCTGCCCTCCACCCCCGTCAAACCTGTGCCCGTTGCCCTGCCCTATCGTTATTTACCCTCTCAACCAAAGGTGTAAGCCATGACAATTCCCTTGCTCACCTATGCTCTAAGTTCCCAAAATCAACGGGTACGGGGCTATGAGGTCCCCAATGAGGAAACCCCGTGGCGCTATTCCCTTGAGGATGCAGCGGATCAATCGGATATTCAGGAACTGATTTGGGCGGCCTATCGCCAAGTGTTTAGTGAGCACGTTGTCCTCAAGAGTACCCGCCAGCCCCATTTGGAGTCGCAATTAGCCAACCGTACCATTTCGGTGCGGGATTTTATTCGCGGCTTGGCCAAATCGGAGACATTTCGCCGTTTGGTGGTGGAGACCAACTCCAACTATCGCTTGGTGGAAATTGCCCTGAAGCGTCTCCTTGGGCGGGCACCCTACAATAAACAAGAAGAACTGGCGTGGTCTATTCGCATTGCCACCGATGGTTGGCAGAAATTTGTGGATACCCTTCTGGACAGTGATGAATATACGCAAAACTTTGGCGATAACACTGTGCCCTACCAGCGGCGGCGCTATAAGGATCGCCCCTTTAACCTAGTGACGCCGCGCTATGGTGACTACTGGCGCGATAAGTTAGAAAGCAGCCGCTACAAGTGGGGCGACATTCGCAATTTCTTGGAGATGGCACGCTCCGTTAAGGTGACACCCGTGCAATTTAAGCCGGTGTCCACCGCCAATGTGCAAATCCCCGATACCACGCGGCGCGATCGCCCGACGGTACCGGCGTCAATCAACCCAACGGCGAGCTTTCCGCTGCGCTAGTTATTGTTTTACTCTTTGACTTGGGAGAGATCCATGGACTTACCTCTACTCGCCTACAAGCCTACAACTCAAAACCACCGTGTCGCTAGCTTTGGCATTGCCGATCAAAATGAAGACAGCCCCTATATCTATCGTCTTGAGGATGCGGCCTCGTATCCAGAAATCCGCGAGGTGATCTGGGCCTGCTATCGGCAAGTGTTTAGTGAGCACGCCACCTTGGCCTTTAACCGTCAGATCACTTTAGAGTCCCAACTGGTCAATCGGGTGATTACCGTGCGGGACTTTATTCGTGGTCTGGCCAAATCGGAGCGCTTCTACAATACAGTGGTGGCAGTGAACGACAACTACCGCTTGGTGGATGTCTGCCTGCGGCGGTTCTTGGGACGCAGTGCCTACAACGAAGAGGAAAAAATTGCTTGGTCAATTAAAATCGGCACCCTTGGCTTCCATGGTTTTGTGGATGCCCTCCTCGACAGTGAGGAATATACCAATGCTTTTGGGGACTTTACGGTGCCCTATCAGCGTAAGCGGATGGAGGGACGTCCCTTTAACCTCGTGACGCCGCGTTATGGCTTTGAATACCGTGACAAAGTGGGCACTACCAAAACCGATTGGCGCTTTACGCTGGAGAAATTCTACGATCGCAAGTTCCAAGAGCGGCGGCTACCGGAGGGCGACCCCCGCAAATACCGCGATTTGGCAGCCGCGATCGCGCCCAAGACGCGCTATGCCCAGCAGTTGCGTGCTGCTGATATTGACTACCTCGCCAAAGTGCCCCGTCGCCGTTAAGTTGCTCTCAAGAATGCACTCATCGTGTGCAGCCGTCGGTGAATTGACT
Organism: Thermosynechococcus sp.; assembly: GCF_046299655.1. GTDB lineage: Bacteria > Cyanobacteriota > Cyanobacteriia > Thermosynechococcales > Thermosynechococcaceae > Thermosynechococcus. Next base: position 25,912 of record NZ_JBKBHZ010000008.1, read on the forward strand.
GGCGGCTTTTTTCATTTAATGAATTTGTGGGAACGTCAACACGTCTTTAACGCTCTAATGTTGGATTTAGTTTTTTCCTGAAGCTATGAGCGATCGCCTTCTCCCTTGGCTAGTGCCTGCCCTCATCACTGTCACTGTACTGCCTGCCAGTAGTCAAGTCACTCTTCCCCTCACGGTCACCGTCAGTCCCGATCGCGCTGTTTTGGGAGATACCCTAGCCGTTGTGGTCAATGCTTCAGAACAGCCGACTGTTGAGGTAGCGGGCAAAGCTCTGCCGGTCTTCTCCATTGGCCCACAGCAATGGCGGGCTTTTGTGGCCACAACACCGCTTCAGCCAGCGGGGCGTCGCTCCTTGGTGGTTCGGGCAGGGAATGAAACCCACAATATGCTTCTGTGGGTGGGCGATCGCTCCTTTCCTGTGCAACGCATTTGGCTGCCGCCGGGCAAAGACTCCCCAGGAACCGATTTTGAATTTGATCAGGTGGAGGCCTTTAAGGCTTTGGTGACGCCTGAAAAACTCTGGCGAGGTGCCTTTCGTCGCCCCAACAGTGGCCCTGTGACCACACCCTACGGCGTGCGGCGCTATTACAACGGCGTTTTTGCCAAGGACTACTTCCACCGCGGTTTGGACTATGCAGGGCCTAAGGGATCGGCAGTGGTGGCGGCGCAGCGAGGGCGAGTGGCCTTAGTGGGGCGAGAATCCCAAGGGTTTCTCATCCATGGCAACACGGTTGGCATTGATCATGGGCAAGGAGTACTGACAATTTACCTGCACCTTGATCAAATTCGCGTCCAAGAGGGACAGATGGTGGAGGCAGGGCAAGTCATTGGCACCGTGGGCAATACGGGTGCCTCCACAGGGCCGCATCTCCACTGGGGACTCTATGTCAATGGCGAGTGCGTCGATCCGCGATCGTGGCTAGATCAGGGCTGGCAGTAGTTTAGGGTCAAGAAATGGGAGATAATGCTACTTCAGAGGTAGTTGCTTCGCTACCAGTGCCGCTGATAAAATTTGGGAGTTAGCAACAATGACGATTCTCTTTCAACTGGCTCTTGCTGCTCTTGTCATTCTGTCCTTTGTGATGGTGGTGGGTGTGCCCGTGGCCTACGCCTCGCCCCAAGATTGGGATCGCTCAAAGCAGTTAATTTTCCTTGGCTCTGGGCTATGGATTGTCCTAGTGCTGGTGGTGGGCGTTCTTAACTTCTTTGTGGTTTAGTCCAGCCAGCGTTGGCGATAGACTTCGTACAAGAGCACTGCGGTGGCGATCGCCACATTGAGGGATTCGACATTTGGCTCCTGAGGAATCCGCAGGGCAGTAAACCTTGAATCATGATAGGCCGGGGGTAGCCCTTGGCCTTCATTGCCCATAACGAGCAAAGTGGGTTGACGGAAATCTGCCTGCCAGTAGGGAAGCGGTGCTGTGGGGGAGGTCACCACAACCTGCCATCCTTGGGCTTGATAGGTCTTGAGGGTTGCTAGCGCATCTGTCACCGTTTGCATGGGTAGGCGAAACCACTGGCCAGCACTGGCACGCAGCACCTTGGGGTGGGTGATGTCCACACAATCGCGGGTCAGTAATAGTCCCTCAACCCCCACCGCGGCAGCAGTGCGGATGATCGTTCCCAGATTACCGGGATCCTGAAGCGTGATTAAACACAGCCCTAACCGCTTCAGCGGCAAGGTAGGCGGAGACTTATGGTCAGCGACGGCCACGACGCCATCGGGGGTGGTTGTGGTACAGAGGGCAGCAAGGATTTCTTCAGTGACTTCAACGGTGCGATCGCTGCTGTGGAGAACCTGTTGCCAAAATACTGAGGATTGCTTCGCTTGCCAAGACCCCGTGTAGCAAACCACTGAAAAACGGTAGCCCGCTGCTAGGGCTTCCTGTAGCAGGTGAGTGCCCTCCAAAAGCAAGTGCCCTTGGCGATATTTGCGCTGGTGTAGCTTGCGGATCGAACGCACTAGGGAATTTTGCCGACTGGTAATGATCACTGCCCAACCCAGCGATCCAGTAAACGTTCTAGATAGGGGGTCAAGAGTGCTGTTCGCGCCGCTTGGGCTTGAATTTCCGTTGCCGATTGAATGTAGGGAGCAGGGGCTAGCTCATGCTGGCAGTGCTGAATCAACTCCCCAAGGCTTGCGGGGGTCAGTTCTAGGTGAAACTGAAGACCGACAATGCGATCGCCCCATAGGAATCCCTGCTGTGGACAAGCAGCACTTTTGGCAAGGGGAATCGCGTCTGGCGGGAGGCTAAACATCTCCCCATGCCAATGGAGTACCGTTAGTGGGGAGGGCCAATCCTGAAACCAAGGATGCGCTTGGGCGGCTGCGGTCAGTTCAATGGGAAACCAGCCGATTTCCTTGGTGGGGGCTGGCGTCACCTCTGCACCTAACATTTGTGCTAAGAGTTGCGCCCCAAGGCAAATCCCGAAAATGGGTAGGCCGCTGGCAATTGCCTCACGCAAAAAAGCTTTTTCAGCCCCTAACCACGGATAAAGTGCCTCATCGTGTACCCCCATGGGGCCGCCCATCACGATCAGCGCATCCACCTCTGGCAACGCTGGGAGCGGTTCGCCTGCATAGAGATGACTGCCTTGCCAATCAAAACCACGGGCGATCGCCCACTCTGCAATGTGTGCGGGTGTCTCAAAGGGCACGTGCTGGAGATAGTGCAGCCGCATGAATTCCCTTAAGAAGAACTGCCACTTTCACTCCCAAGGATGCGAGCTTTATACTCGTTGATCTTTTGACCCAATTCGCGGCGGCCTGACTCAAAGAGGACATAGCGATAGAGAAACCAGCACGTGTAGCCAAAGCCCACCAGTTCACAGGTTGGTTCCAAGAGGGGAATAGTGTTCACCACCTCTAAAATAGCGACCGCCAGTGCGACAAAGGGAATGGTGGCAAGAATAATAAGCAGGGTGCGCAGGGGCTGCTTGTATTCGCCCAGAAAGGCACTGACCTGATCGGGGAAGACGGTGAGGAGCCAGTAGAGTTTTTCCCGTGCCTGTTGCCACTGTTCATCCGTGAGACCGCCTACCTTGGGGGCTGTGGTCTGCTCCCGTTCCGCTAGGGGTGCTGGCGCCGGCGTTGGTTCAAAAATAGGCTTTTCCGTATGGGTGGTTTCTGTGGTTGGGGATGTTTCAAATTCATTCATGCGCTTAAGTTCCTTCAATACCTCAGCAAGTTTCGGCTCAGTTCACCAATTAGCGTTGACCCATAGCTAATAATTAACATAGGTGGTGCCTTACCGCTAGCATCATGACTATCTTTTTCATCCCCTAGGAGCGCCATCCCAAAGACTGCAAAACTGCTCTGCAATGCTCCTAGAAGCAGTGGACAAAGGAATCACGACAGCGTGGCCTATTCACTGAGGACCCACGTGTCTTTACTCCCTCCCCCTTGGGAAGAATTCACCACCAATGAGCCGCGTTTCATGGCTACCCGTGTCAAGCCACCGGGATGTACATAGATGTCCTTGCCGTACAGAATATAGGGGCGCAAATCCACATGGCAGCCGACAATTTCATCGTCAATCAGGGTGGGCACGCGCGACAGGGAAAGGGTGGGCTGGGCAATGTAGTTGCGGGGATTGGCTTTGATGCGCTCTGCAAATTCTGCTCGCTGTTCAGCAGTTGCTTGGCAACCAATGAGCATGCCATAGCCGCCGGACTCATTGGCAGACTTCACCACGAGGGAGTCGAGGTTCTTAAGCACATGATCCAATTGTTGCGGCTCCCAACACAGGTACGTGGGTACATTGGGCAGGAGGGGATCCTCGCCGAGGTAATAGCGAATCATTTGCGGCACATAGGCATAAATCACTTTGTCATCGGCTACGCCTGTGCCGAGGGCATTGGCGATCGCGACCCGCCCTTGGCGATAGACTTCCATGAGACCTCTAACCCCTAGCAGCGAATCCGCACGAAATACCGCTGGATCGATAAAATCATCATCAATGCGGCGATAGACCACATCCACCCGCTTTAGACCCTTGGTTGTGCGCATTTGTAGGTACCCATCGGCTACGACAAGATCCCGTCCTTCGACAAGGGTCACCCCCATTTGTTGAGCAAGGAAGGAATGCTCAAAGTAGGCGGCGTTGTACATCCCCGGTGTGAGCACGACAACCGTGGCATCCGGTAGGCCGGCGGGCGCAAGGTTCAACAGGGTTTCCAATAGATGGCTGGGGTACTCGTCCACCGGTTGAATGTGCAATTCCTTGAAAACAAGGGGAAAGGTACTTTTCATCACGCGGCGGTTTTCTAGCACATAGGAAATCCCTGAGGGACAGCGCAGGTTATCCTCCAAAACATAGAAGGTGCCATCACGATCGCGCACCAAATCCGTACCTGTAATATGGCACCAAATTCCGCCGGGGGGGTTCAGATCATGGCAGGGACGCAGATACCCCTTGGCCGACTCAATCAGTTCCCGTGGGATGACGCCATCTCGAATGATTTTTTGCTCACCATAGACATCGGCCAAGAAAGTATTCAAGGCGGCAATCCGTTGCTTGAGACCGCGTTCAAGGGCTTGCCACTCCGAGGCTGGAATAACACGCGGCAGAATGTCAAAGGGCATGATTCGCTCTGTGCCTTCTGCTGCCCCATAGACGGTGAAAGTGGCGCCTAGGTTAAACATCACCTGTTGAGCGGTTTTTTGGCGCTGTTGTAGTTCTCCTGGGGGGAGCGATCGCACCCGCTGTACCAGGGGTTCGATGAAAGGCCGGGGCTGACCCTTGGCTACAAACCACTCGTCATAGAAGTTTTCCGGATCGTAGTGATCAAGTTCTCGCATTGATGCTTCCTCTGGGGGGATTTCCCTCAATAGTCTTGGGGAGTCGGCAAATCTGACACTGCCACCAAGTGAAACCCCATTTGACAGCGAAAGTGTTGACATCCCGCTTCGGCGGTACTCCCCAAGGGTGCCCCACACCGCAGTTGCCCCCCTTGCCAGCGGGGTTGACCTTGGCGATCGGCAAACAAACAGGATTGACACACAGACTGGGACGGTAAAATCTGATTTTGGGTGAGGATCACAAGCATCGGACGCCTCCCGCCGATCAGAGTGTTTTATACTCGGCTTAAGCAAAGGTAAAACTTTTTATAGTAACCAAGCTGGCTTGCAGCCTAGTACTTTTTATCTTATCGTGACAGCCTAGTGCATCCCTTTAGCTGCCGCTGTTAATCCTGCTACAGATTTTAGACGGAACAGGGTGTCCCAACCTCGCTTCGATTGGCGATCGCTCCTCCCTCAAAAAGACGGGGCAGTCCTGTGGGGTGCAGGGAGACTCGAAAACATTTTCAGGTAGAATCATTGAAGAATCATTTTTTAGCGTGCTCTATCTTGCATTTTGTATCTTATGTAACTGACAAAGCTACTTCAAGACAATTGATTCTGGACTTCCAATATAGCTATGTACCTTTTTTCTTGTGCAGGGATTATGGCAGCAGGCGCGATCGCCGGCGTCTTAATTTTTCCTCAATATCCCCTCAATTACCTTGCCCTCTGGTTAGCCTTGACCCTCATCCAAATCACATTGGTGACCCTAATTCTAGGGATCGCTAATATTCTCACTCCTCTCTCTTTGTTATTGGGCAGCTTTGCATCTATCATCATCCTCCTCAGTTTGACCATACTTTATCGAGAGCGTTTCCAACGATCCATTCGTTCCGTTGGTAGTTCTTACACCGCACTCAATTCTAAGGGAAGAATGGTTACTCTTACTCTGCTGAGCACCCTTGTCATTAGTTGCGTCGGGTTTCTTTCGCATCTCTATGCCCAAGTAACATTAGTGCATCCCCTGAGTTGGGACGTGGTTACTTACCACCTACCTAATGCAGTTGGTTATCTCCAAAGCAAGGGTCTTTGGAAACTGACAACTCCCTTCAGTCACTATCCGGGTGGCAATGAACTGCTAAATTTGTGGAGCCTAGTGCCTCTGCGTCAAGACAATAGCTTAGGCCTCACAACACTAAGTCTGAATCTAGGAGTTTTGTTGAATGCTTTGCTATTGTTACGCGATACCCACACTTGGCGGTATAGCTTTTCCTTAGCTCTTAGTTTCTTTTTATTTCTTGGAGTTTATTTTTCTTTTGGTGAGATGCAACTCCTTCTATTTGATATAGGTCGGAATGACATTACCTTGGGGTATTGGGTGCTGCTGGGGTTCTGGACGTGGCTGCGATTTACACAAACAGAAACAAGTTTTTATAGAAAATTTTGGCTTTTCTGGTCAGGTGTGAGTTTTGGTTGTGCACTTGGTGTAAAACCCAACGGTGTTTATCCAATTTTAGGACTATTTTTATTAATCTTAATTCAAGAGATTGCTACCTACATAAAGAACCATAATAGATTTGCTTTATTGAAACACCTAATAGATACTGGCTTAATTTGGCTACTTCCCATCGCTCTTATCTCCGGTTTTTGGTATTTACGAAATTATCAGCTACTAGGTACTGTTTTTGAAAGACAAAACCTAGAGATTGGCACTCAAATGGCACTGGTGTGGCACCTAACCAATCCCAATCTCTACACTGCGCCTAGGGGTGCAATTTTTTTGCTATCTTTATTGACTACTGCTATTTTAATTGCTTGCTTACTCAAAGGAAAAATTAAAAGTAAATCTATGCGCTATCTGTTCTACTTAAACATCATCAGCTTCTGTGCTTGGCTACTGACACCCTACAGTGCTGGCTATTATGCTGGGGAGGTTAGCTACTTCCATCCTCAGCTACGGCATGCGGTTTCTTACATTGTGACGCTGAGCATTTTGATTGTCTATGGTATTCGATATCTCTTTTTAGATGCTCTACACCACTTCAGACCGCAAGTAATTGAGGGAATTGATTACATCCTTAACAGCCTCCATCATTCTCATAATCTTTCTTTTCAGCAGAGCTTTAGAATTGCCATTGTAAGCCTTGGGCTGAGCTTTTCCCTTTTGGTAGCACAAACCTTAAATTATCAACCTCCAAAAGGCTTGCCTGGCTACAGTAGAATACTCTTTTACCCCCACTCTGTAACTTATGAAAGCGGTGTTTATGAATGGATTCAAGAGAATGTTCGGAACAAGCGCATCCTGAATATTAATCTGAGAAGTTATGGATTATTCAATTTTCCCTTTAGCAACGAAGTTATCGAGGGCAGTCTTCCCACTTCAGAACTTTCTAATCCTCGTTCTTCAGAGGGCTATGACTATATTGCTCTTGCGCTGGATCCTTTCACCGCTACCCTATCTGAGGATTTAAAGGCCTTTCTCCAAAACCCCAAGGGCTATAGAGTTGTGTACGCTGACCCCTTTGCACTTGTTTTGGCAAAAGAATGAATCCCAAAATAGCCAGATTCAAATTGCTGTCCTTAGATAAAACTTCCTCAAAACAAACCTAGGTTTGCTAGGATAGATAAGCTATTGATAGTAGCGTTTATAGTAGCGTGCAAAGAGTTTGAGTGATGTTTGACGCCCTTGCTGAACGCCTTGAATCTGCTTGGAAAACCCTACGGGGTCAAGACAAAATTACGGAAAATAATATCCAAGAAGCGCTGAGGGAAGTGCGCCGCGCCCTATTGGAGGCCGATGTCAACCTCCAAGTTGCCAAGGATTTTATTGAAAATGTGCGTCAGCGGGCGATCGGTGCAGAGGTCATTGCCGGCGTTCGGCCAGATCAGCAATTTATCAAAATTGTTTACGATGCCCTTGTGGAAGTCATGGGGGAATCCCACAGCCCCCTTGCCCACGTGGAGCCACCCCCGACAATTATTCTCATGGCGGGTTTACAGGGAACTGGGAAGACCACCGCCACAGCCAAGCTGGCCCTCTATCTGCGCAAAGAAGGCCTCAGCAGCCTTTTGGTGGCCACTGATGTCTATCGTCCTGCGGCTATTGATCAGTTGATTACCCTAGGCAGACAAGTTGACGTGCCCGTGTTTGAGATGGGGACAGAGGTTAGCCCCGTCGAAATTGCTCGCCAAGGGGTGGCCAAGGCCAAGGAACTTGGCGTGGATACGGTGATTATTGACACGGCGGGGCGCCTCCAAATTGACGCTGAGATGATGGCGGAATTGGCAGCGATTAAGGAGGCAGTGCAACCACACGAAACCCTCTTGGTGGTAGATGCGATGACCGGGCAAGAGGCCGCTAACCTCACGCGTGCCTTCCATGAGCAGGTGGGGATTACAGGCGCCATTCTCACCAAGCTCGATGGCGATACACGCGGCGGTGCAGCTCTTTCTGTGCGCCAAGTCTCCGGACAGCCGATTAAGTTTATTGGGGTCGGTGAAAAGGTCGAGGCGCTCCAGCCTTTTTATCCCGATCGCTTGGCCTCTCGTATCTTAGGGATGGGCGATGTCCTCACCCTTGTGGAAAAAGCCCAAGAGGCAGTGGACTTGGCCGATGCCGAAACAATGTCCCGCAAAATTCTCGAAGCCCAGTTTGACTTTGATGACTTTCTCAAGCAACTGCGCCTACTCAAAAATATGGGATCCTTGGCGGGAATTATGAAGCTCATCCCCGGCCTGAATAAAATTTCAACGGAGCAACTCCAGCAGGGGGAAGTGCAATTGAAGCGGGCGGAAGCGATGATTAACTCCATGACCCGCGAAGAGCGCCGTAACCCCGAACTTCTGGCGAGTTCCCCTAGTCGCCGTGAACGGGTTGCCAAAGGTTCTGGTTATTCGGTAGCCGATGTCACAAAGCTAGTCAGTGACTTCCAGCGCATGCGATCGCTAATGCAGCAGATGGGTCAAGGGGGCTTTCCAAGCATGGGCATGCCGGGCGTGAACCCAATGGGTCGCGGGGGACGTCCTCAGACGCCTAAAAAAACCAAGAAACAAAAGAAACGCAAGGGCTTTGGCGTACTCTAAGGGGAAAGGTTTTCTTGCTGAGCAAATCTTCCCAATGGATTGGCTAAGAACTTTTGCAGGCAGCAGATGGATTTTTGTATTAACTTAAATGAAAAAACCTAAACCTAAGGTGTCTTGTTACCCTTTACAACCATGATTTTAACTTCCTGTCTTCCCCCAGCCCTTGAGCAAATCGTGCAGCGTTTTGAGCAAATTCAAGATGCCCGCCGCCGTTATGAATATCTGCTCTCCTTTGCTAAAAAAGTACCGCCTCTCTCCCCTCAGGAGTGTACCTCCGAGAACCGTGTCCCCGGCTGTGTTTCCCAAGTCCACCTAGTGGCTCACCTCACCCCAGAGGGAAAGGTTGTCTTTCGCGGTAGCTCTGATGCCCAAATTCCCAAAGGCCTGTTAGGGCTGCTGACTAGTGGTCTAAATGAACTCACACCGGCAGAAATTTTGCAGGTGTCTCCCGACTTCATTAAGCGGACTGGTCTGGATGTGAGCTTAACCCCTTCACGGAGCAATGGGTTCTACAATATGTTTCGCTTTCTGCAAACCCAAGTGGCTTCGCTTCAGCCCTCAGTGCTTGAGCCTTAGGAGACTATGGGTTCCTTTCCCCTTGCCCAAGCGCAGAGCAGGCCCTTTCCCAGCGCCTATTGACCCTTATTTACACCCTTACTTACAAAGGGCGATACACACGATAGTTGATGTGGGGAAAGATATTGTCAATGGCTTCCACTTTTTCCAACCAGCCGGCATCAATTTTTTGAGCCTTGATGTCCTCGTAGAGCTTGTGGAAGCGCAGGAGATGGCTGCGGGTGCGACGAACCGCATAGGGCACCATTGTGCCTGTGCGCATGATAAAAGCCCAGTCGGAAGATTGCGCAAGGAGTAATTCCCGAGCCGCTTGGTTCAGGGCACGCCAGCTTAGCTCATCCCAAGGTTCTCCTTTGGCCAGCTCTATCATTCGCTCCGTCGCCTTGTGAAGGTGAGGATAGATCCACGCATTGGTGTCATTGAGCCAGTATTCATGGAAGCCCTTATAGCCCCAACTGGACTGGGAGGGACGGCACACCTGCTGCGTGGGATGGGCACGGAGATAGTCTGCCAAGTGGGTCATGGCAAAGGTGTCTTGGTCAAACCAAACTTTGCGGAAGAGAAAGTCAAGGAACCAAGGCCCTTCATACCACCAGTGGCCATAGAGTTCAGCATCGTAGGGAGAAACGACAATCGGCGGACGCTGCATTAGGTGGTACAGATAACGAATTTGGTTTTCGCGGTTAAACATGAAGTTGGCCGCGTGTTCGGCGGCTTTTTCCCGTGCCCAATAGGGGTCATAGAGTTGCTTCTCCCCTAAACCAAGACCGCGACCGGTAATTTTGTGGTACTTAATTCCCGTATTTTTACGTTGGCCATTGGGCATGATGTAGGGCTTAATGTATTCGTACTCTGCTTCCCAACCCAAGTCCTTGTAGAACTCGCGATAGACGGGATCCCCCGGATAACCTACTTCCGATGACCATACCTGCTGCGAGGATTCGTGATCGCGACCAAAGGCAGCAACCCCTGTTTCGGTGAAAATGGGCGCATAGGTGCCAAAGCGAGGGCGGGGACGGGCATAGAGAATACCGTGGCCATCGATAATGAAATAGCGCAAACCAGCATCGGCAAGCATTCGCTCTAGGCCTTCGTAGTAGGCGCATTCCGGTAGCCAAATGCCCTTGGGTGGACGACCAAAGGTTTGCTCGTAGTGTTCACAGGCTACTTGAAGTTGTGCCCACACCGCTTGGGGATACATTTTCATGAGGGGCAGGTAGCCGTGGGTGGCACCACAGGTAATAATTTCAAGGTTATTGGTGTCTTGAAACTGCTTAAAGGCCTTGACGAGGTCGCGATCGTAGTTTTCCCATGTTTGTCGCACGCGGTTGAACTCTTGGGCATAATGCTCGGCAAGGTAGCGGATGTGGCCATTGTGGGTATTGTGCTCTACCTCTAGTTCCGCCAGTTCCTCTAGTTTCGCCAAGTGCTGATCATAGCGTTCCTGCAATAGGGGGTCCCGCAACATTGAAATGAGTGGCGGCGTCATACTCATGGTGATTTTGAAGTCCACGCCGTCACGTTTTAGCCCCTCAAACATCCAGATCAGGGGCACATAGGTTTCGGTAATCGCCTCAAAGAGCCACTCTTCCTCTAAAACGTAGTCACTTTCGGGATGGCGAACGAAGGGGAGGTGAGCATGCAAAACCAGCGCTAAATAACCAATTGCCATAGGAAGTTTGCCTATTTATGTATTCGGGACAACGGCGGGGGATCTTGAGATCAGTTGAGTTTCCCTCATCTTAGGCGAAATAGCTAAATCTGCAACGGTAAATTTTTATCTTTTCTTCAGATTTATTATTTTGTTATTTGATGGGCTATCCTGCTACCGCTAGGGCATATCGCTGCCAACCAATGCCCTGAAACTTCAGTTCTTGAGGTGGGTGGAGAATTTCCACAAGAATTTCAAGGGAATCCACTAAACGGGGTCCGGGGCGATTAAAGTAAGCATTGCCGTCAACAATGTAAAGTTGATCCGTCTGGAAGGCACGCAATTGTTGCCACTGGGGAGAGGTGTGCAGTGCTTGCTGCAGTTCTTGGTGGGTGCGCTTGAGGTCAAAGCCACAGGGCATGACAATGATCACCTCTGGATCGATCGCCAGCAGTGTTGACCAGTCAATGTAGGGGGAATGTTTTCCCGCTGTCCCCAATACATTTTCACCCCCCGCTAGGGTAATCAATTCTGGTACCCAGTTGCCGCTGGTCATGAGGGGGTCAATCCATTCAATTGTCACCACCTGCCGCCGCGGGCGATCGCTCACCCATGCTTGACAGGCATGAATTCTCCTGTGCAGGGAATTCAGTAAGGGGTCAGGGGAAACCCCAAGGGCAAGGGCCACCCGCCGCATATCCTGCCAAACATCCCCAAGGGAATGGGGTTGGAGGGAAATCAACTGGGGGGGCGGGTCAAAGAGTTCGGCGATCGCCCGCTGCACATCCGCTAGGGTAACCGCACAGACATCGCATTGGTCTTGGGTAATGATATGGGTGGGCTGTAGGGATTGGAGAGTGGTCAGTTCCAACTCATAAATCCCCAAAGCTGATTGCAATAGGTCTTGCACCGCCCGTTCAATGGCCAAACTGGGCTGCTGTGCATCTAAGCGCGCTCGTGTACAAGCGGGCAGCGCCTTCACTTCGGGTGGATAGTCACATTCGTGGCTTCGCCCCACTAGAAACGGCAGGAGGCCTAGAGCGGCAACAATTTCCGTGGCACTTGGTAGTAGTGAAACAAGACGGGGTGAGCCTACAATGCCAGGAGCCAGAATCGAACTGGCGACACGAGGATTTTCAGTCCTCTGCTCTACCAACTGAGCTATCCCGGCTTGAAAGGGTTTCATAATCCTAGCAAGTGTCTAGGTGCTATGACAAGTCTCTCAGCAAATCAATCAGGGCAAACGCATACTATTAAGAAGGAAAATATGTTTTGAGGTTCAAGGGCAATCAACAGCATCTGTATTCGGTGTTTCTGAGTGAGATACATTTTGCGCTCTCCGCAACTTCGTTATTGTAAAGAATAGGGAAGACTTCCATTGGCAGCTATCCCTCCCTGCCTTAAGGTGCAGGATTTCTCGGAGGTTTTTGATGAAGTAGAGGCAGAGAAAAATTGGTGACGCTGGGTACAGGGACAACGGCCATGATGATTTATCGCCTCAATGCCCTTACGGACAACTACATTTTTTTACTCCATGATCCGCAAGCGCAGACAGCGGTAGTGGTCGATCCGGCAGAGCCAGAACCTGTTCTGGCCAAATTAGCGGAATTGGGAGCAACACTGACGGCGATTTTCAATACCCACCACCACTGGGATCATGTGGGAGCCAATCGTGCCCTGAAATCGCACTTTCCCAATATCGAAGTCTATGGCAGCCGCGAAGATCAAGGCCGCATTCCAGAGCAAACAGTCTTTCTCAGTGCGGGCGATCGCGTTCCCTTTGGTGAACATTCTTTTGAGGTGCTGTTTGTCCCCGGTCATACCCGCGGTCACATTGCCTACTATGCGCCGGCAACGGGCGATCTCTTTTGCGGTGATACACTCTTTGGCGGTGGTTGTGGTCGTCTTTTTGAGGGGACACCAGCGCAGATGCTCGACTCTTTGAATCAACTGCGGCAACTGCCGGAGCAAACGCGGGTCTGGTGCGCCCACGAATATACTCAAAAGAACCTCAGCTTTGCGTTGACCGTAGATGCCGATAATCCTGCCCTGCAAGCGCGCTATGCCCAAGTCTGTCGCGATCGCGCCCAAGGAAAAAGCACAGTTCCCAGTACGATTGGCTTGGAAAAGGCCACAAATCCCTTTTTGCGCTGTGAAGTCAGTACCCTTCAAGCAGCGGTGGGGGCGACCACGCCCCTCCAGACCTTTACCCGGTTGCGGGGTAAACGGGATCAGTACTAGCAATCTCGCTGATGCCAAGAGAACGATAATCTAGTTCTAGACCCCTTACCCAGAAAGTTGCCATGGCAGTTTCCTATCAGAGTCGCTTCTTTAACTTTTGGCGACGGCAATGGCAGTATTGGCAGCAGCACTGGCAACGCCAACAATGGCAGCTTGAAAGTACGCTTAAGGGTAGGCTTCAGATCATTGGTGCGATTCTAGCCCAGTTTTGGCAGCGGGGACTTCCCCAACTCATGGGCAGCGTCTCCCAAATGCGTCAACGCTTACTACTGAAACCTACAACAGCACCCCCTGCCGATGAAGCGTTGTTAAGTGTCATGTCTGCCCTCTCCCTGACGAAAGGGGAGGATGAATCTTGGGGGGTGGCGATCGCCCCCATTCCGCGTCCACTCCCCTGGTGGCAGCGCTGGATCGCGCCTTTATACCGCTGGTTTCAACCCCAGTCCAAAAGGTTAATGCCATCGGAGGCGCCTTTGGCCCAGCGGCAACCCTTTTACCTTGCCTGCGATCGCACCGCAAAATCCCTATTGCTTGTGGATGAGGCTGCCCATCCTTTGAAAATCTTCACCGCCGCAGAACAGCAGCAAATTGAGCGACATATTGCCTACGCCTTGGCAGTGTACTATCAGCACGTTCGGCAGTGGTATCGGCGGCGGCATCATTGGCTCTGGGGCTGGCAGGAGCGATCGCTAAAGGCAGGCTCTAAACCATCGTCCTGTTTGGTGGCAAGTTTTCTAGGGCAACTTCAGTTAACAGGTACTAGTGAAGGGGATTTAGTTCTACCTACGGTGTCTCCCCTAGCCACTGTCCTCCGCTGGTTGCAATCGCGCCTCCCCTTTGGGCGTAAGAACACCCTCTCCCAAGGGCAGATACAGGGGATTGCGACTCTCCTAGAAACGCAGCAGATGGTGCTCATTGGCCCTGATAACACGATCCTGTACACCCTCAGCCCCGCCCAACAGGCGCAAGTTCTGGCTTGGATTGAACGCCATCTCAATCCCTGCAAGCTGCCCTTCCCAGAATGGCTGAGTCAACTCTCCTATTGGTTAGGGGGATTCCAACCCCCAGGGGTGGCAGCCGTGAATTCGCCGCTATTGGCAGCTACGGCTTCTCTGCCAGTCTTTTCCCCCGCGGAGACCCTGCTTAGCCTAGGCAGTCGCGCTGATTCCCTAGCCCATTCACCACCCTCAGAAACTGTGGCCACCAGTGTCGATCGGAATCCAGAGCAGCTAATTCTCGATGTGGATGCGGCCCTAATTGGCTATGAACTCCACTGGTTTGAGCGGCTGCTGCTGTGGTGCGATCGCCTGTTTCTCTGGCTTGAAGAACAGCTCATTCGCTTCGGTCGTTGGCTCTTGCAGCAGTGGCAGCACTGGTGGCACCCCTAGGGACCTCGCCAATAGACTGAAGCTAGGGCTCCTGCTTTTTAGGCAGAGTCAAGGGACAGTTGAACCCTTGTAATTGCTTCAACAAGGGGCGATCGCAAAGCAGCAATATACTCTGGCCAGCCAATGAGGATTGGTTGCTGATGGGTAAGGGTCTGTCCCTGTAAACCTGTGGCATCAAAGCGTAAGGGATTTCCCTGCAAATCGGTGCACACCAAACCTGCTGCTGTTGCTAAAGCCAAGGGGGCTGTGGTGTCCCAGAGCTTCACCCGCTGATTTAAGTAGAGGTAGAGTCCCGCCCGTCCCAAAATCACTTCAATCACCTTGAGGCCAAAACTGCCTAGAAAGCGAAATTCCACTTGGGGCAACAGCCGATGAATTGCATCACCGTAAGTGCGGTAGTCGCGATAGCCAATCATAATCGGGCAATGGTCTTCACTGGGAGAGGGCGGGCAAACGGGTAAGAGGGGAACAGGGGGACCACCACTGCTCATCTGAAAGAGTCCCCAATCTTTACCGCCATAGTAGAGGTGATCCAAATTGGGGGCATAGATCCAACCCGCCACGGGGCTGTAGTGCTCCAGCAGTCCCACCATGAGGGCATAGCCTTGGCGATGGTGAATGAGATCGTCAGTACCATCGAGGGGATCAATCAGCCAGTAGCGATTTTTCGGTTCCTGAAAGACTGCTTGGGAGTCGGCATTTTCCTCGCTGATGATCCCATCTTCAGGAAACCAAGCGCGAAACTTTTGACTCAGTAGCCGATCCAAGAAGCGATCAATACTGGTGGCAAAATCTTGGCGTCCCTTTTCAATGACTTCAAAGGGTTGCTGTGCCAGTTGCCGTGCCCGCTGCCCTGCTTGGCGCAGGAGCTGATTGATCTGCCAAATTTGGCTAGAGGTCAGGGGGGGAGAAGTCGTCATGTGAGATTAAGCCGTCCACTTCTTCTAGTTTGGCGTTAAAGATCAGTAGCCCCTGTAGCGATCGCTGCTGTAACTCTTCGAGAATTGCTGCTTCAACCCGCCGCGCTACCTGTTTTAGCAGTTTTGGTTGGGTGAATGGATCAGCACTTGCCCATGCGGTGCGTTCGGCCTCAGTCATTTGCTCCCTGACATCAATGGCATTTTCCCACCGGGCGCGATCGCGATCGTTGCCGAGGGGCACAGTTCCCAATTCCGCTAGCCACTGTTGTTTTACGGCTTCTAGCCACGGGCGATCGGGACGTTCAATGGCGATCGCCTTATAGCCACGACACCGCTGGGGACAGCGCACAAGGTGTTGCAGCAAACTCAGTCGCATATCCCGCGAATAGCCAATCATCTTGGAAAAGCCGATCTAGGGAACGAGCTTTGCCGATCGCTAGCAGTTGTAGGGCATCAATTTCTAAGCGCTTCATCATCTCAGCGCTTTCAGCTTGGTTGTAGAGCACCACCATCCCCATCGGTAATAGGGAAATGAGCAGTATCACCAGCAGTAGCCGCCCCGAAATTGACCACAAAAACCTTGACCAACGCTCTCGCCACCGAAGCATGGATCCACTCAGGATAGAATGGGAATCTTGATCAAACCACCACTGTTCCAGCCTAATGCAAACAAAGGATATTTGACGATGTTTTGGACAACTCGGCTGTGGCAACGCCGCTGGTCTGCTTGGCTCCACCCTTGGCGGGGGATGGATTGGCTCCTTTTAATGGCAGTGTGGCTGATTACGCTGTTGGGGGCAGTGGCGATTCACAGTGCCGAGCTGCACATTGGCGAAAAGGATGGCTTCCAACATCTGGCGATCGCGGGGATTGGCACGATTTTACTGTTCGTGCTAGCGCGGGTACCGACCTCGGTCTTTCTTTCAGTCCATTGGTGGGTCTATGGCATCAGTTGTGGCCTGCTACTGGCTGTGAGCTTATTTGGTGTTGAAGCTAACGGTGCCCAGAGTTGGCTGCCCATTGCGGGGTTTAATCTACAACCTTCAGAATTTGCCAAAATCTCGATCATCCTCACCCAAGCTGCGCTACTCCAGCGGGTGCCTGCCAATGGCCTCAGGGGTATTCTACGGGTGTTTGCGGCAACAGTCTTGCCCCTAGGGTTGATTTTATCGGAACCCGATTTAGGCACCTCTTTGGTCTTTGGTGCCATCACCTTGGGAATGCTCTACTGGGCGAATGCACGTTTGGGCTGGATTGTGCTCATGCTCTCCCCTTTGGTGGCAGCGATTCTCTTTGCCCTACCGCTGCCCTATGAACTCAATTTGGTGCTGTGGTTCCTGTGGACATTAGGGATGGGGGTTGTGGCTTGGCAAAGCCTTCCCTTGGGTTGGATTGGGGCGATCGGTGGCATTGTTCTGAATCTTTCGGGGGCGGGTTTGGGGCAGTTGCTGTGGAGTGTTCTTAAGGACTACCAAAAAGATCGCCTCTTAATGTTTTTAGACCCCGATAAGGATCCCTTAGGAGCCGGCTATCACCTGATCCAATCCCGCATTGCCATTGGTGCCGGTGGACTGTGGGGACGAGGGCTGTTTCACGGGACGCAGACCCAATTGGGATTTATCCCTGAGCAGCACACGGACTTTATTTTTTCGGCCATCGGTGAGGAATTAGGCTTTTTGGGTGGCTTGCTGGTTTTAGGGCTGTTTTGGTTGATTGGCCTACGGCTGCTGCAAATTGCCAATAGTGCCCGCGATGATTTTGGCTCGCTGCTGGCGATCGGTCTTTTTGCCATGTTGATGTTCCAAGCGGTGGTCAATATCGGCATGACCATGAACCTATTTCCTGTGACAGGCATTCCCTTGCCCTTCCTTAGCTATGGGCGTTCTGCTCTCTTGGCAACCTATATTGGCTTGGGGCTAGTACAATCAGTGGTCAATCATCGCCCGCGATCGCGCTACTGAAGTCAAGCACCCTTTGTTAAAATTTGTGAAGATGGTCAACCATAGTGAAATCCCATGAGCGAGTCCCCACAACCCCCATCCTCCCCTGCCGAGCAACCCAGTTATGTCAAACTGGCCATGCGAAACATGGTGCGCAAGGGGGGCAAGTCCCTGACCCATTTTGCCCTCACGAGTATCGGTCTGTTAGCGTTGTTGGTGGGCTTGTCCTACCTCACCCGTTAGTGAGCGCGGAAAAACTTTCAGACAATGACGGTCACCGTCTATCTCGAACTTCAGGATCCCTCCCTGAGCACTGAGGTGGCAGCCCTGCCATGGCAAGCTTGGTTTCACACATGGATGGCGATGGTTGAGCCGAACCTAGGTAAAGCCTACGAGCTAACCCTGCGCCTGACGACGGATGCTGAAATTCAAATTCTTAATCGTCAGTATCGCGATCGCGACACCCCCACCGATGTGCTGGCCTTTGCCACCCGCGATGAGACTCTCCCGCTGCCCCCAGAGGAACCTGAATACCTTGGCGACATCATTATTTCTGGGGATACAGCCCGTCGGCAAGCCACCGAAGGGGGGCACTCCCTCTCCACAGAGATTGCTTGGCTCGCCTGCCATGGCCTGCTCCACCTTTTAGGCTGGGATCATCCCGATGAGACTCAACTTTGCCAAATGCTTACGCAGCAAGCGCGCTGCTTGGAGGCAGTGGGGCTAACCCCGCCTGCATACTGTTAACTGATCTCGCAAATGACAGTTTGAGGCATGAATTGGGGAAACCTGTGCTTAAATGGAAGGCGATTTTCCAGACCCTGATGTGAGTATGTTCCCGATGCTGGCTATGACGTGGAGACTCTTAGCAGTGCCACCTTTCCATCAACAACACCGTAAATTTGATCAACCTTCCCAAAAGGTGCTGGACAACAGGCGCAGCCAATTGAGTCTTGAACATTCCGTGTGAGGGGTAATTTTTATGTCACAAAAAGTCCTAGTAACCTCTGGGAACAAAATAGCGGTGACAAGCTTATCATGCCCACGCTTCTACCAGATGGCCGTCTCCCTACTGAATAGTTTCCGCTATGCGTGGGCAGGGATAGTCTATGCCTTTCAGACACAGCGCAATTTTCGCATTCACACCGCAGTTGGCCTGAGCGCGATCGCCCTCAGTGGTTTGCTTAAACTGCCCCCCGTTGAGGTAGCAGTGATTGTCCTCACGATTGGTCTTGTCATGGGGCTAGAGCTGCTGAATACGGCTCTGGAAGCAGTGGTGGATCTCACCGTTGGCAAGGAGTATCATGATCTTGCCCGCATTGCCAAAGATTGTGCTGCTGGTGCGGTTCTCCTCAGTGCGATCGCCGCAGTGGGAGTGGCCATGGCGCTGCTTGTGCCCCCCTTGGTTTACCCCCTTGTGGGAATACTCTGGTAGATTTTCAGCGACTTGGGAAGAGCTAAACATTAAAGCGGAAGAGCATCACATCCCCTTCCTGCACAACGTAGTCTTTGCCTTCACTGCGGACTAGGCCTTTTTCCTTAGCTACTGTCATGGACTGACAGGCCACTAGGTCTTCGTAGCTCACCGTCTCAGCGCGAATAAAGCCCCGCTCAAAGTCACTGTGAATGACGCCCGCCGCTTGGGGCGCTTTGGTGCCCACTGGAATCGTCCACGCCCGTGTTTCCTTCGGCCCTGTGGTAAAAAAGGTTTGCAGACCAAGAAGCTTATAGGTTGAGCGAATCAGCGATCGCAAGCCTCCCTCACTGACCCCCAGACTGGCAAGATATTCGGCGCGATCGCCCGCAGGTAAATCCACCAGTTCCGCCTCTACTTGGGCAGAGACAATCACCACCTCCGCTCCCTCCTGCTGCGCAATCTCCTGAACCGCCGCTGTCCATTGATTGCCAGTGGCCAAATCCTGCTCAGCAACGTTAGCGGCATAGATCACAGGCTTACGGGTGAGCAATCCGAGAAAGCGAATGGCTGCTTCTTCGTCCTCCGTCAGTTGACATAGACGAGCAGGCTGTCCTGCGTTGAGGACGCCAAGGAGCTTTTCAAGAGCCGTGAGTTCAATCTGTGCCTCTTTTTGCGATCGCGCTGCCTTACGGGTGCGTTCAATGCGTTTTTCGATTTGGGCTAAATCCGCCAGTGCCAACTCTAAGTTAATGACCGCAATATCCTCGACAGGATTGACGCGACCTGCCACGTGAACGATATCCTCATCTTCAAAGCAGCGCACCACGTGCACAATGGCATCCACCTCGCGAATGTTTGCCAAGAACTGGTTGCCCAATCCTTCCCCTTTGCTAGCCCCCTTCACCAAACCCGCAATATCCACAAATTCCACCCGTGCTGGCACAATCTGTGCCGATTGGGAAATTTTTGCCAGTACCTCCAACCGTTCATCGGGGACGGCCACCACACCCACATTGGGTTCAATCGTACAAAACGGAAAATTGGCTGCCTCCGCCTTGGCATTAGCCACAAGGGCATTAAACAGCGTTGATTTGCCCACATTCGGTAGGCCGACAATTCCCGCGCGTAACATGAGACCCTACAACCTGATCAAGAAGAGCAAACATTCCCTAAAAATGATATTCGACAATGGGAATGTTAATTTTCAATAACACCCCAACTTATCAGAAATTCTAGCCCTAGGCAACTCCAAGCGCGCTCAAAAGTGTCAAAGCCGCTCTCAGAGAGGAATCTACAGAAAAAATAAAAGAGGCAACCCTTGGTGAGTGCCTCTGATTGCTATGTCCCTAAATGCAAGGCTCTAGCGATTCACTGCCCTAGGCATCAAAGTAAAGGGCGAACTCATAGGGGTGAGGACGCAGCGACATGGGAATCACTTCCGTATCCAGCTTGTACTGAATCCAGTTGAGGATAAAGTCTTCGCTAAAGACCCCCCCTGCTGTCAGGAAGCTGTGATCCTTTTGCAGATTTTCCAGAGCCGCCATGAGTGAACCGGGGGTCGAGGGAATTTTGGCCAGTTCTTCGGGGCTGAGGTCGTAGATATCCACATCCAGGGGGCTACCCGGATCAATTTGATTCTTGATGCCATCAATCCCCGCACACAGCATCGCTGCAAAGGCAAGGTAGGGGTTACTTGTGGCATCAGGGCAACGGAACTCTAGACGCTTCGCTTTTGGATTCGAGCCGGTGAGGGGAATCCGCACGGAAGCAGAGCGGTTACCTTGGGAATAGGCAAGGTTCACGGGAGCTTCAAAGCCGGGAACCAGTCGCTTGTAGGAGTTCGTTGTCGGGTTGGTAAAGGCCAATAGGGCTGGGGCGTGCTTGAGGATACCACCAATGTACCAAAGGGCGGTTTGACTCAAATTCGCGTATCCGTCTCCCCAGAAGAGGGGCTGGCCGTCTTTCCAAATCGACTGGTGGGTGTGCATCCCCGAACCGTTGTCGTTGAAGACGGGCTTGGGCATAAAGGTGGCCACTTTGCCATGCTTGCGTGCTACGTTCTTGACGCAGTACTTATAGGTCATTAGCCAGTCGGCCGCTTGAATGAGAGTGCCAAAGCGGAAACCCAACTCGCACTGACCCCCAGTTGCCACTTCGTGGTGATGTTTTTCAATGGGCACACCGCACTTGGCCATTGTCAACAGCATTTCTGTGCGCAGGTCTTGGAGCGTGTCAGTGGGAGCAACGGGGAAATACCCCTCTTTACCACGGATTTTGTAGCCGAGGTTGCCCCCTTCTTCTTCACGACCCGTGTTCCACAGGCCTTCTATACTATCGATATAGTAGTAGCCCGATTTTTGGTTTTGGTCGTAGCGAACATCGTCGAACACAAAGAACTCAGCTTCGGGACCAAAATAGGCCGTATCGCCAATGCCTGTTGCTTTTAGATACTCAACAGCACGGGTAGCAATGGCGCGAGGACAGCGATCGTAGAGTTCCCCTGTGCGTGGCTCCTTAATTGTGCAAATCATGCTCAGGGTGGGTTCTTTCATGAAGGGGTCTTCCCACGCCGTATTCGGATCCGGCACCATGACCATGTCGGATTCATTGATGGCTTTCCAACCACGAATACTGGAGCCGTCGAAGGGCACACCCTCAGTAAACGAACTTTCACTAATTTGGCTTTTGTGAACCGTCAGGTGTTGCCACGTGCCGGGCATGTCAACAAATTTCAAGTCAATGAGTTCGTACTTAGTGTTAATTAGGTGCAAAATTTCTTCGGGGGTTGCCATGTATAGATTACTCCTTCTGTATTGGGCGCTCCACAGCGACACTCTATGGTAGAAAGTTGCCCTAGTTAGTTTTTGTATCAGACGATACCAAAAGTTTGCTGCTTATTCCTTGTGGAAGAGAAAAAGAGGGTCGCTTGGGATATAGCCAGGGCATAATCAAAAGACCCAGCCCGAGGCCAGCGATCGCCCCAAAGGGAAATACCACCCAATTGGAATAGCCCCAGACGCCGTAGTGTTGCAGTGCCCACTCCAAGGGATAAAACAGCATCAACAGGATTGCCACCAAAAAGCCCCCCAGACCATACTGCGACAGCCAATACCATTCGCGGCCAGTTTTGGAACACTGAATCCACCACCGGGTCAAAAGAACCCCCAGCAGGGTGCCATAGCAGCGCATGCACACCGCCATTTTCCAAGGGGGAGCGAGCATCAAACCCATTTCTGGCTGCGGACATACATGGTTGCCCATGGTGTAGATAATGTGGGCAATTTGCGGCAAGAACAGAAAATGACTCGCGGCCAAAAAAGGTGCAAAGAGAGGACCTAGAATCAGTGCCCCGAGAATGACATCCGGCCATAGGGGAGAAAGCGATCGCCACTGCACCATCGGATTTCAGAAATGATCCAAAACGATAAATAACCCCCTAGAATCTAACAAATTGTTCACAGCAAGGGCAATCAGGGGTTGGGCAGAGCGGAGATAGACGTGAGCCGCCTACGCGGGAATGCTACTTGATCTTGTCTTCAGCCACTCTGCCACGTCATTAAGATGCTTAGGAGGCCAAGGCCGCTTTGGTTACAGTCGTCAGTGAGGCTGTGTTTTTCACCGTCTCTAAGCGAGGGGAATTCCCCATGAGGGAGGCGGCAAAGAGTTGACGGTAGAGTTGCCCCATCTGGAGGGCGATCGCCTCCCAGTTAAAGAGAGCTTGCACCCGCTCACGGCCATTTTCCCCAAGGGTACGCGCCCAGGCGGGATCAGCCAAGAGGCGTTGAATGGCCTTGGCCAAGGCGGTGGCATCTTGAGGCGGCACCAGCAACCCTGTTTCCTCGGGAATGACGGTGAACTGCAGACCCCCCACAGCGGAGGCAATCACTGGCGTGCCACAGGCCATGGCTTCAATGGCCACCAAGCCAAAGGGTTCATAGTAGCTGGGCACCACACAGACGTTGGCAGCACTGTAGTAAACCGCCAAGCGCTCATGGTCAATTTGCCCCACAAAGGTGACGCGATCGCCCAAGTTATACTCCTGCACCAATCCTTCAATGCGCCGCCGTTCGGCACCATCACTGCGCTGCGGATCACTCCCTCCCACCAGCAGTAGGCGCCCTTGGGGCACTTGAGCCATCGCTGCCACCAGCGTTTCAATCCCTTTGCGGCGATCGAAGCGGCCTACATAGAGAATGATTGGCTCGTCGGCGGGCAAATGGAGTTGGGCACGGGCATCAGCCACAGGATAGAAGAGGTTCAAGTTCGTGCCACAGGGAATCAGGCGGGTTTGTCCAGCCTTAGAGACCCAACGCCGCAGACAGGCCTCCTCTTGGGGGCTGGTGACGATAACGCAATCGGCATTTTCAAGAATGGCCTTTTCCACCATGAGGCGGGTTTCATCCCGTTGGGCTTGCTCAAAAGCCACTTGGTACTTCACAACCCCTAAGGAGTGGTAGGTGTGCAGCCATTGGAAATTTAACTCCTGACGCAACTGCCACCCCACCCAACCGGAAAGCCAGTAGTTGGTGTGGATCAGGGGATACCCATATTTGGCATGGTAGGCCTTAAAGGCTTTAACAAACTTCGGCAAGGTCTCAAAGAGCTTTTCGCGAGGGATATAGGTCAAAGGCCCTGCCTCAAGGCGAATGGTGCGACAGTGGGGGCTGTGCTCAATGATATCGGGGTCATTGGGGGAAATTTTGCGGGTAAACATATCCACCTGCCAGCCGGCTGCCGCGAGGGCTTCCCCCAATTGCCGCACATAGATGTTTTGACCGCCGGCGGATTCATGGCCGACATCGGCGGCAGGATCCCCGTGGACAGAAATCAGGGCAATAGGTTGCCGAGCAGGAATTTGTGGTTGGGATGTAGCAAAGGCTCGCGGTAGTGTGCTTTTTGCTGTACGGTTTGATAATGTTTGCATAAATACACCTTTTGAATAACGACCAAGGAACAACCGTTTTAAGAAAATGCCGGGCAGTCTAGCTCGCTACCAGTTCTAAACTACCCTTGCGATGTCCGTTACTTACCAAAGCACCTGCAAGTACTGCTGCGTAAACGGCTTCATACTCAGTTACCATGCGCTCCACGCTAAAGCGCTTCCAAACAGCATCACGACAAGTTTGGCGATCTAGTTTTGACACTTCTGTAACAGCGGCAACACATTCTTCAACACTGTGACAAAGGAAACCTGTCTTGCCGTGTTCAATAATTTCGGGGGCGGCTCCCTTAGCGATCGCCACCACGGGTGTTCCTGCGGCCATGGATTCAATCATCACCAAGCCAAAGGGTTCCTGCCATGTAATCGGGAAGAGCATGGCGATCGCTCCCCCAAGCAGAGCATTCTTGGTTGGATGATCTGCTTCGCCGATGAACTGGATAAATTCACCATCAATGTGGGGTTCAATTAATTCCTTGAAGTAATCGCGATCCACCCGATCCACCTTGCCTGCCATCTTCAGAGGAATGCCCACCCGTTTGGCAATCTCAATGGCAAGGTGCGGGCCTTTTTCAGGGGAAAGCCGTCCTAGGAAAGCCAGATAGGGCGGATCGCTGGGCTGGGGATAAAAGCGGTGGGTTTCCACGGCAATGGCGTTATAGACCGTGGCAATGTAGTTCAAATCCCGGAGTTGCCGCTGCGAATGGGAAATACTGACGTAGTTTTGGTTGCGATATTGGCTGAAAATGCGCCCATTGTCCGTGGTAAAGCGACCATGGAGCGTGTGCACAACCGGGGTTTTAACGAGGCTGGCGTAGGGCAAGGCAGGGTAGCCGACATGGGAATGGATAATGTCAAACTCGTCGGCACGACTAAAGACCTCTCCCAATTGCAGGGCTTCATAGACGGCATATTCTTGGACAGTGGGATCGAGGCGAATGGCGTGGGGATAGGTAGAAACCAACTTGGCTTGGGTAATGGAGTCGCCACTGGCAAACAGCGTGACCTCGTGCCCTCGCTTGACTAATTCTTCCGTGAGCAGACTCACCACCAGCTCCACACCCCCGTAGGCTGGCGGCGGTACCCGTTCCCACAGGGGGGCGATTTGAGCAATGCGCATACAAGCCTCCTCGAACAATACGGTTGGTCACCGCTGCCTTGATGCTAATCGCGCGATTGACTCAGCAGCATGGCTGCCTCAACGGTACGCAATCTCAGTGAAAAAGACCAAGGGGGTAAATCCCTACCTGAAACTTCGGGAATCCGTACTATTATTTGTTATTGTCGCTACATTTTGTCAGTTTAAGGTGTGATAAAACTTATTGCTTAACCTTGAATTTTCTTGAAAAAAAGTTATTTTCGTAATCAGAGAAAAAAGTATCGTGCAAACGTTCCTCTGATCGTTATTCTATGAACAGGTGTTGCCCATTTCACACCTTCTAAAATTTTAGTCGCAACGGTTCATGGATATTCAACTGATTCAACTTTTTGTTAATGGCTTGGCGGTAGGGAGTATTATTGCCCTTGCAGCCGTCGGTTTGACGCTCACATTTGGGATTTTGCGCCTGCCCAACTTTGCCCATGGCGACTTTATGACGGCAGGAGCCTACCTGACCTTGGTGGCCAATGCAACAGGACTCGATATTTGGCTCTCAATGGCGATCGGGGGCTTGGGGACGGCGGGGTTAATGCTCCTATGTGAAAAGCTCCTATGGCAGCCGATGCGCGATCGCCGGGCGACCTCAACGACGCTGATTATTATCTCCATTGGTCTTTCATTTCTGTTGCGCAATGCTGTGATTCTCCTCTGGGGCAGTGAAAACCAAACCTATCGGCTACCCGTGATGCCTGCCCTTGATTTTTGGGGCGTGAAAATTATTTACTCGAAGGTGATTGTAATGATTCTGGCGGTGGTGGCGATCGCCAGTGTACACTTGCTGCTCCAGCGCACAAAAGTCGGCAAAGCCATGCGAGCCGTAGCCGATGATCTTGACTTGGCGCGGGTTTCGGGGATTGATGTCGAGTGGGTAGTGCTGTGCACTTGGCTCCTAGCAGGGGTGCTGACGGGGGTGGCCGGCGGTCTCTATGGTTTAATTACGGCTGTGCGACCAACAATGGGTTGGTTTTTGATCTTGCCCCTCTTTGCTAGTGTGATTCTCGGTGGTATTGGCAATCCCTACGGGGCGATCGCTGGTGCCTTGATGATTGGTGTGGCACAGGAGATGAGTACACTGATGATTCCTTCTGAATACAAGCTGGCGGTTGCCCTAGCAATCATGATGGTGGTGCTTTTGGTGCGCCCCCAAGGGCTATTTCGTGGCACACTCAGTTAGCGTTTTTAGGAGCGTTCCCCTGAACCTTTACACCCTTGAAACCCTTATTGCTGCCATCAATGCTGCCCCCCAAGAGTGGCGGCCTCTGGTGTTTACCAATGGCTGTTTTGACCTGATCCATGCGGGTCATGTGCGCTATCTAGCGGCAGCCCGTGCCCTTGGCAAACGCTTGGTGGTGGGGTTGAATAGCGATCGCTCCGTGGCAGCCCTAAAGCCAAAACGGCCAATTATTCCTGAACAGCAGCGGGCAGAGGTGCTGGCTAGTTTACGATCAGTAGATGCGGTGGTGCTGTTTAGCGATCGCACGGCCACATCCCTGATTGAGGTTCTCCAACCGGAGATCTACGTCAAGGGGGGCGATTACCAACTGGAGACCCTACCGGAAGCAGCGGCTGTTCAGCGCTATGGCGGTCGCATTGAACTGATTCAAATAGAGGTTCCCAGTTCAACTACGGCGATCGTCCAACGCATTTTAGAGTTGCATGGGGAGGAGTCAGCAGGCGCATGGTCACCACAGAACCAGCCTTAGCCGATCTACGGCAGCAGTTGTACAGCGGCAACGAAAAATCCCAACTGGCCGCCATGACTACCCTGAGTACGGCAGGCCGTGAAGGCTATCAGCTCTTGCAGGAGTTTCTCAAAGACAGTGCCACCTTGTCTCCTCCACCTGCCCTATGGGTGCGGGGTCAGGCCTATCGTCTTCTGTTCCATTGCCCAGAAGCATCTGTGCAAGCCTTTTTGCAACAACACTATCCCCAAGGGGTGATACCGCTGCGCTCCGATCGCGGGGTGGACTATCAGGAACTGGCGGCACTCCTAGTGGCCGAAAAATTTGAAGCCGCCGATCGCCTGACCACCCAAAAGCTGTGTGAACTGGCTGGCCCGCTGGCACAAAAACGCCGCTGGCTCTATTTCACAGAGGTGGAGCAGTTCCCGATTGTGGATTTACAAACCATTGATCAACTGTGGCTGGCGTTTTCGCTGGGGCGCTTTGGCTATTCGGTGCAACGCCAACTGTGGCTGGGCTGCGGTCAAAACTGGGATCGGCTGTGGGAGAAAATTGGCTGGCGGCAGGGCAAGCGGTGGCCGCGCTATCCCCATGAATTTATCTGGGATTTGAGTGCCCCTCGTGGCCATCTACCCCTGACCAATCAACTGCGGGGCGTCCAAGTGCTCAATGCCCTGCTCAATCATCCGGCTTGGACAGCCTAGAATAGGGGTAGCAATTGTAGCAGGAGTGGTGAGGTAGCAGGGATGAGGAAAAATGTTCAGCGGTGGATGGTGGCGATCGCCCTTATTGTAGGGATTAGTGGCGCAACCCTTCCCCCCATAGCTGCAGCGCAAACCAGTGGCGGCCTACTGACCGCTGAGCAAATGAAAAAACTCAATCTCAGTGTGGAGCAAAAACAGGCTGTACTGCGGCTAACCTTGCGCACCAACGATCGCATCCTTAAGATTCTGGATCGCGACCAACAGCGTATCTTTCGCAAGGCCATCAAGCAGGGGAAATCCACGGGTGAAGCTATGAATATGGTTGCTCTGCGCCCCGAGCAAAAAACACAACTCTCGAAGGTGATGCAGGATACCCGCGTGGAAATGCTGACGATCCTCACCCCCCAGCAGGTGAAGCAACTGCAAGGATCGCCCTAAGCGGAGCAGCTTTTCAGCTAACAAGCCGAACTTTAGGATTGGCTCAAAGCAGAAAATCTTCAGGTGGCTGGTGAGGGGTCACAATTGGTAGCACCTGTTCGAGATTGCCAGCAGGATGGGCAATAATCTGATGGGAAATAATGGCCTGCCCCTTGAGCGATCGCGCTGCTCGAACCGCCGCATTCACATCTGCAACCGCTCCGCGAATCACCACTGTCCAGTAGCCCGCCCCAATCCCCTCACAACTGACGAGGGTGACCTGAGCTGCTTTTACCAATGTATCGGCCACCGCAAGGGCTGCCGGATACCCCAAGACCTGCACCATGCCCACCGCCTCTGCGGCCATCACCATTTCCCTTTCCACGTCTCCCATATTTTAGAAACTAGAAAAGAGTGGTATCCTACTTTAGCTTGCTACAAGCAGAACTAACAGAATTAGTTAACAAAAACTGTCAATTATAGAAATTTACAAATTTACTACATCAATTTACCACATCGAAAAGTGTAATCTCATTCAGAAGTCTCTCCTTTGCCAGTTCTGCATATCGAGGAGCTATTTCAACACCGACGCCTTTTCGTTTATTAGCAAAGGCTTCTACCAGTGTTGTACCACTGCCACAAAAGGGATCGAAGACAGTATCCCCCGGAAAACTGAAGAGTTTGATACATCTTCTCGGTAGCTCCCTTGGAAATGGGGCAGGATGACCAATCTTTTTTTTACTCTCACCGCTAAATGTCCATAGGCCATTTGTCCATTCCATGAACTCTTCTCGCGTGATGTCAGGGTTTTGATTGGATTTGCGCCGCCATTCCTCCTTATACAGCACGACAATTAACTCTACTGGAGCAATCACATAGGGCGCTGAAGGCGACATCCAAGACCCCCAAGCGGTGCGGCGTGAAATATTCCCTTCATTCCAGACAATGGTGGATTGATATTTCCAACCAACCTCTTGGGCTAAAACGGTCAAGTCGGCGCCTACACTGTGCTGCCCGCCTTTGTTCTTATCCAGTGGAATATTGAGACACAATCGCCCGCCTATTTTTGTCCAATTAAAACAGTTTGACATCCAAACTCTACTAAACTCTAGATAATCACTGTAGGGGACATCATCTTTCACTGAATGATATTCAAGACCAACATTATAGGGCGGAGAAGTCACAATTAAGTCAATAAAAGGCTCAGTAAATAAGTCCGAATTAAGGCTATTGTCAAGGAATAACCATATGTCTTTCATTTGGAAAAATGCTTGTTTTTTAGAGATTATTTCCATTGATCTTCCCGTACTAATCTTTCAATATCTGGTATTAAATCTTTGATGGATTTTACTTTGTCAGCTCTATCAAAGTCCTGTTTTGCGATATAAACACCGTCGAGATCATATTCTAGTACAATGCGTGCCTTTCTGGGATTAGATTTTGAAGATATCTCATTGTCTTTATCAGGTGTTACCATTAGCACTTTTATGTGCTTTGTGGTATTAAAACTAGCTAGCTTTAGTTTCCAGTAAGGAGTTTCAGTGTATCTCTCACGAAAAGAATTTTTAACGGAAATAATCACTATTACTCGGCAGTTATTTTTGGAATAGATAACAATATCACTATCTGGTAGTAGTGAGTATTCACCAAAGAAAACTTCTATATTCCTTCTGACTTTTTCTAATTCGAGGGTTTTAGGATTGATTAACTCGCGATCAGAGGTTATTCCTAATCCATGGCTATGACAAAAATCTTGCAAAAGTCTTTTGGTAATGTCTTCTAATGCCCCACCAATAGTTGAAACCCATGCTTGTCTTGCCATTTTATCGTTTTTATAGGAGTGATTGGAATAAAATTGACTTCGCTGTTGATCTAGAAACTCATTTAATTTTTCAAACGCTGCATCCCCATGCTCCTGCAGAAAGGCTTCAAAGCTCTCAAGAATTTTTTCCTTATCCATTTACTCTATTTCAACTCTACTTCAGAACTTTTGATCGTTAGTTTGAAGAGCTAGAAAATAAGGAAAGAGGTATTGCATCCTTGCCTCAAAAGATCAAAACATTGCTCGGTTTATTATTTCATCTTTTGTGGCTATTTTCAAGTCTGTTCTGAAGTGCCTCGGCTCTTGCGGCTGTCCAGTTCTCAATTCGCAGCTGCTCTTCGAGTTCTAGCTGACATATTTTTTCACAATATGGGAGACTTGTTTTATTAGCTTAATTAATCAGAATTTAGCTTGTAGAAAAATAAAACAATACATAGAAAATTTTCAAACCAAGAGTTTCTAGATAATGTATGTGAAGTGAACAGAAGGTGATTGTGTGCGTTAAAAACGCTATGTCAGAAGAGGGTGAAGGGGATCCTGAACTAGAGATACATTGATATAGGCTAGAGAAAAAGTGCCCTAATTTCCTTGAGGAGGAGTGAATTCCATGCAGACTACGGGGGCGATCGCGAAGCCTGCCGTTCAGGCATTCACCGAGCTAGAGGAAGTTCTGACCCACAATGGCATTTCTGCCCAACAAGCCCTCACCCTTTTGACAACCGCTCTTCCCTTAGCCACAAATAATGATCCTCAAGAACCGTTGCCCCCTCTACTCAGGGCACTACAAACGGCTAGCGATCGCCTCCGCCAACAACAGGTGGGGGATACCGTCACCTATGTGATCAACCGCAACATCAACTTCACGAATATCTGTGAGCAACATTGTGGCTTTTGTGCCTTTCGTCGCGATGCCACCGCTGCCGATGCTTACTGGCTTGATATGGATACGATTCTGAACAAAGTGGCTGAGGCCGTAGCTCAAGGGGCAACGGAAATCTGTATGCAGGGCGGACTCAATCCAGCGGCTAAAGTGGGCGGCTCCACCTTGCGCTATTACCAATCCCTTGTGCGGGAAATTAAAAGCGCCTTTCCTGCAATCCATCTCCATGCCTTTTCACCCCAAGAAATTCAATTTATTGCCCGCGAGGATGACCTCTCCTATGCCCAAGTGATTGATGTCCTGCATCAGACGGGGGTGGACTCCATGCCCGGTA
This sequence comes from Thermosynechococcus sp., assembly GCF_046299655.1. Classification (GTDB taxonomy): domain Bacteria; phylum Cyanobacteriota; class Cyanobacteriia; order Thermosynechococcales; family Thermosynechococcaceae; genus Thermosynechococcus. Next base: position 56,848 of record NZ_JBKBHZ010000008.1, read on the forward strand.
CAGCTGCCGAGGTGCTCGTGGATCGGGTGCGCTCAAGAATCTGCCCGGAGAAAATTAACACTGCCACTTGGCTGGAGATTGTTGAGACGGCGCATCGTTTGGGGGTCTGGACAACCAGTACAATGCTCTGTGGCCACATTGAAACCCCCGCAGATCAAGTGGCTCACCTGCAACACCTGCAGCAACTTCAGCAAAAAGCCCTAGAGCGCGACTATCCCGCCCGCATTACGGAGTTTATCCTGCTGCCCTACGTGGGGGAACTTGCTCCCAAGGCAATGCGACAATGGGTAGGACACCACCAACCGCAGTTATTACCGACATTGGTGCTGACGGCAGTGGCGCGGCTCTTTTTGGGGCAGTGGATTGTCAACCATCAGCCCAGTTGGGTCAAGCTCGGCTTGGAAGGTGCAACAGTGGCACTGTGTTGGGGCTGTAATGATTTAGGGGGAACACTAATGGAAGAACACATTACCTCCGTGGCCGGCGCCCAAGGAGGCACAAGAGTTGACCCAGCCGATCTGGTGGCAGCCATTCGCTCCCTGGGACGGGTACCTTGTCAACGCACTACTCTTTATGAGCCTGTGGGAGAGCTGTAATGACCACTGAATCTCAGTCTTCTCTGCAATCGCGCCGTCGGTTACGCCCTTGGCTAGTAGGGGGGGTTGCCGTGGTCGTTGTAGGGGCGGCCGCTGCTGCTGGTGTTTTCCTATGGCAACGCTTTGCGCAACGCCCGATCGCCCCAGGGATGGCGATCGCCCCCAATAGTGCCCTATTGACCCTCACCTTACCCACGGATCCCAAGCCTTGGGAAGCCCTTGCCAAAAGTGGCCTGCTGCAAACCCAACCCTGGTTGAACCCCACCTATGATCCACTTTCGCCAGAGGGGGTGAATCTTGCCCAACTGGATTACCTCAAGGATGTGCGTCCCTTTATTGGTGACCAAGCCACGCTGGTGCTCTTGCCCATTACCCCAGAGTCTGTTAGAGAATCGCCGCTGCCACCCCATGTGTGGATTGTGCCGACCCTTAATGTCCCGATGGGGGAGCAACTACTGCAAAGGGTGATGGGTGACCCGATCGCCGACATCAAGGGCGTGAAAATCTTTAAGGCCAAGGGGATTCTACCAGACCCCAATAGCGGCGCGATCGCCCTCCTCAAGCACGCAGACAAAGCCTACATCATCTGGAGTCAGCACCAGAGTGCCCTGCAACAAGTCATTGCCACCGCCCAAGCCAACAACGGCATTGCCAGCCAGCCCACTTATCAACAGGCAGTAAAAGGGTTATCGGATCATCGCCCTTTGGTGGAACTCTATTTGAACTTGCCCGCCTTTTTGGCCAGTCAGATGGCCGCCCCTGAGGGACGTCTGCCTGAACCCCCTCGCGAGCTACAGGGGATGGTGCTCACCGCCGACCTGACCCCTGAGCAGATTGAGCTAGAGGCCGTGACGTGGCGTTCCAAACAGAATCAAGCCTTAGTCAGTGAAGGTCAAAGCCGTGAACTCAGTCGTCTCGTGCCTGAAACCACCCTTGCCTTTTACAGTACAGGCTCCTTCAGGAGTTTGTGGCAGAATGCACCTGCCTCCATTAAAGAGACAATCGCCAACACGGTTCAAGATCTCACTGGCCTCGATTGGCAACAGGCTTTTGTGCCTTGGATAGATGGCGAATTTGCCACTGCTTTGGTGTCTGTTCCTGCGCTGAGAAATGCGCCAAGTTTGCTCTTCCTTGCTCAGACGAGCGATCGCCCCCAAGCTAGTCAAACCCTAAGCCAACTCGATACCCAAATTCGCGATCGCCTGCGGTGGCAAGTGCAGCAAACGACAACAGAACCCCAACCCATCACCACTTGGCGGATTCCCCCCGGCCTCCCTGTGGGACAGCATGGCTGGCTCAATGACAAGACTCTTTATTTGGGACTCGGTCCTTTAACCGATATGAGTCGCCCCCCTGAACGCTCCCTTGCCGACTCTCCCCTTTACCGCGCGGTGCTCCCTGATCCTAAAGGCACACAGTTTTACCTGAATTTGAGTAACCTAGGTTTATTGCAAAATAACTTGCTTTTACCCCAACTCGCACCAGAAGTGGCGCGATCGCTCCAACCCTTTGCTGCTCTAGGGATCACCAGTCAGGTGCGGGAGAATCAATTTACCCACTACATTGCGCGGATTCGCCTAAAGTCTGCTTCACTGCCGTAGATCTAGTCTAGACTCAGCTCAAAAGGGACTCGGCATTGTTCTCTTGTCATCTCAAGGAAGTCACTCAATCCCTGTGGAACCAGATGTTTTGCTGAAACGATATAGTGGTGGCGATCGCGATTTTGCGGGGGCACGCTTGCGCCGCGCTAACCTAAGTCGCTGTATTTTGACAGGGATTAACCTTTCCCGTGCTGACCTCACCGAGGCTGCCCTACAAAGCGCTAACCTGCAGGGGGCGGATCTGCGGGGGGCAATTCTCAGCGGCGTCAATTTGAGCCAAGCGGATCTGCGGGGGGCAGATCTGCGGGGAGTAATTCTCATCAGTGCGGATCTGCGCTGGGTGTCCCTGCGCAACGCCAACCTCACGGGGGCGGATTTAACCCGCGCCAACCTTGCCAATGCCGATCTCAGTGAAGCCAACCTGACCGGTGCCCAACTGAGTGAAGCCATTCTGCGGGATGCCAACTTGACGCTGACAGATCTCACCCTTGCTGAACTGGAGCGGGCAAATCTCATCCGTGCCAATTTGACGGGGGCCTACCTGCGCGGTGCGGATCTAGCCGATGCCATCTTGCGGGAAAGTCAACTTGTGCAGGCTAATTTGCGCGGTGCTAATCTCAGTGCCAGCGATTTACAGCAGGCCAACCTAGAACGGGCAATTTTGATTGGGGCGAATCTGCGTCGTGCCCGCCTAGAGGAAGCCCATCTTCGCGAAGTAGTCTTCAAAGAGGCGAATTTACGCCATGCCTGTTTGGACAACGCTAACCTTGTGGGCGCTGATTTGCGGGGGGTGAGCCTTGCTCAAGCGCTGCTGCGCAAAGCGGATCTGAAGTCAGCGATTCTCATTGGTGCCAACTTAATGGGGGCCAATCTCAGCGGTGCCGATCTGCGGGGCGCCAATCTCATTGAAGCGATTCTTACCGGTGCCAGTCTCAATGGGGTGGATCTCAGTGCTGTGGATATGAGCGAGGCGATTTTACCGGATGGCTATCTTGCGGAATAGTCTCAAGGAAAGACCGTTGCTGGTGTAGAGTAAAAGGTTGGTGAGAGAGAGACAGGCATGGCAACCACGTATCGCATTGCGGTTTTGGCGGGGGACGGAATTGGGCCAGAAATTATGGCTGTTGCCCTCGATGTGTTGCGGGCGATCGCCCCGCGCTTTGACTTAGAATTTGAGTTTGTGCCGGCATTAGTGGGGGGAGCAGCCATTGACGCCGTGGGAGAACCCCTGCCAGCCGCAACCCTCGAAACCTGTCGCCAAAGTGACGCTGTGCTTTTAGCCGCCATTGGTGGCACGCAGTGGGATAGCTTGCCGCGTCATCTGCGCCCGGAAACAGGATTACTGGCTCTGCGCGCTGGTTTAGGATTATTTGCCAACTTACGCCCCGCTAAAGTCTTTCCCCAACTCATTCACGCCTCCTCCCTCAAGCCAGAGGTGATTGCCGGCGTCGATCTGATGGTTGTGCGTGAACTCACCGGTGGCATTTACTTTGGTCAACCACGGGGCATCTTCACCACGGAAACCGGGGAGCAGCGGGGGGTCAATACCATGGCCTACACCGCCACGGAAATCGATCGCATTGGGCGGGTGGCCTTTGAAACTGCGCGTAAACGGCAGGGCAAGCTCTGTTCTGTGGATAAAGCCAATGTTCTTGAAGTTTCCCAATTGTGGCGCGATCGCCTGACGGCCCTCAGCAAGGAATATCCCGATGTGGAACTCACCCATCTCTACGTGGACAATGCCGCCATGCAACTGGTGCGCGCCCCAAAACAATTTGACACGATTGTCACCAGTAACTTGTTTGGCGATATCCTCTCCGACATTGCCGCCATGCTCACAGGCAGTATTGGCATGCTCCCCTCCGCCAGTTTGGGGGAATCGGGGCCGGGGCTGTTTGAGCCGGTTCACGGCTCTGCCCCCGACATTGCCGGCCAAGACAAAGCCAACCCCCTCGCCATGGTGCTCAGTGCTGCCATGATGCTGCGTTATGGCCTCAACCAACCCGCCGCAGCGCAGGCGATCGAAGAGGCAATGACGGCCGTTTTGGATCAAGGCTACCGCACCGGCGATTTGATGTCTGAGGGCTGTACCCTTGTCGGCTGCCGGGAAATGGGCAACCTTTTGATCAAGGCATTGTCCCAATAGATTGAGGGAGATAACAGGCGCTGGGGCGGCCTGACCCGCTAGACACCAATTAGCTTATTGCGGTCAAAATCCTGAAGGAGGCTCAGGGGTTCAATGCGAGCAAACTCTTGACTATGGCGATGCGCCAAGTGCAGTACCCAGGGCAGGCGAGCATGGCTGAAGGCACTCCCCGGATGTAGCTGGGTCAGGTGGTAGGTTTGAATGGCCAGTAGGTCTAGGGAAGTGTCCCCATACTCGTGAACCACCCGCAGAGGTCGAGCACTGCCGAGTTCCTGGCCCCTACTTTTGATGGGTTGGCTGCTAATGAGAATAAATGAGCGCTCTTGGTCCTCAAAAACCACGGTTCCCTTTGGGGCAGAAACATATTCGTGGTTCTCTTTTTGAGCAAGCCGCCCCGCCCCTGATTTGCGCACACTGAGAATATCTACGGCAATTCCTTCTTTCGTGAGTTCCTGGATGGTGGGTTGAAACTCGTCCTCACGTGCCAGGCCATCGCGCAGCAGCAACACTTTGGTGGGGTAGCGATTCTCATATCGGAAAAACTTATCTATGAGCTTGAGGACGGTTTGCCAGATTGCCTCACCACTGATTTTTTCCCCCCGTTGTGCCGTCGGCAGTTCCCAGCCTAGGGATTGACCATTGGCAAATACGGCAAAGGCAGGAGTGCCAAAGTATAGGGAACGATTGGTGCCTGTATCAAAACCGATGATCAGTTCTGCGTGCCCCGGCTTTGAGGGCGGTTGTAGGTGGATGGGTTGCCACTTGGCTTTACACAGAAGTCCTAGAACGATGTTGAGGGCTTTGTATGGGTTGAGGTTTTCAGGAGTAAAAAATTGCGTGGCAATGCCTACTCGCAGGGCTTCATTGCGAATACGCTGCTTTTCTAAAGAGCGAGGCATCATCACAAGGATGGTTTGAATTCCCTCGTCAGCCCATGCCCGCCAAAATTGATGCCGTGCTAGAGCGCTTTCCCCCATCTGGGAGCGGGTGCGAAAGGATTGAATTTCTAGGGATTTGCCGTGGATGCGACTCAAAGCCCTCAGGGGAGTGGTAATTGCAGGCGGGCAGGTGGGTGCTTCTGTGCACAGGTTCAGTAGGCCAAATTTTTCTTCGCCACAGCGGGCGCAGCCTTTGTGCAACACGTCAGCAACCTTTTCCACTTCTTGTCCGTCCTTGCCTAGAAGAACGGCACGGGGCAGGAGATAGGCGGTTTTTTGGACAGGGCCTTGGGGAGGAGCTACTTGGTAATAACTTCGACAAAGCCACTCCACGAAGGGTTGAACCCCTTGCAGCCGCGTCTGCACCGGTAGGCGAATTTTTTGAAACACAGCCTCCACCGCCTGCTTTAACTGGCGATCGCCACTGGCTTGGAGTTCGCTGAGCATCTCCAGGGTCAGGCTGGGGGTAAGGCGACAGGAGAGGTGAGGGATGGGTTTGCCGCTCCGGGAATTTCTGACATAGACCACTTGCGAGTTTTGAATTTCTGCCTCCGTGGCACCTTCAGCACGGTGGTACTCCGCTAAGGTTTTGTTTAACCCCTCTAGCCACACCGTCTCAGGCCGCTCGCCGCTGCCTAGGCCCACAAATTGCCAGCGATAAAATTGGTTATTTTTGCGATAGGTATTGCGCACCCAAGAGAAAGACAACTCTGGATATCGGTCTAACCACTGCTGCAACGTCCATGGGCTGTGGAAATGGTAATGGTAATCCACCTCAATGTAGAGATTGGCCGCTGTGTCCACAATGAGATCAAAACAGTACCCCCTGATAACTTGCCAGCCTGCATGCTCAACTTCTTCTGGATCGCTTTTTTTCCAAAAAAGAATACTGTTATCACTACCCTTTTCGACAACGTGGGCTTGCGATTGGCGAGCACTTCGCTCTAGGGTGCGTCGCAGTCGCGATCGCTGGAGACTTTCAAGCGCCTGTCGCTGGTTAGGGTCACGGCAATCTAAAATTATTTGCTCAGGATTTACTAGCCTCCATGTTTCCCCCTCAAAATGGAGCGGGGGCGTTCTCGCAGCGGATTCCTCAATCAGAATGTAGGTTTGCCAGCGGCTCGCTACTGCCTCTAGGCGATAGCAAATCCGATTAAGTGCTTGGGCTTCTTCGCCAATGTCGGGATGCTCTGTCCACTGGCAGGTATAGCGATAGACCCTTCGCTCAGCCTCACTTAGGTTTTTAATCAAAAAACGATTGAGTCGAACGGTTTGGGAGGGGAGATTCACAGAGCCACTGACAAAAGGAACAACAAGGGGAAAGCATCTAGGCTTCTTTCATCCTAACGCAGAGAGGGCTGAGCAGAGCCTAGTTCAAACTAGTTTTTTTTAGCCAGTAAGGCCTCCACCTGCTCAATGCTGAGGGGTTGTGAGAAGTAATAGCCTTGGGCATAGTCACAGCCAAGTTCCCGCAGTCGTGTCACTTGATAGGGATGCTCTACCCCTTCTGCTACCACTTCCAGATGGAGAGCCTTGGCAAGGCTCACAATGGCATCAATAATGGGGGGCTGTTGTGCGGTTTCGGTGATGAGCTTGACGAAGCTGCGATCTACCTTGAGGCTGTCAAGGGGAAGATTGGCTAGGTAGCACAGAGAAGCATGGCCGGTGCCAAAGTCATCAAGGCTTAGCTTGATCCCTTGCGCCTTGAGTTGCAGCAACCTGTCGCGCACCTGTTCAGGCTGGTCAATGCCCACACTTTGGGTGATTTCGAGGTGCAGACGGTCAGGAGGAATCTGGGTTTGCTCCAACGCCGCCACTACCTGTTCGACAAGGGCAGGGTGCATCAGTTGCCGATTCGATAAATTCACATTCACAGACAACTGCCAGCGGGAGAATTGCTCCTGCCAGTGCTGAAGGTCGCGGCAAGCCCGCCAAATCACCCAATCGCCAACGGGCAAAATCAGTCCCGTTTCCTCAGCCAAGGGAATGAAGCGATCGGGCAATAATAAACCTTGGGTAGGATGTTGCCAGCGAATCAGGGCCTCAAAACCGTAGAGACGGTTATCACTAAGGCGATAGATAGGCTGATAAAGGAGGGTCAATTCCTCTCGCTCAATGGCTTGGCGCAATCCGACTTCAAGGGAGAGGCGATCGCGCGCCATCAAATGCATGTCTTCACTAAAGACTTGATAGCGATTGCCCCCTGCAAGCTTAGCGCGATACATGGCAATGTCGGCATTGCGCAAATAGTCTTCTGCCTTCTCTATGTGGGGCGATCGCGTGGCCACACCAATACTGACCTGTAGCGTAATGAGTTGATCTTTGATCCTAAAAGGCTGGCCGAGGGCAGCGCGAATGCGATCGCAAACCCCCAAGGCATCGCTGTTATTACTAATGTCATCCAGCAAGATGACAAACTCATCGCCACCAATGCGAGCCACCGTGTCATCGGGGCGAACAATGCGGGTGAGGCGATTGGCCAACTCAATGAGAATCACATCTCCGCAACTGTGGCCAAGGCTATCATTGATGACCTTAAAGCGATCAATATCAATAAACAAAATGGCGAACTTATAGTCAGGGCGACGACGAGCATGGCGAGCTGCCTGTTCAATGCGATCAAACAGGAGTGTGCGATTGGCTAAGCCCGTCAATGAATCATGGAGCGGATCATACAGCAAGTGTACCCCTGCCAGTTGATGCTCCGTTAGGTCGGTGAGGGAGCCGGCCAGGCGACAGGCATTGCCATAGGCATCCCGCAGTACCAAACCCCGTGCTAACACCCAGCGATAGGAACCGTTGCGATGCTGAATGCGAAACTCTTGCTGGAAATGGGGCGTTTGCCCACGGATATGGAGCATGAGATTTAACTTCACGCGCTCCACATCTTGGGGGTGAATTCGCTTCAACCAGTCATCAATGTGGTTGCCGATTTCATGCTCCTGATAGCCAAGAATCGTTTTCCAGCGGGAGGAATAAAACGTCTCATTGGTCGTGAGGTTCCAGTCCCAAATGCCATCATTGATGCCACGGGTGAGCAGCGCATAGCGATCGCTTGTCTCCAGTAACGCTGCCTGCGTTAACTTGAGGTCTGTAATGTTGTAGCCACACATCAAACCTCCCCCACTGGGAAACCGCACAAATGCCCAAATTATCTCTAGGACTTGACCATGGGCACTATGAACTGGAATTTCCTGCCAACCCGTGGGGGGATGAACCATCCAGTAGCGAATCTGCCGCTGGGTTCGCGGATCGGGAAAGCAGTGACTCAAGAAGTCGCGCGACAGTAAGTCTCCGGTCTCCCAACTCAACTGGGTGGTCACCTCTTGGTTAATTGAAACGATTCGCCCTTCATTGTCATAAAACACAACGAGGAGCGGTAAACGGGCACAGACACTCTGCAGGAGCTTGTAGGAATCTGCATTTGCTGAAGAATCGAATTCCTGGCCCGCTGGCTTACCCATGACTGGTTGCTCAAAATTTGAAAACGAGGAGAAGGGATGGTGTTCCATAATACTATGCTAGCTGAAGTCTGCATACAGCGGCAGTGGCCGGTCGCTCACCCTGCCAATATTTTGGGCAAAATCGATCTCCCTCCTAGAGTCCTCAATGTAGTCAAAGTGGTTATCAATTTTTACCCGTGTTTGCCTAGGCAGTAACAGACTGCTGCTGGGGGTGCGATGGAGTGTATTTTAGACCTAAAATCCAGAAAATTTGCTGGGTAATTGCTTCATATTGTTCAATGGAAATCAGATCTTTTTTCTGATGTAAAAGAATCAGCCGACTCAATTGTTCAGTAACAGAGGCCAATTCCTCTGGGTCAGGGTAAAGACTCTCCAGTACAGCGTATAAATCTGCTTCTGCATTGGCCACCAGTCCTGCACCCTCATAGATAACAGGCTTGAGAAGTGGCTCGTATTGCCGCAACAGTCGCCGCAGGTAATAGATCATTGAAATTGATAAACCGCGGATTGCCATTGAACCAATCTCCTTAGTTCTAGGTTAGAGAACAGCAAAGTTACTCACTAATCCTTGAGTTGGCAATAATTAAACCTTGCATCTATGGCAAGAGTTGTTATCTCAACTACAATTCGTCAACTGACTCACCAGCTAACTTTGCGCTTAGGGAACCCGTTTTTGGACTGGCCTCGGTAAGTTGTCAATAAAATAGCTTAGGAGTCTTCCACCATTCTGTCAATTAATTTTTGTATCGGGGAATACAAAACCGCTGTACTTTTAGAGAATTTAAGATTTAATCAATGTTTTATAGATGGCTTAATTAATGTTCATCAATTTATTCGAGAAATATCCATTAAAATAATGTAAACAATTAATTTTGAGATGTTTGAATCTTACCTTGAGACTGATGCCCACTGATGACCCCCTCGCTAAAGCATAAATCTACTCTCAACAGGAAATTTATCAATCCAAAGCTAGCTAAAAGAGCGCTTTAACCTTGGAATTGTTTCTAAATGATCCCAGAACCTTGATCCCTCATTCTTCAATGCTGCACAGTCGTTCTTGCTGTTTAATGACTGAACGGTTAAATAGTTCAGAATCATTTAGGCCTCCTAGGAACCTTAACCGTTTTCCTGCTAGAACTCTTCCAGCGCCAAAGAGAGGCCTGAAATTTGGCTAAGACCTAACGGCAAAGTCTGCCGCTCCGGACAGTTTAACCCACTGTAACTTGCAATTGAGAGCCAGAAGAGAAAAGCGTTCTGACGCTTCCGGCTGTATCCATAGCCATTTACGTTAAATTTTGGCAGGGTATACTAGTTTACTAGTGCACAAAAAAGCCCACAATCACTAGCGGGATAAAGAGACTCAGGGTAACAATGAGCAGTAAATTTTCTGGCTCGACGTTAATGATCGTGGGTTGATTGGGTTTCTTTTGGGGGATTGGATCGGTCATGGCAGCATACCCAAGGGATACCCCTAGCCTAACAAACCCTGTCACAGCACTCGTATATGTTGATGAATTGAAAGAATCCGCTATGATACTTTCAGGTGCCCAACGGAGCGGGGATCCCTATGCAGTGTCCCTATTGCCACCACACGGATAGTCGCGTTTTAGAGTCTCGATCGGCAGAAGGGGGTCAAAGTATTCGGCGGCGTCGGGAATGCCTTAACTGTGGCCGTCGCTTTACCACCTATGAGCGGATTGAGTTTGTACCCATTACCGTCATTAAACGCAATGGCGATCGCGAGTCTTTTGATCGCTCCAAGTTGCTGCGGGGGATTATGACCGCCTGTGGCAAAACCAACATTCCCCAGCAAAAAATTGAAGCTCTGGTGGATGATATTGAAGCAGATTTACAGTTGCGATCGCGCCGCGAAGTCACTAGTGCAGAAATTGGGGAAGCAGCACTGCAACGGCTGCGTCATCTGAGCGAAGTGGCCTATGTTCGTTTTGCCTCGGTTTATCGCCAGTTTCAAGGGATCAGTGATTTTGTTGCCGAATTAGCTCATCTGCAAGAGACCCCTGTTTCCCCAGAGTTGGTGACGGCCTCCCACTCCTAGAGGGATTTCATCGGCAAATCAGCATTAATCGTGTCAATGAGGCGCTGCTCCTCGTCATTGATCTGGTCAATGTAGTGCTCAAAAATTTGTGCCAAACGCGGTTCATAAAAGCGGTGCAGGCTGTAGTTGGGAGTGGCTGGGAAGCCCCGTCGTTTTTTATGGCGTCCGCCGGCACCGGGGTCGAAGCGCTGAATGCCGTTGGCGATCGCCCACTCAATGGGTTCGTAGTAGCAGGCATTAAAGTGCAAACAGTCAATTTCGCGAGCACTGCCCCAATAGCGACCGTAAAGATTAGTCCCCTTGGTAATACAAAAGGACATGCCAACAGGACGCTGTGCCTCCCTCGCATAGGCCGCAAAGAGCACGACACGGTGGCGGTAGCGATCGCTGAGGGCTTCAAAAAACTGCCGTGTCAGATACTTGCTGCCCCACCAGCCAAATTTGTCGCAGGTATCGGCATAGAAATCGTACATTTGTCGCAGAAGGCTGCGGCTGACCTCATCCCCCTGATGAACCCGAAACGTCAGATCCGCTTGAGCCACGGCTTTGCGTTCTCGCTTGATATTGCGGCGTTGATTGGCGTTGAAGTCCGCCAGATAGTCGTCGAAGGTCTGATAGTTGCGATTGTGCCAAATGTAACTATGGTGGAGCCATGCCCGATAACCGTAGGCTTCGGCAGCAGGTTGCCATTGGGGATCCACGTAGAGAAAGTGGCAACTGGAAAAGCAGTGACGCTGACAGAGGCGATCAATTTCGTAGAGCATCACCCTCGTCATCATGGCCACATCCACCCCCTCGGCTATGAGAAAGCGATAGCCCACCGCCGGCGTAAAGGGTGCCATCCCCAGCAGCTTCGGATAGTAGCGAATGCCTAAGCGCGCGGCTAAATCGGCCCACTGGTGATCAAAAACAAATTCCCCTTGACTATGCCCCTTCACATAGAGGGGAGCGGCCGCGACCAGTTCCCGCTGACCTTGGCGATCGCGCCAAACTAGCAAATGATGGGGCAGCCACCCCGTTTGGGGTGTAGCGCTGCCGGAGGCTTCAATTTGATGCAGCCATTCCCATTCAAAGAAGGGGGTTTCTAGAGGTAAGGCCAGGGCATCCCACTGCGCTTGGGGCACGCTGGCGATCGCATTGACCCACTGAATCGTTAGCTCTGGTGCCAGTGCCGCTGCAAACTCTGCCATGTTCTTCAGGGAAACTGCGCCTCTGTTGTACTATAGCAAGCGTGTCAAACAAAAACACTGCCATCGGGCATCAGTGCCTCCTCCAGGCAAGCCTCCAACAACACAGCACTACTGAGATCGGCGCGCATCAGGTTAGCTTGACGCAAATTGGCGCCCTTGAGATTCGTGCGGGCGAGGTAGGCATCAATCAGGCGAGCTTCCTGCAAATCAGCCCCTGTTAAATCCGCACGCCGCAAATCCGCCTTATTCAAAACTGCTTCCCGCAGGTTCACCCCTTGAGCTTGGGCATCATCGAGCCGCGCCTCCGAGAGAACCGCTTGACTGAAATCCGCGTGATTGAGAATCGCTCCCCGCAGATCTGCTTGGGCCAGCCGTGACTGCCGTAAGTTGCTGCCCACCAGATTGGTCTCGTAGAGAATGGCCCGGGTGAGAATCACCCCCTGAAGATTGGTATTTTCCAAATTGGCTTGGGCGAGGTTGACACCGTTGAGGTTCGCCTCCTTGAGATTGGCTCCCTTGAGGTTCGCCCGTAATAAATCTGCCCCTGCCAGATTCGTTCCCTGGAGATCCACTTGGCGCAGATCCGCACCCACCAAACTAGCTCCCTCCTGATAGTTCTCTTTGCGAAAATTCGCACTGCGCAAACAAGAGCCGGCCAAAACGATATGACTTAAATTTGCCTGTCGCAAGTCACTACTCAGCAAGTTGCAGTCGCGAAAAACCGCTAACGTGAGATCCGCCCCTTGTAAATTGGCGCGATCAAATACACACCCATGGCATTGGGCCTCATGAAAATGACTCTCCTGAAAAGTTGCTTGGGTAAAGTTACACCCCTCCAGTCGTGCGCCGGTCAACAGGGCATAGCTAAAGTCCGCACGGCCAAAGTGACAAAATTGGAAATGTACCCCCTGCAAACTGGCGCCTCGTAAATCAATGCCAATCAAATCAACACCTACAAGACGAACGCCCGCCAGATTTACCGTTTGAAAATCGGTTTCGCCCTTGGCATAGCGAGCGAGCAACTCTTCAGCGTCCATGTCAATCTAAAGCAGGGAGCAACGCTGTTATTCCAGAAACGCCTATAATTAATATTGCCAGCCACCATGCCGGAGAGCGTAATAGTGCAAAATTTCCTCAAGTCGTATTTGCGTATGTGGCGAAGAAGTGGGGGACACGGTCACGGCAATCCCTTCAATTTGACTCAGATCATAGTCAAAGTGGGAACAGGTTTGGGGTAGCAGCCGCACAGACACCCCCTCCAACAGCTGCAGGTGAGCCGCCAATTCGCGATAGACGGCCAAGGGCATCCGCGGGTTATAGTACACACGTTCACTCATTAGATTGGGTAGGGGGGGTCGGCAGGGCACAACAATTGACATCATTCAAGCACACCTTACCCCACGCCAATGCCCAGCGCACCAGTGCCACTCGATTTTCTGATTTTGTTTTCATGAGAATATTACTAATGTGGTTATCTACCGTGCGCTTGCTGATGTCTAGTTTGGCGGCAATGTCTTGGTTGGTTAACCCCGCCGCCACAAGCTCCAACACCTGTAGCTCACGCTCCGACAGCAGTGAATACTCCAACCGATCGTCTTGCGGTATAGACATCCCTAGACCCGTATAATTACTTAGAGCTTTATACTCTTTATACTAAATTGTAGTTGACGACTTCCCTCCTTGCTGCTCTTTTAGCCCAAAACCATCCCATCCCTTTTCATGTGCCCGGCCATCAACGGGGTCGAGGCATGGAGCCGCTGTTGCGTGCCCTCTGGGGAACCGCCTTAGCTCACGATTTGAGTGAGTTACCCGGCCTTGATCATTTGGCTCAGCCGACAGGGGTCTTGGCGGAGGCACAGGCGACGGTGGCGGCGACGGCAGGGAGCGATCGCGCTTGGTTTCTGGTGAATGGTGCCACCAGTGGTCTTTTAGCGGCACTTTTAGCCACCGTCGGTTCGGGCGATCGCGTTCTGGTGGGTCGCAATGTTCACCGCTCAGTGATTGCGGGACTGGTGTTAACGGGGGCGAAGCCCGTCTATTTGGGGGTGACTGTTGATCCGCAGTGGGGTCTGCCGTTACCTGTTACCTGTGATGCGGTTGCCGCCGGCTTGGCCGCCTACCCCGATGCCAAGGCGGTTGTAGTTGTCAGTCCCACCTATGAAGGCCTCTGCTCACCCTTGGTAGAGATTGCCCAATGCGTCCATGACCACGATTTGCCCCTCATTGTGGATGAAGCCCACGGCAGTCATTTTGCCTATCATCCCGCCTTTCCCGTGGCTGCTTTGGCCGCAGGTGCGGATGTGGTGGTGCAGTCTTGGCACAAAACCCTCGGAACGTTAACCCAAACGGCAGTGCTGCATCTGAAGGGGCAGCGGGTTTCTGCTGAGCGCCTGAGTCAAGCCCTAAACTTGGTACAAACCACCAGTCCCAGCTATTGGTTTCTGGCGGCGCTTGAACGGGCGGGCTATCAGATGGCTGAGCAGGGACGGGAAATTTACGCAAGGCTTCTCCAGTGGGTCAACCGCTATGAATGGTGCCTGCCCCGCTGGCAGCCCACAGGCATCCCTCAGGATCCGCTGCGATTAACCCTAGGAACTTGGCCGCTTGGTCTAACGGGCTTTGAACTAGATGAGCTGTTGCAACCACAGATTATGGCTGAGTTCCCCAGTGGGCGATCGCTCACCTTTTGCCTTGGCCTCGGTACCAGTCAGACAATGCTCGCAATTTTGGGCGATCGCCTGAAAAGTGTTTACACTGAATACTCTCACAACGCGCCGCTGCCGCCACTGGCCATCTCACCCATCCCTGCCCTCCAAGAACCCGCCCTCTCACCACGGGATGCCTACTTTTGCCCACAGGCATCGGTTCCCCTAAAGGCGGCCTTAAATGAGATCAGCGCTGAGACCATCTCCCCCTACCCACCGGGAATTCCCACAGTGATTGCTGGCGAACGGATTACTGAATCAGTGATTGAAACCTTGCAAACCCTCCAAGAGCTGGGGGCAGAAATCGTGGGGGCTGCCGATTCTACGCTACAAACCTTAAAGATCTGTAGGGTCTAGTCTTCCCAGTCCTCCTCTTCAATGAGATGGCTCACCAAATGCTGCTCCAAGAGGGGTTGCAGGTGCTGAAAGTCTTCGGGAGAGAGAAGTTCAGGCTCTTGACCGGGAATAAGACGCGCAACATAAAGGGTGGGACTGAGGGGTGTATAAACGCTGTATTCCCGTGTACCGCAAAAGAAGCTACTGCCGAGGGGTTGATACTCCTCAATGTCATCATCGGCTTCCACCTCCACCCTGAGAACGTCCTCTTCCTCGAGATCAGGGAGGTCACCGGACACGGTTAAGGTCAACGCTGTGCGCTTGAGGGTGAGGTTTTGTTCTTCAAGGATCGCACGGGCCGTATCAAAGACCGCATCAATTTCCTGCTCCTCTAGGGGCACCAAGATTTCTTCCTCGTCGTTTTCAGCCACAACCGCAAAAATTTCTACGGGGTAGTCCACTGGCCGCAGCAGCGCATAGGTTTCCCCTTGGACATTCAGGCGGAACTCGATGTAGCAGTCGAGGAAGCGACCCTCATCATCGTAGAGGCGAAGCTGCTCCATCTCCTCCTCGAAGTCTTCCTCCTCCCAAGGCTGTTCATTACTGTTTTGCTGGTTTTGAGAGTTTGAACCCATGCTGCTTCGCTAAAAACAACTGAGGAAAGATTCCCTATGGCATTGGAGCATACCATGCAGCGGGTGGTCGTGGGGCATGTAGGGGAGGGTCATTTTCTCCAACAATTCAAAATTCAGAGGCTTCGAGGCTCCTAAATAGCGCTGCAACCACTTGGGCGGCTTTCTGATCCAGTTTGTGCCAGTCCACCTCCCCAGCAGGATCAAAGAGACTGAGGTCAGCTTGCACTTCCCCCACCTGAAAGTCATGGATGCCGCTGTAGTCGAGTTGGGGAGTGTACTGTTGAAAACAAATTTGGTAGCACAGCTCCCATAGGTTCACCCGCTCTTGGCGATCGCCCTGCCGTAAATGCAACCAGTAGAGAATTTGGGGTTCTGCGTCCCCGCAGGGAATCTCAACGGTTTCATAGGTACCCTGCCAAGGGGAGGTTTCTAGCGATCGCCGCAGATGATCGAGGAGGCGAATCAGCGCCGGTTGCATGAGTTGTGCCGCTGCATACCACGGCTGATCAGTGTTTACCGTCATGGGATTAAGCAAGGGGTTTTTTGACATTGTAGTCTTCGTGGGAGAGCACGCTGCGGGGTTCGATGCGATCGCCAGTGTCGTAGCAAATGAGACGGTAGTGATAGGTGAGGGGAATACTGATGACACGGCGATCGTGATTGAGGCGCTTGCCCTTGAAGCGGCGATAATCGGCGCCCGCGAGAATCTCGGCAATCACTTGACGTGCCTTAAGCACGATGGACTTGGGCAATCCCTCTAAATCAACCACATCCTGGGCAAAGGAGGCTGCCCATTCCTGTCGTGCTGCGCGCGCTTGCTCGCGAACCGTTGCTTCTAGCGTCTTTGCCTGCAGCTCCTGAGCGCAGCGATGACATGTCTGACCATAGCCTTGGTGACCGCAGGGAAATCGTTTCCGACGACGGGACATAGGGCCTTCCCCCAAAAACAAAATAGGGCAGAGAGTTTCGCCCCCTGCCCTGTTCATCTAATTATATTCTGTGCCTAAAGGGGTACCCTGAGCAAGTTAGCCCAGAAGGGCATTGGCCTTGGCCACCACGTTGTCCACAGTGAAACCAAATTTCTCCATGAGGACATTGCCCGGCGCTGAAGCCCCAAAGCGCTCGATTGAGACTGTGGCATCGGCATAGCGGCACCAACCAAAACTGGTGGCGGCTTCCACTGCAAGCCGCTTAACCCCCGTCGGCAGCACACTGGCTTTGTACTCAGGGGACTGCTCTTCAAAGAGTTCCCAAGAGGGCATGGATACCACTCGCACCTTCTTGCCATTGGCGCGCAGGGCTTCAGCAGCTTTAACACAGAGAGAGACCTCTGAACCGGTGCCAATCAGAATCAAGTCGGGGGTACCTTCGCAATCCACTAGGGTATAGGCCCCCTTGGCCACATTGGCGGCAGAAGTACCGGCCAAGTTAGGCACATTTTGGCGGGTAAGCGCGAGGAGGGTCGGCTGCTTACGCCGTTGGATTGCCACTTGGTAGGCACCCGAAGTTTCATTGCCATCAGCAGGGCGGATCACCAAAAGGTTAGGAATTGCCCGCAGGGAAGCCAAAGTTTCCACGGGTTGGTGGGTGGGGCCATCTTCACCAAGGGCAATGGAATCGTGGGTCATCACGTAGATCACACCCGCTTGGGAGAGCGCTGAGAGACGCAGGGCAGGCCGCAGGTAATCGGCAAAAACCAAGAAGGTGGCGCAGTAGGGAATTAAGCCGGACTGATGCAGGGCAATCCCGTTGCAGATGGCGGCCATGGCATGTTCACGCACCCCAAAGCGAATGTTGCGGTTTTGATACTGCCCTTTTTGAAAGTCACCGGAGCACTTGAGTTCCGTGAGGTTGGAGTGGGTCAGATCCGCAGAACCGCCAATGAGTTCTGGTAGCTTGGGGGCGATCGCGTTCAGGCAAATTTCCGAATGCTTGCGGGTGGCCACGGCCTTGTCTTCGGGCGTATAGCTCGGCAGATTGGCATCCCAATTGGCAGGCAGCTCACCCCGCAGCAGCCGTTCAAATTCGGCAGCCTCCTCAGGATACTTTTGGCGATAGGTGGCAAGGGTTTGGTTCCACTCCGCTTCATAGCGAGCACCGCGCTCAATAGCTTTGCGGAAGTGGTTTAGCACCTCTTCAGGGACCACAAAAGGCTCATAGTTCCAGCCCAGGTTTTCGCGGGTGAGCTGGACTTCGTCAGAGCCAAGAGGGGCGCCGTGTACACCAGCGGTGTTGGCTTTGTTTGGAGAGCCATAGCCAATGGTGGTGGTGATCTTGATCAGGGAAGGCTTGTCTGTGACCGCTTTGGCCGCTTCAATCGCTTTGGCAATGCCCGCGAGATCCGTATTGCCATCGGCCACGTGCTGCACGTGCCAACCGTAGGCCTCAAATCGCTTGCAGACATCCTCTGTAAAGGCAATATCGGTGGAGCCGTCAATGGAAATATGGTTATCGTCGTAGAGGGCAATCAGTTTACCCAGACCCCAGTGACCAGCGAGGGAGCAGGCTTCCCCAGAGATGCCCTCCATATTGCAGCCATCGCCTAGGATGACGTAGGTGTAGTGATCCACCAGTTTGAGATCGGGTTTGTTAAAACGGGCAGCAAGATGCGCTTCCGCCACTGCTAAACCAACGGCGTTACAAATCCCTTGACCCAAAGGGCCTGTGGTCACTTCGACACCAGGGGTTTCAAAGTTTTCGGGGTGACCGGGGGTGTGCGACCCCCATTGGCGAAACTGTTTAATGTCCTCGATAGTGACGCTGTCGTAGCCCGTGAGGTAGAGCAGGGCATACTGCAACATACAGCCATGACCTGCCGAGAGGACAAAGCGATCGCGATTGAACCAACGCGGATTTTTGGGGTTATACCGCATAAACTGGTTCCAGAGCACATAGGCCATAGGAGCAGCCCCCATCGGCAGCCCAGGGTGCCCAGAGTTGGCCTTTTGCACCGCATCGATCGCTAGGAAGCGAATCGCATTGATACAGAGTTCATCAAGGGATTGAGTAACCGCAGGCATTGCTTTCTCTCTCTAGTTGGGTTTGCAGCAGAAGTTAACGATCGGGAGTAAATTTGCGGAAGGCCAACGTCACGTTGTGCCCACCAAAGCCAAAGGAATTGGACAGAGCCACCGTCACCGGACAAGCCCGGCTCTGATGGGGAACATAGTCTAGATCACAGGCGGGATCCGGTTGCTCCAAGTTAATTGTAGGGGGGATGCGATCGTGGGCAACCGCCATCACCGTGGCGATCGCCTCGATACCTCCTGAGCCGCCCAACAGGTGGCCCGTCATGGATTTTGTCGAACTCACGGGAACGCGACGGGCATTCTCCTCGCCAAGGGCACGCTTAATGGCGGCAGTTTCCGTACTGTCGTTGGCAGGGGTACTGGTGCCATGGGCATTGATATAGCTCACCTGATCAGGCGCGATTCCTGCATCCTTGAGGCAAGCTTCAATCGCACGGGCAGCCCCCTCTCCCCCCGGCGAGGGAGCCGTCATGTGGTAGGCATCGCAGGTGAGGCCATAGCCCACCATTTCTGCATAAATGCGTGCGCCGCGCGCAAGGGCAAATTCCAATTCTTCAAGGATTAAGATGCCAGCCCCTTCCCCAAGGACAAAGCCATCGCGGTTGAGGTCAAAGGGACGACTGGCATGCTGGGGGTCATCATTGCGGGTAGAAAGGGCGCGCGCTGCCGCAAAACCGGCCACCGAGAGGGGCGTAATGGCCGCCTCCGTTCCCCCACAGATCATCGCCTTGGCATAACCGTGCTGCACCATGCGGAAGGCATCGCCAATGGCATTGGAACCCGCTGCACAGGCGGTCACCGCACAGGAATTGGGACCTTTGGCACCGGTGTGAATGGCGGTGAGTCCTGCGGCCATATTAGCAATCATCATCGGGATCATAAAGGGACTACAGCGATTGGGACCCTTGGTGAGATAGATCTCCTGCTGATCTTCCATCACCTTGATGCCGCCCACACCTGTACCAATAATGATGCCAATGTCAGTGGCATTGCCCTCATCAATCGTCAATTGGGCATCCGCAAGGGCTTGTTTACTGGCAGCCACGGCAAATTGAGCAAAGCGATCCATGCGCTTGGCATCTTTGCGATCCATGTAGAGGGTGGGATCAAACCCCCGCACCTCACCGGCAATGCGGCAGTCATGACGACTGGCATCAAAGGCTGTAATGTAATCAATGCCGTTGCGACCGGCTATTAACCCTTCCCAATACTCCGCAAGGGTGTTGCCGAGGGGGGTAATCGCCCCCATCCCCGTGACAACGACCCGTTTTTGGTGCGCCTTTGCCATGGATCTATGCAGCTACCTTGTTGTTGATAAAGTCAAGGACATCTTGGACGGTCTTCAGTTTCTCGGCCTCTTCATCGGGGATCTCGATGCCAAAGGCTTCCTCAAGGGCCATGATCAACTCCACGGAGTCAAGGGAGTCAGCGTTGAGATCCTCAGCAAAACTCGCTTCGGGCACAACTTTTTCTGCATCAACACTGAGTTGATCGGCAACAATGGCTTTTACTTTTTCGAGAATTTCAGTTTGATTCATAGATGCCTTAACTGGATGGACAACGATTGAGAAGAGTAATTGATGCGGGCGATCGCCATTCCTCAAATCTAGGACGTTTCGTGCCCAGAATCAACGCGCCCTAATTATAGGACAGATTGGGGATCCCCTAAGACACTGCTGCAACTGTGATAAGCTACACTTTGGATACTTGACGCCAAGAACGCTACATCCACTGTTGCCCTCCCTTCACCGAGTTGCCGATGCATTTTACGATTGCCAGTCTGCTTGCCAACTTTAGCGAAGATAAATTTGTTGCTCCCAAGGTTCTCGAAAAGAAACTCGGCTGTGACGATCCTGAGAGCCAGCGGGAACTGGAAATTGCCCTTGATGCCCTAGAGCGCATTGGCCTGCTCATTAAAGAACGGGGCAAGTATCGCCGCACTAGTGATGAGGGTTTGATTGAAGGGCGGCTGCGCTGCTCTAGCAAAGGCTTTTGCTTTGCCATTCAAGATACCGAGGGTGCCGAAGATATCTTTGTGCGCGAGCATCAGCTCAGTAATGCTTGGAACGGCGATCGCGTGCTGGTGCGGGTGACCCGTGAAGGCCGCCGCAAGAAATCGCCGGAGGGGGAAGTGAAAGTGATTCTTGAGCGGGGCAACCCCTCGGTCATTGCTCGCGTGAAGCAAACGGAAGAGGGGTTTCGGGCCATCCCCCTTGACGATCGCCTGCTCTTTGAGATTGCCCTTGAACCGAATGACTTAGTACCGGATCTATCCACCGTTGTGGATCAACTGGTGCATGTGAACATTCGCCGCTATCCCTTGGGGGGGTACCTGCCCACGGGGGAAATTGGCCAGATTCTCGGCAGGGATGCCCAATCGGCACCGGTTCTTGACTTGATTTGCTGCAAACACAACTTGGTGCGCCAATTCACGCCAGCGGTGCGCACAGCGGCAGCCACCCTGAATGCCCAGTTGGAAGCCTTGGACTTGAGCGATCGCCACGATTTGCGCCAACTGGTCACCATTACCCTTGTTGCCCCCGGCCAAGAACCCCAAGTCGCTTTTTCCCTCGATCCCCTCACGCCGAACCTCTGGCAGTTAGGAATTCACATCAGTGATGTGGGAGGTCTGCTCCCCCGCGATGAATTGCTGGATCGGACGGCACGGCGGCTGGGCATGACCTTGGCAACCCCTGAACTGAGCTTGCCCCTACTCCCCCCAGAACTCCAGATGCTGCGCCTGCTGCCGGGGGGCGATCGCGCGGCGCTCTCCCTGCTGATGCAGGTTGACACAGCGGGTGAAGTCCAGTCCTATACCCTTTACCGCAGTCGTATTCGGGTTGATGCCTGTGTCACCAGTGAGCAGGTGGCGGCCACCCTTGCCCTGGGGGATAGTTCCGGGGATTGGCTGCGTGCCCTGATTCACCTTGCCAATGCCGTGAGTCAGCAGCGACAGGCACGGGGCAGTATTGAAATCACGCCTAGGGAGGCGCTGAGCTTGGCCTATGCCGATGAGGGGATGGCTCCCGCCGTTGCCCTGCCGAAGGTGACCCCTTGGACAAGCCTAGTCATCCTTGCCAATGAACTTCTTGCCCGTCATCTTGCCAAGTTGGGGGTACCCGCCCTCTACCGCAGCCAGCCTGTGCCCGAACTCTATGCGATGCAGGATTTTCTCAAGCTCTGCCAAAATCTGGGCTTGCCCTTGAGCCTAGAGAATCCCTCCCAGGTGACGCCCCGCGACTGTCAGCGCTTTATGGCGCAGTTGGCTTCTACGGAGTTAGCACCCCTGCTGCAGGAACTCTTGCTCGATAAACTCAAACCGGCCACTGATTCTGCCGTGGCGCTGCCCCACTTTAGTTTGGCCACAGGGGAGGGCTATGGCCATTTCTGCTCGCCGCTGCAACGCTACACAGACATTGTCAATCAGCGCATTTTGCATCTTCTGCTCACGGAAGGGCGCGATCGCCGCGGGCCCCGGGCAAAAGAGCGCGTCAATCTTGGCGAGTCCAGTTGCTTGGAGCAGGTGAATTGGACTGTCTTCACCACCGATACCCAACGGGAAGTGGACACTCTCCTTAATGAATTAGTCCCCCACCTCCAAGAGCGGGAGCGGCAAACCTACACAGCTTGGAAGGATTTGGTGGGGCTGCAACGGGTGCGCCAAGTCCAAGCTTGCATCGGCGAAGTGCGTTCGGGCATTATTACCGGCGTGCAATCCTACGGCTTCTTTGTGGAACTGATTGACTTTAATGTTGAGGGCTTAGTCCACGTCAGTTCCCTCAAGGATGACTGGTACGACTACCGCGCCTCTGCCCAAACCTTGACAGGGCGACGTAACCGCTTGCGCTACCGCTTGGGCGATCGCGTTGAAGTGCTGATTAAAAATGTGGATTCCTACCGCCAGCAGGTGGACTTGGCGGTGATGAGTGGTGGCTCCCAAGCAACAGAAGAGGATCTCAACGGCCCTAGCGACAATGGGGAAGCCCTCACTCCTTCTGAGGACGATGCCCCTGAGAATCTCTAGATCAGCAAGGGAGGGCGCAGCGGTTGAAAGTTGTCTATTTTGGCACCCCAGAGTTTGCCCTTGCGCCCCTACAGCAGCTTTTGGAGACAGAGACCTATCAAGTGTTGGGGGTGGTCACCCAGCCCGATCGCCGACGGGGACGAGGCAACCAATTATCACCTTCGCCTGTCAAGGCCTTAGCTCTTCACCACGGGTTACCGGTCTGGCAGCCAGAACGTCTGCGTCGGGATACCGAGTTGCCTGAGGTCTTGCGATCGCTAGCAGCCGATGTCTTTGTGGTGGTGGCCTACGGTCAAATTCTTCCCCAGTCGATCCTTGAGATTCCCCGCTATGGCTGCCTCAATATCCACGGCTCGCTGCTGCCCAAGTATCGCGGTGCGGCTCCCATTCAGTGGGCGCTCTACTACGGCGAAGGGGAAACCGGGGTAACCACAATGCTCATGGATGCTGGCATGGACACTGGCCCAATGCTCTTGAAGCGAAAAGTCGTGATTCATTTAGGGGATAACGCTGCTACCCTCAGTAGGAACCTCAGCCACATCGGTGCCGACCTACTGCTAGAAACCTTGCAGCAACTGCCACAGCTTCACCCCGAACCCCAAAACGACGCTGAGGCTACCTATGCACCGCTCATTCAAAAAAGTGACTATGCCATTGATTGGCAGCGATCGGCCCTCGCTCTCCACAACCAAGTGCGCGCCTTTTATCCCCATGCCTACACCCAGTGGCAAAACACCCCCTTGAAACTGCTGCAAACTTGGCCATTGGTGCCCGAAGTCGCCACCGACTTACCCGAACCTCTACAGTCTTTTGTCTGCGAGCCTGAGACATCATCCGCCCCGGGTACGGTGGTGGAGCTAATTAAGGGGTGGGGGCCTGTGGTAGAGACGGGCAAGGGTCGCCTGCTGCTGAGTCAAGTGCAGTTGAGTGGTCGCAAAGCCCAATCTGGATGGGATTTTGTCAATGGCGTGCGGCTGGCGATCGCCACTCAGTTGGGGACGGCACCATCACTCTTGTAACTGAGTTTTAAGGACAAGGCGCCTAATGTAACTAAATATTACGATTTTGCTGTTTTGACAGCATTTCACCTTGACACCCCTCGGATCGGCTCACTACACTGGCACACATACCTAGGTACGTCTCTAACCCCTATGGAAGATAAGCAAAAGGTTACGTTGTATCTGTCCCCCGATGTGCACCGCCAGCTAAAAATTGCCGCTGTGGTCGAGCAGGAAACAATGTCCACCCTTGCTGAACGTGCCATTGAGTTTCTACTGGCTCACCCAGAAGTCTTGGCGGAATATGCCGCGCAAAAACATGGCAATGTGCATCGGGTCTATCACTGCCCAGAGTGCGCTAGTGCCCTTGTCCTAAGGGGGGATGAGCTAACGGCCTTGGTCAATCAGCCCACGGTGATTGATGACGACAGCCTCAGTGTTCCTTCGCTCCCCGTCGAGTTGGTGTCTGCCCGCTAGACCAGTGGCGGGGGTGTTGGGTCAGCCTTGAAAGAAGGAGGTGATTGCTGTGCAAGAAGAATTAAGTATCCTAATCCAAGCGCAATATCCCTTGATCTACCTCCTGACCTCTGAGGAAGAGCGGGCTGAGCAGGCGATCGCCACCATTGCCCAAACTCAAGTCGGGCCTCAAGGGCGGTCTCCCCGCAAGCTCTACATTTGGACAGTGACCCACGGCATGGTCGAGTATGGCCATCCCCGCAACAACAGTCACCACAACACTGTCTCACCGGAAGCTGCTATTCAATGGGTTGTTCACCAACGGGAACCGGGCATCTACGTCTTCAAAGATTTGCACCCCTTCATTGATTCACCCCCTGTGACTCGTTCCTTACGGGATGCGATCGCCAGCTTCAAAAACAGCCACAAAACCATTATTCTGATGTCACCGGAAGCAGCGCAGCGGATTCCCGTCGAACTGGAAAAAGAAATCGTTGTTGTTGACTATCCCCTACCCAGTATCAACGAACTCGATGAGGTTCTAGGGGAGCAACTAGATCCGCGCAATCGCCGCCTTACTCCCGAAGCCCGCGAAAAACTTGTTAAGGCTACCCTTGGCCTGACGCGAGATGAAGCCGAAAAAGTCTTTCGCAAAGCCAAAGTGACGGCCGGTCGCCTCACCGAAGCTGAGGTGGACATCATCCTCTCTGAGAAAAAGCAGCTCATCCGCCGCAACGGCATCCTCGAATACATGGAAGTGGATGAAACCATTGATTCTGTGGGCGGTTTAGAGGAACTCAAAATTTGGCTGCGCCAACGCGCTAACGCCTTTAGTGAAAAGGCTCGCGAATACGGCCTACCCCAACCCAAGGGGATGTTGATTCTGGGGGTGCCTGGCTGTGGCAAGTCCCTCATTGCCAAGACCACCTCTCGCCTCTGGGGCTTGCCGCTATTGCGCCTCGACATGGGTCGGGTCTATGACGGTTCAATGGTGGGGCGCTCCGAAGCAAATTTGCGGAATGCCCTGAAAACTGCTGAATCCATTTCCCCTGCTATTCTCTTTATTGACGAAATGGACAAGGCCTTTGCGGGGGGGGCAGGTTCCTCAGACTCCGATGGCGGTACCTCTAGCCGTATCTTTGCTTCCTTCCTGACTTGGATGCAGGAGAAGAAGTCTCCCGTTTTTGTCTTGGCAACCGCTAACCGCGTTGAACGGCTGCCGAGTGAATTCTTGCGCAAAGGTCGCTTTGATGAAATTTTCTTTGTAGATTTGCCCAATGCCGAAGAGCGCAAGGAAATCTTTCGGATTCACCTGAGCAAGCGTCGCCGTGATATTGATCGCTTTGATTTAGAGCAACTGGCCAATATCTGTGATGGCTTTTCCGGTGCCGAGATTGAGCAAGCCATCATTGCGGCCATGTACGAAGCCTTTGCTCAAGGGCGTGAGTTTACCCAGTTAGATATTATTGCCGCTAGCCGTGCCACTCAACCCCTTTCCAAGACAATGCAAGAGCAGGTCACGGCACTTCGCGATTGGGCCCGCCAGCGGGCGCGTCCGGCGGCTGCTTCAGTGGCTGAATACCAGCGACTGGAGTTCTGACAAGCTTCCTTCTATCTGCCCTGAGCAGATGGGAGAAAGACCCGACCACAGGGGTTTGGTTCGCCATAAATTGTGGTTCATTCAGTCCAATGTTTCTGTCTCAATCTGGAGGAAATCCACATGTCTCACTTCAGCACCCTGCGTACGAAAATTACCGATGCTGAAATCTTGAAAGCATCCCTGCGGGATCTGGGCATTGCGGTGAAAACCAATGCCGACGTGCGGGGTTACAACGGCCAACGCGTGCGCGCTGACATCGTCGCTGTGCTTGACGGCGAGTATGATCTGGGCTGGTCTCGCAATGCTGATGGCACTTTTGATCTGATCGCTGACCTTTGGGGTGTGGCCAAAAAACACAACCAAACTGAGCTGATCAACTCGATCAACCAAAAATATGCCATCAACAAAACCTTGGCTGAGGTGAAGCGTCCTGGCCTTCAGAACGCCAACGTCAAGCTTGTGGTGCATAGCTAATCCTGTTGCCCATTGCTTTGTACTGTCTAGCGCGCGTTCCCAAGTAATCTGCTGGCTGGCTCCCTAGGGGTCAGCCTCTTTTTTTATCTCAATTCGTATTCATGTTGGATTCATGAACTGGCGATCGCCCGCCTGAGATGATTTTGCAGGGTTTGGCTTGGCAGGCCACTCTCCAGATGCTGCCACGGTAAGATCGTCTCCTCTGGCCAATTGGCAGTGACATAGGTCTCAAAGTCTGGCAACTGTCCCCGCAGTTCCTTAAATACACGGCGATAACTCCCTAGGGAAGTGCCATAGTGGCGCACCCGCTCCAACAGGGGAGCAAGGCGGCGATCGCCCCGCGAAATTAAAGCTTGAATCAACGAATCGTTATAGGATTCGGGGCGAAACTCTACCCCCAATTTCCCCAGTTCTTTTTTCAGAAACTTGAGGCGTTTTTCGGCCACGGGTTGGACGCCCCACCACTGAAAGGGGGTATGGGCTTTGGGCACAAAGGTACTACAGCCTAGGGTGAGTCGCAGTCGCGGCGCTATTTTTTTCAATTGGCGAAAGAGATCTACTGTGGCTGCAACATCGGCATCCGTCTCCGTAGGCAGACCCACCATGCCATAAAACTTCAGCCCCTTGAGACCACCGGCTTGGGCATGGCTTGCTGCCGCCAGAATCTCCTCGGTGTCTAGCTTTTTGTTAATCACTTGGCGCAGGCGGTCAGACCCTGTTTCAATGGCGATTGTCAGCGATTGACTGCCCCGCTGACTCAACAGTCGCGCTAGGGACTCTGTGACCGTATTTGTGCGCACCGAGGCAAGACTCAACCGCACATGATCAAATTGGGGCTGGCCTAGATGCTCAATCAAGGCAGGAAATTCGGGATGTTGGGTAATCGAGGCCCCCAAAAGCCCTAGGCGATCCGTGACCGCTAGCCCCCGCTCGATAGCAGGAATCAGGGTTTCGAGACTTGGTGTGCGAAAGGGCAACGTCAAGTAACTAGCCAAACAAAAGCGGCATAGCTCTGGACAACTGCGCACCACTTCCACCATGTAGATGTTTTCCCAAGCGGCGAGGGGGGTGACCACCGTTGAGGCAGCAAGGGTATTGCCGCGATGGACTTGTTTAGTCACTGTCGCAGATACCGTAGGCTTGAGGGGGTCAATGGCCTGAATTGGCCCAGTGGCACTGCTATAACTGACGGCATAGAGACTGGGGACATAGAGGCCAGGGACTTGGGCTAGGGCTTCCAACTGTTGCGATCGCGGGGCAGTGCGCACCTGCGCCATTGTCGTCAGAAAGGGATCTAAAAGAGGTTCAGCGTCCCCTAACAAAATCACATCAAAAAAGTCGGCAAAGGGTTCGGGATTGGCCGTCAGCACTGGCCCACCGCCAAAGACGAGAGGATGGCCGTCTTGGCGATCGCGCTGCCAAATCGGAATGCCCAACTGCTCCAAGAGCGCCAATAGATTGCCGTAGTCCAACTCCCACGAGAAGGAAAAGCCCACCAACTCCGCATCCCGAGGCAGTGGCTCCCGCACATCGGTAAAGAGGCGACTCACTGCCACATCGGTACGGCTGGCCAGTTGTGCCCACACCAGTTGATACCCCAAGCTGGTAATGCCAACGCTGTAGGTATTGGGAAAGGCATAGATGACGCGCAGAGCCTCCGGGTGGGGGCGTGATCGCTCAAAGAGGAGGGTTTCAGCGGCAAAAGGGGAATTCACCTAGGTTTCCGTTGACTTACGGCGAGTGGTTCTTGTCGTCTTTGTGGCCGTCTTGGCGGTGGCTTTTTTTGTGGTTGATTTTGGTTTCGGGGCAGTGGCCGTTGCGCTGCGGCGGCTTTTCTTTGGGGCTTTTTCCGCCAACAGGGGCAGAGCTTGCTCAAGGGTCATGGTCTCTGGCGTTATCCCCTCTGGCAGTGAGGCATTTATCTTGCCGTGGTTGACATAGGGGCCATAGGGGCCATCAAAGACTTGCACCGGCTCCCCATCCTCTGGGTGATTCCCTAAGACCGCTAGCACCTGTTTCTTGGCACGGCCACGACTGGATTTGGGGGTTGCCAGTAGCTCTAGGGCACGCTCCAGCGTGATTGTATAGACATCATCCTCCCCTTTGAGGGAGCGATAGTCCTTTTCACCCTCAGGGTCATGAACAATGTAGGGGCCAAAGCGACCTTGATTGGCCTGAATCAGCTTGCCGGTTTCGGGATGAACCCCCAATGTGCGGGGCAGCGACAACAGCGTAATCGCCAAGTCTAGGGTGACTTCATCGGGACTGACCCCCTTGGGTAGGGAAGCTCGTTTGGGTTTTGGATTGGCCTCTGTGGCTTCTCCTAACTGCACGTAGGGACCAAAGCGCCCCGTTAGCAAGAAGATCGGTTCCCCAGTCTCAGGATGCACACCCAGCTTGTCGGGGCCCTCTAGTTTTTGGCGAATGAGTTGCTCTACTTGTTCGCGAGTGAGGCTACCGGGGGTGGCGTCTTGGGGCAAGGAGGCCTTAATGGGTGGACTGCCATTGCCATTCTGATAGACTAGGAAAGGTCCAAAACGCCCCACCACCACTTCAGCGTTCAATTCTGGCAGGGCGATCGCCCGTGCTTCTGTGGCCTCAATCGTGCGCTCCCGCTCTTTGACTTGCTGCTCAAGGCCGTTTTCACCCAAGTAGAAGGATTCAAGGTAGGGTCGCCACTCCACTTCCCCTGTGGAAATATCATCAAGGGTTTGCTCCATCCGCGCTGTGAAGTTAATGTCCACCAAGTCGGGGAAGTATTTCTCCAGCAGTGCCGTCACCGCAAAGGCAGTAAAGGTGGGTTCAAGGGCATTGCCCCGCCGAATGGCATACTCGCGGTCTTGGATGGTGCTGATGATGGTGGCGTAGGTGCTGGGACGCCCAATACCGGCTTGCTCGAGGGCTTTAACAAGGCTGGCTTCGGTGTAGCGCGGCGGTGGCTGGGTTTCGTGACCCACACTTTCAAGGGCTTGGCAGCGGAGAATCTCCCCCACCTGCATTTGCGGCAAAATCACCTCTTGACTTTCAAGGGCGGCATCGGGATCATCGGAACCTTCCACATAGGCACGGAAAAAGCCCGGAAAATCAATGCGTTTACCGTGGGCACGGAAGAGGGCATCCCCCGCCGTAATCGAGACCGTTAGCAGGGTCACACGGGCATCGGCCATTTGTGAGGCCACCGTGCGCTTCCAGATCAGTTCATAGAGTTCCAGTTCCCGATCCTTCAGGCCAGTCTCTTGGGGAGTGCGAAACTGGCTACCGGCTGGGCGGATGGCTTCGTGGGCTTCTTGGGCGCCCTTGGTTTTGGTGGTGTATTGGCGCGGCTGGGGTGACAAAAAGGCTTTGCCATACATGGCTTCCACACAACTGCGGGCAGCAGCGATCGCCTGCTCCGACAAATGCACCGAGTCCGTGCGCATATAGGTGATGTAGCCCTCCTCATAGAGCTTTTGGGCAATGCGCATTGTCTCTTGGGCAGAGAGGTGGAGTTTGCGGTTGGCCTCCTGTTGCAGGGTGGAGGTGGTAAAGGGGGGAGCGGGCTTGCGGGTTTGTTGGCGTTCCTCTTGTTCGGTGACCGTCCACGTTTCCGTCAACAGGCGATCGCGCAGGGCGTTGGCCGCCGCCTCATCCAAGAGCAAGACCGCATCAGGGTCGCGCACCTGTCCTGTGGCCGGATCAAAATCATTGCCCGTGGCCAAGCGTTGACCGCCGACACTCACCAAACGAGCTGGAAAAAGGGTTCCCCTCTGATCCAACGTGGCCTTGAGATCCCAAAATTGCCCCTTGCGGAAGGCCAGCCGTTCCCGTTCCCGTTGCACCAATAGGCGCACTGCGACTGACTGCACCCGCCCCGCTGAGAGGTGGGGGGCAATTTTTCGCCATAGCAGGGGCGACAGGGTATAGCCCACCAAGCGGTCGAGAATACGCCGCGTTTCTTGGGCACGCACCAGTTGTTGATTGACATCACGGCAATTGCGCAGTGCCTCTTGAATGGCTTCCTCGGTAATTTCATGGAAGACCATGCGCCGCACCGGCACCTTTGGCTCCAGCAGTTGCAGCAAGTGCCAACTAATACTTTCCCCTTCGCGGTCTTCGTCGGTCGCGAGCAGGAGTTCATCAGCGGTTTTTAGGGCAGTTTTCAAGTCTTTGACAATTTTTTGCTTGTCTTTGGGGACAATGTAGAGGGGTTCAAAGCCGGCAGCGACATTCACCCCGAGGGTTGCCCACTCTTCCCCCTTGAGTTCGGGGGGCACATCAGCGGCGCTGCGGGGCAGATCACGGACATGACCCATCGAGGCTTCCACGCGATAGTCCGGAGGCAGAAATTTACGAATAGTACGGGCTTTTGTCGGGGACTCAACAATGACAAGGGTGGACATAGCAGATGCTGCGGGATGGGTTTTTCGGCACTCTCAAGTTTAGCGATCGATCATAGAATTGTGTTCTCCCACCGTATCATGGGGAGCAAGGAGAAGTACTTCCTTGATTGACCACCCTAGCCTAACGCATTGGCGAGGGGGAGAACTGTTTCGGCAGCATAACGGTTTCTAGGAAGCAGCGATGACTCAGCGTGAGGCAGCCCCAGAAATGGTGATCCAAACTCGCCACCTCAATAAATATTTTGGCGATCGCCATATCCTCAAGGACATTAACTTCAGCGTTGCCAAACAGGAGGTGGTGGCCCTCATTGGCCCTAGCGGTTCCGGCAAAAGCACCTTGCTCCGCTGCTTAAATGGCTTAGAAAGCTACCAGTCAGGAGAGATTGTTATTCTTGGCCAGCCCCTGCCGCCGACACCAACCCCCCAGCAACTGAGGAGAATTCGCCGTGAAGTGGGCATGGTCTTTCAGAGCTTTAACCTCTTTCCCCACATGACCGTTCTGCAAAACATCATTGAGGCACCCATCCTTGTGCGTAAAGTGCCGCGCCGTCTGGCGATTGAAATGGCCGAAGGTTTATTGGCCAAGGTGGGATTATTGGATAGGCGGGACGCCTATCCCCATCAACTCTCTGGGGGTCAGAAACAGCGGGTGGCGATCGCCCGCGCCTTGGCCATGCAACCGCAGATTCTCCTCTTTGACGAACCCACCTCCGCCCTTGATCCGGAACTGGTGGGGGATGTCCTCGCTGTGATGCGACAACTGGCTGAAGAAGCCATGACCATGGTGGTGGTTACCCACGAGATGCAGTTTGCCCGTGAAGTCTCCTGCCGTGTGGTCTTTCTCGCCGATGGCCAAATCCTTGAGGAAGGATCGCCCCAACAACTGTTTCGCCACCCGCAACAGCAGCGAACTCGCCTCTTTTTAGAGCGTGTGCTGGTCAGGTACTAGGCTTTGTAGGCCTTGATGCATTTTTCAACAAGGGGCTGCACCGCATCCGCATCCTGCCAACCGAGAATTTCGGTTACTTTCTTTTGCAGATTTTTGTAAGTGCGGAAGAACTCGGCAATTTCTTCAAGGCGGTGGGGCGCAATGTCCTTGAGGGATTTCACCTCAGCATAGCGAGGGTCGTCAACAGGCACACAGAGAATTTTCTCGTCGCGATCGCCACTGTCAATCATCTCTAGCAGGCCGATGGGACGGGCAGGAATCACGCACCCCGGAAACGTTGGCTCATCCATGATCACTAAGCCATCGAGGGGATCGCCATCGTCTGCCAACGTATTGGGAATGAACCCATAGTCATAGGGATAGGTCACTGCCGAATAGAGCACGCGATCGAGGGCAAAGACATTCATGTCCTTGTTAAATTCATATTTATTGCGGCTACCGCCAGCAATTTCCACCAGCACATTGACCACCCCCGGCTTGGGTTGGGCAGGAATACGGCTTAGGTCAATACCCATAAAATGATATCCACGCAACAAGTCTCCATTTAAGCGATTTCAGAACACTGAAGCAAGCACCCAGTGGGGAGGAGAGACCTAATCTTGCTATAACTACGGAGCTAGGGCGTTTTCCCCAGAAGGACTTGCTGCAAAGAGCAGTGGCCAAAATCCCCAAAGGGCAAAGAAAAGGAACATAAGGCCGTGGCGATGGTATAAGAAACTGAAGTCTAACTTCTGATTGAAAATACTCATCAGAAAAACACCACACACCATCGGTAGAGCTTGAACCACTGCGCAGCAGATCATAAAAGAATGTAGCAAATTGACTTTGGTCACCCTGATCAATTGAAGGGATAGTAAAACTGACGTCAATAGTGTCAAGAGAATTATTCCAGTACTGGCAAATGGTATGAAACCATTGAGTTCACTCAACTTATTGCCGGCAAAAAAGGGCGGAAATGCATTCGGCGAAACAAGATAAAATGGCATGATAATAGATGTAAATGTCAATAGGGAGACAGATAAAAAGGTCAAGGCTGTTTGACCGCTAGTAGAGCGCCAAAAAAGAACGAGTAATAGAGGCAGTAATGTCAGAAAATTACTGCGTGAAGCTAGAGCAATACCTGTGAAAAGACTTGTAGAAGCTTTTGCAATGAGTGAATTGGACGATAAAGCCTTTAGTTGTAGGAATATTGCTGTCAAAACATAGATGCTATTTGCAATTAGATCACCACCTGAAATGTACTCGTATTGAAATGCAGGTGATAAAACCGATAAGAATATGAACATTATAATGGCCGAAACATAACTTTTGAGATATATTGCTGTTAAAAAATTAAATATCGCAAGCCAAAATAAATTTTGATGGGCGCTGTTACCTAATAGGATAAATGGTGAAGCAATAAGTATAGCTCCAGGTAGGGGCGTTATTTTGCCACCGAGATGAGTGGTTTTAGAATAAGGGTATTGTCCCTGTAGAAATTGCCAAAAGGCAATATTCAACGCTTCATCTCGATCACTCCCCCGCCCAAGCAGGCCTGCTGTTTCTAGGGGATAAAGAATCCAAAAGCAAATAATCCCTAAGCCAACAACAAGAATTAGAGTCTTAAAATAAAATCTAGAAACAAAGAAAAAAAATTGAGACTTAAACTTTAGAAGAGACAAAAATGCCAATGTGGTAATAAGAACATAGCTAAAAACACCGATCAAACCAAAATATTTTTGGATTAGTGCCGTTGATGGCAGAGAAAAGAGCAATAAGAAAGTAACTGCTAAGTGACTTTTGGAGTAGTTGGTACTCATTGCACTAAACTGCAGTCAAGTCCTTTTCTAAAATATGCAATACACAAAGGGAAGGCAATTCTTTCTTGAAGTCGCTTGCAGAATTTAAGGGTGAGCCATCCATGGCAAAAGCATTGTACAGGGCTGCAAGGTCATGACTCGTACAACAGATCATAGCTAGCCTACTAGATTGATCCCTTGGGGCGCTTTTCGCTAAGGTTTTGGGGAGTCCCTTGTCGGCTTAGCTCTATGTCTCTAAAGCGGTTGGTGCTTGCGGCCCTCAGTGTGCTGGTGGCTGCTCTAATTACGGTATCATTGGTTGGGAGTTACCTCGAACCCCAAACCCAAGGGCAAATTAACCTTCTACAAACCGATTTATCCTTGCAAGCCCGTGAATGGCAGGGGCTGGGGGATGCGACCACCCGCGATCGCTTGGTGGGGAATGTGCAAGGAGCAATCACCGCCTATGAAGAAGTTCTGGCCACTCCCACGCCCCAAAATCAACCTCTGCGTCTGCAGTTGGGACTTCTCTATGCCGAGGCTGGCCAGCGCGATCGCGCCCTTGACACCTGGCAACGCCTGATCAACGAGGCGCAGGGGGCAACCCGCCGTACCGTAGAAGTGCTGCTGGGGTTGTGGGCCGATCCACCGCAATTGCTGCCCGAGGCGGAACCTTTGATTAAAAATGCTCTCCAAGGCTGGTTTCGAGATCGCGCCCTCAAACGCCTCTATGAACTGCAACAGCGACCCGATGCTCTCACCGCCTTGCTCAGTGCAGAACAAGACCGCGCCCAAGCGGCCTTTTATCGTCTTGTCCTCATTGGCACGACTCCTCTGCTAGGAAGTTTAATTGGTATAGCGCTTTGGATTGTCTGGCTCTATCAACACCTGCGCCGCCGCCACCAAGGAAACACTCTACCACCTCTGACCGCCGTAGCATGGGGCTGGGAAACCCTTTGGGCAGGCATGGTGATTTGGTTTGCCCTCTTTTTTGCCGTTAGTTTGCTGCTCATGCCCTTGGTGCGCTCCCTCATTGGGGTGGTACTGCCGCTGCGCTCTGCCATAGCTCAAACGCTGTATGCTCTGGTCAACTACGGCATGATCATGGCCGCTGGCTTGGGCTGGCTGTGGTACTGCCTGCGGCCTTTTGGTAAGCGCCCTGCCGATTGGCTGTGCTGGCAGGGGGGGCTAGGGGGTGCCGTGCGCTGGGGGGTTGGCGGATATCTGGCTGCCCTGCCCCTTGTGCTCTTGAGTTCACTGATTAGTCAAGCGCTGCTGAAAAACCAAGGGGGCGGCAATCCCCTGCTGGAGATTATTTTGCAAAGCCGCGATTACACCACCTTTGCCCTGCTCTATGTCATGGTGGCAATGATGGCGCCCTTCTTCGAGGAAATTCTCTTTCGGGGCTTCTTCTTTCGTTCGGTGCAATCCTATTTGCCCCTCGGCACCGCAATGGGAATGACCGGTCTCCTCTTTGCCATTGCCCACTTGAACTTGGCGGATCTATTGCCCTTGACGGTTTTGGGAACCGTGCTGAGCTACATCTACTGGCGATCGCAAAACATTGGCGCGGCCATGATCCTCCACAGTCTCTGGAATAGTGGCTCCTTTTTGGGCTTGCTCCTATTGAGCGGGGGGACGGAAGCGGGGTTCTAACTGCTGCACCAACCACTGACGCGGCACCAGCCGACTGGCAAGGGTAAGGAAGCGATTGGCAGGCTGACCGGGAATGATCGTGGCCACATCGGTTGGCAAAGCGGCAAGGGTTTCGGCAACCACCTGTGCGGGGCTATCCTGCTGGGCAATGAGGGCCGGATTGCGGGTCATATCGGCGCGCTCAAAGAAGTTGGTGGCAGTGGGCCCAGGGCAAACCGCCAGCACCCGAATCCCCCAAGGTTTCACTTCCGCCCACAGGGCTTCGCTAAAGTGACGCACAAAGGCTTTGCTGGCGGCATAGACCGCGAGATAGGGCAGCGGCTGAAAGGCGGCAATGGAGCTAATGTTGATGATCGTGCCTTGGCGGCGGGGGCGCATTTCTTGCAGCACCAAATGGGTGAGTTCCACCAGTGCCGTGATGTTCACTTGGAGCATGTCGGTTAATTGCTGGCGATCGCGCTCCCCAAAAGCCCCATAGTCCCCAAAACCAGCATTGTTAATCAGCATATCTACGCTTAGCCCCAAGGCTTGAATCTGCCCATAGAGGCGGCAGGCAGCAGCGGGTTCACTCAAGTCTTGGGGAAGACACACCACCTGCACCTGCTGGCTGAGGCGGGTCTTGAGGGCCTCTAGGCTGTCGAGGGAACGCCCCGTCAGGATCAAATTGTGCTGGCGATCGGCCAAGGCTTGGGCAAAGGCCTGCCCTAATCCCCCCGTTGCCCCCGTAATCAGTGCAGTGGTCATAAAATTGTTACGAAACGTAAAGATCGCTATCTTAAAAGTAATACATTACCCAAAGGAATTGCACAGAATGACCTCGACGCTCACAGCAGCTTTTCCCACTGCCAATTGGCTCTGGCGCGGCCATCGCATTTGCTACAGCGTCAATGGCAGGGGTGCCCCCGTGGTGTTGGTTCATGGCTTTGGTGCCTCAATTGGTCACTGGCGTAAAAATATCCCCGCCCTCACGGCCGCCGGTTACCGTGTCTATGCCCTTGATTTACTGGGGTTTGGTGCCTCGGCAAAGCCAGATTTAACCTATAGCTTGGATCTGTGGGCAGAGCTATTGGCGGACTTCTGGCAAGCCCATATTGCTCAACCCGTAGTTTGGGTGGGAAATTCCATTGGTGGTCTGCTGTGTCTGATGATGGCCGCTCGCTATGGCCACACCTGCCGTGCGGTCAGTGTTCTCAACTGTGCTGGCGGCCTGAATCACCGTCCCAATGAACTGAATTGGCTGCAGAGCCTCTTTACGGCTATCTTTCGGGCTTTGGTTGCCTCTCCCGGCATTGGTCATTTGATCTTTAACCAGATTCGGCAGCCGGAGCGCATCCGTAAAACCCTGACCCAAGTCTATGCCAATCCCGAGGCCATTACCGATGAATTAGTGGAACTGCTGCATCGCCCGGCCATGGATGCCGGTGCTAAGGAAGTCTTTGCCCGCGTGATTTCAGCGCCGCCGGGACCAAAAATTGTGGATTTACTCCCAGAGATTCAAGTGCCGATTCTCGTGCTCTGGGGGGAGGTAGATCCTTGGACACCTGTATCGGGGACAAAACACTTTGAATCCCACCAAGATCGACTACCAATTCGCATTGAGCGGCTACCGAATACAGGGCACTGTCCCCACGACGATCGCCCGGAGCTGGTGAACCCGATCCTCATTGAGTGGTTGCAACAGTTGGGGCACGCCTAACCCAAAAGGCAACCAAGGGCATCGAGGCTTTCAGACAAGGGGGGTAAGAGCATCCGATCCCCCACCATGGCAGCACACAGCAGCATCATGTAGAGAATCGAGAACTTAAAGAGTCTGCGGGCCTGTTCTTTGTCCTCTGGGGCTTGGGTCAACTGCCACGCACGGTAAATAAACCAACTACCCAGGGCGATCGCCACCACACCATAGCCCCAACCCACGACACCGCAAGGGTAGATCAACAGCAGACTGGTGGGCAGCAGTGCCAAGGTGTAAAGAAAAATTTGCTGTGCCGTCAGGCGATCGCCATTGACAACAGGCAGCATCGGCACCCCCACGCGGGCATAGTCCTCTTGGATCAGCATTGCCAACGGCCAAAAATGGGGCGGCGTCCAGATAAAGATAATGGCAAACAGCACCCAAGCCGCCCAACTCAGTTCTCCCGTTACCGCTGCCCAACCCACTAAAGGGGGAATTGCCCCAGCCGCACCGCCAATCACGATATTTTGGGGTGAAGACCGCTTCAGCCAGTGGGTATAGACCCCCACATACACCACAATTCCCGCCATGGCAAGGCAGGCACTCAGGAGATTGGCAAAGACCGCCAAAAGGCTAAAGGCCGTTGTTGCTAAGAGCACTGCCACAAACAGCGCTTCCCAAGGAGCCACCCGACCCGCTGGCAAAGGGCGATGGCGTGTCCGCTCCATGATGGCATCAATATCGCGGTCATAGAGACAGTTGATGGTATTCGCTGCCGCCGCCGCACAAGCACCACTGACAAGGGTAATCAGCAGCAGTTGGGGGGCGACTCGACCTTCGCTGGCCACCTCCATGGCTGCCGCAGTCGTAATCAAAAAGAGCAGAATTAACCGCGGTTTGGTGAGTTGGACATAGTCCAGCAATTTTGTGGAAAAATCCCCCGTCGAGGCGGAAAGTCTGGCTAGGAATGTCATGGGAGCCTCAAGATGCTTCAAATTTTATGCTTCAGGGAATAGAATTGACCCTCGCGCCATGCCAAGGTGGCAATCGCAACCAACAACCCCAAAAGGGTGGCGCCAACCATTTGATGGCCAACGGTGAGTGCCGGCACCTGTAGCTTTAGTTGTAGGGTGCTCCATCCCAAGGCCACTTGCAGAGCCACCACCAGCAGGAGTGAGAAACTCAGTTGCCGCAATAGGGGAGCCAAGGCTGGGCTGCGCCACGCCACAATCACAACCCCTAAAACGCTCAAGGTGGCTGGGACAACACCAAAGAGATGGCTATTGAGCACCCCACACAGGCGATCGCCGTAGAGACACTGATGCACCGCCCACTGCGAAGACACCAAGCCCCCCAACAAACTTTGGCCATAGACACATAGGGCGGCGATCGCTGCGGCAATCCGCAACCAACGGGCGCTCCCCGTGCCGCTAAAGGGAGCCAAGCCAACAGTGATTGCTGTCAAAAGGCAAAAGAAGAGCAGTCCTGTACCTAAGTGAGCCGTAACAATTTCAAAGCGGAGCAACTCAGTCACCGTCAGCCCGCCGAGAATCCCTTGCAAAATTACGAGGCACAGTGCCGCCGCAGCAGCGGAGGGTACCCAAGGGGACAGAGCTTGTCGCCAAGCCACACTCAATCCTACAAAGGCGATCGCCATCAGCCCTAAACTGCTGGCCAGCAGGCGGTGAAACCACTCTAGGAAGATCTGCAAATCCATTTGCGGCACCAGCATGCCAAAGCACAACGGCCAATCGGGACAGGCTAAACCGGCATCCATCACCCGCGTGGCGCTGCCTACCGCCATCAAAAAGAGGGTAAAGACCGTCATCAGCAGCACGAGGCGAAAAATCCACTGGCGACGGACACTGGGATCACTGCCTAGGGTCAAGGGTGAGACATGAAAAGGACCCAGCACGGATTTTTCCTCGACAGCAACAACTTCTTCATGGTAAAGAAGCTAACGGGGGGATCAGGGCTGGTGTGAAAATCTATAGCTTTTCTTTAAGTTTGCGCTAGATTATAAATTTTTCTTGCATTTGATTGCCGAGTTTGAAGACCTAAAACGACGGCTCTCCGGCACTGGGTTGACGCTGCAAAAAGTGGAGAAAGTCTAAGAGTTCTTCATCAGTAAGTTGCTGGCGCGATCGCTTGCCATAGCGCTCCAGTAAACAGGCACGGCCTTGGGCTTCTGTCCATCCCAAGCGTTTCATTTCCACCGTCGTTTGGGCAATTTCATCCGCCAGATCCACGGGTTCGCGCTTGGTGGGAGGCTTCTCGCTGGAGGGTTTGACCGCTGGCTTACTGCGGCGCGGGCTAGGGGGGGTGGTGGGTTCTAGGAGTAGATCAGCATTGCCCGCCTCTGACCAAGGCGCTGCCTCAAGGGCTGCCGGGGGGCGGGGAATGAGTTCTGCTTCTGTTTGCACAGGGAGGTGAATACCCAAAAGTTGCAGGGCACGCTGGCGGGCACTATCTTCCGCCTGTTCTAGGGTCGGTGCAGCAGCCATCCCCGTAGCTAGAATTGTGTCCCCCACAAGGAGGGTCGTTTTGACAATGAACAGACCGTCATGAATTTGCAATAAATCGCTAACAATGCTGCCGGTGGGATAGCGGCGATAGAATTCGTTCATGGGGTGCCGCAACAAAACGACGCATCGAGTTAATCTTATCCTATCCTTGCTGGGGCGCTGGCCTAGAGCAGATTCAGCACTGCCCGGTGAACCGCCGCCGACTGGCAGTAGGGTTGATAGTCAGGCAGGGGGGCTGAAAATGTCTGCTGCCATTGCTGAACCAAGGCAGTGGGGTCAGGAGGCAATGCCGCCAGTTCAACCCCCGCCATACCGGTATCGGCCATGAGGTAACTCACCTTGGGATCGTAGCTGAGGGCAAAACAGCGACAGCCCACACTGGCGGCCATAATCAAGGCATGGAGGCGCATGGCGATCGCCCCTGCCGTTGTTGCCAACAGTCCCTTCATTTCGCGGGGATCCTCACAGGACACGAGTTGCGTCTGCTCAGGCAGCAATGCCCCATAGAGATCCTCAGCCAGGGGCAAATCCTGTTGAGGCTGAAAGGGCAAGAGCAATAGATGCACACCGCTCTGTTCCTGCCATTGATGCAAAGCTGTTTTCAGCAGCTGCCAGCGATCGCCTGTCAGGTGCCGATGGGGACGCAAGCACACCGCAATGGGCGCCTTGTCCTTGGGGGGCAAAACAGAACGTGCTGACATTAGCCAGACGGGATCGGCACCCTGTTGATGGGGAATGCCCCACTGTCGCAGGAGGGCGGCTGACCCGGAATCGCGTACCGTGACTGCGAGGCAACGCCGTAAAAGTACCCGTGTCCACCAACGATAGAGGGGCGATCGCAGAGGGCCAATCCCCTGTGCCCAAGCAATCGTGCGACAGCCAAACCGCTGTGCAAGGGTCATCAAGCCGAGGTAATAGAGAGGGCTGCGCCAACTAGTCACATCCTGAATCAGGCTCCCACCGCCCCAAATGAAGGCTTGGCTCTGTTGTAGGGTGCGCAGCACCTTTTGCCACTGGCGGCGATCGCAGGTAGCAACGCCATAGCGAGCTGCTGTGGCCGTCGGATTGCCGCTGAGGACGACCGGTGAAACGCGGGGCGGCAACTGTTCAAGCAGCGTTGCCAAAAGGGCTTCATCCCCCGCATTGCCGTAGCCGTAGTAGCCACAGAGAAAGACTTGAGTCATCCCACAGGCTCCACCAGCGGCACCGCTTGCAGAATCTGTTGCAGCACGGTGATCAAGGAGGGGGTGGGCTGAATGGCGGGCACCCACGAAATGGAATGATGGGGATACCTAACTTGCAGCCTTGCCACTTGCTGGTGCCCTTGGTTGACGGTTTTGCCGCCAAAGAGAAAGTAGCCATAAATTTTGCTACTGGTATAACCCTGAGCCAGCCGCGCCTCAATGGCATGGTCTAAACTTCCCACTTCGGTCAGCAGGGTTGGGAGTACACCGCAAGCCTGACACAGATTCTCAAACCAAGGGCGGACTTCAGGCCGACGGCTGCCGTGGCCAAGAAGAATGTGGGCGGCTTCATCGGCGATCGCCCGTTGTAACCATGCTTGAAAGAGGGGCTGTCCCCCCAAGAAGGGAAGTAATTGAATAGGCAGCACCGACTTGGCTGCCGCGATCGCTAGGGGTAGATCCACCACCACATGGTTGCCCGGCAATAAAAAGAGGGGCAGAATGACCATCCCGTCGGCCCCCTGAGATTGTGCCTGCCGACTAAATTGGCGAATCTGCTCAGGTAGTGGCGCTCCTTCAAGGGTTCCCCAACCAACGATACCAAGAGGTGTGAGTTGCTGACACAGGAATGCCATTGCCCGCTGCGGCTCAGGGGCAGGACTACCGTGGCTAATGAGAAAGTAGGCCATCATGAGGCAGCAAGGAAGCGCGATCGCCAGCTTTCACTCAAGAGTTCCTGCTGCGGTACCAACACCTGCTCACCGGCGGCCAACCACTTCACCTGTACCGTGCGATCCGTTGCTTCACTCTCGCCAATCACCAGACACACCGTGGCACCAACGCGATCAGCGCGTTTCACCTGTTTGCCAAAGGCACTGCCGCTGAGATCCACTTCTACGGTATAGCCTTGATGCCGCAACTGCTGGGCTAAAATCAGGCCTTGGCGTTCGGCAGCTTCGCCACGGGTCACCATATAAAGGTAGGGTTGATTGCGCGGCGGCAAGGGGCGATCGCGCAGGAGTAAAATCAATCGTTCCAGTCCCATTGCCCAACCAATGGCGGGTGTGGCGGGTCCCCCTAATTCCTCGACAAGGTGATCGTAGCGACCACCCCCACAGACGGTTCCCTCATTGCCCAAACTCAAATCCTGAAATTCAAAGGCGGTGTGGGTATAGTAGTCAAGGCCGCGTACAAGGGCAGGATTAATCTGGTAGGGGATGCCCAGATCCTGCAAGAGGGATTGCACCTGCTCAAAATGGGCGCGCGATCGCGGACTCAAATAATCCAACAGTCGCGGCGCTTCCTTAACAATCGCTTGGGTGCGGGGGTCTTTGCTATCGAGAATGCGCAGCGGGTTGCGTTGCAGACGCTCCTGGGAATCGGGATCTAACTCAGCTTTGTAGGGAGTGAGGTAATCCACCAGGGCTTGGCGGTATGCACTGCGATCCTCGCGATCGCCCACGGAATTCAGCATCAGGGTTAAATCGTTTAGGCCTAGGGCCTGCAGGATATCTAGAGCTACGGCAATCACCTCAGCATCGGCACGGGGATCAGCACTCCCTAAGACTTCCACCCCCAACTGGTGAAACTGGCGATAGCGACCTGCTTGGGGACGCTCATAGCGGAACATTGGCCCAAGATACCACAGGCGTTGGACGCCCCCTTGGCTGTGCAAACCATGCTCGATATAGGCGCGAACCACCCCAGCCGTACCCTCTGGCCGTAGGGTGAGGGACCGTTGAGCGCGATCGCTAAAGGTGTACATTTCCTTACTGACAATATCAGTAGCTTCGCCAATGCCTCGCTCAAAAAGCTGGGTTTGCTCAAAAATCGGGGTGCAAATTTCGCGGTAGGCAGCGCGCTCTAGAATCTGGCGAGCAATGCCTTCTAAATACTGCCAATAGACCCGCTCAGCGGGCAAAATATCACGAGTTCCCCGTGGTGCTTGCAAACCCATGTGTGGTCAATGCGCAAATGAAACAGACGTATTATACCTGCCTAGCTTCCCAGTAACTTCTCCACCCACTCTAGAACCTCGCGAATGTGCTTTAATTTGCCGAGAATTTCCTTGAGAAGATCATTTGTTGGATTAGGGGGTGTGGTTTTTAATTCCACCTAGAGGGTAGTAATGCCCATTCCATCACGGGCAAAGCGAGCTACTTCATTGGGATGAAACAGCAGCGGTTCACGACGGCTTTTGCGATGCTCTGGATTGAGGCGTTGGGGATTAAAGGGAGGATTAATGGTTTCATTATTGGTATTGACATAACGATAATATCGAAGCACGGGAGTGGCGGAGAGTTTGCTGCACTTGATCAGTGGTCATTAACTCATCCCCTCCCGCAGAATAGGAAGAGCGCTGCATTGAGAACGGCCAAACGGTAATGTTACCATCAAACTTATTTGACTGTAAGGATATAGCCATTAAATCGTCAAGTTTTCATGCTCATTCCTTCAGCGTTGGGGGGAAAGGGTCGTTGTTGCTGTGCCAATAGGCCACTGGCAAAGGAGAGTGCCATCGCCGAGCGATCGCCCCCCGCTAAATCCGCAAGGGCTTGGACACGCGCTTCATCGGTTAAGTATTGCACACGAATTGCCGTTGTGGCAGTACTGGGATCAACGTCTTTTTGGACTAAGTAGTGGTGATCCGCCGCTGCCGCAATCAAGAATTGATGGGTAACGCACAACACCTGATGGGTTTGCCCCAAGCAGCTTAAACTCTCGGCGATCGCCCCCGCGACGCGGCCGGAGACCCCGACATCAATTTCATCAAAAATTAGCGTTTTCGGTGTTTGCTGTGTGGTCAAGCAGGTCTCCAGCGCCAGTAAAAATCGACTCATTTCACCGCCAGAGGCAATCTCCCCGAGAGGTTGCAGCGGTTGACCCGGGTTGGCACTCCAGAGGAAGGTAATCTCATCACTGCCGCTACTACTGATTGCCGTGGGCGTCAATTCCACAGCAAAACGGGCTTGGGGGAGTCCAAGGGGTCGCAGGTGGGCAAGGAGGTCTTGTTCTAGGCGTTCGGCTGCCCTTTGCCGCAATTGATGCAGGTGCTCGCTGGCCTGCTCAAGAATTTG
The DNA here is from genome assembly GCF_046299655.1 of Thermosynechococcus sp. Lineage (GTDB taxonomy): Bacteria > Cyanobacteriota > Cyanobacteriia > Thermosynechococcales > Thermosynechococcaceae > Thermosynechococcus. The sequence goes on from NZ_JBKBHZ010000008.1 coordinate 100,316, forward strand.
CCGCAGTTGGGCAACTTCTGCCTCTAGGTGCTCTTGGCTAGTGGCGGCATCCCTGAGAACAGCTAATTCGGCTTGGATGCGATCGCGATAGGCAATGACACTGGCCAAATCGGGGCCATACTTGCGGCACAGGCGTTGTAATTGGTGAATCCGCTGACCCAGAGCATCCAGTGTCGCTGGATCGGCATCGAGGCAATCGGCATAACTGCGCAGTTGGCGCGCGGCTTCTTCGGTTTGGGCGATCGCCCCCTCTAACAATTCGCTAATAGGCTGAAGCGCTGGATCCCAGTCGGCAATGGATTGCAGTGCCCCTTGGGCTTGCGCCAGCAACGTCACCCCACTGGGTTCCCCTTCGTAGAGGAGGTGATAGGCCCGTTGGCTTTGGCTTTGCAGTTCTTGGACATGGCTGAGGCGTTGGTAGTCCTGTTGCAATTGGGTCAGTTCTTCAGGGTCTTCTAGGGCGGCAGGCAGCAGTTCTTGGAGTTGAAAGTGCAGTAAGTCGAGTCGCTGCAGCCGTTGCTGTTCCTGAGTGGCAAAATCCTGCAATTCCCGTTGCCGTTGCTGCCATGCTCGGTAGGCTTCTGCCACCCGCTGCCGCTGGGTCATCAAGGCCTCGCCCCCATAGCGATCGAGCCAATCCCGCTGTTGAGCAGCGCTGGCCAGTTGCACCGCCTGTCCCTGGGCTGTAAGGTGCACAAGGTGCCGCCGCAGTTCCAGAAGTTGTTGGCGATTTACGAGCACACCATTGACCCGGCTGCGACTGCGAAAGGTCTCCCCTTTGAGACTAAACTCGCGGCTACAGATCACCTCATCCCCTTCAGCATCAATTTCTAGGGTGGCTAGCCACTCTCTGACTGGGGGTGTAATGGTGAAAATGGCCTCAATACAGCCCTGCTCTGTTCCCGATCGCAACTGCCGCGCTGAGAGCTTGCCCCCTAGAAGCGCATCAATGGCATCAAGGAGGATGGACTTGCCTGCCCCGGTTTCCCCCGTGAGGACATTCAAGCCCCGCTGAAAGGTCACCTCTAGCTCTGCGACAAGGGCAAAGTTCTGAATCCGCAGCGTTTGTAGCATTGTGGCTCCACTGGGGCAACGGTTCTAGGGCAATCCTTGGGAAGAGGGTGGTGACCCACTTTTGGGATCGTGCGACTTGATTTTGTACCGCTGATTGGCCTACATAGTAGAAGGTAACATTTTGCAACAATGTGAGGAGCAACCGCGCGGATGATCACGGAGGTAGCCATCCCGGCCACGGTTCCCAAGGAGTTTTTAGGTCCCCCGCTGGGCTTTAATCCCACCTTGGTCATGTTTTTCGCCGCATTTGCGATCGCCATTCTATCCACTTGGGGTCACTTTCAAGGCCACTGGCCAGGCTGGGTCTCATTCGTTGCCAATATGTTGGCCTTGCACCTGATGGGCACCGTCATCCACGATGCCTCCCACAATGTTGCCCATAGTAACCGCATCGTGAATGCAATCATGGGTCATGGCAGCGCTCTACTGCTGGGGTTTGTTTTCCCTGTGTTTACCCGCGTGCACATGCAGCACCATGCCCATGTGAACGATCCTGAAAATGATCCCGACCATTACGTTTCTAAAGGGGGACCCCTGTGGCTAATCGCGCCTCGCTTTTTCTACCATGAGATTTTCTTTTTTAAGCGGCGGCTTTGGCGGAAGTACGAACTCCTAGAGTGGTTTCTCAGTCGTCTGACGCTGGTGGGCATTGTCACCTTTGCCGCACTCAATGGCTATTTAGACTACGTGCTCAACTACTGGTTCTTACCGGCGGGGGTCGTGGGGCTGATGCTGGGGTTATTTTTTGACTATTTTCCGCACCGTCCTCATACGGAGCGCGATCGCTGGCACAATGCGCGGGTCTATCCTAGTCGCCTTCTAAATATCTTAATTTTCGGCCAAAACTATCACCTGATCCATCATCTCTGGCCCAATATTCCCTGGTACAAACTGCAGCCGGCCTACTATGCCGTTAAACCCTTGCTCGATGCCCACGGCTGCAAACAGACCCTTGGTATATTGGAACCAGGCAATTTCTTGCCCTTCCTCTACGATGCTCTAGTGGGGTTGCACTTCCATCGCCCTCATTCCTCCTGAGGTGAATTGGCGCTATGGTCACTGACGCTGTGGGCGATCGCCCCCCCGTGGTGGCGGTTGAGAATTTACGAAAGTCCTATCGCAGCGGCTTCTGGCTGCGCACCGTGCTCACCCCCCTGAAGTCCGTCTCCCTCGAGGTACGTCAAGGAGAAACTTTTGGCCTGCTGGGTCCCAATGGTGCAGGCAAGACCACCTTCCTCAAGATTCTCTTGGGGCTAGTGAAACCCAGTGGCGGTCAGGGCATGCTGCTGGGGCATCCCTTGGGCGATCGCGCTGTGCGGCAGCGGATTGGCTACCTGCCGGAAAACCCCTACTTCTATGACTATCTGACAGCTTGGGAATTCCTAGAATTTACAGCGGGACTCTTTGGCCTGAGTGCCGCCACCTGCCGAGAACGCATTCCCCTGCTTTTGGAGATGGTTGGCCTTAACCTCAAGGATGCTCGCAAAAAGCAAATGCGCCGTTACTCTAAGGGAATGGTGCAGCGGGTGGGATTGGCGCAAGCGCTGATTAATGACCCCGAAGTGGTGTTTCTAGACGAGCCGATGTCTGGCCTGGATCCCCTGGGACGTTACCAGATTCGGGAAATTATTCTTTCTTTGAAAAAACAAGGCAAAACCATCTTCTTCAATAGTCATGTCTTGGCGGATGTGGAGGCCATTTGCGATCGCATTGGCATTTTGGCGCAAGGGGAACTGATTTGCGCTGGCAGTGTGGATGAACTCCTCGGCAGTAGTGAAGCCTACCATGTGGTGGGTAAAGGGGGGCATGTGGATGGCCTGCAGGAATGGCTCTATTCCTTAGAGATTCAGGGCGATCGCTGGCAAGGGGTGATCAAAATTCCCCTGCAACGCTTTCTTGCCCTCGTGGAAGAAATGGGGGGCAAAATTCTGCAACTGCGCCTTGCGCGCCCCACCCTCGAAGAGTTTTTTGTGGAACAATTGCGCCAACAGGGGATTCAAGTAACCCATTAGGGAGGCAATCCCTCTGAAGTCCTCGTCACAACAGGTCATCATCCATGCTGAACTGGCGCCGTTTTCTCTGGTTGAGTTGCCTTGCGGCTTTTTTGGGGGTTGCCTGTGGCACCTCCTTTTCCTCGGGAGCCACCGATGCCCTCAGCCAGAAAATTGAGCAATTGCGACAGGCGCCCCTTACCGTTGTTGTCGAGAATGCCCAGGGTCGTCCGATTCCCAATGCCCGCGTCCAACTAGTGCAGCAAAGCCATGCCTTTCCCTTTGGCGTTGCCCTCGACACCGAGATGTTTCGCCCTAGTCCACCGCCGGCTGCCCCTTGGTACAAGCAGACAGCTCAGGAAAACTTCAACGCGGCGGTTCATGAAAATGCCCTCAAGTGGTATGAATTGGAGCCAGAGCAGGGCAAGCTGGACTTTACACTGGCGGACACCATCTTCAACTGGGCGCAGGCGCAGGGCTGGCCGATGCGAGGGCATACCCTCTTTTGGGAAGTGGAGCAGTTTAATCCCCCTTGGCTGAAAACCCTGCCACCGGAGCAATTGCGCGCAGCGGTGAAAAAACATGCCCTTACCGTCTGTCGCCACTATCGCGGTCGCATCAATGAGTTTGATGTCAATAACGAAATGCTCCATGGCAATTTTTTCCGCAGTCGCCTTGGGGAGGGCATTGTCAAGGAGATGTTTGAATGGTGCCGTGAGGGCAATCCTGAGGCGGTTCTCTATGTCAACGACTACGGCATCATTGAGGGCGATCGCCTGCCTGATTATGTGGCCCAAATTCGCGATCTATTGGCGCAAGGGGTTCCCCTAGGCGGGATTGGCATTCAAGCCCATCTGGAATCTCCCTTGGACGAGGCAAAAATGCAGCATGCCCTTGACACGCTTGCCCAGTTCAATCTGCCCTTGAAAATCACGGAAGTGAGTGTGAGTTTGGCCGACGAGCAGCAGCAAGCCCAGACCCTGCGCCAAATCTATCGCCTTGCTTTTGCCCACCCCGCCGTGAAGGGAGTCTTGCTCTGGGGCTTTTGGGCGGGGAACCATTGGCGTCCTCAAGCGGGACTCTATCGCCAAGACTTTTCCCCTAAGCCAGCGGCGATCGCCTATCGCAAACTCCTCTTTGAGGAGTGGTGGACCAGAGTAACTGGCCGAACCAATGCCCAAGGTCAATGGCAGGGACGCGGCTATTTCGGCCGCTATCGCTTGATTGTCACAGCCCAAGGCCAAACTCGTACACAGGAGTTGACACTGTCCCCAGGGGGGACAACTGTGACTGTGCGGCTGTGAACTCAACCCCGCATCGCTGCTGCCAAGAGGGAGAACCACGCCAAGGGATTGCCAGTGTAAATGTTCATAACCGCCTGCGCCAGTTGGGGTAGGCTACGATGCCCATAGAACCAAGGGGGCGTCACCGGCAACTGGAAGGGAACACGCACTACAGCTTTTTCGGGATAGTCAAACAGGAAGCTATTGTGAACGACGCCCACCCCAGAACCAATGGCCGCTGGTGTATGTCCGGGAAAGGCGCCCCAAGGGGTACAACCCAACCCATAGGCCAAGGAAACCCAAGCATTGATGGCAATCGAGCCGTAGCGCAGTTGGGCGATCGCCTGCTCCAGTGCTTCTGAGTGCGCTGCCTCAGTCCGGGGATCAATGATTAGACTACAACCCAAGGTGCCCCAGAGCCGCTCATTAACAAAGGGCACGGCAGTGGCAAGGTAGGTTGCAGCATCGTTGACGGGCAGGGTCACCTCTGCCAAGAGACCACAAAAAACCTCCTCTTGAAAAATGCGAGGGTTAGCGCTGGGAGGGAGGCCTTCAATCAAGGTCCAGGGGATTGTGCCCTCAACGGCAGGACTGAGCGCCGTGGCTTGGGGATAGTCGGCCAAAAACGATTCATAGCGGGCGATCGCCCCCGGATAGTAGGCAAGGCGCGGTGGAATCGCTTGCAGTTGGGCTTTTAGCGCATTCAGGAATGCCTCCCGCTGCGGCCATCCTGCAGCCGTGACAAGGATTTGCGCCCCAATGCAGTTGAAGCTGGCGTTATGCACCAAGGCACTGGCCACATGGCGGGCTTGGTAGGTGAGTTCTGCCTCGGTCCATTCCCCTGGCACTATCAAGAGGGGCGTGACATTGCCCAATTCCGCCGTTATGGGTTTGGTCAGCTTGCGTTGTTGGCGCGCTTTACGAATCGCCTGCTCAGCCGCTGTTTCACCCCAAACAAGGCGATTGTAGGTGTGGTGGGAACCGGTGATGTGAATGTGCCGTGTCAATGGATGGTGGCAGAGGGCTTCCCCCATCGCCGCATCTCCCTCGACAATTTCTAGGAAACCCGCCTCAATCAGGGGCGCACAGATCTTACGAAAACAGTCCGTCAAGGGCGCCAAGAGGGGATTCATTTTCAGCAGTGCCACGCGATTGGCCGCCACCAGTTGGTAGAGGGCATCCGCCAAGCACAAGGATGTGATATTGCCAGCCCCCAGCACGACAGCGACTCCCGGCGGCGGTGGATTACGGTAGGCACTGCCTTGAGTCGGGGGGCGATGGGGTTGCAGCCAAACTTCCGCCTTGACGCCAAACCACAGCAGGCGCTCTTGCCAATTGCGGGGGAGGATTTCGGCGATCGCCTGACCAGTGGGGGCACTTCGCCAGCGGGGCACTGGGGGGACAGCTTCGTGACGCAGGGCATAGAGATAGTGATCCAGCTTGAGAATCAGTCCCAAAGGGCCTGTTGTCCACTCTTCCCCTGCCCAACCCCCGTGGGGATCAATGCCTTTGATTTGACAGGCCAAGTTCACCCATTCTGAAGCATGGCGACGGGCAAGGCTCTTCATCGCTTGCAAATAGCCCGTGCGCTCTCGCGGTGCAAGGGACTGCCAGCGGCTGGCCTGCTGATGGAGACGTTCAAGTTCGGGAATTGTGGCTGTTGAGAGTGTCATAAAAGGTGGTTAGTTTTCTCCTGTGGGTATAGTTTGACAGCGGTGCCAGTTCTGGGCGTGCTGTTTTCGTCAATACTCCTCTGCCAAGAAACTCAATCGCGATCGCCCTCCTGCTGCGCTACATTAAAAGATTATGAACGATGCAAGGGAGGTAAGGCGTGATTTGTCCCGACAGCGAAGTCATTTTAGAGGTTCGAGAGCTGACCGCTAGGGTGGAGGACACCCCGATTCTCAAAGGCTTGAACCTAACCATTCGCGCGGGAGAAATTCATGCCATTATGGGGCCGAATGGTTCTGGCAAAAGCACCTTCTCCAAAATTCTGGCGGGGCATCCCGACTACACCGTAACGGGTGGTGAAGTGCTCTACAAAGGCAAAAATCTCTTGGACTTGCCCCCTGAAGTGCGCGCCCGCGAGGGGGTCTTTTTGGCGTTTCAATACCCCCTTGAAATTCCGGGGGTAAGCAATCTCGACTTTTTACGGGTGGCCTACAATGCCAAGCGCAAACACCAAGGGCTTGAGGAACTGGATGCCTTTGACTTTGATGATTTAGTGCGGCAGAAAATTGAATTGGTCAAGCTGGATGAGGGCTTTCTCAGTCGCGGCGTGAATGAGGGCTTCTCCGGCGGTGAGAAAAAGCGCAACGAAATTCTGCAAATGGCGCTCTTAGAGCCGACCCTTGCCATTCTTGATGAAACGGACTCTGGTCTTGACATTGATGCCCTCCGCATTGTCGCCAATGGCGTTAATCAACTGACTCGTCCTGATAACTGCATTCTCCTGATTACTCACTATCAACGCTTGCTGGACTACATCGTGCCCGACTATGTGCACGTTATGGAGGGGGGACGAATTGTCCTCACCGGGACGAAGGAACTGGCGTTGGAACTGGAGGCGCGGGGTTATGACTGGGTTCGTGAAGAGGAGGGGGCTGTATCATGACCCTTACAGTCAACGCCAATTCCGATCGAGCGGATCTGCCCAAAGCAAGTCGCGCCAATGAACTCAATGATCTGTTGGCCTTAGCACCGCCCCCGCGCCACGCTGAGCTAGAACCTTTACGCCAAGCCGCCCGCGATCGCCTCCATGAGCAAACCTTACCTACCCCCCGCGATGAGGACTGGCGCTTTACGGATTTGTCCGCCCTACGGGGGCGAGCCTTCCAAGCACCCATTGCTCCCCTCAATCCGGAAATTGTTGCCGAAGTGCGGCATCTGCTGTGTGAACGCAGTTTCCCAACCGTTGCACAAATTGTTCTGATTGATGGCTATTTTTGCGGGGAACTCTCCCGTGTGAATGCTGCTGGGGTTGAGTTATTGTCCCCCTCTCTGCCAGCGATCGCGCCCCCAGAGGTTTTTAGCGATCTCAATACAGCAATGCTCGCTGATCGCGTTTGCCTGCGGCTCACGGGGTCCCTGCCAGAACCTGTGGAAGTGTTTTTTGTCAGTAGTCGGCAGCAGCAGAGCGTTGTTTCACCGCGACTCTCAGTCGAAGTGGCTGCCCACAGTCAAGTCAGCCTGATTGAACGCTTTTTGTCCCTCACCGGCGATCAACAGTTCACCAACAGCGTTACAGAATTTTCCTTGGGGGTCAGTGCCCGCCTGCGCCACGTGCGGATTCAACACCAATCGCCAACCGCCATTCACATTGGCTGTACAGCGGTGTGTCAAGCCCAAGACAGTGACTACGAAGGACACGCCATTGATTTGGGGGGATGTTTGAGCCGCCACAACTGGCAGGTGCAGATCCAAGGCAGTGGCAGCCAGACCATCCTAAAAGGACTGGCGATCGCCATGGATAGCCAAATTATGGACACCCACTCGGCAGTGGTCTTTCATGCGCCCCACAGCAGGAGTGAACAAATTCACAAGTGCATTGTTGGCGATCGCGCCCATGGTATTTTCAATGGCCGCATTGTGGTGCCCCAAGTGGCGCAACTCACCGACGCCAGTCAACTCAATCGCACCCTGCTCCTTTCCGACAAAGCGCGGGTGGACACCAAGCCGCAACTGGAAATTGTGGCTGACAACGTCAAATGTTCCCACGGTGCCACCGTTAGTCAACCGGCTGCAGATGAGCTATTTTACCTCCGCAGTCGCGGCTTAGATGAGCGGCAAGCCAAGACCCTCATTGTCAAAGCCTTTGCCCTTGAGCAGCTGACGGATATTGAGCCGCCGCTTCTGCGACAGCAGCTAGAAGAGGCATTGCTGGCCAAATTACATTAAATCTACTGAATCTACCGCTGAGACTCTCTTGCGTCGCCCTTTGAAAAGCATATTCACGCCCGTCCAACTGAGGAGGCCAACCCCTATTCCCAACAGCAAAACATACACGGGTCTGAGGGCGCGTCCTAAAAACCCCCCTTGGTGGAGCATCATTAAAATATCGGCCACCTCTTCGGGCAGGCCTAGGTAATAGTAACCAATATGGAACAGCACCCCTGTGGCCGCCGTCACTGCCAAAGGTATCAAAATAACCCCACTCAGCAAGTGGTGCACCATCCGATGATCAAAGCGTTTAACTCGTTGGGGGCGCATCAGAATTTTCCGCTGTATAAGGGTCAGTCCACTAAAGGCGAGGAAAATTACCCCTAACCCAACCACTACCACGTAAATCAACTCCCCTTTTTCCCCTAGAAATGCGGCAGTGTGCACTTTCAGGATGATTTTAGCAAAGTCTTTTGATAAGCCAAACCAACTGTGGCCAAGACGATAGGCCACACCTGTTGCGGTCGTCAGCAGCAGTGGCAAAACAAGCAGCAGTGAGAGCTGGCGGTGTTGCTTGCGGGTATTCATAGCTCATGCCTCAGGTGAAATTAAGGATTGCCTTTTCTGTTTGCAACAAGGGGGCTGACTACCTCAAACCTCTACCCACTTGCGCAACAAATTGGCATAGACCTTGCACAGCAGATCAAACTCCTCGGTCTTGCCGTATTTCTCAAAGAGGGAATGGCGAACCGTATCCAGTTCAAAGAGGAGTTCTCGCTCTAGGGGATCGCGGACTCGACTCTGAACCCACGTCACGGCCACAAGGCGCACCCCTTGGGTAACGGGGGCTACACGGTGCAAAAAAATCGTAGGATAAACCACCATTGACCCGGCGGCCAATTTGAAGGATTGCTCTCCCCAAGTGGTGTCTAAGCGTAGTTCCCCCCCCTCATAGGTGTGCGGGTCACTCAGAAACAGGGTTAGGGAGAGATCGCAGCGGGTTAAATCCTCCCCCCTCCCCATAAGGGTGTTATCCATGTGAGTGCCGTAGCCCATTCCCTCTTGATAGCGGCTAAAGAGAATCGGCCGAATGGCTAAGGGTTGAGCAAAGGCTTCAAAGAGTATATTCCTACGCAGGGCAGCAAGGACAATTTCACTGGCTCTCTCGTAAGCTTCACTGTCCCCTTGGAGCTGTTGATTTTCCTTGACGGCCTTGGCATAGGTGCCAGCGGTGAGCTTGCCATCCACAAAGGGCGCTGCTTGAAAGAGGCAGTGCAACTGCTTGAGTTCCTCGGGTGTCAGCACCTGATCAATTCGTAGGAACATACTCTTCTCCTAGCGCTTCAAAGGGTCAAAGGGGGCTGCTTTACCACCACCAGCGACGCCGCCGTTTGCCGTATTCTCCCCGCTCACCGTAGCCACCTTCTTCACCGCCTTCTTCTGACCCCGCCAGCAAAAGACGGGCCTGTCCATTGCCAGTAATCTGAGTGAGTGCCTCAGACCCAAGGGCAGTGGTTTTGACTTCGGGCAGTTGCGGGGTTGGATCGGAAGCAGCCCCAGCAGGGGGCACAAGGCTGGCAAGACTGCCGGCAATCCCCAAGGACAAGAACAGAGATACGGCTTTTGAGTGTTTCATGGTTCAGTGATCCTCCTCTAAATCTTCACCTTCCTATCGTGACGACTCAGGGTAAAGATTTCGGGAAGATGAGAGGTCTTAGAATAAGCGGCAGGGGGGTTAGGCGGCAGGTAACTTGACTTCAAAACAGGTTCCCTGGTGCAGTTGACTCTCAACTTGGATGGAGCCGCGGTGTTGCTCGACAATCATCTTGACCACTGCTAGGCCTAAGCCGCATCCCTGACTGTTGTGCTCGCGGGCTGCGTCGGCACGCCAAAAGCGGTCAAAAATATAGGGAAGGTCTTGGGGGGCAATGCCAATGCCTGTATCCTGAACCGAGATCACAGCCCTGTTGAGCTTCTTAGTGAGGTGAAGGGTAATGGTGCCCTGAGGAAGCGTATAGTTGATGGCATTGTCCACTAGATTGCCAAATAGCTCATACAGTTGTTGTGGATCACCCCAGACGGTTGCGGGGCAGTCGCAGGAATAGTTGAGGGCGATCGCTTTGGCTGTGGCGCGATCGCGATGCAGGTCAACCAGCTCTTCCAGTAGCTCATCAACATCCACTTTCTGCCAGCGGCTCTGATCCCCTGGGGATTGATCCATGCGGGCCAAGAGTAATAGTTTGTTGATTAAATCCCCCATCTGGTAACACGCCGATGAGATGACGGCAACTTTGTTTAGCTGAGCGGCATCTAAGTTTTGAGAATGTTCTGCCAGCATGGCAATGGAGGCTTGGATAGCTGTCACAGGATGCCGCAGTTGGTGAGAAGCATCCGCCGTAAAGCGCTTTAGTTGGTTAAGAGTTCTTACAATCGGCTGTGTACTTTCATGGGTCAGCCAAGCAGCAACTAGAAGAGCAACGGTACTTATCCCTAGAGTTTTGAGAATAAAAACGAATTTCAGGTAGTTCAGTTCCTGTTCAAGGTCAATGGTCGAGTCCGTGGCACACACGTAACCTATCAGCGTTGGTTGGAGAGGTTCAACTCTCTCTTTGTAAATCGGATAGATAAAAGAGCGTGTGTGTTTTCCCTCAATAATCACCCCTGTAGGAGGGATATGGGCGGGAAACTGAATTTCGATAATTTTTGGGCCTTCGTAGATGATGAGGTGGCGATCGCTATCATACCACTGAACACTTTGAGAGATGTGGTTGGTTGGATTGGGTATTATCTCGTAAATCGAATTAAATGTATACTTGCCCATCAACTGCGAGACAGTAATGGGAGTAATTTTGCCCTGATTATTTTTAGGGGCATATTCACTATACTTTGCTTCTTTAATGAGTTCATGGTATTCATGCTCAATTACATCGAAGACATTGGCAGACCAGGTGGCCACCTCCTTGAGATGCTTGTCAAGCTGTTGGTAACGATGGTGAACAATAAGAGAGTATAAAAGCACTGAGGAGGCCGATAAGATGCAGGCGATCGCCAAAAAATAAATCCAAAACAGGCGACTGCGCAAACTGTTATATTGCCGATTTAACATTGGGGTTAAGGCGGTAGCCAAAGCCATGCACAGTTTCAATTAAATTAGGGGGCGCTCCTGCTGCCTTTAGTTTATGCCGCAAGCTCCGCAGATGCACCTTAACTGTCTCTTCCCCTGGTGTTTCGTCAAAAGACCACGCCTGATCCAAAATTTGGGTGCGGCTGAGAATACGACTGCCGTTGCGCAACAGGACTTGAAGAATGGCGTATTCTTTAGGGGTGAGGTGCAGCGCCTCTCCATTGTAGCTGACCTTTCGAGTATCAGGATCAAGGGTTAACTTTTCCCACCTCAAGCAGGATAAATAGGCGGCTTGCCGCCGCCGCAGGAGGGCGCGCACCCTTGCCAGCAGTTCTGCCAAGTCAAAGGGTTTTACCACATAATCATCAGCGCCGGCATCTAGGCCAATCACCTTATCTTGGTTAGTATCCCTAGCCGTGAGGATGAGAATCGGAAGATGGTAGTTTTTCTGCCTAACTGTCTTACACAGTGTGATGCCATCCACTTTTGGCAATCCCAAATCCAAGACCAATAGGTCAATTGCTCCCGTTTCTAGGTAGCTTAAGGCTGTCTGCCCGTCGTAAGCCACTTCAACGATGTACTGTTGTTGCTTCAGCGCCTCTGCAATCAAGCCGGCAATGGTTCTATCGTCCTCAACAATTAAAATCTTCACATCCTAGCCTGTCCCTAACTGACCGCAAGTTCACCTGCCAATTATCCTGGGAAAAAGAGCGAGAACCTTTTCTGGATAACTGCGCAGATCCGAGGATGACTGAGAAGGGTGACCTCGCTTTGCCAAACCTGTTTGAGGCAATAGACAACAGTCATGATAAAACACGACCTAAGTTTTGGGCGGGGATGGCAGTAAATGCCAACAAGAAAAGTTAAGTGGTGTACTCAGCGTTAATTTTCACATAGTCGTAGCTGAGATCACAGCCCCACGCCACACCTTGACCTTGACCATTGCCAATACTCACTTCAATGACAACGGGATGGTCAATAGATTGCTGACCGGCAGAATCGGTGTTGGCGGTTGCTTGGTTCACCAAGTAGGTATGGGCAGCAGCGCGATCAAAAGCTAAGGGTTGGCCGTGGCGCATCATGGGTATTCCACCAAGGGAAATGGCCAGATTACCGGCATCAAAGGGCACCCCAGCACGGCCAGCGGCAGCCGCAATGCGTCCCCAATTGGGATCGCGACCATAGATGGCCGACTTCACCAGCATTGAGCTGGCAATGGTTCTGGCGACCTGACGGGCAGCAGCGTCATCACTGGCACCACTCACCTGAACTTCGATGAGGCAGGTGGCGCCTTCGCCATCGCGGGCGATCGCCTTTGCTAGATGCACACAGACTGCCGTCAACATTTCTTCAAGGCGGGTGGCTGCCGCGCCCGGCTCTGTAATTGCTGGTGTACGCGATTGGCCATTGGCCAAAGCAATCACACTGTCATTGGTGCTGGTATCGCCGTCAACTGTAATTTGATTGAAGGAGCGATCGCAGGCGCGTTGCAGCATCTCCTGCCACAAATGGGGGGCAACTGCAGCATCGCAGGTAATAAAGGCCAACATCGTTGCCATCTGTGGGTGAATCATTCCTGACCCTTTGGCCATGCCGCCAATGCGAATGGGTTGTCCCTCCCAAAGCGTTTCAAGGGCAACTTGCTTAGGCACCAAATCCGTTGTCATAATGGCCCGCGCCGCAGGGTCCCCCCCCTCATAACTCAACTGCGCCGTCAGGGTGGGCAGGGCTTGGCGCATCTTTTCAAGGGGAATGGGCTGACCAATCACCCCTGTGGAAGCCACCAGCACCATTTCTGGACTCAGCCCTAGGGCCGTTGCCACCATCTGGGCTTGGGCTAAAACCGCCTGCCAGCCCTGTTCTCCCGTTGCCGCATTCGCTTGACCAGAATTACACAAAATTGCTTGTGCTGTTCCCTTGGTTTGCAACCGTTGACGACAGTAGGCCACAGGGGCTGCGCACAGGTGGTTGGTGGTAAAGACCCCCGCAGCAATCGCCGGCACATCGGAAACAATTAAGGCCAAATCGGGTGCCCCTGAAGCTTTGAGTCCCGCCGCAATCCCCGCAGCCCGATACCCTTTGGCGGCAGTCACCCCGCCTGCAATCCGTTGCCAATCACCCATAACATTGTCAACCAGAGAATCGTTGCGATTATAGCAGGAGGCTCCGCCAAAACAGCGACAATTAAGGGTTATTGCACAAGTCTAGGGGAGTGGGCAGGGGCAAGCCGCCAATGCAAGTAACCAAATGCCCTCGCTGTGATTTGGGCAGGCTTCGAGGGGGCAATCCCGCAGATTCAAAAGCCCGCAATGGGAAATTCCTGTCGTGGCATCGAGCATTCATTTCACCCCCTTGCTTAAGAAGCCCTAGCCCGTGTTGCGCATGCCGGCTGCTATCCCATTGATGGTTAAAAGCGCCCCCCGCAGCAACTCCCCTCGCCCATAGCGAGAGCGCAGAATCGCTCCAGACGCGCTTTGGCCATTGTGCTGGCGCAGCCGTTTTAGGAGAGACACTTGCAGGAAGCCCAAAGGAACAATCGTGCGGTTGCGCAGTTGCACCGATCGCTGGAGCGCCGGATCGCCGTCGAGTAGCCGCTGATGGCCAGTAATGGTCAGGACCAGTTCCGTTGTCAGGCGATACTCCTGAGCAATCTGATCATACAGGCGGAAGAAGGCTTCCCGATTTTGGGGTTGGCTGAGTTCTTGCACATAGTAGCGGGCAATCTCCAAATCCACCTTGGCAAGGGTCATTTCCACCTTCGAGATCACCATGCGAAAGAAAGGCCACTTGTAGTAGAAGTAGCGCAACAGGGAGAGATGCTCCGCCGGTTTTTCCTCAAGGAATTCCTTCAGGGCCGTTCCCACGCCATACCAAGCCGGCAGCAGGAAACGGGTTTGCGTCCAACTAAAAACCCAAGGAATGGCGCGCAGACTTTCAAAGGTTTTCTTGCCCCCCCGCCGCGTGGGCCGCGAGCTAATTTGCAGTTGGCTAATCTCTTGAATCGGCGTGACTTCGTTAAAGAAGTCCAAGAACTCCGGCTGCTCATAGATAAGATGGCGGTAGCAGCGGCGCGATCGCGCTGCCAGTTCTTCCATGATGTCGTGCCAAGGCTCAATCTCGTCAATGCTGCTGCGCAGCAAACTGGCTTGAATCACCGCTGTGGCCACTGTTTCCAAGTTAAAGAGCGCCAGTTCCGGCAGAGAGTATTTAGAGGCCAGCACCTCCCCTTGCTCCGTAATCTTAATGCGTCCCTTAATCGTTTGCTCTGGCTGCGCCAAAATTGCCTCGTAGGCAGGACCACCGCCACGTCCTACCGACCCCCCCCGACCGTGGAAAATGCGCAGTTGAAAGCCAAAACGCTCAGCAATTTTTTGCAGCTGCTGTTGTGCCTTGTAAATCTCCCAGTTGCTACTCAGGAAGCCCGAATCCTTATTGCTGTCCGAATACCCCAGCATCACCTCTTGCAAAAACGGGGTACTGTGGCTGGCCAAATAGTTGCGGCAAAAGGGCAGCGAAAAGAATTCCGTCAGCACCGTGGGTGCCTGCTTGAGATCTTCAACCGTCTCAAAGAGGGGGATGGCCTGCAGGGTACTGGCTCCCGTTACCGGATCAAAAAGTCCAGCCTCCTTGGCAAAGAGCAGCACCTCCAACAGATCACTGACCTCATGGCTCATGCTGATGATGTAGGTATTGCACAGATCCGTGCCAAATTCCTGTTGCAGTTGCCGCACCATGCGGAATGTTTCAATGATTTCATTGGTGCGATCGCTAAAGGGGAGTTCCCCCGGAATCAAGGGGCGACGGGTCGAGAGTTCACTGACAAGCCAGCGCGTGCGCTCCGTTTCCGACAGTTCTGTATAGGGACAGGTGAGAATCCCCAAATAGGCAGTAATTTCATTGAGCGCCTCCGCATGACAGGTGCTTTCCTGCCGAATATCCAAGGCAGCCAAGTTAAAACCAAAGACCTCGACTTGGCAAATCAAATCATCCAGTTCACGACAGGCGAGTCCCGTTTCCTTGAGGTTGCGCTGAATCAGTAGCAGTTCTGCTAAAAACTCTTGACCGTGGCGGTAAAACTGTCCATTATTTAACTTTTCCGCCTCATTGCCGCGAATGCAGTAGGTTTGCAGTGCCCGGTTGCGATCGCGGGTATTTTGCAGCCGTTTGAGCACATAGGTGAGTTTGAGGCGGTAGGGTTCTTGGCGGTAGCGCACTGCATATTGGTCATAGATACTGGGGAGTTGCCGTTGATCCAGCTCCAAGGAGTCCAGCAACTCCGGCAGGACATCGCACCAGTGTAGGGACAAGCTCAGGAGATTGATTAAGCGCTCAACGGACTTAATGTACTCCTCAAGAACTAGGTTGCGCTGATAGCAGGCCGTTTGCCACGTTACTTCCGGTTTGACGTAGGGATTGCCATCGCGATCGCCCCCCACCCAAGAGCCAAAGCGACAGAAATTGTGCCGAGGGGGATTTAGGTAGGGAAAGGTTTTGTGGAGGGATTCTTCAAGCCGCCGATAAAGCTTGGGAATGACAGCAAAAATGACCTCTTTGAAGTAGTGGAGCGTGTATTCCACCTCATCGAGAACCTCGGGCTTAAATTGGTGCAATTCATCGGTGCGCCACCAGAGGCGAATTTCCTCCATCAGTTGTGCCCGCAGGGTTTCAGCATTCCAGTCCGTAAGGTGGGGAGAAGCCCCCTCTAGTACATCCAGTTGCTCTAGTAAGCGAGCAACGCGCCGCTGCTTATCACGAATCGTTTGCCGCACAATCTCCGTCGGGTGAGCGGTGAAAACCAGCTTAATGTCCAGTTGATCCAACAGCTTTTGAATATGGCGCGGCGGTACATTGAGCGTATGTAACCGAGGAAAGAGCCAGGCAAAGGAACCATATTGTTGGGTGGCGGGAATGGCTTCGTAGAGACTATGCTCTAGGCGTTCACTCGGTCCACTGCGCACATCCGTTGCATTGGCAGCATTATGGGGCAAGGGAAAGCCTTCACCACTGACACCGCAAATCGGTTCACTCATGACACTGCGGCGCCGCAATCCCTCTTGAGCAGATCGTTCACGATTGTATTGTTGTTCGTAGTGCTGCTCGACAATGTTGATAATTTGAAAGTAGAGGTTAAAGGCGCGAGCCGCTCTGATGGCTTGATTGAGTTCGAGGGATTCAATGACCTTTAGCAGTTCCCCTTCTGGGGCATGGAGCGCATGGCCTTCTGGCGAAGAAAGAGCGCCCAAGCGCCGCAAGAGATCAACCAATTCTTGACCGGATTCTGCTGCCAAGACATCCACCAAGACCTCTTCCACCAGTCGCAAACGTTCCTGTAGGGTGCGGGCTGCTAAGCTTTCACTTTCAATTAAGCGATCGCGATGGGTCCCATCGAGGACTGATGTCATATTTACCCCAGTCTGCAAACATAATACTCCCTACTTTACCCAATCCTGAGCCAAGGCGGTACAACAATTGATAACAGGCGTATTAAGGATTTGTTAACAGTTCTAATCTTTTTTGCTGCTCAGAACTAGGTCTAGGTGTTGCAGGCGATCGCGAACGCCATAATTCACCAAAGTAATGCTTTGCAGACGTTCCAACCAGCCCGCACTGATGCCATTGAGATACTGCAGGAGCGGCCAACGCTGACTTAAAGGGGCAAATAGCTGCGGCCAATGGGCATAGATCAAACCATAAATCCCCTGTCGTTGGTGTAGGAGGCTCTCCGGTAGCCAAGACACGTTTTTATTCTGACTAGGGGACAGTACCGATAGGGAGGATGCTAGGATCAGGCGATCGCCCTGTTGCTTATAGGCCGCTGCCACATCGGACACCAAGCCTTCACTGGTCTGTGGCTCAAGAATCAATTTCACCCAAGCGGTGACGGGTTCTTTATTCAAGACCAAGCGATTCACCTCATAGCCATTGGCTCGGGCAAGATCATCCAGTTGTAGCAGCAGAGTTGACGTTTCTGGGGTATGGCGCGTCTGCCACTTCCATTGCCACTGGTCATCGGCTGCGTGCCAAAGGGCAAAGCAAAAATCATCGCCGGCCAAGGGAAAAATCTGCGTTGTCAAGTCCACCGCCAGATCTGCCGTCAAATCCCGCAGCAGTTGGCTGGCAATATCCTTCCCTTGGGGAGTTTTGCCGAAGCGATAATCTGCCAAAGCCTCGCTGAGTTGACTATAGCCCTCTGACAAGTGGGAACCCGCAACCACCAGCGCCGGCATTGCGTCTTGGAAACGGAGGAACTCAAAGTCAAGGGGATCAGTAGCTAGTGTCGGATCACTGGTGCGGTGCAGTAGCGTTTCCAGATGCAGCTCGTTGTTTTGCGCCTTCACGGCCAATAGCAGGCGATCGTAGGTGGGGGTCAGTTCGCGATCCTCACGACTCAGGGATTGCAGGTTCGCATAGTAGAGGGCGGTAGGTTGAGCCTCTAGTTGAGGGCGAGCCGCTTGATAAAAGGTCAAACCTGCCAGATTGCCATCCGCCGTCGCAGCCGAGCCTAGGCTAGCGGTCATCGTCTCCACATCCGACGCAAGGAGCAGGCGATCGCCCAGCCGTGCTGTGACCAAGTCCTTACCCACTTGGAGGGTAATATTTTGATAGACTTGGGCCTTAAAGGGATGCCCCTGCCAGTAGGTCTCTAAAAAAGTTGTTGCCGCTTCCGGGCGCTTCAGGGGCAAAATCCACAACTGGCGGGGGGATGGACACGCCTCAGGGCAAGGAAATTGGGCAACCGTCACCCCCTCTCCCATCCAAGTACTTACCTCAGACCACGACCAGCCCCAATGGGCGAGTTGGGATGTCCAAAAACGCTCCCAAAGGAAACGCAGGGGATCGCTACTGGGACGTTGGTTGAGCTTGAGGACACTCTGGGCTTGGCGGGGGACAAAGATCAGGTCATCGTTATTAGCAGCCAAGGCCGGCTGGCCACAGGTGAGAGCCAACCAGCAGAGGATAAAGATCAAAAACGATGACCATAGCGATCGCTGGTGCAGTTGCATCAGTGCCCTCAAGGTGGCAAGCCAAATTAGCGGTTGGTGATTGTGGCCACATCCCGCGAGGTCAAGCGCTCGTAGATGGCTCGCATTTTCAGCCCCGTCAGCACTTGGAACAGACCTGAGCCATTGTCGGAACCGGGGTAGTCACGGTGCCTCAGCAGCAGTTCCGTCATTTCGCCATAGTGCTTAGTGGAAGTATTGCTCAAGTGACTTTCGATGTAGATCAGTTCGTCAAGCTTCTCAAAGCGACCGTCCACTTCTAACACCGAAACGGGGTGGCCATAGTATTCATCAGGCCCGTAGCTGAGGCGAATGCCTGGATAGGAGCAGGTCAGCTTACGACCGCAGGGAATCCAAGTAATCGTCGAACCTTCATCAAAGAGATAGACTGGCTCAAAGCCGGGGATGCCTTCCCGTTGTAGCATCCGTACCCGCAGGATATTGCCCACTTTTTCCTCTTTGACCAACTGGGTGGGCAGAATTTGCAAGACAATATCGGCGTATTGTTTTTGGGGATCGATATAGGCCATGAAGTCGGGGCGACGGGCATTGATGGAGGCAATCACGTCTTCATAGCTGTGACCCCGCTCGGCCATGTCACGCTTGATTTTCCAAGCAATTTTTACATCGTCGCTGATGTCGAGATACACACTAAAATCAATCAGCGATCGCACCCGTTCATCGTAGAGGGGATGTAGCCCTTCAATCACGATCACGTGGTTGGGATCAACCCTCTCTGGCGGATCAATTGTCCCCGTTTCGTGGTTGTAGATGGGTTTCATGATTGATTCGCCATTTTTGAGAGCCTTGATCTGCTCATACATCAGATCAAAGTTGTTGGCGCGGGGATCAAGAGCCGTAATCCCCGTTTCTTTCCGCTGCTTGCGATCCAGACTGTGATAGTCGTCCAAGCAAATCACAGTCATAAACTCTTCGCCAAACAGATCGGCCAGTCGGCGCAAAAACGTTGATTTACCACAGCCGGAGTCTCCAGCAACGCCGATGAGAACCACACGGTCTGGCTTACTGCTCATAGCTGACGATTCCCTTTGCTCGTAGAAGTGGACATCCCCTGATGGGGTGGTTCAGTATTCCCTTACTGATATTACAAGGGTGGTGTCCCTCTGTGATAGTTTTTTGTGCAAAAAGAGGAACATTACTATCCATAGGGGGATCGGTGGTTGCCCTAGGGAAGATTTTGGGATAAACTAATGGATTGCGAAAGTTAATCTTAGGGATCATCATGGCCTGCCCCAAAAAGAAAACCTCGAAGTCCAAGCGCAGTATGCGCCGTGCGGTCTGGAAGCGCCAAGCTGCTCTGCAAGCTCAACGTGCCCTCTCGATTGGCAAGTCTATTTTGACCGAACGCGCCAAAGGCTTCTATTTCCCGGAAGCGGAAGAAGAGAAAGAAGACGAGCAGGAGTAATCCATGGCCACCCCCACGGAGCCAAGCCGCACCCCAAAACTGGAAACCCCCAAGTACGGCTTTAATACCTTTGCGGAGCGGATCAATGGCCGTGCGGCCATGGTCGGCCTTGTAGCTCTTTTGTTATGGGAATATTGGACAGGAGAGGGCTTGCTCCACTGGTTGGGCTGGGTCTAGGAGGCACATCTAGCAACTTTTTTGCATGATTCCCTACAACCTCAGTGACCCCCGCCTCTTTGGCATTATGGTTGGGGTTATGTTTTTAATGGTGGTCAGCCGCCTTGTGCTGGTGGCTGGCTTTTTTTCGCTCGTCTTTTTGGTGGCTCGCTGGACACCCCTCAAGAAACGGCGAGTGAATCTGCGCCCCTACCAGCGGGGACAATTTTGGCAAGAGTTTGGCTGGTCGCTGGTAACAGCGGCTATTTTTGCGTTGGCGGGGGCGATCGCTGCAGTGATGTGGCAGCGGGGCTGGACAGCGGTTTATGTAGAGTTAAATTCCCTTTGGGATTATATTTACTTTCCCTTGAGCATTGGCCTTGTACTGCTGCTCCATGAAACCTATTACTATTGGCTCCATCGCTGGATGCACCAACCGAAAATTTATCGTCGGATCCATCGGGTGCATCACCATAGTATTGTCCCTTCCCCTTGGACGGCATTTTCATTTCACCCTTGGGAGGCTTTCCTACAGGCAATTTTCCTGCCGCTGGTTCTGGTCTTGGTGCCGCTGCACCCCTACGCGATTGTGATTCAGCTCAGCCTGATGACGGTCTCCAGTGTGATTAACCATTTGAATTTAGAGATTTATCCCCGTGGTTTTGCCGAGCATTGGTTGGGGCAGTGGTTGATCGGTGCTACCCACCACAGTTTGCACCACAGTCAATTTCGCTGTAACTATGGCCTCTATTTCACCTTTTGGGATCGCTGGTTGGGGACGGAAAGCCGCGATTATCTGCCCCTGTTTCGCGATCGCACCGAGCGCTGAACTCTCCACGAGTTCTGCATAGGCCCCTTGGCCAAGGCGTAGGACAGTTTGTCTGGTTCAGTGGCAGTGAGATGGTCAAGGCACTTTCCTTTCCGATGATGGCGGAGCGGCAACATCCCCTGATTCAGCCGCTACTCACTTGGTCCGATGAGGAATTGGTTCGCCACTTTCAGGAGGAGCGCGATCGCGGCTGCTACTTTGTTGCTCTCTATTGTCGTTATGCCCCTCTTGTCTGTAGCGTCCTGCAACACCACGGGCGATCGCCAGTGCAGGTGGACTATCTGTTCGCCAAGGTATGGCATGGGATATTTTTCAGCCTTGACCTAGTGAAGTTTACCCCAGAGGGTGTGAAAGCGGCAGAGGAAGAAGCCCGCTCCCTGCGCAATTGGATCGTCAATCGCACCGCCACCCTCATCCAAGAGGATCTCCCCGGCATTGAACACATTACCTATATCCTTCAGGATGCGCCGCCCCCCCTATGGTGCTATCTGGAGGCTAGCCTAGCTTATCTCAGTCCCCTCAGCCGCTTGGTGCTAGTGACAACCCAGACTTTCCATTGGAGCCTTGAGCGGTTGCGCGCCTATTTAGAGGTGCAAGGGGAAACCTACAGCCTTGAGGAACTCAACCAGCATTTAGAAGAGGGGTTGGCACGCATCGTGGAGTATTTACCGCCGGATATTCGCCAAATTTACTTAATGTCCGATTTCGCTTTAGAGGAAGTCTCTGCCGTTCAACCGACGCTCGAAGAACTCTTTCCCAATAGCGTTGAGGAAGTCGGCAGCCACGTTGATGGTGCCCCAACAGCAAGCATGATCAGTAGTGATGTGACTGGCACGACGGACACTAGTATTGATAACTTACTGGCCGAGTGGGAGCGGATTCTCTCTGGCTGACATAATCTTTCTTTTCAGACGAGTTTGACAACGATCTGGGATAAGCCCAAGACCGTCCCTTGTGTGCTACACTCAATTTGTTGAGAAAAACTTCTAACAAGGTCTTGCTTTCATGGGTCTTGGTGTCATTGATTCGCCGGCATTCAGCCTTGAGGGTACTGTCGAAGAGGTCTTTTACAAGAAGGGGCTACCCAAGGTCGTAATTTTGAAAACCGCGATGGGGAGGGTCTGGATTAAGCTGGCAAAGTCATTGCGGTGTGAGTTAACACAATCTCCCAAGGTGGGCGATCGCCTGCGGCTAGAAGGAACCATCAGCAATAAGTATGATGGCTGGGTCAAACAATACAAGGCAAGCCATTTAGAATTTTTAGCAACGGCTCAACCCTCAGTCGCAAAGAGTTCTCAACCCTATAAGGTGCTCATTTGTCAAAAATCCGCCTGCTGTCGGCGGGGAGCCAAGGAATTGTGGCAAGAATTAGAGGCACAGCAGCTCCCGATTACCTTGAAGGCGACTGGCTGTATGGGGGAATGCAAGCGGGGGCCAGCAGTGGTTGTCCTGCCCCATAAGAAACGACTCACCCGCGCCAATGCCCAACAGATTCGCGAGCTAGTTTGCTCGACTAAGACTTAGGGAATTGAGGACAACGGCAATCGAACTCACGGCCATACAAGCGGCAGCAATTCCCGGCGTGAGACCGAGTCCCCACAGGGGTAATCCGACACCGGCGGCAAGGGGTAAACCAACGATGTTGTAGGCCACTGCCCAAAGAAGATTCTGCTGAATTTTGCGGAAGGTGGCACGGCTCAACTCTAGAACAGTCAATAAATCCGCCAGATGATTGCGGGTGAGGATAATATCCGCTGCTTCAATGGCCACCTCCGTGCCCGTGCCAAGGCTAATCCCCACCTGAGCGGCGGTTAAGGCAGGCGCATCATTCATGCCATCCCCCACCATGGCCACTCCTTTCCCTTGGGCTTGCCAACCTTCAATGAGGGCAAGTTTTTGCTGGGGCTGCAGATCGGTGTGCAGATGCGTTGGCGGTAGGCCGAGGGGGTCTAGAAGGTGCTGCGCTGCTTTGGCGGTGTCTCCCGTCAGCACGTGGATCTCGTAACCTTCGGCTTGCAGGGCTTGAACGGTGCTCACAGCCTCGGGGCGCAGGCGATCGCGAAAGGTGATGATGGCAATGAGCTGGCGATCGCAGGCCAAGGCCACATGGGTGTCCACCTCGGAGGAAGGGCAGTCAACCCCCTGATCACGCAGCCAACTCAGGCGCCCCGCCCGATAGACCTGTCTTTCAATCCGGCCGCTTATCCCCAGTCCAAGGGCAGTTTCCACCGCTGTCACGGT
>NZ_JBKBHZ010000009.1:0-109640 GCF_046299655.1 Thermosynechococcus sp.
CGTGCTTGGATGGCGCCCCAAGACCAACCCCATGAAAACTTTGTCTTCCCAGAAGAGGTACTCCCCCGTGGTAACGCTCTCTAGTAACTCGATCTTTGCCACCAATCGCGACCAAGAATCCTCCGGTTTCGCGTGGTGGGCCGGTAATGCTCGTCTAATTAATCTTTCCGGCAAACTTCTGGGTGCCCACGTCGCCCACGCTGGCCTGATCGTCTTCTGGGCCGGTGCCATGACCCTGTTCGAGTTGGCTCACTTCATCCCTGAGAAGCCAATGTACGAGCAAGGGCTGATTCTCATCCCCCACATTGCCACCCTTGGTTGGGGCGTTGGCCCTGGGGGCGAAGTGGTGGACACCTTCCCCTTCTTTGTGGTTGGGGTGGTGCACCTGATTTCCTCTGCCGTCCTTGGCTTTGGGGGGGTTTACCATGCCATTCGAGGACCTGAAACCCTTGAGGAATCCTTCCCCTTCTTCGGCTACGACTGGAAGGACAAAAATAAAATGACGACGATTCTGGGGTTCCACCTGATCGTCCTTGGCATTGGGGCCCTGCTCTTAGTGGCCAAAGCCATGTTCTTTGGGGGTCTTTACGACACCTGGGCACCTGGCGGTGGCGATGTTCGTGTCATTACCAACCCCACCCTTGACCCACGGGTGATCTTTGGCTATCTGCTGAAGTCTCCCTTTGGGGGTGAGGGCTGGATCGTCAGCGTCAACAACCTTGAGGACGTTGTCGGTGGTCACATCTGGGTTGGCCTGATCTGCATTGCAGGTGGAATTTGGCACATTTTGACCACACCTTTCGGCTGGGCACGCCGTGCCTTCATCTGGTCTGGGGAAGCCTATCTCTCCTACAGCTTGGGCGCCCTGTCCATGATGGGCTTCATTGCCACCTGCTTTGTCTGGTTCAACAACACGGTGTATCCCAGTGAATTCTACGGACCTACAGGTGCAGAGGCCTCGCAGGCTCAGGCAATGACCTTCTTGATCCGTGACCAGAAATTGGGTGCAAACGTGGGTTCGGCTCAAGGCCCTACGGGTTTGGGTAAATACCTGATGCGCTCTCCCACGGGTGAAATCATCTTTGGCGGTGAGACAATGCGCTTCTGGGATTTCCGTGGTCCTTGGCTAGAGCCGTTGCGTGGTCCCAATGGCCTTGATCTCAACAAGATCAAAAATGACATTCAGCCTTGGCAAGAGCGTCGTGCGGCTGAGTATATGACCCATGCTCCCCTTGGTTCTCTCAACTCCGTGGGTGGTGTGGCCACCGAAATCAACTCGGTGAACTTCGTGTCGCCCCGCTCTTGGTTGGCTACCTCTCACTTTGTCTTGGCCTTCTTCTTCTTGGTGGGTCACCTGTGGCATGCGGGTCGCGCCCGTGCGGCTGCCGCTGGTTTCGAGAAGGGGATTGACCGTGAGTCTGAACCCGTGCTCTCGATGCCCAGCCTCGACTAGGGTCACTGACTTAATCTGAACAAATTCAGTACTCCTTGGCTCCCATCTACGGATGGGGGTCTTTTTTTAGTAGGCCTCAATCACGGAGTATTTTTAGCAGTTGTTCAGCAATGCGATCGCTCGCTCCAGGTTTGCCCATGCGTTCTTTCCCATTGGCGGCAATTCGCGCCAGTAAGGCAGCATCTTCCCAGATCTGCCAAAGGGTGGGGATGGCCTCTTGAGGATCATCTAGTAGGAAAATCGAGTCTCCGAGAAGGTGTTTTTGGCGACTGGCAAACTCACGGGTAAACTGGGGACCGGCTCCAGCAAAGGTGATCACAGGTTTCCCTAAGCCCACGCACTGCTCCGTGGCTGTGCCGGCGAGGGCAATGCCCCCCTCCGCCCAATGCAAAAATTCACGAAAGTGGTGTGAACTTAAAATCAGTTGTTGCTGACCCAACTGCCATGCTGTGGTCTGGGGTAATGGACTGGCGATGGGTTGCCAACCCTCAAGAGCTTGCTCAAGAACACGCAAATCAAGGCTGGGACTGACAGCGGCAAGACAGGTTAGCGGCTGATCGGCATAGGGCGTTAGTGCCCGTAGCATCTGTTGCCAATTGCGGTAGGCCTCAGGAGCACGAGACCCCGGCAGCAGCACAATGGTTTTGGTAGTAAAAGGAGAAGGCGCCGGGGGTGGCATCACTAAGTCCATCATTGGATTGCCACAGTAGTGAACCGGGTAGCCCAAGTGCCGCAACCCTTTGGCGGTTAACTCATCGCGGACAAAAATGCCTCGACAGCGGGGCGATCGCCACAACCATCGCTCCCAAGGTAGGTAGTCACTTCCCGCCCAGCCCATGCCCCAGCGATAGGGACGCCCCGTTGCCTTATATAGGTAATAATCAGACTTAGCAGTGCCGATAAAACTATAGGTTCCCCCTGTGAGATAGGCTACCAACAGTGGCACAATATCCCCCACCGCTAAGAGATGCCCTGCCGATAATCGCTGCCAATCCCGAATAGCACGAACTTGCGCCCCCAACAGTCCCAACAGCCCTGCCCTGAGATCTCGCCATAGCTGTCGCAGATCCATGTAGATAAAGCCCCCAGAGGGGAGTATTTTTCCCGGCTGCAACAAAGGAATCCCTAGGCGCGTATAGGCAGACCCTAAGCCTACCAAGGGCAATGCCATCAGCTCTACATCTGGACAACGGTGCCGCAAGGCCTGCAAAATCGAGCTGGCGATCGCATCCTCACCGTGGCCATTACTGAGGCAAAGGAGCTGCTTCATGTCTGCATTAACTCAAGGGCTGCAGTAAATCGTGACCAATCATCCCCCTGATCAATGGCCTGCCAAATATGTTCTATCTGCGGACGAGTCAAGATAACAAGGGGATTGGCCGCCGCTAGGGTTTGGGGAATTGATGCTTGTTGTAACGGTGTAGCTTGCTGAAGGAGTTCAAAATAGATTTTTTTCCAACGGTCTAGAAGCTTTTGATCGGCGGAGGGGAGTATTGGGCTTTCACAAAAGATATGACCGACATCTACGGCCCATTGGGGGGAAAATTCCTGGCGCAGACTGACAAAGAACTGGGGATAACTGATGGAGCTGCGAGTGAGAAAAGCTTGGGTCTCTGCCACTAAGGGACGGCCAAGCTCTAGGGGAAGGCCTGCCCAACCGAGGCGTTTAAGCATGAGTTTGAAATAGGTGGCTTGACAGCGATCGCCAAAGGTTTTCAGGGCAGCTTGCATTTCCTCAAGGGGCATCACCAAAGACAGCGGGATTTGCAGCTTCTCTAGATTCCAAGCACAAATGGCTGGCTGATTGCCATAGGTGTAGCGACCATAGTAGTCAAAATAGGCTGCTGTAAATCCCAAATCATAGTGCTCCAAAAAGACATAGGGGCCATAGTCAAAGCTTTCGCCCGTAATCGCCATATTATCGGTGTTCAAAACACCGTGGCAAAACCCCGCCACCAACCACTGCGCTGCCAGATCTGCCGTTCGTGCCACCAATTCGCGATAAAAGGCACAGTCCCGTTCCTTGGGGTCTGGGATCTCTAGCAAGTGAGGATAGTAGTAGTAAATGACGTGATCAAGCAACCGCCGAATCAGATCCGGTCGCCGTAGATAGTGGAGCCGCTCAAAGGTACCAAAGCGAATATGAGAACGGCCAAGACGCACCAAGACACTGGATCGGGTTGGCGATGGCTCATCCCCCCGCCATAGGGATTCCCCCGTTTCCACCAAGCTGAGACTGCGAAAAGTGCGCACCCCCAAGCGATGCAGCAGTTCACTGGCCAAAACTTCACGCACGCCCCCTTTCAATGTCAGGCGACCATCTCCCCCCCGCGAATAGGGTGTGGTGCCCGATCCTTTGGTGCCAAGATCATATAGTTGACCATCCACACCGCGAAACTGGCCATAGAGGAACCCTCGGCCATCCCCCAAGCGCGCATTGTATTCCCCAAATTGGTAACCGTGATAGCGCATGGCCAAAAACGGTTCTCGCCCCTGAAATTGGCCAAAGGCCGCAATAAAATCGGCATCGGTTACCTTGGCAGGATCTAACCCCATCAAAGGCAAGAGGGCATCATTGCGAAAACGCAGAATGTGCTGCGGAAAGGTTGCCGCCTGTACCTTGTCCCAGTACTCTTCCCCTAGGGAGAGAAACGCGGGTTCGTACTCAAGGGTTTGAAAGCAATGGTGAGACATTCAGAGCGAACTGAGCTACTGCGGTGTTTTGGCAGTTTCCCGTTTAGATTTTTTGGGATTGGGAGGATCCACTAGCGTGCGCAGACGGGCTTGAATCTGTTGGTGCCGTTCGACTCCCTCAAACACAAAGGGGGTGTACCCGCGATCGCGGATCAAACCACGAACATAGCGAATCCGCTCATTGGTCGGCGGGTGCGTTGAAAACCACGGCAGCAGCGGCTCCTGATTGCGGTATTCCTTCTTGAGGGTGTGCATTAGGTTAAGCAAGCCGTCAGCGGCATAGCCTGCCTTCGCCAGAATCTGTGTGCCCAGAATATCTGCCTCTCGCTCCATTTCTCGACTATAGCGAGTCACGAGCATCCCTGTTACATAGCCACCCGCGGGTAATAGCCGCGTCAAGTTGGCAGTGGCTGTGCCTTGGGTCATTAGGCGAAAGCCGTGGGAGAGCACCGCATGAGCCATTTCATGGGCAAGTAACCCCGCCAATTCTGCTTCGGTATTGGCTTTGAGAATGGCACCGGCGTTGATAAAAATCTTACCCCCCGGCAAGGCAAAGGCATTGAGATCATTATTTTTTATGACAAAAAATTCATACTCAAACTCATTACGACCGGCCACTCTGGCGAGGCGCTGCCCTACTTCATTGACATAGGCTTGAACCTCAGGATCCTCAAGGAGCTTGACTTGGCGGCTAATGTGCCGCGCTGCTGAACGGCCTAGGGCAGACTCTCCCTGCATCATCAAGGCCATCATTTGAATCGAGTCCAAAGATAGTAAGGGATTTCCTGTGACAGCTACACCCACCAATCCCGTGAGGGCGCCGACAATCATGCCTTCGCGCAGTTGCCCCTGAAGGCGACGACGGAATCGTTGCATTCGCTCTGCGGCCAGTTGCTGAAATTCAGGGGTGGCGGGGTGGTCTGGATTTAGCAGAGCAAAACGTTGGGCGGCAAGGGCTGCCTCCAGCCACTGTTGCTGGCGATCGTAGAGAGTGACGAGGGTTCGTTGAATATCTGGTTGATCGGGATAGAGACTGGCGGCTTTTTCAAGATGGGCATAGGCCTCTTTGAGGTTCCCTTGCTGTGCGAGAAACTCAGCAAAGCGCACTTGGCCGGGGATAAACTCTGGGAACTGCTCCACCAAAAGCTGCAGCGGCACCGCTTGGGCAGTATAGAGTTGGGAACCCCCTTGCACTTCTCGCCAATAGACTTGAGCCGCAGGGGGCAGTTGACTGATTTCCTGTACAGCCGCAGGGATGACGCGAGGAGGTGGCAGGTCTAGAGCAGCTTTGGCCTTTTGGTAGTAGGTTTGGGCTGTTGTGACATCACCTAATTGCCAGTGGCGATCGCCCTCCCGTAGAAGTGCTAAACGCGCCTCCTGTGCTGCTTGCTCTGCTGTCAGTTGCAGTGTTGTTGGCGCCTCTGGAGAATTGTCAGTCGTTCTTGGTGCAGGTTCCATAGAGGGGGCTGCTGACTCACCCTTGATCTCAGTGCTCGTGGGTAGAGAGGCAGGGGATTCTACAGGAGGAACTACTTCTGCAGGGGGCTGGGGTGGTAGCGGTAATAGATCGATAGCAGAGCCTTCAGATTGCGGCAGGCGAGCTTGGGCAAAGGGGTCTTCTTTAATGAGGGCAATCAACTCCTCCTCTGCTACACCAGTTTGGGGTAGGGACAGCTCTGCTGCTTTGACAGGTTCAAGACCCACCCCTAAAAGAAGAGCAACAGCCAGCCGCCAGTAGCGTAACCGATATTTCACCATGACACTGTCCTCAAGCCACCTGATGCTTTATAGTCTAATCACTAGGTATGGTTGAATTGGGTCGTCATCAGAATCAGAAGTGTTGAATCCTCTAACAAAACTTAATGTTCTAAGCCACACATAGCTCCGGCTGCCCATCAAAGCTCCAATGAATGATGGAACATCGCTGACTCAGTTCCAGTTGCACATATCGTAATGTATCTAACAGCTTCCTACCAAAGTATTCAGGTATATCCACTAACTCTAAAATGCATTTTTAAGAATTTCCATAAATTCTCAATCGCCCCCCGCTGCCGATACAGTTCAGCCACTTCTTCATCGGTTAGATTCCATAGATTCGTCGCGATCCGAAACTCTGTCTTATACTAGCTCTTTGTAACCACGAATCGTCCCCCCAGCAGTGATGGCACAGTTGCAGAAACATCTGCAAGACCCCAGCGAGTTTGACAGCTATAGAACCATTGTGCAGTGGCTGCGACAGGAGCATTAGCTTGAGGTGGCCTACCCGACAGTGCATCTGTCAAGACGAGAGTCGCTGGAGATTGCTCACGCTCACGGGAGGGCGAGTGACGTTTTAGCTCTATAGTGTGGTCGAGCCTTTGAGGGGAAAACACTTTTTTCAGGTCTATCACCAACCCAATGGTCGAGCTTTTCAGGACTTTGAGTAGTCTCCCTAACGCCGCTGCTGCTTACTCACCCATTTGCGGCTAAAGCACAGTCCAGAAACGCTAAATTTATTGTGATTGCTGCTTCAAGGCTTCAGCAAACCGTTGGCCTTCAGGGGAAGCTAGCCCCTGTTGTAATGTGAGCATCACCCTTTTCATATCCCCTTGCAAAAGGGCAGGTAAATTTAGCCAGAGACCGGCAAACGCTTGACTGCGCAGCACTCCCTCGCGATCGGGCTGTTGTTGAACATAGCTGCCCTGTTTGCGGTGATACCAGTAGAAGGCCTGTTCTGAGACGACCCACACCAGATATTCCTTGACGCCAAAACGGCAATAGAGGTCTTTTTTATCGTGGAGATCGTAGGCGGCACTGCTAGAGGCAATTTCAATCACTAACTCTGGTGCCCCTTCAATGTAGTCATCGGCACTAATGCGGGACTGACCTCCCGCCGATTCCTCAAGGCGTAATAGCACATCGGGTTGGACTTCATTTTGGTTATCGAGTCGTACTGTGGCGTTATCGCAAACCATGAAGCCGCTAAATTCAATGCTGTAGTGAAAGAGCCAGCCAAGAATGTTGCTATGGGGCTGGGCGTGGTTTCTCACCCGAACTGGTGAAGCCACAAACACCACTCCGTTAATCAGTTCAGCTTTGTTAATGTGGGGACACTGAGCGTAGCGATATTCAAATTCCTCGCGGGTGAGGCGATCGCCACTTTCAAGGGTGAGGAGAGGAGTCGTCATTTTTCTCAAGAGTCCGTGATAGCACCCAGCATCTTTATTCTAGGCGGGAGTGAATTAAGCAGCAGGTAATCCCAATACCTCACCGCTGCCCGCAACAACGGTGCCAATGGGCCAACTGTCAATTCCCCACTCGGCAAAGCAGGCCTGCGCCGCTGCAACCGCTGACGCGGGTAAAACCACAGTGTACCCAATGCCCATATTGAAGGTGTTAAAGAGTTCTCCCAAGCTAACTTCCCCCATCTCCCCCAGCCAGTGAAAGAGGGGAGGAATGGGCCAAGCCTGCGGGTCAAGTTCTGCCGATCGCCCTTCGCCTAGGCAGCGGGGCAAATTTTCCGGCAGCCCACCACCTGTGATGTGCGCCATGCCATGGATAGGAATTCCCTCAGCTAAAGCGGCACGAATGGGTTGAACATAGAGGCGCGTTGGTTCTAAGCACAGCTCCCCAAGGGACGTGGTACCAAAAGGCGTATCCTGCCAATTGAGCTGGCGATCGCTGACAATTTTGCGCACCAAACTAAAGCCATTACTGTGCAAGCCTGAACTGGCCAATCCCAAGACCACATCCCCCACCTGCACCTGTGTGCCATCCAGGACCCGATCCTGCTCCACCACCCCCACACAGAAGCCTGCGAGGTCATAAACACCTTCAGGGTAAAATCCGGGCATTTCCGCCGTCTCCCCCCCCAAGAGGGCACAACCTGCCGCTTCACATCCTTGGGCAATCCCTGCCACGACAGCGGTCATGATTTCTGGCGCTAGGCGACCACAGGCAATATAGTCCAAGAAAAAGAGCGGCTCAGCCCCACAGGTGAGGACATCGTTGACACACATGGCCACCAGATCAATGCCGACCGTATCGTGGCGATTGAGCGTCTGCGCGATTTTCAGCTTGGTGCCCACCCCATCAGTTCCTGAGACCAACAGAGGCTGGCGATAGCCCTTGGGAATTTGACACAGTCCAGCAAAGCCCCCCAGTCGTCCCACCACTTCCGGTCGTTGGGTGCGCTGCACCAAGGGGCGAATCTGCTCAACAAAAGCACGGCCAGCGGCCACATCTACACCAGCACTGCGGTAGTCCATCAGCGCTGCTCCTGTAGTTGGGGATAATTGGCCTTGACATACTCCAAGAGACCCTCACAGGCATCGGTGAGCAGATCCAACACCTTCTCAAACCCCTGACGACCGCCATAGTAGGGGTCGGGCACTTCCTTCGCCTCGTGGTGACGGCAAAACTCGCACATTAACCGCACTTTGTCGCGGTATTTCCCCTCAGGGTCGAGGCGCAAAATATCGTAGTAGTTTTCCCGGTCCATTGCCAAAATGAGATCAAATTCCTCAAAGTCGGCAGTGTGGAATTGGCGTGCTCGATGGGTTAGGTGCAGTCCCCGTTGCCGTGCCGTCATCACCATACGAGAATCTGGGGGATCGCCGACGTGGTAGTTGCTAGTGCCAGCGGAATCACACTGAATCTCCTGCTCTAAACCAGCCTTTTTGATCAGGTCTTGCATGATTGCTTCAGCGGCAGGGGAGCGACAGATATTGCCAAGACAAACAAACAAAAGACGGATGGGCATAGCACATTTCCTAGGGGGTGGGAATTAGCATACGAATGAGATCAGCGACCTGCTGACTGCTGTGGGGCATGGCCAGTTGGCGGGCCTTCTCTGCCATGGCTTGTAATTTTTGCGGCTGCCCTAGCCATTCTAGAATGATCCGTCCGAGGCGATCGCCCGTCAATGCCGATTGTGGGATCATTTCAGCCGCACCGGCACTCACCAAGACTTCCGCATTCACCGTTTGGTGATCCTCAGCGGCATGGGGATAGGGAATCAATAGCGCCGGGGTTCCCGTGAGGGTCAGCTCCGCCAAGGCACTGGCGCCGGCTCGACTAATGGCAATATTCGCGCGGTGCAACAGTGGCCCCATGGGTTCAAAGAAGGAAAAGACCAAGTAATGGGGATGCTGAAGGCTCTGGGCTTCTGGATCATTGGTTCCTGTCAAATGCACCACCCAAGCGCCGGCCTCAAGCCACACGTGAACCGTTTCCCGTACAAGGCGATTGATAGCCACAGCCCCTTGACTCCCCCCCATCACTAGAATCAGGGGCACGTCTTTGGGAATCGGCAACGCCAAGTCGCCCCCCTGGAGAATATCGGGACGCACCGGTGTGCCCGTAACCTGTAGGTTCAGCCGTTTGGATTTGAGGTAGGCCAAACTGGCGGGGGTACCCAAGGCCACCAGTGTACACCAGGGCGCTAGCCAGCGGGTGACTTTACCCGGCAGGGCGTTGGATTCATGGAGTAGCGCAACCTGCCCCAGACTGCGAGCCGCTAAAATCGCCGGCGCCGCAATATAGCCCCCCGTCGTAAATACTCCTTGGAAGTGTCCCTGTTTTAACAACTGGCGCGTTTGCCAAAAGGCTCCCCACAATTGCCACAAGGGGCGCAGCCTTGCCCAAGGGGTCTTGCCTTGGACGCCACTAAAGTCGATGGTATGTAGGGGGTAACGGGGTGGAATCAATTTCTGTTCAAGGCGATCGCGCACGCCTAACCAATGGATCTCATATTCAGGTAACTCCTCTGCCACCGCCAGCGCCGGAAAGAGATGCCCCCCGGTACCACTCGCTGCAATCAGTAGTTTCCCTTGCCTAGGCATTAAACATTCCAGCCCAATGTGGTCATGAGCTTATCGACAAAGTTGGTATAGACAATGCCGCTGCGAAACTCCGGTGTGTCCATCACCTGCTGATGAAAGGGAATAGTGGTCGGCACCCCCATAATCGCACATTCTCGTAGGGCGCGCTTCATGCGGGCAATCGCAGCGGGGCGATCGCTCCCCCACACCACCAGTTTACCGATTAGCGAATCATAGTAGGGGGGGATTTCATAGTCGGTATATACATGGGAGTCCATGCGCACCCCAGGGCCACCGGGAGGCAAGTAACCGCTAATGCGACCGGGATGGGGACGGAAATTGCGCTCTGGATCCTCGGCATTAATGCGGCACTCAATGGCATGTCCACGCAATGTCACCTCTTCTTGGGTTAAGCGGAGGGGTTCCCCTTGGGCAATGCGAATTTGCTCGGCAATGAGATCTAGCCCCGTAATCATTTCCGTGACCGTGTGCTCCACTTGAATACGGGTATTCATCTCCATAAAGTAAAAGTTGTTTTCGCTGTCAAGGAGAAATTCAATGGTGCCGGCACCAACATAGTTAATGGCTTTGGCCGCAGTGACGGCAGCTTCCCCCATTTTGGCGCGGAGTTCGGGGGTGAGGGCAGGGCTAGGCGCCTCCTCTAGAAGCTTTTGGTGACGCCGTTGTACGGAGCAATCGCGCTCCCCCAAGTGAATGACATTGCCATAGCTATCCGCGAGAATCTGAAATTCTATGTGGCGGGGATTTTCAATAAAGCGCTCCAGATAAACCCCGGCATTGCCGAAGGCGGCTTCTGCTTCCCCTTGTGCGGCAGTGAGGGCGCGTCCTAGTTCTTCTTCGGAGCGCACCAAGCGCATGCCCCGCCCCCCTCCGCCAGCGGTGGCTTTAATCATCAGGGGATAGCCAATTTTGCGGGCGATCGCCCGCGCCGTTTCCTCGTCCTGCACCAGTCCCTCACTGCCGGGAATCGTCGGCACTCCCACCCGTTGCATCGTCGCTTTGGCGGTGGACTTATCCCCCATGGCACGCATCGCCGCAGGACTGGGTCCAATAAAGGTAATTTTGTGGTCAGCGCAGATTTCGGCAAAGCGGGCATTTTCTGCCAAAAAGCCATAGCCGGGGTGAATTGCGGCAGCATGGCGGGTAAGGGCAGCGGCAATAATGTTGGGGATATTGAGATAGCTGCGGCTACTGGGAGCTTCGCCAATACATACCGCCTCATCGGCCAATTGCACATGCAGGGCATGGCGATCTACGGTGGAATAGACAGCCACGGTGGCAATGCCCAATTCTTCACAGGTGCGTAGAATCCGTAGTGCAATTTCGCCACGATTGGCAATCAAAATTTTCGTAAAGGCCATGGCGGTCAACGGTAGGGGAAGCGATCCCTAATGCTACCATGCCCGCCGAACGCTACCGAAAAACCGAGCTGCAATTGCATTGGTGCCACTGGCAAAAACAAGTTAGGATCAGCAGGGTTTTGTTTGGGAGCGCACTATGGCTGCTGTGTCACCCACGATGGCATTGACCGTTACGAAAACCGGCAATTGGACAATTGAGGATAGCGAGCAGCTCTACCGCATTCAGGGCTGGGGCGAACCCTACTTTGGGATTAATACTGCGGGTCATGTCACCGTCTCTCCCAAGGGCGATCGCGGGGGGTCGTTGGATCTCTATGAACTGGTGCAGGCACTCCAGCAGCGCAACATTGGTCTCCCCCTACTGCTGCGGTTTTCCGACATCCTTGAGGATCGCATTGAGCGACTGAATGCCTGCTTTGCCCGCGCCATTGCCCGCTATGGCTATCAGGGGGCCTACAGGGGGGTTTTCCCTGTCAAGTGCAACCAGCAACGCCACATCATTGAAGCCCTCGTGCGCTTTGGTCAGTCCCACCAGTTTGGCCTAGAGGCGGGATCGAAACCCGAACTGCTGATTGCCTTGGCCATGCTCAATACACCGGGGGCACTGCTGATTTGTAATGGCTACAAAGACCGCAGCTACATTGAAACCGCTATTTTGGCCCGTCGCCTTGGCCACACCCCCATCATTGTCCTTGAGCAGCCCGAAGAAGTGGCGGAAGTGATTGCTGTCAGTCAGGCCTTGGGCATTGAGCCGATTGTCGGGGTGCGGGCAAAACTCAGTACCCAAGGGGTAGGGCGCTGGGGAACTTCCACGGGCGATCGCGCCAAGTTTGGTCTCACGGTGCCAGAGATTTTAGCAGCAGTCGAACAACTGCGGCAAGCAGGAATGCTCAACTCCCTGCAACTGTTGCACTTTCACATTGGCTCCCAAATCTCGGCCATTAGCGTCATTAAGGATGCCATTCGTGAGGCGGGGCAAATTTATGGGGAACTGGTGCGCCTCGGCGCCAATATGCACTACCTCGATGTGGGGGGTGGCTTGGGGGTGGACTACGATGGCTCGAAAACGAACTTCCATGCCTCGAAAAACTACAGTATGCAAAACTATGCCAGTGATGTCGTGGCTGGGATTAAGGACGCCTGTCGGCAGCGGGGCATTCCTGATCCGATTCTCATTAGTGAGAGTGGCCGCGCCATTGCCTCGCATCAATCAGTGTTAATTTTCAATGTCTTGGGGGTCAGTGAGGTGCCCAAAATTACCCCCGAACCCGCTACGGAGGAGGAGCACCTGATTATCCGCAACCTTTACGAAACTTACCAAACGATTGATGAGAAAAACTACCAAGAGGCCTACAACGATGCCCTGCAATTTAAGGGGGAAGCCATTAGCCTCTTTAACTTTGGCTACTTGAGTTTGCCGGAGCGGGCACGGGCAGAGAGTCTCTTTTGGGCCTGTTGTGCCAAAATCCTCGACATTGCCCGTCAGCAGGAATACGTGCCCGATGATCTGGAAGACCTTGAGAAAATCATGGCTTCCATCTACTACATCAATTTATCGGTGTTTCAGTCGGTGCCCGATAGCTGGGCGATCGATCAATTGTTTCCGATCATGCCCATTCACCGCCTCGATGAAGAGCCTACAGAGCGGGGCATCCTTGCGGATCTCACCTGTGACAGCGACGGCAAAATTGACCAGTTCATCGACCTACGGGATGTGAAATCGGTTTTGGAACTCCATCCCTTTCGTCCTGGCGAACCCTATTACCTTGGTCTTTTTCTCAATGGCGCCTACCAAGAAATCATGGGCAATCTTCACAATCTCTTTGGGGATACAAATGCCGTTCATATCCGTCTCACACCCAAGGGCTATGAAATTGAACATCTGGTGCGGGGCGATACAATGCAAGAAGTCCTCGGTTATGTGCAGTACCAAGGTGATGCCCTCCTCGAAAAAATTCGCCGCCGTGCTGAGGTTGCCCTTGCCGAAGGCCAAATTACCCTTGCAGAAGCGCAACACCTTCTAGAAAACTACGAGCGGAGCCTGCGCAGCTACACGTATCTATCCTCTTAGGGAAAAGCGATGCTGGGAAGATTTCAGTCAAGCCATTTGCGCATTGAGGTGCCGGCGACTGCCGAGCAGGTGCGGGATTATTTGACACAGCCAAGACAGTTACGGCAGTGGTTGTGGCCCCTACAGATTCAGACAACGGGCGATCGCCTGCAAGGGGGGGATACCTTCACCAGTGAATTCCTGTGGTTAAAACTAGAACATCGCGTGGAACTGCTCACGGCAGAGCGACTCGTGCTGGTATTGCGACAGGCCATTGAGGGCTGGCAGGAATGGTCGTGGGGAGATGGCTGGGTACAGTCCTGTATTGAGGGGGTGACGCCCCTGCCTCTAGAGTTGGGGCAGACGTTTCTCCTGTGGCGACTGAAATCTGCACTCAGTCAAGAGAAAGCCAAGTGAGGGTCGAGGAACATTGAAGCGATCGCGCCCATTGGGATGGATTTTATTCTTGAGTGCCCTACTTCTCAGCAGTTGTGAGGGGAGCGGGTTACAGAATTTATTTGCCGCGGATCCCCATGCCGATCAGTGGGCAGGTAGTTCTCCTACGGCTCCAGCCCCTACAGAATCCCTAGCGACGCTGCCAGAGAATTTACGGTTTCCTAATGCGATGCTCGTAGCTACTCAGCCGCAAGCGGGGGCACCGCAGATCACAGAAACCCGCTGGCAAGCACAAGCACCAGCGATCGCTATCCAGCAATTCTATAGCCAGCAATTTCAACAATCCGGCTGGCAACTGGTGGAGCAGCAAGTGGCGGATAATACGATCACCCTCAAGGGGCGCAGTGATGAGCTGGAAGTGAGCGTCACCATCAACACGGTACCAGAAAATAACCTGACAACGTTTACAGTTGCTTACACACCCGTCAATAGTGCCACGGCCACCCCAGCTCCCCAATCCAACGCTACCTCACCCCAAACCTTTGCTGATCTCGAAGATGCTCCTACTCCCCTCCAGCCTGCCATTCGCGATTTAGCAGAACTGGGGGTTCTCAGTACGACGGGCGATCGCCTGCAACCCAATACTCCCATCAGTCGCGCTCAGTTTGTGCGCTGGTTGGTGACCACCTACAACCGCTTTTACAACGATCGCCCCGCACGCCAAATCCGCTTGGGTAACCGCAACGACCCCCCGATTTTTCAG
The DNA here is from genome assembly GCF_046299655.1 of Thermosynechococcus sp. Taxonomy (GTDB): domain Bacteria; phylum Cyanobacteriota; class Cyanobacteriia; order Thermosynechococcales; family Thermosynechococcaceae; genus Thermosynechococcus. The sequence continues at coordinate 14,540 of NZ_JBKBHZ010000009.1, forward strand.
GATGTTCCCTCCACTCACCCTGACTTTCCCTATATTCAAGGACTGGCAATGGCTGGATTTCTGCCCAGTCCCCTCACCGGCGAGGGCAGTAGTTTCTTTCGCCCAGAAGCTCCTCTTACCCGTGAAACCCTTTTGCAGTGGAAAGTGCCCCTCGATCAGCAGGGGCGGCTAAATCCCAGTACCATTGACCGCATTCAGCAAACTTGGGGCTTCAAGGACAGTCAACGGATTGCTCCCGCGGCCATCAATGCCGTGGCTGCTGACTATCTGGCGGGGGATCTCTCAAATATTCGCCGCGTTTGGGGGGAAACCCGCTTGCTCCAGCCCCAAAAAGCCGTCACCCATGGTGAAGCCGCCGCCGCCCTGTGGTACATCGGCAACGGCACTGAGGGACTCTCAGCAGCAATGGTGAAGCAAGCACCGCCCTCTGCCTCCTAGAACCTTGCTAGATTAGAAATCTGAGTCAATTGTTAAGATTTGCGGAACTAACTGCTGCCTATGCCTTGGCCTTTTTCCCGTGGTTACCGTCGTCAAATTGCCCGCCTCGAAATTACAGGCGCGATCGCTGGCGGTACTCGCCGTCGTGTCCTCAAAGCCCTGAAAACCATTGAAGAGCGGGGCTACCCAGCGCTGCTGGTGCGCATTGACAGTCCCGGCGGTACCGTGGGGGACTCCCAAGAAATCTATGCCGCCCTCAAGCGCTTGCAGTCAAAAATGAAAATTGTTGCCAGTTTTGGCAATATCTCTGCCTCTGGCGGCGTCTATATCGGCATGGGAGCGCAGCGCATCATGGCCAACCCCGGCACCATTACAGGCAGCATTGGCGTCATCCTGCGGGGCAACAATCTGCAACGGCTCCTCGACAAAGTGGGGGTCTCCTTTAAGGTGATCAAATCTGGTCCCTACAAGGACATTCTTGCCTTCGATCGCGACCTCACCGAGGAAGAAATCCGCATTCTCCAAGACCTGATTGACACCAGCTATCACCAGTTTGTCCAGACGGTGGCGGAGGCACGTAACCTCGATATTGAAACCGTGCGCAGCTTTGCCGATGGGCGGGTCTTTACGGGGGAGCAGGCCCTTGCCCTCGGACTCGTGGATCGCTTGGGGACTGAGGAGGATGCGCGTCGCTGGCTGGCGGAACTGGCCGGCCTTGACCCCGACAAAACCAAGGTACAAACCATTGAAGAACCAAAGTCCCCTTTAGCACGTCTGTTTCCGCGTCAGCAGGAACGATTCCCCTTTCCGTGGCCAGCGGGTCTCGAGTGGTTGGAATTTGAAATCGCCACCAATGGACTTCCCCTCTGGCTCTATCGCCCCTAAGCTGGATACAGTACCCTTGCGGTCTCTTGATGGAGGAGCAACCTGTGGGCTGGCGCGTCCGAGCAATTCGTGGAGCAACTACCGCCACTGAAAATTCAGTTCCAGCAATCCGTGAGGCAGTTTTGGAACTCCTCGGTGAGATTGAGCGGCGTAATGCCCTTGATTTTTCAGAGGTGATTAGTGTCACCTTCTCGGTGACCCGTGACTTGGATCAAATTTTTCCAGCGGCGATCGCCCGTGAGTGCCCCCATTGGCGCAACATTCCCCTCCTTGATGTCCAGCAGATGCACGTGGAGGGAGATTTGCCCCGCTGTATCCGCTGCTTGATTTACTTCAACACGCCTAACCCCGATCAACCGATTTACCATGCCTATTTGCGCCATGCTCAGAGCCTGCGCCCTGACTTAGCAATGCATGGCGACTGCCATCCCCTTGAACTGTCCTCCCATTCTCTAGGTTAACTATGACCGCTCTTGTTCGTGACTACATGACCCCCACCCCCTTTACCATTCGTGCCGATGCGCCAATTTCTGAGGCAGTTCGCCTCATGGAAGAAAAACAGGTGCGCGGCCTCCCCGTGGTGGATGAGCAGGGCAAATTGGTGGGATTGGTATCTGAAGCTGACCTGATCGTGCGCGAAGCCCCCCTCGAGCCGCCCTTGTACATCACCTTCCTAGGCAGCATCATTTACTTTGAGTCTCCAGAATCCTTTCATCAACACCTCAAGAAAACCCTCGGCCAACAGGTGCAAGATGTCATGACCCCCAATCCCCACACCATTCATGTGGATGCCCCCATTTCGGAAGCAGCGCGTCTCATGGTCAATCACCACATTAGTCGCCTGCCGGTCGTGGATGACCAAGGGGAATTGGTGGGGATTATTAGCCGTCATGATCTGTTGCGAGCGTTACACGCCGAAGACTCCAACGCATGACGTTTGCCAAATTGGTCTAAGGCTAGCCCACAAGCGTTTTGGCTTGCCGTAGAATAACCCCAACAGGGCGCGATTGCCGAAAAAATTTTTTAATCTTTTTTGATCATGACCGCTTCCCTTGATTTGATTTGGCAGCAAGCACGGCAGGGTCAAGCGGAGGCCATTGCCCATTTGATGAACCGCACGCTTCAGGCCAAGGGGGTGCGTGCCCTCGTGCGGCGGCGGGGAGACTGTTTACAAATTATGTTTGAAGCGGCGCGATCGCTGCCGCCCCAAGTCTGTGTTCAGTTTGTTTGCCGAGGCCTCAGGCAACTAGCCCCCCAGGGAATTTTGCGCGTGCGGCTTCATGGGCGACGTCTTGGCGAAGACTGGCCGGAATGGACACAGACGGTTGACCTACAGGAGAGTTTACCGCCGCCACCAGTGGCGTCAGCAAGCTCAAGGCCAGCTTCCCCTGCCACCCCCTCCTCCTCTCAGGCGGTGAGTGCCTTTGCCCTCAGTTTACTGGCGATCGCGGGCACAGGTGCCGTTGCCTTTACTCTGCAAAACCAACTCAGTGTTGAGGCTCCGCCCCGTCCAGAACCCAGTCCTGCCATTACGACCCCTGAACCTGCTGTTCCCGCTGTCTCTCCCTCGCCAGCGCCTAGCGATCGCCGTTTGCGGATGAAAGCCGTTGGCGATATTGTCCTTGGCACCAATTTTCCGAGTAACCGTTTGCCTGCGGAGCCGCAAAAGCTCTTTGCTGCTGTGAAACCCTATCTGCAGGGAGCCGATCTCCTCTTTGGCAACTACGAAGGTACCCTCACCGATTATCTCCATCCCTTCAAAAACACCAGTAGTGGTCGCAGTTTTGCCTTTCGCTCACCACCCAGTTATGCCCAAGTATTGCGCCAAGCCGGTTTCCATCTCCTCAACATTGCCAACAACCACAGCTACGACTTTAACGAACAGGGTTTTCGCGATACGATTCGCTACATCAACGCCGCTGGCATGACTGCCATTGGCGATCTCAATCAAATTACCTACCTCGAAGCCAATGGCCTGAAAACAGCATTTATTGGCTTTGCCACCTATGACGGCCAAAATCGCATTCAAGACCTCAGGGCCGGTGCCGCTCTTGTACAGAAGGCCAAGCAAAACGCGAATATTGTCATTGTCAGTTTCCATGGGGGCGCCGAAGGCAGCGATCAAATTCACACCCGCGATCGCACCGAGTATTTTTACGGTGAAAACCGCGGCAATGTGGTGCAGTTTGCCCGCACCATGATTGACAATGGTGCCGATTTAATCCTAGGTCATGGTCCCCATGTCCCCCGTGCCCTTGAATTGTACAAAGGCCGCCTCATTGCCTATTCTTTGGGGAACTTTGTCGGCTATCAGACCCTGAGCAGTCACGGCACCCTTGGCAAGTCCTTAATCCTCGATGTTGAACTCGACGGTTCTGGTCGCTTCCTTCAAGGAAAAATCATTCCTGTACGCCTCGATGCCAAGGGGATTCCCCACATTGATCAAAACTTTGCTAGTGTGCAACTGATTCGCCGTTTAACCCAAGCCGACTTTCCCAACACCCCCTTGCAGATTGAACGCCTCGGTGAGATTGTCAGCACCGATTCCCCATCCTAGTTACAGTAGAAAGCAAGACGACAATTCAACACTTCAACCAGTGAAAAAGCGAGTCACATTGACATTCCCCCGGCGGGCAATTCAGATGCCCGTCACCTATCGCTTGGCCAAGGACTTTAACATTGCGGCCAATATCATCCGTGCCCAAGTGGCGCCCAACCAAGTGGGCAAACTAGTTCTCGAATTGGCTGGGGACATTGATCAAATGGAGGCCGCCCTAGAATGGTTACGGCAGCAGAATATAGAAGTGTCCCTTGCCAGCCGTGAAATTGTGATTGATGAGCAGGCCTGTGTCCACTGTGGCCTCTGTACAGGGGTATGCCCCACCCAGGCGCTGACCCTCCATCCAGAGACGTTTCAACTGCAATTTACCCGCTCCCGTTGCATTGTCTGTGAGCAGTGTGTCACTGCCTGCCCCATGGACGCCATTCACACGAACTTTTGATTGAGATTACAATTCTAGGCTGACATCCTCATAAATATCCGATATGTGGCCTTGCCAGCCAATGCTCTTGAATTCAACCCAATCCTCTGGAGGAGAGTAGGCCTGCCAAACCCATAAGCCCGAGGCACTACGACGAAAGCTCTCCAATCGCTGTCGGCGGGTATTCACAAGCACATATTCCTCGAGGCTCTCAAGGCTTTGATAGTCAATGAATTTATCGCCGCGATCAAAGACCTCTGTTGAGGGAGAAAGCACCTCAATTACCAAGCAAGGGAGGATTTATAGAGCGGTGTTTGCTGATCCCGTGGGTCACAGGTCACCAACAAATCAGGATAGTAAAAGCAATTTCGCTGCTCAAGCCGCACTTTCATATCTGACATGTACAGACGACAACCCCGCTGCCGCACAGTGGGTCGTAGGAGGGTGGCCAAATTCAAGGCTAGGGTAATGTGAGCATCACTGGCTGCGGCCATTGCAGATACTTGGCCATTGATATATTCGTGCTTAACGCCACTTTGGGCTTCCCATTCCAAATAGTCTTCAGGATTCAGTTGCGGCGAAGGTTGCGTGCTCATGGCCAGACTGCAATAGCCAGCGGTTCTCTCGCTACTATTGATCCTAGGGTACGAAGAAACGCATGACCCAACACTACGGATACTGGGCGCTGGCAACCTTGGTGGGAATGGTGTTCCTGATTACGCCGGCGCGGGGGACGCCGTCAGTTGTCTTACCAGAGCGTTTTTATCGGGCGATCGCCAACCAAGACTGGGCAACAGCAGTGCAAATTCTCAATCAGGTCATTCGTGCCCATCCCCAACAGGCGCAGGCCCTTGCTCGCTATCGTCAAGAATTGCTATGGCTGCAACAACTGCCCCGAACTCCTGCGCCACCCATGGCAACAGGGATCACCCAGCCCAGTGGCATCGTACCGATTCTGCGGCGGCAAGGGGGAATTCCCGTTATCTCAGTAACCTTTAATCAACGACTGCGGTTTGAGATGTTGGTGGATTCAGGCGCCAGTATGACCGTGATTACGCAACCCATGGCACGTGCTTTAGGCATTACTCCCGCTCAAGTGGTGGACAATCGCGTGTTTCATACCGCCAATGGTCAAGTAGTCTTGCCGATCGTGTATGTCCAATCCATCAGCGTTGGCGGCTTCCAGCGTCAGCAATTGCCCGTTGCGGTGGCCGGATCTGAAATCAGCCTTGGCCTGTTGGGGCAGGATTTTCTGCAGCACTTTGATGTCAGTTTGCGGCAAGATCATATTCAGTTGCAGCGTCGTCCTTAGGAAATGCCCGTTCTCGCCCAAGCTATCTTAGCCAGTCACAATGCCGGTAAGGTCAAAGAGTTTCAAGGCTGGTTACAACCGTGGATTGGGGAGTTGCTACCCCTGCCCGCCACCATTGAGATTGCTGAGACTGCCGATTCCTTTGTGGGTAATGCCTGTTTGAAGGCCGCCACTGCCGCCAAGGAGATGGGAGCGTGGGCGATCGCCGACGATTCGGGGCTAGTGGTGCATGCCCTGCAGGGGGCACCGGGCATCTATTCGGCTCGCTATGGTGCGACGGATGCTGAACGCATTGAGCGCCTCTTGCGGGAAATGGCTGGTGTGAGCGATCGCGCTGCTGAATTTATTTGTGTCATTGCCGTCGCCCGTCCCGATGGCACCATTGCCGTTACAACCGAAGGACGGTGTGCAGGCGAGATTTTAACGGCGCCTCGGGGGCAGGGGGGGTTTGGCTACGATCCTATCTTTTGGGTGCCCAGTCAGCAGCGTACCTTTGCGGAGATGAGTCCCACTGAAAAGCAACAGGTCAGTCATCGGGGTCAGGCGTTACAGCGGCTGCGGGAGTATTTCCAGACCTTCAATCCGTAAATTTACGGTTGTTGGCAGCAGGCTTTTTATCCTAGACTGACGTTAACAGTGTTGCTCAGCCAACTTGTGACCACAATGCAAGAACGAGCCTAGCGTCGCAAAGTTGCATTAGACAATGCTTTCCATAGAAAGAAATTCACAGAGAATATAATGAAAACAACAAGGGTGCAGGTCCCCTAGGCCCAGTGGCTGGCAGCCTTCTTGCCGTGATTCAAAGCAAAAACTATGGGCGATCGCGAATTAATAGACCAATTTATTAAAGACTTGATTCAGAACAATTCGCGAATGCTCTCGAATCGGCACCTGCGCGTGGAGCCAACCTTTGATGAAGTGCAGTTAATTTCCTACAAAGATGGCATCGTTGCGCGAGTAAAAACAGATGCCCCCACCCTTGCCATTGAAGTACGGGATGCCTCCCCCTATCGGTCTCTAATTCAAGAGGTAATGGTAGATTATGAGATCTTCCAAGTCGGTGTAGCTCAAACCCCCGGATTTTTACGTTACGAACATCGCACCGTTCCCGAAGGCTACGTGATCCAATACACCGAAGCAGGAGTGCTGTGGAAAGACCGCTGGGCACGGGGGAAGCGGTGGGGTGCTCTTAGGGGGGGCACCTCCCTTGGGATGGATGCGATGATTCTCTATCGCGGTACGTGGTATCCCATTCAAAGTGTCAATGTGGCCAATGGCTTTGTTGCCATTCGTACCTTGGGAGGGGAACTCACCTACAGTGCCTCTGACTTTCTGGTGTGGCTGAAAAAAGAAGAGAAAGAGACCGCCGAGAGTCGCAGCCAGATCAGTGGCTACAAACGGGGAGAACGCATGGGCGAAATTGACAGCGCCCCCACCCAAATCCTCGAGGCTACGGAAATTATGACTGCCAAGGCCAGTGACACCCCATCAACGCCAATTGCCTCCCCTGCTGGCGAACCAGAGGAGGAAGAGGATCACGCCGTCATTTTGCCTGCGGCGCCACCAGTCCCTGCAGTGGCAGCAACAGCGTCAACGCCCTCTGAGCCTGTGCAACCAGTTGAGGCTACCCAAGGGTATCCAGCAGCGAACTACGAGCATTCTGTGGGCTATCCCCACCCCAACTATGACTATTCCCAAGGGTATCCAGTGGCGAACTACGAGCATTCTGTGGGCTATCCCCACCCCAGCTATGATTACACCCAAGGATATCCAGCAGCGAACTACGAGCATTCTGTGGGCTATCCCCATCCCAGTTATGGCCACCCCTACCCGCCCCAACCCTACCAGCACATTGATTCCAACATTCAGATGGCACTGACGTATCTCCAATCCAGCTTGGCCTATCTGCTGCAAGTTGAGCCGAAAAATGCCAATATCCATGCAGCAATTCGCGCCACGAGTATGGCAATTCAAAATCTCCTCAGCCTTCTCAATGGTTAGCGGCTCTCGGCTAAGGGATGTAATCGAAAGAGACTTTGGAGCATGGCCCAAGCGGTTTTTAGCTCAGGAGCACGCACTTCTTGCCATTGACTAGGCTGACAGTAGAGATAGGGAATCAAGCGGCGCTCTTGCGCCAAGGACAATTCCGAAAACAGAACGCCTACCGCTACCCTTCCTCCCCTCTCTTGGGGAGATTTTGAACGCAAGGGGGCACACCAGCGAACAGTAACTTCTAGCGTCAAGTCTGCTAGCTCCCCCGGCGGCAAGAAGCAGAGATACCCTTTAGCACCCCTGAGACAGGCAGCTAGTTCTTGACTGGAGAAATCTTCAGACCAAAGATGCAGACGGGCACCGCCTTCACTGATGTCAAGGGTATACCCTGTGAAGGATTTGCCGTCTAACTTTACTTGGCAGTTTTCTGAACGTACCAGTACATAACAGGATTCACGGCGCTCAAAACGGGTAAAGCGTCGCTGCGGCACATCAATGGCTACCATGATTGAAACAAGCAACAACCCTAAGTTATAGACACTCCAAAAGATATTGAGTGCCAAGCTATCTGGGTTCACAACTGTGTCTTGGAGAGGGCGGCTACGCCAGAGAATCCCCAAGAAGGTGACGGCAGCTAAGAGTAACAGAGGACGGATGAGTGGCCAATTGGGATTGATGCGGTGCGGGTCAATGATTCCCTTGGGAGTGACCTTAAAGGTTTTGCCGCGAGGTTGAATGAGCGTGCGGAGAATCGTAATGGCCATGGGAAAGGCCAAAATGGTTTCATAGACATCAGACCAAAACGCTGAACGCCGCCCCTCGGTAAACCAAGAAAAACTCAAGGCATTGCCGAGATAGTAGGGCAAGTAAAAGTAGAGAATCTCGTTAATTGTCGCCCGCAGGGGGGCGGTGCCAAATAGGAGAAACGTCAGCGGAACCAAGAGGGAAGTGACCCGCGACAGGGCTAAAAACCAATAGACAATGCTCAAGGCATGGGAGAAGCGCTGACTAAAGCGTAGGTTGGGCACGGTAAAACAGTTACCCCCCACAAACAACATTTGTAAGGTGCCCTGCCCCCAGCGCAGGCGTTGATTGACGTAAGCGCTAATGGTTTCAGGCGACATGCCGGCAGAGAGGGCCTCGTTGAGATATTTCACTCGATAGCCCAAACTCTGGAGTTTCATACTGGTCATGTAGTCTTCGGTAATGGTATCGGTGGGAATACCACCAATCTCATCGAGGGCACTGCGGCGAATGACAAAACAGGTGCCACAGCAGACTACAGAATCCCACCAATCGCGACTGGGTTGGATAAAGCGGAAAAAGAGGCTCTGTTCATTGTTGACAATTCCTTCTAGCCCTAGATTGACGGTAATGGGGTCTTCGTTAAAAAAATGCTGCGGGGTTTGCACCATGGCAGTTTTGGGATCTTGGAAAAAGCCAATGGTGCGGTTGAGAAAATTGCGGCAGGGGGTAAAATCGGCATCAAAAACGACGATAAATTCGCCAGTAAGGGTGGGTAGGGCATGGTTGATGTTCCCCGCTTTGGCGTGACGATTGTCGGGGCGATCGCGATACTCACAGCCCAATTCGGCAGCAAGGGCACGCACATGGGGGCGGCGGGTATCGTCCAAAAGATAAATGCGCTTATTGGGGTAATCCATTGCTTGGCAAGCAATTACCGAGCGTCGTAGAATATCCACGCCCTCGTTGTATGTTGGTAGGATCACATCTACCCAAGGTTGGTACTTGCCACTGATCACATCTTGCTCGTAACGATCCGCCTCTGGGCTGCGGTTGATCGTAAAACTACAGTGAAAAAAGAACGCTAGGGTGTTAAAGACCATCAACAGTTCGGCCAAAAAGAGGCCAACCGAGAGCACGCTATTGACGGGATCATCCAAGTTAAGACTGTAGAAGACTCGCCACAATTCGTAGCGCACCCCAAAGAAAATAGTTCCTCCAGCAACCAACAGCCGAGCCAAGGAGGTTGGCTGCGGCCAGAGTTCTTTAATCAGCAAAACAATGGCACCCCATATCGCACTGGGCAATAGCAAAGCCTCTAAGCTGGTTCCCTCAGTGCGAAACATCGCCTTGCCCGCATTCCAAGTCCCCACCAGATTGGGAACGAGGTTTTGCCAGTCAAACGTCCAGAGCTGAACGGCGGCAAAGGCTAGGATGGCCAACGGCAGCAGAGTTCTGGCATATTGCTTTCGCAGTAGCATGGGGCTTCGGGAACTACACAATGATCGGGATGAGCGAGAACCGCCCACTCAGGATCGGGTATCAAAAATGACTTCTACACTTTGACCAACGCCGCAAAACCGCTGTGCTCCTAGTTCGGCGGGCAACTCTTCTAGGGCAATGTCCACGGCCAACTCATTGCGCACTAGATCGGGAGGGGGAACAGCCACAGTTTCCCCCACCACCACCTTGCCCGGACCGCCGCGAATGGCACGTACCCATCCGCGTAGTCGGCGATCGCTCCCATCCAGGAGACGCACGGTGGCTGGTTGTCCCACCCGCAGACGAGCATTTTCGCGCTCCGCCACCAAGGCCGTTGCCCAGACATCACTACAGTCGAGAACCTTAGCGATGGGATCACCAGCACTAATGGGAATTCCCAAGGCACCACTTTTGTGAATCACTGCCCAGACGACGCCGTCAATGGGCGATTGAATGCGGGCAAGCTTTTGCAGCGCTAGTTGTTGCTTAATGTTAGCAATTTCCCGCTTTAACTGTTCAATGGTAGCTTCCGCTTCAGCAATTTGGCCTTCAATGTTCACGACTTCAATTTGTAGATCAATCAGGCGAATTTGAGGAAAGCTAAAGGTGCGTGCTGAATCTAGTTGCAGGCCCCTGCGGAAGGCTTCTAGGTTGGTTTGATAGCGGCGCAGTTCCGCCTGTTTATTTTTGACCACCTGTTCTGCTTGGCGAGCTTTGTAAATGGCTTCATCTGCTCGCTGCCGCGAAACAGCGCCTTGGCGCACTAGACGCGTGTAACGATCTGCCTCAAGCCGAGCCAAGGTCAGGGCCTCTTGGGCTTCTCTGAGTTCTGCTAACACCCGCTGCAGGGCTTCTTGGGCAAACTGAACCTCTAAGCGGTATTGTTCCCGCTGATAGTAGCTCAGTTCTGCAATCAGTTTTTGGCGACTCTGGCGTTTTTGGAGGAGCACCTGCCGCTGGCGTTGGGCAACGGCTAACCGAGTCTCCAAGTTTTGGCGATCGGTTTCCAGTTGAGGATTGCGCTCGTTTTCAATTCGCCCGATTTCCTGACCTTTGCTTAGAAGCTGGCCGGGCTGCAACGGATATAAAACAAGGGTACCGGGAATCCTAGCATAGATGTTAAGGAGCGTGCCGTTGAGGTAGCCCACGCGGCTAAAAACTCGCATCTGGCGGTACCAGAGAAACCATGCTCCCGCTGCCACCAAGGAGAAAAGAAACAACAGGCGCAGTGCCCGGAAAACCTGCTGTCGCTTAATCTGAATGGGAATCCCCTTGAGTAAGAGCACCGAAAAAAACTGCGGGGGAAATTGCACAGGTGCTTTTAAATAGAAACCAGCCCTAGCCTATAAAAAAACTCTCACCATGGCAACTCTCCTGAGCTTCTTTGAGGGAGTGCACAGGGCATAAAGGAAAGGCGTTCGCCTCTTTAGGTTAGAGAAAGACGGCGAGAAGAAAACAATTGGCGGTAAGCTTCCATAAGAGCGATCGCCACCGACGCTGAGAGATTCAAACTGCGAACAGCCGGTTGCCACATGGGAATTTTCAAAAAGGCATCACAGGTCGCCAATACGTCAGGGGGAATGCCGTCAGGTTCACTGCCAAAGACCAGCCAATCACTCTCTGCGAAGGTAAAGTCCCAGTAGATCTGTTGTGCCGAAGGCTCAAAGGCAACTAACCGTCCTTGCCGATGGGTGGTTTTGAGAAATGTTGGCCAGTCGGGATGGCAGTACAAGGTCACGTAGGGCCAATAATCCAAACCCGCTCGCTTCAAGTAGCGATCGCTGAGTTCAAACCCCAAGGGTTCAATCAGGTGCAGTGGCGTTTGGGTAGCCGCACAGGTGCGGGCAATATTGCCTGTATTGGGGGGAATCTGGGGATGGACAAGCACCACAGCCGGCATGGCGTTGAGGGGAAGCAACTAAAGACTTAATCCGTTGTTGCCCGGCCACTGGGGGTTAAGCCGCGCCGTCCCTCTTCACGGGCATAGGTCAAAAAGCGCTGGAGATGTTCTAGATACTCAGAGGGGGGCAATGTCGCCAACTCGGCGATCGCTTGGGCAAGGGGTAACTCACGGCGATAGAGAATGCGAAACGCTTCTTTGAGATCGCGCATTTGCGCCTCCGTCACACCCGCCCGCCGCAATCCCACTTGGTTGAGGGCACGCACCCGCGCCGGATGACCTTCCACCAGCATATAGGGGGGCACATCCCGATCTACCCGTGCCATTGCTCCCACCATTGCCAAGCGACCAATATGGACAAACTGGTGAATGCCCACCATACCCCCAATGCGTGCCTTGGATTCAATGCACACATGGCCAGCGATCGAGGCAGCATTCGTAATCACCACCTGATCCTCAATCACGCAATCGTGAGCCACATGGACATAGGCCAGCAGCAGATTGTGGTTACCAATAATCGTGGCATCCCCTTCACCATTGGCGCGGTTAATTGTCACAAACTCGCGAATCGTATTGTAATCACCAATGCGCAGGGCACTATTGGCACCCGTATATTTTTGATCCTGGGAGGCGGTGCCGATAATTGCCCCTGGAAAGATGCGATTGCCTACTCCCACCTCCGTTGGCCCCTCAATAATCACGTGGGCACCAATTTCCGTATGGGCGCCGACGCGCACCTGTTCACCAATCACGGCATAGGGGCCGACCCGAACTGTGGGATGCAGCTCAGCACTGGGATGAATGACAGCAGTGGGATGGATCAGTGTTTGCATCATTGATTGTGACTAGTCCACTAGCGAGAACATCATCTCGCCTTCACAGACCAATTGGCCATTCACCTCAGCCCGTCCTTGCATTTTGCCAATGCGCTGCTGCTTAACCACAAGAAGCTCAGCTCGCAGGATCAACTGATCCCCAGGGACGACTGGACGGCGAAAGCGAACCTTATCAATGCCCGCGAACACAGAAAGCTTATCCTTTGCCCAGTTCATCTGCATCAGGACAACCCCTCCCACTTGGGCAAGAGCTTCCACAATGAGCACCCCCGGCATAATTGGTCGACCGGGAAAGTGCCCTTGGAAAAAAGGCTCGTTGATCGTGACGTTTTTCAGCCCCACGGCATACTTTTCTGGCACGTAGTCAATGATCCGATCCACCAGCAAAAAGGGGTAGCGGTGGGGAAGCAACTGCTGGAGTTCGGTGACCGTCAGCACAGTGGTGGGTGGGGAGTCAGTCAACGTTGGCATAGAAGTAAGTGTCGGCGTATGATCTTAAAGATATAAACAAATCATAGGGGAGAATGGTTGCTCCCTAAACCATCTGGCGGGCGATCGCCCGTGCCAATTGGGTATGCAGATGATGACTCGCCCGATAGGCGACATAATGGGCGATAGGGGGTGTTCCTAGGAGGGCTAAATCTCCCCAAAGATCCAGTAACTTGTGGCGAACCGGTTCATCGGCAAAGCGTAACGGCGGGTTGACCCAACCACTGGCACTGCACACAAGGGCATTCTCTAAACTGCCCCCCTGAATCAGGCCTTGGCTGCGCAAATCCTCCACTTGTTCAGCAAAACCAAAGGTGCGCGCAGGGGCAACGGCGATCGCTAGTTCTGAAGGGGTAAAGCTACACCACTGGCGACCAATGGCCGCATAGGGAAAGTCAATGCCATAGGTAAGGCGCAGCTCGGGGGCAGGAATGGCACTGACAAAGGCCTCCCCTTCGTAAACGGTAACAGGCTGTCTCAAGGTTACCGCTGGCCGAGGCGCTTCCTGAGAGACAACACCGACCTTTTGAATGCCTTCTAACCAAGGTTGCGCCGAGCCATCGAGCACCGGTACTTCAGCTCCCGTGATCTCAATTGTGACATTGTCAACACCAGCGATCGCCAGCGCTGCCAAGAGATGTTCAACCGTGCGCACACTAGCGCCATGGGCGACCAACTCCGTTGCCAACTGAGTGGATTTCACCGCCGCAATCTGAGCAGGAATCACGGGCTGCTCCGCCAGATCAAGGCGCACAAATTGCCGTCCTGTATTGGCGGGGGCTGGCTTCAGAGTCACTTCAACCCATTGACCGGAATGCAAACCTACCCCTGACCATTGGACAGCCTCCCTCAGAGTCTGTTGCATCGTTGTCGCCAATACTGTCGGTACAGAGGCTGGAATCATCCCTCTCTCTCCTAGAAGCGCTCCCCAATGCCAAAGCTGAAGGCGCTGCCCCCTTCATTGTTCCAGCCAAAGTCAATGCGGATATTTCCCAAGGGCGTATTCACCCGCAGCCCTGCGCCATAGCCCAAACCTTCGCCGGGTTTACCGCGCACAATCCCCGGCTGTCCCGGCACGCTACTTTGGGTACCGAGCAAACTTGCTCCATCCACAAAGAGCGCCCCGCCAACAATGTTAAAAATCGGGAACCGATACTCAATGGTTCCCTGCACAAACGCGCGTCCGGAGCCGATCGCTCCCTCTTCCCAACCGCGTACTGAGTTGGCACCCCCAATCGTAAAGGATTCATAGGGCGGCAAATCACCAAAAATGTTGCCCGCTTGGATATTGAAGGCAAAGGTTTGCGGCCCCTCAATCCGCAGAAACTTCACCGGGATATAGAAGCTGTAACTTCCGCGCACTCGGTTGAATAGAATGCTCCCCGCTCCAATGGGAATGGATTGATCCACTCCCAAGCGAATCACTTGACCACTCGTCGGCCGCAGGGGATCATTGCGCAGGTCGCGTAGAATGGCTGCTTGCACTGTAAACAGGTCATTGTAGCCACGACAGACCCCGTTATCGGGAAAGGTTAAGCAGTTGCCTAAAACATCGGTGGCTGTTCGGTTAAAAGAAGCATCCATAGAGGTGACCCGCTGATATTGCAGACCAAGAGAACCGGTCCAAGCGGTGCGAATCAACTCCCGATCTTTCGTAAAGGGGCGGGTAAAGAAGATGGAAGCACCCAAGCGGTTGATGCGGGGCAAATCACCATTGGCCAAGGGGACGCTAATCGGGCCATTGCTGAAGGTAAAAGGCACATTTAAGCGGTTAAAGGCACTGACGGTATAGGAGGTACGGTAGGGATCGCCCTTGATCCACGGATCTGTGAAGTTCACATCGAAGAGCAATTCCCCTTCTGTGCCGCCTTGGGCTTCCACCCCAAATTTCCAGTTGCGCCCAAAGAGGTTATTTTGCTGGAAGGCCACGGTGCCAAATAGACCTGAGGCCGAGCTATAACCTGCCCCGGCGGAAATACTGCCGGTGTTGCGCTCTTTGATATTGAGAATCAAGTTCACCTTTCGCGGATCCTGACCCGGTTCAAGGGCAACTTGCACATCCTCAAAAAGTCCCAGTTCAAAGAGGCGCCGTAAATCGGCTTGCACGGTATTTTGGTTGAGGACAACGCCGGGCTGGATGTCCATTTCGCGGCTAATGACAAAGTCACGAGTACGCTGTTTTGTTGGCTCCCCTTCTTTATTGAGGAAGCGATAGGTGACCTGTTCAACCATCCCTTCAGCCACCTGCAACGTCACAACCCCATCGGGATCCACTTGGGGGGTACCAACCACTTGCCCCAAAATGTAGCCATTGTCTTTGTAAAACGTGTTGATTTTCTCAATGCCGGACTGTAGCTCGCGGAGGTTCAATGTACGGCCAATTTGGGGTGCAAAGATCTCATTGACTTTTTCTTGGGTGAGCACTTGATTGCCGGCGACTTGAACGGCTCGCAGCACCGGATAGGGACGCACGACAAAGGTAATCCGCACCCCAAGAGGCGTATCGCTGGGGACGGCATTGACATCAGCAAAAAAGCCTGTGGCAAAGATGGCGTTGGTATCCTGTTGTAGTTGCGTGCGGGTGGTGGTACTGCCGGGCCGGGTGCTAATGACTTGATACACCAGTTGCTCTAGTTCAGGAGTGGCGCCTTCAACCACCACTTCCGCAATCAACACTTGGGGTTCATCAACGGGAGGCTGGCCCACAGACGGGGGGGTGGGCGGTGTTGGGGTTACCGCTGGCGGAGGCTCAGGAGTTGGTTCTGTCAATGGTGGTGCTGGGGAGGTCGGAGTTTCGGCAGGTTGGTTTTCAGGAGGGGTGGGGGCTTCTTGACTACGGCCTGGACTCAGAGGACCAAGGGCGATCGCCACAGCTGCCATTGCCACTGCTACCGTTTTCAGAGCAGCCCCCATTGGCTGCATTCGCACTGGCGAAAGAAGTTGGTTATTCACTGCTCACACCTAAAAAACAAATCGCGTCAATACAGCCAAACCCATTGCCATTGATATAACCGTAGGTTAACGACTGAGAAGGGGCAATAAAAGTGCCCCTCTGTTTGCCTTTCTAACCTTGGCTATAATAAGCGGGTTCATTCCCCGGTTTCCACTTGATATTACAGCCGAGACTCGGTTTTTGATCCTCGCTGGGGGTTTGACCAGCTAACACGGCATCAATGGCGGCACGCAAGTCTTTGCCAGTTACCGGTAAGCCATTTTGGGGGCGGCTGTCATCGAGTTGGCCCCGATACACGAGCTTGCGATCGCCATCAAAAAGGAAAAAGTCCGGTGTACAGGCTGCCGTATAGGCCTTGGCGGTTTCTTGGCTCTCGTCGTAACAAAGCGGAAATGTAAACCCCAGCTCGGTGGCCATTGCCTTCAGGGACTCTGGGGCATCATCGGGATAGTTGGCGGCGTCATTGGCACTAATAGCGACAATTCCTAGACTCGTGTCTTTATAGTCGCGCCCCAGCTTCGCCAGTTCCTCTTGGACGTGTTTCACATAGGGGCAGTGGCGACAAATAAACATCACCAGTAGCGCTTTCTTGTCGGCAAAGGTGTTGAGGGAAATCGTTTGCCCACTCACCACATCGGGGAGCTGAAAATCGGGAGCAACAGTACCAAGGGCAAGCATCGTGGACTCTGTCCGCGCCATAAAACCTCCTGAGAACGCTGGCAAGAGTGTTACAAATAGCAATATCGTCCCTAGTGTACTCTGTTGCGATCGTTCCTCAAAGTGGCGAGGGGAGCGACTCCCCCAACGAACGCAAAAAGCAGCAAGATTACTGCTGCTTAGAAATTATAGGTTTTGATTCTTGAGCACAGAGAAAAATTGCTTTAGCCAATATAGCTTTGACGGGAAACGTGCTTCTCGAAGGTGGCTTGGGTTTGGTGGAGAAGTTGCTCGCGGCTGTCGCCTGTATGTTTCAGGGCGGGCACTAGATTGCGGGCTTGGAGTGCCATGTGCAGTTGCAAATGGGCAACGTATTCGCTGAGGTCTTCACGGAATAACGGATGACTTTGATGCACAGACACAGTGTTCTCCTTCAACTGATGGTTCAGTAGGCGTTCCATAGATCCTGTCAATCCCCAAGATGGTTATGTCAGGCATGGTGCATTCAAACTGTTTGGCAGGGTGGGTCATGCAATGCGCCACTTGACCCTCTTAGAGGTTAACATTTCTCAGGGAGTGTGCTGCGATTTGCAATCAACTGTAATGTTTTGCCAATACTTCACGATTCAGGGGGCGGGAAATGCGGTTACTGATTGCCAATGATGATGGGGTCTTTGCCCCCGGTATTCGGGCGTTGGCAGACACGCTGGCGATCGCTGGCCATGAAGTCGTGGTCGTGTGTCCTGATCGCGAACGCTCTGCAACAGGGCATAGCCTCACAGTCTTTGATCCGATTCGTGCAGAAGTCATCAGCGATCGCTTTCACCCCAGTATTAAGGCCTGGGCCTGCTCCGGTACCCCCTCCGACTGTGTGAAACTTGCCCTTGGTGCTCTCCTAGAGGAACCCCCGGATTTTGTTGTTTCTGGGATTAACCAAGGCTCCAACCTCGGCACGGATATTCTCTACTCCGGCACGGTGTCTGCTGCCATGGAGGGGGTGATTGAGGGAATTCCCAGTATTGCCATTAGTCTCACTAGTTTCACAGTTCATGACTTTCAGCCGGCTGCTGACTTTGCCAGTCGTCTGCTCAAGGCGCTGGAAACTGCCCCCCTGCCGCCAAAGATGCTCCTCAATGTGAATGTGCCTGCCCTACCCGCCAGTGAAATTGCTGGTGTGGTGATTACGCGGCAGGGGATTCGGCGCTACCATGACCTGTTCCAAAAGCGCATTGACCCTCGCGGCAAAACCTACTACTGGCTTGCCGGTGAGGTGGTTGAAGAATACCCGCAAGACCCCAATCAGGCGCCCACGGATGTGGAAGCCATTGCCCAAAATCTAATTAGTATTACGCCATTGACCTTTGATCTCACCTACGGTCAAGGGGTTCAGGAGTTAACGGAGTGGCTGCGGCAGCCCACTGTGCAACCCCTATTTAATCTCTAGGATCACTGGGGCATGGTCACTGGGTCTGGGTAAGCGCCGCGGGGTAATATCAATGTGACAATTACAGGCACGCGCTTTGACCCCGGCGGTAATGTAGAGGTGATCAATGCGCCAACCCTGATTGCGGTGAAAGGCGCCCGCCCGATAATCCCACCAAGAGTAGTGCCCCGGCTCCTCGGTAAAGTGGCGAAAGGCATCGTGGAAGCCAAGGTCGCGAATGGCTGCAAGCAGCTCCCGTTCCGCATCGGTGGCTCCTACTCTTGTGGCGCGATCGCTGGCATCAAAAAGGTCCTTATCTTCAGGGGCGATATTAAAATCGCCACAGAGAATTATATCCCCTTGAGCTGTCAGTTTTTGCAAGTACGCATGCAGTCCCTTGAGCCAGTGCAGCTTGTAGTAGTACTTCTCACTACCATACTCGCCGCCGTTGGGAATATAGACATTCACCAGGATCACCCCAAGGGTTAATTGGGCACGCATGAGTCGTTTTTGCGTATCCAACCCACTGTGGCTGGGCAATTGGGGGGCAAAACCCGCTTCTACTCCCGCAAGGGGTTGACGACTGAGAATGGCCACCCCGTTGTAGGCCTTTTGACCACTACAATAAACGTGATACCCACGATCCAAAAAGGGCTGACGTGGGAACTCCGCATCGGTGACTTTGGTCTCCTGAAGACAGAGATAATCCACTCCAGTGCTATCCAACCATTGGCACACATGATCAAGGCGGGTGCGAATTGAGTTGACATTCCAAGTGGCAATTTTTGGCATTGGTTAATCGCAGTCAAAGTGATTTGCCCAAACCATTGTAGGGAAGAGCATCGGCGCATACTGTAGAAAGTATAGTTGGGGAGTGACAGCAGTACCCGAAATATGGCTGGGTATGTTCTCGTCTTGGCGGTGATTATCCTAGGGGGCGCGATCGCGACAGTGGGCGATCGCCTTGGCTCCAAAGTGGGCAAAGCCCGCTTGAGTTGGTTTAATCTGCGGCCTCGCCAGACAGCCGTGCTCATTACCATTCTCACAGGCAGCTTAATTTCTGCCTCCACCCTAGCCATCCTCTTTGCCCTCAGCCGTGAATTGCGCGATGGCGTGCTGCGCATTGATACCATTCGCCGTCAACAAGCCGCTGCTGAACAAGAACTCGCGGAAACCCGTGCCCAAAAGGATGAAATTGAAGCGGAACTGGCGCAATCGCAAATTGAACTGGCCAACATCCGCCAGCGCCTCAGTCAAACCAACCAAATCTTAGAGCAGGCCGTCAATCGCCAAACCCTTACCGAAGCAGAACTGAAGCACCTCCAAAACCGCTACACCCAAGCCCAAAAAGACCTCGAAAACTTTGAAGCCCAAGGGGCACGCCTGCGGCAAGAAATCCAACGCCTGCAACGGGAGCGACAGGCCATCCAGGAGCGCCTTGAGAATGTAGCCGCTCAAAAAGCCGCCCTAGAAACCGCCACCCGTACAGCTCAACAACGCCTTGCCGAAGTTGAAGATCAAAAGAATCGTCTGAAAGCTGAAATTGACCGCATTCAGGATCAACTGGCTCTCGCCAATCAGCAGCAGCAGCTCCTCCGCAGTCAGCAGCGCAATCTGCAACGGGAAATTGCTGTCCTTGAGGCCAGTCGCCAACGCCTTGAGGAAAACGTGAGCATCCTGCTGTTGGGTCTGCGGCGGGGAACGATCGCCATTCGCACAGGGCAAGTCTTGGCCTCGGCCATCATCCAAAATGTCAAGGATGCGGCTCAAGCCACCCAAGTGATTGAAGAACTGCTGCGGGAAGCGCGGCGCAATGCCATTGTTCTCAACAATCCTCAAAATGTGAAACCGACGGATCAGGTGATTCAAATTACCACCGAAGACGTGAACCGCCTGCGCAGCCAAATTAGTGACGGTCAGCCCTATGTGGTGCGTATCCTAGCGGCAGCCAACTATCTCCAGGGGGAAAGTAATATTCTCGTGGTGCCCCAAGTGGCACGGAATCAGGAGGTTTTCCGCCAAGGGGAGAATCTGGCTACGATTTCCTTGGATCCGAGCCAAATGACCGATGAGCAAATTTTGCAACGGTTGGATCAGTTGTTTACCAAGAGCAATCAGCGGGCGATCGCCTCCGGGGTGCTTCCCGATCCAGTAACCGGCACAGTGGGTTCCTTTCGCCAAATTGAACTGGTGAAATTTGTTCTCGATCTCAAAGATCACCAAGGGACAATTGATATTAGTGCGGTCACTCCCACCACCGTTTATACTGCTGGCCCGCTGACGCTCTCCCTTGTCGCCCGCCAAAATCAGCGCGTGATCCTGCGCAGTGGCTAGGTACCAACTGGATTTCTCGCCGCTTGAGATGGAAAACTCCAACCGCAGGCTAGGATAGAGGAGATTTTTCTCCTTTCAGCATTTCCACCATGTAAAGGATGCCCCCATGAAGCGACTAGTTTCGATTGGTTTTTTGGTGTTTATTCCCCTCTCGATTGCCGCTGAGAAACTAGAATGGGGTGCCCTCTCCGTCTTTATTTTGGCAGCCTTGGCGATCGCCCCCTTAGCCATCTGGCTGAGCACGGCAACAGAGGAGGTCGCCCTTGCCACTGGCCCGACGATTGGGGGGCTATTGAATGCCCTCTTTGGAAATGCCACGGAGCTGATTATTGGCATTGCGGCACTGCGAGCGGGTTTAGTGGATATTGTCAAAGCCAGTATTACGGGAACCCTGATGGCGAACCTTTTGCTGGTGATGGGGTTATCCATGCTGCTGGGGGGCATTCGCTACAAGGAGCAATCCTTTGCCCCAGTGGTGGCACGGGTGAATGCTTCCTCGATGACGGTGGCGATCGCTGCCATGCTTTTGCCGGCAATGGTCATTTATACCTCCAGCAGTGTGCCGCAAACAGCCATTTCCAAAATGTCAGTCGTGGCCGCGATCATTCTAATTCTGGTTTATGGGCTAACCTTACTCTTCTCCCTGAAAACTCATAGCTATCTGTACGATGTCAGTCAGGTGGAACTGGGGGATGCAGAGGGGCACCCTGAACAGCCGAACCTCCCCCTGTGGATCACTGTGCTGATTATGGCCACGATTGGGGTGGCCTTTGAGTCGGAAATTTTTGTCGGCGCCGTTGAGGCGGCAACGGAGGGGTTAGGTCTGACGCCGCTATTTACGGGGGTGATCCTCTTGCCATTAGTGGGTGGTGCAGCCGAATATGTGACGGCGGTGGGGGTTGCCCTCAAAAACAACATGGATCTGTCTGTCTCGATTGCCTTGGGGTCGTCGCTTTTGGTGGCACTGTTGGTGGCACCTGTCTTAGTGCTCATTGGCCAGGTCATTGGTCAGCCGATGGACTTGAACTTTAGTCTGTTTGAAGTGGTGACGGTGATTATTGCCGTTGTGATTGCCAATGTGATTAGTCTGGATGGCCGCTGCAACTGGTTAGAGGGAGCACTGCTACTAGCTACCTATGGGATTCTCGGCACCGCCTTTTTCTTTCATCCCTAGGAAAGTCGCTGAATCTGAAGTTGATAGGTCATGGTTGAGGTAACCCCTTGTCCCCATAGGGCACCTTGAATGGGGGCTGCATCAGCGGGATCGGCGGCAGCCACAAGGGCAATGTGGCGATCGCTCACTGCTAGGCCGTGGGTGGGATCATAACCACGCCAGCCTGCGCCCGGTAAATAGACCTCAGCCCAAGCATGGAGGTGGCGCTCAGGATTGTCCAAGTCGCCCTCCTGATAGCCACTGACAAACCGCGCTGCTAAGCCCACAGCCCGACAGGCATGGATAAACAAGACTGCTGTATCCCGACAGGAACCCATTTGTTTTGCCCAAGTGACACAGGGGGGCCAAGGAGCACCGGTTTCGCGAATTTGGTGCTGACAGGTGCGGTAAATTTTGTTATTGAGATCACTGAGAAATGTGAGAACACTGCCATCCCCACTGGCTAAAATTTGCCACGCCAATTCATAGGCAACCGGATCCACTGGCGGGGATAGATAGGGATATAGGCTCGTTGCCAAGCGTTGCGGATAGTTAAAAGGGAGTGTAATTGCCCACGGGTCGAGTAAATAGTTAAAGGGGTTCTCACAATAGGTTTCCACTTCGGAGGTGACTTGAATGACGAGGGAAGTAGTGGGCTGCGGTAACCACCAGTAACGCTGAAGGTGATTGCCATGGACATCGAGGACGGTACTTTGGCCTTGGGGGGTGGGTAAAATCTGGAGGGAGAGCGATCGCAGGCGTTGGTGGCCGTCACTGCGAGGGATCAAGCGCAGATCATGGGGGGCAAGGGTAACAGGGGCGCTGTAGGTGTAGGTAGTTTGATGACAGATACAGTAGTGCATTGCCCATCGAGGTTATGGATTTGATTTCTAAAAGGAAGCCGCCCGGACCAGTAACTGCCCAGGCGGGGTGTGGTGTGAGGAGTGAACGGAAACGTGCGTCTCCGCTATTTCTATTTTAGGGGACAGTTTCCAAATTGCCATAAGTAAATGGCGCCAAAAGATCAAATTTTAGCCTCTCACCCCAAAAGTAAAAAGAGCCAAGAGCAAGTCCTGACTCTTCATAAAATGGGGGTTTGTAAAAAAACAGCCTAACGGGTGGCTGCCATTTTCTCTTCAGCAAGTTCCCTTAGACTAGGGAATAAAAAGTGGTTTTCTTCAACGTACTGCGCACCAAATAAGCCCTTTTCTGCCCAGAAGTAGCGATCGGTGGTGTGCTCATTCCGCTTCACAAGAACCAAAGCAGGTGGGGTGATCCCTTTTGCTTGAATAAATTTCCGCGCTGCTGTGACGGGTTTATCTTCGCCACTTTCGATGCTATATTGAGGTACGCACTCAAGGATTTTGCGTCCTTCGAGACGCCGCCGGCTCTTCCGCTTCCGTCTTCTGGCCAAGTTGCCCTACCTCCTTTGCCTTCAAAGAACTGTTATTGAGTTTACAAAAGTTGCCCTTTAGTATATCTGGTGTATTCTCGAATTTCAACTTTCCTTAATTTATCGAAACACGATTTATTGATGGGGCAACGATCCCTAGCTTAGGATCAACACTTTGCTGATCCCAGTGCCCTCACTATAGCAAATTGTGCCACTTGAGAAAGTGGTTCATTCGGTTTGCTCCACAGCCAATGGGCTACCCTAGAGAAAAACTGTCTAAGCTGCTGACCCCCTATGATGATCCAACGCTTAGTGCAACGGGTGCTCAAAACCCAAGTGTTAACCTCAGCCATTGAAAACCAAATTTCCCAACTGCTGTGGAAGCGGGAATATGACGCCGATGATATGGCCGCCCTTGGGGAGTTGCTCGATGCCCTAGAGGCCAAGAAAATTCAAACCCAACAGTAGGTGCTGCGGTCTCTACTGCAACTCCTGATCCTTGCCCTCAGCTACGGTGCCTTAGCCCTTGGGGGGGTACCGGGGCTACGCATGAATCGCGCAACGATCGCCCTTGTGAGTGCGGCGCTTTTGATCGCGCTTGGGGCGATTGATCTGCCTACCGCTTGGCAAGCGATTGATCCGCAAACCATCGTGTTCTTGCTCAGCATGATGATTGTCAATGCTTATCTGGGCTTGAGCGGCTTTTTTCAAATCGCGATGGTGACCGTGGTGCGCTTTAGTAGCAGTCCCTTGGGGTTACTAGTGTTTCTCACTGTGGCAACAGGAATCCTATCGGCAGTCTTTCTCAACGATACCCTTGCTCTTGTAACGACGCCTCTAGCCTTGCGCATTACCCATGTCTTGGGCTTGAATCCAGTGCCCTATCTGCTGGCGATCGCTGGTGCAACGAATATCGGCTCAGTGGCCACCCTCAGCGGCAATCCCCAAAATATCCTTGTTGGGTCGTTTTCTCATCTGGGGTATCTTCCGTTTGCTCAAGTGATGGTACCTGTAGCGGTATTGGGGTTAGGGTTGCAAGTGGTTTGGTTATGGTGGCTGTATCCGGGGGTGCGATCGCGCCAGCCCTGTACATTGGCTACGCTCCCCGCAGGACGGGTGCAAAAAGAATTACTCGCCAAGACCCTGATTGTGGCTGGACTGATGTTTTTGGCCTTTCTGGTGGGCTTTCCCCTAGCAGAGTCCTCTCTGTTGGCGGCAGCAGCTTTACTGGTGACGCGCCGTCTCAAGCCAGAGCGCGTGCTGGCGCAGGTGGATTGGTCTCTCTTGGTACTGTTTGCAGGTCTGTTTATTCTTACCCGCTGTATTCAAAACTTTGATTTATTGACCGTTTTGCGCCCTTGGGTCAATCAGCCGCTGCCCCTCGTGGTGATCACCGCCCTGCTGTCAAATTTAATTTCTAACGTCCCGACCGTGCTGTTGCTCGCGCAGTTTATCCCCAAAGGTGCCGATCAACTTTGGTACCTATTAGCAGCCATAAGTACCCTCGCGGGCAATCTTACCCTTTTTGGTGCTGTGGCTAATTTAATTACCGTTGAGGCCGCCGCGAGCGCAGGACACCGTTTTTCCTTTTGGCAGCATTTACGCTTTGGTGCGCCCCTGACAGTGTTGACGCTAGCGATCGCCTACGCTTGGATCGTGAGTCAGACCTAGGGGCTAAAGGTTGGGGTCGTTGCTCCGGAGGCACTCTCAAAGTAGGCTACATCAGACATAATGACAGGAGCATCGGATTCAGGAATGGACTGCCCTTGACTGAGATAGCCGACACAGCCATTCATCAGGCTATAGACAAAAATCACGCCTCCCGCTGAGATGGCCACGAGGCCACTGGCCAGCAGTAAGGAAAAATCCCGAAGGCGATAGGCACCGTGGAGGAGTCGCACCGACCACAGCACCAATGCCAGTACCAGTAGAAGTAAGATAGCCATATGCAAACTATCTTAACAACTCTCAGGATTTTCCTCATCAATCTTTAGATTCTTCTAATGAATTCTTGCTAGCACAGTGCCCGTGTTCGCTCTATGGTGCAGGTGAGGTTGGCACCATACTGACCCACATGGGTAATTTCAGGCGTGTAGGCCTCTAACACCCGTCCTGTGCGATCGCACATTGTTAGGACGTAATCGCAGTGGGGGCACTGCGTATGAGTGACGGAGCCATAGCGTTGACGCAGGGCTAATTTGCCACAGTGAGGACAGTGAATCGTTTGCATGGTAACCATAGTTAAATAATCCTTAAATTATTTTTGATGGACACGAAATTGTGATAAGAGCGCTGCGCAAAAGTAAGGTTTCAAACTGATAAGACTAAAGCAATAGTATTGCGCAACATTAAGGGAATTTATGAGAGAGGACACTATTTATTATGGATGGATTTCCTAGAGATGACAATGATCCCAATGTTAAAAAATATGCTACTCAAGCGGGGATCAACGAATTCTATAAGCAGCCTAAGAGAAAACTTCTTCTCTTTTCTGAGAAGTGATTGACTTTTATAACAGTCCTTTGCACAAGGATGAAACAGGATCAGAATAGGCAAAACGCGATGTGAGTACCCTATTTTTTTAGATAAGGGCAGTAATCTAAAGAAAAGATTAAGAAATGTATGAGGGTTGGGGGTGAATTGGTTTGGTTTGAGTCTCTTTGGTGCGCTAATGGTGAGTTCACTCCAGCCAGCACCGGCAATGGGGTCACTGCAGGTGGTTTATCCGCCGCGAGAGCACGCCACCAGTGCCCCTCAGATTTTCTTTATTGGCACAGCACCGCCACAGGTTGTGGTGACGCTCAATGGTCAAGTGATTAGCGATCGCTCGCCAGCGGGACACTTTGCCCCCAGTATTCTCCTGCAGCCCGGCTTGAATCGCATCACCCTGCAAGCGGGGGATCAGCGCCTTGACTTTGCCATCACCCGCACGGTGCCTCAAGTACCAACCACCCTACAACCCCTAGAACCAACCGCCGATTTAGTGCGTCTGGCCAATGAAATTGTTTGCTTTACCGCTGCTGCTCCTAGCGATCGCGCCGTTCAAGTCCAAGTGGGTCAGCACATTCTGCCCCTAGAACCCCTCCCGCCTCAAGTACAACTGCCGTCTAACCTTGCTGCCCTGATTGATCAAGCAGATGTGGTGACCCCTCGCCCTTCTCTCTACCGCAATTGCCTCCAGCTAAGCCAAGTGGGCGACTATGGCCAAATTCAGTGGCAATTTGACAACCAACGCCAGCTAGGTGCCCGCATTCGTGTGGTGGAGCCAACGCAATTACCTGTTGTTGAAGTCACCCGCTCCCTTGGGGGGGTAGCCCGCACTGGCCCCGGCACCGATTATTCACGGCTAACGCCCTTGCCAGTGGGAACGCGAGCACGGGTGCGAGGACAAACGGGGGACTGGCTGCATTTGGACTATGGGGGGTGGATCCGCGCCAATGAAGTCCGCTTCCTCTCCAGTGCTCTGCCAACAATCGCCACCATCCGCAGTATTACCAGCCGCCAGCTTGCCGGTTGGACAGAAATTAGCTTTCCCTTGGATGTACCCGTACCGATTTCAATTCAGCAGGGCGATCGCCAGTTCACGCTGACACTCCACAACACGATTCCCCAAACCGACATCATTCGCCTCGATGCCGATCCCGTGATTCAACGCCTTGATTGGTATCCTGTTGATCAACAGCGGGTGGAGTATCGTTTTACGCTGCATCATCGTCAACAGTGGGGCTATCGTGTGGCCTATGAGGGGAATCGGCTGGTGCTGCACCTGCGTCATCCACCCCAACTCCAACGGGGAACACAACCCCTGCGGGGGGTTAAAATTGTCCTTGATCCCGGCCATGGCGGGCCTGAGGACTTGGGCGCACGGGGTCCAGATGGTACCCCAGAGAAGGTCGTCACATTGGCACTGGCCAAAAAACTGGCACCTGAGCTAGAACGCCTTGGGGCAACGGTCATTTTGACGCGCACAGAGGATATTGATCTGGACTTGTCCGATCGCCTGCTCGCCATTGAATCCGCCCAACCCACCCTTGCCCTGAGCTTGCACTACAATGCTCTCCCCGATGCTGGCGATGCCCGCCATACCCAAGGAATTGGCGCCTTTTGGTATCACCCCCAAAGCCACGCTCTGGCCGTTTTCCTCGAGGGGTATCTCAGTCAGCGACTGCGGCGGCAGCAGTACGGTGTGTTTTGGAATAACCTTGCTCTCACTCGTCCCACAATTGCCCCTGCGGTGCTGCTGGAACTAGGCTTTATGATTCACCCTGAGGAGTTTGAGTGGATTGTCAACCCGCAAGCCCAAGCTGAGCTTGCCCGTACCCTTGCCCAAGCTATTCTTGAATGGTTACAGCAGGCTACGCGGCACTAATCTTCCAGCAAATGGTGCAGGGCTGCCGCCATCTCGGCGGTGGATGTGGTAGCTGTGCCAAACTGGCGTACGACAATACTGGCGGCCAAATTGCCTAAAACCGCTGCCTCCCAAAAACTGGCACCCGCCGCAAGGGCAAGGGTTAAAGCAGCAACAACGGTATCGCCCGCCCCAGTGACATCAAAGACATCGGTGCGGTTAAAGGCGGGCAAATGGTAGGGCGCCGTCTCGCGACTAAAGAGACTCATACCGGCATCGCCGCGTGTAATCAGCATATATTTAGCGCCCGTCAAGTGGAGTAAATCTTCCCCAGCCCGCAGTACGTCTGCCTCCGTCCGAATCGGGTAACCCACCGCTGCCTCTGCTTCTGGCAGGTTCGGCGTAAATAGAAAAGCACCGCGATAGCGGGCTAAATCCCGTTGGGTGTCCACAATGGTCCGCTCATGCTGTAGGGCAGCGGCAATCACAGGGGGGGTAAAGACGCCATCGCCATAGTCGGAGCAAACTACTGCATCGGCAGTCCCCACCTGCTGACGAATAAAGGCCGCTAGCGCCTCCTGAAGCGCCGGGGCAGGCAGATCATCGGACTTGCGATCCACCCGCACAATTTGCTGTGTCACCGACTGGCGAGCATGACCTGAGATGCGCGTTTTTGTCACTGTGGGGCGATCGCTATCCTTAAAGATGCCTCGCGTATCAATCCCTGCCCTTTGAAAAATGCCACAGAGGGCTTCCCCTTGGGGATCTGCACCCACCAGACCAACGGCCTGCACCTGAGCACCCAACTTGGCCAAATTGTAGATGGCATTGGCACCGCCGCCGGGGACTTGGCGGGTAAACTCATGGCGCAAAATCAGCACAGGGGCTTCCCGCGAGAGGCGCTCCACCTGACCCGTGAGGAATTCATCGAGGGTGAGATCTCCCACCACCAGTACCCGTGCTGCGGAAAAGGACTCCAACAAGTGTAGGAGTCGCCCTTGGGACGATTGCAATTGCTGGCGCAGGTCGGGTGGTAACATCTGGCTTTGCCTCAATTCCCGCTGATCCAGAATACTCCTATGGGGGGACATTGATGCGGCAGCAAAGGTTCATGGAGGTGCTATAGTCCAGAGATAGTGAATAAATGTTAAGACGTCTCTCCTGCATAGCTCAGGAGATCGACTAGAAAATAGTGAGTACTGGTGTGGCGTGAGGAATTAACCATGACTGGGCAGCAGCCGATTCGGTTTGGCACCGATGGCATTCGCGGACGCGCTGGGGAGTTCCTAACCCCCAACTTGGCCTTGAGTTTGGGATATTGGGTAGGAGAAGTGCTGCGGCAGACTACGGATGCACCCCAGCGCCCCTTTATTATTGGTCAAGACTCCCGCAACTCCAGCGATATGTTGGCCACAGCCTTGGCCGCAGGGTTAACCGCCGCTGGTTTTGAAGTGTGGAATGTGGGCTTGTGTCCGACCCCCTGCATTGCCTACCTAACGGCCACCACAGAAGCCATTGGTGGCGCCATGATTTCCGCCAGTCACAATCCGCCCGCCGATAACGGCATTAAAATTTTTGGCAGTGACGGTACGAAGCTCAGTCCTGATCTGCAAAAAGAAATTGAAGCGCACCTCAATGCTGGCTTATCCCTGCCCCATACGGAGCAGTGGGGACATTTGCATCATCGTCCCGAACTGCTTCAGCGCTATCGCCATGCCGTACAAGCCCCCCTTGAGGATCGTCAACCGCTGCGGGGACTGCGGGTGGTGTTGGATTTGGCTTGGGGATCTGCGGTATCAGTGGCAGCGACGGTATTCCATGCCCTAGGGGCTGAGGTGATTGCTCTTCACGATCGCGCCGATGGCGATCGCATTAATGTCAACTGCGGTTCGACCCATTTAGAGCCGTTGCAACAGGCTGTCCGTGAAACCCGTGCTGCGATGGGGTTTGCCTTTGATGGGGATGCTGATCGCGTGCTGGCAGTGGATAGTCAAGGACGAGTCGTTGATGGCGATCACATTCTCTATTTCTGGGGACAAAGGCTCCAGTCGCAAGCCCAACTGCCCAAGGATTTGATTGTTGCCACTGTGATGTCTAATCTGGGCTTTGAGCGGGCTTGGCAAGCGCGGGGTGGACAACTGGTGCGGTCAGCGGTGGGCGATCAATACGTCCATGCAGAGATGTTGCGCCACGGTGCCATGCTGGGGGGAGAACAGTCGGGACATATCCTCTGCCGTCACTATGGTGTAGGAGGAGATGGCCTGCTCACAGCCGTGCACTTAGCAACCCTTGTCCAAGATTCCCGTCTCTCCCTCGACCAACTGCGGGACCAGAGTTTTACTCCCTATCCTCAGATTCTGCGCAATGTCCGTGTTGAGGATCGGCAGCGGCGACTCCATTGGCAAGAGTGTGAACCTCTACAACAGATGATTGCGAAAGCCCAACTGGATATGGGCGATCGCGGGCGAGTCTTGGTGCGTGCCTCTGGTACAGAACCTGTCATCCGGGTGATGGTGGAAGCAGAGCAGCAAAGCGTTGCTCATTATTGGACAGAGACTTTGGTGCAGACGGTGGCTGCCCATTTGGCCGCCTAGGAACAGGCGTCAGTAGTGTGTATGATAGTGGCCTAGTCGCGCTCTACTTATTTACTTGTCTGTTTCTCATTTCCAAGCTGCCTGTGAGCAGGGTGAGTTTCTCATCACTGCAGAGGTGTGTCCCCCCAAAGGGCGGGATGCCAGTGCCATGTTGCGTCAAGCGGCTCATTTGAAGGGACGGGTACATGCGGTAAATGTCACCGATGGCAGTCGTGCGGTTTTGCGCATGAGTTCTTGGGCCGCTGCCTATTTGCTCCAACAGCAGGGATTTGAACCCATTTGTCAGATGGCCTGTCGCGATCGCAACCGTATTGCCCTGCAAGCAGACCTCATGGGCATTGCTGCGCTTGGCTTGCGCAACATTTTGGCACTGACAGGCGATCCCGTTAAAGTAGGCGATCATCCCCAAGCCAAAGCAGTTTTTGATTTGGAATCTGTGCGGCTATTGCGGGTTATTAGCCAACTCAATCAAGGGGTGGATAGTGAAGAGCGCCCCTTGCCCGATGGTGCCACCCAATTTTTTGCCGGCGCAGCCGTTGATCCCCAGTCGCCCAGTTGGTCAGGACTGCAGCAGCGATTTGAACGCAAATTGGCAGCGGGTGCCCAGTTTTTTCAAACCCAGTTAATTACCGACTTTGAGCGGCTCGCCAAGTTCATGGATCAGATTGCTGCTGGCTGTGGGCGACCAATTCTGGCGGGAATTTTTCTCCTCAAGTCGGCTAAAAATGCTCTGTTTATCAATCGCGCGGTGCCGGGGGCTGCGATTCCTCAGCACATTATCGATCGCCTTGCCGCTGCCTCTGACCCCCTCGACGAAGGCATTACCATTGCAGCGGAGCAGGTGCAACAGGCACGACAACTCTGTCAGGGGGTGCACTTAATGGCCGTGCGCCGTGAAGATTTGATTCCGGAAATTCTTAACCGCGCCGGGATTCCTCCCCTTAGCGGGTCACCTGTACCCCGCGCCAAAACGCCACATAACCCTTGATATTGGCTGCCGCGGGCTTGGGATCAGGGTAGTACCACGCTGCATCGCGATTCACTTCACCGTTGACAACAACGTGGTAGTAGCTGGCTGTGCCTTTCCAGCCACAAACCGTGTGGGTATCGCTGGGCTGAAAATAGGCTAGGTTGAGTGCCTCGGGCGGAAAATAAACATTGCCTTCGACAACTTCATAGCGATCGCTCTCGGCCAAGGTCACGCCTTTCCAAACTGCCTTTGCCATTGCTTTTTTCTCAGTGATTCCCCTTCTTAAGATAGAACAGGTGCCGTCAGCGGGCTAGGCACGTTGGGGCGATCCGAGCGAATTTGACCGTCACGAAACTGAATAATGCGGTGCGTGACCGCCGCCACATCAGGTTCATGGGTGACCATAACTACTGTCATGCCGGCCTCATTGAGTTGACTAAAGATGGCGAGAATTTCCGCTGTGGTGTGACTATCGAGGGCACCGGTGGGTTCATCGGCAAGGAGGAGCAGGGGCTGATTGACAATAGCACGGGCGATCGCCACCCGTTGCTGCTGTCCGCCGGAGAGTTGATTGGGACGATTCTCAAGGCGGTGACCCAAGCCCACCTGTTCTAGGGCAGCGATGGCGCGATCGCGCCGTTCTTTAGGCGGGACTTGAGCATAGACCATGGGTAGCATCACGTTTTCCAGTGCCGTCAGCTGCCCCAGAAGGTAAAACTGCTGGAAGACAAACCCAATCTTGGCATTGCGAATATGAGCCAGTTCATCATCACTGAGGTGAGCCACATCTTGGCCATCGAGAAAGTAGCGGCCAGAGGTCGGGCGATCCAAACAGCCAATAATATTCATCATTGTGGACTTGCCGGATCCCGATGCCCCCATAATGGCGCAGTACTCCCCTCGCTGAATTTCTAGATTCACATCCTTGAGGGCGTGAACCTCGGTTTCCCCTTGGCCATAGACCTTAGAAATATGCTCTAGACAAATGAGTGGCTGGTCTGACATTACAATTCGTTAAAAGTCGGTTACTCTTATTCTAAAGCTGTCTTCCTAGGGGGTAGGCTCTTTGCTTTTTGCCATGTTAAACCGCTGGGAATCTCCCAGTGTCCCCCTGCCCTGTGGTAAAACGGGAGAGAACATAGGTTCTTGGCAAAAGCGCAGACTCACTAGGAGCATTCACGATGGGGTGTAAAAGGTTAGCACGACTGCAAAAAGGGGCTGTCGGGCTGGCGATCGCTAGCGGCCTGACCCTTGGGGCAACACTTCTAGCACTCCCCTCCGTCACCGCTCAACCTAGGTCTATCAGTCCAAACTCCTATAGTTTTACCAGCGTGAATCCCCTCCAAGACTATCTTTTAGGGCCAGGGGATGTGCTTTTTATTGAAGTGGTCAACCTGCCGGCAAGCGTTACTAGTCAGCGACAATTCACGGTTAATCTCGATGGCTCAGTCACTCTACCTTTGGCGGGACGAGTCATGGTGGGCGGTTTAACCCTACCCCAAGCAGAGCAGGTGATTCTCAATGCCTATAGTAAAGTCATGCGCTTTCCAGCAGTGACGGTTACGTTGCAGACTCCGCGCCCCATGAAGATTCTATTGGCGGGTGAGGTTAGCCGTCCGGGAACCTACGTTGTTCCTTTTACGTCTGTATCGGCCTCTGCTCCTGGTATTGGCCTTTCCGGTGGCTTAACATGGCCTCGCCTGAGCCAAGTACTCGCTCAAAGCGGTGGCATTACCCAAGAGGCAGACATTCGCAACATTGAGGTGCGCCGTCAACTGGGAAATGGCCAAACTGCGGTGACCAAAATTAACCTCTGGGAAATGATTCAGTCTGGCGATGCCAACCAAGATATTACGCTGCGCAGTGATGATGTAATTGTGGTGCCCAAGGCAAAGGAAGTAAATGCAGCGGAAGCCATACGGGTGGCCTCTGCTACCTTTTCGCCAGAAAAAATTCAAATTCAAGTGATTGGTGAAGTGAGCCGACCAGGTATTGTGGAAGTTCCTGCCAATGCCACCCTCACTCAGGGAATTGGGGCGGCGGGCGGATTTAATGTGCAGCGTGCCAATCGGTCTCGGGTGACGCTGGTGCGGCTGAATCGCGATGGC
This sequence comes from Thermosynechococcus sp., assembly GCF_046299655.1. Classification (GTDB taxonomy): domain Bacteria; phylum Cyanobacteriota; class Cyanobacteriia; order Thermosynechococcales; family Thermosynechococcaceae; genus Thermosynechococcus. The sequence continues at coordinate 47,532 of NZ_JBKBHZ010000009.1, forward strand.
ACCGTCAGTCGGCGACGCATTCCCTTTAGCTTGGCGGCTCAACCCGATGCCAACACCAATCCTGTGTTGCAACAGGGGGATGTGATTGTGGTAGAACGCTCAGGGGTAACCCAAGTGGGGGATGCGATTGGGAATGCCTTGCGTCCTCTAGGGGGGCTGGGAACGCTAGGAATTATTTTTAATCTAATTAATCAATTCGATTGAGAGAGGGTATCCTGCTGATGTCGCTTCCCCACAAGGTACCCAATTTACGAGTCGTCAATCGTGAGGCACGCCCTGCGGGCGATCGCCAGCGAAGTTCCTTACGATTCAGCACCATAAAGAGTTCTAAAAAAGGTGGGCTGCAAGCCTTCGGCGAGCTGTATCGGCGACGGTGGCGACTTCTTGGTGGCACAGCTTTACTCTCATTCTTGGCAATCGGTGGATATGTCCTCTGGCAGCCGCAAATGTACGAGGCCTATTTTCGCCTCCTGATGGAACCGCTCAGAGAGCCACAGCCTGCACCAACGCTACCCCGTCGCGATGGCCTTGCGGGAACCCTTCCCAGCGACTCCCTGCCGTCACCCTCACCAACCCCAACCCCTCAAGTTGATTTGGGGTCACAGATTCTGGTGCTGGAAAGTGATGAAGTACTGGCACCCATTGCTCGGAAACTGCAACAGCAGTACCCCCACCTGACCCCACGGGTCTTGGCCGAGCGTCTAGAAATTCGACCCGTCGTTCATGCAGCAACAGAGCAACTCGCAGCGCAAACCAAAGTCTTAGAAGTGGCCTATCGCGATCGCCAGCCCGAAATCGTGACCGCTGTCTTAAAAGCCGTAGCAGAAGCATTTGTTGACTATAGTCAGCGCGATCGCCAAGAACAGCTCCATCGCACCCTAGAACAACTGGATAAAGAGATCAATCGGCACCTTAAAGAATTGGATCAATTACAGCAGCAACTCCAAGCCAGTCAACCGCAAGGCGCAAGTCTGCAACCCTCGGAGCAACTGCGCTTTTTGACAGAACAGTACCGCCAAATCCATAACCTGCGCCAAGCAGCTCGCCTAAAGGCTGTGGAGGCCTACGGTCGTTTTCAAGGGTTCCAAGAACAACTAAAGATGACACCCGCTGAAGCCCTAGCAGCAGCAAATTTGAGTACCTCCCCTGCCTATCAACAACAACTGGCACGCATTCAAGAACTGGATCAAGAAATTGCCAAGAATCTGGCTATTTTCCGTGAAGGGACACCCGTCATCCAAGCCCTAGAGGAGCAGCGGCGAGTTTTAGTGGAGCAATTGCAGGCGATCGCCCGCCAAGTAATTGGTGAACAATATCGAGTGGACAACCCCACTGCCTTGGGCTTTCAGGGAACCGTCTCGCAAACGCTGATTACTAACTACATTACGGCGTGGATTGAGTACGAAAACCAGCGGCGCTATGATGCTCAGCTTGCTGCTCCTCAAGCAGCGGTTGCCCAACAATTACAACAACTGAGTAGCCAACTGCCCGCGATTGATCGCCTGCAAAATCAGATGCGGATGGCGAATCTCTCCCTAGAGATGCTCAATCAAGCTCGACAGGCGGTGCAACTACAACTGGCGCAGAATAACTTTGCGTGGCAGGTGTTGACGGATCTAGAAAATCCCGCCCTTCAGCCTACGTTTCCGCGCTTACTGCTGCTGGTGCTGGGGGCGATCGCCAGCCTTGGGTTGGGAGTTCTGGCCACTTATCTAGCGGATGCCGCCGACAATAGGTTTCTCAGTCCAGCCCGAGTAGAAGAGACCCTAGGCTTGCCCCTCCTTGGCACAATCCCCAGGACAACCCCGCAAACTCATCTTCGCCTAGAGCGAGTGGCGAAAGGCAATTCAGGGCTGTGGCAGGTGACCCAAGTGCTCCCCTGTGTCGGTGAACGGGTGAAGTTTCAGGAGGCGTTTCATCAGACGTTTGCCAACCTCCAAGCCGTGGGCTTAGGGCATGTGTTGGCTGTTATTTCCGCCCTACCCGCCGATGGGCGCACGACGATTGCCCTCCATCTTGCCCTTGCTGCCGCAGCCACGGGTCGGCGCGTTCTGCTGATTGATGGGGATTTACGGCGACCCCAGATTCACCGCTATCTTGGCCTTACCAATGAACAGGGCTTGGCGGATTGGTTGATTCACCGGCGGCACTGGTATAGCGTTGCTCAGGCGCGGCGCGGCCTCGCAATTTTAACTGCCGGGGAGTTACGGCAACAGCCGATGCGGCTCCTCAGCCAAGACACCATCAAGCAATTTATGGCTCATCTCAAAAACTACTTTGACCTAGTAATTGTGGATACACCGCCCTTAGCCAACTTTGCCGATGCCAAGCTTTGGTCGGGACTGGTGGATCAGACCCTTGTGGTGGTGAATCTGAAGGCACCCCAGCAACCAGTGCGTCTCGCCTTGGGCGATTACAGTTTGGGCAGTGTCAGCCCGCTGGGGGTAGTGGTCAACCTTGCCTGAGGAATTACTCCTCAAAGAACCAGAATTCTTTGTTGATACTCTCGTCCAAGACTTGGGGGGGGCGCAGCACCAGCAGGAGTTGACCCAGAATCGGAACTGTAGGCGGTTCAGGACACCAAGTGAGTTGGACAGTGTCCGTAGAGGCAGAGGGGAGCAGCAGATAGCGATCGCGATCCCATTCTGGCAGCCCGCGATCCACAATCAAGAGCACCTGTTCAATGGGGAGTCCCTCAGGCGTTGGCGGCAATTCCGTGGGTAAGTCTGCCGCAGGCCAAAGAACTGCCACAGGATCAACGGCATTCAGGAGAACCTGCCAACTGGGGAGAGCCACTAGGGTCATGGGCTGGGGAATGGAGACGAATTGAAAGGCACCTGTGGCGGTTAACTGGGGCACTTGATTAAACGCTGCGGCAGTGAGGGGAGCTATTCCTGCTACGGGAAGGAGGTAGGGGAGGTCTTCAGCGGAATCTAGGCGGTAAAGGGGGAGTCGGGGTTGACTAGCAGCGGGAACCACGGTAAAGTCCGTCAGCAGTTTTTCAAGGGCTTGCCGACCTGTGGCAGATTCCACAAAGCGAAAGCCCTGAGCAATGAGGCGCGATCGCTGGGCCAAATCGCGTTGCTGCCGTGCCAGTTGCCAGTAGTAGCGACCAATGCGATCGCCGACGCTCTCAGCAAAGCCTTCACTGTCATCCTTTTGATAGCTCACGGCCTTAAGGGCACGGCACACCTCATGAACCGCAGTGAGATCCAATTGTTTCTCAACAATTAGCGTCGCTACTGCAAGGCGATCGCCCGCCGACAAGACCCGCAGTTCATAGAGCAGGTCACTCCCCTGGGTCTCAAAATAGGCGCGTACGGATTCAGGGGCTTCCCGTAGGCTCTGACTGACTTGCAGGGCAATGATCAGTTGGTTTTGGTGGATGGGTTCAATGCCCGTAGCCTCAAAAATCGCTTGGGGAGAGAGTCCTTGTTTTTGCAGTTGCTGGCAGGCTGCCCCCCAATCTTGCCAAGTTCCCTCTTTGCGGCGCAGGCGTTGCAGCACTTCCGTTGTCAAATCCTCCTGTTCTTGACTCATCCAATCACCTCCTAGCAGCAGGGAAGCATTCTAGCGATCGCGCACCGTTGTCCCTTGGCGTTGAATGGCGAGAACCTCGACCCGCGCCTGTACGTTAAACCTTGCCCAAGTCTCCCTCAACGCTGCGGCAATGGCTGGGGCGGTAAGGGGATCCCCAAGCGCCAAGAGGGTTGGCCCTGCCCCACTAATCACCAGACCATGGGCACCTGCCCCAAGGGCCGCGCGGTGGAGATCTGTATAACCTTTGATCAAACCTTGGCGGTAGGGTTGATGCAGGCGATCGCCCAAGGCGAGTTGCAGCCACTCCCGTTGCCCCGTTTCCAAGCCCCGCAGCAAAGCGCCAAGGTGACTGAGATTAAAAACCGCATCACTGTAGGTACAGTGGGGAGGCAGCACTTGCCGCGCTGTTTCCGTCGCTAGCTCAAAGTCTGGAATCGCCACAATCGGCACCACATCCTGATCCCAAGGAATCTCCAGCCAATGCCATCCCCCTGTGGTTTCTTGGACAGCTAGACGACAGCCCCCAAGCAACGCAGGCACCACATTATCCGGGTGGCCTTCCATTTCAATTGCCAATTCCAACACCTCGTGATGACTGAGGGGAAAGCCCGCCAGCCGATTGGCTCCCACCAAACCACCAATGATTGCTGTCGCTGAACTGCCTAAACCCCGGGCAAGAGGAACCCCCAGATCAATTTCTAGATACACGGGTGGGGCTTCGCGGCCTAGATATTGATAGAAACGGCTGTAGGCACGATAGGCCAAATTGTCGGAGCTACTGCTGACAGCGGCGGCTTCAGTGCCCCGCACACTGACATGGGGGCGATCGCTCAAGGAAAAGGTGAACGTATTGGTAAGGGTCAGAGCGGCCCCTAAGCAATCAAACCCTGGCCCCAAATTGGCCGTTGTTGCTGGCACAGTCACCACTGTCATCATCAGTTATGCTTCCTCCCCAGTACCAAAGGCGCGATCGCCCGCATCTCCCAAGCCGGGCACAATAAAGCCCTGCTCATTCAATTTCTCGTCAATCGTGGCGGCATAGACTTGCACAGCGGGAAAATGGGCACCCAGTTTCTGCAACGCTGGGGGAGCGGTGACCACGGAAATAATGCGCACTAGGGCGGGGTCAATCCCCCGCTGCACCAATTCCTGCATTGCTACCATAATGGAACCTCCCGTCGCCAGCATCGGTTCACTAATCAGGACACGGGTTTGCGGGTCAAACTGCGGGGGCAACTTATTGAGATAGCAACTGGGTTCAAGGGTGGCCTCATCCCGCACAATTCCTAGGTGATATGTTTTAGCTGTGGGTAAGACCCCTTGGGCACCGTCGAGCAAGGCCAAGCCCGCCCGCAGAATCGGTACCACCACAATGGGCACTTGGGGATTCACCACCATCGCAGCGCAGGGGGCTAGGGGGGTTTCAACCACTGTTTCCGCCGTTGGCAACCATTCCCGTGCCGCCTCGTAGGCCAGCCACCGACCCAACTCCGTCATCGCTACTCGAAATAGGGGCATAGGGGTCTGGCGATCGCGAGCCACCGTTAGCCAGTGCTGGATTAGGGGATGAGGGGGGACATAGATGCGCAATTGGGGGGTCACAGATCACTCCAAGCGATACCCAGTCAGCTTTCCTATTCTCCACCGAAATCGTCCCTTTAGACACGACCAAACCGCCGCTGTCGCCGTTGGTAATCCCGTAGCGCCTCATGGAAAGCCGCTCGGTCAAAATCTGGCCAGAGGGTTTTGGTGACGTAAATTTCTGAATAGGCTATCTGCCAGAGCAAAAAGTTACTGACGCGCATCTCGCCACTGGTGCGAATCAGCAAATCAGGATCTGGTAGGCCGCCCGTGTACAAGTGCCGCTCAAAGAGCACTTCATCAATATCCGCAGGGTCAAGGAGTCCCGTTTTCACTTGGGCTGCAATCGAACGGCAAGCGTGGATGATTTCCCGCCGCCCACCATAGTTGGTTGCCACCACAAATTTAATTTTTTGATTATTGGCCGTAGCGGTCATCGCTCGCTCAATTTCCGTTTGCAGCGATTTTGGCAAGCACGCCAAGTCACCCACAAAGTGAATTTGCACCCCCTCGGCAACCATTTCCGCCAGCTCCCGCTGCAACACCCGCTCAAAGAGGGTCATCAGAAAGTCCACCTCCGGCAAGGGGCGCCCCCAGTTTTCCGTGGAGAAGGCGTAGGCGGTCAGGGCTTCAATGCCCCAATCTTTGCAACAGCGCAGCAAATCCTTGAGGGTGTCCACCCCCCGTTGATGCCCCATAATACGCGGTAAATTGCGTTGCTTTGCCCAGCGGCCATTCCCATCCATAATGACCGCCACATGGCGAGGCAGGCGATCGCGATCCAAGTCATCGGGTAACTCAATCAATGAATGGGGCTGTAGTGTCATGGACACATCCTGCTGACGGAAATTAGCGCAATGGCCATACCATTTTCCAGAATTTTAAGCTGTGCCGACCCTGACGGGGTTGTGAAGTTCCCGTCCCTTGATCCTGCACATATTGCCGTAACAATTCCTTGAGTTTACTGCTGGTGAGGGGACGTTGCAGCTCTCCCCGAAAGGCAAGGGAAATAGACCCCGTTTCCTCAGAGACCACCACACAGACACAGTGGCCAATGCGTTCAGTAATCCCTAGGGCGGCGCGATGGCGAGTGCCCAACTGCCAAGGGCCTGTGCGGTCTGAGAGGGGCAAGATCAACCTAGCGGCAATGACTTCAGCTCCCCGCACCCAAATTGCCCCATCGTGGAGAGGAGACCCTACTTGAAAAATTGAGGTAATCAGCTCTGGGGAAAGGCGGGCATTAAGAGGAATTCCCGCATGGGTAAAATCCTGAGGGCTGAGCTTTGTGTGCGTCTCCAGCAGAATCAGTGCCCCTGTGCGATCCTGAGATAATCCCTTCACAGCGGTCACAATCAACTCCACCGCATCATTGGTCAGACTCGACTCCACCACAGGCTGCATCAAGCCAAGGAACTGCCCCCGTCCCAACTGTTCCAGAAAAATGCGAATTTCCGATTGCAGGATGACAGCCAAAGCCACCGCAGAGCCAATCACTAGGTTGTGCAAAACAAAACTCAAAAACTGTAGTTCAATGGCACGACTGAGGGAGGTCGCCAACAGCAGGAAGATAAAGCCCCGTACCATCCAGAGGGTTCGTCGCTCAGCCACCACCCGCAAAATAGCGTAGGTTAAGGCCAAGACCAAAACCACATCGATCACTGTTCGCACCTTGGCCAGCGTCTCGGAGGACAGCAGCAGCCACGACAAGTTACCTAGGAGGCTTATCATCCCATCTTGCTCGTCACCTCCTAGGGGGCGGGGGTGCTCAGTCGCAGGGGCAAGACATCATGAGCCACCAAATCAGCATAGGTTTCCCGTTGCAGTATCAGGTTGGCTTCCCCCTCACAAACAACCACCGCCGCCGGCCGGGGCACACGATTGTAGTTGGAGGCCATGCTGTAGTTGTAGGCCCCTGTACTGGCCACCACTAAAATATCATTGGCTTGCAGGGGGGGTAGGGTGACCTGGGGCAGCAGAATATCTCCTGATTCGCAGTGCTTACCGGCAACACGTACAGTTTCTGTGGCGGCAGTGGTCATGCGATTGGCACACAGGGCAGTATATTGTGCCTGATAGGTAATCGGTCGTGGATTATCGGACATGCCACCGTCCACTGCGATATAGGTGCGCAGCTCAGGAATCACCTTACGGCTGCCCACAGTGTAGGCAGTTACTGCCGCCGGCCCAACGATGGAGCGACCCGGTTCACAGAGGAGTTTGGGTAAGGGGAGATGACGTTGCCGACAGGCTTGGCTCAGTTGATGGCTAATGGCTTTAGCCCAGTGGGCGATCGCCGGTGGATTATCCGATTCGACGTAACGAATGCCGAGTCCCCCCCCCACGTTCAGTTCGCGCATAGGGAGCATGGCGTCACGGGCTTCGGCCAGCCAAGCCACTAGAACGTCGCAAAGGTCTAAATGGGGTTGCTCCTCAAAAATCTGGGAGCCAATGTGGGCGTGGAGTCCAACCCAGTCTAGTTCGGGATGCGCCTTGGCAAACTGGAGCAACTCTGGAAACTGTTGCGGATCAAAGCCAAATTTACTGTCCAGATGCCCAGTGCGGATATATTCGTGGGTGTGGCATTCAATCCCCGGTGTCAGGCGCAACATGACGCGCGGTGGCGTCGAGAGATCATGCTCCTCAGCATAGGCAGCAAGGCGTTCCAGTTCTAGCCAGTTATCGGCAACAATCGTGCAATTCACCTCAAGGGCATAGAGGAGTTCTTGGGGGGACTTGTTATTACCGTGGAAGTAGATATGGCTAGCAGGGACACCGGCCCTCAGGGCAGTGTAGAGTTCGCCCCCGGAGGCCACGTCAATGCCAAGACCTTCACTGTGGGCAAGGGCGCAGGTGGCCAAGCAGTTCCAAGCTTTTGAAGCGTAGAGTACCAAAAATTCACCGCCATAGGTCTGCTGAAGCGTGTCTTGGTATTGACGGCAAGCGGTGCGAAAGGTGAATTCATCGAGGATGTAGAGGGGAGAACCAAACTGTGCCACTAACTCCACCACATCGCAACCACCAATGGTGAGATGGCCTCGGGCATTGATTTCCGCAGTCAGGGGTAAAATCTGTTGATTGGCCGCAAGAGGGGTGGAGATCATGGGTCAGTGTCGAGAGAAATCAAGGAATAAAAGGACAAGTTACTATTCTCAATTCTAGGGGGATTTGGGCGATCGCTCCTGTGTCTATTTTTCAGCGCTCCAGTTCAGCAAAAAAGGGGGTAGCCCTTCCTTACCATTGAGCACAATGACTTGGGGCACTTGGGCACCCCCTTCTCGCCATGCTTCGATCGCTTCCTTTTGCAACACTAACTGGCCACCGGGGGCGTTGAGGGTTTCGGCAAGGAGGCGTTGGGCTTCCGCTTTCCCTTGGGCACGGTTAATTTCTGCTTGTGCCTGTTGAGCTGCCTCTTGGGCAATATAGACCGCCCGTTGTGCCCGCTGTTCAGCAATTTGCTTATCCTCGACCGCCTTGGAAAATTCCTCCGAAAAGTCAAGGTTAACCACACTGGTATCTAGGACGAGAATGTGGTATTTCGCTAAGCGATCGCTAAGGGCACGATCAAAATCCTCCTTCAATTCATCCCGCTTCGTAATCGCCTCCTCTGCGGTGCGGCGGGCAGCGGCAATTTTGAAGGCCTCTTGGGTTTGGGGAGCAATAATTTTAGCCACGATGTTTTCCAGCGTCCCTTGGGTACGGCGCACATCCACAATGGCTAAGGGGTCAAGGCGAAAGTTAATGGCAAAACTGGCGGTAATGTCCTGCAAATCTTTGGTGGCACTTTCCGCTGGCACTTCAAACTTCTGCACAGTTACGTCATAGACATCCACAGTGGCAATGAAGGGGGGCTTCCAGTGAATGCCCTCAAGGAGGGGGATATCCTGAGCCTTGCCCAAAATACTCAAGACGCCCGCCTGCCCAGGATTGATAATCACCACGGCATTCAAGAGGAGGACTAGCAAGAGAAGGGCGATCGCCAGCACTGAGGAAGTCAGCCGCGAACTGAGGAGTTGATTCATACTCAAGGAACTTGATTTCTGCTTTGATTATAGGCGGTGCCTCCCGCCGATCCTGAAGGCAATTCCTTGCTAGAGTACAGATAGTCTGTCATTTGCTGAGCGTCCTATGCGGTTGCCCATTACTGCTGCCCAAGCGGCCTACTATGGTGATGCCTACTATCGCACCCCACCCCCCGATCTCCCTTCGCTGCTGTTGAAGGAGCGGATCGTCTATCTCGGTATGCCTTTGGTGCCAGCGGTCACGGAGCTGATCATTGCGGAACTACTCTATCTGCAATACGACGATCCTGAAAAACCGATCCGCATTTACATTAACTCGACGGGCACCTCCCGCTATGATGGTGAACCCATTGGGTTTGAGACCGAAGCCTTTGCTATCTGCGACACCATGCGCTACATTAAACCCCCTGTGCATACGATCTGTATTGGTCAAGCCATGGGGATGGCAGCTATGTTGCTCTCCGCCGGTACCAAAGGGTGTCGCGCCAGCTTACCCCACGCCACCATTGTCCTGCACCAAACCAAAAGCTATGCCCAAGGGCAGGCTACCGATATCCAAATTCGGGCCAAGGAGGTACTGGCCAATAAGGCAATGATGGTGGAAATTTTGGCGCAAAACACTGGTCAGCCCCCTGAGCGCATTGCTCGCGATATGGATCGGCTGCTCTATATGACGCCCCAAATGGCCAAGGAATACGGCATCATTGACCGCATCCTCGAACCGGAAGCCGTGACCAAGAAACTGCCGGCAACCCTGACTTAGTGCAGGACGGCGGCCCAGTCGCGACCAATGCGAATCGTAATATCTGAAGACAGCACGCCCGTTGAATTGGCTGAGACCCGCCCCAAACCAAGGACAGAGCGAATCATTTGTGCAGCTCCAATATCCCCTTGCTGAGCGACGATTTCTGTTTCGGGGGTTTGCTGATACCATTCCTCAGCGATGATCACATTGGTATAGCCGTGGTGGGCGAGAAAATCCGCCATGTCTTGGGCAGCGTCCCTGCTGCCGGAGGCATTTTGTAAAGCAATGCGTAACGTGCCGCCTTCGCTCCAACTGGAGTTGACGAGTTTCGAGGGGCGATCGCTAAAGTGCTCAGCCACCAGTCGATCAATGCGCTCATAGTCAGGCAGCCAGTAGCTCGCCTCATAACCATCGCCACTAAAGCGCCCCGGCAGCAAGATCAAGCGGAGATTCTCTGGCTCAATGCGCAGACTAAACTGGGCGATCGCCATCAATTCGGCAAAGGTTAAATCCGTGTCCACATATTTTTGAAGCACGCTGTAGAGTTTCGGCAACTGGGTCAGCATGACAGGATTGGCCAGTTTCTTTTGTAATGCCTTGATTAGCATTTGCTGCCGTTGGGCACGGCCAATATCCCCCAGTTCATCGTAACGAAAGCGAACAAACCCCTCCGCTTGCTCTCCATTCAGAGTTTGCAGCCCCGGTTGAAGATCAATGTAGAGTTTTTGGGTGTGATCGGTATAAACCATCCGCTTGGGCACATTCACCTCGACCCCGCCCACCAGATCCACTAGTTCCCGAAATGCCCCCGTATCAATGCGAATGTAGCGATCAATGGGGGTATAGTTCAGGGTTTCGCTGACCACCCGCACCGTGAGATCGACCTCCCCATAAACATTAGCCGCATTAATTTTGCTGATGCCATAGCCAGGAATCTCCACCCGCGTGTCACGGGGAATACTCAAAACGGTGATGGTGCCATTTTCAGGGTTAAATCGCGCCAGCAGCATTGTATCGGTACGACCACGGAAGCGTTCTGGAGAGTCTTCGGGAGCATCCAAGACCTTATCCACCCCCAGTACTAAGAGATTCACCGGCCGACTCATGCCATACTGTAACCCCCGTGTCATCATTTCTAGCCAAGAGGGATTGCCTTGGCCACGATGGTTGGTACCTTGAAAGGGTGACATCAAAACAAAGGTCATGCCCGCAAAAGCAGAGACCAAGGACACACCACTAAAGGCAGCAATCCAGCCTAGGGTACGCCACATTGAAGGGCGCGATCGCTGACCCCTGCTTTTTTGATATACCCTTTGACTCCCCCGACCACCCACAGTCGAACTTACCGGTTTACGCTGTTTGACGCCTCGTGCCACAAATTCACTCCCGAAACAAACACAAGTCATGGGCTAGCCGGGTGGACATACCCCCTGTACCTAGTCTAAGGGACTCACTCCTCATCCCCCACTTATACCTATTGGACTGCCCTAAGGGATTCTTGTTTCTATTTTTCGCCCACTGCCTGAGATTTATGCGCTGTGCATTGGAAATTCGTTGGTTGACAGCTTAATAGAGCCGCTCAAGGACATAGTCTGTCAATTGACTGAGGGCCTGACGCGGTTCCGACGGGGGAAGCACTTCAAGTGCCGGTAGAGCCGCTTGGGCATATTCTTTGGCTAAATTGCGGGCATCTTCAATGGCACCACTTTGGCGCACTAGGTTGAGGGCGGTTTCTAGATCGCCTTCTTCACTGAACTCCCGCTCGATCAGGGTGTGCAGGTAGGGGGCTTTGGGTAGGGCATAGAGCACCGGTGCCGTTAGGTTGCCATCGCGCAGATCTGAGCCAGCGGGTTTCCCTAGTTCTGCAGTGGAGCGGGTAAAGTCGAGGATGTCATCCACAATCTGAAAGGCCAACCCTAAATTTTTGCCATAGGTGTACATGGCTTCAATGGTTTCTGGGGGCGCTTCACTGAGCACGGCGGCGGCCTTGGCACTGTTGGCAATGAGGGAGGCCGTCTTGTAGTAGGTTTTCAGTAGATAATCATCTAGGGTAATGCTGGTGTCAAAGCGGTTAAAGCCCTGGCGAATTTCCCCTTCCGCAAAGTCTTTGATGACTTGGGAGAGGAGTTTCACCACCTGCAGGTTATCCAAATCCGCTAAGTACCAAGAGGCTTGGGCAAAGAGAAAGTCCCCGGCTTGGATGGCCACGCGATTGCCAAAGATGCTGTTGACGGTGGGCACACCCCGCCGCAGTTGTGCTTGATCCACCACATCATCGTGGAAGAGACTGGCCGTATGAATCATTTCCGTGATTTCGGCAAGGCGGCAGTGGCGAGGAGTGAGACCCTGATCCGGCAGGGTGGCGCGTGAGACCAGGAGAACAATGGCGGGCCGAATGCGTTTGCCACTGGCAGAAAAGAGGTGTTCGGTGGCAGCAGAGAGTACGGCGTGTTGTGCTCCAATCAGTGCCTTCAGGTTTTCTGTGAGTACACAGAGATCTGCTTCAACCGGTGAAAAAAGAGAGGTTACCGAAGTCATGGAGGGGCTGGCCGCAGAAGTTACGAAATTTTACAGAATCCTAGTTGTATTCTAAGCGAACCCACCAGTCTTGGGTAAGGGTGGCGATGAATTTTCAGCAAGGCTCAAAATTGAGGGCAGCACCGCTGGCAGCATCAAATAGATAAAGGTGCGTGACCTGCAACTGCACAATATCACCCATCGCAGGAATTTGCCCACGGGGAGCAAGCCACAATAGTTCTTGGCAGCTTTGCTGCAAGCGACAGCGAACAATAGCTTCCCGACCCAAGGGTTCCACGAGGGTGGCGATCGCCCCTAGGCCCTCCTTGCCAAGGTGCAAATGCTCTGGGCGAATTCCCACGGTGAGGGGCTGTTCACTTTTTAGCGACCAATGGGAGGTGTTCGGACAGGGTAAGGGCTGCTGCTCTATCCACAGGCGGCTGCCATCCCAGCGAGCGGGCAGTAAGTTCATCGGTGGGGTGCCCAGAAACCGCGCCACCATTGTATTGGCTGGTCTTTCGTAGAGGTCGGCGGGGGTGCCAATTTGCTGGATTTGACCGCGATCGAGCACCACAATGCGATCGCCAAGGGTCATGGCCTCCACCTGATCGTGGGTGACATAGAGGGTGGTAATGCCCAGTTGTTGATGCAATTGCTTCAATTCAGCACGGGTTTGCTCCCGCAATTGGGCATCAAGGTTGGAGAGGGGTTCATCAAGGAGAAACACTTGGGGCGATCGCGCCAAGGCTCTGCCCAAGGCTACCCGCTGTTGCTGACCTCCCGACAGTTGACGGGGTTTGCGCTGAAGCAAAGACTCAATCCCTAGGAGCTTCGCCACTTGGAGCACCCGTTGCTGCCGTGTGGCCGGATCAACACCGCGCATCTTGAGGCCAAAGCCCAAGTTTTCCGCCACGGTCATGTGGGGATAGAGGGCATAGTTCTGAAAGACCATGGCCACATCGCGATCGCGCCCACTGCGGCTATTGACACAGGTCTCCCCAATATAAATCTCGCCACTAGTGGGTTGCTCCAAACCAGCAATGAGCCGCAATAGGGTGGATTTACCACAACCAGAAGGGCCGACAATCACCCAAAGCTCCCCCGCAGGTACCGTCAAGGAGAGTGGACCAATCGCCACCCCCGGCGCAAAGCGCCGCGTCACTCCCTCTAGACGCAGTGTTGCGGTCACAGCCTATCGCAAACCCACCCACGTAAAGAAATCTTGGCCGGTCACCCACTCCAGCACTAGCAGGGCAACAAAACCAATCATGGCAAAGCGGCCATTGATCAGCTCCGCATAGCGCGACCACCCAAATTGGGGGGTCAAATCCTCAGGCGTTGGTTCACTCATGGCGTTAGGAATGCAAAACAACTTCTTTAGCTTGGCGTAAAGCCTTCGCGGTGTACTCCCATTTTAGAAGAGGGCTGTCGCTGCTGTAGGGCGGTGATCACCGCCTGAATTTGCGCTTGACCGGCAGACTTTTCAAATCGCAGTGGAAACTTACCGCGCCGCAATAACCGCCAACCTAAGGGGGCAAGGCTCACAACGCCCTGCAGATCTCGAAAGTGATTGCCCACCACCCGCAGGCCAAATTGCCGCTCATCCACCCAGCCACCTTCTTTCACGAGTTCTAAGAGGACTTGACGATGGCGCAAAGGACGGTCTAGATTGCGGGTTGCTGTTGTTGAGCGTGCTAGGATCGCCTGCTTGATTTCACTAATGCGATCGAGGGGTTGCACACCCACGGGACACACCGTATTGCAATTAAAACAACGGGTACAGCCCCACACGCCACTGCTGGCCGTGTTGTATTGCTCTAGGCGTTGGTCAGTTTCGCTATCGCGGGTATCGGCCACAAGGCGAGCAGCCTTGGCAAGGGCGTGGGGACCGACAAAGTCTGGATTCACTTCCACGGCATTGCAGGCACCATAGCAGGCACCACAGAGAATACAGTTGCCCGAGGCATTCAGTTTGGCGCGATCGCTGGGGGATTGGAGAAACTCCCGCTCTGGCACTTGCCGTGCCGCTGTACTCACATAAGGATTGACGGCTGAAAGTTTTTGCCAAAAAGCGCTCATGTCCACGACAAGGTCTTTGAGCACAGGCAGATTTCCCAAAGGGGCGATCGCAATTTGGTTGGGAACAGGACTATTGGCTAATTCAGCGCGAATACTTTGCTGACAGGCGAGGGCAGAACGACCATTAATCGTCATTGCACAACTGCCGCAGATGGTGTTGCGACAATTTTTGCGAAAGCTGAGGCTGCCGTCGTAATATCCCTTAATCTGGATGAGGGCATCCAGAATGGTCAGGGAAGGATCAATCTCTAGTTCAAAGGTTTGCCAATAGGCGCCCCTGTCTGGTGCTTGGCGGCGAATGGTCAACTGAAAGGTCATCGTCTAGTGTCGGCCCACTATCATCTCCAGTCTATAGCAAGCGTTACGACCATGCTGAAGGTTGCACAGTCGCTCCTTTACTTCCTCATCACAGGCCTCCTGGAGCTGGGGGGAGCCTATCTTGTCTGGCTCTGGCTACGGGAGCACAAAAGCATTTGGTATGCCTTAGGGGGGGCGATCGTTCTTTTTCTGTACGGGATGGTACCAACCCTCCAACCTGCCCATTTCGGTCGTGTTCAGGCAGCCTACAGTGGCATGTTTCTGCTGGTGGCCCTAGTCTGGGGCTGGGGAATTGAGAAAGTGCGCCCCGATAAGTTCGATCTGCTCGGTGCCGGGGTGGCGCTTCTGGGCACCCTGATCATCATGTACGCGCCAAGGGGGCATTGAGGGGGTTGCAATCCTTGGGCAGCTCTTGACAACTGCCCTGCTCATTTTCTAGACTAAGAAGGTACTGCGGGTATAGCTCAGTGGTAGAGCGCAACCTTGCCAAGGTTGATGTCGCGCGTTCGAATCGCGTTACCCGCTTGGGTTATTTACTGCTTAGCCTTTTTTCCAGAGGCTTTTTCCGCGAAGAGAGAGCAGCCTTGCCTTATTGTGGCGAAAGGAGCAGTCAAGGGGTAGGGTCAGCATCCCGATGAAAATAGCGGTAAATTTTTTCCGCCAAGCGGGGGCCGACCCCATGTACCTGCGCCAACTGTTCGGGCGTGGCCATGCGGATGTAGTCAATGGAGCGAAAGGTGGCAAGCAGTTCTTTTTGACGCCGATAGCCCAAGCCGCGAATTTGGTCGAGGTGCGATCGCCGCTGGCGTTGGGCACGTTTTTGCCGGTGGAAGTTAAGGGCAAAGCGGTGAGCCTCATCGCGGACGCGGCGGAGCAACTGCACCCCCGGTTGCTCCGGATCCGTCGGCAGGGGCTGGGATTGATGGGGGAGGAAAATCTCCTCCCGCTGTTTGGCTAAGCTGAGAAGGGTGAGGTCGCCCAAGAGTGGCGCCAAAACCTGAACCACAGCCGAGAGTTGCCCCTTGCCACCATCAATGAGGATGACATCCGGCCAGTCATCACTCTCCAGAGGGTTCCTTTTCCCCTCAAGATAGGGAGCAAAGCGGCGGCGGAGAATCTCGGTCAAGCTGGCAAAGTCATCGGAGTGGCCCAGTTTGACCTCGGGATTGCGGATGTTGTAGTGGCGATAGTGCTGCTTGGCGGGTAACCCTTCAATAAAGACAACCCGTGAGGCCACCGCATCAGCCCCCTGAATATGGGAAATGTCATAGCCCTCAATGCGATGGGGTAGGGTGTCAAGGCCAAGGAGTTGGGCTAAATCTTCAAGGGCGGTTTGGGTGCGATCGCTCGCCTGCTGAAGGCGCACCAGTTCCAGTTCGGCATTGCGTTGTACCATGGCAAGCAGTTCGGCTTTGGCTTGGCGCTGGGGGACGGTGAGGGTAACGGCACGCCCTTTCTTTTCGCTCAGGTAGGTGCGTAGCAGGTCTGCCTCTGGCAGAGGATATTGCAGCAAAATTTCACTGGGAATTTCCACCTCCTCTACTTGGGCATAGTGTTCTTCGAGTACCCGCTGCAGAATCGTGGCGGGGCTGCCACTCTGGGCATCAGCCACAAAAGCTAAACGTCCCACCAAGCGACCGCCGCGAATTTGAAAGAGTTGAATGGCTGCATAGCGATCGCCCACAGCAAGGGCAATGGCATCCCGTGACACCGTATCGTCGGGCAAGGCAACCTTTTGATCTACCCCCAACTGCTCTAGGGCGCGAATTTGATCCCGCAACCGTGCCGCCAGTTCAAAATTGAGGTCTGCTGCCGCTTGTACCATTTGTTCTCGCAACTGCGCCACCAGTTCCCCCGTACGTCCCTGAAAGATCATCGCCGCCTTCTGCAGGGTTTGCCGATACTCTTGGGGGGAAATGAGGCCTTGGCAGACCCCCGGACAGCGACCAATATCATAGTTAAGGCAGGGGCGATCCTTAAAGAGGGGGCGGGGACGTTGCCGCAGGGGAAAAAGCCGCTTCACTAGGGCAAAGGTCTGGCGCAGGCGAAAGCTATCCACATAGGGACCATAGTAGCGATCCTTGGGGGAGTCACTGGTGCTACTGCCGGCATTACCAAATTGGCGTTTGCGGGTAATGAAAATGCGGGGGTAGGGTTCCGACCAAGTAATACAGACGTAGGGATATTTCTTGTCATCTTTGAGGAGAACGTTGAAGGGGGGCTGATGCTGCTTAATTAAATTGGCTTCGAGGGCAAGGGCCTCGGCCTCCGTATCGGTAACAATGAATTCAATGTCCGCCACCTGATAGACCATCAGCTCAAGGCGTGGCCCTAGGTGGGCGGGTTCACGAAAATAGGAGCGCACCCGCGATCGCAGGCGTTTGGACTTGCCAATGTAGAGAATTTGATCCGTCTTGTCCTTAAGGAAATAGACTCCCGGTGCCAAGGGCAGTTGCCGCAGCACCTGTTCCAAGCGATCGCGATCCTGAATCAAGGGCTGAAGCATTGTGCTGCCTCCCCTAAAGCTGCGCTGCTGTGGCTCCCAACCAAGCTTCTAAATGTGCTCGCTGGCTCGGCGTGGCATCAGCACAGCACTGCAACCGATAGTTGGGTTGGGGTTGCCCTAAAATCAGTGTCCCAGTGTGCAATTGCTGATCATGGAACCATGTCAGGTGAATCGTCTCTCCCACTGGGTATTCCCGCAGTCGCTCTGACCAGTCCTCTGCGGTGATGCACCAACCATTGAGGGCAATGATTTCATCCCCAGCCACCAAGCCTGCCTGTTCAGCGGGGGAGTCCCGCAGCACTGCCTTGATTTGAAGAGGGCCGTGTTCCTGCTTGAACTGAAGTCCCGTATAGGGCAGTGCGTCTTGGGGGACTAGTTCCAGCCCAACTTTAGCCAGCCACTCCTGAAGGGGGAGTTCCACGGTTCCTTCAATGAACTGCTCGCGCCATGTCCCCAAGTTTTCATCGGCAACGGTTTCAATGGTCTCCCACAGCTCATCGGGGGTGTAGCCTTGACCCGTTTCACCATACTGCTGCCAGAGCCGCCGCAAAACATCGAGGAGCGATCGCTGGTGATTGAAATTCAGGCGAATCCGCAGATCCAACAGTAGCGCCACCAACTCCCCTTTGAGGTAGTAGGACATCTGGGAATTGATGCTGTTTTCATCGGGGCGATAGAGCTTAATCCAAGCATCAAAACTCGCGGCACTTAGGGATTGCACAAAGCGACCGGGGGTATGGAAATAGCGATTGAGACTTTCACTGAGGAGCTGCAGATACACCTTGGCATCAAATAGCCCAGCCCAGAGGGGAATGAGTTGATCAAAATAACTGGTCACCCCCTCTGCAAACCAGAGACTCGTGGTGTAATTCTCACTGTCGTAGTCAAAAACCTCGAAGGCTTGGGGGCGAATCCGCTTGACGTTCCAGAGATGGAAAAACTCATGGGCCACTAAACAGAGAAAGCGGCGATACTGCTCCGCTTGCTGAAAGCCAAAACGATGGAAGATCAACGAGCAGCTATTCAGATGCTCTAAGCCGCCGTAGCCCTTGTGGGTAAGGTGCAAAATAAAGACATAGCGATCGTAGGGCAAACCACCAAACAGACTTGCCTCGGTGGTAATGATCCGCTGCATATCGGCGATCGCCCGCTCTGGATCAAAATTTCCCTCGCCCCACACCGCCAATTCATGGGGTTTGCCTGCCGCCTCAAAGGTGTAAACCGCATGGGTGCCCACTTCAAAGGGGCTATCCACCAATAGATCGTAATTTGCCGCCCAAAAGGTGGAGCTATCCTCCCCCAAGGGTTCGAGGGGAGTGGTGACCCGCCAACCGCAAGGTGCTTCAATGGTGACCGTCAAGGGCTGGTCGCGATACTCTGGCACATAGAGACACACCGCTGCGGGATTGAAATAGGCGTGGCTGCCATCAAAGTGGTTGGTGCGTACCGAGAGTTCATGGGCATAGATGGCATAGCGCACTTCCAGTTCTAGACCGGGCGTGCACGCCACCTGCCACTGGTTTTTGGCACACTTCCACCACTCAAGGGGGGTACCATCGGCAGCCGTTACCGTAAAATCCTGAAGATGCCGCGCATATTCGCGCACAAGGTAGGAGCCGGGCGTCCAAACCGGTAAATGCAGATGAAGGACATCGGTTTGCGGTGCCCTCAACCGCAGCGTCACCCCTAAAAGATGCGTATGCCCCTGCTGGCAGTTAATCCGATAGGCCATTGCAGGGGGCTGAAGAAAAGATGTAGAGGGGGAGGGATGAATGATCGTATGGGTCATATCCCTCAGTGTAGTGAACTTTGGCGACGCTTACAATTTCACCTCGATATCCACCCCCGCCGGCAAGTCCAACTTCATCAGCGCATCAATCGTTTTTGGCGAAGGCTGGTAAATGTCGAGGATACGACGGTGGGTACGGGTTTCAAAATGCTCCCGCGAGTCCTTGTCAATGTGGGGCGATCGCAGGACACAGTAAATTCGCCGTCGTGTCGGCAGAGGAATCGGCCCGACGGGGGAAGCGCCAGTCCTTTTTGCGGTTTCTACAATGCGATCGCAGGAGGTATCGAGCAAGCGGTGATCAAAGGCCTTAAGGCGAATACGAATTTTCTGTTGCAAAGCAGCCATAGTGAGATTCCCTACTTGTCAAGGTTCAGCGAAGATCAAACAAAAATTCAGACCCAAAAATTGGGATAGAAAAGGCCGCCAACACCCCACAAAGGCTAGCGGCCCTACAGATCAACTACTCAATGATTTTAGAAACAACGCCTGCACCAATCGTACGGCCACCCTCACGGATGGCAAAGCGCATCCCCTGCTCAATGGCAATGGGCTGGATTAGTTCCACGGTCATTTTGACACGGTCGCCAGGCATCACCATTTCAGCAGCGCTACCATCGTCAGCCGTAAAGGAAGTGATCGTACCAGTCACATCGGTGGTGCGCACATAGAACTGCGGACGATAGCCCGCAAAGAAGGGAGTTTTACGACCACCCTCTTTCTCAGTGAGCACGTATACTTCACCCTCAAACTTGGTGTGGGGCGTAATGGAGCCGGGTTTAGCAATCACCATTCCCCGTTCCACATCCTCTTTTTTCAGACCGCGCAGGAGCAGACCAGCGTTGTCACCGGCAATCCCCTCTTCGAGGCTCTTCTTAAACATTTCAATGCCAGTGACAGTAGTCGTCCGCGTTTCCCGCAGGCCGACAATTTCGACCGTCTCGTTGAGCTTGATGCGCCCCCGCTCAATCCGTCCAGTGGCCACTGTCCCCCGACCAGTGATAGAGAACACATCTTCTACGGCCATCAGGAAGGGCTTGTCCACATCCCGCTCAGGCGTAGGAATATAGTTATCAACCGCATCCATCAGTTCATAGATTTTGTCCACCCATTCATTTTCACCGCGTTGGGTTTTGGGGTTGGCGGTCATCGCCTCAAGGGCTTTCAGACCCGAACCACGGATAATGGGTACCTCATCTCCGGGGAATTCATACCCATTAAGGAGTTCTCGCAGTTCCAGTTCCACTAGCTCCAGCAATTCTTCGTCATCCACCATGTCGACTTTGTTCAGGAAGACAACGATGCTGGGCACCCCGACCTGACGCGCCAAGAGAATGTGCTCCTTGGTTTGGGGCATTGCACCGTCAGTTGCGGCCACCACCAGAATGGCACCGTCCATTTGCGCGGCACCGGTGATCATATTTTTCACATAGTCAGCGTGGCCGGGGCAATCCACGTGGGCATAGTGACGCTTTTCAGTCTCATACTCCACGTGAGCCGTATTGATGGTAATCCCACGGGCTTTTTCCTCAGGTGCCGCATCAATTTCATCATATTTGCGAGCTTGGGCTTTCCCCTGAGCAGCTAGAACCATGGTAATAGCTGCTGTCAGCGTCGTTTTACCGTGGTCAACGTGACCAATCGTACCAATGTTAACGTGGGGTTTGGTTCGTTCAAATTTAGCGCGTGCCATGTTGTTCCTCGTATAGACTATGCGTTCCCTTTATTTTTGGCAATGATCGCCTCAGCCACATTACGGGGGACTTCCTCGTAATGGCTAAATTCCATCGAGAAAATTCCCCGACCTTGGGTATTCGAGCGAATGTCAGTGGCATAACCAAACATCCGTTCGAGAGGGACTTTTGCGGTCACTTTGGCAATGCCATTTTCCACAGTTTGTCCCTCAATTTGACCGCGACGGGCAATCAAGTCTCCCATCACTGTCCCAAGGAATTCTTCTGGAACCTCGACCTCGACCTTCATCATTGGCTCTAGCAGCACTGGATTGGCTTTCATCACTGCCTCTTTAATCGCTATGGAGCCAGCAATTTTGAAGGCCATCTCCGAAGAGTCCACTTCGTGGTAGGAGCCATCCACTAATGTGACCTTGAGATCAATCACTGGGTACCCTGCCAAAATTCCCGATTCACAGGCTTCCCTCATCCCCTGTTCAGCGGGTGGAATGTACTCTTTGGGTACAACACCGCCGACAATTTTAGAGACAAATTCAAAGCCAGTGCCGGGTTCGGCAGGCTCGACTTCAATCACAACGTGACCATACTGGCCTTTACCGCCACTTTGACGGATAAACTTGCCTTCGGCACGGACAGGTTTGCGAATCGTTTCGCGGTAGGCCACCTGAGGTTGGCCAATATTGGCTTCCACTTTGAATTCCCGCTGCATCCGATCCACAAGAATCTCAAGGTGCAATTCCCCCATACCCGCGATCACGGTTTGGTTGGTTTCGGGATCAACGCTGACACGGAACGTGGGGTCTTCCTCAGAGAGGGCTTGCAGGGCTTTGGAGAGTTTTTCCATGTCCTGCTTGGTTTTGGGTTCCACAGCCACGGAAATGACTGGCTCTGGAATGTACAGCGATTCAAGGATCACAGGGGAGTTTTCGTCGCAGAGGGTATCCCCTGTAAAGGTTTCCTTCAAACCTAGGGCAGCCCCGAGATCCCCGGCTCGCAGTTCATCCACCTCAATCCGCTCATCCGCTTTAAGCACGATCAGACGGGAGATGCGCTCTTTCTTGTTCTTGGTGGCATTGAGCACATAGCTGCCTTTTTTCAAAACGCCGGAATACACGCGCACAAAAGTCAGGCGGCCATAGGGATCCGACATGATCTTGAAGGCCAGCGCTGCTAGGGGTTGATCGTCGTCGGCAGCGCGTTCTACCTCTGTGCCATCGGGAAGATGCCCTTTAATCGCTGGAATATCAACAGGTGAGGGCAGATAGTCCACGACGGCATCAAGAAGCAACTGCACACCCTTGTTCTTGAAAGCAGACCCACATAGCATCGGCACAATGGTGCCGGAAATGGTTCCTTTGCGTAGGGCAGTGCGGATTTCTTCTTCGGTGAGTTCTTCTCCCTCAAAGTATTTTTCCATGAGGGCATCATCGGTTTCGGCAACCGCCTCGATGAGCTTGGTGCGATACTCTTGCGCCAGTTCAGTCACTTCGGCAGGAATTTCCGTGTCTTCAATTTCCTTGCCAAGGTCGTCTTTGTAAATTTTGGCGCGCATGCGCACGAGGTCAACAATGCCCACAAACTGATCTTCAGCACCAATGGGCAACTGAATGGGCACGGCATTGGCTCGCAGGCGATCGCGAATCTGGTCATAGACTTTGTAGAAGTTTGCCCCAGTGCGATCCATTTTGTTGACAAAGACGATGCGCGGGACACTGTAGCGATCCGCTTGCCGCCACACGGTTTCCGATTGCGGTTGCACACCACCGACGGAGCAGAATACCGCAATTACCCCATCGAGAACCCGCATGGAGCGCTCCACCTCAATCGTGAAGTCCACGTGGCCAGGGGTGTCAATAATGTTGATCTGGTGGTCTTTCCAAGAGGTGCTAATGGCGGCGGCTGTAATGGTGATGCCCCGCTCCCGCTCCTGTTCCATCCAGTCGGTAACCGTGGTACCTTCGTGCACTTCGCCAATTTTGTGCACCACACCAGAATAGAAAAGAATACGTTCAGTTGTGGTTGTTTTACCCGCATCAATGTGAGCGGCAATCCCGATATTTCGCACTCGCTCTAGCGGGGTCGTCCGTGCCACAGCTACCTCCTTGTTTGTTGCATTACGTTAGAATTCTTAAATAATTGTATCCAACTCTTGAACCGTATGGCGGTCTAGTAGCGATAGTGGGCAAAGGCCTTGTTGGCTTCTGCCATCTTGTGGGTTTCTTCTCGTTTGCGAATGGTGCTCCCGGTCTCGTTAGCAGCATCCATCAGTTCATTGGCCAGCTTGGCTGACATCGAACGGCCAGCTCGTTTGCGGGAAAATTGCACTAACCAGCGCAAGGCCAAGGCGACCCCGCGATCAGGACGGACTTCCACAGGCACTTGGTAGGTGGCACCCCCCACACGGCGGGCTTTCACTTCCACTAGGGGCGTTGCGTTTTTCACAGCACGCTCAAAAACTTGCAGAGCATCCTCGCCGGTGCGCTCCTGCACGGTTTTCATTGCATCATAAACAATGCGGCTGGCAAGGGATTTTTTGCCATTGAGCATAACTCGCTGGATCAACATACTCACCAGCACGTTGTTATAGACCGGATCAGGGGCAGTAGGCCGTTTTTGAGCGCGAGTGCGACGAGACATAGGTGTTTGCTGTTTGCTCTAGTGAAGTTTAGGGTTTCAACTCAAGGAGATAAGAGAACGGAAATTATTTTTTCTTACCGGTAGCAGCAGCCTCACCGGGTTTGGGACGCTTGGCACCGTATTTAGAGCGACCTTGCTTACGGTCTTTGACACCCGCGGTATCCAGCGTGCCACGAATAATGTGGTAGCGCACACCGGGCAAATCTTTGACCCGACCGCCGCGAATCATCACCACAGAGTGCTCCTGCAAATTGTGGCCAATTCCCGGAATATAAGCGGTGACCTCAAAGCCAGAGGTTAAGCGTACTCGTGCCACTTTGCGCAGGGCAGAGTTGGGCTTTTTGGGAGTTGTGGTATAGACCCGTGTGCACACCCCACGCCGTTGGGGGCAGCTTTTGAGAGCCGGAGATTTTGTTTTCTTTTTCAACAGTTCCCGCTCTTGGCGGATCAATTGCTGGATGGTGGGCATTGCTGCTTACGTTAATTTCACCGAACTTCTAGTGTATCGAGCTACCTGTCGCGTTGTCAATGCTGTTGTGCCGTTGTGCAGTGCCTCTCAGTGTAATGGCTCACTATGGTTACGCTGGCGATCGCAGCGGTGACGGCTCGCAGGGTACGCCGCCCCAAGGAAAAGGCTTGCCAACCAGCCCTCAAGACCTGCCCTAGTTCTGAATCTGTCCATCCCCCTTCTGGTCCGATCGCCAGATAAATTGGCTGAGATAAATCCATCTGGGGCAAGCAGTCCCACAGGAGCGGTGAGGCATTCAAACTCGCAACGTAGCCCTTGGGGGTAAGGCTGACCATTTCAGTAACGGAGAGGGGGTCGCTGAGGGTGGGCACATAAAGACGCTCACTTTGCTCGGTGGCCTCTTGGAGAATGCGCTGCCAACGCTGGTATTTATGGGCACTGGGCTGCAGGAGCGATCGCGCCGTTTGAATGGGAATGATGCGCTTAACCCCCAATTCCGTTGCCTGTTGCAGCACTTGCTCAAAGTTTGCCGCCTTCAGTAGAGCTAGACAGAGAATAATCTCAGCATCAAGTTCCGTCTCAGGGTAATCAGGGTGTAATAGCTTGACGGTGTTTTTCTGAATCTCCCCAAGCCACCGCTGACCCTGACCGTCAAGAATCCAGAGTTCATCTCCTACTTTAAGGCGCAACACATGATACAGGTAATGCTGCTGCTCGGCAGTCAGGTTGACGCATTGGTCTAGAATTTGGCCCGCTTGAACAATGAGCCGTTGGGGCGATCGCATGAATAAGGCTACTCGTCAGACCTGTTAAGTACTCACAGGCTTAATTGCCTCCATAAATAAAGAGTCGGGCTTGCGCACTTGGCCATCAACCACATCTAAGTTGTAACGGGAAAACTCAGGAATACGACTCTCAAAAGCAGAGACAGCACGACAGTCATGGAAACCACAAGCTTCAATCAAGACCTTGAGAGAGTAGCTGTCGTACATCCACAGGTGTACCTCGCCACTGAGGCGAAACAGCCCCACATCGAGAGCATCAGCTCCTTTTTTTCCCAACAGTGGCCAAATTAGAATTTTGGAAAGAAACTTACGGGGATAACGCAGGGGTCGCAAAATTTTTTTGATTTTTTTGAGAAATGTCTGGGGTTGTTGAGCTGTTTTGAAAAAATTTTCAGCCTCTTGGCCAATGCGGGAGCGCACAAAGTCAGGATTTGGGATGTTTGGATTCAGAAGATAAGTTGCCATTGCTCCACCACTGTGATGGCGAACCAGTTGGTCTAAAAGTTCGAGTTTTAGCCAGTCATAGTTTGCACTGTCTGTTTGCTTGCCACTGCGTAAAGCATCAAGTTCGGCCAAGTAAGCACGGGTTATTTGCTCCAGATCAGGAACAACAATGCGCAAAATGCCGCCGGGTTTCAAAATTCGCCAAGAATCGCGTATGAAGTGTTTTGCCTCCTCGTAATTCAAGTGTTCAAGAACATGCGAAGAATAGACAGCATCAACTTCCCCTTCGCTAAAAGGTAAGCCGCGGCGAAGGTCCCAACGTTTTACACCCGCAGCCGCTGGCGCAATATCAAAGTTTAGCCACTCAGGGTGGAAGGTCTGACCACAACCAACGTTAACCAGTTTTAGGCACTGAGACTGCATAGCCACTCCACTAGCGTGCGCACAGGATAGCCTGTTCCACAGGGATTATTGTAGCCATCCTCTTTTTCCGTCCAGACGGGGCCAGCAATATCAAGGTGTGCCCAAGGGGTGTGATCGACAAACTGTTGTAAAAATAGGGCAGCGGTAATTGAACCCGCCGATCGCGGGCCGGTGTTTTTCATATCCGCCACTTGGGATTTCATGCCCTCAAAGTACTTATTTTCAAGGGGCATTTGCCAGACTTTCTCACCGCAGCGATCGCCAGCTTGTTGTAGGGCTTGCGCCAATTCTGAGTTATTGCTCCAAAGACCAGCAATGTTATCTCCCAAAGCCACAATACAGGCTCCCGTCAGCGTGGCCAAATCCACAATGGCATCAACACCTAGTTTCTCGGCATAGACCAGGGCATCGGCAAGGGTGAGGCGACCCTCCGCATCAGTGTTGTTGACCTCAATGGTTTTGCCGTTGGAGGCGGTCAGAATATCCCCCGGATGCAGAGCACGACCACTGATCATGTTCTCTGTGGCAGCGATAATAAAGTGCACCTCAATGCTAGGGGGTTTGAGTTGACCGAGAACCTTGGCCGCTCCCAAAACGGCGGCGGCTCCCCCCATGTCCATCTTCATGGTTTCAATGCCCCCTTGGGTCTTGAGGTTGAGGCCACCCGAATCAAAGGTTAGCCCCTTACCCACCAGGGCGATTTTCTTCTGCACCGTGCCCTCCGGCGTATAGGTGAGGTGAATAAATTTCGGCGGCAAATCTGACGCCTGAGCCACCCCCAAAAAGGCGCCCATGCCAAGGGCGGCACATTCCTCCCGCTCTAAAATCTTTGCGCTCAAGCCGTAGGTAGCTGCTAGCTGCTGAGCTGTTTCCGCCAGTGTAATGGGGGTCACTTGGTTGGCCGGCGCATTCACCAGTTCGCGGGCCAAAATCACGCCGTCGCAAATTTGCTGTGCACGGTTCAGCGCCGCTGTTTGCTCTCCTAAACCCAACAGGCTGACGGATTCGGGATAGGGGAGTAACTTGCGGGCTTCGGGATCCGACTTGAAGCGGACATCGCTATGCAGGGCGAGGAGAACCCCTTCCGCAATGGCTTGGGCAGCATCCGCCGCCTCTAAAGTTTCATGGGGCAGTGCCATGCCTAATGTTTTTACGCGTTCACGGCGAGCCGTACGGGCAATGGTGGCAGCAGTACGGCGGAGGGTTTCGAGATTAAATTCATCGCGATTGCCTAGCCCCACAAGCAACAGTTTTTTGATGGGGAAGTTAGGCAATAGGCGCATCAGCAGGGAGGTGCCAGATTTGCCCTGAAATTCCCCTTCGTTGATCAGTTCTTGCAATAGACCGTTGAGCCGTTGATCAAGGGTCGCGTAGGGGTCGGTGAGGGTGAGGGTACCTTCCGTTTGAAAGACAGCGATCGCCAGTAAATCCCCCGACCAGTCGGAAATTGCTGTAGTGGTTGTTTGCAGGTGCATGCCTATGGACGACTCAAAAATCTCTTAACTCCCTTATTTTATCGGCGTTTAGGCCTTAACAGGAACCGAGACACTGCAAAAATTCAAGGGGCAGGCCGTCACAATCCCGCACAAAGGCAACGTGATAGAGGTGGGAACCAATCACCTGCTGAGTGGGCTTCAGCAATACCTCAAAGGGTAAACTGCGTGCCTTTAATGTTTCTGCCACCTGATTGAGCCATGTTTCAAGGGGGTCGGCATGGTCACTCAGATCAAAGGAGAGATGGTAGTAGCCGACATAGTGCTCATCGTGGAAGGGATCCGCAGGCGGCTGGGGTTCAGGAACTTGCAGCAATTCGAGGCGGGTGTGCCAGCCCTTGAGCCAGCAGGCGAGGGTATAGCCTGTGGTGAAGCGAACTTCCATTGTAAAACCAAGGCATTCATAGAAGGCGATCGCCCGCTGAATATTGGCTGTACGAATGGAAACGTGGTGCAAGCCCATAGCTACTCCTGTTTCCGCCGCAGCCGCTCAGGAAAGTCAATAAAGACCCGCTCCCCAGCGCGGACACCGCTGATAATTTGGGTTTTGTCTTGCCAACTGCTACCAATTGTGACAGGGCGGAACTTAGGCTGATTGTCTTCACCCACAACATAAACACCTGTTTGACCGCGCTCAACGGCGATCGCTACTGTCGGCACCAAGAGGGCATTGTTAATTTTTTGCCCCAGAAAATCTAAGTCCACATTCATCCCAGAGCGTAGTTTTTCTAGTCCCGTCACTAAAGAAACCCGCACCTGAAAGAAGGTGACATTTTGTTCGACAACGGCTTCAGGAGCCACGAGGCGCACTCGCCCTTTAAAGGTTTCCCCCGGATAGGCATCGGCACGGATTTCAACAGGTTGCCCTACGAGCACTTGGCCAATATCCACTTCCGGTACTTCGGCAAGAATTTCTAAGCCCTCAGCGATTGCCACAATGGAGGTCGAGGTGGCAGAGGTGGTCGCCGAAGCGGTGGTTGTGGGAGTAACAAATGCGCCCGGATTCGCATACTTCTGGGTAATAATCCCTGTGAAGGGTGCGCGAATGATGGTATCTTCAAGGGCAGCCCGCGCTGCTTGGACTTGGGCTTGGGCAGCGGCAACGCCTGCTTCGGCCTGGCGGATCTCTTCACTGCGGGAGCCGCGCTGCAGGAGTTGCAAACGCTTTTGGGCTTCATTGAGACTGGCGATCGCGCTATCGCGATTCGCCCTTAGTTCATCTAGGGTATCGCGGGGAATTGCCCCCTCTGCCGCGAGCCATTCATTCCGTTTCAGGCGTTCTTGGGCCAATTGAGCACGGGTAGCAGCTGCCCGCACTTGGGCTTCGGCTTGGGCAATTTCCTCAGCACGGTTGCCGGCAAGCACGCGATCGCGACGGGCAATGGCCTCAGCGAGGTTGGCTTGGGCTTGAGCCAGTTGTGCCTGTTCATCGCGGCTGTCCATGCGGGCGATGATTTGGCCGGCTTTGACCCGATCGCCCTGCTCAACATAGAGGGCGGTGAGAAGGCCGGCCCGTTTCGGACTGATATTGACCGTTTGCACTGGCACCACTTTGCCCGTGGCCGCAATCCGAGCCACTAAATCGCGACTGTCTTGAACCGGCACGGTGTAGCGATCTAGATCAAGGGGGCTTTGACGCGATCGCCACCACAGTAGGCCACCACTGCCAATCAGCCCAGCAGCAATCATCCCAATTGCTAGCGATCGCCAAGGGGAAGAGGGTCTACCGACAAAGGGGATAAACGCTGCCATGAATCCTTTACAGTTCTTGCCCTATTCTAACGTTATGTTACAGTGGCCCACCAAACAGCAGTATTGACCGTGTCTATTGATTCCATCTGTCCCTCAATAGAAGCGCAGATGCTATCCTAACCAATACTGTCTATGTCCTTTGCCTATGAATCCTGCACTCTCCCAGATTGGCCAGCAAATGTCCCAACTGACGGGAGTTCGGGCAATTATGAAGGATATTATCGAGACACTGCGCCTGAATCGTGGTCAAGACCTGATTAATCTGAGTGCAGGTAACCCCCTCATTATTCCAGAGGTGGAACAACTGTGGCGCGACTGTACCCACGAGCTAATGGCCAGCCCAGAATTTGGCCAAGTGGTCTGCCGCTACGGCACAAGCCAAGGGTATGAACCCCTAATTGCTGCCGTTGTCGATGATTTTAATCGTCGCTATGGTTTGAACCTGACGGAGCGCAATGTCTTGGTCACCCCCGGCAGTCAGGCCATCTACTTCTTTGCTGCTAATGCTTTTGGGGGCTTGAGCGCCAACGGTGAATTAAAGAAAGTCGTTCTCCCCTTGAGTCCAGAATATACGGGCTACGGCGGCGTCAGCCTCAGTCCCAATACTGTGGTTGCCTATCGTCCCCGCCTTGAGATTTTTGAAGCGGATCACACCTTTAAGTATCGTCCCGACTTTCAACAATTGCACATTGATGAGACGACGGGATGCGTCATTTTCTCGCGCCCCTGCAATCCCACGGGAAATGTGCTCACGGATGTGGAGGTGCGGCAAATTGCGGATCTGGCAGTGCCCTATGGGGTTCCTGTGCTCATTGATGCCGCCTATGGTCCCCCCTATCCCAGTTTGAACTTTACGGAACTGGCACCTGTTTTTGGCGGCAATATCGTCCACTGCCTCAGCCTCTCCAAGGCGGGACTGCCAGGGGAACGGGTGGGGATTGCCATTGGCGATCGCGAGATTTTGAGTGTCCTTGAAGCCTTTCAAACCAATGCCTGTATTCATGCCTCGCGCTATGGTCAGGCGATCGCGGCATTAGCCATTGCCAATGGTGCCCTAGCTGAAGTCTCTGTGAATGTCATTCGTCCCTTCTATCAGCGCAAGTTTACCGTTCTCGAAGAAACCCTACGCACTGCCTTGCCCAATGATATTCCTTGGTTTTTGCATCGCGGGGAGGGGGCGATTTTCGCGTGGCTGTGGCTACGGGATTTACCCATGACCGATTGGGAATTGTATCAACACCTGAAGCGAGCAGGGGTGATTGTCGTTCCTGGCAGTTCCTTTTTCCCCGGCTTGACCGAGCCGTGGCGCCACAAACAGGAGTGCTTGCGCATTAGTCTTACCGCCAGTGATGAGGACATTGTCCTAGGCATGCAGCAACTGGCCGCCACCATTACCCAAGTCTATCAAGAATCCCCTAGCCGCTCCTATTCCGATGTCCTTGCCTAAAGTTGGGGAGCCGCCAAACAGCGATTTGTTAGATAGGCCTCGGCAGATTTTCTGGAGTTCCCACCTATAGGGTTTTGAAGAGGGCGGCAGCAACAACCTGACCGGCAGGCTAATCCCAAGGAAACAAGCACTGACGGGAGTGCGACTCTTGGGGCAGCGGGAGCCTTTGGTAAAGACTTGCAAACAAGCGTGAAGGAGGCTCAAGAATCTTGATACAACAATTGATGGAGTTGCAGCCGAACGTCAACCGATTCCTATGAATATTGCTGTCATTGGCTTGAGTCACAAAACCGCCCCTGTGGATGTGCGCGAAAAATTGAGTGTGCCAGAGGATGTACGGGAGCGGGCACTGCAACATCTGTGTGGCTACGCCCATATTCAGGAAGCGACCATCCTTAGCACCTGTAACCGCTTAGAAATTTACATTGTTACGAGTGACACTGAGGTGGGCGTGCGGGAAGTGCATCAGTTTCTCAGTGAATGGAGTCACATTCCCCTGCCCCAACTGCGTCCCTACCTCTTTATCCTGTTGCATCAGGATGCGGTGATGCACCTCATGCGGGTGGCCTCGGGTCTAGATAGCTTGGTGATTGGCGAAGGACAAATTCTCTCCCAGGTGAAACGCTGTCATCAGTTGGGTCAGCAGTACAAGTCCATTGGTTCGATTCTCAATCGTGTCTTTACAGCAGCGATCGCTGCCGGTAAACGGGTACGCACCGAAACCAGTATTGGGACGGGAGCGGTCTCCATTAGTTCAGCGGCGGTGGAACTCGCCGACCTGCGGCTGCAAAATCTCCAGAACTGCCGCATTGCTGTTGTCGGGGCGGGTAAAATGTCCCGCTTGGTAGTGCAACACCTGATTGCCCGTGGAGTCAAGGAAATCAGCATTATCAACCGCTCCCTGGAACGGGCACAGGAACTGGCGCAGCAATTTCCCGAGGTCCGCTTTGAACTCTTTACGATGACGGATTTACTGCCGATTGTGGCCGCAGTGGATTTGGTCTTTACGGGCACAGCAGCCACACAACCCCTCTTGGATCGTGAGAATTTAGGCTCCGTCCTCACGGGCGATCGCCCCCTGTCCATCATTGATATTTCCGTGCCCCGCAACGTCCATGCGAATGTGACAGAATTGGCCTCTGTGCAACTGTTTAATGTGGATGATCTCGAAGCCGTCGTTGCTCAAAACCAAGAGGCACGACGCCAATTGGCTCAAGAGGCGGAGGGCATCCTTGAGGAAGAATTAGACACCTTCTTGGCTTGGTGGCACGCCCTAGAAACAATTCCCACCATCCGCAGTCTGCGCCAAAAAATGGAAGCGATTCGTACACAAGAACTGGAAAAAGCTCTCTCCCGCCTAGGCAGTGAGTTTGGCGAAAAACATCAAGGGGTTATTGAAGCGATGACGCGCACGATTATCAACAAGATTCTTCATGATCCCACCGTGCAACTACAATCGCAACGGGATTTAGAGAGTCGCCAGCGCGCGATGCAGACCCTTCAAGACTTGTTTAATCTCGAACCCATTGAGGCCTAGGGTCGATGCGTCAGGTGGGCAATCGCGGGGAAGCCGTGGTTGTCGTGTGGCTACAAACCCAGCAGTGTCAAGTTTTGGCTCAGAACTGGGCTTGCCCTTGGGGTGAGCTAGATATTATCGCCTGTGATCTGCAAGGAGTGGTGCGCTTTGTCGAAGTAAAAACCCGCCGTTCCCGCAACTGGGATAGTGATGGCCTCGGCGCCATTTCCCCTAGCAAGCAACGCAAACTCATTTTGGCCGCTCAAGCCTTCCTAGAACGTCAGCCCCAGTGGCAGGATCATCCCTGTCGCTTTGATGTCGCCTTGGTGCGATACCAAGCAGGTGCCTATCGGCTGCATCAATACTTGGAAAACGCATTTAGTCTTGATTCAACCGATTGAGCACGTTTACCAACTCAGGAGTTTTTGCAGGCGATCGCGAATCCAGTGGATGGGCCGACTTTGCTCCGCCTCTTGGTGACTCAGTTGCTGAAGCTCCTGTTGATGTTGCGCCAGCACATCTTGACGACGGGCGATCGCCACCGCAATATCATCAGCAAGGGAAGGGTGTTCTTTGAGCAACTGTTCAAATCCCTCCCGTGGCAGGACAAACAAGACCGTCTCCGTCATTGCCATCATTGTTGTTGGACAGGCCACCCCCAGCATCAGCGGTAGCTCGCCAAAGTGCTCCCCTGCCTTAAAGGTCAGCATTGGTTTGAGTTCGCCACTCTCCTCATAGACTGCGGCCATCTGCCCTTGCAAGACAATGTAGAAGTTATTGATTGGCTCTTGGGCACGAAACAAAATTTCCTGCGCTCTCAAATGCTTGCGGTAGCCCGCCTCAATGAGAAAACGCAATTGCAGATCATTCATGCATTGAAAATAGCTTACCTGCTGTAGTAGCGACTTTAGGGAAGGAGTTGCCGGCGCCAAGGGCATCCCCACCGTTTGCTCTGGTTCGTCGGCGGTAGGAAAGAGTGCCCCTGCATTGCGAATCCAGATATCCCGCTGCGGAAAAGGAATTGAGATATTGTGCTGTCGAAAATAGTAATCAATCTTGAAATTAAGACTGCTTTTGATAAATACGCGCCGCTCAATGGCATCCGTCCATACCCAGAGTTCAAACTTAAGGGCAGAATCACCAAATTCACGGAAGATTACCCGAGGGGCTGGCTCCTTGAGGACATCTGGCTCAGAATGGGCAATATTCAACAAAACCTCTGTAACTAACACTGGGTCTGTGCCATAGGCCACCCCAATGGGAATATCAATGCGACCGCGATGGGTTTGATAGTACCAATTCAGCACCGGACTATCAGCAAGGTAGGTATTGGGCACCACGACATTTGAACCGTTAAAGGTTTGAATGACTGTGGCTCGCATTGACACTTCTTGAACATAGCCACTGATGTTTTCAATTTCCACAAAATCACCGACACGCACTTTGCGCTCAATGAGCAGGGTGAGACCACTGATGAGATTGCGGGTGACATCCTGCAAACCAAAACCAATCCCTACCCCCAAGCCACCAATAATCACCGCTAGGGAATCGAGATTAATCCCCACTGCTTGCAGAACAATAATGTAGCCCAGTGCTCCGCTAGCACCACTGACAACGGTGGAAATGGCTTCGCGGTTACCTAAATCCAAACCCAAGCGGGGTAGGAGTTGATTTTTCAGCACCCCCTTGAAAAACCGTGCCAAGACAGCTACAAGGATGAGCAACAGCACCACTTGAAACAGCCAACGCAGGGAAATGGTTTCCCGCCCAAGGCGAAACAAAGGTGCATCCACAATATTGATAAAGGATGACCACAGCTCAATAAATTGAGATGGCATTCTCCACAGTCTCCTCAGGGGTTCACCCACTTAGACAGTGCCTAAGATAATCAGCGTGCCCAAGCCAACCCCCTCACTTTAGCAGGGGAGAACGTGCTTGCTCCATCGTCTAAATCACAATTGTCTGGGTCATTAAAGGCTTGGGTGCAGCATGTCCCACAATAGCCAAAGGGCGATCGCTAGGAGACTAGTGCCCGTCAGTGTTTGTAATCGCTGTTCTGAGAGATACTGTGACAACCAGCGACCAATCAATACCCCAATCAAACTAGTCGTCACTAAGGCTAAAGCGGCTCCAAAGAATACGAGCCAAGGAGAAGCAGCGCGGGCAGCCATGAAAAACACAGCAATTTGAGTTTTATCGGCAAATTCAGCCAAAAAAACGGTTAAAAACGCAACCCCAAACTCTCGCCATGGCAACGCGCGCTTAATCACCGATTGCCCTCTAGGCGTCCGTCATTTCCTCAACCGTTTCGGTGGTTTTCGTCTCTGGGCGATTCTCCGTATTTAGGCGGCGGTTGTAGCGACCCGAAGAACGCTTGCGAAACTTACGAGCATAGGCTTGGTTACGAAGAGCTTTTTCTTTCTTGGGATTGCGGCGTTTGGCCATGCTTACCTCAGTGGTAGGGGTGGTCTCAGCATTCAGCAAAAACTAAAACAAGAATTCTATCGTATCGGAATTTCTCTTTTAGCACAAGAAGCCGCCAGCGAAAAACCACCGAGCATACCACAGCCAAAGAAATGAGAAACCCCCTAAGCCTTGACCTAGGGGGAGGAAGAGTCTTGTTCTGGCAGACAGTTGCCAATGGGCGGCGCTATTTCGTTTCCGAAAACTCAGCGTCAATCACTTCGTCACCACCGCCACTGCTACTGCTGCCGCTGGCGCCAGTCCCATCACTGGACTGAGGACTTTGATAGACACTGGAGCCGACGCTGTAGAGGGTTTGTTGCAAATCCTGCATCAGGGATTTCACCCGCTCAAAGTCAATGGACTCAATGGGTTTCTTCTGAGCTTCAGTGCCGATTTCCGAGCGCAAGTTGGCAATGAGGGAGGTGAGGCGGTCTTTATCACTGGTGGAGACCTTATCCCCCAACTCGTTCAACTGTTTCTCGGCTTGATAGCAGAGCTGCTCTGCTTGGTTCTTAGTCTCGATTTTCTCGCGTTTGGCTTTGTCGGCAGCAGCGTTCATTTCTGCTTCGCGCACCATGCGCTCCACTTCCTCTTTGGGCAGTGTTGAGGCGCCGGTGATGCTGATGGACTGCTGTTTGCCCGTGCCTTTGTCGCGAGCAGTTACGTTCAGGATACCGTTGGCATCAATATCAAATGTCACTTCGATTTGGGGAACGCCACGGGGTGCTGGAGGAATACCGTCCAAACGGAAGGTACCGAGGCTCTTGTTGTCGGCAGCCATTTCCCGCTCCCCTTGCAGGACGTGGATCTCCACATTGGTTTGACCGTCAACCGCAGTAGAGAAAATCTCGGATTTTTTCGTCGGGATCGTGGTGTTGCGGGGAATGATTTTCGTCATCACACCGCCAAGGGTTTCCACCCCCAAGGACAGAGGTGTGACATCGAGGAGGAGAATGTCTTTCACTTCCCCCGCCAGCACCCCTGCTTGAATGGCAGCACCGACCGCCACGACTTCATCGGGGTTCACACTTTGGTTGGGTTCTTTGCCCAGCAACCGTTTAACCAATTCTTGGATGGCAGGAATGCGGGTGGAACCTCCTACCAGTACCACCTCATCAATCTGCTCTTTAGTGAGTTTGGCATCCTTGAGGGCTTGCTCAACGGGAACGCGGCAACGATCAATGAGGTCAGAGCAGAGTTCCTCAAATTTGGCGCGGGTAAGGGTCATGTCGAGGTGCTTCGGACCATCCTGCGTTGCAGTGATAAAGGGCAGGTTGATTTCCGTTTGCATGACGCTGGAAAGTTCAATTTTGGCTTTTTCTGCCGCTTCCGTGAGTCGTTGCAGCGCCTGTTTGTCTTTGCGCAGGTCAATGCCCTCTTGGGCACGGAAGGACTCGGCTAAGTAATCTACGATTTTCTTGTCGAAGTCGTCACCGCCAAGGTGGGTGTCCCCGGAGGTGGCGAGTACTTCAAAGACACCATCACCCACTTCAAGGATGGACACGTCAAAGGTACCCCCACCCAGGTCAAAGACAAGGATGGTTTCATTGGCTTTTTTATCTAGACCATAGGCCAAGGAGGCGGCGGTGGGTTCGTTGATAATCCGCAGCACTTCGAGACCGGCAATTTTGCCGGCGTCTTTGGTGGCTTGGCGCTGCGAGTCGTTGAAGTAGGCAGGCACGGTAATCACCGCTTGGGTGACTTCCTCGCCAAGGTATTTGCTGGCATCCTCTTTCAGTTTGCGCAGGACTTGAGCAGAAATTTCTTCGGGGGCAAACTGTTTGCCAAGGGCGGGGCAATCCAGCTTGACGTTGCCATTGAGGTTCAAAACTTTGTAGGAGACCTCGGTGGCTTCGTGGGTCACCTCATCAAAGCGGCGGCCAATAAAGCGCTTCACAGAATAGAAGGTATTTTCGGGGTTCATCACGGCTTGCCGTTTGGCAATTTGACCCACGAGGCGATCGCCATTCTTGGTGTAGGCAACAACGGAGGGCGTTGTCCGAAACCCTTCAGCATTGGCAATAACCGTGGGCTTGCCCCCTTCCATGACGGCCACACAGGAGTTGGTGGTTCCCAGATCAATTCCGACAACTTTTGCCATAGCGACGAAAACTCCCTTTGCAGGCTAACTTTGATGCGGGGCACAGCACCCATAGTGGGCTTAACCCTCTCTTTCTCTATAGTGCGATCGCTCCTGTGGTGAGCAAAAGGGGGATTTACCGAACCTAGAGCGGGGGGTGAACCGCGTAGGGCAAGGGATCCTCTAAACCTAATTCGGCAAAGGCGGCCAAACGCAACCGACAGGCATCACAGCGACCACAGGCCTGTTCGCCATCGCTATAGCAAGACCATGTCTTTTCCCAAGGCACGCCGTACTCATTGCCCAGACGAATGATGTCTTTTTTGTGAAGTTCAATGAGGGGGGTGACGATTTCAATGGGCTGGCCTTCACGTCCCTGCTTGGTACCTAAGCGATAGACCTCCTGCATGGCAGCAATATAGTCAGGGCGACAGTCGGGATAGCCAGAGTAATCAAGGGCATTGACGCCAATATGAACGGTTTGCGCCCCTCGGGCTTCAGCATAAGCAAGGGCAATACTCAAGAAAATCGTATTGCGGGCGGGGACATAGGTGATAGGAATCTCTTGGCTCATGGTGGCCAGATCGCGATCGCGGGGCAGGTCAATGGTTGAGTCTGTCAATGCCGAGCCACCCCACAGCCGCAAATTCAAGGGAACGATTTGATGCTGAATCACCCCGGCGATGCTGGCAATGGCGATCGCTGCTTCTAATTCCCGCCGATGGCGCTGGCCATAGTCAAAGGAGAGGGCATAGCAGGCATAGCCCAGCGCTTTAGCACGAAATAACACGGTGCTGGAGTCTAAGCCCCCTGAAAGCAACACAACGGCCTTTTGTGTCGTCATCATACCTGTCTATCAAAAACTTTACATTTGGTAATGCTGTGGTAGCATCTTTCTAAAAATGTTCATTCTGTGAGTTTTTACTTACGGCGGGCGATCGCCAACACCAAGCCTTTCCCCGGTTGCGTAGAGGAGTGAAATAACTAGACATGAGTTCTGCCGTCGTCCGTCCCCAGCCCGAGCCACTGCGCATTGGCGTCATCGGTGTTGGCAACATGGGTCAGCACCACACCCGTGTTTTGAGTTTACTCAAAGATGTCGAACTTGTGGGCATCTCTGACGTGAATCTGGAGCGGGGCATTGATACCGCCAGCAAATATCGGGTGAAATTCTTTGAAAACTATGTGGACTTGCTGCCCCACGTTGAGGCGGTGTGTATTGCCGTGCCCACCCGTCTCCACCATGAAGTGGGCATTACCTGCTTGCGCCACGGGGTGCATGTCTTGGTGGAAAAACCCATTGCCGCCAGTATTAGCGAAGCAGAATCCCTAGTCAACGCAGCAGCAGAGTGCCAATGCATCCTCCAAGTGGGGCATATTGAGCGATTTAACCCTGCGTTTCAAGAACTGAGTAAAGTCCTGCGCACGGAGGAAATCCTTGCTCTTGAAGCCGATCGCATGAGTCCTTACTCGGATCGCGCCAATGATGTCTCGGTGGTTCTCGACTTAATGATCCACGACATTGACCTGTTACTAGAACTCACCAATTCCCCTGTGGTGCGCCTAACGGCCGCAGGCAGTCGCTCCGCCCATTCTGGATACCTCGACTATGTAACTGCCACCTTGGGCTTTGCCAACGGCATTATTGCTACCCTCACCGCCAGTAAAGTGACCCACCGCAAGCAACGGCGCATTGCCGCCCACTGCAAAAACTCTCTCACAGAGGCGGATTTTCTCAAAAACGAGATTCTCATTCACCGCAAAACTACTGCCTCATGCAGTACCGATCACGGCCAAGTCCTCTACCGCCAAGACGGCCTAATTGAGAAGGTCTATACTAGCAACATTGAACCGCTCCATGCAGAATTAGAGCACTTCGTCAACTGTGTCCGTGGCGGTCAACCCCCCTCGGTGGGTGGGGAGCAGGCCCTCAAAGCGTTGCGCTTGGCTAGTCTCATTGAACAGTTAGCCCTTGATGGCCATGGTTGGGGACAGTTGGATGCCTCCTTAGCCGCATTGATTCGTTAGCACGTATCACCCTCGCTGCCTTGCGCTAGGGTAGTAAGTACAGTAGCGAGGGTGGTGTCAATGATGGAGTTGGAAGGCTGTGCCTTTTTGGCCGCCCAAGCCAAGGTGAAATCCTATCTCGCCCATTGGTTTCAGTTGGGCAAGCGACTTTGTATTTGGGGTGGAGAGCATACTATACTGCCGCAACCTGTTCTTCAGGGCGATCGCTACAGTCAAGCCTTTGAAGCCTGCTGGGCCTATGTGATCTCCGGTCAAGCGGGAGACTGTTTCCTCCAAGACACGACAGAGACGATTACTCAACTCCTCAGCGACTGTTGGGACATTACCCCCTGTGCCCGCTGCCAAATGCCGGTGCCCCTACCCTGTCATGG
This sequence comes from Thermosynechococcus sp., assembly GCF_046299655.1. Classification (GTDB taxonomy): domain Bacteria; phylum Cyanobacteriota; class Cyanobacteriia; order Thermosynechococcales; family Thermosynechococcaceae; genus Thermosynechococcus. The sequence goes on from NZ_JBKBHZ010000009.1 coordinate 86,228, forward strand.
GTTGCCCCCGGTGCACTGTCCTTGTGCAAGTCTGCCCAACTGGCCAAATTTTGATTTACCGCTGCCCCACAGTCCAATTAATCCGCGTACTCACCTATTGTCGCTAAAAAAACGCCTCAGCCCTTAGTGTGCGGCACACCTCCTTACCCCCAGTTATTGCCCCTCAATGGCAGACACCTCCCCCCGATCTCACCTTAGATTCCCATGGGCTGCATCTTTGGTGGTTAACGCTTTCCCCAGATGTCCCCCGTGAGGTTATCCTGCGTACCTATTTGCGGCGCTATCAGCCGAATCTTGGCGAGAAGCCTCTACCGCGTACCGCTGGGGGGAAGCCCTATTTGGATGCCATGGAATTTAACTGGAGCCATAGTGGCAACTTAGCGGTGTTGGCCGTGAGTGGCAGGGCGGCGGTGGGTGTCGATGTGGAGATTTTGCGCCCCTGTCCTCAGCGTCTAGCCATTAGTCGGCGGTTTTTTGCGACTGCTCTGCAACAAAGGGTACTGAAGGGGGGCGATCGCTCGTTTCTACAGGCTTGGACATACTATGAAGCGTGGCTCAAGGCTCAGGGGATCGGGGTATGGCAGCGGACAGCAGCTCAGCCTTTAGAACATTGGGCAGCCAGTTTCCCCGTGGGCGATCGCGCCATTGCCAGTGTTGTTGTGCTAGCACCAACGCCGCCGCAGTGTTTCTTTTTTCGGCCAGAAGTAGTGGGATAAGTGAATGTTCACCCTTGATCAAATGACAACGTAAACGTTCCAAGATACTCATTCAGGCTTTAACCTGCTACTGCTGACCATGAATAGATAAGGTGGGGCTGCCACTCGCTGGGAGGCTGTTGGGTGTAGGCTTGGCGATCAAGATCCATGGGTAGGTTGAGCATTGGATCGCTGCCCGTGGCCACAAGAAATTCAAATCCCTTCAGCATTGGCCATTGGCAAAATTGCCGCAGCAGGGTTTGCACTGCAAGCACATAGGGGTGTTCCGGCTGCTGATACCAGTGGCGATCAGCCACATGAGGTTGGTCAAAGCCAAAGTGAACAATCAGGTCAGGATGCCCAAAGATCGCCTGAGCAACCGGCCGCGCTTCTTCGCGCACTAGCAAATGGACACCTGCGGCCAGATGACGTAGTTTTTCCAGCCGCTCATAGCGATCGCCCGCATTGAGGGGCGACTCCTGCCAGCGAAAGGCCACTGTGATTAGGTAAGTTTGCAGCAGCAGATGCCCCAGTTTCTCCGCCTTGGTTGTGAGGTAGGGGGTATTGTAGGGGGTGGCTTCAATCAATAGGGGCACCCGATCCACCACTTCGAGGCCATAGCCCTTAAGCCCAGCAATTTTACGGGGATTATTCGTAATCAGGCGAATTTGCTTTACCCCCAAGTCATTCAGGATTTGTGCCCCGACACCATAGTCACGGAGATCTGCGGGAAACCCTAACTTCTCATTGGCTTCCACGGTGTCAAAGCCCAGGTCTTGGAGGGAATAGGCGCGCAGTTTATTCACTAGGCCAATCCCCCGTCCCTCCTGACGCAGATAGACCAAGATGCCTCGACCCGCAGTATTGATCATTTTTAGGGCCGCTTGCAGTTGCATTCGACAATCGCAGCGCAAGGACCCCAAGGCATCGCCCGTCAAGCATTCAGAATGGACGCGCACCAAAACGGGTTGCTCGCTAAACGTGGCGGGATCCCCTTTAACCATGGCGACATGCTCCGACTGATCGAGGGCATTGCGATAGCCATAGATTTGAAATTCACCGAACTCCGTCGGTAGCTTGGCCACAGCTTCGCGGCGCACAAAACGCTCATGCTGGAGACGATAGCTAATGAGATCGGCAATGCTAATAATTTTCAGTTGGTGGGTGCGGGCATATTCCATGAGTTGGGGCAGCCGCGACATGGTACCGTCGGGATTTTGAATCTCACAGATGACCCCCGCTGGGTAGAGACCTGCCAATCGTGTTAGATCCACTGCGGCTTCGGTATGGCCGGCGCGCTTGAGAACCCCTCCGGGGCGCGATCGCAGGGGAAAGACATGGCCAGGGCGCCGCAAATCTTGGGGGCGGGTGGTGGGGTCAATAAGGGCTTGAATGGTGCGGGCACGGTCTTCAGCCGAAATACCCGTCGTCACGCCCCACCGCGGACCAGCATCCACACTCACCGTAAAGGCAGTTTGATTACTATCGGTATTCGTTGTCACCATTAAGGGCAATTCCAATTCATCGAGGCGATCGCCCTCCATGGCAACGCAAATCAGTCCCCGTCCATGAACTGCCATGAAGTTAATCATGGCGGGGGTAACTCGCTCGGCGGCACCAATGAGATCCCCCTCATTCTCGCGATTTTCGTCATCCACCACCACAATCACTTCGCCCCGCCGCAGGGCATCCAACGCTGCTTCAATGGAGTCAAACACAGGCACGTCCGCCAAGGCAGTTACTTCCAAAACTCTTAAGGGTTCTTAATTACTAAGTTACAGCGTTTTTCACGTGGATTGGGTGCCACCACATCCTACCAAATTTTTATAAGATTCTGTTTTTGTAACAAGGAATGCTCTTGTCTTAGCTTTTATCGTTTTCCTTCAGATGTTTTGCGCTAACTCATTCATTCCCTTAGTTGCTTATGGTAAGATCCTTGCATTATCATCTGGTTTTGCTAGGGGTCAGCTAGCAAACGTAAGGGGGAAAGTTCGGTGCAAATCCGACGCTGTCCCGCAACTGTGATGAAGGCAGGGGCCTTCTCAGCCAGGATGCCCGCCAGAGGACTGCTGTTCTATTCATCTGCGAGGTACGGATGATGCTGTGTCAGGCTTGCTCTTTGCTGGAAATTATCTGTCCTAGGCCACGACTTCTGCAAAAGTTCAGAAGGCCAGTGCAGTGAGTTTTCTAAAAAAGAAACAAGTCAGTCTGCCTGAGAACCTTTTTAGGGGGTGTACGTCGCCCTGCACCGAAAAGTTAGTGTCTCTTTGCAGGAGAGTTTGAACTTTTTTAGCAGGTTTACCCCCTAAGAAAGAGGCTTTATTCTCCCTATGGCAGCGACATAACCTTTTTTAGGAGATGGGATGCACGAGGAGATTTGGCTTCTCCTTTTACAGCGGCTTTCATCATTTTGCGAGTCTCCCATGGCTGCAAAAAAGGCCGTGACTGCTTCTAGGCATTTTTACACTGCTCTTGAGTCCTCAAGTTGTTCTCATTAATTCATTGAGACTGCTTGAGAGGGGAAGTCACCGCTAGCTATCTGACTCAAAGGACAGTTGTACTTTTCTACTGTTTGTTAACTTCAACTCTATTTCGAGATTCAAAGGATCACCAATGACAGCACAAGCTTCTGTGTCTAAACTGCAATCCCACCTACCAACGGCAACCATTGGCTATCCACGCATTGGCAAAAATCGAGAATTGAAAAAGGCGCTTGAAGCCTATTGGCAGGGCAAACTTGAGCCAGCAACACTTTTGACAACGGCTCAAGAGATCGCTAGAAGCAACTGGAATAGCCAAGTGGCGGCTGGAATTGACGAAATCGGGGTCGGTGACATGAGCTTGTACGATCCCATGCTCGACTGGTCTGTGCGCCTTGGTATTGTGCCCGATCGCTTTAGTCATTTGCACGGGTTAGAGCGCTACTTTGCTATGGCGCGGGGGCAAGAAGGAGTTCCTGCTTTGGAAATGACAAAGTGGTTTGATACAAACTACCACTATTTGGTGCCTGAGGTGGGCGATCGATGGCAGGAGGCTGATTTCAGCGATTTCTTGGAACAGGTGCAACAAGCACAACAGGAGATAGGCGATCGTGCAATTCCCATTGTCATTGGTCCAGGGACATTCCTGCGGTTAAGTCGGCTGCTTGTCAATCAAGAGGTTGTTGCGGATCGTTTGGCTGAGCGTTATGCTACTTTACTCAACCACCTCAAAGACCTCGGTGTCAAAGGTGTGCAGCTTCACGAACCCGCTCTTGTTCTTGGTGATGCCCCTCAATTTCAACCCCTATATCAACGCCTATACCAACAGCTCACTCAAGTGGGTTTGCCCCTGCACTTGGTGACCTACTTTGATGACTTGGGGGAAGCCTATCCTTGGGCAGTTCAGTTACCCGTTGCCAGCATCAGTCTTGACTTTACCCGAGGTCGCAATCTGGAATTGCTAAAGGAGCATGGGTTCCCTGAGGACAAAATTTTGGGCGTTGGTCTTATTGATGCCCGCAATGTGTGGGCGATTCAGCCTAACACTGTTTTAGACAAACTGCAAGCAATCCGAGCGATCGCCCCGCAGATTAAACTCCAGCCCTCTGCTTCTTTGCAATTTGTGCCCTACGATGTTCGTCGGGAAGTCAAGCTTCCCGAACCACTGCGCAATGTTCTCAGTTTTGCCGAACAAAAGTTAGCAGAACTTCAATTACTCAAAGCGTATTGGGAAGGGGATACAACTAGCCATACTCGCATTCAGGAGCTAGAGGCTCACTGGCGTGCCTTCCAAGGGTTTAGCCCTGCCAACCCCAAGGTGCAAGCTCAACTGAAAAGCCTAACGCCCCAAGATTTTGAGCGTCCAGCCCCCTATAGCGATCGCCAAAAATACCAGGTGCAATTGCCCCCTCTGCCAACCACAACCATTGGCTCATTTCCACAAACCCTTGAGATTCGGCAACTGCGGGTTAAACTCAAACGAGGTGAAATCACTCAAGCGGAATACGAAGCAGCAATTGACGCCGAAATTGCCAAGTGTATTCGTTGCCAAGAAGAGGCTGGCCTTGATGTCCTCGTTCACGGTGAATTTGAACGTACTGACATGGTGGAATTTTTTGGCCAGCAGTTGTGCGGTTTTGCCTTCACTGAGCATGGCTGGGTACAAAGCTACGGTAGCCGTTGTGTGCGACCTCCCATTATTTACGGCGATATTGAGCGGCCTCAACCGATGACATTACGGGAATTCAAAGTGGCTCAGTCCCTGACTCAAAAACCTGTCAAAGGAATGCTTACAGGCCCTGTGACCATGCTCAACTGGTCATTTCCCCGCAGTGACATTCCCCGCAGTGAACAGGCGTTCCAAATTGCCCTTGCCCTGCGTCAGGAGGTAGCTGATCTTGAAGCCGCAGGTGCCAAGATCATCCAAATTGATGAACCCGCCCTGCGTGAAGGCCTACCCTTGAAGCCGGAACGCTGGTCAGAATACTTGACATGGGCAGTGGATGCTTTTCGCCTCGCTGCCGGGGTTGCCCAAGCGGCCACCCAAATTCATACCCACATGTGCTATTCCGAGTTTGGCGACATTATCGACCACATCCAACGCCTTGATGCCGATGTTCTCTCGATCGAAAATAGCCGCAGCAATAACGAAACACTCTTTGAAATTACTGATGCGGGATATTCGCATCAAGTTGGCAATGGGGTTTATGATGTCCACAGCCCCGCTGTTCCCAGCGTTGAGCAAATCGTTGCCCAACTCAAAACAGGCTTGGCCCATTTACCCATTGAGCAAATTTGGGTGAATCCTGACTGTGGCCTCAAAACTCGCCGTTGGGAAGAGGTGATCCCAGCCCTCAAGAATATGGTGGCTGCTTCAAAAAAATTACGCGCTGAGCTGCAACAGCAGTCCTCCTGAGCCGTTGGGCATGCCCCTGCTCCCTAGTGGGGGCAAAGTTTTCCTTGGCAACGACTAAATGAGTCAGTCTCCGCAATCTATGGAATTAACCGAGTGGCAGGATCAGTGGATTGCCGCAAATTTACTGAGCTTGGGCTATAACGCTTGGGTAGGCTATCTCAGTGCGGGTGCCGGTGTGGTGGTGTGCACTACGAATACCCCCCAAGTTGGCGTTACTGGGGAAACCTTTTCTGCCCACTATGTGCCTCGGCAACGCTTAGCCCCCTTCCTTAATGCTTGGTTGGCGGTACCAGATACTGTGATTCTGCACCATCACTTTATGAGTGCCCACATTCTAGAGGCGGCTGACTCCTATGACCCACAACGGGAGTGCTTGTTGCTCTTGGAGTCGGGACAACAGGTGACGTTCTTTTACTTGAAAAACTTACCTGTACCACCACCTGCCGCTTATCAGTACCTCTGTCGCTACTGGGAAGAAGTCAAACCGCAAAGACAGGTCTCTCCTGAGGAGTCAGTGGGGGGCGATCGCCCCTAACAGTTCTGCTTTTACTGTCTTGTCGAACAACCAGAAACCTTGTCATCCTAGATAGTGATCCACACACCCAGCTTTCTCCATGTTGCATCTATTCCTGCTACTACTTGCTGCCGCTGTGGCCTTAGCCCTCTTGGGGACAGCGCTTTATCTGCTCTTTCCTCGGAAGTATGAGTCTGCCCGCTCTGTTGCCGAGTCCTATGATAACTGGACCAAGGATGGCATTTTGGAATTTTATTGGGGTGAGCATATTCACCTTGGCCACTATGGTTCGCCCCCTCGTCCCAAGGACTTTCGCCAAGCGAAGGTAGATTTTGTCCATGAGATGGTGCGTTGGGCTGGTCTTGATCGCCTGCCGCCGGGGACAACAGTATTGGATGTGGGTTGTGGCATTGGCGGCAGCAGCCGCATCTTGGCGCGCGATTACGGTTTCCATGTGACTGGAATTACGATTAGCCCCGAACAAGTACGGCGGGCGCAGGAACTCACTCCCCCAGATCTCAATGTGCAGTTTCAGGTGGATGATGCTCTAGCCCTGTCATTTCCAGACGCAAGTTTTGACGTGGTTTGGTCTATTGAAGCTGGTCCCCACATGCCGGATAAGCAACAGTTTGCCAAGGAATTGTTGCGGGTACTCAAGCCGGGGGGAATTCTGGTGGTTGCCGATTGGAACCAGCGGGACGATCGCCAGCGTCCCTTGAGCTTCTGGGAGCGACTAATCATGCGGCAACTCTTGGATCAATGGTCGCACCCTGCTTTTGCTAGTATTGAAGGCTTTACGGAAGCCCTTGCCGCAACCGGTTTAGTGGCTGGAGAGGTGATCACTGCCGACTGGACCCAAGAAACGCTCCCCTCGTGGTTAGATTCAATTTGGCAGGGCATTGTGCGGCCAGAGGGGCTAATCCGCTTTGGCCTACCGGGGCTAGTGAAATCTTTGCGGGAAGTACCCACTTTCCTGCTGATGCGGATTGCCTTTGGGACGGGACTGTGCCGCTTTGGCATGTTTCGCGCCGTGCGAGCAGAAATTCCTGCGGTCTCCTTGAACTCAGCCTCTCAAGTTAATTGCTGATAGATGATGGGATACATCATGCCCCAAATGGCCGGCTGTACCTCCTTGAGGGCGTGATCACTATCCAATTCCACCCGACTCACCCAAGGGCGGCCTTCACAGTAGCGGCGACTGGCTGCGATGGGAATCACCTCATCCTGAAGGCCATGGAAAATGAGGGTCGGCACAGGCCGCTGAAGCTGGCGATCATCATAGGCCAGTAAATCCTTGGCAAAGTCGTAGCTCAAGGGCAGCAGGCGTTCTTCGGTGTAGTGATAGACTTCTAAAACCCCTGTTTCTTGCCAGCGAGGGTATTCATCTCCTAAACGCGGCAGCCAATGGCTGGCGAACTCAAAGGCAGGGGCAAGGAGAAACAGTTGCACCACTTGGGGATGTTTTTCAGCGAGCCAAGCGGCCGTTAGACCACCAAAACTAGAGCCAATTATCGTCACGGGTTCTGCTGGGGAGAGCAGTGCTGCTACCTGTTGAATTTGGCGCGTGAGGGTCAAGTGAAAAAAATCCCCCTGATTGAGATCAGGGATGAGTAGCGGTTGACCGAGTTCCTCAAAGCGATCGCGAAAGTACTGCGCTTTAGCAGAGCGCGGCGACGAAGCAAATCCATGCAGGTAGAGATATTGCATTGCTCAATCATCCCCTGTGAGGAGCGGACATATTTTTGTTGCATTTTGTCAATAATCTAAACAAATTAGCCCTTTAGCCATAGGTTTTTCAAGGGTGATCATTGGCAATCATTCAGAATCAGGATCAAATCGCCCAATCACGATGAGTCATCGTGAACGAACTGTTACAGTTTCTCACAACTCGCATCAACACCGCGACTTCAATGCTACGATGCCGTTGAATCTGGCTATAGCGCTTGACGAGGGCGCCAGCCCTTTTCCCAAGGATTGCATCCCCTGCAGGAATCCCATAGCTAAGAAAAGGGTTGTAACTAGCCGATCTTAAGGATAAAAACGTGAGAGATTGAGGATCGAACGCATGACAACACTCACTGGGCAACCTCCGCTCTATGGTGGCAGCACCGGCGGCCTCCTCAGCAAAGCGGATACAGAAGAGAAATACGCCATCACTTGGACCAGCCCCAAAGAGCAAGTTTTTGAAATGCCGACGGCTGGGGCTGCTGTGATGCGTGAAGGGGAAAATCTCGTTTACCTTGCCCGCAAGGAGCAGTGCCTTGCCCTCGCTACCCAACAACTGCGTCCCCGCAAAATTAATGACTATAAAATCTATCGCATTTTCCCCGATGGCGAAACGGTGTTGATCCATCCCAAGGATGGCGTTTTCCCTGAGAAAGTGAACCAAGGGCGGGAAGCCGTCAACAGTGTACCGCGCTCCATTGGCCAGAATCCCAACCCCTCTCAACTCAAGTTCACGGGCAAAAAGCCCTACGATCCATAGGTTGGCTCTGAACAGCCTCTTGAGTGCCCCCCTATGGACCAGCCATGGGGGGATTTTTAGCTATGATTGAGCAGGCCTTCCAGACTGTCCTATTTGACCGCTGTGCCTGATGATAAGGAAGACAGAGTCAGGTGATGCCTATGAGTCGTACCCCCTTAATTGAACGCCTTGCAGCGGAAATCGGCCGTGACATTTATATTGATGTCGCCAAATGGCATCTCTACCTTGGGGATGCAAAGCTGGCAGCCCCCCTTGCTGAGGCCTTCTTGCCCCTTTTGGAACAGGGGGAGATTAATTCGGCGCAAGTCACTCGCGTCTTGCAGGAGGTTGCCGTTCTCCTTGGCGGCGGTCAGCAGTCCCTTTCCCTCGATCGCCTGATTCCGAAGGCCAATCAAGCGCTGCTGCTCGAACTGCTCAACCGCTTTCGCCAAGAGGAGCTAGAGACTTAACGCACGGTGCCCCATTCCTGTTGGGCATTGACGGGAGGCAACAGATAAATCCGCAGGAGATGACCCGCGATCGCCAACTGGTGAGGCAGCTTCCGCAAGGCCTTCAGCCACTTCGGTTGAGTGCTGGCTTCAATAGCTTGCAATTTCTCGCTGATTTCAACACAGCGTTGCAGACGGGGGTAAAACTCGGGGTGATCGACATTGAGCACCACCGAGAAGGTGCGCGCCGCTGTTTCATTGGTTTTGGCAATCACCTTGCGATCGAATTCCGTGGCATCGAGGCCAAGGGCTTCATAGAATTTGGCACGTTCATGCACCGTCAGCGTATGGGTAGCAAACACCGTCAGCAGGAAAAAGCGCATCCATAGTTTGGCGCCCCAGCCCTGAAGCAATTGGGGTTGGGAGTGGATCAAGGCCTTGAAAATATCGCCGTGGCGGTTCTCGTCTTGGCACCAACTCTCAAAGTAGTTAAAGAGGGGATAGAAGGAATGTTCGGGGTGCTTTTGCAGGTGACGGTAGATGATGATGTAGCGCCAATAGCCAATCTTCTCCGAGAGATAGACGGTGTAGAGTACCCAGGGCAGCGGGAAAAAGGTGTAGGTACGCGCCTTGGAGAGATAGCCCAAGTCCATAGCATGGCCAAAATCCATCATCGCCTTGTTGAGAAACCCCGCGTGCCGCGCTTCATCCCGTGCCATCAGGTGAAAGATTTCCGCCAAAAGGGGGTTGCGATTCTTGAGCTTGCGCGAGAGTTCCTTAAAGAGCAGAAACCCTGAAAACTCAGAGACACAGGAACGCTCAAGGTAGTCAATAAAGGCTTTGCGGGTCTCTGCATCCAAGGTGTCCCATGTGCCTTTGAAGGAGTCGTCGCGGACAAAGTGATGGCGGTTGTAGTCTGCCCGCATTTCCGCCAACATTGCTTCGAGTTGTTCCTGCTGGCGGCTGAGGTCAAGTTTTGCTGCCTGTTCAAAATCTGTTGTGTAAAAACGCGGCGTTAAAAGGTTTTCGCGAATAGTTTTAACCGTCTGAGTTGAATCGGGATTGGGGGCGATCGCCACCATAAGCCTTTCACTCCTATAGAACTAAACCTATGCAAGGCATACCGTTTTACTATACTATATCCCTCAGGACGGTCAAGAACCACCTTGACGATTTTGCAAAAGTAGGCAGTTTTGTTATGTTTTTTAAATTTTCACTTGACAGCCATATGGTTAAAAAGTAATACTCACCTGTAGTTTGCCCCTCTTCCCCTATTCAGCCCACGGCCATTCTCCGTTGGCAGGATGACTTTTTTCAAAAAAGATTGCTAAAAACTGATTTCAGGAGTTACAGGTATGACAGTGCTGTCCCTTGCGCTGCGCGAAGGAACTGCTGAGGCTCACACCTTAGCTGAACACACCGCCTTCATGAAATGTTTTGTCCGCGGGTTAATTACCCCAAGTCTTTTCCGCCAATTTCTGGCCAACCTCTACTTCGTTTACACCGCTCTTGAGGCAGCCTTGGCCAATACTGAAAGCATGCGGCCAATCTACTTCCCCGAACTCAACCGCAGTGGTCAACTGGCCGAAGATTTGGCCTTCTACTACGGCGACAATTGGCGCGATCAGATTACCCCCCTCACGGCTACCCGTGTTTACCTCAGTCGTATTCATGATCTAGCCCAGAGTGATCCTCTGTTGCTCATTGCCCATTCCTACACCCGCTATATGGGTGATCTCTCTGGGGGACAAGCCCTGAGTAAAATTGTCCGTTCGCAGTTAGCGCTTCCCGAAGGCGAAGGCACCGCCTTTTATGAGTTTCCAGCCCTGCCGACCCCGGAAGATAAGAAAGCCTTTAAGCAGCGGTATCGGGAAACCTTGGATAGTCTTGGCCTCGACGAAGACGCGATCGCCCGCATTGTCAAGGAAGCCAACTTTGCTTTTGCCCTCAACTGTAATCTCATGCACGCCCTTGAGCCTGAGTTAAAAGCTACCCTTGGCGACGCGGTTTGGCAATCGGTGGTCATCGAGAACCAGCCCAGTCGGCGGGAGCACCCCCGTCCTGCAGCCGTTGCCGTCTAAGGCCCACTGTTGATCTTGTTATGTTAGGAGCTTGCAAACATCCATGAGTGTGGTTCAGCCAATTCAATTTGATCGGGCACTGCTACAGAAGTACGATCGCCCCTTGCCCCGCTATACCAGTTACCCTACAGCAGCGGAATTTACTGCCGAGTTTGATCGCCATTGTTTCCAGCGGGAACTGCTGCGGAGTAACGCAGCGCACCTGCCCCTCTCCCTCTACGTGCATATTCCTTTTTGCCAAACCGCCTGCTACTTTTGCGGTTGCAACGTCATTGTCACCCAAAGCCAAACCATTGCCAAAACCTACTTGGATGCCTTAGCAGAGGAAATTGCCCAAGTGGCGGCACGGCTGGATCGCACTCGTCCGGTGATTCAAATGCACTGGGGCGGCGGTACCCCCAACTACCTCACGATTGACCAAGTGGAATTCCTGTGGCGGACACTCAGCCACCACTTTGAATTTGCCAACGATGCGGAAATTTCTATTGAGGTGAATCCCCGCTATATCAACCGCGATTACCTCTTTCGGCTGCGGGATCTCGGCTTCAATCGCATCAGCTTCGGCCTGCAGGACTTTGATCCCCAAGTGCAACTGGCAGTGAATCGCATCCAGCCTGAAGCATGGCTCTTTCAGGTGATGGACTGGATCCGCGCGGCCGAGTTTGAGAGTATCAACATTGACCTCATCTATGGCCTGCCCTATCAAACCGTCCAGTCCTTTGAAGCCACAATTGCTAAAACGCTACGCCTTGACCCCGATCGCATTGCGGTCTTTAACTTTGCCTATTTGCCCAATCTCAAACCGATTCAAAAACGCATTGACCCAACAACGCTCCCCGATGGTGCAACAAAACTGGCCATTTTGCAGCGGGTGATTGAACTGCTGACGAGCCATGGCTATCGGTACATCGGCATGGATCATTTTGCCAAGCCCACCGATGAGCTGGCGATCGCCCAAGAAGCAGGGACGCTGAAGCGCAACTTTCAGGGCTATACAGCGCTGCCAACGGCGGATTTGATTGGCTTTGGCCTTACCTCAATCAGTATGTTGCAGGCGGCCTATGCCCAAAACCAGAAACACCTAGCCACCTACTTGAGTGAGATTGCAGCAGGTCAACTGGCCACTGAGCGCGGCATTCAACTGCACCCCGAGGACTTGCTGCGCCGCCAAGTCATCATGGAACTGATGTGCCAGTTTAGGGTGGACAAAGGGGCGATCGCCCGCCAGTTTGATCTTGACTTTGATACTCACTTTGCCTGCGAGCTAGCTGCCCTAGAGGAATTGGCTGCCGATGGCCTCATTCACTTGGGGCGCGATCGCCTAGAGGTCACTCCTGTCGGACGACTCCTCATCCGCAATATCGCTGCCGTCTTTGATACCTACTTGCAACAAAAATCTGGTAGGACATTTTCTAAGGCCATTTAGCCACAGATAGCCTTTAGGATTTTCTTGTGGCTCAGAATCCCGAAACCTAAACTTGCGTCTAAACTCATAAACGGTAGTGAGGAGTGCCTATGTCATCATCCTTGGAATTGCAACCAGAGACCAGTCGCCTCAATTGGGGCTTTGTCCTGTTTCTGGGGGCGGTTCATGTCTTAGCGGCTGTTGCCCTCTTCTTTTTCTCTTGGTCTGCCTTGGCAGTGACTATTTTTCTCCACTGGCTCTTTGGCAGTATCGGCATCTGCTTGGGGTACCATCGCCTTTTAAGTCACCGCAGTTTCCAAGTGCCCCAGTGGTTGGAGTACATCATTGCTGTTTTGGGGGCTTTGGCCATGCAGGGAGGCCCGATTTTTTGGGTGGCTGGACACCGCTTGCATCATGCCTACACCGAGGATGAAGTCAAGGATCCCTACTCGGCGCGGCGGGGTTTTTGGTGGAGCCATATGCTGTGGCTTATGTATCCCCACCGTCAATTCTTTGATGCCGAGGCCTATGCCCGCTTTGCGCCGGATTTGACACGAGATGCCTTTTACCGCTGGCTCGATCGCTACTTTTTGCTGCTGCAAGTACCCCTTGCCTTGCTGCTCTATGGCCTCGGCGGTTGGTCTTGGCTACTGTGGGGAGTGTTTGTGCGGGCGGTCTTCCTGTGGCATAGCACTTGGCTAATCAACTCTGCGACTCACAAGTGGGGCTACCGCCGTTTCGACACAGCGGACAACTCTCGCAACCTTTGGTGGGCAGCGCTCCTCACCTATGGCGAAGGTTGGCACAACAATCACCATGCCTATCCCCACGTCGCCAAAGCTGGCTGGTACTGGTGGGAAGTGGATGCCACATGGTGGGTGATTCGCCTGCTGCAAATCTTGGGGCTTGCTCGGAAAGTGCAGCTACCCCCACCTACAGCGCTTTCTTGATTAGCGAGAATTGCGCTGGCTACCTTGGGCGATCGCTAGATTGCTCAGCCGATGGAGACCAACGCCCTCGCTGGTCATTAACTCTCTCCAGAGAGTGTTAATTTTGGGGTCATTGGGCTGCGCCTGCCGCAGTTTCACCAACGCATCGAGGGCATCATACCAAAGGCCATTGCTAGCCAACAGATCATACCGTTGCAGCGAGCTGGCTTGGTGGAGTTGTTTTTCCAATGTCTTCGGTAGAGCGACCCGCTGTACCCAGCCTTCGACAAAGCGAATTTGTGAGGGATCGGGGTCACTGGAGTTACAGATGAGGCTCACAGTCCAGCGGTAATCCACCCCTTCCTGTAGAGGCGGCACGTCACCCGCCAACGTAATACTGTCTAGGCGTGGGCGATTAGCCATCGGAAACTGCTGCCTGTAAATTTGCACCTGCGTCCCATTGGCAAGGGTCTGAAAGAGGGCAAACTCCAGAGCTTGGTAATTGTTGGCGGGTAAATACCAGTAAAAGGTGGGGCGATTCGCCGCCGTCAAGCCAATGTTACTTGCTGGTACCAGTGTGGTTAGATCAGGCTCATTCGCTGCAGTTTGTACTTTACAGATGCCGCGTGTCGCTGCCCCCTCACGATTCCCCGGACGGGATAGGTTTTTGGGGGGCGTGAATCCTGCCCAACTCAGACCCGCATTGAGAATGAGGACGGCCAAGCTCCAAGGAATGAAATATCGCAGTGAGGTAAACATAGGGCGTTTCATAGGTCAATATCCTTGGTGAAAAGGGGGAGTGGGGAGTATTCGGCGTTTTATCGTCAATCTTTGGTCAGTTCCCTACCTGTCACACTATTACCATAGGGCTTTGGTGTAGGCTGCGGGGTGATAGCGCCAACGAGATGGTGATGATGTCCATCACGTAAGGGTATTGCGCTGTCTCACAACTTGAGTAGTGTTCAGGACGAGGAGAGTACCCCAGCAGTTCCAAAGCGGTGCCAACATGATTGCAGCAGCTTATAGAAAAGGGCTGTCTCTATACTGGAAAGTACCGATAGGATTTTTGCACTCACTGTTCCCACTACTTTTCTATCTTTTCTCAGCTTTTTGCTTGAGTGGTATTGCGTGACTCTTCGCTGTGAACACCCTCTCCCTTAAGTGGTTTCTCTTGCCCCCCCTCAGTGTCGTGGCGGGTTTCAGTCTCTTTTTGGTGGGATCAAGGGGGCTGTCGGCAACCGCAGCCGAACGCATTATTTTTCGCTATGGTGTCTTCGAGCGATCGCTCCCCATTGCGGATTTAGAACGATTTGCTACCACTGGCCAAGCCTCCCCGGAACTCGCCAGCTACCTGCGGTTATTGTCACCTGTGCAGCGGCAGCAATTGCGGTTGGCCTTACAGGAACGGCTGCGACTTTCCCCCGTAGCTGTTGCTCAACTGTTATACTCCCCCCTAGGTCAAGAATTGATGGTGCAAGCGGCGCGGATTCTGGAAACCCAAAGCCGCCAAGAAAATGCCCTTGCCCTGCGATCGGCGTTGATTGTCGCTGCCACTGATCCCCATGGCCTCACTGCCTTGAGTGTGATGCGCCACTACCCCTCCCCAAGTCTGCGCTTTAACCTCAAAAAAGGACTCGCCATTCTCAAAAACTTCCAGCAGACCATCCGCGAAACAGAGACAATTCTCGGTGTTGTCCGTCAACAGGCTCTGGAACCTCACCCCACCTCTGTGCCCGCCAGTGTGCAATCTTTGCTGAGGGTGGGGCCTTGGCGGTGGCTGGAGATGCCTTGGGCAGCGGTGGATGAATCCCCTCAGCGGTTGCAGTTGACGGGTCACTCCCGTGTTGTTGAAGCGGGTCTCTATCTACCCATCGTCCCTAGGGGACAGCGGATTCCAGTGGTCATTGTTTCCCATGGATTGGGGGCAAATCGTTATAGCTATCGTTACTTGTGTCAACATCTGGCTTCCCATGGTTTTGCGGTGATTGCCCTTGAGCACCAAGGTAGCTCGACGCGCCAGTTACTTTCATTTTCTATGGGTTATGGCAGCCCCATGGCAACCGCTCAAGAATTTTTGGATCGCCCCCTTGATGTCACATTTGTCCTCAATCGTTTGGAAGCCTTTCCTGAGCAACTCTACCCTTGGGCAGGGCGGCTAAACTTAGAGCGGGTGGCCATGATTGGCCAGTCCTTTGGCGGCTACACAGCTTTAGCCCTTGCGGGGGCACCGTTGGATTTTCAACAACTGCGGCGACATTGCACCAGAAGTGTCCTTGACTCTTTTAATGTGTCTCTGCTGCTCCAATGCCAAGCGCAAGCATTACCACCAAAGGTCTATTCCCTAAAGGATCCCCGGGTGCAAGCAGTGATTGCGGTTAACCCAATTACCAGTGCTGTCTTTAGTCCTGAGTCTTTAAGTCAGTTAAAAATTCCTGTTATGTTTGTGGCTGCCAGTGACGATACGATCGCCCCAGCGGTGGAGGAGCAAATTTATCCTTTTACATGGCTGAGGACACCCGATCGTTACCTTGTCTTGATGGACGATGCAACGCATTTTTCGACAATTGGTGAGGCGGGTCAAAATGAACCCGTACTGCCAATCCCCAAATTCCTAGTCGGTGCCGCTCCCCCGCGATCGCGCGCCTATCTGCGAGGATTGAGCTTGGCCTTTTTACAACTGTACCTCTTGGGGGATGAACAGGCGCGACACTGGCTGACACCAGCCGCAGCAATGGCGTTGAGTTCACCCACCTATGGCCTGAGCCTAACCCAATCCCTAGCCCCAGAACTGTTGGAAAAGGTACCACAGGCAGCCAAGTATCGCTAAGCTAACTGTGAAGTCAGTAAAGGAACACTGAACATCATTTTGGAATCGTGACCCAACAATCTTCTTGAAATTCAGGACTGAGCTGAAAGCGCTGGAATATCCCTCTAGTTGTGTGGCGATCGATCCAAATGGGTAGGCTAATCTGACCACGATTGCACCTAACAAGCCAACGAATAGCGCCATCCTCTTCACGGTAGGGGCGTACGCCATTGACCAATGCCCACGACTCCCCTAGGCTGAGTCCACCAAAGCGGGAAATTTTTGAGGGTGTGGAGAGGGCGGTCTGCAGCCGCTCCACCAGCTTCGGTGTTCCAGCGTTTTCACTGGAATCCACTTTAACCGCTAGTTGCAGGTTAGTCAGCAATTCATAGTGATTCGGCTTGGAAAACTTACTCGTGGGATAAGTGCCTAGGTGACTCTTGCTGAACTTGTGATGCCGCTGTTTACGCAGAATCCGTGAAATGGGTGGATCGTCACCAATGATGCCAATGGCAAGTTTGACGCCCCGATGTCGCTCCATGTTCTCTTCGCCGACAAGGGAAAGTAGCATGCCATAAACAGTCGAGGGGGGTGGATAGCAATACGTTTCCTTATAGTCTCGGGCAAAGCTGCGGGGAAAACTCGTGCAAGGGCAATGGATGTAAAGTTGCATCAAGCAGCCACCTTGATACCAAGCTTTTCTTTTAGCCGTTTTTTGGCTTCGTTGATTGTCTCCTTCACTCCTCGGTAAACTTGAACCTTTAAATCCTCTAACTGCCGACCGTAGGATGTATCGGCAATTTCACCACCAACTATTAACTCGTCTGCTTTCACATCACCTACTTGCACCAGTCGCACCAGCCGAGGACACCCCACCGATTCACCAACACGCTCAAAAACATCCATAATCCAAGGACTGGGATCATCGGTCATCCGAATC
Source organism: Thermosynechococcus sp. (assembly GCF_046299655.1). GTDB lineage: Bacteria > Cyanobacteriota > Cyanobacteriia > Thermosynechococcales > Thermosynechococcaceae > Thermosynechococcus. The sequence goes on from NZ_JBKBHZ010000009.1 coordinate 103,407, forward strand.
ACAATGGACTCTGGACTAAAATCGTATAAAAAGCGGGCATGGTTGCCACCCACATGCTGCACCGCGGCAATGGCATCGAGGGCAAGAAGAGCACGAGCTGGTTGCTTCAAACTGTTTGGTGTGAGGGCGATCGTGTACTGATAGGCAGTGTAGTGCATTTCAGTCATGTGAATCGAAGTTTTCCCCTTTTCGCCCCCTTTAGAGCCAAAGGCAATATCTCCCCAATAGGGATCTAGACTTATGGCGCGACTAACTTCTAAAGCTCCGCGTCGTTTGGTCGTAGCATTTTCATTATCCTTACCCTTTTTGGCGTCCATATAGCCAAACAAATCATCATCAATATATTCCTCGGCATTGAAATTTTCTTTTTTGAAGCTATATTTGTCTGTTTCGGGATTGAATGTACGGTTAGTTTGTTGTTCATAATGGTTTTGAAAATACTCCCGCAATGCCCAACGGATCGCTTCTGCACTCACAGTGGTGTATTGATCGTTGCCACGGGTTATCTTTTGCAAAGTTGAGAGGGTACTACCATCTCCTTCTCCCCGGTTATTTGCTGCGATAAGAGTGGCAGTCACAATCGTTGCAAAAAGATGCGTTGTCATTTCATTGCTTCTGAAACTAAGGAAGAAAACTATTGATCAGTTTCATCGGTGAAGACAAACATTTCATCCGCCGCGTCTGTACTCTCGTCATCCGTTAGGGGATCAGTACCATTCAACGAGTCTTTTTCCTTTCCGCAGTAGGTGGCGATCGCCAGCAAGACCAAATCCCTTGCCCGTCGCCAGTTTTGCTCTCGATGGATCCACTGAATAATTTCTGACCCCTTATTGAAAGCGGCTTTGCTACGAAACTGGCTCAGGAAATACACCAGTGCAGTGGCAAATGCCTGCTGCGTACTAGGACGCTGAAACCGATAGATGGCCTTATCGGTCACTTGCTTATAGTCTAAGTTGCGACCTTGTTTATTAGCTTGCTGAATCTGCCCATGTAGGTATGTTCTAAAAGCGCCCTGAACCACGTCAAATAACACCTGCTCATCAGAATTCAAGTTTGCCGCCATCTTTACCAGCCCTTCACGTTCATAGAGCTTGTTACGTTTGTAAAACTCAAAGAAACCCGCATACCAAGGCTTACCTTCAATTAAATTATCACAAATCCAAGGCAGGACTTTAGAAAGCGCTAACCAAGTTTCGCCATTCTCCTGTCGCACCTGCGCAGGAAAAACTTGGCGTGCCATTTCATACAAGTTTAGGACTGCATCTGTGGCCTGCACGCGATACACTGCCTGTTTTAGATAAGCCTGCTGCGCATCCCAAATTTGCTTCCCCAACTGGTAAACTTCACAGTAGGGCACACTAAACCGTTGACTCTCTTCCTGAACTCTTTCCCTGAGCAGAAAATGCAAAGCAGATTCTCCAGCACTACTGCTGCGAAAGTCCCGATAGCAGTATCCGGACATCTGGCGATGGCGCGTGACCCACTGCTTCAAATCTTGCACTTCTGGAATCACTAGTGCCGAGCGCGCGGAGAGTTTGCCACCGACCGTTTGGGGAGGGAGTTGGTAGTAGCCACAGGCAAGGGGTAAAAAGAGCAGTGCTAGAAAGCCTTGGGGTCTCTCTTGATAAGGACCATTAACAAAGCACTCCACTAATCCAGGGAGATGGTGTCCCTTCAATGGGATATGCTCTTTGAAAGCCCCCTTCTTACCAAAGGCATCCTTAATCTCCTTCTTGGTGTAGTAACAGCCCGACAAGGGCTTAAATGTAAGTTGAATTTCTGGCTGCTCTGGCTCAATTGAGAACGTCAGGGTAAGAGAATTACTTTCTAGATTGCGCTGTTTGTTGTGCTGTAGGAATGTTGTTAGCACGCCCTGGGTAAAGATGTACTTGCCTTGTTCATCTAGTTTCAAAGCAGGGACATCTAGGTAACCTTGAGTACTAATCTGATAGGTCTGCTCTAAAAGCCATGTCACAGCCTTTTGGTCACTACCTTTCCATTCCAACTTGACTTCTTCATTAGTAATCTCCCACTCCAACTCGACTTCAGTGATCTTCCCCTTCCACTCCAGTGGGGCATTGCTGCGTTCCCTCTCCAGTTCCGCTAAAGCCAAGGCTAATCCTGCAACTCCTGCGCGATGGGGAAGGAGAAAATTGGGGTCACAAAGGGACAGTGTAAATTGACTCAAAGCTCGCTACCTCCTTTGCACTCAAAAGCACCTAAGTTCGGACAATAACTCCATTGATTGCTAGGAGCAATGAGATAGCCACTCTTATGGCGTGGCCAACCCTTGATGTTGTTGGCAGGTAAGGGAATGGTATAACGGGGCAATTCACTGGCCTTGAGTGAGCTGATTTTTTCTATATCCTGTTCAAGGAGTGCAGTGACGGTATAGCCTGCTTCACGCAAGGGGGCAGCGTAGGTTTTCCAGCCACCGTCTAGCCACACGCAGTGCTCCTTTGGGTTGCTGGTAATATTCAATTGCTTCAGCCAGTCTGCTAGTTGTCTTTGATTTACCTCTTTACCTTTGAAGTGACGTATCAATTCCCAGCCTGCGGCTAACTCTTCTTGCTTGTAAGGAAAACAAACGTTTTTATCAGGATAAAAAAGAGCATCACAGGGATGACCACAGTATTGGCGGTTCAGTCGCCCCAAGCGTTGGATTAGCCCTGCGGGATCGGCTACTTGAGTCACGAGAAGGGTAGCGGAGAGATCTAATGAAATTTCTGCCACTTGGGTCGTGATTGCTAGAATAGGTTGATCTTGCTTGAAGGCCTCCACAACCGCACGATGGTGCTTCACGCGATCCTCGTAGCGAAAGCGGCTGTGATAGAGGAGAGGATGAAAGCCTTTCTTTGCTGCCTCTTTGTAAAGGGCGATCGCTGTATTCACCTGATTACAGACCCAGAGAACCTTACCGCCCTTCTTCAGTTCTTGTTCGACGCGCTCCCAGTCTGGCTGATCTAGCTCATGGAAGGAATAGCGGGGTAGCTCTTCTAGCTCTTGGGGACCTTGAATAATTGCAACCTCCTCCCCTGCTGCCTTGCGGATGTCGTTCTCCTGAGATTGTAGAAAGGAAGCAGACATCAACAAAATGGGAGCCTTGACAACTTCCAAGAATCGCAGAAGGGCGCCAAATAAAGCATTGTCATAGCAGTGAACCTCATCGAAGACAAAGGCGGCATTGGCAAGGGCTGGGAAACAATAGAGAGGGCGGCGGTGACATTGCAGTAATCCTAGAACGGTATCTACCGTGCAGACTGTCACTTTGGCGCCCCATGCCTTAAAGGCCTCCAATTTCTGAGCGGCTTCGTTGACTCCCCCCTCGTTATTCTCTTCTTCCTCGCCGGTGCAAGCTAACTCCAAGTCGACCTGTGAACGAGAATGCAAGAGTTCGGATTCCACTTGGTTGTGCACATAGTCGAGAAAGCCCTCTGTACTTGTGCCGGTGGTTGGGTAGCAGAAGAACAGCTTGCGTCCAATGGCATGACGCATTGCCCAATTATAGGCTCCTAGGGTTTTGCCGGTACCGCAACCTGCCTGTGCCAATGTTACCCGTTTAGAGTTCTGCTTAAGATCAACTTGAAATTTGCGCAGTTGACGATATTCCCCGCAACGCGCATTAATCACCTTTTCTAAATCGGCTTCGGTGAGGGTATTCTTTAGTTCTGATTGAATCCACTTCTGAATTGAAACCTGCGCCGACGCAGAACCAATGGCATCCGCTGCAATGAGTAGTGCTTTAACAACGGCAAGAAACACTGGATTTGGTTGCCATTCAATGAGAGCATTCAAGACTTCCTGACGCTTGGCTTTGATCGTTTTGATGTTCCATTTCTGTGAGAAACTAATGCGAATTTTGGGAGGGAGTTTTAACGCTCGCGTGCCAAAACGAAGTAGCCTTTTGAAATCAGTATGTTTGACATACCAGTAAAGACAAGTATCACCGCTTCCCTCCCGTATTTCCCCTAGATCACTCGTCTGCCGACCCTGTTTGCCACCCAGTTTCAGATGATGCCCTCCTGCAGCAGTCAGTGCTACCATGAAATCTGCATTTGGACACTGCTGCAACCATTCTCGAAATTCCCAAGCGAGGAGCACAGAAGCTACTTCATGACGGATCAGTTGTGGATGTTTCTTTTTGTTTCTGACAACAAGTTGAAACTGATGATTGGCCTTCCCCCAGTCGTGTAAGTAAGCAGCCAACCTTGCTGTGGCTTTTATTTCGTTGATATTAGTCACCTTAGTCAACCCAAACTGTTCTAGCAGGTGCTGACCGAGTGTTTCCACAAGGGTGGTGATGGAAGCAACCACTGTAGCTGTGTGACCCGCCAAGTGATGGGCACCTTGCCAATCGGGAGTACGGGGCAGTGAGGATTTAGCAAGAAGAAGATTGGGACACAACTTTGGTGGTTCAACACTAGGCGGCATCAATATCCTCCTTATGAGGGTAGAACCAGCCACAGCCAAAATGTTGTCGTCCCCCTAATCCATGCCATTGCAACTTTAGGGAGTCTTCAGGAGTTAAATCTTCGACAATCACGCGGTAGCCCACTACCTTCTTTCCTTTCACTTGAATCGTGCGCCGTGCTAAGTCACCATTAGGATCAGAGGGAATAAATGGCCTTCCTTGAATGCCTAAATGATTTAGTCTTTTCTGACAGGACTCCAAAAAATAGTGGGGCATTTCTAGGTGATCAATTGCTTCTAATTTGAAGGTGACTAGGCGAGCTGCGAGAGTTCTTGAAGGCTTTGGCAATGTAATGCGAGGCTGTACAAGGCGGATCAAGTGCCCTTGGATGTCGAGTACTTGGTTTTGAAAGAAGCGATACCACGTTTGCACTTGATCTGAAAGACATCGGATGCGGAAGCGTGAAGCTTGATTCAAGTAAACAACCCCTTCATGATTTGGCACTCCGGGAATAGTGCTTAGGCGAAGATCACTGGGCAGGTTTTCGTATCCCAATTTTTGTAGCTGTTGCTTGATGGCAGAGTATAATGCGTAGCCATGATCTGCTGGCAGCGTTTTTCCACGTAAGCTGTAATGGATCTCCAGAAAGCGATTTTGGTCACTCATAACACCTATGATCTCGGCCTAGTGTTGCCGTATATGTGACTCTCAGGCATTGCTAAAGGTATCCAACTTTTAGTTGCAAGAATTATGCTAACTGATAGCTTATAGTTGTAAATTTAAGAACATCCTAACTTCTATTGTAGATAATTGCAAGAAGCAAGAAACTTTTTGGGTAGGAATATTTATTTTTATTCAAGAAACTTAACCAACCGTTAGGCTAGCTCACAGCATCAGAGGTAGAAAACTACTGGCGGTGCCTTTGAAAGCCACGTGCTCAACGCCTTACGGCATCAGAGGTAGAGGCACGGAAGGATACTCCTCAGGCAAAACTACCGGAATCGTGCTCAACGCCTTACGGCATCAGAGGTAGAGGCACCCCCGCCCAGAGCGCAAAGACGCGGTTTATGCCTCTGCGTGCTCAACGCCTTACGGCATCAGAGGTAGAGGCACTTGAAGTCCTCCTCAGCATGGGAGCCACCCATGCGGTGTGCTCAACGCCTTACGGCATCAGAGGTAGAGGCACAAGTACAAGCGGATTCATTTTTTTTGAATCCGAAATGTGCTCAACGCCTTACGGCATCAGAGGTAGAGGCACACCCACCGTCGGATCGGGGGTGGAAGCCGACCCGGTGCTCAACGCCTTACGGCATCAGAGGTAGAGGCACCTATATCGTTGATTCCGACCCGCCTCGCTGGCGACAGTGCTCAACGCCTTACGGCATCAGAGGTAGAGGCACGGGTTGGTACGTCAAAGACAGGCAGCTTTAGACGAGTGCTCAACGCCTTACGGCATCAGAGGTAGAGGCACGGTCTGGTATTGGAGATAGAGCATTTAATTAGAAAGTGCTCAACGCCTTACGGCATCAGAGGTAGAGGCACTACAGTACCCACTCAGTGCGCAGGGGAGCGATCACGGTGCTCAACGCCTTACGGCATCAGAGGTAGAGGCACGTCCAAGGGTCTGCCGGCGATGAAACGCCACAGAGCCCGTGCTCAACGCCTTACGGCATCAGAGGTAGAGGCACATCTTAGACCGTACTTCTCTCGCTAAGTCTCGGGAGTGCTCAACGCCTTACGGCATCAGAGGTAGAGGCACATTTTCTGTGGTGGCCAACACTTGGGGGCGATCGCGTGCTCAACGCCTTACGGCATCAGAGGTA
>NZ_JBKBHZ010000010.1:0-85113 GCF_046299655.1 Thermosynechococcus sp.
ACTCCAGTACACTCATTGTCAGCCTAGGGATCACTTGGATTACTATCACTGGTAATTGCGGCTTCTTCCTCGTTGTTTGGCATGGCCGCCACCGTTGGACTGGGGGTGGGGCTGGGGGGCGGTAGCTGAGTTTCTCCTAGGAAAGTGGCATGGAGTGCTAAGAATTGCTGCTCAAGGTCTTGGCTTGAAGCCAGCAGGCGGCTGAGGATTTTAATGAGGCGTCGCAAATCAGACTGGAAGGATTCATCGCCTGTGAGTTTGAGCAAGTCATTCGTCAGTTTTTGGGCATTGATAAATGTGGCGCGTGCGGCATCTAGAGTTTGGGCGATCGACAGCATGATAATCGGACTACTCAGTGTCCCAGAGACTTTATTGAGATTGGCTGCGGCTTCTGCACCATTTTTAATGAGCCGATCCAAATTAGCCAGTAATTCTCCCTGCTCCAGTTGCTTCGTCAGAGGACGAAGGGCATTGAGCGTGGTTCTCAGATCTCGGGCAGCCCCATCAATGTTGTGTAAAGCAGAGTTAATTGTATTGCGGTTGACCTCAACGAGTTCACTAATTTGGTTGGCCGCACGGGTGACGGCTTGCGAGGCCGTGCTAAAATTCCGTAGTTCGGCGCGGGCGTCCCTGCTGAGGGCGTTAAAGCTATCGAGGGCAGTGGTCACCTTTATTAGGGATTGATCAGCACGGTTGACGGTGCGGGTTGCCGCCAAAATCAGGGTATTGGCGTTATTGATAATCCCCGATTCCTCAAGGGCGGTGGTAAAGCGAGTTGCCGCTCGCACTAAATCCTCTAAGCTGGCAGTGCGTACCCCAGTCACGCGATCGCCATTGCAGTAAATCAAATCGGGTTGGCACTTGGGGGCAAAGGCAGTGACGCCTTCGGGAATCTCCGGTACTCGCTCCTTGGGAGTAAAGTCTAAAAAGGCTTGACCAATAAACCCCGACTGGCGAATCTCCGGTACAGCACCACGGGGAATTAACACATTATTGACGCGCACACTCACCTGCACACCGTTGGCACCAAACCCAATGGCCGTGACTCGTCCCACTTGGACGCCGCGATAGCGCACCTGTGTCCCCACTGCTAAGCCGGGTGCTGTATCCAATTCCACCTCAAGGGTGTAGCTATTGGCAGCGGCAAGATTGCCCCGCAACCAGAGGAGGCCGACCCCCAAGGTGGCTAGGCCCGCAAGGATCACCAGACCCACCAAACTTTCCTGCACACGCCGTGACTGCATCATAGGAATAGAGCACCGCAAAAAGTTTTTGAAATCTATAGCCACTATAGTTTACTCTGAACGCCCTGAATCGCCGCTTTTTGCCAGTGCTCGCCCCAAATGAGGGTGTGCATTTGCCAGTTGGGATCAGGTTGAGGGTAGTCTTGGCGATAGTGACCCCCGCGGCTTTCCTCGCGAAAGAGGGCGCTTTTGAGAATTAAATAGGCAATGTCCAAAAGATTGCGTAGCTCCCCCCATTCCCAAAGGGTTCTTTGGGCGGCTTCATTGCTAAGGGGATAGCAGTAACGGGGGTCTAGTTCACGAAAAGCGATCGCGACTGGATGAGCCAGCAATTCTTGGCGCCATTCCTTCACTTGGGAAAGAGCGGCTATCAGGGTGGGAGCATCGCGACAAATGCCAGCACTTTGCCATAGGAGTTCGCGCAAATTTTGGCGCCACTGACGAAAGCTCACTGGCTCAATTTCAAGGGGTTGCTGACCAACAGGAGATACCGCCAAAGGCAGAGGCTGAGGCTGCAGATGTGCCAGTTGAGCCGAAAAGACAAAACATTCCAAAAGGGAATTACTCGCTAGGCGATTGGCACCGTGGACACCTGTACTGGCAACTTCACCAACGGCATAGAGGCCAGGAAGACTGGTTTTGGCCTGCAAATCGGTGACGATACCCCCCATCCAGTAATGGGCTGCTGGGGATACGGGAATGGGTTGCTGCTCAACATCAATGCCCCACTGCCGACAAACAGCAATGATTTTCGGAAAACGGTAGTGCAGGCGATCGCGGGGGATCGGTCGTAAATCCAGCCAGACATGGGGGGCGTGGCTCTGCTGCAGGTGACGGTAAATGGCACGACTGACAATATCCCGTGGTGCCAGCTCCCCCGCAGGATGATAATCTGCCACAAAGCGATGTCCCCTGTGGTCAATAAGATGCGCCCCTTCCCCCCGTACTGCTTCACTGATCAGAAATCGCGGTGCCCCCTCGACTGCCAGCGCTGTGGGATGAAACTGAAAAAACTCGACATCGCGAATGTGTGCTCCTGCCCGCCATGCCATTGCCACACCATCGCCAGTGCTTAAGGGAGGATTGGTGGTTTGGGCAAAAACTTGACCGCCGCCCCCCGTCGCTAGAACGACTGCCCCTGCACACAGCCACTGGAGTTGTCCTTGATGTAAAAGACAAACCCCACAACATTGCCCCGCCTCTAGCCACAGATCAAAGACAAAGCAGTTAGGCAAAAGGGTGATGTGGGGAGCAGCGGTGACCTGTTCGAGCAATGTCCTAATCAGGGCTTGACCGGTCGTGTCGGCGGCATGGAGTACCCGAGGGCGAGAATGAGCAGCTTCGAGGGTTAAGGCGGGGCGATCGCCCGCGCGATCAAAGGCCACTCCCATTGCCAAGAGCCGCTCCACCTGCGCCGGTGCTTGCTCAACTAGAAACTGGACACTGACTGGATCGCAGAGACCCGCCCCCGCAGCAAGGGTATCTTGGGCATGGAGCAGGGGAGAATCTGTCGGGTCAATGGCCGCAGCCATACCCCCTTGTGCCCAGCCACTGGCAGATTGCTGGAGGTCAGTTTTGGTAATCAGGCCAATGCGATAGCTCGAGGGAAGGGCAAGGGCAGCACTGAGACCCGCAGCACCACTGCCAATGATTAGGACATCAAATCCAGAAGTTGCGGGAGTCAACGCTAACCCAAAATTGATCTAAGAAGGGGAATTACTTGTATAGCCCATTATTATAGCGATCGCCCCCCTCAACGAGAGCCGTTTCCACCTCGGTCACCGTAAAGTGATCCAAGTTTTGTCGCAGAATTTCCTTTTGCCGCTCCGTCAGACCGGGAATATTGAGGACATCTTCAACGGATTGATAGGGAGCATTTTTAATAATGAGTTTAGCTAGGGTTGGGTACAGACCGCGGTATTGAATAAAGGCGGCAATGTTGGTATTGTTAAGGTCAATTTTTTCACCAAAGGCAGTGCCGAGTTTCTCATCTACCACATTGACCAGTTCTTCCTCCGTGGATGTAGTTGCCGCCAAGGTTGGGGCACTCCAGTTGATCCAGCCCAACAGGCTAACGCCTAGAAAGTAAGCCAATGCTAGCCAGCGGCCTAAACGTTGCATCATTCCTTTACCTCCCAAATCTCACAGGTCATTACGAAAAACAGCGGTTCATTAAGAGTCAAAGCAAAGAACTGACCACATCGCACAGCGAGCGCAGGCGGCGGTAGCCGATCGCCAGCAGGGTGACAGAGGAAACTGAGGCATTACACCCACAATAGATGGATATCTAGACTGCCCCCTACAGGTGATTCAATAATATCAGAGGGAGACCGTCCCTTAATCGCTTTTTTAGCCTGTTTAATGCAGGGTGTCCCTGCCTTTGATGGTTTGGGCAAGGAATGCATGGAGATCCTCAAAGCTGCCCACGTAGGCGGGGACAGGGGCATCATAGCCCTTGAGGTTGAGGACTTGGGGGCGAAAGGGGACAACGGTTGGACAAGACTGCACAAGGTAGTGGTAGGTGGTTGCTCCCATGGCCAGATCAGCGGCAATGGTTTTAGTGGCACTCTCGAGGCGAAAGGCGGCGTTAACGGTATCTCCCAAGGCAGTATAGTCGGGGCGATCGCCACTCCCCGTATTACCCACCATTGCATAGCCTGTATTTAAGCCCGAACCAATGCGCAGTGGCCACGGCAAGGGATATTGCTGGTGCAGTTCTCCCGTCATCAGTCGTAAATCCTCTAAGGCAGAGAGGGTGTGGCAAATTTCTTGATAGCCAATTTCCTCGCTTTCGTGGATCCAAACCGCCATCACCGCATCGCCAATGTACTTGTCCACCCAACTACCGTATTGACGGATAATCTCACCCGCCCGATGGAACCACGTGCCAATTAGCTCCGACAGTAGCTCCTCTTCGAGTTGCCGTGTCAGCTTGGTAAAGTCGCGAATATCCACCACTAAGACCGTCAACAGGCGGCGGACATGGAGAAGTGCGGTGGAGGAGCCTTCGGATTGGGGCAAAGACAGAGTGGCATTTTCAGCAAACAGGGGGGCGAAGGGTTCGTTAAAAAAGTCCAGTTCCGTTTGGCCAAAGGTAATGCGATCGCCATTGTGCAGGGCAACGGGAACACTCACACGGCGACCATTGACGAAGGTACCATTGCGACTGCCGAGATCAATGAGATAAAACTCCCCCTGTCCCATGCGCTGAATCATGGCATGGTTGCGCGACATCCAGCGATCGCTGAGCACAATGGAATTGTCTTCACTGCGGCCAATGGTCCAGCAGTTCCCCCCCGTTAAGGGAAAGTAACAAACTGTATCCTCGCTTACTAGTGCTAGATGGGGTTCTGGGGGGGGTGGGGTCTCAGGGTGAACGACCTCGGGGACGCCGGAAATTTGCGAGAGGGTATGGCGCAGTTGATTAATAATTTGCTGCTGACGCAAAATAATCGCCACCAATTGCTGGGAAGGTAAGGTCTCGAGGATCTTTTGATCGGGCAAGTTAAACGTTAGGTCAACATCCATGGGGGGCAAACTAGAAGAAACACTTTTCATAGTTGAGGAATCACCGTGGGTCAGCTCTCCCCCCAGCGCCACCGACGTGTAGATGTTTGAAATCAAGTCCAACAATAGATCCAGTCTAGCAAAGGAGCTTTCTCTGGCTCAATAGATACAGTCTGGCAGCACCGATCAACCATAGAGCGATCGCCAGAGGAAGCATTAGTCGCTGTTTGCGCTCGTAAAAATTATTAACCTTTCCCCTCGGGTTGGGTTGAAGCCCATCCGCTAAAATGATGGCAGCTTTGGGAGGGATTGCTCTCTCCGTGAATGCACTTTGACCTGTCTGCATTTGAGGACAACACTCCATGCGTCGATTGTTAGCCCTACTCCTTGTCTTGACCCTGTGGCTAGGGTTTACCCCGCTAGCCTCCGCTGACGTGGCAGGACTCGTCCCCTGCAAGGATTCTCCTGCCTTTCAAAAACGCGCTGCCGCTGCTGTGAATACCACTGCTGATCCCGCCTCTGGTCAAAAACGGTTTGAGCGCTACAGCCAAGCTCTCTGTGGCCAAGATGGTCTGCCCCACCTCGTTGTGGATGGTCGCCTCAGCCGTGCGGGTGATTTTCTCATTCCCAGTGTGCTCTTCCTGTACATTGCCGGCTGGATCGGCTGGGTGGGTCGTGCCTACTTGATTGCGGTGCGCGATAGCGGCGAAGCCAACGAAAAAGAAATCATTATTGATGTACCCCTTGCCATCAAATGCATGCTCACGGGGTTTGCTTGGCCGCTGGCCGCCCTTAAGGAGCTGGCATCGGGTGAACTTACCGCCAAAGATAACGAAATCACTGTTTCCCCTCGCTAGCTTCACTGTTTGTTGATTGTCATAAGGACGACGTACCATGAAACACTTTCTGACCTATCTTTCCACTGCGCCCGTGCTGGCGGCGATTTGGATGACGATTACCGCTGGGATTTTGATTGAGTTTAATCGCTTCTATCCCGACTTGCTCTTCCATCCTCTTTAAGTGAACCCTTAACTTTTGAGCAAACTCGGTACAAGGGTGGAACGCTCGTTCTGCCCTTTTTTGTGGCGATCGCGGGGTGCACCGTGGGTGTTCAGAGGCTATAGAATAGTTATTTGTCCTAAAATAGCAGCCGTAGCCACCAGCGCTAGCGATTGCTGTTAACCCATCCAGTTCAATAATTCAATAAAAGAGGATCCCCATGGCAAAGCGGGTGCAAGTTGTCCTGAATGAAACCGTCAATAAACTCGGGCGAATGGGTCAAGTCGTCGAAGTCGCCCCCGGCTATGCCCGTAATTATCTCTTCCCCAGAGGGATTGCTGAGCCAGCAACCCCCAGTGCCCTACGGCGGGTAGAGCGGCTCCAAGAAAAAGAACGGCAACGGCTTGCCGAACTCAAGGCGATCGCTGAAAAACAAAAAGCTACCCTTGAAAAACTAGCGACCATTACCATCTCCATGCCCGTCGGCGAAAAAGAGATGCTCTTTGGCAGCGTCACACCCCAAGATGTGGCCAATGCGATCCAAGCGATTACGGGTGAAACCGTTGATCGCCGCGCAATGGTTCTGCCGGAGATTCGCAAACTGGGCACCTACACGGCTGAAATCAAGCTCCATCCCGAAGTGAGTGTCAAACTCAATATCCAAGTCGTTGCGGATTAGGGCGAACTTCCCTGATGGTTCAGGAACCAAGTTTCCAGCCCGATAGCCAACTCATTCCCCCCCAGAACCTCGAAGCGGAAGAGTGGATCTTGGGGGGTATTCTCTTAGACCCGGAAGCGATTAACCGTGTGGTGGATATTTTGCCGGTCGAGGCCTTTTACCTTAGTGCCCACCGCGAAATCTATCGGGCGGCTCTTGCCCTCCACAGTCGTGGCAGCCCCACAGATCTCCTGTGCGTCACGGCTTGGCTACAGGATCAGGGGTTATTGGATAAGGTTGGGGGGCACACGAAGCTGGCGGAACTGGTGGAGCGCACCGTGAGCGCCATTAATATTGATCGCTATGCTCTCTTGGTCAAGGAAAAATACCTGCGCCGCAAGCTGATTGAAGCGGGTACCCAAGTGGTGAAGTTGGGCTACGATAGCAGCCTCCCACTGAATGCAATCTTGGATCAGGCCGAGCAGCAGATCTTTAGTGTGACGCAGGATCGGATTCAGCAGGGGTTGACCCGCACTGCTGAAATTCTCACCCGCACGTTTACGGAGTTAGAGCAGCGGGCGATCGGTAATATTCAGCCGGGTCTATACTGCAATTTTTATGATTTGGACAATATGACCCAAGGCTTCCAGCGATCGGACTTGATTATCATTGCGGGTCGTCCTTCCATGGGTAAGACGGCGATCGCCCTACAAATTGCGCGGCGCATTGCTGAAATTCACAATCTGGGGGTAGCGATCTACAGCCTTGAGATGTCCAAAGAACAACTGGTGCAACGTCTCCTCGCCAGTGAGGCTCGCATTGACAGCAACTATTTACGAGCAGGTCGCATTAGCCAACACCAGTGGGAACCCCTAAGTCGGGCGATCGGGATTCTTTCCCAACTGCCCATCTACATTGACGACACCCCCAACCCCACCCTTGGCGAGATTCGCTCCACCGCTCGTCGTCTCCATGCCGAGCATCCCAACGGTCTCGGCCTCATTTTGATTGACTACCTGCAACTGATGGGAAGCGAAGAAACGACAGAGGGTCGGGTGCAGGAACTCTCGAAAATTACCCGCTCCCTCAAAGGACTGGCACGGGAACTGAATGTACCCGTGATTGCTCTCTCCCAACTCAGCCGCAGTGTCGAATCACGGCAAAATAAACGCCCTTTGATGTCTGATTTGCGCGAATCCGGCTCCATTGAACAGGATGCTGACTTAGTGATCCTGCTGTATCGCGATGAATACTACAACCCCGATACCCCCGATCGCGGCATTTGCGAACTCCTGATTGCCAAACACCGCAACGGCCCGGTGGGTACCGTTAAGCTCCTTTTTGACCCCCAATACACCCGCTTTGAAAACCTTGCCCGCGATTAGTTGAGTGGGGAGAATTTTTCTAATCGGTTTGCTGCCGCGAGCCGCCAAATAGCCAATGGAGGTTGACGCCTACTCCCGGCGACCCCTGACCCACTAGACCCCCATTGGGCATACTGCTGCCAGCTGTATTTGACCCGTAAAGATCAATTCCCAAGCCCCACTGGGGGACGACATAGCGCAATCCGACACTATAAACACCGGTTTGGCCAAAGACGGGAGTGGCTTCAGCAATAAATTGGAGATTGCGAGTAAGTTCCAGATTGAGTCCCACGCCAATGCCGCCAACGATTTTGCTCCTAGGAGTAAAGAGTCGGCAATGACCGGCGGCCTGCTCAGCCAGGGGGGGTAAAATGAGCTAGGCCCGCTCTTCGGGCGTCGCTGGCTGCCAAGGGCGATCGCCACTGGGTTCGGGAATGGCTTGCCATTGGGGCGGGGCTTCCGCTGTTGGCACCACTTCAAAGGTTGGGGTAGTTGTTGGCTGAGCCTCCAGTTGCCATTGGGGTGGGCTAGATTGCGCCGTTGTCGCAAGGGGCAGCCACAGAGATGCACTGAAGCCAAGCGCCAGTGTCCATTTGCCGTTCATGCCACATCCCTCACACCACCGTCTCTCCCAGTTAAACTGATCCCTCGCCCTTCTGGCAAGTTTATTCCCACTCAATGGTTCCAGGTGGCTTGGAGGTAATGTCATAGACGACCCGATTCACCCCCGGCACTTCATTGACGATGCGGTTAGAAATCCGCTCCAGCAGATCGTAGGGCACCCGTGCCCAGTCGGCAGTCATGCCATCTTCACTGGTGACAAACCGCAGCACCACCGGATAGGCATAGGTACGCTGATCCCCCATGACCCCCACCGTGCGAATGGGCAGCAGCACGGCAAAGGCCTGCCAAAAGTCGTGGTACATTTCAGCGCGGTTAATTTCCTGCCGTACAATGAAATCCGCATCCCGCAGAATCTCTAGGCGCTCCGGGGTCACTTCCCCCAGAATCCGAATGGCTAAACCAGGGCCAGGAAAAGGATGCCGCTGCACAATTTCTTCAGGTAGCCCCAGCGATCGCCCCACTTGACGCACTTCATCCTTAAAGAGCTTGCGCAGAGGTTCCACCAGCTTAAAGCGCAGATTCTCCGGCAAACCGCCGACATTGTGGTGGCTTTTGATTTTCACGGCCACGCGCTCACCGGTTTGCGGGTCAATGTTGGTATTTGCCGATTCGATCACATCGGGGTACAGCGTGCCTTGGGCGAGGTAGTCAAAAGGCCCTAGCCGCTGCGATTCCTCTTCAAAGACGCGAATAAATTCATGGCCAATGCGTTTGCGCTTTTCCTCAGGGTCGGTGACGCCTACCAGTTGGGCAAGGAAGCGATCGCGGGCATTGACATACTCCACCTTGATGTGAAACTGCTCCTGAAAGAGCTTGAGGAGTCGCTCCGGTTCCCCTTTGCGCATGAACCCTTGGTCAATGAACATACAGGTGAGTTGATCGCCAATGGCGCGGTGGAGCAAAAAGGCTAGCGTCGAGGAATCCACTCCCCCCGATAGGGCAAGGAGTACCCGTTTGTCCCCCACTTTGGCGCGCACTTCACGGATGGCTTCTTCGACAAAGGCAGCGGTAGTCCAAGTGGGTTCACAATCACAGATGTGATAGACAAAGTTGCGGATCAGGGCAATGCCCCCCACGGAATGTACCACCTCTGGGTGGAACTGAACGCCATAGAGTTTCCGCTCGGGATGGGCGATCGCCGCAATTGGCGTATTGTGGGTATGGGCTAGGACGCGAAAACCGGGGGGCAACGCCGTGACACTATCGCCATGACTCATCCACATAATCGTTTCCTGCTCAACATTGGTGAGCAGATCTGTGGGATCGTCAATAAAAAGTGCTGCCTTGCCATACTCCCCAGCGGTGGCTCGCTCGACGGTTCCCCCCAACTGTTGCACCATTAGTTGCATGCCATAGCAGACGCCAAGGATGGGGATGCCGAGGTTCCAAATCGCTGGATCGCATTGGGGCGCATTCTCGTCATAAACAGAGTTAGGACCACCGGAGAGAATAATGCCCTTCGGCGCCAATTGCGCCAGTTGCTCAGCAGTGGTGCGGTAGGAGATGACCTCGGAATAGACCTGCGTTTCCCGAATGCGGCGGGCAATCAATTCCGAGTACTGTGAGCCAAAATCGAGAATGGCAATCAGTTGGCGTTGTAGCTCTTCGCCAGTTGCTGGCGTGGGGGGGTGGAGAGTGGAGTGAGTCAAAGTCACAATCCTTCTGATCCCAAGCAAGTAGCTAATACTTTCCAGAATACCGCTCTTTTTTAAGATATGGGTGATGTCCGCCCCTTTGAAAGCCATCTGAAGCCCTTGTCAGCCGATTGACTCCTGAGGCGGGGGCTGCAAAGGAATCTCTCTAACAGTGCTACGATCGCTATCTAAGTAGCGAATGTAACGAATCACCTGCATGAGTGCCCCCCTTACTGTTGAGTCTGTGTTGGCCGTTCTCCGCCCTGTAGAAGATCCCGAGTTACGGCGATCGCTGGTGGAGTTGAACATGATCCGTGATGTCGCCATTGAGGATGGCACGGTTCGCTTTACGCTGGTCTTGACCACTCCTGCCTGCCCCCTGCGGGAATTCATTGTCGAAGATTGCAAAAAAGCTGTCTTTACCCTGCCGGGGGTGATGGACGTGCAAGTGGCAGTTACTGCTGAAACACCGCAGCAAAAGAGCCTGCCGGATCGCACCGATGTAGCAGGGGTCAAGAACATTATTGCCGTCTCCAGTGGTAAAGGAGGGGTTGGCAAAAGTACCGTGGCCGTGAATTTAGCTCTTGCCCTTGCCCAAGCGGGCGCTGCTGTCGGCATTATTGATGCGGATATCTACGGTCCCAATGTCCCGACGATGCTGGGGCTAGAGGAGGCCATTGTCGAAGTGCGCAAGGAAGCCAGAGGCGATGTCCTGTTACCCCCGGTAGCCCACGGCTTGAAAGTGGTCTCCATGGCCTTCCTCATTGATCGCGATCAGCCGGTCATTTGGCGCGGTCCTATGCTCAATGGCATTATTCGCCAATTTCTCTACCAAAGTGATTGGGGCACACTGGACTATCTGATTGTGGATTTGCCCCCCGGCACTGGGGATGCCCAACTCACACTGGCTCAAGCTGTGCCGATGGCCGGCGTGGTGATCGTCACAACGCCGCAGCCCGTTGCCTTGGGGGATGCACGACGCGGCTTGCGGATGTTTCAGCAGTTGGGGGTCACAATTCTCGGACTCGTGGAAAATATGAGTTACTTTATTCCCCCTGATCTGCCCAATCGTCGCTATGACATTTTTGGCAGTGGCGGCGGCGAAGCCTTGGCGGCAGAAATGGGCGTGCCCCTTTTAGGACAGATCCCCTTGGAATTGCCTGTGCGGGAAGGGGGAGATTTGGGTCAACCGATTCTGATTGCACAGCCCCAGTCTGCCTCTGCTCAAGCCCTGCGGGCGATCGCCCAACAGGTGGCAGCACGGGTCTCGGTGGCTGCCCTTAGCCCTGTGGGATGAATAGTCGGCGCCTCAAGATCAAGAACTCCCTCTTTTGGTGGGCGGCTGGCCTCGCCCTCATCAGCGATCGCCTGACCAAAAAGTGGATTTTGGCTACTTATGCCCTAACAGTGCCACCGCAAACAACGCCTATTATCCCCGGTGTTTTTCATATTACTTACGTCGCCAATACCGGCGCGGCTTTTAGCCTCTTTGCCAACGGCAGTCTCTGGTTACGCTGGCTATCCCTCATTGTTAGCTTAGGTCTGATCGTTTGGGCAGTCCTAGGTCCGCGCTTAGATCGCTGGCAGCAGGTGGGCTACGGCTGTTTATTGGGTGGCGCCTTGGGCAATGGCATTGATCGCTTTCTCACGGGCGAGGTGGTTGACTTCTTGGATTTTCGCTTGATTCAATTTCCCGTCTTTAATGTGGCAGATGTTGCCATCAATATCGGTATTATTTGTCTTTTGTGGTCAGCGTGGCGCCAGCGCTAGTTTGTACTGTAGGAGACATCCCCTACATCCATGCGAAATTGAGCTAGTTCTCCTTGACGGGTACCGCCGTAGAGCACATTCACTTGATACACCCATTGATTTGTCCAGTCGAGCGCCGTCAACCAACCACTGCGGCGATGGTAGGCACCGGTTTCAATCCCTAACCAGCCGGCACCGCGCACAATTTGTCCTGCTTCAGCCCCGGGAAACGTAAATGTAATTGTGTGACCGACCACAATCGTTTTATCAGCAAAATAGGGTTTAGGATGGCTTAAAAACAGCTCACGGATCCAGCAACATTCCCGGCTGGTTTGCTGTTTTAGAGGCAGATGGGGATCAAGACCCGCATGCACAATAAACACATCCCCTAAATCTTGATAGAGGGGCACCGTGTGCAGCCAGTTGAGATGCTCCCAAAGCAAATCACTAGAAGTGTAGCTGGCAAGGGTTTCATCGCCACCACTATTACACCAGACAAAGAGCCTAGTGGGGTTAATTTGTTTGCCCTCAAAGGTGAGGAGCATCATGTCTTCGTGGTTGCCCCGCACAGCACCATAGCCCCACTGGCGCACTAGTTCTACAACGGAGGCGCTACTCGGCCCTCGATCCACGAGGTCACCTAGGAAGTAAAGGCGATCGCCCTCTGTCGGTGAAATCAGATCCAGCAAGCGGCACAGACCTTCATAATGGCCGTGGACATCTCCAATTAAGATAAGACGATTGTTCGATGGACACCCTATGCGATCGCCCACCGTGGTGACTCCTAGGGTGTGGTTACAGGTGAGAGCGAGAGAGAATTGGGAGCGGCTGGCACTTGAGTCGTGTTTTCATAGCTAGGGCCAAGCAATGTTGCCACCGTTAACACTTGGGGTGGGGTGGCGTCAGGGGGGTAAAGTAAATCCACCGTGACATCCCGTTTTTCCCCCGGACGCATATTTAATGTGACTAACGGTTCTCCCCGCTGACCACGCCGCTGCACCAAATGGACATAGCGCTCTCGCCTCTGTCCTAAGTCATCCACAAAACGAACACGCACCGTTCCTCGGAAAAACACTTGGGGAGCAGGCGGTTCCAAAAATTGGAGGATGACACTGCGGTGATCTTGCTTGAGAGGGGTTTGGAGCGTGACCACTACTGACTGAAATTGACCGGTATTGTTTACCAAAGGCAAAGTCAAACTATAGTGAACCCCATAATTACCATGGGCGTAGTAGGCGGTGTCTGGATAGCGCACTAACATCGGCGCACTTTGAATTTGACCGGTGCCAAGGGTACCTCGGGGGAGCGTACTAATGCCATAGGAGATGGCTCGCCCTGCTGCGGGGATCGTTAAAGCTTGGGCATGGGGTTGCCCATCGGTTAGAGTGGCTTGCCAGCGAGAGCCTTGACTGACACCCGCCACACGACCATAGAAGAAGCGACCAAACTGGCCACTGTTGGGGGGAGTGGGTGGAATGTCACGGGGGGTAACCAGTTGACCCCGATGCAGCAGCGTCCACCATTCCTCAAGGGTGGGTGCCCGCTCAGTGCCCTGCTCGTTCATGCGGGCAAACATTGACATTTGTGCTAGGTAAATTGAGCCATTGCTTTCTAAGTGCATCAATGTTGAGCGTCCATTGGAGGAAGAAACCTCCCCAAAGGGACTGACATCAGGGATCAAGGGCAATTGGGAACCGATGAGACCGCCGATGTTCAGCATAAATTCCGCCCGCGCGCGGTTGAGGACTTCATTCGGGAACTGTGTGGGCAACGGCAGTGGTAGATTCGCCAGTATTCGTGCTTCGCGAGGGGGAATGGTTACTTGTGAAGGAAAGGAAGTCTGCCGCACACCCCGCAGTACTTGGTTGGTCACTCGACTGCCGGGGCCTGAGAAAATAAAGCCATTGGGATTATCGAGTATAGCGGGCAAATTGCGAAAAGGGGCATCCGGCGTACTCAAGAAACTAGCGGCTTGATGAAATCTCACCGTAACATAGCGATCTGTTGGGTTATAGGCCAATAGCCCCAAATAGAGGGTTGGCGTACTCACGGCGCGGTTGGATTGGGTAATGTGGTGGGCAAAGACATCAAAGCGCCCCTCTAGGGGATAGTTAAGGTGAGCTGCCGGTTGCCATTTCCCTTGGGGTGGAAAGGTGGAGAGGAGGATTCCCTCAGAGCGCACCATCTCTGGACTATTGCTGTTAAAGACTGGCACATCATCTAATTGGCCGGGGAGCGGACGAATGTCTTGGGGAAAATAAGCGAAATTGGTGGGTGTGACGTAGGCCGTGGCAGCGGGGGGTGAAGGGGCTTCAGGAGGTGGAGCGTTGACGGGTACCGCATTGGCCTGAACAACAACATTCGGGCGAGGCGAATATTCCTGTACAACGGTGGATGAATGTTGGGGTGGAATTGCTAGAGCGGCTTGTGCCACAAGAATGGGAGCAAGCATATTCAATCCAAACCACAGCATTACATCATTACATGAGTGAGCAGTTCGCAAAACGAGGACAGGATGATCGTTTCTGCCCAAAAGTTGCATTCCCAAAGTATAGCCTAGGTTTGTAGAAAATCCGCCGAACACCGCATAAAGGTCACGGCATGACTGTATTGCCAGTTAAGGGCAATTTGCGCAATATCAGCCCCGAACTGGATTTTGAACTCTAACAAGTGCTGATCAAAAAGTGGCTTAGGACAATTCTAGATCGTTGAGCGATACATCAATTGGCGTCAAATATTGAGAAAATCTAAAGAAACTCAACAAACTCTTAAGGTTTTTGCAGCGATGTTTATAATTCTCTCAGAAGCGGTAGTTCACCGCCCATGAGGATTGAGTACCGTCCATCTTATGAAGCCCCGCATCTTAATCATTGATGATGACCCTGCGATCGCTGACGTTTTGGCAATTAACCTGCAAATGGCGGGCTACGAGGTCACAAAGTCCTTAGATGGGATGCAAGGGCAAGCCCTCGCTGTACAACTCTCTCCCGATCTGATTCTCCTTGACCTGATGTTGCCCCAAGTGGATGGCTTCACCATTTGCCAACGTCTGCGGCGCGATCCGCGCACCCAAGATATTCCGATTTTAATGTTGACGGCTCTAAGCCAAACCCACAACAAGGTGGAGGGGTTTAATGCCGGTGCCGATGACTACCTCACCAAGCCCTTTGAATTGGAGGAAATGCTCGCACGGGTACGCGCTCTCTTGCGACGGGCAGATCGCATTCCGTCAACCGCAGGCCACTGCGAAATCCTCAGCTATGGCCCATTGACGCTCATACCCGAGCGATTTGAGGTTTCTTGGTTTGGCAAAATTATCAAGCTGACGCGCCTTGAATTTGAGCTGCTCTATTGCCTGCTGCAACGCCACGGCCAAACCGTTTCCCCCAGTGAAATTCTCAAGGAAGTCTGGGGCTACGACCCCGATGATGACATTGAAACCATCCGCGTCCATGTGCGTCACCTGCGGACAAAGTTGGAACCCGATCCCCGCAGCCCTCGCTATATCAAAACCGTCTATGGTGCTGGCTACTGTTTAGATCTGCCGAGTCATATTGAACCCCCCAGTGCGTCCAATGCGTCCTAGGAGCCGAATTCTGGCGTATTCTCTGTCCTCGGCGTCAGGAGTCTCAAGGGTTGAAGGGGAACGGCTTGAGCAAAGACCTCCTCATTGATTGTCTCACCAATCTTGCTCAGACGATCTTCCACCGCCTCGCGAAAGCGGGTTTGCAGCTTAGTGACCAGCGTAGAAAAGTCATTGATGTTAGGGTCGAGGGTAAGACTATCAACTCTATTACGGGAGGTGCGGGTTAAGATGCCCGCTTTGACATAGTTGGCGATCGCCCGCTTGATTCCTTCCTGACCAATGCGGTGTTGTCGTCTGTGAGCTTGCTCAAGAATAATGTTGATTATTGCCTTAAAAGGGGCATTGCACGGGCGATGGGCAATTAACCACTCTCCCACCTGAGTCAGTAAAAAATCTGCCGCCACTTCATCGGCAAAGATACCACGGTAAATTGCAACTGTGTGAATGGTTTGGGGACTGGAGGTGCGGAGGGTGTAACCTTGCGGTAGGTTATTTCGCCAGCAGAGAATCGTTCTACCCAATTGACTATTCACAGCAACGCCAATTTGTAACTGATGTTGCTCAGTTAAGTAGGCTACTAATTCAGAGGGCTTGAAAAAGCCGAAGCGCAGCGGATCCAATTGGGGTGCCACAGATTTGATTTCTTGAAATACAGTATTGAAGACGATTCCCCTAGCTAATTCCTTACGTTTTGTTGGATCGCTAGTGTAGTAGGAGAATAGCTCCAATAGTTTTTTGGTTTCCTCTTCGCAAATTGCTGATGGAGGAATTGATTCATAATTTAGCGGTTCAATAGGCAGATGTCGAGATGAGGAGGGTGTTGTGGGACTTTCTCCATTGGATTGACGAGGCGTGGTGCTGTTTCTACCATTGGTGGTGGCGGCGGAATCAATGAAGGGATTCTCAAGGAATACGAATTGGTGGCAAACCCGCTGAAAGCCGTCACTGGCAGCGTTACGATAGGCACAGCCAATCACAGTTTTGCCGTAGTCCCGCAAGCGCAGGGCAATGGAGCCAAAGCCACCATCGCCGGAAATGAGCACAAAGGTATTGATGTCAGGGTACTGGTAAACTAGGTCAATGGCATCAACGGCAATTTGAATATCTGCTGCATTACGCTGATTGTGATTGCGACCATAGACCGGTACCCGCTCGATTTGAGCCTGCTCCAATTGGGCATTGAGGGCTTGGAGAATTTGGTTTTGCCAGTTTCCATAGGCACGCTTGATAGCGATTTCCCCCAGATCAACAGTTCCCTGAATTGTTTCAAGAATCTTGTCTAGGGAAACAAGCTCATTCACTTTGGTGGGGTTCAGTCGCTCCCCTTGCTTAAAGACTAAGTTCTCAATGTCGTAGAGGACGGCGGTTTTTGGGGTAGCTGCCGGTGGTTGGGGACTTTGAAGTAGAGTTTGAATGGTTTGCAGAGCGGCACTTTGGGCGTGAAGGGTTTCAAGCAGTGGCTCCAGTTGCTGGGCAATTAGCGGGGAGGGTTCCTGTAGATTGTTCCTCAAGGTTTGCAGGGTTTGGACGATCTCATTGTGAATGGGACGCAGGGCATCAGGAAGCGCTTGGTGCAGTTTCTGTTCAAGGTCGGTGAGTTGACGGCCTTGTTGCTGGAGTTCTCGTAGGAGAAGCTCCTTAAGTTCTGCGGTTTTCGGAGAGGACGTAAGGAAGGTGTTAATCTCCTGAAGAAGGCGATCGCTACGGCGTTGGTTCCTTTCAATGAGGGGTGCACCGGCAAGGGCACCGATGCCACTTCCTAAGAGGGTTGCTAAGGGTTGTTGAGGTTGAATCAGTGTGGCAATCCCACCGAGGGCGATCGCGCTAACGGGAGCAACGAACCAAAGCTCTAACTTCATTCAAAATGTGATAGGCATTACACGAATTAGGAAATTAGGAAATTATGATAGCATATGATAGCAAAAAGTGTTTAGGCACTGAGTTGAGCTTGGCGTAGCTGACCACAGGCGGCTTGCCGATCCAGACCCCGCGATCGCCGAATGCTGGCTGTGACCCCTAGAGCTTGTAGTTGGCTGAGAAAGTGCCGCAAGCGCTGAGCACTGGGACGTTGGTAGGCTGCCTCGGCAATGGGGTTGTAGGGAATCAGATTCACATGGCTTTGGAAGCCCCGCAATAGCTGCGCTAGTTCCTCAGCGTGCTGCGGGCGATCGTTCACTTCCGCGAGAACCGTATATTCAAAGGTGACACGGCGCCCCGTTTGCTGCACATAGGCACGACAATCGGCAATTAACTGGTTGAGGGGGTAGTGCTTGGCACTGGGAATGAGTTGCTCGCGCAGGGCTTGATTAGGGGCATGGAGACTGACGGCAAGGGTGATCTGCAACCGGTACTCTGCCAGTCGCTGAATTTGCTGCGGAATGCCCACCGTGGAGATGGTGATGTGCCGCTGACCAATGCCAATATCGCGGTTGAGACAGGTGACGGCTTGCAGAACCGCCTTTAAGTTCAGCAGGGGTTCACCCATCCCCATAAACACCACATGGCTGACGCGGCGCCCCATTTCACCTTGAATCGTCAATACCTGATCAATGATTTCATGACTGGCCAGATTACGGCGATAGCCCCCCTTGCCCGTGGCACAAAAATCACAGGCCATGGGACAGCCCACTTGGGAAGAAACACACACCGTGAGGCGATCGCCAGTGGGAATGCCCACCGTTTCAATGGTTTCGCCATCCGCTAAGGTCAAGAGAAGCTTAACGGTGCCATCTTGAGCATCATGGCGATAGCGAACTTGGGAGCGGCCAATTTCTACGTTAGCGAGGGCGTCACGCCACTGCTTGGGAAAAACCGTAATCTCTTGGAGCGATCGCGCCCCCTTTTGATAGAGCCACTGATGGAGTTGTTGCCCCCGATAGCCGGGCTGCCCTTGGGCTTCGACCCATGCTTTGAGTTCTGCTGCGGACTGTCCCAGCAGGACCATCGTCTTAAACCAATTCACTTCCCCTTGATCCTAACAAACTGTTAACCTAGCCTTGGGTTTTCTCCTCGTGACATAAGGCAGACGGCAAAAATTTGGCCTAGGCTAAAAGAAGTTCCTGCCGAAAGCTCGATTGATTACTTTTAAGAAAAATTAAGAAAAACAAGAAAAAGGTTGGTTTGAAATGACTGCGCAATCCTGTTGCCCTGTGGAGATAGAAATTACGGAGGCTCCCCCCCTTTCCAGCCAGCAGGAAACCCTATTAGATATGCACAGTGTTCTAAATACCCTGAATATCTTGATGGGGGAACTGCAATTTTTAGAACTGGAACTCGACGATTGGAACGTGTTACAGCCCAGTCTGAAAAGCTTGGAGCAACTGGTGAACGCTTTGGGCGATCGCCCGACCATTTTGGCCTACCTACGGCAAATCAGCGATCTGCGGGCAGCAATTACAGCAAACCTCGAAACTGCCTTGGCTCAGTACCCTGCAAAAGCCACGACCCCCGATGTGCAGGAGGCAGTGGCCAATATTCAATCTGTCTTTGATGTGGTGGAGGTGCGAGTGCAACAACTCCTTGCCCGCGAAAAGGCACCCACCGCTTGGGTCGAGGTGCCCATTGAGCAATTACAGACTCAGTTTGAGCAAGTCTTCCAAGCCATCGAGAAAAATAGCAAGGGGCGTTACCGCATTCTCCACAATATTGCCGCTCAGGAAGCCTCGGATTACTTTCTTACCTTTGACATTCAAACCCCCAATGGTCGCACGGTCTTGATGCCCCCTGTCTTTGAGGATGTGATGCGAGATTTGATTGCCAATGCCCGTAAATACACGCCCCAAGGGGGCAAAATCATTGCGGGACTCGTGCAAACAGCGGATCACCTCAAGTTTGTGGTGGAGGATACGGGCTGTGGAATTCCCGTCGAGGAAATTCCTAAGGTGGTTGGCTTTGGTTACCGAGGCTCCAACGTTCAACATCGCCGCACGATGGGGGGTGGCTTTGGGCTGACGAAGGCGTTCTTTGTGACTAAGCGCTTTCAGGGACGGATGTGGATTCGCTCGGCGGTCGGGGCGGGTACTCGGATTACGATTGATTTGCCGCTGCCGCCCACAGTTGTTGCAGATACATCTGAGCGGGGGGATAGTCAGGGTTAAATTCAAGGGTCTTTTGAAAATAGGCAATGGCGCGATCGCGCTCCTGCAGGGTCATGTAGGTATAGCCAAGACTGTAGGCGGGTTGAGTAGTCATCCACTGGCGATCGAAGGGTTCAGCGCGATCGTAGGTGCCCTGCTCAAAGAGATCTAAACAGCGGTGAAAGTAGGGCAAAGCTCCCCGTGGCAAGCCCAGCTCAAAGATCAACAGTCCAGCAGTATAGAGCAGGGGCGGGTAGGCATCAAAAAAGCGCAGACCATAGCTGAGGTAATACTGAGCCGTTTCGTAGTCCTTGGCTTCAAAGGCGCGGTAGCTCACCCAAAAAAGGAGATGACGCAGCCATGTGATGTCCCTAGGGAGTATCCCCTGTTCGACGGCAGGGGCAATCTGCTCAAGGGCTTGTTCATACCATGCTTGGGCGCGATCGCCATCGCCACAGGCGGCATAGTGATCGGCAAGACACACTAAGTTTGACAGTCGGCGATCGCCCTGCTGCACCATTTTTTCCAGAATGGGGATGTTGCGATCGCGCATTTTTGCTAGAAATTCCTCTTGGCTTGGCTGATTATGGTGAATGAGGTAAACCCCCCGCAATTCACCTACGACTGCCGCTCGATCCCGATAGGAGAGCTGTTCATGGAGAGCACCAACAAAGTGGAGATCGGGAAAGCGGCGGCCAAAGCGGACATTCCAAAAGTCGCTCCAGTGGCGATCGCCTGACTGTTCGTGGCGCAGCAGACTCCACTGATTGATCGCAGCAGCCTGCTCAGCCGTCAATTGATCTCGCCAGTGCGGATCTGTAACCACCAATTCTTCATCGGCATCCATGTAAAAGACCCACTCCCCTGTGGCGTAGGCCAAGGAGGCATTGCGGGCAGCGGCAAAATCTGCCTGCCAAGCCACGGAATAGACATGGGGACTAAATTCGCGGGCAATGGCGATCGTCTCATCTGTCGAACCCGTGTCCACCACAATAATTTCATCTACCCAACGCTGTACCGACTGCAGGCAGCGGCGGAGTTGCTGCGCTTCATTTTTGACAATCATGCATAGGGACAAAAGCGGCGTCATCTTAAACCCGCTCTAAATACTTGGCTTCCAGCAAAAAGGCACCCCGCTCTAGGCGCACGACCCAATAATTGCCGGGTTGTTGTCCGAGAATGACCCCTTCTTCCCCAACCGTAAGAATACTGGCGGGACGCAGCATGGGCATTGGTTCTGCTGTTTTCACGTAGGGGGGCAGTTCCACAAGGCGCACGCGATCGCCCACTGCAAAGGCTTCTTCCATTCCACCAAAGGATGCTCGAAATTGGTAATGCTGATAACTGCTGATAACACAATTTTCAATTTAGTATATTGGCTTTCCCTGTGGAATTTTTGTCAAAAGTTTTAGAGTGTCTTCAAGTAGCTTAATAGGTCGGCCATGTCTTGGGGTTGGGCTTGAAACTTGGGCATGGGAGGGGTATTGCCGCTGATAATTTGCTGGATGAGCTTGGTTTGGGATCGCCGCTGACTAATCTGCACCAGACTGGGTCCCACTTTCCCCTTGCCATCAATGCCATGACAGCCAGCACAGTTGAGAATGAAGATTTGCTCGCCGCGACTAGGATCGCCCACTGCCGCCTGCACAGATTGGATGTAGGGATCCTGCAGGGGCAACAGGAGAGAAATACCCCAGCCACCGCCCACCACTAGCCCTACCAAGGCGGGCAGCAGCCAGCGCCATACCGTTGATTTAGCCCCTACTGTGTTGGTTAAACTCATCCACTTATCAGGAATGATTAAAAATTGTTTATTATTGTTACAATTGCATTTTAACCCCTGAGCTGAGCGAGATTCAAGCCACTGCGTCATTCTGCCTCCAAGGCTGTACCCTTGCCCTGAAAGCGCTGATAGACCGTGCGCAGCGCCTCGCGATCGCCCACATTGCCGGGGAATAGCACCACAGGTAGCACTGGAAAACGGGGATGATCGGCAGGGGTACGCACAACGGAGCAGCCGGGAATCACCTGCCCCAAAAGGCGCACGCTGGCTAGGTTTAAGCCCTTGCTCAGCACATCGTTAGAGGTGATCCCCCCTTTGCTAATCAGATAGCGCAAATCGGTGGGCAACTGCTGGACAATGGCCATTAACACCTCCGAGACCCGTTGCCCAAAGGCCAACCGTGTTGCGGCATCTGCAAAGGTGAGTTCCTCGCGACTGGTAAAGATCACAGGTGTTTTCTCACGGGCGATCGCCTGATCCACTGCTGCTAAGACTTCGTTGATGATGTCAGGTTCAGCCGCTGCACTGTCGCGCAATCGCGCCACAGGTACTTCAATGGGAAAGACAGTGGGTTCCTCCAAAAGAGCAGCCAGTTGTTCAGTGGTTTTGCGCACGTGGGAACCCACTAAGACCGCGCCATAGCGACCAGGGCGGCAATAGGTGGCCATTGCCTCAGGGGGCGTGGGCTGGGGGGGCAGTTGGGCAAGGGCAGTCAGTAAACTCGCGGCACTGCGGAACAAGAAGCGTTTGCCTTGACTGACCACCTGAAGTACCGCCGCTGCAAACTGGTCTAAATCCTCTTGGGTTTCGGCATCCACCACCCCACAGACATTGCCCGTGAGCTGACTCAAGCGACTGAGCAGGGTGGCTGGATTGCGCACATCGGCAAGCAGAAAACGCGCTACGGCTGTTGTCGAAATCCGCCCTTGGGTCTTTTCGGCCACATAGTCGGGCAGGTAGCTATGCTGGTAGCCAAAGACAGAATCGCGGGCAAACTCCGTTTCATGGACGGGCACCGGCTGACCCTCAACAATAAGGTAGTGCTGGCTATCGCGGGTGATGCGCCCTCCCTCCAGAAAGGCAGGCACCAAAAAATGGGCATCAAAAGGACCCAGTTCAGTAGCAATCACGTCGGTTTCAAGGGGATAGTGCCCGCGTAGGGTGGAGTCGGAGCGACTGACCACAAGGTAATCGGTTATGCCCACTTGGGCGATCGCTTCCTTCAAATGGCGACAGACTGTGCGCGTTACCTCCGCCGCAATTTCCGGCGCCAAGGCACGGGTATTGGTGAGGATAAAAAAGATAGGCGCAGGATCGGTGAGGCCACGACAGAGGGTATCTACATCCCAGCGGGTCAACAGCAGACAACTGTGCACCGTTTGCGAGCCGGTGGGGTCATCATCAAGGACAATAATTTTTGGGCGTGTCACCAAGGGCATCTCCGACACTCTTCCGTTTGCAGTGTATCATTGGGGCGATCGCTCCTCGGCAATCCCCTGCCCCTAGTTGCCCGTCGTATTACAATCCCAGTTGCCCAGAAACAGCGGCCAGCCCCCCGAACCAATGCCATAGCGTTGCACCCCCTCCATCGCCATGCCTCATTCGTGAACTTTAGTGAAAATTTTGGAAGAAGCCTCATTGCCCCCTAGGTCTCGTAAACTACCGGACCCTGACCCTAGCGAGTACAGCGCGGAGCTTCCCGCCGTTCAAGCTAAACGCTGAAGTACTTGGCCGCTGGATGGTAGCAGATGATGGCGGTCGTGGATTGCTCAGGGTAGAGTTGTTCGCTTTCGTCCATGTACATCCCCATGCGATCGCTCTCCAGAAGTCGAAGCAGCGTATATTGATCTTGCATGTTGGGACAGGCGGGGTAGCCAAAGCTATAGCGGGAGCCTTGGTAGCGCTGCGCCAAAATATCGCGAATGGAGGCTGGATCGGGGGTACACCCCAACTCGCGGCGAATGCGGGCATGGCACCACTCTGCAAGGGCTTCAGCCGTTTGTACCGCCATGCCGTGGAAGTAGAGGTAGTCACTGTACTGGTTTGCAGCAAATAGCTGTTGAGCTACTTGGGTGGCAATTTCCCCCACGGTGACCGCCTGCATGGGAAAGACATCAATGATGCCGGATTCCACGGGCGCAAAGAAGTCGGCAATGCACAGACGGCGCCCCTTCGTTTGACGTGGGAAGGTAAACTGGGCGATCGCCCGCTCTGGGACGCAAGCACTTTTATCGCCTACCTTCTCGGGATCGTAGAGATAGACCGTGTTGCCCTCACTTTGGCAGGGGAAGTAGCCATAAATCAGTTCAGGATGCAACAGGTTTTCAGCAAGGATGCGCTGTTTCCACTCCTCAAGGATGGGATAAACCTTTTCAGCAAGGAAGGCGTCGTAGGTGGCGCGGTCTTGATCTTTAGGCTTGCGAAACTGCCACTGACCCGCAATCAGGGCTTGCAGATCGAGGTAAGCAAACACCTCGGTGAGGGGAATCTGATCTGCCTTGAGGTGACGAATGCCCCAGAAGGGGGGTGTGGGGCGGGGAATATCCACGGCCACAGCTTTAGAGCGGCGGGTATCCACCACTTCTGGCGTTTCGGGTTCAGGAACTGACGTAGGTTCGGGGGCGATCGCTGGTCTCGTTTCTTCCCCTAGGGCAGAGATACTCGTCCCATCCAAAAACCCGTGGCGATCGTCCCACTGACCGGCAGCCTTGGCACTCATGAGCCGGTCCATAAAATGCAAATCGGCAAAGGCATCCTTCCCGTAGATGACTTGACCGTGGTACGTGGACTGGCAATCCTCATAAACAAACTTGGGGGTGAGGGCAGCTCCTCCCAGAATCACAGGAACAGTAATGCCCCGCGCATTAAAGACCTCTAGGTTTTCCTTCATAAAGGCGGTGGATTTCACCAAAAGGCCACTCATGGCAATACAGTCTGCCTGATGCTCTTCGTAGGCTTGGATGATATTCTCAACGGGTTGCTTAATCCCCAAGTTAATCACTCGGTAGC
The DNA here is from genome assembly GCF_046299655.1 of Thermosynechococcus sp. Classification (GTDB taxonomy): domain Bacteria; phylum Cyanobacteriota; class Cyanobacteriia; order Thermosynechococcales; family Thermosynechococcaceae; genus Thermosynechococcus. Next base: position 24,234 of record NZ_JBKBHZ010000010.1, read on the forward strand.
CGTTGTTGGTGAGGATAATATCCACCAAGTTTTTGCCAATGTCGTGGACATCTCCCTTCACGGTGGCAATGACAACTGTGCCCTTGGCCGTGTCCCCTGTAGCGGATTTTTCCATAAAGGGTTCGAGGTAGGCGACAGCAGCCTTCATGGTTTCTGCCGACTGCAGGACAAAGGGCAGTTGCATCTGCCCAGCGCCAAAGAGTTCGCCCACCACCTTCATGCCATCAAGCAAAAAGGTATTGATGATTTCAAGGGGGGCATACTTTTCAAGGGCTTTGGCAAGGGTGTCCTCGAGACCAAGGCGATCGCCATCAATAATGTGGCGCTTGAGCCGCTCCTCAATGGGTAGGTTTTCCACTTGCGAGCGATCCTGCTTGGTGGTTTTGCCCTCAAAAAGGCGCGTCAGTTCTGCAAGGGGGTCATAGACACACACTTCCCCTTCAAAGCGTCGCCGATCGTAGATAAGATCACGGCACACCCCCTGATGTTCTGGCTCAATTTTGGCCAAGGGCAGAATCTTGGCGGCACTGACAATGGCCGCATCCATGCCTGCTTGCATTGCCTCATGGAGAAACATTGAGTTGAGGACTTGCCGCGCCGCTGGATTTAACCCAAAGGAGATATTGGAAACCCCCAGCAGGATATGACAGCCGGGGAGTTCAGCACGGATACGGCGAATGGCGGCAATGGTTTCCCGCCCGTTAGCCCGATCCTCCTCAATCCCTGTGGAAATGGGTAGTGCCAAAGGGTCAAAGAAAATCTCGTAGGGGGGAATGCCGTAGTCCAGGGCAGCTTTATAGGCGCGTTCGGCAATGGCAAACTTTTTCTCAGCGGTTCGTGCCATCCCCTCTTCATCAATGGTGCCGATGACCACGCCAGCGCCGTAGGTTTTGGCCAGCTCCAAGACCTTATAAAAGCGGGGTTCACCATCCTCAAAGTTAGTGGAGTTGAGCAGGCATTTCCCCCCGGCCACCTTGAGACCCGCTTCCATCTTTTGCCAGTCGGTGGAGTCAAGCATCAGGGGCAGGTTGACATTCCTAACCAAGCGCGACACCAACTCCTGCATATCGCGCACCCCATCGCGGCCCACATAGTCCACATTGACATCAAGGACATGGGCACCTTCACGCACTTGGGCACGGGCAAGGGCAACGAGGCCATCCCAGTCTTCGGCGTTGAGGAGATCGCGGCACTTTTTCGAGCCACTGGCATTGAGCCGCTCCCCAATAATTAGGAAGGAATTCTCTTGGTCATAGGGCTGAGGGCTGTAGATCGAAGCTGCCGCGGGAATGCGTTGGGGGGTTCGAGGTTTGGGGGTGAGGGTGGCGGCAATCTCGGCGAGGGCAGCAATATGATCCGGTCGAGTGCCACAGCAGCCACCAATCACTTGCACACCAAAATCTTCCACAAAGCGGGTGAGGGCAAGCCGCAGTTCCATCGGCGTCAATTTATAGTGGGCGTGGCCACCGATATTTTCTGGCAAGCCGGCATTGGGAATACAGGAGATAACAAAGGGGGAGTGCTGGGAGAGATAGCGGATATGTTCCGTCATCAGGTCTGGGCCGGTGGCACAGTTGAGTCCCAAAATATCAATGGGATAGGGTTCCAGAATGGTGAGGGCCGCGCCAATTTCTGAGCCCACCAGCATGGTGCCCTGCTGCTCCATGGTCACGGAGACCATGAGGGGACGGCGTTCGCCGCGCTCTCGAAAGACGGCCATCACGCCATTGAGCGCTGCTTTGATTTGCAGCACATCTTGGCAGGTTTCAATAATAAACAAATCAACCCCCCCATCAAACAGACCAGCGGCTTGCTCGCGAAACGCACTGTAGAGGGTGTCGTAATCAATGTGCCCCAAGGTGGGGAGTTTGGTACCGGGTCCCATGGAGCCAGCAACGAAACGGGGTTTGTCGGGGGTACTGAATTCAGCGGCAATCCCTTTTGCCAGTTCGGCGGCTTTCTTGCTGATTTCGTAGGCGCGATCGCCCAAATTGTACTCGCTGAGAACAATTGAGGAGGAGCCAAAGGTATTCGTTTCAATGACATCTGCCCCTGCTGCCAAAAAATCACGATGCACCTTGACCACCGCCTCTGGCTTGCTAATCACCAGATATTCATTGCAGCCTTCGTAGTCCTTACCACCAAAGTCCGCTGCCGTCAGGTTTTGTGCCTGCAGATTCGTGCCCATTGCGCCATCAAAGACGATGACACGCCGCGGTTCTGCATGGAGATACTCAAGAAACGACATAGACATCCCCTAAGGCCAGTCAACTGAAACGAGAGCATTCCCTAAATTTTAGTCCTTTGGGGAAAGGCGCGGTTCTTTCTTAGGATTCAGTACTACGACTGCACTCAGGCTTCTGTAAGCACTTTGCTCTGAACCCTATCCCCATTGCCACCCCCCAGAGTAGCCAAACCAAGGAACTTGACTTGAAATCAGTCCAAGTCTGACCCTCAAACAGTTGATGAATAAATATACCCCCCTGGGTAGCAAGTAGAGCAGCGCCTAAAGCTGAAAGCAAGGGGTGATGGCTTCTGTAAGCAAACCAGGCACCAACGCTGGCAGTAGCCCATAGGGATAGCCAGCCAATCAGACCGAATATTCCCACATCAGCAACTATTTCTAAAAACACATTATGGAGATAGACAAGAGCAAATTCCTCAACATTTAACTTAGGATAAAAAAGATACACAATACTAGATTTTTCAACTATGCCTGAGCCTGTAAACATAAAGTCGTTAAGCATTAACCAGCCGTAAAGCCACATTCTATTTCGCTCAATAAATGAATACCCAAAAGGGTTGCCAAAGGCTCTTAGAATAGATTGCACACTCTCAGGATAAATAGATAGAAATATCAATATTAGAAGAAGTAAAGGAATTAATTTGAGTAGGGGTTTAATAGAAAGAGGAACTCGCAGGATTAGAAGAATTAAAATGCTAATAACTACAGCTGTAAAAGAAGCGCGTGATTGCAATAAGATAAGGACGCATAAGCTAGTCACCACACCCACTAAAGTTAACCATTTCAGCCACTTAGGCAGTTCTCTTGTTTTGGGGAAAATCCACCAAACTAAACTCGTTGGCAGTAAGATAACTATTAGTGCAGGAAAGTAGTTTGGGTTATAGCCTCCATCTTCAATTGACCTTGGTGGAGGTAAAATCTTATATATCTCCTCAGGTATAAATGTAAACTTACGAGGGTAGAATGCAGTAAAAAATGGAGAAGAAGAGGCAAATAATATCAGCAACAAGGTTAAAAATAAAGTTATTCCCAGACAAAATTGGTTTAATCTTCTATCAGGAATGTGGCTAATTAAGTGAAAAACGAATAAATACAGATTTACACTAACGAGGAGCACAAGGTAGCTTGATCTTGGAAGGTCTAATTCACTAGTTAATAGAATAGAAAGTAGGATAGAAAATAGAAATAATCCCAAAAGCAGTCTAGAAATACTAGTCAAGGGAAGATTTAGTCTATATCTTCCTTTAGTCGATATTTCCAAGCAGTAACTCAGAATGCATAGAGCAATTAGGCTAGTAGTAATAAAGTAATCATAGGGCAAAATAAGTCGGACTATACCAAGCAGTAAGGCTGTGATCAAGAAAAAATGAATTTGATATGAAAAAATCAAGCTAGTGATATTTCTTACAATATCAAAAGAAAAATTCATAGTCAAAACCTCTTTCTAGAGCCAGCATTTTTGATCAGTGAAATTAAAAATAATTTTCTCACTTCCCTTGCGGAAATTTTTACTTTGACTTAAGGAAATTTCTCTAATTGAGAATTTATCTACCCAAAGTGTGCCTCTACCAGCAAGAGTTAGAGAGGGGTTGAGCATTCGTTTTCTTAGGCTCCAGTCAATAACGTAAGCATTAACCCATTTCCCATCCGTTTGCTTGAGTACATAGGGCTTACCAATGGCTAAGACAACTCTAGGTTCCTGTGAGTAACCTGGAGGCGTCAGTGTACAGTATCTAACTGAAGCAACATAGGGTTTTGTACTTGATGAAAACCATTTGTAAAAAGAAATCCTGTAATCGCTATCTTCCGCAATAACAGCATCAATCCTTAGCTTACCTTGGTTAGTGTTAAAAAAGCCCTTTCGGTTAGGATTTACCGACCATTGGAGCGGACTCGTGGCAGAGTAGTCAGCGGCCTCTAGTTCGGTATTAGTCAGTCGTTCTTTACCAATTTTAATCTCACTTTTAGCGAGGCCTAGAAATTTAGAAATAAATTCAACATCAACTTCAGACTTCTCTTGCAGTGAGTTTGCATGATGCCAGTGGTGACAGCATATCTGGGCTTTATACTCCAGCAGGGAGCGGAGATGTTTCCCCTCTGAAGTCTGCCAAAAGTTGGCCGCTTTAATTTTCATGAGTATTGGGTCAAGTTCATGGGTCATAAGAAAATGCCCAAGTGTTGCCTTCACCAATCGATCAAGGGCTACTTCAGTTACATCTGTTTTAGGAATTCTTCCGTCTAGTACGTCAACCCAGAGGTGAGCTGCTGCTCTTGAATCAAGAGGAATTGGCTTGTCAAAACGGGAGAACTGATTCCATGCTTCGCGCACTCTGCCCAACTTAACTAAGTTCTCAATTAAACTGGCTTGTATCAGGCTAGAGTAGGGCTCTACATTCCCTGCTTGGGTTGCCTGTAATATATCGACGGCCCTTTGGTATTGCTCAGCACGGGCAAAAGCCTCTGCTGTCCGCCAGCGAACGTGAAGATCATTAGGTGCAAACTGGTACGCCTTCAGGTAAAGGCCAGTTATGTTTTGACCCCGAATCCAAGCAAGTTGAGCAATATTCAAGCAAACCCTTGCTGCAATTGCTCGCCAGTAAAGAGTCAGGAGTAGAATCACACAAAAGACGAATAACCAGATAACTAACCTTTTGCCCTTACTTACCACTTGCCTAAACAACCTCCTCTTCTTTACTTTCTAAGTACAGATGAATGGTATAGAGTTGAGCATTGGAATTCTCTGAAACTTTGACTGTTCCGCTAAGCTAATTTAGACTTATCGAAAATTACCAAGCTTGCCTGATCTCCATAGAAGGTCAGGTTTGCTCGCAAAGGGCACCTTGCTTTGAACTATTGAACTAAAAACCAAACTTCTAGGATAGTAGCACTAGAGTAATCAAGCTAGCAAGAAGAAACTTCTCTGTAGCCAATAGCAGCGTTTTTATCGCAATTAAATTTGTTATTTAGCAATGATTGATCTGTTCTTACTTGATTTGAGATAACGGATAGAGTTGTACTGTGCTAAAGGGTGCCAAGTCTTGAAGAGCAGTTTGAAATTTCCATTTAATTTCCATTCAATCAGCTTCCTCGAAGAAAATCAAAATGCTCTCTAATATAGCCTCTCCCTCAGCGGATTGCAACCCCCTGTTCCGAGGGATCCCTTGCAGGGGGAGTTAAATTATTAAATTATTTTCTACAAGGTTACCCAAAATACTCAAACCCTCTCCCAGAGGGACTCTGAGGGATCCAACGCAAGAATCAGGTCTTTGCCCACTTGAATAGATTCGTCGGCAGAGAAAATAGATCAGCGGGACACGTCTCTTCTAGCTCTCTGTGACGCAGCTAATTCTTGAGCCAAAAGTTGATGGAAAATCTCTTCGAGGTGGGGAGTCATTAAATTGCTTTCAACACCGTAGCCCAGACTCGTCCAAGTCTCCGACAGTAGGGCAAACACTTCCTGTACTCGACCTTCCCGCAACAGTTGCGGAATATCGGCATTCCAAGCGGCAGGATCGGTCAGCCAACGATAGACGACTTGATCCTGATACTCTGGGGCAAAGCTATAGTCCTGCCAAAACCACCTTGGCGGTTGGGGATGATAGCGAGCAGCTTTCTCCTGCCAAGTGGTGGTGAGAAATTGATAGCGCCCGGCTGCGGTGGTGCATAGATGCTGATTGGGGCCGCGGCGAATGGGAACACAGCGATCGGGATGCCGGCTGAGGTCTTGGACGTGCTCGCCACCATAAAGCAGCGTGTAGGGATTGGCTTCATTGGCCTCACTGGCAGAAATGGTGCGCATCAGTGCCCGTACGTAGGGATCTCCCCCCTGCATGACCAAGGGGGCAATTTGCCGCGGCTGCCAGCGGTACCAGTACCACCACAGGGCACTTGAACGCGACCCAAAAAGGAAATAGCCCATGCTCCCTAGAAGCGCGATCGCCAGCAACCAACGGGAAAACCGCACTAACTTCTCCTCACACTGCCGCAACTGAGCGGAATAACTCTGGATAGGCCACCGGCGTCTGATCGGGACGGCTCACCACCTCAAAAATTTTGTTGTAGGCACTCGGCTCGCCCAAGGCAGCGACACAGATTTCCGCCACCCGCGATCGCGGGATACTCCCCTCAAAGAGGGTATCGGCGGGGGCAATGATCGGAAAACCTCCGTCATCGGTGTCCTTCAGTCCCCCCGGTCGCACAATCGTGTAAGTTAGACCGCTTTCTTGGAGATAACGTTCTGCCTGCTGCTTCCAATACAAAATCAGCCAAAAAAGATTCAGGGGATGGAAAAATTGCGAGACACACAGCGAGGAGACGAGAATAAACTGCTGCACATGGGCGGATTTAGCCGCATCCACCAGATTCTTGGTGCCGAGATAGTCCACACTCAGGGGTTCCAAGGGGTTGAGGCTGGGGCTGGCTCCCGTGGCACAAATCACGGCGTCACACTCTTGCAGCGCTGGGGGCAGCGTCTGGGGTTGGGTAACATCGGCGGTGCGACTTTCGACCGTTGGCCACAGCCCCTTAGCCTTGGCAGGATTGCGCACGATCGCGATCGCCTGATGCTCAGAAGATTGTAGAACATTGACAATTCGTTGACCTGTGCGACCCGTAGCCCCTACCACTGCAACCTTCACCGTCTCTCTCCAATGACAACCCTTTTGATCATAGAGGAATGTCCCAGTCTTCCTCATCCACAGGGGGAGTGTCCTTGGGGGGTGGCGGCGTCAGAATGCGGTATTCAGCATCCACGACCTGATCAGGGGGCGGCGGCGGTTTAGCAGTGGCTTTACGGGAAGGGCGATATTGGTATGCGTAGGTGGTGCGGGGGCGGTCTTGTCTCTCTGGCTCGCGGGGGGCTGGTTCTGGCTCGCTAAACCAATCCTCAACATCACTAGTATCAACCTCTGGCTCATCCTGCGGCGGACGCATTGAGGGATCCAGTTCAGGTTCGGGAGGTTGCGATCGCCGGCTTGGCTGTTCTACCGGCGCTGGCGCTTCTGCCGTTAGCCAGAGTAAACACTGCCCTGCTGCCATGCCTGAGAGGGCGGCCACCACGATCCAAGCAGCAAGGGGAAGGGGCGGAGTTTGCTGTCCCAAAAAGCGCAAGGAGACTACTGGCTGCCAATTTTGAACAACCAGTGCACTGAGCAGAGCGATCGCCCCCAGATAAATCCAAGCGCGCATTAGGAAAGGGATCCTTGCCAACGTTGCAGCGGCACACAATCCAACCCTAACTGATCAAGGGCACGGGCGATCACAAAATCCACTAAATCCTCAATGGTCTGCGGCCGGTGATACCAAGCAGGAATAGCCGGAACAATGCGCGCCCCCGCCATGGCCAATTGGGTAAGGTTTTGCAGGTGAATGAGACTAAAAGGGGTTTCGCGAGGCACAAGCACCAATGGACGGTGCTCCTTGAGGTGGACATCCGCCACCCGCTCTAGCAGGTCCGAACTCAGGCCTGCCGCCAACTTGGCCACCGTGCTCATACTACAGGGGAGAATCACCATGCCCAAGGTGCGAAAGGAACCGCTGGCGATCGCCGCTGCCATATCCGTTGGCCGATGACAGGTGAGGGAGCCTTCCCAGACTTGCGCCTGTTCGCGCCAAAACAGCGCCTGCTTGTCAGGCTGAAGCGGTAGGGTGAGGCCATATTCCGCCTGCCACACCTGATGCGCTGCCTTTGAGGCTACCAATTGAATGGAATAGCCTGCTTGTAATAGAAATTTAATGGCACGCACTGCGTAAATCAGGCCAGAGGCACCCGTTACACCCAACACAATTGGTAAAGAAGAGGAGGTCACAGCCACGATCACCAAACAAAACCGTTATAAGGTTAACAAAGTTAGGGCAACCGCCCCTTTCTCATACTCTGCAATCCCATCCAACGCGACTTGGTAAATGCCCATGACAGCGCCTGATTCTGCATTTTCTTCCCCTAGTGAGTGGGCAGCCGTGTCTCCCGAAGTGCTCGGGGAGCTATTTGATGCCGCCTTGTTGGAGGGACTCGTGAGTAGTGAGACCCCAGACTTAGACGCACTGTTTCAGGACTTGACTCCCCTCGATCTCAAACCAGCAGCGGGTGCGATCGCACCTGAACAGTGGCAACAACTGCAAGCTCAGCACCAGCAAATTACCCAGCACCTTGAGGAAACCCTGACCTACCTTGCCAAGGTAAAAGCATTGGCCTATCAACTTCAAGCCGTGGCCAGTGAGTTTGTGCCCACCCCCAAGTATCGGCGCCGCCAACCGCCTCCGCCCCATCCTCTGGAATACCTCACGGCTGAACTGCTGCGGGCGATCGCCCACACCCAAGCCAGTTTAGAACCCGTCTATGACCCCCTGCATCAACTGGGGGAAACCCTCAATGGTACCTCGACGCCACAGATTAGGGAATTTCCCTTGGAGTCTTAGTTAGGCGGCATGCGCGGTGGCTCCAATCGCGGTTCACTGGGGGTGAGAGGGGTAGGCGTCAGCTCAGGAGGGGGCAGGCTTTTTGGAGTGGGTAGGGGAGCTGGGCCTAAACTGGGTTCCGGGGCGGGTGCTGGGGTTGGTTCAGGCTTTCGGGTGGGGGCTTTGACCGCCAGTTGCAGCAGTTCAGAAATCGTAACAAAGCGATAGCCCTTTTGCCGCAGGCGACGAATCAGAGTGGGGAGAGCTTTGCGAGTCGTGGCGCGATCGCCCCCGCCGTCGTGGAGCAAAAGAATACTGCCCGGTTTGACTCCCTTGAGGGCACGCTCAACGATCTGCGCTGCAGTGGTGTTGGGTCGAGTGTCACGGGTATCCACTGACCACATGATAATGGCATAGTGTTTTGACTTGGCATAATCCACTAGCCCCGTGGTTAAATTGCCCCCCGGTGGCCGGAAAAGGCGTGTTTGGGCTTGGCTTTGCTTGACAATCAGCGCTGAGGTGTTTTCGATTTCCTGTTTGGCCATCGCCGCAGTAACAGACTTGTAGGGATGGCTCCAACTGTGGTTGCCCACAGCATGACCGGCCTTGACAATGTCAGCAATGACATCAGGATACATCAGAGCATGCTTGCCAAGGACAAAAAAGGTGGCCTTGACCTCCTCCTCCTTGAGGATTTGCAGAACGTGGCGGGTTGAGGTACCCCAAGGGCCATCATCAAAGGTGAGCGCCACCACTTTTTCTGGCTTTAAGGGTTTGACCTGATAGACCAATTGCCCCCAAAACTTGCTAGGACTGAGAAAGCGCGGCACATCTGTTGCTATCGCTGCCGATGCCGCAAACAAAACAGTAACTCCTAGGAGGTGCCACTGCCGTCCCATGGATGCTCCTTAGTTGATCTTGATGATTTTGACTTAGGGGACGTAGTGCGCCCTTCAGGCGATCGACACTGGCTCCTTGAGCAGTGGAAATCCCAGAGCTTCCCGTTGCCGAACGTAGGCTTGGGCAACGCGCCGTGCTAAGCCGCGAATACGACCAATATAGCGGGTGCGCTCTGCCACCGAAATCACACCACGGGCATCCAGCAGGTTAAAGGTGTGGGAACACTTGAGCACGTAGTCCAAGCTGGGCAAGACCAACTGCTTTTCCAGAAGCTGCTCCGCCTCCTGCTGGTAGAGACTAAAAAGGGCAAACAATCGTTCCGGATCAGCGGCCTCAAAGTTGTACGTGGACTGCTCAATCTCCCCTTGGAGATGGACATCGCCATAGGTTAGCGTGGAGTTCCAGCGGATACTGGCGATCGCGTCCACCTCTTGGAGATACATTGTCAGCCGCTCCAGTCCGTAGGTAATCTCGATGGACACTGGCCGGCAATCCAGACCCCCGCACTGCTGAAAATAGGTAAACTGAGTTATTTCCATACCATCGAGCCAGACCTCCCAGCCCACCCCCCAAGCACCGACGGCGGCATCCTCCCAGTTATCCTCAACAAAGCGAATGTCATGCTCGTAGGGGCGAATGCCAAGGGCACGCAGTGACTCCAAGTAGACCTCTTGGATATTGTCGGGAGAAGGCTTAATCAGTACTTGGTATTGATAGTAGTACTGGTAGCGGTTGGGGTTTTCGCCGTAGCGGCCATCTGCAGGGCGGCGGCAGGGTTCCACATAGGCCACTGCCCAAGGTTCAGGACCAAGGGCACGCAAAAAGGTATGGGGGCTTTTGGTACCGGCACCCTTTTCCACATCGTAGGGCTGGGCAATCAGGCACCCTTGAGCCGCCCAAAATTGATGCAGCGTGGCAATCACGTCCTGAAAGTACATTGGCTCAAATGTGAATCCCGCACTCAGTTTTGCCCATGCCGCGCCAGCGACCTGCCCGTTCATCTTCCCCTTCGGCCACAGGGGTAGTGAGGGGTTCATCGCCAATGCTGGCATAACCACGATCATGGAGGGGATTGTAAATCACCCCATGCTCCATCACATAAGCCCACGTTTGCTTGCGCGTCCAAGCGGCCAAGGGATTAATCTTTAGCCGTCCCTGTTTATCCAGTTCTACATAGGGCATATTGGCGCGGGTGACCGCCTGATCGCGACGCCGTCCCGTAATCCAAGCCACGGTACTGAGTTCTGCCAAGCCCCGCTGCAGCGGCTCAATTTTAGTGAGATGGTGAAACTGCTCAACATTGGTTTCCCAAAGCTTGTCGCCATAACGAGCAGCAAAGGCCTCGCGGCTGTCCACATCGGGGATTTTGTAAATGCGCAAATCCAGAGCGTATTTCTCCTTGGCCTGCTGCACAAATTCAAGGGTCTCTGGAAAGTGGTGCAGTGTGTCCAGAAAGAGAACGGGGACAGGGGGATTGGGGCGCAGATCGCGGTAGAGCAGATCCGTAATCACCATGTCATCCACATTAAAAGCACTGGTCTGCACCAGCCCTTGGGGAATTTCTGCTACCGCCCACGCTAGAATTTCACGGGGATGTGCCCCCTCAAAGCGTTGGTTGAGGGCATCGAGGTCAAAGCTTACGGATGCAGCCATAGGAGGTTTTAGCACGGTTTTAGAAAGCATTCTTTAGCTTACCAAAGAATTGGGTCTAAAGCCTTGCCCTACTACGCACGACCGAGCGGTCTAAAGGGCGGTTTATCTTCTGAATCATCGGTTCATTTTAGCTAATCGGCGGGAAGCCCCGCGCTTTTCCGAAGGGGAGCGTCGGGATGAGAGCTAGGGGCGCTGAGGGGGTTCGCTGCCCCCGAAGTGCCCGAGCGAGGGGAGTCTTGCTGTGCAATAAGTGTGTGCTATAACCATAATTGTGCTATAGTCAGTGCCTAATGGTCAGGCGGCTAAATCCAGCCTGAACAAAAGTTTTGCCAATGCGGGGAGAGCAGGGTTCCTAAACAACATCCTGCCGTACAAAGCTGCAAACGCTGGGCGGTGGGTCGTGAAGGTTAACCCCGCTGGCACATCTCAGTATTGTGCAAATTGCCTGAACCGAGGACCCAAGGAGTTGTCTGACCGCTGGCATGAATGCTCTCATTGTGGTGCATCCATGTCGCGAGACATCAACTCGGCGATACTCATCAAAACAGTGGGCTTGGGGCATCGGCTCACTATAAAACGCGAAGGTCGAAAGACTGGAGAAGCCCGCCCTCTACCCGAAGCGTGAGGGTCGGGAGTATGTCACTATTGGAGCAAAGCTTCGATACATCTGTAGATACGAAATCTGTAGATACGAAAGCGGTGTTGGACCTCGTCAAACTGGCTGCCCAGATGGGAACGGTGGGTCAAGTGATCCGCCAAGGGGCGATCGCCAGCCAACACAAACAAGCCCGTGCCCTCGAAGTCCTCGAACGTATGGCGGAGAATTTAGACACCTACCGCCAAGCTATCCAAGAGTGGGGGGACTCCTTTCCCTTTAATGCTGCTGAACCCATTGAATCCCTGACGGTGAAGCACGCTGTCCCCCCCACCCCAAGATCACACACAATTTTTGCCACCGATGGCTCGCAAATTGCCCCTAGTCACCACGAAATTGCCTACTGCTATTTGATCAATGTGGGACGGGTGGCGATCGCCTACGGTCAAGGGCAACGCCCCCATTTAGATAGCGTGCCACAGTTGGTTTACGAACCCGATGAATTGGGGCGATCGCGGGGCTGGGGACTCACCATAGAGGATTGGTTACGCTACCGCCGTACTCAAGCGGAAATGCTTGCCCTCGTTGAACTCATTCAAACGCACAACAAGCAAGCCCCCAGCTTAGCCCTCGTGGATGGTTCACTTATTTTCTGGGCGTGGGAATCACTGCCGCCAATGGTGCGTGAGGAATTGTTGACACCAATTTTAGCTGCCTGGGATGAGTTGCGAGCCAAGGGAATTCCCCTAGTGGGCTATGTTAGCGCCTCCCGCAGTCATGAAACGGTCAATTTTCTGCGCTTGGGGGTTTGCCCCTACCCTGAACCCAACTGTGCTCTCCACTGTAGTCAGACAGGTGAGAGTGATCTTGGCACAGCTAGCGATCGCCCCCCTTGTCAAGTCTTTGATCCCTTGCGGGATGTCCTCCTCTGGCAGGCGCACTTGGCACCACAACAGTATAGCCCCCTCTGGCGTAGCCGCAGTCGTATTCTGGAACATTACGGCGAACATCACATCTATGTTGCCTATCTCCACGGTGGCTCAGAAGTAGTGCGTTTGGAAGTTCCTCAGTGGGTGGCGCGGGAGGCAGAGCTGTGGCAACAGGCAGTCTCATTGACGGCAGCTCAAATTGCAAAAGGCCGGGGTTACCCCGTGGCATTAGCAGAAGCCCACAATTTAGCCGTTGTGCGCGGCAGCGATCGCCAGCGCTTTTTTGCTTTACTGGAACGGGAACTGATTAAAGCAGGACACTGGCATGTGGCTCCTTCCCCCAAAGAGCAACGCAAACGCCAAAGTATTGCTTAGGTGGCTGCTGTTCGTTGGCTTAGGCATCGTAGGTTGGGGAACGCAGTTGGCACTACCGCCAGTGAGTGGATGGTTCCTAGCCTTCATAGGCATTGTGCCTCTGTGGTGGCAGTGTCAGGTTTTATCCCCCCTGTGGGCAGCGATCGCTGGGCTGTGTTGGGGATGGGGGTTCTACGGCAGTAGCTTAGTCTGGGTGTGGGATCTGCATCCCCTGACATGGATCGGCATTGCCCCAGTGCCCAGTTGGCTGATCTCGCGGGGGATTTGGCTTTTCTTGAGTAGTTGGGGGGCAGTCCTGAGTGGCAGTTGGGCCTTTTTGATGGCGCGCTATGGTGTGCAGCCATCTACCCCTTGGCAACTCCTATGGGGAGTGACGCTGTGGTGTGCCCTTGAAGCCCTCTGGAGCCATTCGCCCCTATGGTGGATTAGTTTATCCCTGACCCAAAGCCCAACGGGACTCGTGCAACTGGGTCGTCTGGCGGGTCCCACCACGATTACGGCAGTCGTGATGACAGTGAATGGCCTAGTTACCCTCAGTCTGCGGCGGCAAAAGGGGGCAAGGGTCTGGCTCGCGATGACCCTCACCGGGGCGATCGCCCTCAATGGTGTTTTAAGCGCCAGTGTTATTGCAGATCAAGGGGAACCCCTACGGGTGGGTTTGATCCAAGGCAATATCCCAACACGGCAAAAGCTCACGCCAGAGGGGATCCGCCGCGCTTGGCAGGATTATCCCCGTGGCTATCGTCAATTGGTGGCTCTAGGGGTTGATGCCGTTTTAACCCCGGAGGGAGCACTGCCGATTCTCTGGCGACGGCAGCAGATGAATCCGATCACGCGGGCAGTGCAGGAGGCGGGTGTGCCCCTATGGTTAGGGACATTTAGGGAAACGGCAGGGGGACATCATCAGGTGCTTCTGACCCTTGATAGTAACGGTGAGATTTACAGTCACTATGACAAGGTGAATCTTGTCCTCCTAGGGGAATATATTCCCGATTGGCTGTCGGGGGTAGTGCAGCGGTTATCCACATTGCGATCGCGCCTGTTGCCGGGAGACCCTGAGCAAGTATTTGCCACCCCTTGGGGCAATGCTGTTGTCCTGATTTGCTTTGAATCCGCCTTTTCCCACCGCAGTCGCTGGCAACTGGTTCATGGGGGGCAGTTCATCCTGAGTATTGCCAACAATGATCCCTATCGCCGCCAATTGATGACCCAGCACCACGGCCATGATGTGTTGCGCGCGGTAGAGGGCGATCGCTGGCTGGTGCGCTCGACAAATACGGGGCTTTCTGCTGTGATTACGCCGACGGGTGAGACCGTTTGGCTTTCAAACGCTGATGAGTTTGTGATTCATGGCGCAACGATTTTCCGACGCCAGACCCAGACCCTTTATACCCGCTATGGGGATTGGTTGCTACCCCTCTTGCTGGGGATGCTTAGCTTATCCGTTCTTCAACAACGAGTGTAGCACTCACCCATTCCCCGCGATCGCCATAGGTACGAATGAGGCGCTGCCGCTGCCCTTGTGCCCACAACCAACCCACCTCGACAAAGAAGGGCTGACGAAAGGACACCCGTAGGGGGGTCAGGCTAGAGGTACCATCGGGGAGTAGGACAAGCTGTTTGGGTTGATCGGTATCGTTAAAGAGAAGACGGCCGCCAGCGATTGTTGCCGTTGTTTTTACCTCTTGCTCAGGGGTTTGCAGCACTTGGTAAAGCTGATCGCCCTCACGCCAAAGACTCAGATGGGTTGGGGTTTCCGTGGGCGATCGCCAGTCGGCATAGACCGTGTAGGCCGTACCGCGCCACTCCCCTAGGAGCTGATCCACGGTTAAAGGGGGACGTTCAACCGCATGACTGTGGGCACGAAACTCGCGAATCAGCGTCATAGATTGCAAGTGCTGGCTCTTGTCAAAGAGTTGGACAAAGCGCAGTCGGCGATCGCCCATGACAAAGCCATACTCGGCGCCAAACTCCGCAAAGGGCGCCACCTGCAACGATCCCTTAGAAAAAGCGCCCGTCGGGAAAAAGACATTTTGGCGGCCAATGGTGGCATACTCCTGCACTGTTTCACTGGTGGGGGGCTGATCGAGACCATTACCAAAGCGTCGCAGTTCAAACCGCACCCGCTGCCCGTCAGCAGTATCGGCAAGGATCAAAATCGAGGGCACCGAGGCTCCCACTTCTCCCGTAGGACTGATAGCCGTAAAGGAGCCATGCCATTCCCCAAGGTTTTTGCGAAAATTTTCCCAATTTGTTGTCATTGATTATCTTTGCCGCGGTGTACCACCACCATCCTATAGAAAAATGAACTATTGGCGATCTTGCCAATTCGGAACTGGCTGGCGATCGCCTACGCTCAGAAAAAACTTTGATAGGATGGGGGGTGTCAGGGCACTGACAAACGATCGCCATTGGGAGACCCGTGCATGACCACCGACCTCTTTGACTCAGGGGCTGGTCGCATTTTAATTGTCGATGATACCCCCGAAAATGTTGAAGTTTTAACCACACTACTGCAACTAGAAGGCTACGATGTGCGCGGTGCCATCAGTGGCCAAATGGCGCTCATGGGCATTGAGGCCGAACCCCCAGATGTTATTCTGCTGGACATCATGATGCCGGATATGGATGGCTACGAGGTCTGTCAAACCCTCAAAGAGAATCCCAAGACCAAACATATCCCCATCATTTTTATTAGTGCCCTCGATGATGTGTTTGATAAGGTCAAGGCCTTTGAGATAGGTGCCGCTGACTACATCACCAAACCCTTTCAGCAGGCAGAAGTACTGGCGCGGGTGAAAAATCAGTTAACGATCGCCCTGCTGCAGCGGAAGCTACGCCAAAAGAATGCCCTACTCCAAAAACAAAACCAACAGTTGCAGGAGATTGCAGAGGAGCGGCGCGAACTGGTCTCCTCCCTGCAAGCTGCCCAAGAACAGTATCGGCAAATGTTTGAGGAAGCTGTAGTGGGCATTTATCAAAGTTCCCCCGAAGGAATTTATTTCAAAGTCAACAACGCCTTGGCACGCATCTATGGCTACGCCGATGCCGAAGATTGGCTAGCGGATATAGAGCACCATAATCATCGTCCCTACGTGGATGACAGCAGTTGGCAAAAATTTCAGCAACAAATCCAATCCCGTGGCTTTGTACGCAACCTTGTTTCCAAGGTGTATCGTGCTGACCAAACCATCACCACCATTTGCGAATGCGCCCGCCCGGTCAAAAGTGAGGACGGTCAACTTTTATACTACGAAGGGTTTGTCTTTGAACTGCCCACCCGCAATCCATGAAACGCACCCTGAGCGCACTGTTGGGGGATGCAGCGGTTCACTCCCTTGCTGAATTGGGCGATCGCGCCCCCCACCTGCGTCCCTACCTTCCTGAGCATGCCCTGCTGGTGACTCCCCCCACCCCCGAAGCGGGAGCAGCAGTAATTACCTGTGCACAGCGGGAAGGCTGGCGAGTCTTGCCCATCGGCGCTGGTACCAAACTCAATTGGCTAGGGAACACCCCCAAGGCGGATATTTTTCTGCAAACCACGGCGTGGCACCAGCTCATTGATCATGCGGCTGCCGATATGACCGTCACCACCCAGGTGGGCATGCCCTTTCAAGCGCTTCAGCGCCGCCTCGCAGCAGCCGGGCAATGGATTGCAGCGGATCCCCTTTTTCGAGAAACGGCGACCCTTGGCGGTTGCTTGGCCACTCAAAGTAATGGCACGCTGCGGCAGCGGTATGGCTCATGGCGCGATCAGTTATTAGGGGTCAAGTTCATTCGCAGCGATGGCCAAATCGTCAAAGCTGGCGGGCGAGTGGTGAAAAATGTTGCCGGCTATGACCTGATGAAGCTGCTCATCGGCAGTTATGGCACGCTGGGTATTCTCACGGAGGTGACCTTGCGGGTCTATCCCCTACCGGATGCGGTACAAGTTTGGCAGTTGCGGGGAGAAGTGGCTGCCTTAGCCAAAGGGTTGGGAGCGATTTTCAGCAGTTCCCTAGCCCCAGCGCGATGCGTCCTGCGCCTTGAAGCGACGGGGGCACTCTTACTGGAATTGGAGTTTCATACGCTGCGGGAAGTTTTGGCCTCAGGTACCTTGGGCGATCGCCTCAGTTGCATTGCCCAGAGCCACGATCTGCAACTGGAACCCCAAGCCCCCCTAGGCATTACTCTCAACCCCACCCCCGATCAAGTGATCCTCAAAATTGGCGTGCCTCTAAGCGAGATGGTGTCCGCCCTCAGCCAGCTGCGGCAGTTAGCGCAAGAATTGGCCTGCGAGTGCTGTGGCCATATGAGTGCAGGGGTCGGCCATGCCTATCTCCACGGTGAGCCAGAGGCGCTGCGCCAACTAATTCTCAGGCTACGTCAGGGACTCCCAAGGGGCTATGTGACAGTGTTGGCAGCGCCCCTGAGTCTCAAGCAGCAACTGGAGCCTTGGGACTATCGCGGCAACGCCCTTGAATTAATGCGAAGGCTCAAGCAACAATTGGATGCAACGGGTGTCTTTGGCACTGGCGTTTTTGTCGGCAATCTTTAGGCAGGTTTGAATACTCTCCAATGACTGCAACTGATCCTGTGGCTCGCCCCCCCGATCCCCACTTGATTGATGCCTGTGTCCATTGCGGGTTTTGCCTCTCCACCTGTCCCAGCTATCGGGTACTGGGCACAGAAATGGACTCCCCCCGTGGCCGCATCTATCTTATGGATGCCATTAATGAGGGGCAGGTGCAACTGGCGGATGTCGTCCAGAACTTTGATTCCTGCTTGGGTTGCTTGGCCTGCGTCACCACCTGTCCGTCGGGGGTGGAGTACGATCAGTTGATTGCCGCCACCCGTGTGCAAGTGCAGCGTCATTATCACCGTCCTGTGGGCGATCGCCTGTTGCGCTGGTTGATTTTCCAAACGCTACCCTATCCTCAACGCCTGCGTGCCCTCCTGTGGCCGCTCTGGCTCTACCAAAAACTAGGCTTGGCCAATCTCGAACAGCGGCTGGGACTCCTAAAACGGCTGCTGCCCAAGTCCCTTGCGGCCATGTATCAACTGCTGCCGCCCCTTGCAGCAACAACATTTCGCGATCGCTCTCCTGAAGTCGTACCCGCCCAAGGGAAACAGCGTGGCCGAGTGGGGGTGATTCTCGGCTGTGTGCAACGGCTCTTTTTGCCTGAAGTCAATACAGCCACAATCTCCGTGTTAAGTACCAATGGTTTTGAGGTGGTGCTGCCGCCGCAACAGGGGTGCTGTGGTGCCCTGCCCCATCACCAAGGAGAAGAGGATCAGGCGCAACGCCTCGCTCGCCAGATGATTGATTGTTTTACCGCCACCCAAGTGGATGCGGTTTTAATCAATGCCTCAGGCTGTGGCCATACCCTCAAGGAGTACCATCACCTTTTGGCGACTGACCCCGACTATGGCGATCGCGCCCGTGACTTTGGGCAAAAGGTTGAGGATGTGCAGGTCTTTTTGGTCAAACAGGGCTTGGTGACACCCCTCTACCCCTTGAGCGATCGCCCCTTGACCTTGGTCTATCAAGACGCCTGCCACATGATCCACGGCCAAAAAATTCGCCTTGAACCGCGGCAACTGCTGCGGCAAATTCCCCAAGTCCAACTGCGGGAACCCCTTGATGCAGCACTCTGTTGTGGCAGTGCCGGGGTTTACAACATTCTCCAACCCGATGTCGCGGCGGAATTAGGACGCCAAAAAGTGCGCAACCTGCTGAATACTCGACCCGATGTCATTGTCTCAGCCAATGTGGGCTGCACTATACAATTGCGGCAGTATCTCCAAGAGCAAGGCAGCCCCGTGCCCATTTACCACCCGATGCAACTGCTAGACTTGGCGATTCGCGGTGAGAAACTGCCACTCTAGGCGATGTCGGGAGGCGCACTGAGAATGGCTCGCACCTGAGCCAGCAGGGATTCTCGTGCCACTTCCCAGCCCCGCTCCCCGTCAGCTTCATAGAGAATCAAACTATCCACCGGGTCTGCCGCCAACAGTTGAAACAAGAGGGGAATAATCGGCATGGCCACAGGGATTAACTCTTCATCACAGGCCGCTTGAGCCATGACTTGGCTGCCGTAGGCGTGGATAACGTTTTTTTGCCGATGGGGGGGATGCTGTTCCTCAAGGGTAATCACCTGCCATTGCCCATCGCGGGTTTGCAGGACATAGTAAACCGTTTGCCCATAGCGCTGCGCTTCCTCGTAGAGAACGGGGGCGATCGCCTGTACCGCCGCCACAGTTGCAGGGTCATCGGGGGCGTTGGCAATCAGTTCATCCACTTGGGTCAGTAAATCCACAGCCCCTCCTTTGGGGAGTGTCACAAACTATTCCTTGGCCTCAAGGGCATCGAGATCAAGGGCACGGGAACCACCTGTACTTAAAATCGTCAACACTTTCCCCAGTTGAGACCACACCAAAAGGGCAGTGGCGATCGTCAGCACGAAGGCAATGATCATACTCAGCCCCGCACCAAAACCATAAGTCCACAATCCTGCCATCAGGAACAGCCAGATGCCCATGGAGATCCCCAAGTAGGGCAACTGAAGCTGGGAGCCGCGCAACTGGCTCAGAACGCGAGTGGAGCGACTGCGGTTCCATTCTTGGACACCCTGCTTGAGGGTGGCTTCAAAGGCTTTCCCACTGGTCAACCCTATGAAAATACCCGCTAGGAGCAAGACAATCGGTGGATCAAACACGGGATACCTAATCCTTTCTAAATGCTCAGGGACGTAGATAACCGCCTTCCCTGCCTAACTGGCCACCACTAGGGAATGGCTCTCTTCCTCCTTATTTAAAGTGTGGGAGACAGAGGCCTTCAGAGCTTCCCATGCCACATCAATAAAGAAGAGCGGACGCAGATCCGACTTGACCAAATTCCAAAGGCGTTGCACCTCTTCGGTGTGGAGACGGTCATCTTCGGTTAACGCTAGCACAATTTGCCGCCGCAGGTACTGTCCTTCCTCCGAAAAGAGATACTGCAAGCCCAAGGTAGCCGTTGGCGCAAGGTTAAAGTGGCGGTCTTGGCGGGCGATCGCAATCAGGTTTTCCAGTCGCTGCCACTGAAAACGACCATCCTTGAAGAGAACATCCAATAACCGCCGCCGCAGTTGGGGCGATTCTCCCTGGAGCAGGCGCCGGGCCACGTAGGGGTAGCTGACATCCACAATGCGGAAATTGGGGTTGAGGCACAGGGCAATGCCCTCTTGGGTCACTAGGGAGCGAATGATTAAAGCAAACTTGGCGGGAACGCGGAAGGGATAGGCATACATCAACTCAGAAAAGCGATCCGTGATTACCTTGAAGTTGAATTCCCGCACACTGGAGCCAATCACCTCCTCAAAGACCGACTCAAGGGCAGGGATAATCGGCGTAATATCCGTTTCTGGGGTGAGGAAGCCCAGTTTCACAAAGTCCGCCGCCAAAGCGTGGTAGTCCTTATTTACCAAATGAACAACGGCATCCACTATGGATTCTTTGGTGCTTTCTTCCAATTGATCCATCATGCCGAAGTCAATGTAGGCCATCCGACCATCGGGCATGGCAAAGAGATTTCCCGGATGGGGATCCGCATGGAAAAAGCCAAATTCTAGAAGTTGCCGCAGACCAGAAATCACGCCAACACGAATCAGGTCATCGGGATTGACGCCCGCTGCTACCATGCAATCGGTACGGCTGAGCTTGATGCCGTGAATCCACTCCAGCGTCAGGACATGTTGGCTGGTGTATTCCCAATAGATTTTCGGTACCTTGACGGTCGGATCATCGCGGAAGTTGGCGGCAAATTTCTCGGCATTACGCCCCTCATTGAGGTAGTCAATTTCCTCATAGAGCTTGTGGCCAAATTCATCCACAATGTCCCGCAGATCGTGGCAGAGGTTAATGGGGAGCCAAGGCTTGACCCATTGCACCAAAAGGCGGATCAAAAACAGGTCGCGGGTAATGACAGGCAGTAGATTGGGACGCTGCACCTTGACGGCCACTTCTTCGCCACTGTGGAGTTTGGCTTTATAAACTTGGCCAAGACTGGCCGCAGCCACTGGCTGGGGGGAGAATTCAGCAAAGATATCCCCCAAGTTTAAGCGCAGATCCCGCTCAATGATGGCAATGGCAATTTCGTTGGCAAAGGGGGGCAGTTTGTCTTGAAGAAGGGTGAGTTCTTCGAGATAGTCGGGGGAAATCAAATCGGGGCGGGTGGAGAGGGCTTGACCTACTTTGATGAAAGTTGGGCCTAAGCGGATCAGGAGTTTGCGCAGTTGCATCGCCCGCAGGGGACGCTGACTTTTCTGTTGACCCAGCCACTTGTCCCACTGTAACAGCAGCCAGAATGTCAAGAAAGATACCGAAATGTTAACGAACCGCCAAATCACTTTCCAAGGATGTCGCCAGTAGTAGCGGGCGATCGCCTCTGGATCGTAACGGCGACAACCGGCACTAGGGACACGAGATACAGGGGCAGTCACAGCTTGTTTCTCACCTTCAGTCTCTGAAACCCAACTTACTACAGCCTTCTCCTGTTGCCATCTGTGCTTTTACGGAGCACCTTTGGCAACAGCGTAAGGAATCATCGCATTTATGAGGATTTTGTTGATCCCCGCTGCTAGAGAGGCCAGTCTTTTTGGGTTTGCTTAAATATAGTATAGAAAACTACACACAACCCCTGCCAACCAATATAATTCTTAATAAAAGTTTAACGTCACAATGTCAGGAACAAAGCCCCTAGGTTTCCTCAGCGGCAGCCGAGGGCGTTAAGTACCCGCTAGGTTCGGTGGTGCGGATTTGCCGATAATGGTAGCGTAGGGCATCATTTTACTTCATTGCCTGCCATGGCCAATAGGATCATTGCCACATCCGTTCTGGAGGAGTTGCTGGCGCGATTACCTCACCTGCGATCGCAACTGTACTTCAAGACATCGCTGACGGCGCTCTCCCATGCAATGGAGGATCAGGTTTTAGCCAATGAGGATGCGCCGATTATCATTGCCTGTTTTCAGCGGGAGCGCTTTTATCGTCAAGAGGCCCATCGTTACCAGCGCATTGCCACAAAATCCAACCATGTTTACGTCTTGGCTGCTCCTGAAACCGAGTTCAAGAACTGCTCTGGAGATTATGAAACCGTTGCCTTTGATCCTGCTGATGCCCTCAGTCAAGAATGGCATTTGACCGTCTTGGGCAAAAATTACAGTACGTGCTTGGTCTGCCGCGAAGTGCAGCGATCGCCCGCCAATCGCTTAGATGTGTTGCCGCCGATGGATGCGGCGCGTCGTTTTGAGGGCATTTGGACCTTTGATCGGCAGGTAGCGGCCACAACTGCTGAACTTCTCCTCAACCGTATTCAAGAGTACCGCCCTGAACTGCAGGAGAAACTCAAGGCTGGGCTGGCACTAGTTGAGACCTATCGCCAAGTGGAGGGATGTAATAGTGATCCGGCTCCCTTTGCCGATCGCCTTGTCACCTATCTGCAAGCAGGCCAGTACAAGCAAATCAAAGCCTACCGCCAAATTGCCATTCAAGAGCGCAAGGAACGCCTCACCAATGCCATTACTACAGCCATTCGCAACTCCCTTAATCCCACGGAAATTCTCACTCGCGCGGTGGCAGAACTGGGGGAAGCCCTAAAAAGCGATCGCTGTCTCATTTATCGTTGCCGCAGTACCGATACGCAGGTGCGCATTGAACACGAGTACACGAGCGGTGCTCTACCACCCCTACAGTACCAGTATTGGCCGGTGAGTGAGCACCCCTACACCCAACAGGCACTGGCGCATCAGCAGGTGATTCAGGTGGATGACGTGGCCGCTGATCCCCACTACGAGGCGACCCGTTTCAAGCCCCTCGATGCCGCCGGGGTCAAAGCCCTTCTACTGGCACCTGTGCTCTATCAGGGGCGGCTGTTGGGCATTGTCGAACTCCACCGCGGTGAACCACTGCCGTGGCACGAAATGGATGCCGAATTAGTGGAGGCGATCGCCACCCAAGTGGGGGTTGCCCTGATTCAGGCGGAGGCCTACGCAGATTTAGAGGAACTCAATACGCAGCTGGAGGCCTTGGATCGCACCCGCAGCAACCTCATTGCCATTACTGGCCATGAACTGCGCACGCCCCTTGCAACCATTCAAGTGTGTCTTGAAAGCTTGGCCAGTGAACCCGATATGGATCTAGAACTGCGGCAGGTGATGTTGAGTACCGCCCTGGCGGATGCTGAGCGCATGCGGAAATTGATTCAGGACTTCCTCACCCTCTCGCAGTTGGAAAGTGGCCGCGTGCAGTGGCGACCGGAACCGCTCCCCCTCCAAGAACTGGTGGATCTGGCCCTCAGTAGCTTGCGTACCCCCAAGGATCAACTACCCACAATTCGCACAGTGCTGCCCAAGGAATTGCCCTTGATCCGAGCAGATGGGGAATGGTTAGTGGAGGTGCTCTCAAAGTTACTCGACAATGCCTGCAAGTTTACCGAGCAGTCTGGCCAAGTCTCCATTGCCGCCAAGCCTCGTCCCGATGGTCTATTGGAAGTTACCGTTGCCGACACGGGGCGGGGGATTGAGCCAGATCGCTTGGAAACAATTTTTGATCGCTTCTATCAGGAGGAGGGGGCACTGCGGCGCTCTGCAGGCGGTACCGGGTTGGGTCTTGCCATCTGTCGCCAGATCATTACTAATTTGGGGGGGCAAATTTGGGCAGAGTCGGCGGGGCGCGATCGCGGCAGTGAGTTCCACTTCACAATTCCCATTGCTGAGCCTTTTTCTGGATAGGGTCTGCCAATCCCCCTAAGATAGACAACAACGAGTGGACAGCCAACATGAGCCAATCCTTTGCCGATACCGCCATTGACATTTTGATTGAGTTGGCCGAGCGGGGGGAAATTGACCCTTGGGATATTCAAGTGATTGAGGTCTTTGATCGCTGTTTGGCGGAGTTGACGCGGCGGGGAGAATCTAATCTTGCTGAATCGGGGCAAGCCTTTTTGTATGCTGCCATGCTTATACTTTTGAAGAGCGATCGCCTCGTTGCGGTTGCTGAACCTGCGGCAGCCGAAGCAGAAGCCGAGAAGCCACCAGAGAGCAGTGAAAACCAGTCCTTCGTGGTCTTGCCCCCTGCCCTAGAGCAGCATTTGCATCGTCGTCCTGTGGCTCCCCCCCAACAACGGCGCCGCGTCACCCTTGAGGAATTAATTGCCCACCTGAAAACAATGGCGATTCAGAGCGATCGTGCAAAGGTGCTGCGGCCGCATCAACCTCGGCGGCGTCGCCGTCCCACCACCCTTAAAGCAATTACTCAACTGGCTCACCAAGAAAACCTCACGGAGATGGCCAATGAAGTCGAAAGCCTCCTCAGAGAAATGGCTCCCGCAGGGACATGGCTAGACTTCCAAGAGCTACTGCAGCACAAAACCGATCCCGTAGGCATCTTTTGGGCGCTGCTCTTCCTTGCTGCCCAGTCCAAGGTGGATCTCCAACAAACAGATTTTTATCAACCCCTACGGGTGCGGACTTGTCTAGCTGAAGTCATTCCCCTAGAAGCCTAGGTTAGCTCTGGGAGAAAGGAAAAGCCCAAGGGTTTTACCCGCAGGAGTGCCTCACTCAGGGCAGCGTGGAGATGACCATTCGTCGCTAAAATCCGCCCTGATGTCAGTTGAAAAGGGGATTGATCGTAGGCGGTGACGATGCCCCCCGCTTCACGAACCAGAACCACACCAGCCGCCAAGTCCCACGGGGAAAGACCGCGTTCCCAATAGCCATCGAGGCGACCACAGGCAATGTAGGCCAAGTCAATAGCTGCCGCTCCACCCCGCCGCACCCCTTGGCTGAGATGGGTGAGGTAGCAAAATTCCGCGTAGTTATTGTCCTCCGTTTCGCGGCGATCGTAGGCAAAGCCCGTCACCAACAGGCTGTGACTCAGTTCGGCAGTACTGGAAACACGGATCGGCTGGCGATCGCGGGTGGCACCAAGGCCGGTTGCGGCACGAAACAGTTCCCGATGAAAGGGATCATAAACCACCCCAACGTGGGGTTCCCCCGCCACCAACAATGCCACCGACACAGCGCTAAAGGGGTATTGATGGGCGTAGTTCGTTGTCCCATCCAGAGGATCAATCGCCCACAGAAAGGGGGTGTCTTGGAGTCCTGAAAGACCCGATTCTTCGGCCAGAATGGCATGATCAGGACAATGGCGATGAATCACATCCAAGACCGCCGCTTCCGACTGGCGATCGGCCACCGTCACAAGGTCACCAGAGCGCCCCTTTTCCTCAATCTCGCTTAATTTGCCCCAGTAGTGCTGAAGGACGGCGCCTCCCGCCAAGGCTGCCTCCGTGGCAATTTCTAAATAACGCTGCCGCTCCCGCGCCGGCAGTGGACAACTCAGGGCTGACATGGATCACTAGTCCTCATCAAGGGGTAGCCCTAACTGTACCCGCCCCTTGCCAAAGTAGCGACCAAATTGCAGCTCATAGACTTCATCTTCATCTTGGGTTTCCACCTCAAGGTCAGAGCGGGCATAGCTGACACACAAGAGGGCATAGCCTTGGGCTTGCAGAGCTGGTGAGAGTCCCATGGCTTCGGGTTGATAGACGTGGCCAGAGAGAATACGCACGGCACAGGTGGTACAGGCACCATTACGACAGGAGAAGGGCAGCTCAAGACCTTGGCTTTCAGCGTATTGCAGGATATAGCGATCGCTGGGCACAGAAATTGTGTACGTCCGTGTGGGGGGATCTCCCGCCCTAAGGGGACGCACGTGAATGGTCACCGTATAGGTTTGTGGCGTGCTCATGATTTGGCTATCTTAGCGTGAAAAAGACCCCTCAAATCGAGCCTTGCCTTTTAGTTACAATACCGCAATCGCAACGGGGTGACGATAATGCTAGGGTAAGAGCGGCTTTAGGAGTTCCCTCGCATCGAGACATAGGGAGAACTTGGCTGCCGTATTGTTGTCCTAGGAATGCAGCCCCTAAGGCAAGGGCTATCACGGGGCGTGGTGTCAGTCGGGAGTGGGAGACTGTGCGAGATCAAACGAAACTTACTGCCGCACTCGCAGCGTTGAAATGCTTCCGCAAGCAGGTGCGCCAACTTAGCCAACCCAAGTATCTAATCCCCCTTGGGCAAAGACGGTGGCGTGCCTGCTTACCTTGGTTGCAACACTGGCAAGTGGCGGCTGGCCTGTCCCTCCTAACCTCCGTAGGGATTTCGGGGCTATCCCTGTGGCTGCTGCTGCGGCAACCGACAACCCCCGGCAATTGTGATTTTGTCCTTTGGCCTTTGGCATCGGCCTCCTTTCGCCTTTACTGCGCCCAACAGGCGGCGGAGCGACATACCCTTGAGGATTTGCTCCATGCCATTGATCTCATTGATGACTTGCCGCCCGATCATCCCCTTGCCCCTGAGATTAATCGCCGCCTAGAGGCGTGGTCAGATCAGGTTTTGGCCTTGGCAGACGTTGCCTTTCATGAGGGGCAATTAAATCGGGCGATCGCCTTTGCGCGGCAGATTCCCCGTCATGTCCAAGCCTATGCCAAGGTGGAAGAACGCATTCAGCGCTGGCAGGAAATTTGGCAAGAGGGAGAGAGCATCTACCGCCGTGCCGAAGCTGCCTTAAAAAACCTTGAATGGCGAGAAGCTTTTCAAATCTCTCTCCAATTGCAGTTTGTTGACTGTCGTTATTGGGCACAGGCGCAGTTTGGTGCTTTTAATGAGCGGATTATCCGTGCCCAACGGGAAGATCGGCAGTTGGATGAAGCACGGGCTCTCATGGCCCAGGGGGGAGCCGATAACTTAGCCGCCGCTATCGAAATTGTGCGGCGAATTCCCACCACCAGCGATATTTATCCCGGTGCTTGGCGATTGCTCAATGAGTTGGGGGAACAGTTGCTTGCGTCAGCCGTGGCGGCTTTGAATCGCTATGACCCCCAAGAAGCGCAGCGGATTGCCCGTTTGATTCCCAGCGATGTCAAGAGTGCCCGTAGCGCTGAGGATGTGTTGAAGTTGGCAACGGCAGAAGAGTTTGCCCAAGCGGGGATGGGACAAGACATTGACCGGGCGATCGCCCAAGCACGAACGATTACCGCAGAACGCCCCCTCTACTTTGAAGCTCAGCAGGCCATTCGACGCTGGCAAACGGATCTAAAAGTCCTGCATACCCTCGCAGAGGCCCAAGCCATTGCCCGTGGTGGCACGATGGATCGACTCTACCTTGCCCTCAACAGGCTCAACATTCCTTTGGTGGACGCCAGTCCCTACCGCCAAGAACAAATCCGCGATCAGCGACGGCTGTGGCAGCGTCAAATTGAGATTGCTGAGGATCAACCCCTGATCGATCAGGCCAATGCCCTTGCCCGCCAAGGCACTCCCGAAGCCCTGCGGCAAGCTCGCCAACTCTTGGAGCAAATTCCTCCGCAGCGTGCCCTCTATGAAACGGCTCAAAATCGCCTCAAAGCACTCTTTCCTCCCGTTGCAACTGAAGCGGTCAGCTGGCAGCCTGATGCGGATACAGCCCGTCTCAATGAAGCCCGGCGCCGTGCCCAAGGGGGGCGCGATCGCGACTTTGCCGCTGCCATTGCCATTGCCCAAGAAATTTCCCCCAACTCCAGTGTCTATGCCACCGCCAACCAGTTAATTGTGCAGTGGGGCAACAATATCTTGGAGCAGGCGCGCTATTGGGTGGGGCGGGATAACCAGCAGGCGATCGCCACCGCCGAACTCATCCCCCCCACGCATCCCCTCTACCCAGAGGCAAGGGAATTAATCCGCATTTGGCAAGAAGCAGAACCCCAGACCCCCTTCTAGGCGCTTTTACTGGTTCGCGGGAGCTTCCACGAGCCGCACCTTTTGGGCTAGACCAATCGCTTGCAGTGCTCGAATCGTGATCCACGTAATATCAAATTCCCACCATTGCAGACCGTGACGTGCCGAATGGGGATAGGTGTGGTGATTATTGTGCCAGCCTTCGCCAAAGGTCAGGAGAGCAACCCACCAGCAATTCGTGGAGCGATCGCCCGACTCAAACGTGCGATAGCCAAACTTATGGGTGGCACTATTGACAAACCAAGTGAGGTGATACACCAGCACGAGGCGGACAAAGATACCCCAGACCACAAAAGGCAACCCACCCCACAGATAGAGCAAGACCCCTAAAGCAATTTGAATAGGGACAAAGTACTGATTCAAAAACCGATAGACTCGGTCAGTGTTAATATCCTTGGTCAGGCGTTCCACCTCTGCCTTGGCGGGCACTTCCTGGAGCATCCAGCCCATGTGCGACCACCAAAACCCCTTTTGGGAATTGTGCTGATCCAATTCTTGGTCGGAGTGGAGGTGGTGATTGCGATGGAGGCCAACCCATTCAATGATGCCCCCTTCACAGGCCAAGCTACCGCAAAAGACAAAAAAGTATTCCAGCCATTTCGGACATTGGAAACTGCGATGGGTGACAAGGCGATGCCATCCCAAGGTAATCCCTAGGCCACCAGAGACCCAATAGAGGACAAAACAAAGGAGCACAGCCGACCATGAAAACAGCCCAGGCACAAATGCCAACAGTGCTCCCAAATGGACAATGCCGAGAAAAAAAATCACCCCCCAGTTGGGACGCAGGGGGCGCGAAGGCAAGGAAGAAACAGAGGTCATAAAACTCTCAAACACATGGACAAGCCCCTTCGCCTTATAGCTAGCTGAGTTGGGGCATTAGGTTGTGAATGCTTTTGGGGCTAGGCCTTAGGGGAAACCTATAGCTTAGTTAGCAAATCAGCAAACCCTTAATCCCATTATTAGCCGAGATTGGAGAGCACGTCAACCAAAATTTGGATCGGGTATCCACCCAATTGAAGCCCCCTGACACCTATCAAAATCTTGAGCTGGAACGACTCAATCAAGCACAGGGCCAGGGTAACCTTTGGAAACTCTAGGATTCCTCCTTGAGTGAACGGCAGTGGGACCCTGTGTGGGAAGATTTTCCCCTGACCCAGCGCAATCATCCTTGGAAGCAGACACCGGCCAAGGTTCTCGCCAAACCCCAACGCCAGCCAATGAATGGCAAGCTGGGGCAGATACGCCATGGGGCGCTAGGGTAATGCGAACTTGCTAGGGATCGCCCCTTTTTGGATTTCTTGATACCGACAACGGCTGCAAAAACCCTAAACCTCGGTCACCCTAGCTGATTTTAGATATAATCTGCCAATACGCTAGTAAATTTCTGTAAAATCACCGAGCAATTGGCACGCCCTATCCTCTACATTGGTGAGGCAAGGGGAGGTAATAGGGCTAAACCCAAGTTGCTACTGCTTTCAACAAACATTCATTGAATGAACCAGGCATTGGCACTTTAGAACGGAAGCAGGAGACATGTTAAACTGGTTTACAAAAGTTCATATTCCACTCCTGCTCCACTTTGGCCGTGTTTGAGGTTTAGATTATGTCGCTCACACCCATGACTCGTTACTACATTCGCCGTCTCCTTGCGGAGCGAGCGGAATCCCTTGGGTTGACCGTGAGTGGTACCGAAAGTGACAGTCAAGCCTTTGCCGATCAATTGGCGCGCCTAGGGTCTTTGAGTGCAACCCAGTTGGCAGAAGTGAACCTACTGGTGCGGATGCACCAAACCCTGAGCCGCAACGGCCAAACCTACAACCGCTACCTTGCCACTCTGGAACAAAAGCTGTTTGCTCTCCTAGGTTTAAGGGAACAGTCTCAGGATCTCACTGAGATCACCTTGCCCCAGCTTGATGAGATCAAGGAGCCTGTAGCGAAGGCAATCACCTTGGCGGCAGTGCTAGAACACTTTAATAAAGTTAGTGATATTGCCCAGAAATACCTTGGCAAAATGATTGTGGCCAACTATTGGCGGGGGACTCGTCCCTACAGCAGTTGGTTTGCTGACTTTGCAGTGACCCATGAAGGTCGTGTCGTTTGTCAACCGTATCAGTCCACCCGCGATGTGTTTCTCACTGAGGAGCAGCTAGAGCACTTGCAAGGTTGGCTAGAAGCATTTATTCGCCACTGCCAGCGAGTGCTGCCCCAATTTACGAAGCAACTGCAAAAAGCGGGGGTACCGGAAACCCTTTTAGCTTAGAGCTGTATGCGGATGTTCTTTACGGTTCTCTGGCTGGGATTGATTGTCTATAGCTTTGGTTTTGCACCTCCCGATCAACCGCAAACACTGACACTCATTCAACGGCTAGCGACGGGAGACTGGCAAGGCATTAACCCCCTAATTGTCAGTCTCTTTAATTTGATGGGCGTGTGGCCACTGATTTACACCGCATTACTGGTGGTGGATGGTCAAGAACAGCGATTTCCAGCATGGCCATTTACAGTCTTTAGTTTTGCCGTGGGGGCGTTTGCTCTGCTACCCTATTTCGTCCTACGTCAGCCGGCACCAATCTTCACAGGAGAACTCAATCGGGGTGTACGCCTTTGGGAATCACGGCTCACGGCCATTGCTATTTCTCTATTGGCTATGGGCTTTCTTGGCTATGGCTTGGTCGGCGGCGATTGGCAAGACTTTTGGCAGCAGTGGCAAACGAGCCGCTTTATTCATGTGATGACCCTTGATTTTGGTCTGCTCTCGCTGTTGTTTCCATTCCTGCTAATTGACGATTGGCAACGGCGGGGTATAGAGAAGTCACTGTGGCGATGGTGGAGCCTTTTTCCCTTTTTAGGGGCACTAGGATACTTGCTTTTGCGTCCGCCCTTAATTCTCTCGAAAAAAAGTGTGGCATGATACAAAAAAATACCCCTGAATTGGTTTTACTAATCTGTCAATGCTGAACTCTTCACCCAGAGCAAGATTCGCTGGCGTTGAGAGAGTTGCGTTGTTGGGGGGATATCAATGCCGACAGCACCCTATGCGATCGCTACACCACCAGTTCAACCACCTTGGATTGACACACGACTCATGAATAAAGATCAACCCTTGGCACCCATCTTTCGCCACATGGCCAGTGGGCTGTTTCCATCCACAACGGAAACCTATGAACGGGGGAAAACCATTTTCTTTCCAGGCGACCCAGCGGAAAAGGTCTATTTTCTTCTCAAGGGCGCAGTAAAGCTCTCGCGGGTCTATGAAGCGGGCGAAGAAATTACGGTGGCACTGCTGCGGGAAAATACCGTATTTGGGGTGTTGTCCCTGATTACGGGCACCCGCTCCGATCGCTTTTACCATGCAGTGGCCTTTACGAATGTGGAGCTATTGGCGGTTCCCATCGAACAGGTGGAAAAGGCGATGCACGAGGATCCCGATTTGCCTATGTTTATGATTCAGGGGCTGTCATCGCGGATCCTGCAAACGGAGATGATGATTGAGACCCTTGCCCACCGCGATATGGGCTCCCGCTTGGTCAGCTTTTTGCTGATTCTTTGCCGTGATTTTGGTATTCCCACCAGTGCGGGGATAATGGTGGATTTGAAACTTTCCCATCAGGCGATCGCCGAGGCCATTGGTTCAACACGGGTCACTGTGACTCGCTTACTGGGGGAACTCCGCGATCAAAAAATGATTTCAATCCACAAAAAGAAAATCACGGTGCATAATCCCCTGATGCTCAGCCAGCAGTTTACCTAGGACTAAAGGATTCCACCAGTTGGCCATAGTCCAGTTTAATCAGGCGATCAGCCACGTCAAAGTAGCGATCGTCATGGCTAATGACAAACACCGTTTTGCCCTGTGCCCTTAGCTCGGGTAGGAGTTGGCGGTAGAAAATATCCCGAAACAGGGGATCTTGATCCGCTGCCCATTCATCAAAGAGATAGGCAGGGCGATCGTCGAGATAGGCCATCAACAACCCCAAACGCTTGCGCTCCCCTTGGGAAAGAGAGGTTGTGGAAAAGCGGTTGCCTTCTAGGCGGACTTTGTGGCTCAAGCGCAATTTTTCGAGGTAGCTTGGCACTTCTGCGAGGCGTTCGGGAGACTCTATACCCAACAGTGACTCAAAAAGATAAAAGTCACTAAACACCGTGGCAAAGTGTTGGCGATACCATTCGTAGTCCTCAGGCTGCAAACAGTGATCATCCACCCAAATTTCCCCTTGGTCGGGGATGTACAGCCCTGTAATAATTTTGGCCAGTGTGGATTTGCCACTGCCATTGCCACCGACGATAAATAGGAGTTCCCCAGCCTTAACAGTTAAACTCAAAGGCCCTAGAGTAAACGTTGCCGGTTCATCTTCGTGGGTACCGCGGTACTGGTGGCGAATCCCTCGCAGTGAGAGGGTTTTCCAGCCAAGGGGAGGGAGTTCGCCTGTATTGTTGAGGTCTTGGCGCGGATCTCCAAGACTCAGTTGCAGGGATTCCACTTTCTTGAGGGCAACGCTGGCACGACTCAACACGGGAATGGCGTCAATCACCTGTTGCATCGGCAGCATGAGGTAAATGATCGTCAGGACATATCCTGAGAGAACTGTGGGTGTGGCTCCCAGCAAATGGGGCAAGGTAAACAGAAAAAAGCCAATGGTAACAAATAGCAGCAACTGTCCCCAACTGGCAGCAATGGCAAAGACCATGTACCCTAGCTCGTTTTGCTGCCGTGTTTTCTGAGCCGTGGGTTCCAATTCCCGATAAAAGAAGGCCAAGCGCCGTTGCCGGTTGAGCTTGAGTTCTTTGTTCCCCTCGGTGAGTGTCCGAAAGTGTTGAAAGAGGTAATCCTGTTGCTGCCGTGCCCGCTCTAGGAATTTTCGTGCTCTGCCGGCAAGGAATAGGTAGCTGGCAATACCAATGACAATTAAAGCGATAAGAGCCAGAAAGAGGGGCGGCGACAACCAACCCATGTAAATCAGGCAGCCGATGACAATCGCAATGGCATTAAAAAGATTGGGCAGAATGGCAAAGGAACGGGAGACAGCATCCACATCCTCTGTCAACGTTGCGAGGAGTTGGGGATGACCAATGGCTTCTAACTGGCGTAGGGGGGAAGCAAGAATCTGGCGACTGAGGAGGAGGCGCATTTCATAGACGGCCTGTTGCGCAGCCCGCACCAGTAGCACTTGGGAGCTAAAGTGGGTCAACAGGAGAAGCGTGCCGAGAAGAATAAACCCCCAAGGCAACAGCCGTTCTAGGGCAGGGGTTTTCTGCAGGGCGGCATTAATCAGGGCAATGAGCGCAGCTGTGCTGCCACCGTTGAGAAGTCCAGCGATCGCTGCTGCAACAATTGTCGGCCAAGCCGCCTGTAGCAGAACACGAAAGAGCTTCACGACTCTGTGGTCTCATCAGAGGTGGGGATGGACTCGGACTCTTCGAGATTCAACTTGGGAATAAAACTGGGGCGATCGGCATTTTCCCAACCGGGGGGACGCTTCGAGTTGTACCATGCAATGAGGCCAATGCTCACGGCAGCCACAAGCCCCAGCAGCAGCACCCCATAAAAGGGGACAAAGTTACCAGCCCCAACGGTAAAGCTAATCCCCAATGACCCCATGATTCTCCTCGTTAACATTTGGAAATATGTAGAACACCACTATATCAATCCTGTGGCTGCTTTGAGAATCCTGAGAGTTGGAAACGGCTTTGCTTGCTAAGGTACAGTACAAGATAAAGAAGTTTTGCTGACTTTACCCCCTCTTTTCAAGAATTAACCATGAGCGATCGCGCCCTTCGCCCGGCCGTTGTGGCTGCTGTGGAACCCGGTTCTATTGCTGCTGAGTTGGGATTTGAACCCGGTGATGCGTTGGTGGCCATTAATGGCGATCGCCCCCGCGACTTGATTGACTATCGGTTTCTCTGTGCTGAGGAATACCTCACTTTGGAAGTCTTGGGCAAAGACGGCCAAACCTACATTCTTGAGATTGAAAAAGATATTGATGAAGATTTAGGACTGGTGTTTACCACGGCCCTCTTTGATGGGTTGATGCAGTGCAACAATCGCTGTCCCTTTTGTTTTATAGATCAGCAACCCCCCGGCAAGCGGGAGAGCCTCTACGCCAAGGATGATGACTACCGCCTCAGCTTTCTCTATGGCAGTTACATTACCCTCACCAACCTGCTTCCCTCAGAGTGGCAGCGTATTGCCCAACTGCGCCTTTCCCCCCTTTATGTTTCTGTTCATGCTACGGTACCCAGTGTTCGTCAACGCCTACTGAAAAATCCACGGGCGGGAGAAATTCTCCAACAAATTCGCTGGTTTCAAGAGCAGCGGCTGCAACTCCATGCCCAAGTGGTAGTTTGTCCGGGCATTAATGACGGCGAGTGCCTCGAACAAACCCTGCGGGATTTAGCCCAGTTCTATCATCCAGAGGAGCCAACCGTGCTTTCAGTGGCAGTGGTGCCCGTGGGACTGACCCGCTTTCGCCCCCCTAAGGATGAACTGATTCCCATCACCCCTGACCATGCCCAAGCGGTCATTCAACGGGTACAGGCCCTCCAACAGCAGTTTGAGCAGGAGTGGCAGACTCCCTTTGCGTGGCTGGCGGATGAATGGTTCTTGATTGCCGGCTCGCCTTTACCCCCTGCTGCCCACTATCAGGATTACCCCCAACTGAGTAATGGGGTGGGAACGATTCGCCTGTTTTTAGAAGAGTTTGAGCTGCACGCCCAACAGCTTCCCCAACGCCTCCCGCAGCCGCGCCATCTCAGTTGGGTGGTGGGCAATGCGGTAGAACAGGCCTTTGCACCCTTGGTGGCTCGCCTCAATCAGATTGAGAACCTGCGCCTTGATCTGTATGCCCTTGCTAGCGACTATTGGGGACAACAGATGTCGGTCACGGGTCTGTTGACCGGCCATGATTTGATTTATCACCTAAAGGGTAAGCCATTGGGCGATCGCCTACTGCTGCCCAGTTTGATGCTCAAGCACGATGAAGCGGTCTTTCTTGATGATGTCCCTCTAGCCACTGTCGAGGAGGCGCTAGGGGTACCTATTCAAGTCGTCTCCGGGGGCGCGGCAGGGATTATTGCCGCTTGTACCCATCCCTAAGACCCCAATCTTGCCCCTAGGGATCCCCGCGACCTATAATGGCTGGATGCTGTCTGTTGCACACTCAACGCCATGATTGCCCCCTCATCCCGTCCGGTTCGCATTGGTTCCCGCAAAAGTCAACTGGCTCTCGTGCAAACGGAATGGGTACAGGCGCAACTCCAAGCTCGCCATGGCGATCGCGCCTTCGAGGTGGTGACCATGACTACCCAAGGGGACAATATCCTCGATGTTGCCCTTGCAAAAATTGGCGATAAAGGCCTCTTTACCAAAGAGCTAGAACTCTCCATGCTGCGGGGCGAAACGGATTTGGCTGTTCATTCCCTCAAGGACTTACCCACCAAGTTGCCGGAGGGTCTAGTTTTGGGGGCGATTACTGAGCGGGAAGAGCCAGCGGATGCCCTTGTTTTAGGTGCGAAATGGATAGGGCACACCATTGATACCCTACCTGAAGGCACAGTTATTGGTACTTCGTCACTGCGGCGCTTGGCACAACTACGCCACTCCTACCCCCATCTCACCTTTAAGGATGTGCGAGGGAACCTGAATACTCGCTTGGCCAAGTTGGATGCTGGGGAATACGATGCCCTGATTTTGGCGGTGGCTGGTCTGCGGCGTTTGGGCTTTGGCGATCGCATTAGCCAAGTCTTACCGGCAACAGTGTCTCTCTATGCCGTGGGTCAGGGCGCCTTGGGCATTGAATGCCGCGCCGACGATACCGACATCTTGGCCTTAGTGAAAACCCTCGAACATCCAGAGACCGCAGCCCGTTGCTTAGCAGAGCGAGCCTTCCTGCGGCAATTGGAAGGGGGCTGTCAAGTGCCCATTGGGGTGCATACGGTAATTGAAAATGGCCAACTCACCCTCACGGGCTTAGTGGCAAGTCTCGATGGCCAACGCCTTGTCAAAGATAGTCTCACAGGGGAGCCTGCCAAGGCCGAAGAAGTGGGGACGTGCCTTGCCTTAAAGCTGCGCGAACAGGGTGCCTCAGAGATTTTGGAAGAGATTTTTGCCAGTGCACGTCCTGAACGGTAATTAGTGCTTACCACGGACTGCCAACCATCGTAAAGGCAGCCCAGAAGTAGGGATGGCTCAGGGAGCGATCGCCCACCGCAACCTCCGGTGGTAAAGGAATTCTGCCACGAATTGTGCGCAGTTCATTCCCCTTGACTGTAATATCTCCTCGCAACATGGCCAATTGAGCTTGGCGCAGCGCCTCCGCCTTGATCGGTGCCGTATTCAATTGATTGTAAAAGCCTGTCATCAAAGCCAATGTCCCCTCATCACTGACATACCACAGACTAGCTAGTACCGACTTCACCCCCAACTGCACCGATAGACCGGCAAAGCCTAATTCTGCATCCAAGTCACCCACCGCCGTGCGACAGGCACTCAAGGTGAGCAGTTCCGTTTGCGGACGATACAGGCGTAAACTCGGCAACTGCAATAAGTTCAGCCGCCCATCACTGAAGGCAATATAGGAGTTTTTGGGGGAGCCGGGCTGAAACTGGGCATGGGTGGCAAGGTGGATGACCGGATAAACCCCCTGATTGTGCTGCCGCTGCAAATTGGCAATCGTAAAGTCGGCGTTGAGAAACTGTGTACCACCCCCCAAGTCTTGGGTAATTTGAGCTAGTTCCAAGGGCACAGCGGGTAAAGGAGACAGGTCTTGAAACTCCGATGCCCCCATCGCCAGAATTCGCGCCTGTTGGATATTGCGATAGCGCCTGTCCGTTAAGCTCATGCTGGGCACGAGTCCCAGATTAAAGCGTTCAATCAAAAAGCCTTGACCATCATGGAGTGCTGCCAAAGGGATACTCCGCAGGCCACTGTCAAGGACAAAAACCAAGGTTTCAATGCCTTGGGCATCCAATTGAGGTCGCAAAGGAGCGATCAACCATTGATAAAGTTGCTGGGATGCAGGTAGGTAGGCACGAGTATTGACCAAGCGTGGGTCACGAATACTATTGGTAAACTGGTTCGCCGTTTTTAGAAGCTGCTCACGCCCAACTGCCCGCACAGGTGCATAAATCGTCTCTCCCTCAGGCGTCACCATCATCAAATCCAGTTGGGTAGGGCTTGCCAGTGTGTAGATGACGGCTGGCTTCTTACCTGTTTGCTTGGCAATTTCATTTAGAGCAGCTTGCAAATCCTTAGTCGATAGCTCTGGCTGGTCACAAGAACGACCCAAGTAACTTGTTATCTCTTGGCAGCCTCGTTGGTCTAGAAGAGAGATAGCACGGCTTGGATTATTCCTTGCTAAAGCAATTTCAATCTCTTTTGTTGAGAGAATAGGAATCGGGAAGCCTGTGACCTCCATAGAGGGGAGGGTAACTGAGGGCGGAGGTTGCAGCAAATTATTGTAAGAAGGACTAGGGTAAGAAGTCTGGGAAGCGACAGGCAAAATCCATTTACTCGATTTACTCGATACTAAAACTAAATTAATCCAGCAGGCTCCCGCAATAGTGGCCAGACCGTATGCAAACAGAGATTGGAGGCGACGAGTTAACATATGGAGTTTACCTTACTAGAGAATTTAAAAACTGAAGAACTAAAATAAGCTATTCAATACAGATCGTAACTTAAATCGGAGGGCGATCGCCGTCAGGTTATCGTGGCCATTGACTTGATTTCCTAGGTCAATCAATTTATGGAGCGACTGACTGAGGGGGATACTGAAGTCGAGCATCGGGACTAAATGGCTAATGATATGGGTTTCAAGGCAGCGATTATCAGACAACCCATCCGAGCAAAGTAAAACAAGGGTATCTTCTTCGATGTCTAAGTCAATGACTTCCGGGCAGATGGCCTCATTGTGGCGAGGACCGAGGGCTTGGGTGAGTTGGTAGGCGTCGGGGCGGCCATAGGCAATTTCGGGTTCGACCCCCTGTTGAATCAGACGTTGGCCGACTTCGTGATCGGTAGTGAGTTGTTGCAATCCTTGGCGTTTGGTGAAGCGATAGATGCGACTGTCGCCGACATGACCAAAGCGAAGCTGGTAATTGTGAACCAGTGCCATCACCAGTGTGGTGCCCATGCGGCCACTACCTGTCTTGGCTTTTTGATCATTGGCAGCAAAAATGACCTCATTAGCACGGTAAATCGCGTTGCGTACCTCCTCAGCACTGGGCAGTTCCCCCTGCCACGGCCAAGTCTGCTCGAAGTATTCATAAACGGTTTTCGTGGCTAAGGAACTCGCAACTTCTCCTTCGGCGTGTCCGCCCATGCCGTCACAGAGAACATAAACCCCCTGAACCTCTAGTTGTTGACCATTGGGGGTCATGCGCACCTGCTGACGATGATTGATGAGATAGAAATCCTCGTTGTGGTGGCGATCGCGCCCGGTATCGGTGTGGGCCGCAACATCCACTTGAACCAGTTGTCGCAGCAAGAGGGCAGTGGGTGCATCCTCAATAGCGGTATGTTCCTCTTCTGCCGATTCTGCTGAGAGGGCCATTTCTGGCAGTGCATCAATCAAGTCACCTGTACTTTCGCCTATCTCCTCCTCAAAGTCTGGCAAGGGTTCACTGCGCAGGGTAGAGGCAAGGGAGTCGAGTAACATTTGGATTCCTGAGATTTTCTCTAGAGGAGCCGTACTCAAGGAAATTAAGAGGGGCATGAAAACGGCTTGGCGGCGATTAGAGGCATGGGCAAACAACTCCTGCCAAACACCAACGAGACTGAGGGGCGGCGTGGGTCGTTCAAAGGTTTCCACTAAGGGCAAGGTGAAGTCCAGTTGATGCAGCCGCAATTGATTGTCAGGATTGACGGCTAAGTTCTTCAAGCTGAGCAAGGAATAATGGCAGTGCCACGGTTCTAAAATTTTCCAGAGATCAATCATGTCCTCTAGATACTGGAAAATTTGCTCATCGGCAATGTTGTCGTCTTGCCAAACCTCCTGTAGGGGGCGAGCAGTGGGATTGTAGTCAAGAATAATGCCGTGGCAATAGTTGGCCGGCAGGTTGCTGGTGGCAACGGCATCTAGCCACGCATCGTGAATCGCGGGAATGGTTTCAGGATAAATCAGATGTAATGCAAGGTAGGCGATCGCCACCGCACTGAGGTCAGGGTATTGAGCTTGCAAATGGGGAATGACCACATTAGGGTCGAGAATATTTAGCCCCTGCGCCCAGTCCTGAGCTGTTTCGCGAAGGGCTTCTAAGAGGGTCGGTTCCTCAGGCTGTAGATCCTGTACCAGTTGGGGCAAATCACAGGCGTAACGGTGATCCCAGCGTTGGTAGCGGTGCTGTGGGTCAAAAAAGGCAGCAGTATTGGGAAGATGGGTGTCCTGCTCAAATACAGTTTCCCCAGAGTTGCAGTTGGGGGCAGCCAGAATAGGGTGATCAGCATAGGCAGGATAGAGGATGCCCCACCAAAGTTTGAAGTTTTGATCAGTTTGGACGGTAGGCATGAGGGCAGGTGAGCCAGCAAAGATAGCACAGCAATAACCCCACCTTGCGGTATGGGAGGGATATCCCCTATTGTATGGCGATCGCCCTAGGACAACCCTTTTCTACGCCTTGTTGCTGTTTTTTATACTATTCCTCAGCCATTGCCATCAAAGGGAATGATTTTGGCAACAGCGTTGAGGACACTTGGCTTGCCACGGGTTGATGCAAACGAATGAGCTGCGCCAAGGTGGATTTCAGTTGAGTGCGTGGCACAATCACATCCACAAAGCCACATTTTTGAACAAATTCAGCGGTTTGGAAGTCATCGGGCAGTTTTTCTCGCAGCGTTTGCTCAATGACCCGCCGCCCCGCAAAGGCGATTGTGGCCTTTGGCTCGGCAATGATAATATCCCCCAACATAGCAAAGCTAGCGGTCACGCCCCCCGCAGTGGGATGGGTCAAAACGGGGATATAGAGCAGGCCAGCACTGCGATGACGCTCAAGGGCAGCAGCAGTTTTCGCCATCTGCATGAGGCTCAGCATCCCTTCCTGCATGCGGGCACCCCCAGAGGCACAGACAATCACAAGGGGAATATGCTCCCAAGTGGCACGCTCAATCAGGCGGGTGATTTTTTCACCGACAACGCTGCCCATGCTGCCGCCCATGAAGGCAAAGTCCATTACCCCCAAGGCAACCGGTAACCCCTCCAGTTGGCCAAGGCCAGTTTGTACGGCATCCTTGAGACCGGTTTTTTCTTGATACTCCCGTAGGCGATCGCTATAGGGCTTGCGATCCTTGAATTGCAAGGGGTCACAACTGACCAAATTTTCATCGAGGGGGCGCCATGTGTGGGGGTCAATCAGTTGTTGAATGCGCTCACTACTGCTGACGCGATGGTGATGGCCACACTCTGGGCACACCAATTGATGGCTATGCAGATCCTTGCTGTAGATCACGACGCCACAGGCTTCGCACTTTGTCCAGAGACCATCGGCAATTTCTCGCTCTGGCTGCATGGGCGTTAAGGCAGTTTCTCTACGGCGATTTGCAAACCAATCAAATAAAGACATTGTGGAAAATTCCCTTTAACGTTGAGGTCTCAAATAGCGCGTTTATATGGGTCTCTCCAAGGAGCATCCACTAAGAATAATTACTTATCATCCCACTTTGTTGCATTTTTGCAATATATCGCACAAGTTTGAGAAATTACGCAAGGGGCCGTGGAGCGATTACCGATCCAAGGGGAAGTTCGGTGTCACAATAATAAGGAAGTTTATAGTTCGCAGCGTAGCACTGGGTTGAATCTATGTCCATGGTTGCAGTGGTGGTGGCGATCGCCATCTTGGGAATCTTGATTTTTGTCCATGAGTGGGGGCACTTTATCGCTGCCCGCAGCCAAGGCATTCATGTCAACCGCTTTTCCATCGGCTTTGGTCCTATTCTTTGGAAGTTTCAGAGCAAGGACACCGAGTACGCCCTGCGCCTGATTCCCCTAGGGGGCTATGTAGGTTTCCCAGACGATGACCCCAATAGCGACGTTCCCGCCAACGATCCCAATCTCCTGAGCAACCGCCCCATTCTAGACCGCGCCATTGTCATCAGTGCGGGGGTAATCGCCAATCTCGTCTTTGCCTATTTGCTACTGCTGGTACAAGTGGGCGTCATGGGGATTAGTCAGGCCACCTACTATGATGGCGTCCTCATTCCAGCCCTTGTCCCCGAAAGTAGCCTTGTGGCCACCAAAGCGGGCATTCAGCCGGGGGACTTGGTTTTAGCCGTGGATGGTCAACCCTTGGGAGCCGATGCCAATAGCTTGCCAAACCTGATGCGAGCCATTCAGCAGCATCCGCAGCAACCCCTGACCCTGACGATTCAACGTCAAGGGCAGATCCAAGAGATTACCGTCACGCCAGAGATCAGTGAGGATGGTCAAGCCCGCATTGGCGTTCAACTGGCGCCCCATGCCGATATTCACCGTGAACACACCTTAAACCCCATTAAATTAGTCACGGCGGCAGCGGCGGAGTTTCAGCGGGTGATTGTGCTGACCTTAGATGGGTTTCGGGAACTTTTTCAGCATTTTGATCAAGCGGCTCAACAGGTCTCTGGACCGGTGGCGATCGTGGCGATGGGGGCAGACATTGCCCGCTCCAATGCTGAGCAGCTCTTTACCTTTACCGCTTTGATCAGTATTAACCTTGCCATTATCAACATTCTGCCCTTTCCAGCCCTTGACGGTGGTCAACTCCTCTTTTTACTGGTGGAAGCGCTGCGGGGTCGCCCCTTGCCCAATCGCATCCAAGAGGGCGTCATGCAAACGGGGCTGGTTTTGCTCCTCGGGCTGGGGATGTTCCTCATTGTGCGGGACACCGTGAACCTCACGGGGTTGGGCTGGATGCAGCAACTCTTTTAAGTCTGCTTATGGCTATTACCCGTCGCCTTGCCGCCAAACAACAACGAGCCTTGGAAATTCTCACCCGCCTCAAACGCCTCTATCCCAATGCCACCTGTAGCCTCAACTTTGCCAATCCGTTGCAACTATTGGTAGCCACGATTCTCTCTGCCCAATGTACGGATGAGCGGGTGAATCAAGTCACACCGGCGCTGTTTGCTCGCTATCGCGATGCCGAGGACTTTGCCATGGCTGATTTGGCTGAGCTAGAACAGTACATCAAGTCCACGGGCTTTTATCGCAACAAAGCCCGCCATATCCAAGGCGCCTGTCGCCGCATTGTTGAAGTCTATGGGGGTCAAGTGCCCAAGGTAATGGAAGATTTGCTTTCACTGCCGGGAGTGGCGCGGAAGACCGCCAACGTAGTTCTGGCTCACGGTTATGGCATTTTGGGGGGAGTGACGGTGGATACCCATGTCAAGCGGCTGAGTCGGCGGCTGGGGCTGACCCAAGAAACGGATCCCGTGAAAATTGAGCGGGACTTAATGCGCCTAATCCCCCAGCCCGATTGGGAAAACTGGTCAATTCGCTTGATTTACCATGGCCGCGCCGTTTGCCAAGCCCGTCAACCCCAGTGCGAAGGCTGTGAACTCATTGATTTGTGTGCCACTGGCAGGAAGCTGATACCAAAGCCATAGGGGATTTCAGTATAGATACCGTGTGTTTTTGATCTAGCCAATTGAGGACTCCCCGACATTATGGGGATTCAGGAGATAAAGATTCTCCTTGGAGCCGCCACAACCCCTCTAGACACTCTGGCAAAGCCTTCGTGCTTACTTTTCCTTCCCATGTTCCAAGCCCCGTTGCAGTCCGCGTTCACCAAGTGCTTCTCAGCCGTCCGATACAATCCACTCTTCACTCGCTGGCCAGAGAATTGGTATTCCCTCGGGTTATCCGCATCGTAGATCGGCAAGTCGTCACCATCAAGCGCCGATGCCTTACTCGTGTAGGACTCCTCCTGCTCGATGTATCGGATACCGTGGCATTCTCACAGGGACATCAATTTCACTCTGAGGGAGTGAAACGGAATTTGCACAAAGTTCTGGTTGTTGCAACTGCCAAGGTTGATTCCCTGTTTCCAACCCAGACTGACCCCCACAATCAAAGTGCCAGTCTGAAGTAGCCATCTTTCTTCAGATAGCGGGGCAACCTCGCCTGTTCAAGACTGTACAGCCCTTGCTACACCTTGTTGAGCAAGCCGAAAAAGGACCTGAAGACTCTGTCCACTGCTTTGAGGGTTTGCTGAGCGATGTTGGTATTCAGTAGTGCATAGTTTTCGTTGTCCTTGCAGACGTGGTAGTTGGCTTCATAGCAGAGGTGCGGATGTGTCTCAAAGAAAAACTGCCTGACGGAATAAAGCCCTACGTTGTAGAGATTTTTGGTCAGTCTGCACAGGGTGCGTAAGGCAGCCAATTCCTGCCGACCCAACCCCCGTATTTGGTTCTTCTGAGTGAGATACATTTTGCGGTCTCCGCAACACGGTTATTGTAGAGAATAGGGAAGACTTCGATTGGCAGCTATCCCTCTCTGCCCTAAGGTGCAAGATTTCTCGGAGGTTTTTGATGACTACCTCCCTCACCTCCTTACTACTGCCTGAGTATGCCTGTGGCTTGGGACACACTGAGATCCATTCTCAGTGGATTAAATGGAAAGGTCTTGACCACGATTCTAGAGCCGACTAAGCTGCCCTTATAGTGACAGTCCCCGTGTGGAGCTTCCTAATGGGTATTCAAGTTATTGCCACCACTCCCTTCAAGGATCAAAAACCCGGCACCTCTGGGTTGCGTAAGGCGGTATCGGTTTTCCAGCAGCCCCATTATCTGGAAAACTTTATCCAAGCGATTTTTGACACCATTGAGGCACCGCAGGGGCAAACCCTTGTCCTAGGGGGTGATGGCCGTTACTTCAATGCTGAGGCAATTCAAGTCATCCTCAAGATGGCCGCAGCCAATGGCTTTGCACGGGTCAAGGTGGGGCAAAATGGCATTCTCTCAACGCCGGCAGCCTCCTGTGTGATCCGCAAGTATGGGGCGATCGCTGGCATTATTCTCTCCGCCAGTCACAACCCCGCAGGGCCACAGGGAGATTTTGGCGTCAAGTTCAACATTGCCAACGGCGGGCCTGCCCCTGAAAAAGTCACCAATGCCATCTATGAGCGCAGTCTTGCCCTCACCCACTACAAAATTTACAAGGCGCCAGATGTCAACCTGCACACCCTTGGGGAGTTTCCCTTGGGTGAAATGATTGTGGAAGTGATTGACCCGGTGGCCGATTATCAAGCTCTGTTAGAAACCCTCTTTGACT
Source organism: Thermosynechococcus sp. (assembly GCF_046299655.1). Classification (GTDB taxonomy): domain Bacteria; phylum Cyanobacteriota; class Cyanobacteriia; order Thermosynechococcales; family Thermosynechococcaceae; genus Thermosynechococcus. Next base: position 68,369 of record NZ_JBKBHZ010000010.1, read on the forward strand.
TTGATCGCATTTCCGAGGTCATTCGCAGCGGGAAGCTGCGCCTTGTCTTTGATGCCATGCACGCAGTTACAGGACCTTACGCCCATCGGATCATTGAAAAACGCCTAGGGGCGCCCCAAGGCACGGTTCAAAATGGTGTGCCGCTACCGGACTTTGGGGGTGGTCATCCCGACCCTAATTTGGTCTATGCCCATGACTTGGTGGAGAAACTTTTTGGTGAAGACCCCCCGCATTTTGGCGCTGCCTCCGATGGCGATGGCGATCGCAACATGATTTTGGGGGCAAAGTGTTTTGTTACCCCCAGCGACAGCTTGGCCATTCTGGCTGCCAATGCCCAACTCGTGCCCGGCTACAAAGAGGGATTAGCGGGGATTGCCCGTTCGATGCCCACTAGTCAAGCAGCGGATCGCGTGGCGGCTAAGCTGGGGATTGACTGTTATGAAACCCCCACAGGCTGGAAGTTCTTTGGCAACCTCCTTGATGCCGGGGAAATTACCCTCTGCGGCGAGGAGAGTTTTGGCACTGGCTCCAACCATGTGCGCGAAAAAGATGGCCTCTGGGCGGTGCTCTTTTGGTTGAACATCTTAGCGGTGCGCCAAACCTCCGTGGCGGAGATTGTCAAAGATCACTGGCGCACCTATGGCCGCAACTACTACTCGCGTCATGACTACGAAGGGATTGAGAGCGATCGCGCCCACACCCTGATGAGCCAATTGGAGCAAAAACTGCCTAGCTTAGTAGGTCAGACCTTGGGAGCCTACACAGTCGCCACTGCCGATAACTTTAGCTACACCGATCCAGTGGATCACAGCGTCAGCCAAAATCAAGGCATTCGGCTGATTTTTGAGGATGGCAGTCGCATTGTCTATCGCCTCTCGGGCACGGGAACCCAAGGGGCAACCCTGCGGGTCTATTTGGAGCGTTTTGAAGCCAATCCTGCCCAGCAGCACCTCGATGCCCAAGTGGCCCTCGCCGATCTCATTCAACTAGCCAATGAAATCGCCAATATCCAAGGCTTAACGGGTCGCGATCGCCCCACGGTCATCACCTGATTGCTATGAAAATTCTCCATCTGTCTGATATTCATCTTGGCAGTGGCCTCAGTCATGGCCACATTAACCCTGCCACGGGCTTGAATACGCGCCTTGAGGATTTTATTGCTGCTTTGGCCACCTGTATTGACCGTGCCCTCAGTGAACCGGTGGATCTAGTGCTCTTTGGCGGCGATGCCTTTCCCGACGCAACGCCACCTCCCCTCGTCCATGAAGCCTTTGCCAGTCAATTTCGCCGCTTAGCAGATGCCCGCATTCCCACGGTGTTGCTGGTGGGCAACCACGATCAGCATGCCCAAGGACAGGGGGGCGCCAGCCTCAGTCTCTATCGCACCCTTGGGGTACCCGGCTTTATTGTGGGCGATCGCTTAGCTACCCATCGCATTGAAACTCGCCGCGGCAGTATTCAAGTCATTACCCTCCCCTGGTTAACGCGATCTACGCTCCTCACCCGGCCGGAAACCAGTGGCCTTTCCCTTGCAGATGTGCACCAACTGCTCTTAGAGCGGCTGCGCCTTGCCCTTGAGGGGGAAATTCGCCAACTCGATCCGGCCTTGCCTACCGTCTTACTTGCCCATGCCATGGTGGACACCGCCCAGTATGGTTCTGAACGCTATTTGAGTGCCGGCAAGGGGTTTACAATTCCCCTGAGTTTTTTAGCCCGCTCGGAATTTGACTACGTAGCCCTTGGCCATGTGCATCGCCATCAAGTGCTGTGTCAGGATCCACCCGTAGTCTATCCCGGCAGTATTGAGCGGGTGGATTTTGGCGAGGAAGGTGAGGAAAAAGGCTATGTCTTGGTGCATCTTGCGAAGGGGAAAACGGAATTTCAGTTTTGTCCCCTGCCCACTCGCCCCTTCCGCACGATTCGTGTGGACTTAACCGAGATTGAGGAAGACCCCCAAGCTGCCCTTTTGGGGGCGATCGCCCGTGTGGATATTGAGGAAGCTGTGGTGCGGGTTATGTATCAACTGCGCGCCGATCAAATTCCCCTGATCAATCTCCATGAACTGCAACAGGCTCTTGCCAGCGCCCATAGCGTCAGCCTCCTGCCCCAACTGGTGAATAGCCAGCCCATTGCCCGCCTGCCAGACGTTGCCCTCGAACAGTGCCTTGACCCCAGCCATGCCCTGCAACTGTATCTGGATCATCACCCTGACCTTGAACCCCTGCGGCAGGATCTGCTAGCGGCACTCCAAACCCTTGAGGGCCATTTTGGAGAAGAGAGTCAAGACATGCTAGAGATGCCGCGATCGCCCGAACCTGTGATGCAGCAACTGAAATTGCTCTCCTAGCCTGAATTTCAGCTTTGACTCAAGGCCGGTAGGCTAGGCTGGATTTAGGCATTAAAAATTGCGTTTGAACTTGCGAGATTCAGTCATGACTCAAACTCCCGTTAAAACGGTTACCTTTCGCGAAGACTGGGACGCTCTGCGCAAGCAAAATCCGCTTTCCGCGATCGTCGAACGCCCACCGCTTTAATCCGAGCAATATGAATCGCGATCGCGACTATCACACAAAACGTCGCGAGTATGCTGAAATGGGCATTCTCATTGACCCTGAAGAACAAAAGGTGGTGCTTTGCTTTTTAGGCGGTCAATCTTATCAGCTCGCCAAATGGGAAAGACAATCCCTCATTCCATCAAAGCTACTCCCGCAATTGGTGTTGACAGCTGAGCAAACCTTCAACCTTTAGCACTCCCCTGAAGGGCAACTGTTCTCAGAGGTTAGGGCGATAGCCCACGGCTGGGAATCTGAGGGAAAGAGGGCAAGAGCGTGCTCGGCATCTTGGGCAAACTTTTTTTTGCGAGCTTGTTGACATTTTTTCTCATCTGGCTTAGGCTAAGTCTTAGTGTTCTCCTCTCTGAGGAATCGGCAGGCGGGGTCAGTCATTGCGACGACCCCCATTTTTTCTTTAGTTGCTACTGTTTATCCTCAGCAAGCGCTCGATCTCACGCCCCCTAGGGGAAGTTAACTATTGCTAAAGATTTGCAAATTCTTGATAGGGAATATGGCGGCTACAGTACCACAGCACGGTATAGGGAGCCATCAGGTAGGGTTCTGCTTGCGCCTTGAAGACAGCAATTTTCTGGCAAACCCACGGGGTAACTGTAGTTGAGATGTAGGGGGTTAGGGGCTGCTGCAATTCATCGAGAGCCGCTAGACCATAGTAAAAGCCGAGAATATCTTGGGTTTCCTGCGCCTTGGCTAAGAGCGATCGCAGGCAGTGGAGTTCCACCTCAGGTGAGGTGCTAAGGGTTCCAAGATCCCCCTTGAGATCAAGCTCACCCTCATCCCTTGAGAGTGCGGTCCATTTCTTGACTCGACTCTACCGGGACGATCAGCTTTCAACGTACAGATAACGTACAGATATAGTCTGGCTCATGGGGCTATTTTCACTCATTCAGACTGAGACGCTACAGTGCGGGTCTCCACCCCGAAGAAAGATGAATCGCTCTCCCTAGACATCCAAGGACAACTGGAGAGGGAAACGTTTTTACCCCCCTTGAGGGCAACTTGTCCGGCCTCTATCGAGGCCTAGGGTCACAAGGGGAGGATGATCCGTATCACAGGTTAAGAGTGTTTTCTGTGGCACATTACAGTCAAGGTTTGTGAGATGCCCATGTTTAACCCACTTACCATTCGGTTTTGGGGTGTGCGTGGCAGTATTCCCTGTCCCGGTTCCCACACTGTCCGTTATGGTGGTAACACTCCCTGCGTGGAAATTCAAGCTAATGGTCAACGGATCATCTTTGACGGCGGTACGGGTTTGCGAGTGCTGGGGGAGCACTTAATGGCTCAACAACCCGTGGTGGCGCATTTATTCTTTACCCATACCCATTGGGATCACATTCAGGGCTTTCCCTTCTTTCAGCCCGCCTTTGTGCCTGGGAATCAGTTCCATATCTACGCTGTGCCGGGAAAAAGTGGTCAGGGGATTGAACGACGGCTGAATGATCAGATGCTTCACCCCAACTTTCCGGTTCCGTTGCAGATTATGGGGGGGGATTTGCGCTTTTATGACTTAGAGGTTGGTGAGCAAGTGCACCTAGGCGGCGGTGTGGTGGTGAGGAATGAGGCCCTAAATCATCCGGGGGGTGGGGTAGGCTATCGCCTCAGTTGGCAGGGCATTCACGTTGCTTATATTACAGACACAGAGCATTTGCCCGATCAATTGCACCCGGGAGCGTTTGCCTTGGCGGATCGTGCCGATGTCATGATTTACGATGCCACCTACACCGATGAGGAGTACTATCACCCACAGCAGAGCAAGGTGGGGTGGGGGCATTCCACATGGCAGGAGGCGGTCAAGCTTGCCCAAGCCGCCCGAGTTAAACAACTTATCTTATTTCACCATGACCCCAGCCACAACGATGACTTTCTCGATCGCATTGGCGAGTTGGCACGGGCACAATTTCCGCAGACGCTGCTCGCTCGCGAAGGGCTAACGATTTCTGTCTATCCAAATGTGATACACTTCCCGGCAACGCCCCAAGCAAGTTAACACCTGTGTTGCCTGTCGTTCTTTTACCGGGATATTTAGCGGCGGCTTCTGACTACTACCCCCTGCGGGATTATCTGCGGCAGTTGGGATTTGTGGCCGAGGTGGTGCCCCTCAGGGTACGCTCGTGGTTTCCCACATTGGGGGGGCGATCGGTGGCGCCAATTTTACAGGCTTTGGATACCACCATTCAAAACATTCTCAAGGACACCGCAGCCTCTGCCGTACATCTCATTGGCCATTCGGCAGGGGGCTGGATCAGTCGCATTTACCTAGGGGATCACCCCTATGATGGCCAAGTTTGGGCGGGGCACCAATGGGTGCACACCCTGATCACCCTAGGCACTCCCCATCGCAGTCAGGAGCGTTGGACACGCCGCAATCTGGAGTTTGTTAACACCACCTACCCCGGCGCCTATTATAGGCAAGTTCGCTATGTGTGTCTGGCGGGCAAGGCAATCTATGGTACACCGCGCGGGTCATTTGCCAATTGGTTTACCTATCAAAGCTATAGGCTCACCTGTGGCGAGGGTGCCTGTTGGGGGGATGGAGTGACACCGGTGGTCGCAGCCCACCTGGAGGGGGCAGAAAATCTGGTCTATGAGAATGTGGTCCATGCGCCGCGCAGCCGCTTCCGCGATCGCCCCCATGCCCCTTGGTATGGTTCCCCGCCGATTGTGGCCAGGTGGCAGCAGTATTTACAAGCAAGCTAAAGGCTACACCGCTCAAATTGCCAGCGATAAACGGGTAATCCTTTACTGAGGACAGATGTTTCCCGTTCTGTTGCTACAGGCCAAGGACTCTGGGGTAGCCAATCACTACAGGTGGAGCGAAAGGCCACATGGGCTGCAAACTGCTGCACCATGGATTCAGCCACTTCAAGGACATCCGACTGGAGGACAACCCGCCCACCGGCAGGCAAGAAGTTGGCAAGGGTGGCCACTAGCTCTGGAGTGACGACGCGGCGTTTGTGGTGGCGGCGCTTGAACCAGGGATCTGGAAATTGAATCGTGACGGTGTGCAGAGGGAGTCCGTCGAGGATTTTGCCCAAGTGGACATTGGCATTGCCCCAGAGGTAGTGGAGGTTGCGAAGTTGCTGGCGATCGCGCCGCTCATTGGCCAATACGACCAAGGGATGGCGAATTTCAAGACCCAGAAAATTTTGCTCTGGGTACAGCGCTGCCATTTCCAGTAAAAACGTCCCCTTGGCACAGCCAATGTCAAGGTGCAGGGGCTGCGAGGGTTGTGCGTAAATCGTTGACCAGTCGGGAAGGGCAATATCTTGCTGGAATTTCTGACTTAAAGGGTTAACGTGTTGTCGCACCCGTCCTGCCATGGCGCGATCGCTCATCCAAAACTCCCTCACCTACTGCCGCTATAGCGTAGCGTAGATTACTGCCAAGTTACAAAAAAACTGCCCTCAGAAGCTGAGGACAGCAAAAACCACCTAGGGCAATGGGATCGTCCAGCGGCGTAGGACAACCCCAAACTTGTTGACAGGCGAGTTACTCCTTCAAGAAACCGCTATAGGCTTCCATGCCATGCTCGCCGATATCCAAACCTTTGAGTTCCTCGTCTTCGGAAACACGAATACCAAGGGTTTGCTTCAGAGCCAGCCAAAAGATACTGGTGATCAACACTGTGAAGCCACCAACGGTCAAGATGCCAATGATTTGAGCAATTAGCTGAGTTGCGCCATTGCCGGTCAGCAGCCCCAACTCCTTGTCAAAAAGACCGACGGCAAGCGTGCCCCATGTGCCGCACACCAAGTGGACAGAGGTAGCACCCACGGGATCATCAATTTTGATGCGGTCAAAGAGGAGGACAGAATAGACCACAATCACACCAGCAATGGCGCCAATGATCACGGCACTCCAGTAAGAGACACCGGCACAGCCAGCCGTAATTGCAACTAGACCTGCAAGAATACCGTTAATAATCATCGACAGGTCAGGTTTACCAATGGCCACCCAAGCGGTAATGGTTGCTGCCAGACCACCTGCTGCCGCCGCTAGGTTGGTTGTTACCGCAATGTAAGGTACAGCCTCATCAGCAGCCAATTCAGAGCCAGGGTTAAACCCAAACCAGCCGATCCACAGAATCAAACACCCCAGCATGGCAAAGCCCATATTGTGCCCCGGTAAGGCTTGAGGAGTTCCGTCAGGTGCATATTTGCCAATTCGGGGGCCGAGGAACGCAGCCCCCATGAGAGCTGCCCAACCACCCACTGCGTGCACCACCGTCGAACCGGCAAAGTCCTTGAAAGCAACGTTTTCCCCAAGAAAGCCAATATTGCTGAGGAGACCACCCCCCCAGACCCAGTGCCCTGTAATCGGGTAGGAAATGCCAGTCAGCAGGAGGCTGAAAACTAAAAAGTCAATAAACTTAATCCGTTCAGCAACGGCGCCAGAGACGATTGTTGCTGCTGTTCCGGCAAAGGCTGCTTGAAAGAGAAAGGCAACAGGGATGGCTAACCCCTTGGGAAAGGGTTCTAAACCGTAGGTTTCGGGGTTTTCACTGCCGAGGAAAAAGCCGCCCCAGCCAATAAAGGCATTGCCTTCAGTCCCAAACATGAAGGAGTATCCGATTGCCCAGTAGGCCAGGGTGGCCAAGGCAAAAACAATCAGGTTTTTCGCAAGAATGTTGACCGCATTTTTCTGGCGACAGAAGCCGGTTTCCAACATGCCGAAGCCGGCATTCATGAAAATCACCAGAATGGCTGCAATCAATACCCAGATGGTATTGAGTACCCCTTGAACATCTTCAGGGGTAAGGGGCTTATCCTGTGCTTGAGCAGCAACTCCCCAGACTGCAACAATAATAAGAGCGAGAGGAATACAGGCCACAAGGGCGGGCGATCGCCAGCGGAAATTGGGTTGCCAGTCGAGGTTTCGTAACGGGCGCTTTTGCCGTCTAGCACGTTTCAGTTTTAACTTGGACATCGGTTTCATTCCCAACGGTTATAGAGTAGAGTTGCACATGAGTTCAGCAGAGGAGAAATCGCAGTTGCGGCACTATCGTGCCAGAAAGTCATCTGGCTGGTGTTTGGCTTGAGTTAAGTGAAGCCTTGACCCGCAGTTAACCTTTGATTGCACCAGTTCTCAGATTGGAAAATCTGTATCACGCTATACATTTACCTTGACGACCAAAAGCGCCTATCCTAGGAAGGGCAAACCGCGTCAAGTTTACAGGCAACGGTCCTAAACAGGTGTGAATGGATACGATCTGGGAGTTGGATTTTTATTCCCGTCCCCTGGTGGATGAAAACAACAAAAAAATCTGGGAGTTGCTGATTTGCGATCGCCAGCAACACTTTCGGTTCAGCAAAACTTGTGCCGGAGCTGAAGCCAATGCCCGCTGGTTAACGGCTGCCCTGCGGGAGGCCATGGATCAATGGCGACAGCAACTGGGACTGGCAGAGGGGGTTCAGCCGGAGCGGGTACGTTTTTTCCGCCGCGCCATGGCCAGCATTATCATGCGGGGGGGAGAAGCGGCAGGCTTAGTCATGGTGCCGAGTCGGCGCACCTTTGCCCTTTACAATTGGTTGCGCGATCGCGCCTTGAACTTCTATCCAACTTTGGCCAACTACCAAGCGGATTTGGCAACGCCACCCCAGTTAATTGCCCCTGCACCGCAACCTTTACCCTCCGCCCTGCGGGGCGATCGCTGGCAATTTAGCGGCCTTGCCCTTGGGGAGATGAAAACTGCTGCTGAATGGGAGCTGCCCTTTGGCGAGGTACCCCCACTGCCCTTTTTGACCCTCAGCGACGATACCCTGCTACCCGGATTAATCATCTATTCACAGCGGGCACTGCCCTTGGCGGGGTGGCTATCGGGATTGGAACCCGCCTATTTGAGTTTTGAGGCGGAACCCCAGCCGCTGTTGGTGTTGGAAACGGGAGCGAGCGATCGCTGGGTGCTCATTAGTGGCCGCAATCCCCAAATTCAAAAGGAACTTGCTGCCTTTAGGGAGACCTGTGCCCAAAGCCAAGGGCTGCACTTTATCGCCGTGAAAGAGAGACCCGACCAGGAGGCGCTGCAAGGCTTTTGGTTGTTGCAGCAGGCGCCTGAAGTTTGACTAGAGGAGCTTCTCAAGGCCATAGATCAAGCGCTTGAGTTGGGTGACTTTGCGAATGGCCAGCAGTACCCCCGGCATGTAGCACTGGCGATCGCTAGTGTCATGGCGTAGCGTATAAATTTGCCCTGGTGCTCCAAAAATCACCTCCTGGTGGGCAAGGAGTCCGGGGAGGCGAACACTGTGAATGCGAATTTCAGCATCGGCACGCGCCCCCCGCGCCCCCTTGAGATGTTCGGACTCCGCCACTTGGGGCGGGTTAAAGGTTTTGCCCAATTCGGCTAAGCGTTGGGCGGTTTGGATAGCTGTACCGCTGGGCGCATCCGCCTTTTGGTTGTGGTGCAGCTCAATGATCTCCACATGGTCAAAGTATTGGCTTGCCCGAATGGCCGCCTCTTGGAGCAACACCATGCCAATGGAAAAGTTTGGCGCAATCACAGCGCCCATGTCGGCTTTGTCCACAAACTCCGCCAGCTCTTCAATTTGCTCTGGAGTCAAGCCCGTTGTCCCCACCACGGGATACACCCCATAGGCGATCGCCGTGCGCACATTCTCATACACGACTTGGGGATGGGTAAAATCCACCATCACCACCGGTTGGTTTTCTTGAGCCGCTGCTACACACACCTCTTGCAAGCTGCCACTGATGGGAATCCCAAAGGTTCCCAACCCCAAAGCCGCACCAATATCTTCCCCCACCTGCTTGCGATCCACCGCGGCATAGAGGCTTATGTCACTGGCTTGGGAAACCGCCTTAACCACTTCACGCCCCATCTTCCCCAACGCGCCGGCCACTATCACCAGAATCGATCTATTCATTGATTACTCCCATGCAGGTTAATGGCTAGGATACCGCCGAATAGGAGACGGCAGACTTCCTTTAAGATGGAGTGCCAAATCAAAGATAAAAACCATTCTTAAGTAAATATTATTAACATGTTAATTAATGTGTAGTATCTTATAAATGAACTAAAGTTTTTGAAAACCTAGGTTATGATTAATCCCTTTAACTTTCCTGAGCTAGTTGCCAATTGCCAAGCATGGACACCCAAACGTCCTGGCTACGCCGTCTATCCCCTAGATCACCATAATCCTGAGCTGGCCTCCAGCCTTTATCGTATTGAACCGGGGCAAGCGAATTATCCCCACTACCACCACCGCGGTGACGATATTTTCCTGATTGTGTCCGGGGTTGGTGAACTGATTACCTGCCCGATGACCCCTCCGACCAATTCTGTAGCTGCCACTGCTTTAACCCGTACCCCTGTGCAAACTGGCTCTTACGTCCACGTGGATGCTCAGTGTTTGCACTGGCTGCGAAACCTCTCTGCCGATCAGCCGCTGTACTACCTCAACATTGCCCCCCTCTCCCACGAGAGCGATCGCGTGGATGTCACGATTGAGGGCTGGTGTTAGCTCCGCCTGAGCACATCCCTTGCAGCGTTCAACGGCCTCTCCTATTTGATTCAATCAATGTTAATTTACCTAGGTAGTAAAATATGTCAATTGCGGGTTATTTATCGGAATTCTCTCTGGGCGAACTTCTACGCTCTTTAGAAGAGGGGAACAAATGCGGCTGTCTTCTAATCCGCGCTGTGGCAAAACAACTCCCCACCCTCCCTTTAGCAAAATCAGTAAAACCGCAAATGGAGGTGCGTCTCTTTTTTAGCCAAGGCCAAATTGTTGCCGCTACTTCCTCCCCTGAGGTCCAAGGGTTACAGCACCTGCTTGAGAAAGGAGGCTGGTTGCGGGCAAGTACCTTGGAACGACTCTTGCAGGTACGCCCTCTCACCACTCCCCTGGGTCTCTACCTGAAAGAACAGGGGATTCTGGCATCAGAAGACTTGCAACTGCTGTTTAAGCAGCAGGTACTGACGCCGATTCCGCACCTCTTTGCCCTCAAGGAGGGGTGGTTTGAGTTTTCTTCGAGTTCATCCCTCCCTTGGATTGAGATGACCGGCCTAAGAGCCTCACCCAGGGCTATTAGCTTGACCGGCTTGCGGCTGCTGCAGGATTGGACACCCCTTCTAGACAAGTTACCCCTCGCAACTTCAACCCTGGTGAGCACCATTGAGGGGAGTCTCCCCTACCGCCTCGATCCTCAAGAGTGGCAAGTGTGGGAATACGTCAACAGCAACTTAACCTTGCAGGAGATTGCTGAGTATCTTTCGGTGGCAGTGTTGGAGGTACAAAAGGTGAGTTTTCGTCTCATAGTGGCAGGCCTTGTGGAGGAAGTGCCGCAAATCTCTGGGGAGGATGACACTGCCATTGAACCGACGCTCACTGTCATTAAGCCTCCTAAACCCCTGAGTCGGCAATTCCTGGAGCAGTTCCTTAATTTTCTTAAAGTTTCTTAGAGTCAGTGGCAGCAATCCGCTGCCTGTCAGCTTTTTAGAATCCTAAGGTATAGGCTAGGAGATTTTACGAAGACTGATGGTTAAGCGGCAGATTCTCGTCAAACCCAATGCCCGGAATGCTTCTGTTTCTGTGGATGCGAAAGGGCAGCTTGTGGTTGCGGTGCGTGCTCCTGCACAGGAGGGTAAGGCAAATCAGGAACTCATTGCTGTTTTAGCGGACTATTTTCAGGTACCCAAGTCCCGCATCCAGTTGGTTAAAGGTCACACCAGTCGCCATAAGGTGATTGAGGTTCTAGATTAGCAGCGATCTAGACTAAGAGGAGATGCTGTGCGATCGCCCTTATGTCCTTTGATGTCACGTCTGCCAAATCCTTCGTTCTCAGCGGTGCCCGCCCCCACTACAACCCGGATCGCCCCGGTCAGGTGGAACATATCTTTCTTGACCTGACGCTGGATTTAGAGGCGCAAACCTGCTGGGGACAGTGCCACCTTCACTTGCGCCCCCTCCACACTCAATTGCGACACCTGCGCTTGAATGCTGTGGGGCAACAGATCAAGGGGGTGACCGTGCAGCACCAGCCGCAGAGCTTTCACTACGATGGGGAATTTCTGGATATTGTCCTCGATGAGCGCCTAGGGATTAGCCCGGATCAGGTGCTGCTGATTGTCATTGACTATGGCCTTGAAAAGCCCCAACGCGGCCTGTACTTTATCCCTACCCATCCCCCCCAAGCGTGGACCCAAGGGGAAGATGAGGACTCCCGCTACTGGTTTCCCTGTTTGGACTATCCCGGTCAACTGGCCACTTCAGAGATCAGGGCACGGGTACGCCAACCCTTGCAGGCCGTTTCCAATGGCGAATTGCGCGCCTGCCACAACGAAGGGGAGTGGCAAGTCTTTCATTGGTACCAGCCCCAAGTCCACCCCACGTACCTGATGACCCTAGCGGTGGGGGACTTTGCTGTTTTGGATGATCAGTGGCAGGGCAAACCCGTTACCTACTATGTCCCTAAAGAGCGCGCGGCTGATGCCCGCCGCACCCTGGGCAAAACACCAAGGATGATGGACTTTTTCAGCCGTATCTATGGCTATCCCTACCCCTATCCGAAGTATGCCCAAGTTTGTGTGACGGACTTTATCTTTGGCGGCATGGAAAACACCTCGACCACGCTGCTGACGGATCGCTGTCTATTGGATGAGCGGGCAGCCGCTGAGGATTTTCGCAGTGAGAGCCTTGTGGCCCATGAATTGGCGCACCAGTGGTTTGGCGACTTGGTGGTGATCAAACACTGGTCCCATGCGTGGATTAAAGAAGGCATGGCCTCCTATGCAGAGGTGCTCTGGTTTGAGGAGGAATACGGCGCTGATTTTGCCGCCTACTATCGCCTTGGGGAGATGCGCAACTACCTCAGTGAGGATAGCGATCGCTACCGCCGCCCCATTGTCACCCATATCTATCGGGACGCCATTGAACTCTACGATCGCCATCTTTACGAAAAAGGCGCCTGTGTCTATCACATGATCCGCCAAGAACTCGGCGAAGAACTATTCTGGAAAGCCATTCAAACCTTTGTGCAGACCTACGCCCACCAAACCGTCGAAACAGTGGATCTGCTGCGGGCCATTGAAACGGCCACCGGCCGCAACCTGCTGCCCCTCTTTGACCAATACGTGTTTCGCGGGGGGCATCCTGACTTCCATGTCAGCTATCGCTGGGAAGCTGCCGATCAATTGGCCGTGCTCACCGTCAAGCAACAGCAGGTCACCGAAGGGGTCACCCCCCTAGAGCGCAATCTTTTTGATCTACGGATTCGCGTTGGCATCGGCACCGTAGATGAGCAGGGACAGGTCTCAGTCAAAACTATCCCCCTGCGCATTCATGAAGCCGAGCACACTTTTTATCTGCCTCTGTCACAGCAGCCCGCCTTTGTGAGTTTTGATGTCGGCAACCACACGCTGAAAACGGTGACGCTGGAGTATCCCCTACCGGAGCTAAAAGCCCAACTGCAGCATGACCCCGACGTTCTCGGCCGCATTCAGGCGGCCATTGCCCTGGGCAAAAAAGGGAATTTACAAGCTGTCCAAGCCCTTGCGGAGGCACTGCAACGGGAACCCTTCTGGGGCGTACGGCGGGAGATTGCCAAGGTGCTGGGCACCATTCAACTGGAGCAAAGTTTAGAGGCGCTACCGTTGGCACTTGCCGATGAGCACCCCCATGTTCGCACTGCTGCTGTGGAAGCCATTGCCGAGTTTAAGTCTGCCAAGGCCTACGAACTTCTTAAGCCCATTGCCAAGCACGGCGACCCCAGTTACAGCGTTGAAGCGGCAGCCCTCAAGGGGATAGGGGTGATTGCCGCGGCCAAACCGCACCCCAAACCCAAGTCCGAAAAAGTGCTCAAACGGCTGCGCAAGGCTCTAGAAACCCGCCAGGGCTGGAACGAGGTGGTGCGCTGTGGGGCGATCGCCGGCCTTGGGCACCTCAAAGATTCGCCAGAGGCGGTTAAGTTAGTTCTTGACTACACTGCTTCTAGTGTCCCGCAACCCCTGCGCTTGGCCGCCATTCGTACCCTTGGCACCCTTGGCGATCGCCACCATCCCCAATTGCAGCAAATTCTGGAGCGGCTAGAGCAACTTAGCCATGAGACTTTCTTCTTTACCCAGATGGCCGTTGTCCAAGCCCTGAGTCAAATTGACCATCCACGGGTTCTGGGCATTCTGCAGCAGGTAGGCGATCGCACCACCGATGGCCGCATTAAACGCGCAGTGGACGAAGCCCTTGCCCAGGTGCAAAAGAATTTAAGCGCGGGCGATCGCCTGAAAACGTTGGAAAGTACCCTCGAAGAACTGCGCAGGGAAACTCAAGCCCTCAAGAGTCGCTTGGAGGAACTGGCGGCCAAGACTAAACTGCCTGCCCAAGACCCTTCCCCCTTGGGCGATAATGGAAGAATTAGCTCTCCCCCAACACCACAGACCCAAGGAACGTGACCAAAAAGCGAGTACTATCGGGTGTACAGCCCACCGGCCATCTCCATTTAGGGAACTACCTAGGGGCAATTCGCCAATGGGTGGCGCGCCAAGCCGACTACGAAAATTACTTTTGTGTGGTGGATTTACACGCCATTACCGTGCCCCACAATCCAGCGGAACTCGCGGCCAATACCTATACTGTTGCGGCGCTGTATTTGGCCTGTGGGATTGATCCCACCCACGCCACCATTTTTGTCCAATCCCACGTCAGTGCCCATGCCGAACTCACTTGGCTCCTGAACTGCGTGACTCCCCTCAACTGGCTGGAGGACATGATCCAATTCAAGGAGAAGGCCGTCAAACAAGGGGAAAACGTTGCCGTAGGACTGCTGGACTATCCCGTGCTCATGGCTGCCGATATTTTGCTTTACGATGCCGATCTTGTTCCTGTGGGCGAAGATCAAAAGCAGCACTTGGAACTCACCCGCGATATTGCTGCCCGTGTGAATTACCTCTTTGCCCGCAACCAGCCGCCAATTTTCAAGCTACCCGAACCTTTAATTGCCAAAGAAGGGGCGCGGGTGATGAGTCTAACCGACGGCACCAAGAAAATGTCAAAGTCGGATCCCTCAGAACTCAGCCGCATCAACCTGTTGGACTCTCCCGAGGAAATCCGCAAAAAAATTAAGCGCTGCAAGACGGACTCCATTCGTGGGTTGACCTTTGATGACCCCAATCGCCCGGAAGCAAATAACCTGCTTACTCTCTATCAGGTGCTCACGGGAAAAACAAAAGAGGCGGTGGCGGCAGAGTGCGCCGATATGGGCTGGGGACAGTTTAAGCCCCTCCTTGCGGAGGCGGTGATTGCAACCTTGGAGCCGATTCAGCGGCGGTACAGCGAGATTATGGCAGATCCGGGGTATCTCAAGCAGCTACTGAAACAAGGGCAACAAGAGGCAGCAAGGGTAGCCAATGCGACGCTGGAGCGGGTCAAGTCAGCTTTTGGATTTACTTTGCCATGGGGATAAAGCAGTGGTTCAGGGGCGGGTGGCGGGTATTTTGGCGGCGATCGCGCCTTGTCAACGGGGAACCCCTGAATTGGTTCAGTCTCATTGTCATTATTTTGGTGGATGTCTTTATCCTCATCAATGTTTTTAATGGCCTCAATGAGATTAGCCGCTGGCCCTTGAGTCCCGATGAGGCGCAGCCCTGTTACGCCCCTTGGCAAGCCTATCGCCAAGACTCAAGGAGCGATCGCGAGATTCGTTTTTTAGAGCAGCAGATTAGTCTTGATCCGTTACCCCAGAGGGCTGTGGAGCGCCTTCAGGAGAGCAGCAAAGGCAGATTGGGAAGCATCTCGCCCATTTGCTTGACCTATGCAAAGTATCAGGATGCCGTGAACCGACCCCTGCATCGAGAACGCCTCAAGCAGCGCCAAGAAAAGCAGGAACAAATTCAAACCCTTGAGGCCACCAATGCCCGTATTCGCCAAGAGTACGACTCGGCTTTGTTGGAGCAGCTCGCAGGACAGCCCCCGGATCAATCCATCAACTTGGTAGAAGCCGCCCAAGCCAAAGCCACCCTTGAAGCCAATAACCGCCAGATTGCTGCTCTTAAAACTGAGATTGCTGCCCTTGAGCAGGCAATGCTGCGGGAGGCAAATAGCCAAGCTTTCCTTAAATTTCTGGGGGAGGATGCCACCTTTGCCCAGCTTGAGCGCGAATATCAGCACTCCCAGTTTTGGTATCCCAGTCTGCAATTCCTCCTGCAAACCCTCTTTTTGTTGCCGCCGATTGGGGTTGCGCTGTGGGTCCATCGCTTGGGCGATCGCCACCGCCATGGTCTTGTTGGCCTCATGAGTTGGCACCTGCTGGTAATCTTCTTGATTCCCTTGGTGCTGAAAATCTTTGAGCTGTTGCAGGTGGGGGCACTCTTTCAATGGCTGTCTAATTTAATCCTTGCCCTCTTTGGCGGTTTCCTTTTTTTGGTGAGCTATGTCTATATCCTGCTGATTCCAGCGCTTGGCTTTGCCCTGATCAAAGGTGCTCAGGCTCTTTTCCTTAATCCTCAACGCCAAGCCACCGCCCGTGTCCAAAAGCAACGCTGTGTGCGTTGTGGCAAACGACTGCGGGAGCTTGATCAGTACTGTCCCTACTGCGGCTATCGCCAGTATATCCCCTGCCCTAGTTGTCAGCAACTGACCTATCGCCATCTCCTCTATTGTCGCCACTGTGGCACTTCCTTAAAGTTTTAATGACTCTTGTTGACTGGCTACTGTTAGGTCGCTAGCATTGAGATTGCAAATCCAAGCTGCTTGCCGAAATGAGCATTTTACCATGAAACTTGCGCTCCATCCCCTACTGGCTCTGATGGTTGCCGTAGCCAGTCAAATGTTTCTAGTTTGCGAGATTGCCCTAGGACAGGCAACAAATGATTGTGGAAATCCCGGTGGTGCTGGCTATTTTAACTCAACTGCTGGCACTACCGACGATAATCTCATCTGCGGGTCAATGAACTCTAATCTGGCCAATCTACAAAGAGCGATCGCTGTCGGTATTCAAAACACGATTCAAAATGCCAATCCTGAAAATAGCGCTGTCGGTATTCAAAACACAGTTAATGGTGTCAACTCCCAAAATCACGCCTTTGGGTCTGGGAATAAAATTGGTTTGAATGCGCCAAATCCAAATACATCACAAGGGAACAACAACACAGCGATCGGCGCACAGAACACTGTAGGTACAACTGGTAATCCTTCAGGTTCAGTGAGTTACCCAGATGCAGCCCGCAAT
>NZ_JBKBHZ010000011.1:0-78763 GCF_046299655.1 Thermosynechococcus sp.
CTCGTGCTTGCCCCTACTGCGATATTGATTTTGCGAAAAAGCCCCTACCCTTAGATGCCACTGAACCCCAGCGACTGGCAGAAGCGGTGGTGCGCCTGCGTCTTAATCATGTCGTGATTACTTCGGTGAATCGGGATGATCTGCCGGATGGAGGGGCGTCTCAGTTTGTGGCCACCATTGAGGCGGTGCGATCGCGATCGCCCCAGACGACGATTGAAGTCCTGATTCCCGATCTGTGTGGCAATTGGCAAGCCTTGGATCAAATTTTGGCCGCTAGTCCAGAAGTGCTCAACCACAATATTGAAACCGTGCCCCGTCTCTATCGGCGAGTGCGTCCCCAAGGTAACTATCAGCGCAGTCTAGAGCTGCTACAACGAGTGCGCGATCGCGCCCCTTGGATCTACTCAAAGTCGGGAATCATGGTGGGCTTGGGAGAAACCCCTGAGGAAGTGGAGGCAGTGATGGTGGAGCTGCGGCAAGTGGGCTGCGACATTCTCACGATTGGCCAGTATCTCCAGCCAAGTCCGAAACACTTACCCGTGCAGGCCTTTATTCCACCAGCGCAATTTGAAGCATGGCGGCAGCTTGGCGAATCCATGGGCTTTTTGCAGGTGGTGTCCTCTCCCCTCACCCGCAGTTCCTACCATGCCGAGCAGGTGCGTGCTCTGATGCAGCAGTATCCCCGCCAGCGTCCTACAGCAAATCCCCTTGGATAAATTTATTGCAATTTAATTGCAACTAAGCTAGGCTAAGCGGTAGGAAAAATCTGCATTAAAAAACCCCTTGGGCAGGGGCATTTTATGAACAGCTGTCAACTTGTGTTAGACTTCGTTAACCAAAATTGCGAAACACTACACCTTCAGGCTGTCGTTGGCCAGAAAGTGAGCAATGTGGTACGCGCGCTCCTCTGTTTTCAGCAAGATTTGATCGTACAGATAAGCCGTGGCGCGATCGCCCAAACTTTCTGCTTGGGTAGCCTGCTGCCGCAGAATCCCAATAATCGCCTGCTCCGCTTGCAAATCATTGCTGAGCATTTGCCGGCAATTGAAAGCCCCCTCCGGTTCAGGGGTAAAGCAGCAGAGAGCCGCCAACTGTTGGAAACCGGCCACAGGCACGCCCCCCAGACCATTCAAACGCTCGCCCAAGTCATGAACGTGGCCTTGCACCTGTTCATAGCAGTCTTGGAAAAACTGATGCAGCATGTAGAACTCTGCACCTTCAACAACAAAATGATGCTTTTGGTACTGCAAATACAAAGCTTGAAAACTGGCCAAGAGGCGATTCATTCCCTCACAGACCGGGGTAGTGGTGGCCTTCTCCAGCAACACAAACGTGTCACGTATCTCGCCAAACGCTTGGCGTGGCAATGCACTGGTCGTCATAGCACGATGCTCCTTTGCGGACACTAGTGAGCTAACTGACTTAGCTCTGACAACCCGATCCTAAACTACCTTTCCGTATATTTTCAATAATGGAGTGCTTATTGAATGTCTATAAACCCCTACGTTATTGCAGTTAAGTGGCAATTACGCTGGCCGATCTACCAACGGTTGATTGATCTAGAGGTGCCCTGCGACTATGCTCCCTATCAACCCCTGAGGGTCGAGGTGAACTCTCCCTTAGCCGCGTTGCAGGTGTGGTCAGTGGTACGCCAAGTCTCTGCACCTCGGGCGACTTTGATAGATTGGCTCGAACAGTGCTGGCGGTGCCGCTTGACTGAATTGAGTGAATATCGCAATCCTGCTGAGTATTAGGGGAATGTACAACCTGCTGGCGGCGCTGCATTGAATGTGGCAGTTGTAATGTTAGTGACTGTCCCTGCGCCAGTTGTATTAATAGCAACCCCACCATTGTTAGAGCCAAGGTTGAGACTATCAACAATTCGGAAGGTGACAAAAACATTTTGGGGTCGTAAACGGAAACCAGCCCCACTCGTTTGCACATTACTGAAGACGTTAGCGCACAGTGTTGCATTATTATCAGCCCGCAATTCTACGCTGGGCGTGGCAGGATTCGCTTGAGTGAGGGTGTTGTTGTTGACCGTGGCATTAAGGCGAGAAGTATTCTGAGCACGCAGGCGCAACGCTTCACCACCAGCCGTTGTTTGCACAGTATTGTTGCTAACAACAAGTTGCAACTGAGCATTATTTGTCCACTGAGGCTGAGATATTCGATGGGGCGCGCGGCCAAACGGGCACGGACGCCAACAAAATCAGCAATACTTTCACCGCTGTAGTAGTATAAACCTGCGTAACCGCGCAGATAGTCTTTACCTAATGGAACCAATCGGGTTCCTACTTCAAAGTCAAGACCCGTAAGCGCTTCTTGGAAAAGGCGATCGCGATCAAGGAGAATCTGGTTGTTTTGAATGCTGGCAATTGAACCCACGGCTTGATTGAGAAGAACTTGCCGAGTTCCTAGGGGAATGTAGCCGTTTATACGAACATCAACATCTCCCAAGAGTTCTAGGCCAAGCCCAAGCTGGTTAAAACCTGCATCTCCCGTGTTGCGAAAATCGTAGGATAAGTAGCCACCAAGGGCAAATCTCTGATTGCCTGTCAGGGCACGGTAGCCAAGGGTCAAATTGTACCCCAAGGCCGTATTGGGTGTGGCCATGAGGAGTTTGCCTTCAAAAAAGCCGACGCTAGCACCCTGCTGTTGAAAGAACGGGATAAATGTTTCTGCACTGAGGTAGTTATCAAAACCAGCGCCTTCACTATTGAAGCGAATCGTTCCACGGGGCTGGATTCGAGGTCCTAAAATTTCCTCTGCTGACGACTGGCCAATGGCTGCATTGTTCAATCCCAAAATGACACCCAAACCAACTAGGCCGCTCCCTAGAAGCTTCCCCCAAGAACGCATATACACTCCTCAACACACAATTTGGCAGTCGCACCTCACCTGTGGCTGCTTTTTATTCCTCGATAAGGATATTGGCTTGTATTTAAGTAGCGATAAAGAGTTGTTTAGCGAAATGTTAAGAAATTAAACGTAACAGTCGGCCATTTTGGGCATCGTCGGTGAGAACGTACAAGTAGCCATCAGGGTCTTAGCGCACATCCCGCACCCGCTGACCAATGGGAATGCGTCCTTGAGTTCTAACAGTGTTATTAGAATTTACCCGAAGCTTGCGCACATCTTGGGAGGCGAGATCACTCCCAAAAAGGGCATCTTACTACTGGGGAGCGCGATCGCCCTAATAAACCGCCAGTCCCGCAGGCGGATAATTTTGTCCAAATGGCTACGGTGGCTTTGGGCTTGCTCACGAATGAATCGTCCCTCCAGTTGAATTGGGGGATTGCCGCCATTGCCAATGGTCATGAGCAATGTGCCGTCGGGGAGCCAAGCCAAGCGGGAGCCAAAATGCTGTCCTTCAGTTTTCACTTGGGAAACTTGAAAGAGAATCCTCCCCTCCTCAAGGCGATCGCCCGCCGGAGACCCACGCGCCGGGCGAGTACGATTAGCAGATGCTGTGCCATGGGCATAGGTGAGATAAAAGTAACGGGGTACCCGACTACACAATAGGACGACACCCTAGGAGTATCCCGATCGCCCCCATAGAGGGGAGTAATTTGATAAAGGTGATCAATGGATAACTAAGCAATCGGTGTCACATCTTCAGAATGCTCTGCATCTTCAGACTGCGGCAGGATCACCGGCAGTTCCAAAGAAGCAGCCTCAGAAGCGGGAGCCGGGGTACTATTGTGCTGTCGCCGTTGCCAAAGGGTCACCCCCACTGCCGCTGCGGTGATCCCGCCCGCACCCAGCCCAAGGGCGATCGGCAGCTTGCCGCTATCAAAGAATGAGGTATGACTCAGGCCTTGACTCAATCCTTTGCCATGGGCACAAGCATAGGCAGGACTGGGTTGCGCCATAGCCACAAGGGTGGCAGACAGACCAACAGTTAAGCCAATGAGGGGACGCAACATAAATGACTCCTTAGCGAATGTATTCCTTGAGGACGCTGTTGCGGTTGGGATGGCGCAGTTTCCGCAGAGCCTTGGCCTCAATTTGGCGAATGCGCTCGCGGGTCACGTTGAAGAGTTGACCGATTTCCTCTAACGTTTTCATACGACCATCGTCCAAGCCATACCGCAGTTTTAGCACATCTCGCTCGCGGGGGCTAAGGGTGCCCAATACAGTCTCTAAATCTTCGCGCAGTAGATGCTTGGACACTTGCTCTTCGGGAGTTTCGCCTTCCGATTCAATAAAATCCCCCAAACGGGAATCCTCCTCTTTGCCGATGGGAGTTTCGAGGGAGATGGGGAGTTGTGCCGATTTGGCAATGAAGCGCAGTTTTTCAATGGTCATCTCCATGCGATCGGCAATTTCTTCTTCGGTGGGTTTGCGCCCCATTTCCTGTGAGAGAAGTTTGGTGGTCTTCTTAATTCGCGAAATGGTTTCGTACAGGTGCACCGGCAGACGAATGGTGCGGGATTGATCGGCAATGGCACGGGTAATGGCTTGGCGAATCCACCATGTGGCGTAGGTGGAAAATTTATAGCCCTTTTCGTGGTCAAATTTCTCAGCAGCGCGGATAAGCCCTAAGCTGCCCTCTTGAATCAAGTCTTGAAAGGAGAGACCGCGGTTCATGTATTTTTTGGCAATTGACACCACCAGTCGCAGGTTCGATTGCACCATTTTTTCCTTGGCCTTGCGACCGACAAAGAGCCGATGGCGAAACGCCTGCACCGTCATCCCCAGTTCTTTAGCCCAAGGCTCAGGATTGCGCTCTAGTTCTTCGGGGGTGCAGCCCAGTTTTTCGCACAGGCGATCGCGCACCCGCTCTATCTCTAGGAGATCGGCAATTTTGCGAGCCAGTTCAATTTCCTCATCGGCACGCAGCAGCCGAATGCGACCAATTTCTTGTAGATAGAGACGAATCGAGTCCTCGGTGTAATGTTTTTTCTTGACCTGTGTCCGCCGTCGGCTGGCACGACCTTTTGCGGGCTTGTCGTCAAGATCATCGCTGACCTCCTCAAAGTCTTCGCTCTCCTCTTCCTCAATCTCTACAGCATCAAGGCCATAGTCACTGAGTAGAGCCACCTCATCTTCAAGGGGGGCTGTTGCGGGGTCGTAAACGTCAAGTACATTCGCTTGGGTCATGCCGTTGTCCTCGTAAAATCTCCCTAAATGTGTGTGGTCGGTGTATTGTCGGCAACCGTTGCCTTTGCTGACGCTATAGTCGTCAGCTGCATTCCACTCATTGGAATGTAGCTAAGGAAAGCGGTTGAACAGGGGAATAGACTCTAGATTCCACTTCATTCAGAATCTCTACCGCTGAATCATCTTGAAAAATTTCCTGTGTGACCCATGGGGCCAGGGAGCAGGCGGTAGCAAGCGGTTGAGACTGTGCAGGAATCTTTTGACTAATTTTAACTAAAACCTTATTGATTGTAGCCTCTCTAACAGAAATTGCCCACAGCAAAGGGATAAATTCCCCCAGAACTTGAGGCAGACGATCGCTCGCGTCAACAACCCCTAACAAATTCTAATTTACTATTTGCGGATAAAAACTTTACCCCTAGATAGGGAAATTTCTTGCTTCTAGCCTAACTAATTTATAGCTGTTTGGCCGCCTCTGTTACGTTTGATCACACATGATTACAAAAGGCTTGATCGTGGCTTGCACTGTTGAGTGCCCCTGCCGTCACAGCGCCAATCGAGCGTAGGAGAAAACGGCAAGCGATTTTAAGAATCCCTCCCAATGGTTAACTAGAAGCCTGCCATTCCGCCAAAGAGCAGGTCACCATGGACGATGCCAGGGGTCGTTTTGGCTAAGGTCTAAAGCGATGGTTGCCGCTGGTGCCAAGGGGTCGCCTGTTCGTAGGCATAGGCCACGTGAAAGAGGGTCTCTTCCCGTAAGACGTTGCCAATCAATTGCAGGCCAATGGGCAGCCCTTCCTGATCAAAGCCACAGGGAAGGCTCAAGCCCGGTAGTCCGGCAAGGTTGACGGGAATCGTCATCAAGTCTGACAGATACATGCTTAGGGGGTCAGCAGTTTTCTCCCCGGCCTTGAAGGCAGTGGTGGGAGCGGTGGGACAGACCAAAACATCCACCTGGTCAAAGGCGCGGGCAAAGTCTTGTTTAATGAGGGTGCGTACCTTTTGTGCCCGTAGGTAGTAGGCATCGTAGTAGCCAGCGGAAAGGGCGTAGGTGCCAATCATGATCCGCCGCTTCACCTCCGCGCCAAAACCTTGGGCGCGAGTTTTCATATACATTTCAAGGAGATCGCTGGCGCCTTCAGCACGAAAACCAAAGTTCACGCCATCATAGCGGGCGAGGTTTGCCGAGGCTTCCGAAGGGGCAATGATGTAGTAGGTGGGCAGGCCGTAGGCAAAGCGGGGACAAGAGAGTTCTATCACCGTTGCTCCCAATTCCTCTAGAGTTTTCAGGGCGGCCTCAAGGGCAGATTTCACCTCCGCTTGCACACCTTCACCCACAGTCTCTTGAATCACGCCAATGCGCATTCCCTTGAGATCGGGTTTGAAGGCTTGGGTGTAGTCGGGAAGCGGCACATTGAGACTAGTGGCGTCCTTGGGGTCATGGCCGGCGATCGCCCCTAAGAGAATCGCGGCATCAGTGACGGTCGGTGCCAAAGGCCCCACTTGATCTAGGGAAGAGGCATAGGCAACCAGACCATAGCGCGACACCAAACCATAGGTGGGCTTGAGACCGACCACCCCACAAAAGGCAGCGGGTTGACGGATGGATCCCCCCGTATCGGAACCAAGGGCAGCAGCACATTCCCCAGCCGCAACAGCAGCAGCGGATCCGCCGGAGGATCCCCCAGAAACTCGCTCTGGATTCCAAGGATTGGCCGTGAACCCAAAAGCAGAGTTTTCGGTGGAGCTGCCCATGGCAAATTCATCGAGATTGGTTTTGCCCAGCATAATCGCGCCAGCGGCTTGCAATTTTTGGGTCACGGTGGACTCATAGGGGGGCACAAAGTGCTCCAGCATCTTAGAGGCACAGGTGGTGCGGACGCCGTAGGTGCAAAGGTTATCCTTGATGGCTAGGGGAATCCCTGTGAGTAATCCAATCTCTTCACCGGCAGCAAGGCGTTTGTCCACCTCCGCTGCTTGGGCAAGGGCGCGATCGCCCGTCACGGTTAAAAAGCTATGGAGCGTTGGCTCCACCTGAGCAATACGGTCTAAATAGGCTTGGGTGATTTCAGTGGCGGAGCGTTCTTTGCGAACGAGTTGACGGTGTAGCTCCTGAATCACTGACATAAATGTAGATTCCCTAGTGATAACGCAACACTGGCGATCGCGGGCACTACCGCAAATAAGCCACTCTTAAGTTTAGCAATGTGGTTGATGATTTATGGCTCAAGATCAACGGCTTTGGCGTGGGGCTGTCTCTGGCAAATCAGCGATATATTAGGAATCAAGAATCCCTGACGACGGTGCTCATGCCCTTGGGAAGTGCTTAATGGAGCCGCTCGACCCCGTAGATCGGGAAGCCTTTACCAATCCAACATTGCAGCGATTGTGGTTCTTTGTTTATTTGCTGCCCATTTTTGGCATGATTCCGGCTCTATGGCAGTTGAGTCGCCGCGGGAGCGATCGCCAAACCCGCCATGTCAGTCGCCTTGCCCTGCTGATAGGTCTGATTTGGCTGTTGGGCTATGGACTACTGAATGGGGCGACCAGTGTCAGCGAAGCCCAGTCTTTGCATCATGGCCTGTTACTTTTCTTGAATAGTCTCTGGGGATCCGCCTACTTTCTGCTGAATTTGGGGCTGATGGTACGCTTGTGGCAGGGGCGATCGCTGAAATTGCCCGTCTTGCAACGTTTGATGAAATATCTGCCATGACCCCCAAGCGTTGGTTTTGGCCACTATTGGGATTCAGCGCCATTCTGGTGCTCATCCTCTGGTTGATATCGGCACTCACGTGGCTCTACGTGCAGGTGGCTTTTACGGCGCCCTTTTTAGCCAATCTCTTGGTGCTGATTTTCATTGGTCTATTGGGGGGACTGCTCTATACTTTCTTTCGCTACCTGTATTTACTAGAACGCAAGGGCAAGCACAAGCCTGCCACCACTATGCCCCAAGCCCCCCTTGATAAAACGGAGGCTGCCGCTGAAAATCTCAAAGCCCTACGGCAACAACTGAGTCAAATTGAAGATGAGGTGGCACGGCAGGCGCTCTTGGCACGGGCACGGGAGCTAGAAGAGGATTTTTACCGCCAAGAGTTGCGCATTGTTGTCTTTGGCACCGGTTCAGCGGGTAAAACCTCTCTGGTCAATGCCCTCATGGGGGAGATGGTGGGGGAAGTGGCGCCAACGATGGGCACGACGGAGGTGGGGCAAACCTATCGCTTTTGGCTGCCCCATACGGATCAAGAAATTCTGATTACTGACACCCCCGGCATCTTGGAAGCGGGTGTCGCTGGCACCTACCGCGAGCAATTAGCCCGCCAACTGGCTGCAGAAGCAGACTTACTCCTTTTTGTGCTGGATGATGACTTGCGCCAGTCAGAATATACCCCCTTGGTCAACTTAGTGGAAATGGGCAAGCGATCGCTCTTGGTTCTCAATAAAATTGACCTGCGCTCCGAGGCCGATCAATTGGCTCTGCTGCGCCATTTACGGCAGCGAGTTAAGGGGTTGATTCCGCCCCAGGATGTCGTGGGTATTGCCGCCCGTCCCCAACCGATTCGCCTTGAGACAGGAGAGTGGTTAGAACCCGAACCCCATATCTGGCCCCTGATTCGGCGCATGAGTGCCATTCTCCGCGAGGAAGGGGATGACCTAGTGGCAGACAATATCCTCTTGCAGTCTCAACGCCTAGGGGAGCAGGCGCGCAAAATCATTGATCAGCAACGCCGCCGCCAAGCGGATAAGGTAGTGGAGCGCTACCAGTGGATTAGTGCCGGTGTCGTTTGTGTCACGCCGATTCCTGTGGTGGATTTGCTGGCTGCCGCCGCCGTGAATGCCCAAATGGTGATGGAAATTGGCAAGGTCTATGGCTGTGAGCTGAATCGCGATCGCGCCCGTGAATTGGCCCTTTCTTTGGGTAAAACCCTTGCTAGTCTTGGCATAGTCAAAGGCGCCATGAATTTGGTGGGGACGGCTCTCCAGTTGAGTGTTGGGGGGCTGGTGGTGGGCAAAGCCGTCCAAGGAATTACCGCCGCCTACCTCACTCGCATTGCTGGTAAAAGTTTTATTGAGTATTTTCGCCACAACCAAGACTGGGGGGATGGCGGCATGGGTGAAGTGGTGCAACGGCAGTTTCAGCTCAATCGCCGCGATGAATTTATTCGTTCCTTTGTACAGCAGGCGATCGCCCGCTTACCCACACAACTGGGAACCGTGATTCCTGAGACCCTGAAACCCCCCTTATCCCATGAGGAAGAGCTATCTTAAGCGATTCCAACAATTGTCCCAAGGACATCGGCAAAAACCGCTACTATGTTGAGTAATTATTTTCATGTTGCCGATTTCGGATGAGTCTCTCGACCCGCAGTCCTGATCTTGAGGTGGAACAACTGCCGCAGTTATTGCAGGCGGCTCGGTCTCGTTATTTGGCTGGGGAGCGATCGCCCGCTGTGATGAAGCCCCTCTCTCAAGCCCTGCGAACCATCCTCGAGCGCAACATTGATACCCATCTGAGTCAACGCGGCGGCTATCTCCAACGTCTAGTGGAAGCCTATTTTCGCCTCTTTCCTCGCTGCCTCGAAAACCTGAGCAGTGATCAACTGCAACAGCAGGCAGTGCAAAAAACGGTGCAGCGGTTACTGCAAATTCCCGCCACTGTCATTCAAGATGAGTACGATCGCCTCAATCGTGGCCAGTATAATCAACCCCTCAAGCAACTGGTGCTCGCCTTTAGTCGCCCAGCCCTAGCCAACCGCAATCCCTCTCCCGAACTCACAGAAGCCGAGTGTTTCCTTGCCTTCTTTATCCAGTGCCTACGCCAAGAACTTGGCGCAACGGTTCTCCTATCCCCTCAGTTTCGCCACGAGTACCGCGATCTGTTGCGTAGTGTGTGTCTGGGTACCTCTGATCCCGAGCAATGCCAAAGTAACCTCATCGGCTGGCTCTGGGAAGCCATGAAATCCTTTGACCCCCTCAAGCCCTTTGGAGCCACCGGCCATGGTCGTCCCACCTTTGAAGCATGGGTGCGCACGGTCATCAGCAATAAACTGGCGGATGAAAAACGCAAACTCCTCAAGCGCGAGGCCGACGAGCTGCTTTTTTATGACAACCGTGCCCTGCAAGTCTTTCAA
Source organism: Thermosynechococcus sp. (assembly GCF_046299655.1). GTDB lineage: Bacteria > Cyanobacteriota > Cyanobacteriia > Thermosynechococcales > Thermosynechococcaceae > Thermosynechococcus. The sequence goes on from NZ_JBKBHZ010000011.1 coordinate 10,236, forward strand.
GATCGCTATCAAGCAGCACCCCCTGAGGTACAGCGGGAGATTGATCCCAAAGCCTGCGCGCAGTTGATTACGATTGTGCAAACGGAAATTACTGATCCCCGTATCCGTGCTTCGACGGCTCGCTTGCGCCAGCACATTGCCCAACTCTTGGGCTGGACGATGGAGTACACCCGCGAGATTCATCAACAGGTGCGGCGTATTCTGGGACGCTATGTGCAGTCCACCCGCTCGTTGAACATTTGCTCCACCGACAGCAACCAAGAATGGATTGACAACTACCCCGATAGCCGCACACTGCCAACCAGTAATGGCCAAGGGGTGGAGTGTATGGTGGAGTTTCTCAATGATCCGCAGACGCCGACCTGGGTGAGGGATTGGTGTGAGCGTCGCCGTACCCAAGCGGAAATTGCCCGCGAACTCTTTGTTAGCCAGCCTACGATTTCCCGCTGCCTTGGTCGTGAATATCGCCTGTGGCTCTACCGTAAATTCTTTCAAGATCCCCAGATTCCGCAATGGATGAGGCGATGGTATGAAACCCAATCAATCCCCAGCCCCCACCAACGACGGCAAACCCGCCGTGAAATTCATCCCGACTATGCCCGTGGCCTCTGCACCGCCAAACAAATTGATGAGCAAATAGAGGCTAAGCTTGCCCAGTGGTGTGAGCAAAACGGCATTTACTATCTCCCCTAAACGGCCTTGCCCCTTCGTACTTGGTTTGGACAACAACAGCTATGATTTCCGCTTTGGCACCGACTGTTCCCATTCGTTCCCTGATCCTAGATGCTGCCCATGCGGTGCTTCGGGGATGTCATCCTAGTCGGCAACAGCAGGTGCTGCCCTATTTGGTAGCACTTTATTCGTTCATAGACTGGTGGGAAAATGAGGGTGTTCCCAGTAAGCAGGATAATCTGGATGATCTGCCCGATGATCTAACCTTGAGTACGACTTGGTGTGAGCAGCCAGAGATTCTTGACCTTGTGGACATTGCGGATCTGAACTTGGAGGGGGTGCAGTTGTCGATTTATCCCGTGGAGCAGGGGGAGACGCTGCGAATCCATTGCCCGACATTTTTGGGGGTGATCAACGCCGATTTGGCGGTTGCCGTTGGCTTAGATCGCGATCGCCGTCAGGCACAGATGTTGGGTTTTTGCGATCGCCAGACCCTCTTGGACTATTGGCAACACCATCCAGCGGATGCCCAAGGCTACGGCACCTTCCCCCTAGAGCAACTGCAACCCATCTTTTACCTGCCCGAGCAAATTAGCTTCCTCAATCCCCTACCCCAAAGCCCACCGCTGGCTACCAAGGGCAATACCTACGGTCAACCCCTCGCAAATCTACCACAGCTCACCCAGCGCACGGCTGTTGCTGAACCTGAACGGTTACTTCTCGACAACGAAACCGCAATCCAGCGTCTCCTGCAAGCCCTCCAAGGCTATACTGAAACCTCAGAAATTTCCCTCTCCCAAGATTAGGATTGGGCTTCCGGGGGCGACGTCGTATTTTCGGGTGGATTCTTGTGGTAATAGGCCTGTGCTCCCTCTTTGGTATTAATCTGACCGGGTTGTGGGCGGCGATGGGTTTGCAGACCTTGCAGCACTTCTGATAGGGTCAAGCCTTCCGGCAGGGGCGATCGCACCTCCCGCACCTTGTGCCACACCGAGCGGGACATCATCAAACTGCGACGGATGGGTTCCGCCCAGCTTTCGAGGTAGGCTTCCCGCTCCCCTTGATAGTCCGTAGAAGAGAGTAAGAGGGGAGCTGCAGGGTAAGACTGGACCAACTGGGCGATATGGGTCAAAATCTCTGGATACAGGTGGGTATAAGCTGGATGCACCGTGAGGTCTAGCCAATGGGGGGTGTGGCCATCTTGGGTGGCATGGAGTGTATAGGTAGCGATCGCCACCTTGCGCTGCGGTTCAAACACATAGGCACGATGCACTTGCACCTGTTGCCACCAACCGGCCAAATGGTGGTGGAGCCAATCCAATAGATTGATCTGAAAATCCCGATAGTGGCGATTAAACACTTGGCGCACTAAGGCCGGCATGGACATCGTATCCAACTCATGCAGCAACCGGGCATCGGCATTTGTAACCTTCAGCAGATTAGGCAAGCAAGGGGTGCCCTCGGCCAGTGCTGCTAACTGATCTGCTGAAATTTGCCAGTAGGTGAGATGCGCCAAAGGTTGAAAACCATTTTGACGGTAGAGGTCTAGTGCCTCGCGGCGGTCAATATTGATTTCCACCATCCATGTGCGGGCTTCGATAATACTACTAAAACAGTGGCGCAGGAGTTGTGTCCCCACCTCCGTAAACTCTTGAGCAGCCAGTTGCTGCACCTGCCATGTAGTGCGATTTTCATTAAAGGGAGCTACTTGAACAACGCCCAATAGTTGATTGTCCCGCTCTGCCACATAAATGCGCTGCTTGCTCATCCCCATGAGCCACTGCAACAGATGCAGCGGTGAGGTCATTTGTCCGTCTCCAAAGAAGGGTAGGCCAAAGGGCTGATCGTGTACTCCCTCATGGCACAGCCGCTGTTGTACCACCTCCACATCCCGATAGGCCAAGGGACGGATCATCAAATCATCAGTGGGAGGCAAGTCGGAAACCATTAGCGGGCACCAATCACTACTCTTATCTTAGGGCTATCTTAGGGACTCCAGCTTCAAAATAAAGGGGGCGATGCCCAACGACAACCGCCCCAGCAAGATAAATTGTGCAAAATTGCTCTAGTAGAGTTCTTCCTCTTGGTTGGTGAGGATTTTGCAGTCAGAGCGGGGATAGGCCACACAGGTGAGCACAAAGCCCTTCTCGATTTGATCATCATCCAAGAAGGACTGATCCGACTGATCCACTTCCCCTTCCAGCAACTTACCGGCACAGGTGGAGCAAGCACCGGCACGGCAGGAGAAGGGCAGATCTAGACCTTGCTCCTCAGCGACATCCAGAATGTACTCATCTTCGGGTACGTCAATCGTTGTTTCGCTTCCATCAGGACGTACGAGCGTTACTTTATAGGTTGCCATGAATCTTGTCCTCTCATGTATGGAAAAGGCAGGGAGCCATCACGCTCCAATTTAGATACTAGGGGAAAACCCCAGCCTTGATGGTTGGATTCAAGTTCCTCTTTGTATCGTTTTCGTAATTTGAGGCTGCCAAGGTATCTGAAATACTTATAGACATTGAACCCTATGGAGAAAATTAAGCCAACTCGATGACTGGCTCTATTCTCCAACTTGATGACGCGGCGGCACCACCAACTCCCCTGTCCGATACCGATGCACCATGGCCGTTAGGGCTTGCTCCATCTCACGGCTAAAGCGTTGGGGATTCCACAACGGGGCACGGCGTTTGGCTTGGCGCAGCTTCCAACTCACCCGCTGCCGCAGATCTGGCTCGGTGCCAAAACGAATTCCCCAATTCACATACTCCGCATCGGTCCAAGCAATTCCCTCCTCCACGCCCACATTTTTCAAGAAAGTGTAAGTATGGCGAGCCACAAACTGCTGCCCCACCTTCGTTACAATCGGCACCTCCAACCAGAGGGCTTCGAGACTCATGCCACCCCCTGCATAGGGATAGGTATCCAAGACCACATCCACATCGTAGAAATTGGCACGGTGAATTTCCGGCGGGTTAGGGGTGAGAAAATAAAGCTTATTCAGGTCAAAGCCGTGAGCTTCAGCAACACTGCGACACCACTCTTCAAAAGTAGAGCTGCCACTATGGTACTTCACAATGAGAACCGCATTAGGAACTGCTTCAACAATTGCAAATTGTAGCCTGAGTATTTCGGGTTGAATTTTGCTAGCTCGTTGGGCACACATGAAAACTACTGTATCGGCACTCAGACCCAGTTGGTCACGAATGCCGGTTTTATTTGCAACCTCATAGCCATCGAGGGAGAGATAGCAATCCGGCAATCGCCACAGTGTCTCTGTGTACCATGCTTGTGCTCCCTCCGGAAGAACATAGGGGTCAACGATAAAGTAATCCACCGTCGGTATGCCACTGGCATCAAATCCCACCCATGTTGCTTGTACCGGTGCCGGCTTAAGATGGAGAGTCATCCAAGACATATCAATAGTGCAGCTATCAAGATCAATTAGGATATCTAAATCATCCTCATATATGGTAGTTGCTATTTTTTCTGCATCCGGCTCTGAAAGAGAACGAAAGTGATCGAAAGAAGCCTTGAACCATTCACGCATGCCATCAGATAACTCTTTTCTATACTCAACACTGTAGGCGTATAATGTAAGGCTTTCTCTGTTCCGCAAGCGGATAAAGGAGCGGATTTGATTGCCGGCAGGGTGTGTCTTAAAGCAAACACCAATGAAGCCAACTTTTATTTTTCTAGGCTCAGAGTTGCCCGAAAAAATCGTCCTTGCGCGCCGATATTTATTAAGTTGGCAAAAAAGAGAAGCTTTTTCTTGAGTTTTTTGGTTTCTGTGGTTAAAGATTGGCTTTAGAAAACTTGGTTGATCAATATAATGTGTTAATATAAAGTAAGAAGAAACAGTATAAAATAAAGTGGGAAAAGTAACGTTATTTTCGTTTAATTGTTGATAATATTTTTTAAGATTATCATTGTTATTTAGCCACTCTCTCCACAGATGATCGATTTGTTGTGAGAGTTGTACATTGTACTTATAGGTTTGTAAAACGTTTATTTTACAGCTCAAAGCTATGTCTTTGCCAACGGCAGTCAAACTCAGGGAATCTTCTAAAAGTGAGTTAGCACAAACTAAAGCTAGCTCTGGTGACTTTGACCTTGACCTAGTCAGGGCTGAAGCCAGAAAGTGATAGGCAGCGAATTCAACCTCCGATATTTTCATGTAGGTTCCTGCTAATTTTTTTGCGTTTTTTTCTGGATCATTCAGGATCAACTCAAATAGTAAATGACTGATTTCCTTCCGTAAGTTAAATTGACATGCCCAGTTTTCGATTAATTTATTAGTTTCTTCGTCAGTTTCATATTCGACCAACAGTTTCTTCAGTATTCCTAAAATAGATTTTTTATCATCTTCTGCTATTTCAATATTTTCAAGGCAAAGGCTATTGAAACTGCTAATCAAAGATTTAATATCATCAGAGGGTAAAGGTAGTGCAATAGATACACCTAAAAGAGGAATAAACGTTTCAATGGTGGCTTGAAAGTCATAGGCATAACTTGCAAGCGCAAATCTACTCTCTAATGCAAACTTTTCGTGATTTGCTAAGTTCACCAATATCTTAGACCAAGCGTGAGCAGCTTTAAGATACTGCTCCTCGGGGCAATCAGTCATATAAAAAGACCATAACAATTGTGCTTCTGTTTCTTTTCCTTGTAGAATATATGCAGCACCTTGGTAAGCAAACCAAATAATCTCCTCAGGAAATTTTTCAATCAATTCAACACAAACATCAATGACTAACTGATATTTCTCATGTTTTAGATAAAATTCAAGGCGATTTTCCCAGTCCTTAGCGGTGATTAAAGTAAGTTGATTATTAATTATAAACTCTAAGGCAGTGATCCATTCATCTGCACGCCGACGCCAAGTATAGTGCTCGTGGATATAGTTGACTTGAGCTTGTAAATGACTTTCTAATTTGAGATGATTTTCCGGACAGGAAAATTGCTCTATAACTCGTCCCAGCGACTGCTCATAATTTGCTTGATAGATTGGCCAATCAGTAGTGAATTCCACAAGTTCTGCAAACCCTGCCGTTGTTTCCGGAAGTGCACCCAGTCTAGATGTGACAATAAAACAACCGCTGGCCATTGCTTCAAGAACAGCAATACAGGAGGTTTCAGGAAAGGTATTAGGATAACTCAAAATAGCAACTTTTTTTAAGGCTTCTGCTAATCCTCTCTGGGAACAAGAGCCGTAGTAGTTAACTCTTGGAAGCTCTTTGAATTTTTCATAGAGTGCTTGCCATTGATCCTCGGCAGGACTGACTTGATAAACTTTCATACTGGAATAAACTTCTAACTCTAGATTGGGGTAGCGTTGGTAGAGCCTTGGATAAACTTGTGCTAACTGGTCTAGGCCACGAAAAGGAGTACTGGTATAAGCAAGCCTTACAGTGGGTAACTTGTGTTGAAGAATTGATTCTTCTGGGGAAAATAGATGTTCAAAACATGGGCTAACGGCATTGCGTAAGACAACTAGCATATTGGGATCAATCTTAAACTCGCTTAGATACTGGTGCCGCTGCCACTCACTAACAACGATAATACGATCTATTAGGGAGATGATTCTAGAATCTTTTAAGCTTTGAGCTGCTGGTTGATCTACATGATGTTGTATCCACAAGAGCAAACTAGTACTTGGAGGTAGTACTGTGCGCAGCTCTTCAATACAAAAAGCACTGTTGAGTACAACACAAACATCAGGGTAAATAGAAGTTAAACTTTCTTTGGAAAGGGCAAAGAGAGGTAGATGAAGAATCCCTTCAACAATGGTGATTTTTTGACACTTGTTAGCTAGAAAGACCTCATGCCCTTTCTCATGGAGGGTAAGTAGCAAGTAGCAAAGTGCTGACTGTGATCCTCCCAAAGGGCTTTCTTTGGGTGTCTCAACTGTATACGAGAGTGGCGAAGGATCAACAAAAAGTAAACGCATAGATGTTGCTAGCTGGTGGTCAACATATAATATTAAGTATACAAAAAAGCTAGGAAGATTTTTCCTAGCTAAGTTCAACACTTCAGGATTTAACTGTGCTCTCTGTAAGATTTATGATGAGCAATTAGTAGGTGCGTTATTACTACTGCCTACGACCACAGTTGCACTTGTTGTACCGTTGCTAGCAGTAACACAGCCTTGAACACCTGTACCCGCACTATCATCGGCAGTAAGGGCAATCTGCGCTGTCTGCGGACTTCCACCGGCCATTGCTACTTTGTATCCCTCAACAGCAGTAATGGAGCTGCCTACCCCCAACTGGGTCACATTCTCAGCAAAGCTAGTTTTCTCCAAGCGATAGGCCTGCTGCGCACGGTTGACAGCACCAGCAGCGTTTTTGGCAGCGGATAGACGGGCTTTGTTGGCTTGGTTGAGCATTGAGGGCAGGGCGATGGCGGCAAGGATACCGATGATAATCACCACCACCAGCAGCTCAATGAGGGTGAAGCCTTCATCGGCTTTTTTCTTGGCCAGCAGGTGCTGAAGGAATTTGGCTTTCAGTTCGGTTTTCATATTTTGAGACTCCTTAGGTCAAGACATATTGGCCTCTAGCCATAACATACCCACCTGCTGCGGCAAAATTAACACCCCTGCTAAAAAGTTTCCGATTTTTTTCCTGCTACTACTGGAGTCCCCTCGGTAGGCGTCATTCCCAATCTGCTTGCCCCCGTGGTATCTTCGCCTTATGTGCAGTAGGCTAGTCTATAGTTATCAAGCCTCATCAGTCTCTTTATGAATAACCGTGGCAATGGCTTTGGTTGGGGATTTCTGGCAGGCGCCCTCTTTGGTGGCATTGCGGGTTCCCTCGTCACACTCTTAGTCAAGGATAGATTGAGCGAAGCAGGCACGAGTGACCTTGGACGGTTGAAGAGGAATAAAGCTGCTCCCCTCAATGGCAGTGATGACAATTTGATGGAGTCAATGCGGCTAGAGCTGGAGGCGAAAATTGCCCAAATCAATGAAGCAGTGGATGACTTGCAAAACCGCCTCAGCAGTGAAGATCAGCCCTGATCGGCAGGTGAGCACAAGTTCGGGTAGATACGACAAATAAAAACAAATAAAAGACTTGAGACCTGGAGATACTGCCTCAAGCCCAATCAAGAATTTGATAAAGTTTCCCAAAAGGGGAGATTAGTAGGCCAACCCCATGCTGCGGGTGGTTTCTGCACCGAGATAAACGCGAATGCTCAAAAAGTCCGTAGGGCAGGCCGTTTCGCAGCGTTTGCAGCCAACACAATCTTCCGTGCGGGGGGAGGAGGCAATTTGACCCGCTTTGCAACCATCCCAAGGCACCATTTCCAGCACATCGGTGGGGCAGGCCCGCACACACTGGGTGCAGCCAATGCAAGTATCGTAAATTTTGACAGTGTGAGCCATGGAATAACCGCTCCTAAAACAATCAGGATGACAGGTAGATGCCCTGCCGCCAACTCAGGAAGCCCCTAAGCTACGACAATAAGGGCAGTCTGGAGATAAATACCGAGATTTAGGATACCGCAGTGCTTGATTGCTGGGCAGGCTGAATGAGCAAACTTCAAAGAATGTAACTTTTTTGTAAAGTCTGGTAAATTTACCCATTATGCCCTTAGTCTTAGCCAAAACAGTTTTTAATCCGTAGTGCTTCCCGGCGCTGAGGAACTTGAAGGGATTCTAGGGATTCCAAGTACAGTGTAGTCGCATCTCCTGTGTGTGGTGGTAATGTCTTGGAAGTGGTTGCCCCTTATTTTATGTAGTGCAGGTCTGCTGCTGACGCCCGTGCCTTTACTTCGTTCCTTGGCTCAGACTGCCCCACGTCCAGAGGTGACTGCTCCGTGGGAGATCGCAAACTACGCCCGCGTCGTTCTGGAAATTGAACCTATCCGCCAAAAATACTATCGCCAGGCTCAAACAGCTTTTCAAGGTCAAGTTCCCCGCAACGCTTGCTTTGGCATGAATCCCCAAAATATCCCCATTGGCCTAGAAACCATTTGCGCCAACTACATGCGCGAGGCCATGCAGGTGCTGAAAAAGTATAATATGACCATAGAGCAATTCAATGGGATTACACGGCGGACACAGCAGGACAGGGCTTTGAGCCAACGGGTTCAGGCTGAAATATTGCGATTAAAGCAACACTAGCTTTGCTGCCTTTAACAAGTCAAGTCAATAACCTTATGCCCCCTAGTCTGAGTATTATTACAGCGACCTATAATGCCGAGGCTGACCTTCCTAACCTGATTGCTTCCTTGGCAGCTCAAACAGATGCCGATTTCGAGTGGGTGGTGGCCGATGGCAACTCCACAGACCGAACCTTGGAACTAATAGACAAAGCAAAATCCCAACTCAAAACAGTGAAGGTGGATTCACGGCCAGACTTTGGAATTTATGATGCATTCAACCGTGCTATCAAACTCGCCTCGGGAGACTACTATGTCGTTGTGGGCGCAGACGATGTCCTGTTTCCTGAAGCCGTTGCCAATTACAAAAGAGCATGTGCAGAAACTGGGGCAGATTTGGTTACGGCTTGCTACTACCGCGGTGATCAACTTATTGCAGGCATTCGACAACCTGCTTGGGAATGGCTATGGGGAATGCATGCCTATGTAACTGGCCATGCTGTAGGTCTAGCCATTCGGCGAGACTTGCACAAAGAAGTGGGGGAATACTCTCGTTACTTTCCTATAAAAGGAGATGAGTTATTCATTTTGCAAGCCATACGTCAAGGAGCAAGCGTTGTCTTTAGAGACTTTATTGCAGGGCGCTATGGTCTCCAAGGCACAAGCGGCCGCGATGCACTGGGCTGGATTGTGGAATCATATCGTATTCAAGTTAAATTAGGTCATTCACTGGTGCTCTCAACGTTGCTGCTGCTCTATCGCTTGATAAGATGCTGGCCTCGCATTCAGGAACAAAGAGTATGATTTCTGTCGTTATTCCTCTGTACAACAAGGCTGCCCACATTGGTCATACTCTGGAGAGTGTCTTGCAGCAAACCAGTCCAGCGGCTGAAGTAATTGTTGTGGACGATGGCTCAACGGACGGGAGTGCGGCAATTGTTCAGAAGTTTACGGGGCGCGGTGTGCGTTTGATTCAACAGACTAACCAAGGGGTAAGTGCCGCCCGCAATCGCGGGGTGGCAGCAGCCACTCAACCGTACGTTGCTTTTCTGGATGCGGACGATGAGTGGTTGCCTGAGCATTTAGCAACGCTGCAAAAGTTAATCCGAGATTTTCCAGCAGCCTCTCTGTGGAGTACTTTTTGTGTTGTTCGCCGCAATGTCAAGTACCACTTACCCCCTTCTCCTTTTTCAAGCGGATGGCGAGGAATTGTCGATCCCTTCTTTGAAGCCTATGCCAAGGGATTAAGTATTGTTAATTCCTCAACCTGTTGCGTGCGAAAAGAGCATTTATTGGCTGTAGGTGGTTTTCCAGTGGGTGTGAAACTCAATGAGGACTACATTGCTTGGTGCAAATTGGCCCTGCGATTTCCTGTTGCCCATGAAGCAACAGTGACGGCAATCTACAATCAGGATGCAGAGAATCGCTGCGGTGAACCTCAAAAACTTTCCATTCCTGCTTCCTTGCCTTTTTTAGTAGAACTTTTGCATTCTCAGGAAACACCTAGTCGTCACTATGGGGGTATTCGAGCGTGCTTTCAGCGGATAGCGCTAGCTACTTTAACCAATGCAAAAATTCAACACGCTACAGTAAATGTAATGACGCTGCTACGTCTGGCGTGGTGGGGGAAATGCTATAAAACAATGGCTGCGCTGGCCTTGTTGAGTGTTTTGCCAAGAGGTCTCTTAAACCAAATTAAGTCCCTCCGCCATCAACATCAGCGACAACAAGCCCAGCGCGTTTCTTCTGCTAGAGAAGGGCGTCCTTTATTTTTTCGGGAAACTAGCTGGTTTTAGCCACAGCTACAGCCCGTATGGCCGCAGCCACCGCTTTCTTTGCAGGTGCCGCTGGCACAGACTTCGGAGCAGTAAGGCTTGCCCTCAACCATGATCGCCTCGCTGAGGGAGACAATGCACAGGCAGTGAGGACAGGCACATTTCATTTGGGTAACGGTTGTCATGGCTTTTTCTCCAATAGCTAACCCCAGAGAGGGAGACTTTCCCTCTCCCTTAATATATCTGAATAAATGTTCAAGTGTCAATTAGTTATCGTTTGGGGAGCACCTATGATGGAAGTATGAATTCTAAAACTAAAATTATTGCTGCTCCTCATCCCCATCACCCGGAAGCGTTGGCAAAGGCGAGCGATCGCCTGCTCTCCCCAGAAAAAGCCCAACGAATGGCGCAATTTTTTGGCCTACTCGCTGACGCCAACCGCCTGCGAATTGTCGCCTTACTCGCGGAAGGGGAGTTTTGTGTGGGGGATATTGCTGTGGCTCTGGAAATGAGTGAATCTGCTGTATCCCACCAATTACGGATACTCAAGGCAATGCGACTGGTTAGCTTTCGTCGCCAAGGACGACATGTGTTTTACCAACTTTTAGATCACCACGTGTTAGCGCTCTACAAGGCAGTGGCAGAACACCTAGAAGAGGAAGAATCAGACCCTCCCTAAGGGGTAGGACAAGTGGGAGGTGTGGCAGTCGTTGAACCCGTGGGAGTGGCCTCTAAAATTTGGGTTGTGGTCAAGGTTGAGACGACCGCGTAGGTACAGCCAGTAAAGGCTCGCAACTCTTGGCGCTCAGGGGTGGCTTTGAATTCAGTATACTCACTATTTGCAACGGTGATCGCGTAGTCATAGTCAGGCGTATCACTGAAACCAATTTGTAAACTTGCGATATCGGTAGTGAATGTGGGATTGGCTAAACGGTAGGCTTGCTGGGCACGGTTGACTGCCCCAATGTTGGTTTTGGCTTGGGATTCACGGGCTTTTGTGGCTTGACTCAACATGGAGGGCAAAGCGATCGCCGCCAAAATGGCAATAATAATGACAACGACGAGCAGTTCGATGAGGGTAAAGCCTTTTGAGACGATGAGGGATCTGTAAAGCCAAGGCAGATTAGTACGATAGGGAGACATCGGAGTGCTCCAGTCTTGGACTCATCTTTACCCTAAAAGTGTTCCCCCAGATCTCCGTAAAATTACAAAGATCTGTCCTAAAGTCCTAGCAGTTTTTTCTTGGCGGCTTGGAACTCTGCCTCTGAGAGTAGCCCCTGCTGGTACATCGTTGTCAATTGTTGTAGTTGTTCTAAGCCAGAAGCACTCCCTGAAACAGGAGTTTGAGGCGCAGGTGGTTCAGGCTCAACGGGCGCGAGGGTTCCTTGAGCCAATTGATAGGTCTGGATCACCTCTTGGAGAATGGCGGCTTCTCGCTTGTATTCAAGGCTATCGCGTCCCCCGGATCTGTGGAGTTCTTCCTCGCGTTGCTTCAAGTAGTGCAGTAAATGGGCGTAGAGGGCTTGTTTTTGTTCTGGGGTTTCCGCTGCCTTGAGGATGACGGTCACTTGGCGCTGAATTTCCTCTAAGTCGGGACGGCAGGCTAGTACCTCCAAGACTTGGGTGACTTCCTCCCAGTTAGCGGCAATGTCCACATCTTCAAGGCCAACAGCAGTATGGCGGGTGTAGCGGATGGTGGCTTCGCGGGTGGCGCGGTTTTCTGCTTGTTTGAGGACATTCAGGGCGCGAGCAATCACCACCAGTTTTAGAATTTGTGGGTTCTCTGGAAAGACATCCCAGAAGGGGGGATCCTTTTGCAGATGTACGGGGATGGGCAGATCACGGTTTTCTCCCCGCAGGCGGGCGCGTTTGGCGCTAATCATTTGGCCTCGCCAATCTTGGTAGGACTGGCGCAGTTCGGGCATGCCCTCAATACAGCGCAGGGAAAAGCCCCCCATCTCTTGGACAAAGACAATGCGGTGGCGTTCGCGATCGCCCAAGGGCTTAATGTCATCACTGGTAATGCTCTGGCCATTGGGTTTGACGAGGTTCTTGAGCAGGGGAATGAGTTTTTTGGCCGCTAAATCCGCCGTATTTTCACCGCCGACAATGGCAATGTTGGTATTTACTGAAGGCGTAAAGCCGGCATCGCGGCCACTCATGACCGCTTGGGACAGTAATAGCAGTGGCTTTGATTTTTGGTAGGCCATGCGCAGGGCATTAAGGATCTCCGCTTCATCGTTGCGATAGAACTGCAACAGGCGATCGCAGGCGGTCAGATCCCGCATAAGGCGGCTTTCTTCTGGGGCATTTTGCACGGTGCGCCGTACGGTTTCTTGGATAATCTCCCGCAGGTCACTTTCTTGAACATCTGCCAGTTGCGCCAAATCCAAAAGACGCATCACCTCATTGGCAGCGCGGGTTTCCTTCCAGAGGGGACTCGCTTCCTGCAACACCGTTGTTGCCGTTGTAGTGCAGAGTTGATTCAAACCAATCGTGAAGGCGGATTCAGGACCGGTATTGGCGCCCGCATACCGCTCGACAAGGTCTTGATAAAGGCCATTGAGTTCTTGGCGATCGTAGAGCTTCACCCCATTGATCCGCAGGGCATCGGCACTATCCGCTTGACTATCGGCCATCGCCTTGAAACCATCCCGTAAATTGAGGAGCCGCTGGTTGAGCTTGGCAAGACGTGCCTCCATCCCTTGCAGCCATTCCTCCAGTTTGTCCATCACCTCTTTGGCCAGAAAGCGAGCTTTGGCTTGAATGGTGGCATTGAAACTGCCCTCAATTCCTTCTAGAGCCTGCTGGCAAAATTCCTCCATTTTTGCTTGTTTGGAGATGCCAAAGAGATTGCTGAAGTGGTTGATGTCCTGAAGGGCATTTTCGTACTGTCGCTGACGATTGGTGATATTGGGTTGCCAAGTTTGCTGGATTTCGCGGTCATATTTTTCCTTCTGGCTGATAAAAATTTGGCGAATTTGCCCCAGAAAGGCATGGGCAAACTTCAGCCCCCGATTGCGATCTTCAACAATGCGGTAGAACTCCTCCTCAAGACTTTGGCGAGCCTGCTGGATAATTCGATTGCGGTTGTCGTACATGCGCTGCAAAAAGTCACCGTGGAGGCGCTCATCGGGGCTAAGTTCGCGCAAGTGGTCAGCGCGGTAATTGTCCACCTGTTCACTGAGCCAAGGCACAAACTGCAAAATTTTGCCTCTTTCGGCACCAATCATACCCCCGACCCCTTGCTGGGTACATTCAAGGAGGTTTTCACGGCTAATTTGATTGCGGAGATCGTTAACCCAGCGGGAAATTTCCTGCATATAGGGGCGATCGCCCGCTGCCGCCAAGGCCAGCACCAAATCTATATCCAGCAAGTTCATGGGTTTTAGGAGGCTCTGGGTCACTTCCAAAAGTTGCGGCGGCAGTTGCACCGATTCATTCAGCCACCAGTTGATGAAGTCTTGGCAGAGGCGATAGGTCAAGGAGGCGCGAATTTGGGCAATGGGAATTTCGACACTGGAGAGGCCAAAGGCCATAAAGCTTTTGGGATAGCCCCGACCGCCCGCATCCTGAGAGGCCCAAGCTGCTTTAATGTTGTCGCGAATGGAGCGCTTGTGGGGAGCAAAGTCAGAAGTGAGATCCAAAAAGATATTTTGGGCAATCATCTCGCGGATCTCATCCAGCTTGAATTCACTCTCGCCATTTTTGGTGCCCACAAGGTAGGTAAAGTCAAAGGGAGGACAGTTGTAGCGCACTTCGTCGCTGAGGCTGCTACTAAATTGCGCCACATACTCGGTACGGTAGTCGGCAAAGTAACTGAGTTCCATGAGGGCGGCATAGCCATTGGCCAGCACGCGATCGCCAACACTAATGGCCGCAAAGGCATCGGGCATGGGGACAATTCCCGTGACCAAGGGGCTAGACTGCCCCTTCAGCCAGTGGCGGACACAATAACCCAAGTCAATGAGCATGCCGCTGCCGGTGCCCCCAGAGAGGGAACCCGTAATAAAGACATTGAGGCTGCTGTTGTTCACCTTGAGGCCGTAGCGGCTTTGCATGAAACTCTCATGGCCTTTGACGCGATCGCTAGCCGCTTGGAACTTTTGTTGAATCGCATGGTAGTTGCAAAAGAAGGCAAACCGACCACAGGCCCGAATTTGACCTGCCCCAGCCTCTAGGGCGGTAATGTTGCGCTCCAGTTCCTTGGGAAACCAAGAGGCAATCCACGGGTAGTTGTCAAGGTTTTGAATGATTTGCTGCACGTTTTTGCCACTGACACTGGCCCAGTGCTTTTCGTTGTCCTTGAGGGGAGAGCCAGCGGCGAGGGGGTTGCTCACTTTGTAGTCGCGATCGGTATCAATGGCAAGGAAGCTAATCACGGGAAACTGTTTCAGGCTGCCGTAGGTTTCCTCCACCAGTCGCCGCACCCGCGATAGCACCTCGATGCCTGTGCCCCCCACTCCCACAACTACAGTCGGTACAATTGATTTTTCTTCCACCTGTGCAGGCATGGTTGCTCTCTCCGCCGCAAATCATCCCTATCCTAGCAAGGATGGCTTTCAAGTCTGGGGATGGCAATGCTTCATAAAAATTTTTGCGCCAATGCAATCTGATGGTTTGAGCGGCTGAGTGTCACGCCAGCGGCATCCCGGCCTGCCAGTAGTTGGGTCACGGTTTCCAATAAAGCCTGGGGTTGAAAGGGCTTGATAATGTAGCTATTGGCTCCCAGCTCAAAAGCTTTTTGGCGGTGAGTCTCCCCTCCCCGCGAAGTTAGCATGGCAACGGGTAAGTGGCGCAGCGCGCCTGAGAGACGAATGGCCTCTAGCAAACCATAGCCATCGAGGCGGGGCATCTCGATATCCGTGATCACAAGGGACACTTGATCCCCTTGGCTAAGGAGAAAATCCAATGCTTCCTTGCCATCGCGGCATTGCACGACATCGTAGCCCGCTTGGCGCAGCACCCGCTCCAACAGCCGTCGCACGGTAATCGAATCCTCAGCAATGAGCACCTGTGAGAAGGTTCGCTGCCGGGCTGTGGTCGTTACCGGCGAAGTAAGTCCCTCCATGGGCGTGAGCAGCCCTGTAAAGTTGTCCGGCGCAAGAACTGGCACCACGGCACCACTGCCCAGAACTGTGCAACCCATCACATAGGGAGGCACAGGTACTGTCTGATCAAAGGGCTTGACCACCAACTCCTGCTCCGCAATGAGGGAGTTTACTGCCAAGGCCACCGCCTGACCGGCCACATCTACAACCACCCCCACCCCTAGGGGCTGCGTTGGTACACTCAGGGGGCGCTGATAGGGCAAGAATTGATGCAGCGGATATAGGGGAATGGAGTGACCTTGCCAGTAAATGGTGGCGCTGGGGTGGTGAATATCGGTGTATTCCCTGAGGGCAATGACTTCACGGATACTCAGATCTGGAATGGCCAAAGTTAGCTCCCCGACTTGACATAGCACCATGGGCAGCAGACTAAGGGTCAAGGGAAGAGTGAGGGTAAAGGTCGTTCCCCGCTGCGGTTCAGTGGTGATCTGCAAACGCCCCCGCGATCGCTGCACTTGCTCGCGCACCACATCCAATCCCACCCCACGACCGGAGAGGTCACTCACCTGCTTGGCGGTGGAGAATCCCGGCACAAAGAGAAAGTCCAAAATCTGCTCGCGGCTGAGGTGGGGAATGTTCTCTGGGGAACAAAGCTGAAGTTCGACGGCGCGTTGACTCACCCGCTGCAGGTCAATCCCCCGACCATCGTCAGCCACTTGGATTTCCACCCGATTCCCCCGCAGGCGTGCCCGTAGCCAAATGGTTCCCGTCGGCGGCTTGCCGAGGTGCTGGCGCTGTTGGGGCGGCTCAAGACCGTGGTCAAAGGCGTTGCGCACCAGATGGGTTAGGGGCGCCTTCAGTTGCTGCAAAATGACTTGATCCACTAGGGTATCGCCCCCTTCAATCACCAGTTGCACCGGTTTATGGTGGCGATCGCCCAAGGTTTGTACCGCCGTCACAAACTGTTCTGCCAGTCGGCGAAAGGGCACCAAGCGGGAATTGGTCAGTTCACTGTAGAGATGATTCAGGTGCTGGCGGTTCAGGTCAAGGGCTTCTTGGAGATCACGGTTGAGCAGATCAAGATCGGCGCTCGTCTCCTGAATCCGCACCAGCAACTCTTGAAAATCTTGCAGCGCCGTGTGCAGTTCGGTGTAGCGATCGAATTCTAGGGCATCAAAGTCACTATGACCATTCGCAGCTAAACCTCGACTCCCAAGGGGGGTGGCCAAGCGATCGTAGAAGGTCTGCACCTGATCGCGAATAGGGCGAAATTGCTCAAGGCGGCGTTTGAGGTCGCGATTAATCCGCAACAACTGCTGCTGGTAAAGCGTAAGGCGTTCTTGACCAATGAGCAATTCACTGACGGTATTGCTGAGACGATCTAGGCGACTGACGGGAATGCGCAGGTAGCTGTCTTGGGGAGGGGCTGTTGCCGCAGGCGGGTTAGGGGTTGGTAACTTCGCCAGTTCTGCCTGCTGCCATTGGCGAAACTCAGTGACAACGGCGGGCACTAATTCCCCAAGGGGCAAATCCGCTGCCAACTTCGGTAATTCTGCGGCCAGTTGCTGCAACCAAGGAATGGCATACTGTTTGCCGAGGGTTTGGGCAGTGGCCGTGAGGTGGGTTAAGGCTGCCTGCCGCTCTGCATCGGTGGCACTGGCCTCTAGGAGCTGCAGGGACTCCTCAAGGGTCTGCGTCAAGGCGCTGCGTAGATCGGGGGGAGCAGTCGGAGGGGGCGGAGGTGAGGCTGAGGCCGTCTCAAGAAGTGCCGCTAGGGCTGCCAGCAGGGCTTGATAGTGAGGCGTTGGGGGTGGCGAGGGACCTTGTTTCGCGGCGGCCAAGAGTTCTTGGGCTTGCTCAATCCCTTGCACCAAGAGCTGATGGGCACGGGGGCGATCGCTAATGCGACCTTCCTTGAGAGCTTCTAAAACATCCTCTAGGCGATGGCTCAAAGCCTGTAGCTGCCTGAGTTGCGCAATTCCTGCCCCCCCTTTGAGGGAATGGGCTGCCCGCATCAAGGTGTTGTAATCGTCAGGGGTATAAAAGCGTTCAGGATCAGTGGCCACCTGCGCTGCCCATTGTTCAAGGAGCAGCAAATACTCCGGCGCATCCTCATAGAGGAAACAATGGCGTGCCTCTTGGGCAATGGCATCTAGGTCAGCGGCATTGAGGGTCATGGGCTAGCCCTCCTTAGGGATCGACTCGGAAGCGCGAGACAGAGGCTTGCAGTTCTGCGGCAACGGCCATTAGGCTTTCCATAGCATCCACCACAGCAGCAGCGGCTGAAGTTGTTGTTTGAGCCATCTGGGCAACCCCCTGCATAATCTGCGTCACTTCTGCTGCCGTAGAGGTTTGCAAAGCAGTGCGCTCAGAAATCATTTGCAGCCGTGAGTCAATCTGTTGGTTCAGGCGAGCGAGGTTCTGTAATGTTGCTTTGGTTTGACTCACCAACTGGGTGCCCTTGACCACCTGCGCTGTACTCCCCTCCATTTCCTGCAGTACCTCAGCGGTCTCCTGCTGAATTCCTGTCACCAACTGCTCAACATCCCGCGCTGAATCTGTGACCCGCTCCGCTAAACGCCGCACTTCATCGGCCACCACCCGAAAGCCTTGGCCGTGTTCCCCAGCGCGCGCAGCTTCAATCGAGGCATTAAAGGCGAGGAGGTTGGTTTTCTCAGAGATGGTGGAGATGATGTTGATGATTTTGGAGATTTCTTGGGAAGATTCCGCAAGGCGCTTCATCTTTTTGGCAGTTTCGGCCACACTGAGGCGGATAGTTTCCATGCTCTCCACAGTGGTGTCCATGGTCGCATCCCCCACTTGTGCCGCTGTCAATCCCTCTGCGGCGATCGTGGCCGCTTCTTGAGCCGAATTGGCAACTGCTTGCACGGAGGCGGCCATCTTCTCAACCGCTTCTACGCTGCAATCGATGTCGGCAGCTTGCTGGGTTGCCCCCGCAACAAGACCCGCGATCGCCTCTTGGGTGGTTTGGGCAGCGGCTTGGACTTGGTTGGCAGCGGTCTGGACTTGCACGACAATTTGCCGCAAACTGCGCACCGTGGCATTGAAGGCATCGGCAATAGATCCCATTTCCCCTTCGTCCACCTTGGCGCGCACGGTAAGGTCTCCCCGCTGCGCTCCCTCGATATCCAGCAGGAGGTTAATGACAGCTTCCTGCATCCGCATGCGTTCTTGGCGCTGCCGCTGTATCTCCTCTTGACGTTGGGCTTCAAGGCTTTGAATCTGCTCCTGCTGCTGCCGCAGTTGAGCCACTAAGGCAGCAATCCCTTGACCAATGGCGGCAAGTTGCGGATCCATGATCTCTGGCATCGGCGCATCCCACTCCTGTTGCTGGAGTTGCAGCAGCCATGTTTCCAAAGTGTGCAGTCCTTGCCGCAACTGCTTGACTTGCCCGCGCCCTAGGGGAATGGGTGTCGGAACAAGGGGAACCGTTGGAGGCGGTGCAACAGGGGGAGGTGCAGAGTCAGAATGCTGCTGCAACAGGGCGAGGGCATTGCGGGCACTTTGGCCGAAAATTCCCTGATCTGCGTCGGCGATCGCTTGATAGAGGGCTTGGGCAGCAGCAACATCACCTGCCTGTTCGAGGGCGGTGGCAAGGCTCAACTGTACCAAGTGATCCGCGGGGTCTTCCTCAAGGAGGGCACGCAGGGTGGGGATATCCTGAGTGAGGATGGCATTGAAATAGCGATCGCTCAAGGGTGACATTGGGGGGGTGGAATTCGCAAGGGAGGTCATAGGGCAGGAGCGGGTGAACGGGCGACAGCTTCAAAAACGGCCTCAACATTCAATAGTAAAATTGGCAGGCGATCCAACTGCACAAAACCCTGCAAATACTGCTGCACCTCCCGCTGAAGTCGCTGGGGCACTGGTTGCTGCTGCTCTGGCAAAATATGAATAATGCCCCGCAGTTGACTTACCAAACAAGCAAGTTGACGCGGCGATGGGCGGTCAGTGTCTTGCATTACCAGTGCTGTCCAACGTTGCTGGGGCGATCGCCCCCAAGCATGCTGCATTCCCAGTAATTCCAACAGATCAAGCATCCACAATAGCCGCCCCCGCTGATTACTAATGCCCAAAAGGGCGGCTGAGACCCCCGGCACCAGACAAATATCCCGTGGTTCCACGCTTAAGACCTCAGCCGTTTGCCGAAGGGGAATCGCCACATTCACCTGTCGGGGCAGTTCCACATGAAAGTATTCCTGCATCGCTGGTGCACTCACAGACATCATTGAGGCAGGGGAGGTAAATACTCGTTAATGGTTTCAATTAAATCTTCTGGTTCAAAGGGCTTGGTAATGTAGGCATTACCCCCCTGCCGCAAGGCCCAAAAGCGGTCAAAGTCCTGATCCTTAGAAGAGCAAAAGATAATTGGCACTGTCTTGAGGAGGGGATTCGCCCGTACTTCGCGGCACAGTTCCAAGCCATTGGTTCCGGGCATAACAATATCGAGCACAATCAAATCTGGTCGGTGGGTCACCAACCATTCCATCGCCTTTTCTGCGGTGGGTGCCAGATGCACTTGGTGACCCAACCTTTCTAGAATGCTAACCAGCATTCTTTGTGCTGTGCGGGAATCCTCAACAACCAGTACCTGCTTCATTTAGTGACTCTCCACCGCCGCAGTGTGGGTAAATCGCTCTGCCAACGAGAGTAACTCCTGAGGAGTAAAGGGCTTTGTCAAATAATCTGTCGCCCCCACCATCCGCGCCCGAATCCGATCCACTAGGCCATCGCGCCCTGTAAGCATGACCACGGGCACATCCTTAAGGTTTTCCGTTTGCCGCAGTTGACGGCATAGCTCATAGCCATCCATTTCTGGCATCGAGATATCCATCAAGACCAAGTTAGGCTTGGTATTATTGAGAGCACTCAGGGCATGGGTTGGCTCCATTAATCCCAGCACCCGATAACCACAGGTTTCCAAAATGAGGCGGACATTGCGCTGAATCGTGCGGCTGTCGTCAATGCAGGCTACGATGGGGCGAGTGTCACTGGTGGGGGTAGTATAGGGATGCTGGGCAATAAAACCATTGACAAAAGCAGGTTGCAGCAACTCAGCCGTGGCGATCGCCTCCATGCGCAACTGAGTGGCCACCTCATAGAGTACAGGTGTCTGCTCCAAGAGTTGAGGCAACGCGGCCGCAATATCGCGGCCATAATCCATCGGCCAAAGATCTGCGGGAATTCGCTCCGTTGTGGTTAGCACCAGTCGTTGCAGCGGCGAGTTCAAATAAGTGCGCACCTGTACCGCTTGGGTAATACTCTGCCGCAGTTGACTCAGGGTTTGCTTGATTGGCACACAGAGCACCAACTGCTCAAGACCCGCTACCCGCTCCACCCGCACTGAGGCTTGAGGCATGGCAAAGAGGTGGATGAGCGCCTCTTGACTAAAAAGAAAGAGTAGCTTGCGCAGTTGGGAAAGGGTCAATTTCCCCTGTTGCCAAAGGCGACAGAGATACTGATACTCCGTTTCATCGCTGGCTAAGGTGGTGCTCAGTTGGGGGCAGTAGCGTTGACACAGGTAATTGAAGCGTTCTTGGTGCCCGACAGTACTATTGGCGTAATGCAGTTGACCATTGCCCACATAGAGGTTCCAGCCGATGGAGGCATCCCGCGGATCGGTAAACGTTAAGTGGCCAGAAAAGCGATCGCTAATCACCTTCTGAATCACCCGTGCCGGAAAGGCCAATGCTTTGTTGTCCCCTTGTGTGACTGAACTTGCTGTAGGTGTACTCGTCGTCATAGAAACTGTTCCTTTGACAATCTGTATTAGGTCACTGAGTCAGTAATAGACAACTGCTGCGTTTAGGCCGTATCAATTTTTTGGTTTAGTTGGGGCCAGAAATAAAATCTACCCACTGCTAAAACTTTAAGTTTATTGCCTTTTTATCAGTATTAGAGAGAAACAATACCATGAAAGATATTTTTCACATGTTTACATCACTTTATCCTTGCGCCATGGTTTAGCGAAAGGCTATAGTTGCTCCAATCGTTTGGATCATTCCCCCTAACCCGCATATTTTTCAGTATTCCTGCTCTGGAAATTATTGTAAAGCTTATGTCCTACTGAAAAATGTATTCTAATTAACGTTTTTTTTTAAAGTTCCTGATTAGGATGCCTAGACACTCTACAGGTCTTGCCTGATGTTCCACCTCGAATGGTTGACGAACCTATTCCCGCTCCGGGTAGTGCTCAGAGCAATTATGGCGCTGCTGTATCCATGCCTATTTTTGTGAGTGAGTAGTGATCTCAGTGTCTGCATCCTGATCATTGTGATGCTAGGGATGGGCGTAGTGATATCAATTGCTTACACCCTCTGCCATAGGGCGAATTTTAGTGGCGTGTTTGCAGCCAGTGCCAAGGGGATTCTCCGTCTTGGTTTGCCACGGTTGGCAGCCGTTGTTTCTCTCCACAGCTTGGGCTTTCTTAACGGCTATTATCTTGCCTGCACCGTAGGCTACTCAGAGTGCACCTAGTTCCAAGAATTTGAGGCAGCTTCACGATAGACTGAAATATGTTTGCGCCCTGAGTATCGTCATGACAGCTTCTTCTCCCATTTCGACAACAAATGCCCCTTCCCTAACGCCAGTGGCCATACCTCGCCGTGATCTCACTGTTCCCCTGTGGTTGGCGCTGGCGATCGCTGCGGTTGCTACGGTCATTCTTTACCTCTTCTTTCTGCCCCTTCAGGGCACCTACCTTGGCCAATTGCTCCTCAATCGCGGCTGGACACAACCCGTGGCCGTCTTTTTTGCGTGGACGGTTTTAGTATTTACGATTTTGAAGGCGATCGCCCTCCTGCAACAAGCACCCAGCCTACGTCAAATCTGGATTCCCGCTAACTACTCCTTCACCTCGATGCGGGATATTTTGCAATTACAGCAAGCCCTTGCCCAACGGCGGACATTGCTCCCCAATCGCTGTGCGCGGGTTTTAGGCACCTTTCTCAGTAGTGGGCAGCGAGAGATTGCCGTTGAAGCCGCCACCGAAGATAGTGGCAGTGCCGCCGCCACCACCGATGCCTCCTATACGATCCCCCGTGTCCTCATCTGGGCGATTCCCCTCTTGGGCTTTATTGGCACCGTGGTTGGGATTAGCCAAGCGGTCAGTGGTTTTTCTAGCTTTTTGGAGACGGCGCAGGACGTCAATCAAATTAAGGAGGGGATTGGCAATGTGACAACGGGACTAGCGGTCGCCTTTGATACCACGCTGGTGGCTTTGGTGCTCAGCGTTCTGGTGATGATCCCCATGGTGGTGGTTGAGCGCTGGGAGAATAGGCTACTGCTGCATATTGATACCTACATTCAGGATCAACTGCTGCCTCACCTCCCTGTGACGACTACGTCCGAAGCGGTGGATCGCGAAACCCTTCAAGAGGTGCTTCAGGAAGCAATTCGCACGGAGTTGCCCACAGAGGAACGGCTGCAACAACTGCTGGAGAACTTAAATCAACTGGCCCGTGCTGTGGTCAGGGATCGGCAGCAATTTCTGGCTACCCTAGAGGAGCGCCAGCAACAGTCCATTGAGCAGTTTGAGCGCCTCATGACCCAGATTCAGCACAGCCAAGGCGAACTACTGGCGCACGTCAATCAGGAACAGATTGCTATTGCCCAAGAACTGCGGCAGCAGAGCCAATATATTGCTCAACTCTTGGCTGAGAGCGATCGCACCCTGCAACAACGACTCCAACTATTAGAAACCCTTAACCAAGCTCTGCAAGCCCTTGCCGATACGGGGAATCTGCAACTGCTCCTAAATAACCTCAACCACACGCTGAAGAAACTCCAGCCCGTCCTGCAGCAACTGGCCCAACCGCGACGGGTGATGCTTGTGGAGCAGCCCACTAGCGCCGATGCTGGTCACTCCCAAAGCTAGACGTCCTCAGAGCCTCTGGGGGGTCAACCCGGTGGCCACTGCATAGCTCGCCCGCCCAACAGGTGGAGGTGCAGATGATACACTGTTTGACCGCCATCCGCGCCATTGTTAATAACAATGCGATAGCCGTTGGTTAAGCCTTCGGCCTCGGCAATGCGTTTTGCCGTCAGTAAGAGGTGACCTAAAATCTTCTGATCCTCGGCTTCTGCCAGGCTGAGTTGGGGAATCGGCTTTTTCGGGATCACCAGAATATGCACGGGTGCCTGGGGGTTGATGTCCCGAAAGGCAAGGCAAAGGTCATCCTCGTGGACAATATCCGCAGGAATCTCGCGGCGAATGATGCGGCTAAAAATTGTTTCCGTGGTCATGGTTTCACTCCTCGCAGATGCTGCATGGTTTAGGGATCGACCCAGCGGCCATCGGCCTTGATTAACTCCACAAGGGCAGCGACCCCTTCGGACTCGGGGACTTTCTTGACCTCCTCACGACCACGATAGAGGGAGATATAGCCGGGTTGTTTGCCCACGTAGCCATAGTCAGCGTCGGCCATTTCCCCAGGGCCATTGACAATGCAGCCCATGACGGCAATATTCAACCCTGTCAGGTGTTTAGTGGCTTCGCGGACTTTGTGCAGGACTTCCTCTAGGTTAAAGAGGGTGCGCCCACAGGAGGGGCAGGCCACATACTCCACCATGGTTCGCCGCAGTCCCAAGGCCTGCAAAATGCCGTAGCAAACAGGAATTTCTTTTTCTGGCGCCTCGGTGAGGGAGACGCGAATCGTATCGCCAATGCCTTCAGCAAGGAGAGTGGCAATACCTGCGGTGGATTTAATACGGCCATACTCGCCATCCCCGGCTTCGGTCACCCCCAAGTGGAGGGGGTAATCCATGCCCAATTCGTCCATGCGCTTCACCATGAGGCGGTTGGCGGCAATCATTACGGGAACGCGTGAGGCCTTGAGGGAAATTTCCAAATTGTAGAAGTTCAAAGACTCACAGATGCGGATAAATTCAAGGGCAGACTCCACCATGCCTTCGGGGGTGTCGCCATAGGTGAAAAGCATCCGCTCAGAGAGGGAGCCGTGATTAACTCCAATGCGCATGGATTTACCCTGATCTCGCAAGGAGATCACGAGGGGTTCAAGGGTTTCGCGAATTTTGGCACCAATTTCTTCAAACTCGGCTTGGGTATATTCGGTGCGATCGGGCTTGGGTTTCTCAAAGACGTATAGACCCGGATTGATGCGCACGTTGTCCACATACTTGGCCACTTCGAGGGCAATTTTCATGCCATTGTGGTGCACATCGGCAACCAGGGGCACAGGCTTATAGGTTTTGTAGAGGCGATCGCGAATTGCTTCCATGGCCTTAGCATGGGCAAGACTTGGCACCGTCACCCGCACAATTTCGCAGCCAATTTCATGAAGACGCCGAATGGCAGCCACTGAGCCTTCAATATCCAAGGTGTCTTCATTGATCATGGATTGCACCGCCACAGGATGGCCGCCCCCAATTGTGACGGAGCCAATGGGCACAGGGCGTGTCTTGCGGCGGACAATAGCAGTTTCTGTTGACATAGATTGAACAGGCGTCGGCAGCGTTTGCATAGGATTTGCGTGGCCAAATTGCGCAACTTCTCCCTTTCAGGATGCCACAGAAGGAGCCTAATGCGGCAGGGAGCCTCTACTCCTCAACTCTGGAGAGGAGCCTGCCCTCTTGACGCCCCATGTCCCTAGCAGCCGCCCAGTTGCAGGACCCTAGAGAAGAAACCGCAGCCCGCCGCGATCGCTGGCTTTCGAAACTCTCTTTTCTACCCCTGGGGGTCATAGCGCTTGGCGATCGCCCCCGCCTCCGCTAGGATAAACTTGAGTTGCCTTTCCTGCTAATGGCTATGAATCCGACCTCCAACTACTTTATGGCTACCCAGATAACTGTTGAGCCGCAGATTATCATCGCCCAAAAGTTCAAAGACACCCTAGGAGAAGATGTGGCCAAAGCTTGGGCCAACTTTGTGGATTCGGGTCAGTTGTGGGCGGTGATCATTGGTTTTGCCATTGGTTGGATTTTTGGTAAGCTTTTAAACTTTTAGCCCTGAGAACCGCCTGTGAGTGCCTCACCGCAGCCGTGGAGCCAGCGCTTTGAACAAGCCCTCCATCCAGCGATCGCCCGCTTTAATGCCAGTATTGGTTTTGACATTCGCCTCATTGAATACGACCTTACTGGCTCCCAAGCCCATGCCAAGATGCTGGCAAAAACAGGGATTATTTCCGCAGCAGAAGCAGAAACTCTCATCCAAGGCC
The DNA here is from genome assembly GCF_046299655.1 of Thermosynechococcus sp. GTDB lineage: Bacteria > Cyanobacteriota > Cyanobacteriia > Thermosynechococcales > Thermosynechococcaceae > Thermosynechococcus. Next base: position 36,033 of record NZ_JBKBHZ010000011.1, read on the forward strand.
TAGAACAAATTCGCCAAGAATACCGAGCTGGCCAATTCACCCCCGGTATTGAAGCGGAGGATGTTCACTTTGCGGTTGAACGCCGTCTTACAGAATTGGTGGGGGATGTGGGCAAAAAACTCCACACCGCGCGATCGCGCAACGATCAGGTGGGCACGGATATTCGCCTCTATTTGCGCGCCGAAATTGACCAGATTCTTCAACAACTGCGGCAGTGGCAGCGCACTCTCTTGGATTTAGCCGAATCCCATGTGGAAACGCTTATCCCCGGCTACACCCACCTACAACGGGCACAACCCCTGAGTTTGGCTCACCATCTGCTGGCCTATGTGGAAATGGCCGAGCGGGACATTGAGCGACTGCGACAAATTCGGGAGCGGGTGAATGTTTCTCCCTTGGGGGCTGGGGCACTGGCGGGTACGACGTTTCCCATTGATCGCCACTACACAGCAGAATTGTTGGGTTTTCGGGAACCCTATCGCAATAGCCTCGATGCCGTGAGCGATCGCGATTTTGCCATTGAATTTCTCTGTGCCGCCAGCCTGATCATGGTGCATCTATCGCGGCTCTCGGAGGAGATCATTCTTTGGGCCTCTGAAGAATTTGCCTTTGTCAAGCTCAGCGATAGCTGTGCCACGGGTTCTAGCATTATGCCCCAAAAGAAAAATCCCGATGTCCCTGAATTGGTGCGGGGGAAAACGGGGCGAGTCTTTGGCCATTTACAAGCCCTCTTAGTGATTATGAAGGGGCTACCCTTGGCCTACAATAAAGACCTGCAAGAGGATAAGGAAGCCCTTTTCGATGCTGTTGACACGGTTCGTGCTTGCCTAGAGGCCATGACCATTCTCATGGCGGAGGGAGTCGTGTTTCAACCCGAGCGTTTGGCGGCGGCGGTGAATCAAGATTTTGCCAATGCTACCGATGTGGCCGATTACTTGGCAGCTAAGGGGGTCCCCTTCCGTGAGGCCTATCACTTGGTGGGTCAAGTGGTAAAAACCTGTCTTGCCCAAGGGAAATTCCTCAAAGATCTCAGCCTTGAAGAATGGCAAGCACTGCACCCCGCCTTTGCTGCCGATGTTTACGAACGCATTGCACCGCGACAGGTGGTGGCTGCCCGCAATAGCTATGGGGGTACTGGATTTGAGCAGGTGCGCCAAGCCCTCGCGGCGGCGCGCGATCGCCTTAATGATTTTTAATGAAAAAGCGTGTCATTTCCCCTTAGCCTGAGAAATAGACTGGCATTCCAGTCGTTTTTAGAAACAAAAGGTTGCAAATTTTTAAGAAGGATCTCGTGATGACGACGTCTCTAGCGACGAAATTGCGTGAAGGCACCAAAAAAGCCCATACCATGGCTGAAAATGTTGGCTTTGTGCGCTGCTTCCTCAAAGGCACTGTGGAAAAAAGCTCCTACCGCAAGCTCGTTGCCAGCCTCTATCACGTTTACAGTGCCATGGAAGAGGAGATGGAGCGGCTCAAAGACCATCCCATTGTGGGCAAAATCTACTTTCCTGAGCTAAACCGCAAAACCAGCCTTGAGCGAGATCTCACCTACTACTTTGGATCCAATTGGCGCGAGCAAATTCCCCCCTCACCGGCCACGCAGGCCTATGTTGCCCGCATCCATGAAGTGGCCAATACTGCCCCTGAACTGTTGGTGGCCCACTCCTACACCCGTTACTTGGGGGATCTTTCAGGCGGCCAAATCCTCAAGGGGATTGCTGAGCGGGCGATGAATCTACAGGATGGGGAAGGGACGGCGTTTTATCGCTTTGAGGCCATTAGTGACGAGAAGGCCTTTAAGCAACTCTATCGCCAGCGTCTTGATGAGTTGGCAGTGGATGAAGCGACGGCCAACCGAATTGTGGATGAGGCCAATGCGGCCTTTGGCATGAATATGAAAATTTTCCGAGAATTGGAGGGCAACCTCATCAAGGCCATTGGCCAGTTGCTCTTCAATACCCTGACCCGTCGCAAACAGCGGGGCAGCACCGAATTGGCTACTGCTGAGTAGCCTAGAGGGTAAACTGAAAGGCCTTCACCAGCATCCCCGGTACGGTTATGCCCCCAAGGGAGCGCCGCTCATAGGTGTCTGTATTGGCAATCCAAAGCGGGGTGTCGGTCAGGGCTTCGAGATTGTGCCCCCAGAACTCATAGAGGCTGTCATCAAAGCGCAAATCGCTAATGGGGGCAACCACTTTTCCCTTCTCGACCCAAAAGCAGGCGTAGCGGGTCATGCCGGTAATGCGTCCATTGGGGCGATCGCTCCAGTTGAGGTAGTGCAAATTCCCCACATAAAGGCCAGTGTCGAGGGCAGCAAGCACATCCTGTTCGGATAGAGTGCCGGGCAAGACGAAGGGCGATCGCAGGGTTTCTTGGCGGTTGGCCCCATTGGCCACAAGATTGTATTCCTGAGCGGTGCGACGATTAATGAGCAGAGTTTGTAGCTGCCCACGATCAATCAACGAGAGGCGAGGGGGCGCAATATCACCATCGGTATTAAAGCGGGGGACGGTTCCTGTCGTAAAGTCCTCCTGCAAACTAAACAGGGGAGATAGGGTGCTCCCTTCCCGTAACTTGGCGAGGGCACTGCCACCTTGGCGATAGGCTGCTTCACTCACTGCCCCCCAAGAGAGCATACCCACTAGTTCGGCCACTGCCGCTGGGGCAAAGTAGGTACGATAGCGTCCCGGGGCTAGCTGCCGGGGAGGCTGTTCCAACTGTGCCAATTGCTGGCGATCGCCCTCAATTTGCGCTTGATAGGTGGCATTGTCCCAATGGGTACTGGCATAGCTATTTTTCACCGCCTTACCCGCCGCCGTAAAGAGGGAGTAATCCAAGCAAAACGTTTCTGTGGCAAACCAGTGTTCCTGTCCAGCGGAGTTAAAGCTCCCACGGGCGATCGTCCCCCCACTGTAAAGGCCGACAAAATCAAGGCCTTGAACCGGTCTCAGAATTGTCTCTACAACGGCGTCAGGATCAGGTAAGCGACCAAGATAGGTGTCTTGAATGGAACCGGTATCCGTTGGTGGCCCTAGGTAGGGATCTACTGGAAGTTGCACGGTTTCGGCGCGCAATTCTGCCAAATAGTCTAGGGCAGCCGCTAAATCCGCCTTCCCTGTATAGGGAAAAGAGATGCTAGCTGTCCGTTGCTGCGATTGCAGGCGTAGCGTTACCACCGTGTCTTCTACCCTGCCAATTTGACGCACCCGCGCGTGGTTAAAACGAATAAACTGGCTGGATTCACTGGCAATTTCAACGAACAGCGCCTCCTTTGGCTTCAGGGCAGCAAATAGCTCGTGGCTCAGGTGCTGAGCAGCGGAAAAGTCAAGGGTCATGGGGTGCAGAATGCTTATGAAGATGCCTAAGAGTATTCTTTAGGTTAACGCACTGTTAGCTGCGAATCTCCTCACAGGGGCGATCGCGATAGAGCTGCACATAGCGATTAAACCTCGCCCAATCAAAGCTGCGCGGATCCATGCGTTCCCCAGAGCGATCCACCGCCGCATGGGTGGTAATCCGCTGCGAGTCAATGCCTGTTTGTGCTACTAGCCAAGCCAAGGCACGATATTGGGCATCGGTGTAGCCCTCGTGCTGAGAACCATTGTGGCGGCCTTCGGGCGGTGTTTCGAGGGAGAAGTGGAGGGCAAAGTTATTGACCGAAGGCGCAAGGCGGGGATTAGTCTGTACCGTTTCCGTACCAAAAACGGAGTTACCCGCCCCATAAGCCCGCTTTGACCAAGGCACTAAGTGCAATAGCCAGCCATTGAGGGTGATCAATTCATGGTAGCTGGCCTGATCTTCATCGCGGGGATGAGGGGTCTGGAAAAAGTCGAGCGTGGATTGGGCAGAGGCCGCCGTTTCGTGCAAAACAATCAGGGGGGCATACTCCACCACTTGGCCACGGACATCAGTGCGGTAGCGATTGCCAAAATTAGTGGGATGAATCGGCACACTGTACCAAGGGGGAGCTGCTGCACACTGTTGGTGGACTTGGTGGACTTGGGCAAAAAGGTTCTCATAAATTGCGCCATCGCTGCGTTGCAGGGGCAACAGGGAAGCAGGAGAGGGCTGAGGGGTGAGCGCTGGTGGATCAAACTGTAGATCATCAATGGGTCGCGCTTGACTGAGGTCGAGGGGGCGATCGCCACTGGATATGGAACCAATCATCACACCCCACAGAGACACCACAACCACGGTCGCGATCGCTAGGGAAATGAAAAACCGCAGTGCTTGGGAACGACGCAGCATAGGCAGAATCAAACCAATTTGGCACAATACAATCAAACCTTAAGCCGAAATGTTGGGATCAGCAAGCCAATGATCATCGTTCTAAAAAGTGGCACCCCTAGCGAAGAGATTGAACGGGTGAGCAGCGAGATGAGCAGTTGGGGACTCACCCCCGAAAAAATCGTGGGCAAGCACAAGGTAGTGATCGGTCTTGTCGGTGAAACAGCAGAACTCGATCCCTTGCGAATTCAAGAAATTAGTCCTTGGATTGAGCATGTGCTGCGGGTCGAGCAGCCCTTCAAGCGGGCGAGTCGTGAGTATCGCCACGGTGAACCCAGCGAAGTGGTGGTACCCACGCCCAATGGCGAGGTCATTTTCGGCGAAGGCCATGATGTGGTGGTTGTGGCCGGGCCCTGCTCCGTTGAGAACGAGTCCATGATCATTGAAACGGCGCAGCGGGTAAAAGCTGCAGGTGCCAAATTCCTGCGCGGTGGTGCCTACAAGCCCCGTACTTCCCCCTATGCCTTCCAAGGTCACGGCGAAAGTGCCCTTGATCTATTGGCAGCAGCCAAAGCCAAAACCGGCTTGGGCATCGTTACCGAAGTGATGGATGCAGCAGATCTGGAAAAAATTGCCGAAGTGGCCGATATTCTGCAAATTGGTGCCCGCAACATGCAAAACTTTTCTCTGCTAAAGCGGGTGGGTGCCCAACCTAAACCTGTGCTGCTGAAACGGGGGATGTCCGCCACCATTGAAGAATGGTTGATGGCGGCGGAGTACATTCTAGCGGCAGGAAATCCCAACGTGATTCTCTGTGAACGGGGGATTCGTACCTTTGATCGCGAATATACCCGCAATACCTTAGATTTGGCGGCAATTCCCGTGTTGCGCAAGCTTACCCATCTGCCCATTATGATTGACCCCAGTCATGGCACCGGCTGGGCAGAATTTGTTCCCCCCATGGCTAAGGCCGCCGTGGCCGCTGGCGCCGATGCGCTGATGATTGAAGTCCACCCCAACCCAGCCAAGGCCCTCTCCGATGGTGCCCAATCCCTGACGCCAGATCAGTTTGACGAGTTGATGCAGGCGCTGCAACGTCCCTTGGTCAGCCTCAGCCGCTAGGAAACAGCCCATGACCGATATGCTGGTGAAGCTCTACGCTCTCGCTGTGGACTGGCCTGCCGTGATGGCACATCAGCAGCAGGGGATTCACTATCGGCAGCCCTTGGGATCAGAAGTGGATTGGATTATCCAGTGGGTGGGCGATCGCTTTAGTGCAGGGTGGCGCAGTGAAGTGGCGATTGCCTTGAGCCAACGGCCGCCCCGTGGATTGATTGCGGTGCAGGAGGGGGAATTGCTGGGCTTTGCCTGCTACGATGCCGCCGCCTTGGGACTCTTCGGGCCGATGGCCGTGGCTGAACCCTACCGGGGGCGGGGCATTGGTCGCCTGCTATTGCAGTTAACGCTCGATCAAATGCGTACTGCCGGCTATGCCTATGCTGTCATTGGCTGGGTGTCCAGCGAGGCCTTTTATGCCAAGAACGTTGGCGCGATTCCCATTCCCAATTCCCGCCCTGGACTCTGGCAAACTGCCCTCAAGATTAGCCCATCAAGCTCTTAACTAGGAGACCTAAGACAAATCCCAAACCGCCAAAGCGAACCAATTGCCAAAAGTTTTCCTGAGCCAGAATCTCCTGCCAGTACTCCCGTGCTGCTTCTCCGAGATGAAACAGCAGAGTGAGGCCAAACTCTGCCTCCAGTTGCCGCAGTTCCTGCTGCAGGCGATCGCGCTCTTGGTCGAGAGCCGCTTGATTGCGTTCCTTCAACCGCGCTTGAGTGGCTTTGATCTGCTCATACTCACGGTAAAGTGCTGCCATCCGAGCTTGCGTCTCTTCATAAACCTGACGCACCTCATCTTGGGGTTCCACAACCTAACCCCCATGGCTGCGGGGATCATCACTGCGCTGGCGGGCAAGGGGACTCGGGAGTTGAGACATTTCACCCGTCAGCTGACCATAGGGCAAGGGCAGGTTATTGGCGAGAGCTTCAAGGTTTTGGGCCATCACTTCCTTGGGCTGGTGGCCGATCGCCACTGCTTGGGGTTCCAGTTGCCGATTCAAAAAGACAAAGTGGGGAATGCCATCCACATTAAACCGCTCAATTTCCGGTAGCCACTTCGTGTTGTCCACGTTGAGCATGACAAAGTTGACGCGATCGCGATATTGCGCCTTTAATTCCCCCAAATCCTTGGCCATCGAGCGACAGGTGCTGCACCAGTTGGCATAGAACTCCAAGAGGGTGGGCTTGCCATTGACTTGAGCCTCCTCCCAAGGGGTAGCGTGCTCAGCTTGCTCCGCGAGGGTGAGGGGGTGATTGCTATTGCGCAAAGCACTAAATAAAGCAAGACTAATGAGAATGGCCACAACAGCAATTACAAAGTTGCGTAGCCGTTGACCACTGGCTGCCGTTGCTGCTCCCATAGGGTGTTCCTTGCATGTCTCGACACGTTGATCCTAACGGATTTTCCTAGCACAAGAGGACTCTCGGGAGAAAAAGGGCTTTGAAAAGGGCTGTACCTTTGCTATGATCTATGTTCTGGTGTTTCATATTCTGGAGTTAGGGCGGTTAACTCAGTTGGTAGAGTATCTCGTTTACACCGAGGCTGTCGGGGGTTCGAGTCCCTCACCGCCCATCTTGGCTCCTAAACCCAGTGGTTTCCCCTTCCCTAGTACATAAAGGGATTTTTAGGTTGCGGAATCGGCGTGATTGTCTCAGCAACCAGTACCAATTGGCGGCGGTTGTTGAGGATTTCGGTGGCCATGCGCCCCTCCACCCGAAACCACTGGTCTTGGGGATAGGCTTGGCGCAATCGCCCCAATTTCACTGGCAGGCCGACGGGATAGGCATCCGCTGCACAGCAGGTAATGACAAAGCGGGTCAAGGTAAGATAGGTTTCCGGCAGTTGAGGACTGTGGACAGCAAATCCCTCAATGCGCGCAGGCAATCCGCTATAGGCATCGGGTTCAGGATAGACATCAAGGGTGCGAATCCAATCAATGAGCGTGCGCTCCTCAGGCCGTTGATTGAGGCGAAAGGCTACGGGACTATTACGCGTCACGGTCAAGCCATCCTCAAGGCCGCGATGAATGGCTGTTGCACTATTGAAAGGACGGGGCGTAACCGCCAACCCCACGACTGCTGCAACAATCAGGACACTGAGCGTCCAACGCGCCGGTAAGAGGGCAACATGCTGCACAGGGGTTACGCGACCCTGCCACAACCGCCACCCTTGCCAACCACTCACCGTAACTAAAAGAAACCCAGTGGCGATCGCCAGTCCAAAGTAGTTGGGGTGGATCAGCAACCCCAGTCGCCCCTGCAACCAATATTGGAGAAACAACGTTCCCCAGAGGAGGAGCGCCACAACCGTCCACCACTCTTGTTGTAGCCAGCGACGGCGCATCATCATGCGCTGAACCCGCGGGGAATAGCGATTGGAGGAGCTAGAAAACATGGGGGGCGGAAAATTTGCCATCCCTAAACATTCTAGGGGGAATCCTGCCATTGCGGGCTTAGCTCACGAAAGTTGAAGAGGGTGGCCTTGGGATGACACTGAGCACAGCCATCGAGGGTAACGGGTCGGGGTACCTCAACGCGGGGATGGAGGATGCGAAAGAAGGGCGATCGCCCGACACGAAAGGGAATTTGGGCATCGTTGGGCAGAGGGCGAGAATAGGTGCGCAAATAGTTCCAGAGTGGCCCTAACTCTAGGCGGGGAATGGGTTCGAGCGTTGCGCCGTAGTGATTGGTATCTTGAATCAGCACCTGCCATGCTTGCGTAGGCAATGTTTCCGGGGGCACTGCCAGATGACAACTGCTACAGCGCCGCAGATAGATTTGCGCCCCCAACTGGGCATTCAAGGGCAAAACATCAACAGTACCGCTGAAGTCTGGGGTGGCGATCGCTGCCCAGGCACTACCCACAAGGGCACAGAGCATCAAAAGAACTACCCCTACCCCCCAGCGCCAGTGTTGTCTAATCTTGGATATACTCAAGCCCTTCATCCAAACAAAACTGTGCCCGCATCAATTCACGACCGAGATAGGCCGCATGGTCAAACGTGGTAACCAGTTGGCGATCCTTCTCGAAAAGCTCAATACACAACTCCTTGGCTGTTCGACCGCTGAGGACTAGATCGGGTTCCCGTGTGACTTTCCCTTTGGTGGGAATGGGTTCGCCGGTATCGGGATCTACCGCTAAGCCCTTCTCATTAATGTCATTGGGGTAGTGTTTCATCCAGATCAACTCTTGCTCAGGGTCAATGTAGATAATGAAATACCCTGCCGGATCGAGATGAATAAATCGCTGGGATAGCTTGTTGTCAAGAGCCGTGCGTTCTGCTTTGCTCAACGCCTATCTTTCCTCTAACAGATGCACTCTTTATTCTACTTATTCTACGGTGAACTCGACTGGAATTTGCTGGCCAGACCCTTGAGTTTTGGAGCATTCGCGTTATAATGGAGATTGCCTAAAAATTTCGGCTCAGTAGCTCAGTGGTTAGAGCAGGGGACTCATAAGCCCAAGGTCGCAGGTTCGAATCCCGCCTGAGCCACTCCCTTAAGGACTAGGATTATACGGTTGCCGCTTCTAGCTCCACCCCCTCCAGTAAGTCATTCACAGGGAAGCGATCGAGGAGGTAGCGTGCCTGCTGCGCGCTTTGGCGCAGTTGGGGACTGGTGTGGGGCGCATGGGGAATCTGGGAAAGAAAATCGAGGGTGCGCCGTAGTAACCGCACAATATCCCCCGCATCAAGATTGGTTTCAGCGCACAATTCATTCCACGACGTGCCTAAAGCCCACTGCTCCACCAAGCCAATGAGATCCCACTCGTACCACAAGGGAAAGATAATGCGATGGCGGCGCTGCACCTGAAAGAGGCGACGGCGAATCGGACTGAGGGCAGCTAGGCGTTCTTCCACCTCACTGGGAATGGGGTAGTTGCACCAACTGTCGGAACGGGGCGTTTCAGTGACCAGAGCCGCGATCGCTGCCGCTAGGAGGTGGGGGGGCAAATCATCCAGTTCGCCAGAGGCCAAGGCCAAGGCCAGCCAGAGTTCGTTTTCTCCCCGCAGGGCAGCAGCCATTTCCCCAAGGGGGGTGGGGGTCAAGTCGTTCAGGCCACCAAAGTCTTGGAGAGCAGCAACGAGGGCAAGAAATTGCTCCCAGTGGCGTTGGGACTGTTGATGCAGCTTCTGCTGGCGATCGCGCAGCTCCGTTTGCAGCCGTTCTTCACGGCGAACTAAGCGCAGCAGCGAATGGACATTTTGCGGCAGACTGGCTTGCAGTTGGCTGAGTTTCGCCTCGAGGTCAGTAATTTTAGCAGCTTGGGCAGCCACTTCCGGCGCGGGTAAGACGGGTGGGAGATCAGGAAGGGTACCAAGGTAGTGATGGGCATCGTTACAGACATAGCTTTCCCCTAGGCGCAGTTTCATCGCCTCTGGAGGCGTGGGGAGATTGCCACAGGGGGGGCGATCGGGATAGACACCCAAAATGTCGTCAATACCAACGACCCGAAAACGACCATCGGCCGCAAGGCACAGCCAGTGGGGCAACTGCCCGGAACCAGCAACGGGCTGACAGAGCACGGCAGCTAGGGGGGGATGATCCCGCAGCGGGGATTTGATATGCAGCCATGTCCCCGGCGGCACTGCCATCATAAAGGGAAGGAGTGCTTGGGCACGTTCTTGGGCCGCCTGCTGTTCGAGGATTTTTAGGAGGCGTTGATCCTGCCGCAGCCGTTCCCGCAGCTTTTGATACTGTGCTAGCTGCTGCCGATCAATGCCCGTCAGGCGTTGTTGCACGGTTTGTAATTCCGTTTCCAGTTGGGCGATCGCCTGCCGCTGCGGCTCCAGTTGCAAGGTGGCTAAGTACTGGCCAAAACTGCGCTCCACCAATTCCCGCGCCTCTTCGAGGGTGTGGCGTTGGAGCAGGTTCAAAACCATGCCATAGCTGGGGGTAAATTGACTGATCAGGGGATCCGGAGCGGCTGTGGCCAAAAACGCCGCCTCATGGGCACCCTCAAAGGGGGTTTGCAAGGTGACCACATGACCCACCGTATCCATGCCCCGGCGGCCGGCTCGTCCTGCCATTTGCAAAAATTCCGAGGCTGTCAAGAGCCGATGACCGCTGTCAGTGCGCTTCGAGAGGGTAGAAATCACAGTGGTACGCGCAGGCATATTGATCCCTGCCGCCAAGGTTTCCGTGGCAAAGACGAGTTTGATCAGCCCTTCCTGAAAGAGAGTTTCCACAAGGGTTTTCACCACGGGTAGCACGCCGGCATGGTGAGCGGCAATCCCTTGGTAGAGGGGGGCAATCATGTCAGGGGCGACAATGTCCTGATGCTGTGCCAAAAAAGCCTCGACCCGCTCCGCCAGTGCCTGCTGTTCTGCTTGGGTGAGGAGATTCATGCCCAAGACCTCTTGAACGGCTTGGTCACAGCCGCGGCGACTAAAGATAAAGTAAATAGCGGGTAGCATCTGTCGCTGTTGCAGTTGGCTCACCACATAGCGGATGCTCAAAAAGTCCCGCTTGCTGCCGCGTCGCCGCAGTTCAGGCTGGCCGTGGAGCTTGGGGTTGAGGCGTTTGCGTTGGCCATCCAAGAGGGGAAAGAGTCCCTTGCCATTGCAAAAGTAAAAGTGCAGGGGAATGGGTCGCCAGTCGGAGTAGATGAGTTCAGCCTCCCCATGCACAGATTGAATCCAGTCGGTGAGTTGTTCGCCGTTGGCGATCGTGGCCGAGAGGGCCACCAGTTGAATCTCCTTGGGACAGTAGATAATTGATTCTTCCCAAACGGTGCCCCGCTGGCGATCGTTCATATAGTGGCATTCATCGAGCACCACCACTTCCACCCCTGCAAGGGAGGTGCCCACTTCACCAATGGGGGTGCCGTAGAGCATATTGCGGAAAATTTCCGTTGTCATCACCAGAATCGGGGCATCGCGGTTAATCGAGACATCCCCGGTCAAAAGACCCACCTGCTCCGCACCAAACTGCTGCTGAAAGTCACGCCACTTCTGGTTCGAGAGTGCCTTCAAAGGGGTGGTGTAAAAGACCCGCTGCTGCCGCATCAGGGCACGGTGAATTGCATACTCACCAATGAGGGTTTTCCCTGACCCCGTAGGCGCGCAGACCACCACAGAGCGACCCGCCTCAAGGGCAGCGATCGCTGCTTCTTGAAAGGCATCCAGTTCAAAGGGGAGTTGGGCAAGGAAGTCTGCTAGGGCAGACGATCGCTCACTCATGGGGTAGGTGTTGGCTCCTGCTGCACAAGGACTTCGCCCTTGAGGAGCCGCGCTGCGGCATCTAGCAATTGCTCCTCTAGATAGGGCTTTGTAAAGTAAGCCCGTGCCCCCAGTTGTGCGGCCATCTTGCGGTGGCGATCGGCGCCCCGTGAGGTCAGCATGGCGATCGGCAGATGGTTGAGTTTAGGATCCTTCTGAATTCGTGAAAGCAACTCCAAGCCATCCATGCGCGGCATCTCAATGTCACAAAAGACCAAGTCGCAGGGCAAGCCAGAGCGCAGTTTTTCCCACGCATCTTGACCATCCCGCGCCTGCTCGACGCGGTAGCCCGCGCGTGTAAAGGTCATCGAGAGCAACTCCCGCACTGTAATCGAGTCGTCGATGATCAGCACCAAGGGTTCGGAGGCTTCCTCTGATTCCGCAACATCCACTATGTGGCCAAAGCCACGCCAGTCGCGATCCATGCGTCCTAGGGACAGGTCAATAATTTCCAGCACGTCAGCAATCACCATCGCCCGACCATCCCCTTGAACGGTTACTCCTGCCACACCCACCGGCTTCGGCACAGGCCCCGACAACTGTTTGATCACAATTTCCTGTTCGCCGATGACCTGATCCACTTCCATGGCCACGAGATCATCACTACTGCGCAGCACGACAATCGAGACCATGCCATCATCTTGGGTGCTGCCACCATAGACATTGCTGCGGCTGATGTTGCGGCTGTACTTGAGCAAATCCCCAAGCTTACGCACCGGCAGCAGGCGATCGTGCCACGAGAGAACCCGTTGACCATCTTCTAGGGTTTGGATGCGCTCTTGGGGAATATCCAACATATCCTCTACGCCGTCAATGGGGAAGGCAATGCGGCAGTGGTTATCAATGCAGCAAAGGGCTTTGGTAATACTCAGGGTCAGCGGCAAGCGGATTGTAAATGTGGTGCCTTTGCCCACCGTAGAGTCAATGTTAATCGTGCCGCGAATGTCCTCCAGATTTTTGCGCACCACATCCATCCCCACACCGCGACCGGCAAGGGCATCCGCTTGATCTTTGGTGCTAAATCCCGACTGAAAGAGGAAGGCATAGACCTCTTGGCGCGACAGGTTGGGGGCATCGGCCTCCTTCAGAAGACCCTTCTCAATTGCCTTGCGTTTTACCCGTTCTGGGTCAATACCCGCCCCATCGTCACTAACGGAGATAATCGCTTGACTGCCCTGGTAGAAGGCGCGCACGCGAATCAGGCCTTTTTCTGGTTTACCCAATCGCCGCCGCGCTTCGGGCAGTTCGATGCCATGATAAACAGCATTATTGATGAGGTGGGTCATGGGGTCAAAGAGCTTTTCAAGGATGCCCTTGTCAATGAGCGTGTCTTCTCCCTCAATCTTTAGTTCCACCTGTTTGCCCATGGTATTGGCAACGCGGCGTACAGCGCTCGGTAAACGTTGAGACATTTCACGGAAGGGCACCATTCGTGAGCGGCTCAGCTCCTCTTGGACTTGGGTGGTGACTTGGCGAAATTGGCGTGCCACCTGCTCCACTTCGTCAACAACATATTGGATGTCATCTGCTGCCTCCCGCACCCGCACAATCCGCTCAATGACTTCTTGAGAGAGGGTGTGGAAGCCGGTAAAGCGATCCATTTCGAGGGCATCAAACTCGATCCCCGTGGCATGGGTTCCCCGTTCCCCTTGGCCATTGGCTACCCGTGCAGTTGTCACGCCCAGCAGTGAACTCTCAAGGAGCGATCGCTCGTAGAGGTCTTGCATTTGTTGGCCGACCTCTCCTAGTTGTTGAACCTGGTAGAGCAAGTTATCGAGAAACTGCCGCAGGCGTTCTTGGGTGTCTTCAAGGCTATTGCGGTTGACCACCAACTCCCCAACGAGGTTACTCAGGGTATCGAGGTGGCGCACCGGTACGCGCATGGTTTGTTCCACCAAGGAAGCACCTCTTGCACCTGCTCCTGTTCGCCGCGGGGGGGCTGCCTTGCTGCTACTTCCTGCGGGTTGGGGAATTAATTTCTCTAAATCGGCAAAACTATCGTCAGCAGTGGCGGACTCTGGCGTTGCCGGCGGTGGGCTGGGTGCTGCGGGGCTGGCTTGATCCAAAAGCTGCTCTAGATCATCAAAGGCCGGCGTAGATGGTGTCGCTGTCTCTAAAAGCTGATCTAATTCGTTGAACGTCGCAGTCTCTGCGGGGGTTGTACTTTGCTCAATCAACCCCTCCAACTCCTCTAGGACCTCTAGGACGCTTTCAGGGCTAACGGATGCAGTGGCATCATTCACTAGGGCTTCCAGTTCAGCCATACTGCCAGCTTCAGGGGAGAGGATCGATTCCTCGACCAGTGATTCCGATTCAACAACACTGGCAGCCTCTGCTGCGGATACAGGCTCTCCCAAGAGGGATTCTAGCTCCGCCATGCTGGCAGCCTCAGCAGAGGGTTCAACCTCCTCCGTTGGGACTTCAGGTTCAGCGGTCGCTGTGAACTCAGGAAGACTCGGCTCAGCGATCGCCGGCGCTTCCAAGGCAGATGGCGTTTCTGCCCACGGATCATCAACGCTTGGCGGGGTAGTAAACTCTGCGCGGGCTTCTTCCACCCCATTATCCACGACTAAGCTTTCTAGGACATCATTAAGACCCGGCACCTCTTCGAGGAACTCAGCCACATCCTCTGGGACATTACTCAGAGCAGGGATCTCCAAATCCTGTTCTAAAGGTGGCAGATCGGCAGCCTCAATTGTTTCCAACTCACCTAAGAAGTCCTCCAGGGAAGCAACGGCCTCATCAAGAGGAGCCATCTCTGGAGGAGCTTCCTCCGTGAATTGGGCAAGGAAGGCATCCAGACTAAGTTCAGCGGGTTCTGTGGCTGCATTCTCCTCCGCAGGACCGTCAAGTGTCAAGGGTGCCTCAAGAGCCTCAGCTGCACTTTCGGCGATCGCTGGCGGCCTGAGATCATCGAGGGATGCTTCCTCCACCTCCGTAGAGACCGACTCACCAGAGAGTTCTTCAATTTCATCGAGGATGGCCTCAAGGCTGGGTTCTGCTTCAGGCAGCTCCTCAGCAGCGGTCATGTTCAAAAAGTCAGAAATCTCCTCATCAAAGGGCGCTTCACCCCTCAGCCCTAAATTGGGCAAATCCTCCTCAAGGGTGTCTTCCAGCCAGTCGGTTGGCAGTGCCGTGGCATCACTAAAAATGTCACTTAATTCTTGGAAATCAGTCCCGCTCTCCTCATCGAAAACAATGACCCCATCGCCACCGCTGGTCATTGGCGCCATTGGCTCAGAAACCTCCTCTTCAGGCGCACTCACCTCTAGCGGGGCAACCTCAGAGGCCATTTCAAGGGGTGCCGGTGGTTCCTCAAGAGTCACGGGAGCTGATTCTAAAACCGCAGGCTCTGGCTCTTCTGGAACAACCGCCGGCGCTTCCTCAATCACAGGGGGCTGAAGCGCCACTAAACTATCACTGGGACGAATCGCACTGCCTTGACCATTGAGCACCAAGTCGCGAGCCGCCATAATCTCTTTGATTACCACGGGTGCCAAAGCGGTGAGGGGCTGAGCGGTGTTACTCACCGCCTGTTGGGCGATTGCTAGCAACTCAACCCACTGGGGCAGCCCAAAGGTTTCCCCCAATTGACCCAAGTTAGAACAGGCCGCCGCCAATTCTTGCCGCACTTGGGGCGAGTCGGGCTGCTTAAAGAGTTGCAACATTACCCGCAGGCGATCGGGCACCTCTGTTTGAAAGACTAGGCGGTAGCTCGAATCAGCAACGGGTTGCACCGGCGGCTTAACGGGTTCGGCCACAGGGGGAGAAGGAACAGTCACAGGGGGCGCCGCTTCTGCTCCTTGGGTCAGGTGGCTCAAGTGGGCTTGCAGTTGATTGAAGACCGGCTCCACCCGATTCAGAGTGGCCGTTGCCGTCTCCTCCGTCAAACCAAAGGGGCCTTGCAACTCATCGAGGAGTTCCCGCAGCGCATCAAAGGCTTGCAAAAAGAGTTGCTCTAGGGTTTCATCCACGGTTACGGGGTGTTCCCGCAGAATTTTGAAGTAGTCCTCCAGCTTGTGGGCAGTGTGTTGAATGCTGTGGAGTCCGAGCATCGCTGCCCCACCTTTGACGGAGTGGGCTGCCCGAAACATTTCACTCATTGCTTCGGGGTCATTGACCACCTGCTGGAGATTCATCAAACTGTCTTCAATGGTGGTCAGGTGTTCCTGCGCCTCCTCAATGAAGTAACCAAGAATGCGCTTTTGTTGATCGCTTTGCATAGCCCCCTCCCGGATTGCTTAGGCTTGATCTTCAGTATTTTCAACGCGGAACCGTTCCACCGATGCCTGCAAGTTGCGTGCCACACTCACTAGACCTTGCAACGAGTCAGACACCCGCTGTGCTTCCTGAGAGGTGGCCTGCGCGGTCAGTTCAATGGATTGCATCACCTGGGCCATGGCGCGTGCCGATTCTGTTTGTTCGACCGTGGCGTTGGTAATGGAGCGCACGAGGGTATCAATTTGCGAAGACACTTGGATAATGTCCTCCAGAGCATGCTTAGCTTGTTCAGCCCGCTTTGTCCCCTCAATCACCTGCTGAGTGCCCTCCTCCATTGCCGTCATCACGGCACCGGTTTCACTTTGAATTTGCAGCACAATTTGCTCAATTTCCTTCGAGGCCTTCGCCGAGCGATCGGCCAGTTGCCGCACCTCATCGGCCACCACCGCAAACCCTCGACCGGCTTCCCCAGCTCGTGCGGCTTCAATACTGGCGTTCAGCGCCAGCAGGTTCGTGCGGTTGGCGATCGACGAGATGACACCCACAATCTTGGCAATCTCTTGGGAAGATTCCGCGAGGCGCTTCACCTTGCGAGTGGTCTCTGCTACCGTTTCGCGAATCTGCAAAATACCCGCCACCGTGCGTTCCACCGCCTCACCGCCACGGAGGGCTGTTTCTGAGGCATTGCGTGCCACCTCATTGGCTTCTTGGGCACTTTCAGCCACCCGCTGAATCGCATTGGTCATCATCTGCACTGAGTTCAGGGTGACCGCTAGCTCCTCCGCCTGCCGCAGGGCGTCTGCCGAGAGACTACGGGCAAAGGTTTCATTCTCTGCGGCACCACGACTCACCTGCTGAGCAGCGACTTTCACCTGTTGCACAATCGTCCGCAGGTTGTGAATGGTCAGGTTAAAGGAGTCGGCCACTGCGCCAAGTACGTCCGCTGTTACTTCAGCTTGTACAGTCAGATCCCCTCGGGCAGCTCCCTCGACATCATCGAGGAGTCGGATCACTTGGCGCTGCAAATCATCCCGCTGTCGTTCAATTTCCTCTGCTTTTTTCTGGGCATCAAGGGTAATCTGCTGGATGACATCCGTCATTTGGTTAAAGCTTTGGGCCAAAAGGCCTAGCTCATCATTCCCCGTCACTGGTACTCGCGCCGTCATATCACCGGCAATCACAGCATTACACTGTGCTTGCAAATCTGTGCAGAAGCGCTTGATGCGGCTGGCGCTGCGCTGTCCCATGGCATAGACCGTCACGCCGGCGGTGAGACCAGCCGCAGTACCACTCACTAAAGGCGCAGGGCCGGGGGCACTAAAACCTAAACTAACGGCACCCGCAGCCAAGGCGGAAAGCACACCGGTGGTTACTGCTGAGGTAATGTTTTGCTGGCCAAAGGAACTCGTGGCTGTTGAGGTTGCTGGGACTGTTCCACCTACAGGACTGGGACTATGGGAAGGGGGTGGTGGAGTAGCCGCTGGTGCTGCCACGGGCACTTGCTCGGTAAAGGCTGAAAGATCGTGACTCACTGGAGGGGTTGGGGTTTTAGCACGGCTAGCGGTGCTTTCGCTCAAATCCAGGCTAAAATCGGCCAAGTTGTCAAGGCCTTGCTGGCTGAGATCAAATTCATCCGGTAAAACCGCAAAGGTTTCGGTGCCCGCATCGGTCATCCCTGTGGCATCTGATCCAGTAGCCCCCATGCCATGCACTTGGCGATTGGCAATGGTCATTTCATCATCAAAGCCTGCACCGGAGAGATCCGCATTACCAAAGGAGAGATCCTCTAGGTTAAAGTCGGCAATGGATTCCAAGGATTCAGCCCCACCTGAGCTAGTTTCCCCTTGGGCGATCGCTGGTGCCTCTGGTGCCCTCGGGTCTTTGGCAATGGCTTCACGTCCGGGAGACTCAGACATAGCGATCGTTGGCTCATCCTCAAAGGTAGCGGGGTCAAAGGCCTCAGGAGACAGGGGTTCGGCCACAATATCTGGAGCTTCAAAAGCCTCAAGGGAAGCCGAGAAGTCACCAAAAAGATCCTCTTCCTCCTCGACCGCATCAGAAGAACTGAATTCGGGCTGCGGCAACGATTCAATGGCGTCTGCCGTCTCATTGGTCAACAAATCACTAATGCCCGCGGCAGAGGTAGAGACTTCAGGAACGTTGGTCGCAGCAGATTCCGTCAGATTTGGAAAGAGGTTCTCTTCAGAAATGCTTGCTGCTGGGGATTCCTCAATATCACCAAAGAGACTTTCTCCCGAAGTAGTTGCCGCTGGAGATTCCTCCAGCCCCGGAAAAAGACTCTCCTCAGGTGCGGCAGCGGCTAGTGGTGCCATTTCAGCGGCAAAGGGATCATCAAATGTTTCTAGGGAGGGCGGTGTCATTTCTTGAAAAGGTTCTACTGCACTTTCTGGCGCTTCACCACCAAAAACCGGGCTGGCGGATTCGGAGGGGGTCAAAGGAGAACTTCCCATCAGCATCGTGATATCATCATCCCCAATGGCTTCAGCGCCTAGAGGTTGCACGGATTCGCCGATGGGAATTTCTGGAATGTCCGCCGCTTCAGATGCAATGTCTTCTAGGGAGTGGGCAGAAACAGCAAAAGGATCCTGAACCGCTGCATCTTCGTCAAAAAGATTAAAGGTACCCTGTTCTAGGCTAGCGCCAAATTGTTCCTCAATCCCTGCAATCTCTAGGTCGTCAAAGGGGTTGGTTGTCCCCAAATCGCTGCCAAAGTCATCAGAGTGTTCTAAACTAAAGGTTTCCAAGGGGTTTATAGCTTGGGATTCTCCAATGGGTGGAGTCGTCTGCAAAAAGGTATTGTCGCCTTGGAGTTGGGTATGTTCTCCTTGCAGCGTAGTGTGATGTTCTTCGCTCCCATAGTTACTCGGTTCAGCAGCAGGAATCAAATCCTTAATCTTAGCAAGGCTCTCGTTGGCCAGATTGATCAATTCTGGATCAGTTGTGGCGTTGAGAACTGCATGGTACTGCTCTTGAGCCTCGCTGTAGCGTTGTTGGCAGCAGTAAATATGCCCCCGCAGCAGCCGTAGGTTGGGATCGTCCGGTCGGGTGCCCACCAACTGATCTGTAATTTTGGCCGCTTCTTCGTAGTTGCCTTGCACATAAGCGGCAACCGCTTTTTGATATTCTTGAGCGTGTTGGGTGCTGCTGGATGCCATGGGCTTACTCCCAGAATGGACGATGACAAGGGGCAAATAATTCTAGGGACTCAATCAAGGAAGCTTTAATTACAAAGTATGCGCCAATCCTTGGGAAAGATATCACGGGGGTGTTAATTTTCCTAAAGTGACTGGTGTTGATGAGTTTCATGATGACACTTGAGCGCGAGTGTCCATTAGATGCTACTTTTTCTAGTTTAGAGTCCCCAGCGAGCACTGCGTAAAATGGCGAGGTGATCCAAGAGCTTAACAATTTCCTGCTGCTCGGCACCAAAAACCCATTCGCCACGGACAAAGGGCGCCATCTGATCGCTGATATGGGTCGCGGGCTTAATGGTGTCATTGCTGAGCCACTCCATGCCTTTGACTTGGTGAACTGCTAGCCCTACCATTAATTCATCGTCCTCAATGGCAATAATCGATAGCTCAGAACGATCGGTATTCAAGGGGGTGTCATCCCCAAGAAACTTACCGCTATCCGCTACCCAAATCACCTGCCCCCGCAAGTTCAAAATCCCCAGTAGCAGATTGGAGGTGTTGGGCACTGGGGTAATGCGATCGGGACTCACAGCCACAACTTCGTGTACTCCAATAGCGGGTAGCGCCAAGGTATCCCCGCTGGGGATCGTAAAGAGGATATGTAAGTCCCCCTCTGGAGTTCTGAGGTCATCGATATTGCCACTTTCGATGGGGGCATTGGTTGCGAGTAGGTCTGAGCTACTAAACATCTTTTTTAGCCTCGCAAGAGTTGCTTGATGGTGCCAACGAGTTCTTTGGGGTCAAAGGGCTTCGTAATATACGCATCAGCCCCTTGTTTCATGCCCCAGTAGCGATCAAACTCCTCACCTTTAGAGCTACAGATGACCACGGGAATGGATTGGGTGCGGGGATCGGCCTTGATTTGGCGACAGACTTCATAGCCATTCATGCGGGGCATGACAATGTCGAGGACAACCACATCGGGTGTACTCTGCTGCAATTGCTCCATTGCCTCCACGCCATCAGTGGCTACAGTGACTTCAAAGCCTGTTTTCGCTAGCAGCTCGCTAATCATTTCCCGCTGGGGTGGACTATCTTCGACAACTAAGACTTTGCTCATAGGATTTTAGATGTAGGATTAAGGGTTTGCTTTATATTCTAAAAGCCTGAGAGTATGACAAGGGGATGACAGCCAACCTGCGGAGGTTAACGGGGGGTTTCAAGGCTTGATTTTGGTTCTAGCACGTCGCCAAAGGATTCGTCTGTTAAGGAGGTCACAGGCGGCGCTGCACCAATATAATGGTGCGTAATTGTTAACAATTCTTGGGTTGAAAAAGGCTTACTGAGGTAATCAGTGGCACCAGCCACTTTAGCGCGCAGGCGATCGCTCCAACCGACGAGGCTAGTCAGCATAATAATCGGCGTATAACGGAAGCGAGGCGTGTGTCGTAGCAAAGTGCAAAATTCATAGCCATCCAATTCGGGCATGGCAATATCGAGGAAAATCAGGTCGGGGTTGAGTTGGAAAATGAGACTCAAGGCGGTCAAGGGATGGGCGATCGCTGTGGCTTCATAACCTGCGGCTTGCAGGGTGGATTCCACCACCTGACGGACCGTAACCGCATCATCCACACACACGACGCGGGGCGATCGCCGCCAAGACAGGGGCGGAAATGTACGGGTGTGGCCATTGGTGCCCCAAGAATTCACTTGTAAGTACCCTTGATGGAGATAGGGCAGCAGGAGTTTGCCCACACTCACCCCGTCTCGTCCCAGTTGCCGACTCAGACGGCGCAAGGTGATCCGCTTGTGCAGGAAGGGTTCGAGTTGGCGAAACCACTGATCCGCTGGATCGTTGCCGGTGGGTTTAATATCCGTCAGTTCTAGGGATTGATCGAGGGAACGCAACTCTGGATGCAGTTTTTTCCATTCCCGCAACTGACTCAGGCTGTCATTGAGCAGCGCTGTTAGAGAAAGATTGTGCCATTGGGGAGTGAGGGGACTCGCACTATAAAACTTGAACCAAGCACGATTGAGGCTAACAACGTCAAAGAGGCTCTCCCGCAGCAGGGCACGCCACACGCTATGGATCTGACTGAGCTTGCAGTAATCAAGGAGCCACCACAGGCATTCGTATTCCACCCAACTAGCACCGGCTTTGCTTTCGATCAAGCTATCGGGACTCGGCCAAGGAATGCCTTGGCCATAGAGCAGATCCTGCAACCGCTCTAAACTGTGGCTGTGGCGATCGGCAATATAAACCAAGTGACCATGGCTTAAAAAGAGAAGCCACGTGTGACCAGCGTCATCTTCGAGGTAGAGTTCCCCCGTGCGCTGGCCAAGGGCAAGGGTTTGGCACAGCGTGTAAATATCCGTATCGTTGAGGCATCCTTCCATGGCGCTATTATAGCGATCGCCAGCGGGCTGACTGGGACATCGAATGTTCAGTCTCAGTTAGCGCTGGGTATAGGTAGAGAGCAATTGCACCAGTTGCTTGACGAGAGCCTCTTGATCGCGATTGATCTGCGGGAAGTTAAAGTCATCGCGAATATGAACCTCAAAGCCGGGCACCACCTCAATGCGCTTCCAAGATTCTGGTTGCGGTGAATGGCTCGGGGGGGGTACTTCGCGGCGGCTGACACTGGTACCGACACGCATGGGTTCCCCGTAACGGTGCTCAGAGCGGTCTTGTACCTGCTGCAAAAAGGCCAAGGCGGGGTTGATCGGCGGTGGATTCAATTGCAGATGAACCCCCTGCTCAAGGAGTGCCCGCAGTTCTGGGGTGCTCATGCGATACACCAGCTTGTATATGGCCCCTGCGGTGTAGCCCTCCATCAACAGCCGCCGCACCACGAGCAATTGCACAAGATGGCGATAGCCGTAGCGCCCTTCACGGCCAATGCGGGTGGGGCGATCAATCAACTTGCAGGAGGTGTAATGGCGCACTAGACGCGGGTTGACCTCTTCCAAAACACGGTTTTTGGAGTCCTCTTTGGGGAGGTGCTGGGGCAAGAGTTCGTTGGCGATTTCCACCAACTCATCTAATGACCATTGATCCTGAACGTGGATGAAATCTTGAATTGTTGCCATGGTGAACAAACACAGCCTTTTTTGAACGAAAAAACAAAGAAGCCAGTTGGAGAGGGATTGACCTGTCCTAGGTGAAACGCAAGGGCGCTCCTAGAGCAGGCGTGAAACGATATTATCGTATTTTTTTGGTTCTGTATCATTTTGGGTCTCATCTAGTCTTCCAATTGTCAAGGAAGGTAAACACACGAATATTAGAAGACTACGAAGGATTTAACGCAACGCAAAGCTGCATTGTGCCACCAAAACAATTTATTTGATGCTAGCATACAGCGTTTGGTGTTGAGCAAAGTTCTCCCAAAAATTACTGGGATTTTTGTGCTTTCAAGCAATTTGTTGCAGAGTTGTTACAAATTCTGGATAGGAGACGGCTGCTGCACTGGCGTTGTGAATGTGGCTTGTTCCTGTGGCATTGAGGGCAGCGATCGCCAGACTCATGGCCATGCGATGATCCCCGTAGGTTTCTAAGTGGGTTCCTTGGAGGGGCACACCCCCCTGAATATCGAGGCCATCACTGAGTTCAGTGACCTTAGCACCCATTTTTTGTAATTCTGTGGCCACGGCTTTGAGGCGATCGCTCTCCTTCACCCGCAGTTCTGCGGCATCGCGAATTTCTGTCACCCCCTCGGCACAGGCTGCCGCCACGGCCAAAATGGGAATCTCATCAATCAAACGAGGAATTAATTCACCGCCAATACGGGTTCCCTGCAGCCTCGCTGATCGTATCCGCAGATCTGCCACGGGTTCGCCTGTAACGAGCCGCTCATTTTCAAGGGTAATTTCGGCTCCCATTGCCCAGAGAACGTCGAGAATGCCCGTGCGGGTGGGGTTGACGCCCACATTGGTCAGCAGCAGTTCTGAACCGGGTAGGAGCGAGGCGGCCACTAACCAAAAGGCGGCTGAACTGATGTCGCCAGGGACAATGACTGTTTGACCCTTTAAGACCGCAGGCCCTTCAAGACTGACTGTACAGGTGGCTTCATCCACACTCAAACAGGCACCAAAGGCCTGAAGCATCCGTTCGCTGTGATCCCGTGAGCGGTGGGGTTCGCGAATAATGGTGGTGCCTTCGGTGTGGAGAGCGGCGAGCAATAGCGCTGATTTCACCTGAGCGGAGGCAATGGGACTGTAGTAGGTGATTGGCTCTAAGGGCTGTCCCAAAACGGCCAAGGGAGCACGGCTGTGGTGTTGACGCCCCCAAATCTGGGCACCCATCTGCAGCAGGGGCGTGACGACCCGTGCCATGGGGCGCGATCGCAATGAGGCATCCCCGGTGATCGCAAAAAAGCGACCTGTTTGCGCCGCCAATACCCCCAACAACAGCCGCATCGTCGTACCAGAATTGCCGGCATTCAGCACATCCGCGGGTTCTTGGAGATGACCCATTCCCAAGCCTTGAACGGTGACGGCTGTGGCATTGAGGTCTGAAATCTCGGCACCAAGGGCACGAAAACAGGCAGCGGTACTACAGGTATCTTCACCGACGAGCAGACCTGCAATATGGGTGGTGCCCTCTGCCATGGCTCCCAACATCAGGGCACGGTGGGAAATGGATTTATCTCCCGGTACTTGTAGGGTGCCCCGCAAGGGATGGCCATCGGCCTGAATTTGCCAAGTGTCGTTGGACGTAATCTGAATAACCGCCATGGGACATGTGGATAAAACCGCGTTCTCGATTGTCCCACGTCTGTTGCGCTATAGCCCCATCGAGCGCTTCAGTTCGTCGAGGGCAGTTTGCAATTCTAGGCGGCGAAACTCAGCTTCAATAGGATCATTGAGGTCACTGGTGATGCGCGGTGGGGGTGGCGGTGGGGGGGCACTGGCGGTAGGCACACGGTTCATGACTTCCTGCCGGCGATCGCGAATCTTTTGCAGAAGCTGCTGGGTCACGGGAATTTGATTAAGGGCATTGAGGCGCTGCGTCCACAATTGCTCGCCGCGTTGGCGTAATTCGGCCTCCCGTTGCCGCGCCAATTCCACAAGGTCGGGACGTTGAGCTGCCATCGCCGTTTGGATGCGATCGCGCCAGCGGCGAATCTCAGAAACAAGGCCTAAAATCTGCTGCTCACAGCTATTGACTTCTTGTTGCAATCGCAGGAGTCGCTCTTGGGTTTCCCGTTCCTGATCCTCTAGCTCCAGCAGCAGCAAATTGAGTTCAAGCTGCGGATTGGCACGGATAAAATCCTCTAGTTTTTGCTCTAGGAATGCATTCAAGTCGCGGAAAAAGCTCATGGCTGCCCCTTCTCTAAAAGCTTTGGCCAACGGTGAGGGAGCGCACTTCCCCTTGGCGCCGTAGCACTGCCCGCTGATTTTGAATCTGTACCAGTTGCCAGCCGTCGTTGCCAATTGTATCGCCCACACTCAGTCGCAGGGTTTGGCCATTCTGGTCTTGAAAGAGGGCAACCGAGCGATCGCCCAGTTCGAGGATGCCAACCAAGGTATGTTGGGGGGGCGCCGGTGGGGTTGCTGGCGTAGGGGCTGTTACCGTTGGTAAATTGGGTAGGGTCACCGTGGGTGCGGCGGGGGCTTGATAGACGGGAACGTAAATCCGTTCTACCGTTGGGGCAGAGGCTGTGGGGCTGGAGCTAGAATTGCTGGCGATCGCCGGCGGTGAGGGAGTCGAGGTGGTGGCCTGTTGGCTGAGAAGTTGAAGTGAAGTTTGCAAATACTCTGCAAAGGCAACATCTGCAGCGCTAGGAGTAGTGCTCACCGCCGCTTCGGGGGCAACTGCGAGCGGTTGGCGATTGAGGCTAATCCAGAGGCCAACCCCCAAGATAAAGGAGGCAATGCCGACCCCCATCAAAAAGCGATCGCCCCAAGAGAATGCTTGCTGCGGTTCTGGGCGGTAGAGGCGGCGGGATCGCTCCTCTGGAGGCGGCGGGGGACTGCTGGGTTCAAAGGGGACAAGCAGGGAAGGCTCTGGTTCTAAAACCGCTGCTAGGGACTCTGGCTCATTGAGGCCAGCCTCCACGGCGGCAAAGACTTCATCCACCAAGCGATTGGCTTGGACATCCGTGAGACAGGTTTCCATGGTGTAGGGGTCTGTCCTCTGCGAATCATCGCTCCGTGTCATCACCCATGCCTCACAATGATCACCAAAAACGCCCAACCTTGCCTATTTTCCTACTTACGATAGATACCTAAATCCTATGCGATCCTTATCCTACTGGCCACCACTGCCGCTGCACTCTGGCGTGATCCACACGGTCTTTACGGCCTATGTCCAACGCTGGGGATGCCTCTACCCTTGGCAACCGCAAACCAGACATGTTTTCCATGGGGCGGAGGGCGTGCCTTTGTACGGTGAGGGGTATCGGGTTGGCCAAGCACGCGGCACCATCATTGCCACCTATGGCATTACGGGTGATCTCAAGAATCAATGGTACTTGCATACCCTTGCCCATTGGGCGATCGCTCGCCGCTTTGAGGTGGTGCTCTTTGATTGGCGCGCCCATGGCCGCAGTGCAGAACTGTCCCCAGTGTTAACCAGTGATGGCCTCTATGAAGGGCAAGACTTTGGGGCGATCGCCCAGCAGTGTCGAGAACTTGGCTATACGCCTCCCTATTGGTTGGTCGGCTATTCCCTTGGTGGCCAGCTTGCCCTTTGGGGAGCGTGGTATGCCCAACAGCAAGGCATAACAGAGATTGGGGGGGCTGCTGTGATTTGCCCCAATCTTGATTCCAACCGTTCCCTTGCCCACCTCAAGACAACCTTTTGGGGACGCCAATTTGAACGGGCTATCAGCCGTCAACTCCAACACTTAGCTCGCCATCTTCATCGCCTTCATCCTCAGATCTTTGATCTCAAAACCGTTGCCCAGATTAACACCATTGCCGGTTTTGATGCCGCCTTCGTGATTGACCGGCTGGGGTTTGCCAGCGTTGCCGACTATTACGCTGCCAGTAGTCCCTTGCCCCTGCTGCTGCAGCTAACCATACCCATCTGGATTCTCTATGCCGCCGATGATCCCCTGTTTGCTCCCAGTCTGGTGCCTGAACTGCTCACAATTGCCGAGAGAAACTCGGCCCTTACCCTCCTCCTGACGAAACAGGGCGGCCATGTGGGTTTTACCAGCGATCGCCAGTGCCAACGCCGCTGGGGCGATCCTGACTACTGCTGGGGGATTCATCGGCTCTTGGACTGGTTAGAAGAGCAAACTGAAAGCGCAATTTTCAAAGGCGGCACCCGGATTCGAACCGGGGAATAAAGGTTTTGCAGACCTCTGCCTTACCACTTGGCTATGCCGCCCCATTTGGCAATTTCTCATTATACTCGATAGCGCCGACAGACATCCGACCTTGGTGGGGTCAACCGGATTGCTCAAGGTAACGCTGAATGGCTTCACGGGTCACCGCCGCCAGAGACATGCCCTTGGCTGCTGCCAATTCCTTGAGCTGCTGGTATTGATCAGCCCGCACATCCACGCGGTAGCGCTTTGTTGCAGCAGCAGGCACATAGGTGGCAGCAAACTCCCGCACTGCCGCCAGGCCAACCCGATGGCAAAAATCCCCAAAGGACTCTCCCTGCTGGCGGCGATCGCGATAAAAGACCAAGACCGGTTCTAACGCCTGCTCTAGATCGGCAAGGGGTAACCGCTCCATATAGACCTCTGCCAAGCGGGTTTGATCGGGACTCCCCCCCAACCAGACTTGATAGGTGTGCGGCACAATCCCCACAAAACCCAGCTCTGCCAAGTAGGGACGGGCACAGCCGTTGGGGCACCCCGTCATGCGAATTACAAAATGGTCCTGCTGCAGTCCCAGCCGGTTCATAAGGCGGCGGATTCGCTCCAGTACCCCCGGAATGGCTCGTTCCGATTCGGTAATGGCCAAGCCACAGGTGGGCAGGGCTGGGCAGGCCATGCTATAGCGCTCAAGGGGATCAAGGGCAGTGACATCACGAACCCCATGCTCTTCAAGGATGTGCTGAATGGCATCCCGCTGATCGGGAGAAACATCGCACAGGAGCAGATTTTGGTGGGGCGTCACCCGCAGGGGGAGCTGAAACTCCTCCACAATTTTCCTGAGGGCTGACTTGAGTTTGAAGTTGCCCCGATCAAGGATGCGGCCATTGGCAATGGAAAGGCCATAGAAGAACTTGCCATCCCCTTGGGAGTGCCAGCCCAAAAAGTCCTGATAGCGCCAAGGGGGCAGCGGGCGAAAGGGTTCGAGGGGTTTGCCAAAGTATTCTTCCACCTTGGCTTTGAATTTTTCGACTCCCCAATCGTGGACCAGATATTTCAAACGAGCATGGCGCCGATTATAGCGATCGCCATAGTCCCGCTGGGTTGCCACAATTGCTTTCACGGCCTCATAGACATCTGCGGCTTGGACAAAGCCAATTTCATCCGCCATGCGGGCAAAGGTTTCTTCTTTGTTATGGGTGCGCCCCAAGCCCCCACCCGCGTAGATATTGAACCCCTCAAGATGGCCTTGGGAATCGGTAATCACCACTAGGGTCAAATCTTGGGAGAAGAGATCTACGGAGTTATCCCCCGGCACGGTGACGCAGCACTTAAATTTGCGGGGCATATAGTGATCGCCGTAGATCGGCTCTTCGTTGTTTGGAAAGATGGTGCCGTTGGTATTGCGCTGCCGTGCCGCCTTGACATCGGGGTGCTCTTCGGCAGAGATGACCTTTTCACCATCCAGCCAAATCTCGTAGTAGGCCCCTGTTTGGGGTGTCAGCAGATCGGCAATGCGGTGGGCATATTCATAGGCAAGGAGATATTCAGGGCGATCGCGAAAGGGAGCAGGGGGTGCCATCACGTTGCGGTTCAAATCACCGCAGGCCCCCAAGGTGGATCCCATACTGCGGACAATCGCCGCGATCGCTGCTTTGAGATTCTTTTTGAGAATGCCATGTAACTGAAATCCTTGGCGTGTGGTTGCCCGCAGGGTATGGTTGCCGTACTCATCCGCCAAGCGATCTAGGGTCAAATAGAGCTGCGGCGGAATATACCCCCCTGGACTGCGGGTGCGCAGCATGAACTGGTAGTCTTTTTCCTGCCCTTTGACGCGGTTATCGCGATTGTCCTGCTGATAGGAGCCGTGGAACTTGAGGATCTGCACCCCCTCTTCGCTAAAACGATTCGTGGGTTCCAGCAACTCTGTGGCCACAGGTTCTCGCAGATGTTGGCTCCGTTCTTTGAGAGCCTCAATTTTTGAGCGTTTCAGGGCAGTATCTGCAGAAGCGGGCGAAGCAACCATGGTGTTCTGTCTTCCAACAGGCGAGAGTAACTAAAATGACGACCGTCAAAACTCCCCAATCTTGATCGGGAAAGTGAGCTATCTCATTTTAGCGAACCTGTGGAACGATTAACAGGAGGGTTCTTCCTTGGAGGCACAGTCCTTTTGCCAGCAGCGTTCAAGGT
The DNA here is from genome assembly GCF_046299655.1 of Thermosynechococcus sp. Lineage (GTDB taxonomy): Bacteria > Cyanobacteriota > Cyanobacteriia > Thermosynechococcales > Thermosynechococcaceae > Thermosynechococcus. Next base: position 64,437 of record NZ_JBKBHZ010000011.1, read on the forward strand.
AGGCGTTGTAATACTGCCGCCAGAACCGTTTGGGATTGAGGGTAAAGTCTGGACTAAATAGCCGTTGGGTCAAGTACTGCCAAAGGGGAAAAGCAAAGACACGACGCGTAGCCATAGGCACACCGTGAGCGTGAGCGATTCAAAAACTGCAACTTACCTTGATCATAGACGAGGGTTCTGGGGGGTCAGGGTCTCTGCCAAGTTTCTTAACGCGCGGAAAACCGTCCGAGGGGCGAAAGATGTTAAAATCTGTAAAGTTTTCTGGGATCACCGATGCGGGTTGTCATTGTGGGTGCAGGGTTGGCCGGCTTAGCCGCCGCTGTGGAGTTGGTGGATGCCGGTCACAGTGTGGAACTCTATGAATCCCGTCCCTTTGTGGGGGGCAAAGTCAGCAGTTGGCAAGATGCCGATGGTAACCACATTGAGATGGGGCTGCATGTTTTCTTTTACAACTACGCCAATCTCTTTGAACTAATGACCAAGGTGGGGGCGATCGCCAACCTCCTGCCCAAGGAACATACCCACACATTCGTTAATCGCGGTGGTCAGGTGGGAGAGCTGGACTTTCGCTTTCCTTTGGGTGCTCCCTTCAACGGTCTCAAGGCCTTCTTTACGACCCGTCAACTCTCTGCTGCCGATAAATTCTTTAATGCCATTGCCCTGGGCACCAGTCCTGTGGTGCGGGGTCTTGTGGACTATGAGGGGGCGATGCGCCAAATTCGCGCCTTGGATCGCCTCAGTTTTGCGGAGTGGTTTCGGCGGCATGGTGGTTCAGAAAATAGCCTCAAACGCCTCTGGAATCCCATCTCCTACGCCTTGGGCTTCATTGATACGGAGCAGATGTCTGCTCGCTGTATGCTGACGATCTTTATGATGTTTGCCGCCAAAACGACTGCCTCACGGCTCAATATGCTCAAGGGATCGCCGGCGGAATATCTGCTCAAGCCCATCGTGAACTACATTGAAGCGCGAGGGGCAAAGATTCATCTGCGGCGGCGGGTCAAGGAAATTCTCTTTCGCGGTGAAGACCCTAGCACGTGGCGGGTAGAAGGGTTGGTGATTCCCCATGGCGAAAAACTGGAAACCGTTACGGCGGATGCCTATCTGTGTGCCTGTGATGTGCCAGGAATTCAACGTTTGATTCCTGAGGCATGGCGATCGCACCCCACCTTCGACAACATTTTTAAGCTGGAGGCGGTGCCGGTGGCGACGGTACAACTGCGGTTTGATGGCTGGGTCACAGAACTGCAAGACCCCGCTAAACAAAAACAAGTGGCAGCAACGGGCATTGATAACCTGCTGTACACTGCCGATGCCGATTTTTCCTGCTTTGCCGATTTGGCGCTCACTAGCCCAGCGGACTACTATCGGGAAGGGCAAGGCTCCCTGCTGCAAGTGGTGCTTACGCCCGGTGATCCCTTCATCAAAGCCAGCAATGAAGAGATTGCCCAACATGTGCTGTGCCAAGTCCATGAACTCTTCCCTTCGTCGCGCCATCTGAACATGACATGGTACAGTGTCGTCAAATTAGCGCAGTCCCTTTATCGCGAAGCCCCCGGTATGGATCCCTATCGTCCGCCCCAAAAAACGCCTGTTTCTAACTTTTACTTGGCGGGCAGCTATACACAACAGGACTACATTGACAGCATGGAGGGCGCGACAATGTCCGGACGACAAGCCGCCCAAGCGATTTTGGCAGGAGGTCATGGATGAGTTGGCTAGAGCATACGGTGCAAATTGAGGTGGCCGCCGATGTCGAGCGCGTCTGGGCACTGTGGTCGGATCTGGAGAAAATGCCCCTGTGGATGAAGTGGATTGAGTCAGTGGTCATTACTGAAGAAGACCCTACCCTCTCCCGCTGGACCTTGGCCGCAGGAAACTGGCGGTTTAGCTGGCGATCGCGCATTTGCCGCCAAGTCAAGCACCAAATAATTCAGTGGGAGTCAGTGGATGGGCTGCCCAATCGGGGCGCAATTCGCTTTTACGATCGCCATGGCAGCACAATTGTTAAGCTGTCGGTGGCCTATGCCATTCCGGGCATTTTGGGACAAATGATGGATCGCCTGTTCTTGGGGCGTGTGGTGGAAAGTACATTGCAAGCGGATCTCGAGCGCTTTCGGGAGTATGTGCAACAAATGCAGCCCACCCAAGTTTCCTAAAGTGGCGATAGGGCATAGGAGAGGGCGATCGCGAGCAGGGCAGCGCCGGGAAACGTGAAGATCCACGCTAGGAAAATTTGCGCCCACACTTGCCAATTCACCTCCCCTTGATGGCGATAGCCAGCTCCGGTAATCGCCCCCACCACCACTTGCGTCGTACTGACGGGAAAGCCCACGAGACTCGCGGCGCCCACAGTCAAGGCGGCACTGAGGTTTGCGAAGCAGCCACTCACCGGATCAAGGGGGGTAATTTTCTCCCCGGTGGTGCGGATAATGCGTTCGCCACCACCATAGGTGCCGATCGCGATCGCCAAGGCACAGGCACCCATAACCCAGAAGGGTACCCCCGCATCGGGGGCTAGTTGTCCCCAACTGACAAGGGCAAGGGTAATCACCCCCATGGTTTTCTGGGCATCATTGGCGCCATGGGCAACGGCCATCAGCATGCCAGAGAGAATCTGCAACCGTTGCCAGTGTTCTGGGGGAATTTCTTGGGATTGCAGCCATTTCTCAACGAGGGTCGTGAAACTCAGGCCAATGGCGATCGCCACCAAGGGGGACACGATCATGGGAAGAACCACTGCCTCAACAATCCCCTGCCAAGAGATGATGTGGGGTGACACTTGAAAGAGGGCTGCCCCCACCAAACCCCCAATGAGGGCGTGGGAAGAACTACTGGGTAACCCCCAATACCAAGTGAGCAGATTCCAGCCCATGGCGCCGAGGAGTGCAGTACCAATCACGCCAAACCACTGCTCACCCAGCGCACGGCTGTCGAGAATCCCCGATTCAATGGTGAGTGCCACCCGCGTACTCAGGAACGCCCCCACAAAATTTGCCACCGCCGCAAGGAGGAGCGCCGAGCGCAGGGAAAGGGCACGGGTGGCCACCACCGTGGCAATCGCATTGGCGGCATCATGGAAGCCATTGGTGACATCAAAAAGGAGGGCTATCGCAATCAGCCCCCCCTTGAAATCAATGGCCATGCCCTAGGCAGAAGCACTGACTTGATCTTTATCCTTGGCAAGGAATTTTTCTAATTCCGCAAGGGCGTCGGCATCCACCTTCGTTTGCATGGGGCAGAACTTCGGCCCGCACATGGAGCAAAACTCAGCCGTTTTATAGATGTCTGCTGGTAGGGTTTCGTCGTGGTATTCCCGTGCTCGTTCGGGATCAAGGGCGAGTTCAAATTGGCGGTTCCAGTCAAAGTTGTAGCGTGCCCGCGACAGTTCATCATCGCGATCGCGCGACCCCGGACGGTGACGGGCAATATCCGCTGCGTGAGCCGCAATTTTGTAGGCAATCAAGCCATTGCGCACATCTTCAGCATTGGGGAGGCCAAGGTGCTCTTTGGGGGTGACATAACACAACATGGCTGCGCCGTACCACCCCGCCATTGCGGCGCCAATGGCACTGCTAATGTGGTCATAGCCGGGGGCAATATCCGTCACCAACGGCCCAAGGACATAGAAGGGGGCTTCGGCACATTCCTCCATCTGCTTGCGCACGTTGAATTCAATTTGATCCATGGGCACATGCCCAGGGCCTTCCACCATCACTTGCACATCGTGCTCCCACGCCTTGCGGGTAAGCTGGCCAAGGGTTTTCAATTCCGCCAGTTGGGCTTCATCGGAGGCATCGTGCAGACACCCCGGCCGCAGGGAGTCCCCCAGGGAGAAGGAGACATCGTATTTTTTGAAAATCTCGATAATGTCGCGGAAGTGGGTGTAGAGCGGATTTTGCTTGTGGTGATAGAGCATCCACTTGGCAAGAATGCCGCCGCCGCGGGAGACAATTCCTGTGATGCGGTTTTTCACTAGGGGCAGATATTCAATGAGAATCCCCGCATGGATTGTCATGTAGTCCACCCCCTGCTGGGCGTGCTTCTCAATCACATGCAGAAAGTCATCAGGGGTGAGCCGCTCAACGCTGCCGTGGACGCTTTCAAGGGCCTGATAGACAGGCACCGTACCAATGGGCAGCGGTGAGGCATTAATAATGGCGGTGCGAATGGCATCCAGATCACCCCCTCCAGTGGAGAGATCCATCACCGTATCGGCACCGTACTTCACGGCCAGCCGCAGTTTTGCCAATTCTTCCTCCAGGTTTGAGGAGTTGGGCGAGGCCCCAATGTTGGCATTGACTTTGCACTTGGCGGCGATCCCGATCGCCATCGGCTCGAGGTTGGGATGATTGATATTGGCGGGAATAATCATCCGCCCACGGGCAACCTCATCGCGAATTAACTCTGGCGGCAGGTTTTCTCGCCGCGCCACGTAATGCATTTCCTCGGTGATGATCCCTTGGCGGGCATAATGCATTTGGGTGACATTATCTTGCCCCTTGCGGGCAGCAATCCATTCGCTACGCACCATTGATAGAATCCTCTCTAGACAGCTTCCCTACGCCAGCATGATCTGGTTCAGGTTCTAAGGGTTTGCTCTCAGCCTGCTTTAAGCGCAGACACCCCTAGCATGTCGTTCATTCTATCACTTTGCCCTTGGGAGAGTGGGAATTAATCCAGTACATCAATGCGCACAGGCCCCACCCCCGCGCCAATGAGGCCAATGGCAGCGGCAGCACTCCGTGAGAGGTCAATTTCCCGTCCTCCCGTAAAAGGCCCGCGATCGTTAATCCGCACCACCACTGAGCGGCCATTTTGCAGATTGGTTACCCGTACCCGTGTGCCAAAGGGCAGTGTGCGGTGGGCAGCTGTCAGGGCCTCTTGATCAAATCGCTCACCATTGGCAGTGCGAGCACCATGGAAGCCGGGACCATACCACGAGGCAAGACCAGTCAACTGCATGCGAATCGGTCCCATGGCCACAACGGTATTTGGGCTGCCCTCGACGCTGGTGAGAGCCGGCGCATTCCCCAGTTGGCGGCGAATCAGGTTGGCAATGCGCAGGGCGTTTTCATCGTTGCGGGGTGACCCATTGGGCAGCATCACCTGATGGTTGAGCGTCAGGAGAGGTTCTTGGTCAGCATAGATGCGATAGTTCTGTTGCTGGGCATCCCAACGGACACGGATCAAGTTGGCATCAAAACCTTGTTCGTGAAGCTGATTGAGGCGAGCGGTGAGAATGGTTGCCTGTTGGGCTGCCTCTGAGAGGGTGGTTTGTTCTGGTATCCCGCTGCCATTGGCGGCAGCTACCTTGACTCCCTCTGGAGCGGCTACCCGTTGACCCAAGAAGGTGAGTACGGGAATCCCGCGCAAATAGACGGTTACGGCTTCGCGGCCTTGCTGTTGGTGACGATGGAGACTGGCGATCGCCCGCGTTGTTGTCGGAGTAGTGGATTGGCGTTCGCCAACTTTGGTAGCAACGACCGGCGAGGCTGGGGCTGAAACAGAGTCTGGGGCTGATGTGGTCGTGGTTGCACGGCTACTGGAAAGCATTCCCAACACAGCCAAGGTGGTTGTTGTCAGACCCACATAAAGCGTTTTTTTCATAGGCGTCCGTTAAAAAGGGCATCCATACGGCTGGACAGTAGGGCACCAACATCACACAGGGGTTACCCCTACTGGTGCCGTGTTCGCTCTCATCGCGGAACTGTTTCAACCTACCACGAAGGCCTAGAATCAAGCATCAGGGGCATTTTGTTCGCAGCAAACATTTTGAAAAAGAATAAAAAAGCGCTGAAGGCGGTGAAACCTACGCAGACTGGCATATTGACGGAATTTACAGTTGATGAAAGAAAATAAGAAAATTTTATAAATTTTTAACAAACCCTTTTTGATTTCTGAAGATTTTTGTGACTCAGATCACCAAAAATAAAAATTTCTCTAAAAGATAAAATTTGCTTTTTGTGACCTTTTCTGTGTGTCAGAAGACGATTGCCTCCCCGATTTTGTTTCCCGCTTTACTCCCCTTGGCCTGCTCCTCTAGCCACTTCATAAAGTGCATTGCCTAGGAAATTGCTCTCTCCGCTAGCGCATAAAACGGGAATATAGTCCGTAGGGAGCCAGACCATGGAAGATAGGGATGACTTGCGGCGTCGTCTTGAAAACTTAGAAGCCGCTGTGGCTGCCCTTCAGCGATCGCTCGAGATTCTGCAAACTGCCATTCTCCATGAAGACCTCTCCGACTCTAGCATCCCAGACCCTTCAACGCAATCAACGCTACCCGAAGAATCGGCTGCGAGTGTTCCTGAATCCTCAGCTCCTGAATCACCGTTGCACCCCGTGGCGCCTTCGCAAGCGGACTGGCTACAAAATTGGGAACTGTGGCTCAACCGTCTCGGCATTGGCCTGCTGCTGTTGGGGATTGGCTTCCTCTTTCGGTACGCTGTGGAATTGGGCTGGATTACCGATGCGGTTCTGGTGGCTATAGGCTTTGTCATCGGTACGGTGCTGATGGGGTTGGGCTGGCGGTTGCAGCGGCGAGCCATCTTTAGCCAGTTTTTACAGGGGGGTGGCCTCGCGACCTATTACCTGACGATCTTTGCTGCCTATCAGTTTTTGACCGCGATGCCTTGGGGTGTGGCCTTTTCATTGATGGTGTTAGTGACCCTAGGGGCATTTTTCATATCGTTGCGCCAAAATCGAGCCATTTTTGCTGTGATTGGTGTGGTTGGTGGCTTAGCAACCCCTTTGCTGCTCTCCAACCCAGAGATGAGTCGTCCCTTGGCCTTGGCCAGTTATACTTTTTTAATTCTTTTGGGCAGTTGGGCAATTTATGCAGTGAAGGGCTGGCGATCGCTCCTGCTATCAGCCTTTTGGTTGGGATGGCTGATGTTAGCGGTGTCTACTACCGTTCAACGACTTGATCGAGTGGTAGTGTTGCAGGCGATTCTGGTGTTGACTTGGCTGGGCTTTACGGTATTGCCCCTTTGGTATCAGTGGCGCGATCGCGACAGCGCAGGGGAGCTGTATCGCCCTCAACAGCCCTATGGTCAGGTGATCGCCCTTTTTAACCCGCTGATTGCCCTCGGCTTGAGTGCTTCCCTCTGGCAGTGGTCGGCCACAGTAACGGGGCGGGGGTTTATTGTCTTTGGCGGCCTCTACCTCGGAACTAGTGTATTTTGGCGACGCCTGCCGCAACCGTGGCGCTGGGTCTATAGTTTGACGGGACTCGTGCTAATTGCCTTTGGCATTGTTGTTCGCTATTACAGCAATCGCTTTATCCTCGCACCCTTGGCGATCGAGGGGTTGATTTTGCATTATCTGAGCCAACACTATGCCTCACGAACCCTGCGCATTATTGCCCATCTTTGGTGGGGACTGCTGAGCCTTGGTTTTGTGGGTCAACTGCTTTTTACCGCTGCTGATCCCCCGCCGCTGTTGAATCTGGCTTTTGTCACTCACCTAGTGGTGCTTGGCGCCGCAGCAGTCAGTATCCGTTTTTTGCCCCCACCCACCCGCCCCCTGTACTGGATCTTGGGCTATGGGGTAACGATGATCTGGATGCAGCACGAACTGGCGCCCTTTGGCACGGGGGCAGCTACTCTCGTCTGGGGACTTTTTGGCGTGGGACTGCTGATCTGTGGGCTGCGACGGGACACCTCAGCGGTACGCACTGTGGCTTTAATCACACTGATCATTACTTTGGTGCGGCTTTTCTTTGTTGATCTCATCCATCTTGCGCCGGTGTGGCGAGTGCTCCTATTCATGGGGTTTGGTTTGATTTTTTTGTTGCTGAGCTATTTTTTCCGCGCCCTGTGGCGGCGATCGCCCGTGGAATCCTTTAGGATCAGTGAAGAAACCTCAAATAACCAGTCCGAAGAAAACCCATGACCAGCATTGCTGATCTGCGCCGTGATTACCGTCGTCAACGTCTCCTCGAAAGTGAGGCGGCTGAGGATCCGATTGAACAGTTTCGCCTCTGGTTTACGGATGCGGTCAACGCCGAATTGCCGGAACCTAATGCGATGACCTTGGCCACTATTGGCTTAGATGGTATGCCCGCTGCGCGACTGGTCTTGCTCAAAGAGGTGGACGATCGCGGGTTTGTCTTTTTTACGAACTATCGCAGCCGCAAGGGGTTGGAATTAGCTGCCCATCCTAAGGCCGCCCTTGTTTTTTGGTGGGCAGAGCTAGAGCGGCAGGTGCGCATTGAGGGCAATGTTGAACAAATTAGTGCCGCGGAGTCCGATGCCTATTTCCAGAGTCGCCCCCTAGGGAATCGTTGGGGGGCATGGGCATCCCAGCAGAGTGAGATTTTAGAGTCCTACGCCGATCTGGAAGCCCGCCTAGCAGAGGTGCAAGCCCGCTATGGCGAAAACGTGCCCCGCCCACCCCATTGGGGAGGGTATCGCGTTCTACCAACCCTGATTGAATTTTGGCAAGGGCGACCCAATCGCCTCCACGATCGCCTGTGCTATCGGCGCCAAGGAGACCGCTGGCAGCGGGTGCGCCTCTACCCCTAGGATAGGGATACCTTAATAGCGATAAGCACTAGTCTGAGATGCCCATGATTCCCGGTGAACTCATTCCCGCAGAGGGAACCATTGAACTCAATGCTGGCCGGCCAACAGTGACGTTAACGGTGGCCAATAGGGGCGATCGCCCCATTCAAGTGGGATCTCACTACCACTTTTTCGAAGTCAATCCTGCCCTCCACTTCGATCGCCAACAGGCGCGCGGAATGCGCTTAGATATTCCTGCTGGCACCGCCATTCGTTTTGAGCCGGGGGATGAGCGCGTGGTGCAACTGGTGTCCTTTGGCGGCAGTTGCCAGATCTATGGCTTTCGCGGTGAAGTCAACGGTTCGCTCTAGTCGGGATTCCAAGCATCCTGTAGATTAAACAGTATGAATGACGATGACTTCCCCCTGCTGGACACCTCAGAGGATGCCCTAGCGGCGCTACCGAGTGAGGAGAGCGATCGCCCTGATCCGGAAGCCATGTTGCCCCTGCTGACCTCCGCCTATGTGACAGAGCGGATGTTGGCGGCGCGCGCCTTTTGTGAATTGCAGGATGAACGCGCCACACCCCATCTGATTGATCTTCTGCGCGACCCCTGTCCCCTCGTCCGAGTTAGCGCTGCCTATGCCTTGGGCCGCAACCCCAGTTTGGCAGCCGTGGATGCCCTCATTCAGCAATTGGAGCGGGACTGGAATGGCTATGTCCGCAAAGGTATTGTTTGGGCGTTGGGCAACTGTGGGGTACGGTTTCCCTTGCCAGAAATTTATCGGCGTACCCTTGATCCCCTGATTCGTGCCCTGCAAACGGATATTTCTGCTGTGCGCCTGTGGGCGGCTAGTTCCTTGGGTCAGGTGGCCGAAGCCAGTGAAGAAGCGGCGATGGTTGCCATTCCTGCCCTTGCCCTTGCCTTGGCTCAGGACGCGATCGCTGCTGTGCGCAGTAACTGTGCTTGGGCCTTAGGTCATGCCTGTCGCAAAATTCCCCTTGGGCCTCTTTACACGCAAGCTATTGATCAACTGATTGCTGCACTGCGCGACAGTGATATGGGCGTGCAAGAAGATGCCAAAGCAGCGCTGTTTAAGCTGGGGGATGCACGGGGACTGCAAGCGATTGAAGACCTGCAACTAGAAGCCTTTGGCTAGGGAATGCGTCAGATGGCCCAACCACTGGTAGAGCTGCGCGGTGTCTGCAAATCCTTTGGCAATAAGCATGTCCTCAATGATGTGGATTTAGTCATCTATCCCCAAGATGCCCTTGTGATTCTCGGCCCCTCTGGCACGGGCAAGTCAACGATTCTGCGGATTATTGCTGGGTTACTCGCTCCCGATAAAGGGGAAGTTTATGTCGCTGGTCAGCGGCGTCAAGGGTTGCGCCAAGATGGTCTGTGCCGGTTGCGCATGAGCATGGTCTTTCAGCAATCCGCTCTCTTTGATTCCCTAACAGTGGCTGAAAATGTGGGCTTTTACTTGTATCAGCACAGCCGCTTGCCCGAAGCCCGCATTCGCGAAATTGTCAGTGAAAAACTGGCGATGGTTGGCCTCGCTGGTATGGAAGACCTCTACCCAGCGCAGTTGTCTGGGGGAATGCGCAAGCGAGTCAGCTTTGCCCGCGCGATTGTTGATAATCCAGAAGACCCCAATGACGATCCCTATCTCCTGCTTTACGATGAGCCAACCGCAGGGCTAGATCCCATTGCCTCGACAGTGATTGAGGATTTGATTCGCGACTTACGGGAGAAGACAGGCCATGCCTACGTTGTTGTCACCCACCAAAACAGTACCATTGAGCGCACGGGCGATCGCCTGATTCTCCTCTACCAAGGTCGCATTTGTTGGCAGGGCACCCATGCCGAAGCCCGCACGACCGATAATCCCTACCTGCGGCAGTTTCTTAGCGGTGACGTCAACGGTCCCATTCGCGTCATTGATCAAGTGGGTACCGCTGCTCTGTAAATTTAACGTATAAAAGCGTATAAATAACGTAACGTATAAAACGCATAAACAAGAAGGAATTCATAATTGTGGCTTTACATATTGCATGGCTTGGCAAAAAATCTCCCCCTTGCGGCAATGTTACCTATAGTCGCGAGATTACGAATGGACTATTGGATCGCGGTTATCAGGTGAGCTTTTTGCACTTTGCCCAAGAGAATGAACAGGAAACCAACAGCGAAGGTGAGATGCCAGATGTCACGCTCCCTTGCCTGTATAAATCACAAGTCTATACCCTGCCCTCCCTGCGAGCCAACAAAGTTCTGGTTGAATCCCTCAAAAAACTCAGACCCGACATTGTCCATGCCTCATTGACCCTCTCGCCCTTAGATTTTTTTCTGCCAGACATTTGTGAAGAACTCAACATTCCCCTAGTGGCGACATTTCATCCGGCCTACAGCGACAAGTACCGCACCCTCACGGCGGGCACCGCCTTGATGACTTACCAACTCTATGCCCCTTTTTTGGCTCGCTATGACCGCGTGATTGTCTTTTCGCAATCGCAAAAGGAACTCCTGATTCGTCTTGGGGTTGGTGCCGAGACGCTGCGAGTCATTCCCAATGGGGTGGATACGCGCAAATATACACCGGGTCCCTCGACAGCCAAGGAGGAATTTAAGGCGCGCTACCTCTATATCTATCAGGGACGGATGGCCATTGAAAAAAATGTCGAAGCACTCCTGCGCTCTTGGTGTGCAGCAGAAATGCCCGCTGATTGTAAGTTGCTCATGGTGGGGGGTGGTGCGCTCATGCCCTCTCTGATGGCGAATTATGGCCCCGATCAAAATATCCTCTGGCTTGGCTCGATTGTTGATGATCAAGAGCGGTTGCAAATTTTGCGCGGCTGTGATGTCTTCATCCTGCCCTCTCAAATTGAGGGATTATCTCTTTCGCTCCTAGAGGCCATGGCCTGTGGCTTGGCCTGCTTGGCCACGGATGTGGGTGCCGACGGTGAAGTCCTCACAGGAGCCGGCATTGTCCTGAACCCCCAGTATGTAAAAACCCAGTTACAAACGCTCTTGCCTATTTTTTATCAGCATCCGGAAATGATTCGCCTGCTGGGGGACAAAGCCCGCAAACGAGTCCTAGAGCACTATAGCCTCAGTCACAACTTGGATCGCCTAGAGGCCTGTTATCAAGAACTGATAGCTTCCTATTCTTTGGCGCGGCCTGCGGCCAAGATAAAAAGCTAGCCCCCTCTAATCTGGTAAACGCTCAAAGCGAGCATTGAGACAACACCACTCGTGCCGTCGCCAGACGCTGCCCAAGCTCCAGCCCTGTTGTTCCAGTTGTTCTGCCACTCGATCCGCCTGATCTAAAAGAATGCCACTAAAGATACCCCAGCCCTTGGGTTTGATAATTGCCGGCAAATGGGGCAGAATTTCGATAATCACGGGTGCGAGAATGTTGCAGACGACGCCATCAACGAGTTCGAGGACTTGCTCCCAACTGCCTTGGCGGACGATCAACTGGTCAGGTTTAATGCCATTGAGTTCAGCATTGCGTTGGGTGGCGGTAACCGCAAGCTCCGAGGTATCCACAGCATAGGCTTTTTGTGCCCCTAGCAAGAGGCTAGCGATCGCCAGAATGCCACTGCCACAGCCAATGTCGGCAATCACCGTGGGGGGTAGCGGCTCAAAGGTTTGATCCAATTGCATCTCTAGGGCTTCAAGGCAAAGCTGGGTGGTCTCGTGGGTGCCGGTGCCAAAGGCCATGCCGGGATCTAGCTTGATCACCAAGCGAGTGTTATCGAGGGGCGGGGTTTCCCACGCGGGACAAATCAGCAGGCGATCGCCCACGGGGATGGGGTGCCAGTAGGCTTGCCAACTGTGGGCCCAGTCCTGTTCATTTACCAACTGCCAGTGGAGTTTTGGCGAGAGATAGCCCTGTGCCACCACATCCTGCTCAATCCAAACCCCTAGGGCAGCAATGTCCAGTAAGGTCACCTGCTGCTGCGGCACATAGCCTTGGATCAACACTCGCCCCTGTTGCTGCTGGTTTGCCGTTCCTTGACAGCCAAAGGATTGAAGACGCCAATAGACAATGTCTTCCGCTTCAGCTTGACAAGTCACCGTAATTTCCCACCAACGCTGTACCACAACCGTGCCTACAGATTCACAATATAGGCATCACGGATGCCGGGCACTTTCAGGATTTCCTCCAAAAGGCCTTCCGGTAGGGGATCATCCAAGCTAATCACCATCACCGCGTTGCCACGCACCATCTTGCGTCCCACCTGCATACTGGCAATGTTGACATTGAAGCTCCCCAACTGGGTGCCAATTTTACCAATAATGCCCGGCATATCGCGGTGCAGCGTCAGCAGCATATAGCGGGTTGGCACCACACTGATGGGAAAGTCATCAATACTGGTGATACGCAACTCACTGTGAGCCAGCAATGCCCCAGAAACTGAGCGAGTTAGCGATGGACTTTTGGCAATCAGCGTCAGCGACCCCGCATAATCTCGCTGCGACTCATCCCGAGTTTCGACAACCCGAATGCCCCGTTCCTTGGCCTCTAGCCCAGCATTCACATAGTTGACCCGCTCTCGCAAGGCTGGAGAGAGCAGACCCTTCAGAGCAGCAATCACAATCGGTTGACTGTCATTAGTGGCCAGTTCCCCTTGCAAACGGACTTCCAGAGACTCAACGCGACCACCCGCCAATTGCCCCACAAGATTTCCGAGGGTTTCCGCCAACTGCATGTAGGGGGCTAGTTTCTCGAGGACATCGGGACGCAGCCCCGGAATATTCACCGCCGATCGCGCCGGCAACCCTAGGAGCACATCCCGAATTTGTTCAGCAACATCAATGGCCACGTTTACCTGTGCTTCTTCTGTGGAAGCCCCCAAATGAGGGGTCAAGACGACTTCCATCCCCAACTCACGCAGCGGCGACTCCGCCTCAAGGGGTTCATTTTCAAAGACATCGAGAGCAGCCCCCGCCAGCTTACCCGTCTTGAGTGCCTCCACCAGCGCTGCCTCATCAATAATGCCACCCCGCGCACAGTTAATAATGCGGGCTGTGGGCTTCATCTTGGCAATGGTTTTAGTGTTAATCAGATGCTGCGTTTCTGGAGTCTTTGGCAAGTGCAGCGTGATAAAGTCCGACTCGGCAAAAAGAACGTCCAATTCTACAAGGCGGCAGCCCAGTTGTTCGGCTCGCTCTGTTGAAAGATAGGGGTCATAGGCAAGAAGTTTCATCCCCATGGCACGGGCGACCGTAGCGACATGGGAGCCAATTTTGCCCAAGCCAATAATGCCAAGGGTTTTCTTGTAAACCTCTACACCCGTAAAGCGCTTGCGATCCCATTGACCTGCTTTCACCGCCGCATTTGCATCGGGAATATGCCGCGCCAAGGAGAGCATCATTGCCAAGGTATGCTCCGCAGCAGCAATGGTATTGCCCTCCGGGGAATTAACCACCATGATTCCTTTGCGGGTGGCCGCAGCCACATCGACGTTATCTACACCCACTCCAGCACGACCAATAATTTTCAGTTGGTTGGCCGCTTCAATGACTGCCTTCGTCACCTTGGTTCCCGATCGAATCATCAGGGCATCGTATTCGGGAATGATTTTGATCAGTTCTTCCTCTGAGAGGCCAACTTTGACATCCACTTGGGCCACTTGGGCAAGCAAATCAAGCCCCACCTGTTCAATGGGATCGGAAACCAGAACTTTGGGCATAGGTAAACAGCTAGGTATAATGCCAGAGTTGCTATAGTATCACATTCTACCTGAAAAGTGCCGCAGTGCTGGTGAAGCGGCAGACGACCGGCGGGAGGAATTACTCAATTTCAGCTTGTTGCT
>NZ_JBKBHZ010000012.1:0-65892 GCF_046299655.1 Thermosynechococcus sp.
AGCAACAAGCTGAAATTGAGTAATTCCTCCCGCCGGTCGTCTGCCGCTTCACCAGCACTGCGGCACTTTTCAGGTAGGTCATGCTTAGGAACGTTCAGTTGCGCTGTTGTGGGCAATGGGAGAAAACCGTTTGTCAATAAAGAAGGCCATGAGTCGAAACAGGTTGAGGAGGTCTGGGAAGTCAGTTCCCGGTTGACCTTGATGTTGAAGTGCCCAGTCTTCCCAGCGATCGCACCAAGTGCAGAGGTTTTCAATGGATTCCTCGGGCAAGTTTTTCTCACGGCGGCTAGCAATGCTGGCGATCGCCCGCCGAGTCACATGTTCTTGACTTAGCCAGCAGTGCTGTGGCAGTTCTGCAATCAATCGGTATAGAAGAGGGCTAACATCGTCCGTTGCCTGTTGAAGAACTTTCCACCAGTTCTCAAGGAGGTTGCCCTTCATCAGGGCTTCCAAAACATTCCCAGAACCGTAGAGAACTCGAAAGCAAAGACCATCCTTGCCGGGAAGTTTTTTCGCCCGTTCTTTTTCGGCCTGCCAGAGGTGCTCTAAAACAGTGGGTAGCGGCACACTTTTGTAGGCAATGACTACCCCCATACTCAGCGTGGCTTCCTCGCCCATGGTAAAGAGGCGACGCATTCCCAAGGCTTGAGCCGCTGTGCTACCCGCAACCGTTTGCCAGTAGCCTCCGCAGGATTCAAACTCCCCGCCGGGATCCGTACCACCACACCATGCTTGCCGCAGAGTATGAATCACCGAGAGGACATCCTCCAAGGGCGAGATGGCCATGACATCATCGCCACCGCTATAAACCACCCGACCACAGTGACGTTGCTCCACAAGGTAGGGCACCAGCCGATTCGAGAAATCCAAAAGAGCACGGTTTAAGCCCACATGGGTAGCAGGTCCCATGCGCTTGGGTGTGTTATCAATTAACTTCTTCCAGTTCTGAAGATTTGCATTTTTGTTGATTTGCTGCACAATATTGCCGGCAACGTACTCGCGGTAGGCTTTTAAGTTGTGACCACGCACGTAGTCTCCCATGTTGTCGCCATCGGCGAGGAGAATGCACCACCAGTCAGCGGGGGAGCGATCGCCCCAACCCATTTGTTTTTGTTGTTTTTGCGTCCGATCCACCGCACTGCGCAGGGCTGCCAACTCCTTCTTGGTTTCAAGCCCTACATCTTCTGCCAACCACTTGGCTGAGAACATGACACCGTTGTAATCCCCTAGCTTGGCATCCACTTGGGGAATATGGGTGGGACGGCGAGTTTTGCTGCCAAAGCGATCGCGATAGGGCTGTAAATCCAGATCGTCAGTAAATTCTCGATTCAATTTTTTCCAATACTGCTTGACCTGATCGGGACACGCCACCATAAACCGCGCAGCAGCGATACTGCTGGCATTGGGAAAACGCACTAAGTTTTCATAGTCATCTTCGGGACACTCAACCCCCAAGGACATAGCCACACCGCCATGCTTCCACGCCATCCGCTTGGTGACTTCAATGGCATTCAAACGCTCACTGCCATTAAATAGCCCCGGAAAGGCTTGGCTCATCACATACCAAAACAGGCGCAGGGAACTAGTAGGCAGGCCATGTCCCTCGCGGAAGGGATCGCGGTACAGCAGATTGGGGTGCAGGGCACTATAGACGCCGGAAATCGAGGAACGCTCTCCCGGTGAAGCAGGAAACTGCCAGTTACGGGTGTTTTTGATGGCGGAGAGGGCTTGCCCCAAGCGCTGTTGCAATAGCGGCCACCAAGTGCCGACATTAATAGTGGTATAGACATTTTCCTCGACGCTAGTGGGCAGCGGCTCCTGTGCTTTTGCTAAGGTGGTTTGAGCGGTTTTCCAGCTTGCGTAGGTGGATGCTCCCCGCTGACAAGTGAGCGTTTTTTCTGGATTCCCAAGGGGAAGCGCAATCCAGTAGCTTTGCCAGAAATTTTCTAATTGAGCTTCCCAAAGAGCATTCCACTCCCACTGTCCTCCTTGCTGCCAACTGAGAAATTCTTTCTTTAACTCCTCTTGCTCTGCTTCTGGAAATTGCCTGTGAATCCATTGCTGAATGTGGTTAATCCACTTGTCGTCGTAACTATTGCGGACTTTGGCTTTGATGGCTTCACGCACCTCTTTGCCAAGATCCAGCCAAATCTGCCGCAGATGATCTTGAAGTTCTTTGCCAATAGTGTCTTTATCGGCGGCAGGAATGAGAGCGGTAATCACGTTGGGAAAGCCTGCTGTCACCAAGGTAGGGGAGGGTTGCCCTTGATCAACAGGTTTGGCAATGCCAAATTCCTCAAAGTAGCCTTCAAATTCGGGATATTTTTGCAGTAGAAAGGCGTCAATGATTGTCTGATTGTAAAGATTGGGGGTAATGACGACATCAGGGCCATAGCGTTCGGCGAGAAACCAACACACCCTAGCGCTAAGGTAGTGAAGCAGGTAAGAACCGGCCCAAAAATCTAGGAGCTTGCGGGACGATTTGATAAAGTCCTGAACTGGGGCAAAGGAAAACATCAATAGCCAAGGATGCTGTGGCTCATCCCCATTTTGGGCATTTTTAGGAAACAGCGTCCCTGCCAAGGCAGCAGTAATGGAGGCATGGGCTTCGAGGGGGCAGTCGGGAATGCGTGTGTCAGCAGGCAGCAGCAAGATATCTTTCGCATAAACTGCTTGACCTTTAATGCGCTGATGGTTAGCAATGGCTTCACCATAAAATCGCCAAAACCACCAAAACACTTTTTCGGCGTCAGTTTCTTGGCGAATCTGATTCCAGATGGACTGCGCTTCAATTTCAGCTAAATTCTCATCGCTGAGACTCCCTGCAAAAGAAAAGTTGAGATGACTTTTAGCACCGGTGATAGGGTGGGCAATTTCTACTTGGGTGACGTTACCTGTTTGAGTCGGCGGGGTCATCATCCCCCCTTGAAAGCTCAGGCGATCGCTGGCCGAAGCAATATGATCTGCTGTAACGCCACCGTGCTTATTCCACCAATCTTGCAACGGTTGGGTATGCCGGTTTAGGCAAGACACCTGTTGCCATGCGCCTTTGAGACCTTTATTGCGGTACAAGGCCTTCAGATAGGGATCGTGAAGCAGGGCAAAAAGTTTGCGTTCGTAATACATACAGGTTCCTCAAAACAATTCACTCCACTGCGACTAGGTCACCCGATCGCAGCAGCTAATAGTTTATCCAGTGTAGTTAGGCGGGATATGCAGCAGGAAAAAAGTGAACTATTTTTTTGTAATTCTTAACGATTTTTATATTAAATACAAAAATTGTGACAATAAGAGGCGGCTTTCGAGAGATTTGCCAAATTGGCTCACGCCTAGATTCCTAGGTTAGCTCCCACAGGGTCTTCCCAAGGAGAGGGTTTGCGTATTTCCTATTGCGTTGCAGCAAAGTTTTTGCCCTCCTCGAAAAGGAAACTGGGAAATACTATAGCTTATCGCCTGCCTCAAGAATTTTCTCCAATTCGTCGGCTACTTCTAAAACAACGCGAATACTCGTATAGAGCGCTTCTGCATCGCAATCAGCGGCGACTTTAGTGCAGAAGACGGCAATGTATTTATTGTCAGCAAGGGGGCGCAATTCCCAAGCCCCAATTTTCTTGGTCGCATTCTCAATCAACAGGTAATTAGCTACTTCTTGATCCAAATGGCCGTCGGAAATGTAACCAATCGACCAGACATCGCGAATTTCATAGCTGCCGAGTTGCTGCGTTTGCGAGTCAATAAAGGCCTGTTGCGATCGCCCACCGTTTAGCTCAAAAACAACGCGGTAATCCCCATCCTCATCCACGCGGTAGCGAATTCCCAATTGATCCAAAAGACGACCGACCCGCAGATCTGCTTGGACTCGCCGCTGACCAAACATGCCAAAACTCCTACTAGCCGATGTAGTTTGAATTAGAGGGTATCGTATCAGATTTTTATGCTTACAGTAGCAATTTCACCGTTGTTCATATATGCGGTAGGGGCGAGGGCGTGGTATTGTGGCTAAGTAGTTAAAACCTCCCACTCTACGCGGGGTTGCCTGCCAATCCAACTCAATCAAGAGGATGCCATGCTGTCAAAGGGCTTTGAGGTTGAACTCTACACGGGTAAACCCACGGGGGAGATTGTGGGACTGTCAGATCGAATTGTGAGAGACTTGCCAGGGTTTGTGCGTGAGCCGGATAGTCGCAATGTCGAATTTACCACTCCCCCTGTATATCTCTATGATCAAGCCCTGTGTGACTTGTTGCGTCCTCGCTTTCGGCTGCGCGCCTATTTAAAATCCTTGGGGGATTTAACCCTTGTCCCCGGCAGCACTCTCAGTCTGGGGGATAGTCAACACTTTTATCGCTCTGACCCGCAGAACCCCTACCACACCTACATTGAGCAAACCTATGGCACGCGGGTGGTAACCGCCAGTGTCCACATCAACATTGGCCTGCGGCATCCAGAGGATTTGATCCGCGCCTGTCGGCTGGTGCGCATGGAGGCAGCGCTGTTTCTGGCACTCAGTGCGTCTTCGCCATTTCTCGATGGCAAGGTAACGGGCTACCACTCCACCCGTTGGGCCATCTTTCCCAAAACCCCACCCCAAGTGCCTTTATTTACTAGCCATGCCCACTTCATTGAGTGGACAGAAACACAGCTTCAACAGGGCACGATGCAAAATGTGCGGCATCTTTGGAGTGCGGTGCGTCCCAATGGCGATCGCCGACCCTATGATCTCAACCGCCTTGAACTACGCATTTGTGATCTAGTTACGAATCCCATTGCCCTCCTAGCGATTACCGCTCTCCTTGAAGCGCGACTCCTGCAAATGCTGGACACCCCTGATCTTGATCCGCTCCGCTGGGGTGATGGCGAGATGCTGGCACAAATGGCCGATGAAAATGAGCAGCTTGCCGCCAAAAGTAGCCTAGAGGCGGTGTTGACCCATTGGCGCGATCGCCGGCAACTCACAGCTGCCACTTGGATAGCGGAACTCTATGAAGAGGTCTGGCCAATTGCCAAAGCACAGGGCTTTAGCTGTTTTCTAGCACCGATTAAGAAAATCCTGCGACAGGGGAATACTGCCCAGCAATGGTTGGCGCAATATACAGCGGGACAGTCCATCCCTGAGATTATGGCCGCCGCCGTACAGGAGATGGCCGCCAGCGAACAGGAATTTGCAGATCAACTCTGTCAACCAGTGGCAGCGGTACGGGGCTAAGCATGGCGCATCTGTTCATTAGCACAGGGGAGGTCTCTGGGGATTTGCAGGGTGCCCTACTAGTGAAGGCCCTCTATCGCTTGGCGGCGCAGCGGGGGATTCCCTTAGAAATTTCTGCCCTTGGGGGCGATCGCATGGCTGCGGCGGGGGCAAAGCTACTCTTTAATACCGGCGGGATTGGCTCCGTGGGGCTACTAGAAGCTCTGCCACTGATCAAACCAACGATCGCGCTACAACTCAAGGCACGCCGCTATCTACGACAGCACCCACCTGATTTGGTGGTTTTGATTGACTACATTGGCGGCAATGTGGCCATGGGGCGGTTTATTCGCAAGCATTTTTCTGTACCGATGGTGTACTACATTGCCCCCCAAGAGTGGGTCTGGTCCCACAGTCTCAAGACGACTCGTCAAATTGTTGCCCTCAGCGATCGCCTGCTTGCCATTTTTCCAGAGGAAGCCAGCTATTACCACCGTCATGGCGCCAATGTCGTTTGGGTGGGGCATCCCCTGTTGGATCGCATTGCGGCGGCTCCCAGTCGAGAAGTTGCCCGTCAAAGTTTGGGTATTGCTGCCGATGAGCTGGCGATCGCCCTATTGCCCCTTTCGCGCAAACAGGAAATCCACTCCCTTTTGCCCCTGATTTTAGGGGCTGCGACGAATATTGCTCAAGCCTATCCCAAGGCCCGTTTTTGGTTACCCCTGTCTCTGCAACAGTATCGTCCAGCCATTGAAGCCATCCTCAAACAGTATCCAATTCCCGTCACCCTTGCGGAAGACTCCCTGCAAGTTCTAGCGGCAGCGGATCTGGCGATCGCCAAGTCGGGCACCGTGAATCTAGAAACAGCGCTATTGAATGTGCCCCAAGTCGTGATCTACCGCGTCCATCCCCTCAGTTTGTGGCTCTATCAACGCTTCTTGAAGTTTGATCTCAAATTTGTCTCTCCCCCCAATTTACTCGTGAATCGAGAAATCGTCCCCGAACTCCTTCAAGAACGAGCCACCGTTGCCAACATTACCGCTGCTGCCCTTGAGTTGCTCGATCATCCAGAGAAACGCTTAGCGATGCAAGCAGGCTATGCCGAAATGCGAGCTGTCATGGGTACTCCCGGCGTCGTTGATCGCGCCGCCACAGAGATTCTCGATCTGTTGATCAACAGAAAATGTGCAGGATCAGCGACCCTACACGAGTGAACAAACAACTGGCTCAAGTGTTAATGAGGAAATTCTCTACTGTTGCGGTTTCATGGCGCGATTGCCTTGACGGCGCTGCTGCATCTGGGTGGCCAAGGCTTGCCGTTGTTGTGGTGTGAGAATACCCCGCATAGCCAGCATGCTTTCAAAGCGGAGGGAGGCCAGTTGGTTTTCCAGTTGGCGGACTTGTTGATGTTTACTGCGGATTTGATCTTCAGAGGCATTGCCACTCATCATCTGCCGCAGTTCTTGCTTGGCAGTGCGCAGTTGGTTGCGGGTTTGCTCCATTTGACCTTGATATTGTTGCCGCACGGCTTGCAAACGTTGCCGCTGCTCTGGGGTGAGGTTGAGGTTCTCCAAGTTGGCTCCCCAGCGAGGGCCACCATAACCGGGGTCAGCGAAGGTCGAGGGAGCGATCGCCACCAAGGGGCTGAGGGCGCTACATACCAAAAGTGCTGCGAGGGATTTTTTTAACATGGCTGTGTTCTCCTTTATTACAAAATTACAAATTGGAATGATAGATTACTCAAAAAGAGGGGGTTCGGCATTGTAGAACATTGCCTGCCAATTGGTTGTGATGAAGGTTTCTACTGGATCTGGAGGAGTTTGCTTTGCCACTTGAGCTGACGGTTTGAGAAACCACACACTGGTGGCGGTCGCGATCGCCCCTGCGCCAAGGATGTAGGCGACTTGCCAACGCCGTTTGTTTAAATGATGTTGACGGAGGGCGGCTTGCACAATCTGCTGCTCCAAATGGGGAGGTGGTGGTGGGGGCGTTCCCGCATAGGTTCGGAGAAAGTTCACCAAGGTTGTATCCTCCGCAGGTGGGGGTTCACGTTTCATAGGCTGACTCCAGCTTCGCTAAAGTAAGTGCGCAACATGCCACGGGCACGAAAGAGACGGGATTTTACTGTACCGACTGGAATTTTGAGAATTTCAGCAATCTCCTTTTGGGGTAAGCCCTGCAGGTCATGCATGACCAAAACACTGCGGTACTCTAGGGGCAAAGTGGCTAAACCCCGCTGCACTAAATCCTCATAATGCAATTGCCGGAGATCCAGTCCAAGCGTGAGTGGCTCACTTTGAGACAGGTATTGCTGATGTCGCGATTTGCGCGTAGCCAGTTGACGGCGATAGTCGCAAGCCACATTCCAAGCAATCCGATAGAGCCATGTGGAAAACTTTGCCTCATGTTTGAGACCCTTTAGCCCCTTCCATGCCCGCAAGAAAACCTCCTGCACCAAATCATCTAGGGCAACCGCACCGCACAACTGAAACAGGAGCGATCGCACCCGTTGCTGATGTCGTTGATATAGCTCCCGAAACCCCTGCGGATGTCCAGAAAGGCACTGCTCAATCATCCGCCGATCGGGATCATTAACTTGGGATCGGGTCACGATAGCCGTTGGGGCTATTGCCGTTGATAGAGGTAAGGATATATTCATGCGAGGCATCACTCCATTGATGTAATCATCTGTTTAGACTGGCCCAGAAAAACAGAGGTTCAAGACCCTTGGCAGTATAGTTCGCTAGAATTTAGACAAAATTTAGACAACAATTGCGACTCCACGCTGGACTATACTAAACGTCGGATGCTCTGACAGGGAACTGATCGTGAATATCGCTGAAATTTTTAACCGTGGTGGCTTGGCCATGTGGCCACTACTGATTCTCTCGATCTTGACCTTAGGCACCATCTTTGAGCGGCTTTGGTTTTGGAGCATTGTCCTGCGGGGAGAGACGAAACTGGCTGAGCAGATTCTGGATGCCGCTCGCCACGATTGGCAAGAAGCCCTTGAACTAGCAGCAAATGCCTGTGATCAACCCATTGGTCGCTTCCTTTATACCCCTTTACAACTGATTGACACCAACCCAGAAATCTTTCGTCTGGCTTTAGAGGCGGCCGCTGATGAAGAACTGAGTGCCATGCGGCGGGGAGAAAAGGTTTTAGAGGCAACGATTACCATGGCACCTCTACTGGGTTTGTTGGGAACGGTGTTAGGTCTAATCAGTGCCCTCAGTTCGATTCGCTTGGGCGATATTGGCACACCCGCAACCATGGGCGTGGGTCTCGGGATTAGTGAGGCCTTGATAAGTACGGCTGCCGGGTTGGTGGTGGCCATCATTGCCCTTGCCTTTCAGCGGCTCTTTCAAGCCTTTCTCTTGCAGCAGGCGCAAATTTTTCGCCGCACTGGCAATGAATTAGAACTCACCTATCGCCAAGCATGCTTGGAGCAGCGGATCAAGGCAGAACCTGAAAAAACGTTGTTCTAACTCAGGCTTTATTTTTGCCCCTTTGACTGTTCTAAACCAGAAATTTCTACAGGTTAGGAGGAATTAAAATCGTTATAATCACTGTTGAGATTTCATTGGCGAGGCATCATGCGCGTTTACGTGTTGCTCTACAACCCGGGCACTGAAAATGAGGGGATTCATTCCCTGCAACTGGGCGATCGCAACCTGATTCTGATGTTTGAAAGCGAAGACGATGCCAATCGCTATGCCATGCTCCTAGAGGCACAGGATTTTCGTCCCCCCAGCGTTGTGCCCATTGATGCCAAGGAAATCGAAGAATTCTGCGAATCCTCAGGCTACACCTGTCACTTGGTTCCCGAAGGATTTGTGCCGACCAATGATGCTGAGCGGCTCTTTTTGGCACCCCCAGAGCGTAACGTTGAAGAAACCGACTGGGAACTAGAAAATCGCGTGCCGCCGGCTGCTGAGAGTGAGTTCTCGGAAAGTGAACTGAATCAGTTGCGCCAGCAATTTGAAAAGCTGCTGTAGATGGTGCGGGTCTGTGCCTGTTTGATTGTCAAAAACGAGGCAGCTCATTTGGCGCGCTGTCTAGGCAGTGTTCGACCCTGGGTAGATGAGATCGTGGTGGTTGATACCGGATCAACGGATGAGACGATCGCCATCGCCCGCCGGTTTACAGAGCGCATCTTTAGCTTCCCTTGGCAGGATGATTTTGCCGCCGCCCGCAATTACGCCCTCGAACAGGCCACAGGCGATTGGATCTTGGTGATTGATGCCGATGAGGTGCTTGTGACCTTGCAGGAGCCGCCTGTGCCCCTTGGACAACAACTAGAGGGCAATACTTTCACTGCCTATCAACTCCTACGGCGGGAAATCGGCACGGGGCAACAATTTTCCGACTTTGCCATTGTGCGACTCTTTCGCAACCTGCCGACGCTGCGCTATCAGGGACGCTTCCATGAGCAGTTGGTGTCCACAGCAGCAGAACCGCTGACCATGGGTTTGCTGGCAACGCTGCGCCTTGACCACTATGGTTATCAGCCTGCCCAAATTCAAGCCAAGATGCGCGATCGCAACATCCCAATTCTAGAGCGCATCCGTGCCAGTGAAGGGTTGCCGTTGCATCTCCTTTTCGCCTTGGCGGATATGTACCACGCGGTGAATAACCCCACGGCAGCTGAGGAGTGCTATCAAGAACTTTTTGAGCGGCTCTTGCCCCATCTCCTCACCGGCCAATTGCCTGAGAATATGCCCGGTGCACTGCCCGAAATTTTGAATCAACTGGGGCGGCGTTTGCTGGCTATGGGGGATCACGAAACATTGCAACTCCTATGTCAACGAAGTCTGGAGTGGTTTCCCACCTATCCTCCCCTCAATGATTTGGCCGGGCGCTGGCTGATGGCTTTGGGATTTCCTTTGGGGGCAACGGCCTACTTTGAATATTGCCTTGAACTGGGGCAGACGAATAGCTACAGCAAACAGATGATTTTTCCCTTGGGCTATGTGCGGGAGATTGCCGCAGAGCAACTGGGACGCGCCTATGAAGCTTTGGGCGATCGCGATCGGGCGGCAGCCGCCTTTGCCCAAGCAACAGCTTTTCGCCAAGAAAAGGGCACTCACCCATAAAAAAAAGTGCCGCTGTTAGCAACGGCACCGCAGTTTGGGTTTCGGTGATCCAACCTTAGGCAAATTGCTGCCACTCTTCTTCCAGCAGATTGATGAGGTCTTCGTTGCCCTGACTCCGAGCCACCTGCAGTCGCCGCTCAAGAGTTTTCAGAATCGCATGGCGATGGGCTTCGGCCAAGGAGTCACGCTTACGCTGGGGAAGTACCGAAGGGGTAGCAGTCGTTGTCGAGGTGGTTGTGGTCACTGGGGTACCGTTGGTTTGGTAGGTGACCCCCCGCCAGCAAAGAACATGATTCGGTTGAGGAACCGGTTCAGCCGCTTTGTGGCCTACCCATTGGGCGCCCCGGTAGAGACCCTTGGCACCCGATTCAACAAGGGGAATGTGCTGATCAGAAGTTTCGTATTTAACGCCGCGATAGATTAGTTGCATAATTAAATCAAGGCTCCTAGGTGAATCCTATTGACTCGTTATCAAGCTTTAGGTGGTCTGCATTAGGAGACAACTTCCTCCTAACTTTCTGTATTCTATTATACGATTTCTCGATATTCATTAGGCAGACGCCAGTTGTTGTAATAAATCTTTAGCCCTCTCCCAGTCCTCTTATGAATTTGTTATCACCCCCAACCCATGCCAGTTACCTCCTAGGGACGTTGCGTCCGGGTCAACGGGAAATTAGCGAATGGCAAGGGGGAATGCTTGCGGTGTCGGCAGTGCCCGGAGCGGGCAAATCCCATGGCATGGCCGTAGGAGCGGCGATCGCCATCGCTCGCGAAAAACTCCATCAACAGCGGCAACTAGTAGTAGTCACCTATAGTCGTTCGGCTGCTGCCAATATCAAGGTGCGGATTCGCCAGTACCTACGGCAGATGGGCTTACCGCGGAATGGCTTTAGTGTACAGACCCTCCACAGCTTAGCGTTGAAAATTGCGACGAGTCATCCCACGGCGGGGCTGCGCTGGAGTGGTGAGAACTTAATGAGTGAGCATGAACAGCGACGCCTGTGTGTCACTTGTGTTAAGGAATGGGCGCGATCGCACCCCCAACTCCTCAAGCAACTCATCCAAGGCTGCGATACCAGTCCCCTGAGCGACATTGAACACGAAGGCCGCAAGAGTGCGTTGTTGACTGACATCTTAGTGAAGTTGGCACAAACCGTGATTAGCAGTGCCCGCAGTATGGCGTTGACGCCCCAAGATTTGCGGCAGTTGTCCCAGCAGCTTCACGCCCAAAACCCTTCAGAAGAAGAACCCTACCCTTTTCTAGAGATTGGCGCCGACCTGTTGGAACGGTATCAGCACCATCTGGCGCAACAGGAACGAATTGACTACGATGAAATGATTTTAGCAGCAGTACAGCTGCTGGAGGGGAATGAGCAGTGTCGCCAAGAATGGCAACAGCGAGTGTATGCCGTGTTTGAGGATGAGGCTCAAGACTCAACCCCCTTGCAATCGCGGTTACTGCGACTTCTTGCGGAGGACAGCGCCACAGGGCAAGTGAACTTTGTGCGGGTAGGGGATCCCAATCAAGCCATTAACTCCACCTTTACGGCAGCAGATCCCCTCTTTTTTAATGAATTTTGTGATGAATGTGCCCAGCAGCAAGCTTTCTATGAAATGACTCAAGCGGGGCGATCGACCCTACTGGTCATTAGAGCAGCAAACTTTTTGGTGCGCTGGGCTAATTGCGCCCTCCAAAAGCAAGAACTCCCCTTTCGTGAGCAAGCAATTCAGCCCGTCCCGCCAACAGATCTGCAACCAGAAGCGAACCCAGACCCTTGGGGGCAAGGGGTAGAAGTTGCCCGAACAGCAACCGTTTTTGAGACCGTGCGGCAGCTAGCAGCTCGCATTTCTCAGGTCTTGGCAGAGCATCCTGACGCCTCAATCGCCGTGCTGGTGCGCACCAACCGCCAAGGGGAATTTCTTGCGGATCTGTTGCGATCGCCCGCGAGCTTCAGGATTGATACCGACCTTGCCGCGCAGGGGGTTCCGATTCTCGATGTGTCGGGCATTGAACGGCAATCGCAGGTGCCCAAGGAATTGCTGGACATTCTCTATTTTCTCCACCATCCCTATTCTCCCGAAGCAGTCAAAGCTGCCCTCACTGTGCTGCAGGAGCGCAAACGTATTCCACCCCAAAACTTGGATCGCTTGGCTGCCCAGCCGGAGGTGTTTTTGTATCCAGGGCCTTTAGACCCCCCTGCCGAGGAACCAGTGCTCAAGGCGCGCCACCTCTGTCAACGTCTTCTCAAAGCCCGCCTAGAGCTGTCCCTATTTCCCTTGATCACCTATTGTGCTCAGGAATTGGGCTATGAGGCTGCTGAATTGGCCACCACCGATCGCCTGATTTGCCACTTGGCACAACAGGAACCCACGCAACTGTGGGAGCGGATTCATCCCCGTTGGCAGGAGTTGGTGGCAGCGGATCGCTTTAATGCTGTTGAGATAGAAGACCTCCATAGCCGCTTAGTGCGATCGGGGCAGGTGACAATCATGACCATGCATCGGGCCAAGGGCCTCGACTGGGATGCTGTGTTTGTTCCCTTCCTAGAGGCAAGAACCCTCCCCGGCGAGAGTTGGGTAGCAGCCAATGCCAAGTTTCTGAGTCCTGAAGTGGATTTTACGGATGTGGTGCGATCGCAACTGCGTGCCTACGGTCATAGGCAGCCCGTTCCCAATTGGCAAGCTGCCTATCAAAAAGCGAAAGAGGCCAAAGTTGCCGAGGAATATCGCCTGCTTTACGTGGCCATGACCCGTGCCAAGCGTTTACTGTGGCTTGCCGCCGCCCACCAAGCCCCCTTTAACTGGCAGAACTTTAATTGGCGAGGGTCTTATCAACTGCAAGACAGTTCCCCTTGTCCTTTTTTACCTGCCCTAGAGCAAAAGCTAAAGAAATATGCCAAGACTGCTACTCCCGGCGATCGCTAAGGCTATCACGCCCCGGCAAGCGTTCCATGGCTGCCAAGACGGCTCGTTCTGCCGCCAGAATATCCCGCTCCGCGCCCCCCAAAAAGAGTCGGCCAAAACTGCCCACCGCTGAAATCTGCAAGATATTAATGAGGGCTGCCTTTTCAGCTTCATTCGCTGCTAGGGCGGCATAGGCAGCAGGTTCCACTTCAAACACATAGAGGGTTTGCCCCGCCAAAATCATATTGCCCCGCCGCGAGCGGTTAATCAGTTGGGTGTGGTGGGCATCAATATTGCGAATCACCTGACTGGAAATCACCCGTGGCCGCAAGCAATCCTGTACCCGAGCACCAATGGCATCTAAAATGGCTTGCCCTGCGGCGCGCACTTCCCCCTGATTGCCCGAATGCACCTCCAATAATCCGTAGAGTCGCTCGATAAACAAGACCCCCGGCCGTACCACCGCAGACTTCAAAGCAATATCCAAAAGGCGATTGACATCAATCCCCGGTGAAATCTCCACCCAGAGGGAGCAATCCCCCGGCAGCGGCAAAAAGCCCTGGGCCACGGTTCCCAAGTAGGCCGCGTGCTGCGGTTGAATCGAGTCGAGATAGACATAACTGCGCAGATCAACGCCCAAGGTGGTGGATTCCTAACGCGCCAGTACCCATGATCGCCGAAAATGCCCTAGGAAAGTAGCCTCTGAAGGCGGGAATCCGTAAAGTCCTCAATGCAGACCTCTGCCCCTGCCCCCTGAAGTGCCGTTGCCGCTTGCGTTGTTAAGACTCCCCAGCAGCGCATCCCTGCCCGCACCGCTGCCATCACCCCCGCCACGGCATCCTCAAAAACCAGACAATGCTGCGGCAACACCTGCAACCGCTCCGCTACGAGTAGATAGCATTCCGGATCCGGCTTGCCCCGCTGCACATCCTGCTCCATCACCACCGTATCGAAAAAGTCACCCACCCTCTCGCAGGAGAGCACCAATTCCACATTGGCAGCACAGGCTGAGGTGCCCAAGCCCAAGCGATAGCCTTTTTCCTTGGCGCTTTTGAGAAAGGGCAATAACCCCGGCAGCAGTTCCAAATTGGGTGCTAACAGTTCCCGAAACACAGCCTCTTTACCCGCCCCCCAACGTTCAACTTCCGCTTCAGTGACTGATCGCCCTAGGAGTTCCGGCAAGAGTTCAGCGTTGCGTTTGCCCCCCATTTGCCGCAACTGTTCCAGATTGATCTGCTGCCGCAGTTCAGGGGTGCGCTCCACATAGAGGCGCCAAGCTTCAAGGTGATAGGGCATGGTGTGGCAAATGACGCCGTCCATGTCGAAAATGAGGGCACGCTGGGAGGGATCAACGGCAAGAAACTGGGAAAAATCAGCCATTCGGGAAAAGTTTTTGGCATCAGCAAGTGTAGTCTATCGCCTTTTGATACTCAAGAGGCTGGTCAATTCCACAATAGAATGTTACTAGAATGTCACCGTAGCCTCCTCCCCACAATTAAAATACGGAAATATGGGCAACCGCACCTGCAAAAAAATGAGTCAACATCTACAGTAATAGTAATTGACCATACAAAAACACGCCAAAGTGGACGTGTTAAGATGAGTGATACCAGCACGCAGGAGCCATTAGGGGAAGGGTCATGTTTGAACGCTTTACAGAAAAAGCCATTAAAGTCATCATGCTGGCACAGGAAGAGGCTCGCCGCCTCGGCCACAACTTTGTCGGTACCGAACAAATTCTCCTTGGGCTGATTGGGGAAGGTACTGGTGTGGCTGCCAAGGTACTCCGTTCCATGGGCGTGAATCTCAAGGATGCCCGCATCGAAGTCGAAAAAATTATTGGCCGTGGGTCTGGTTTTGTGGCGGTAGAGATTCCCTTTACCCCCCGTGCCAAGCGAGTGTTGGAACTCTCCCTCGAAGAAGCCCGCCAACTGGGGCACAACTACATTGGCACTGAGCACCTTCTGTTGGGTCTGATTCGGGAAGGGGAAGGGGTCGCCGCACGCGTTTTAGAAAATCTGGGGGTTGATCTGTCGAAGGTGCGCACCCAAGTGATTCGCATGCTGGGTGAAACTGCAGAAGTGACCGCTGGCGCCAGTCAAGGGCGAACCAAAACGCCAACACTGGACGAGTTTGGGGTCAACCTTACCCAAATGGCGATCGAGGGCAAATTAGATCCCGTGGTGGGTCGGCAAAAAGAAATTGAGCGGGTGATTCAAATCTTGGGTCGCCGCACCAAAAATAACCCCGTGCTGATTGGTGAACCGGGGGTGGGTAAAACCGCCATTGCGGAAGGCCTTGCCCAGCGCATTGCCAATAAAGATGTCCCCGATATTCTGGAAGACAAGCGGGTGGTCACCCTCGATATTGGCCTCTTGGTGGCGGGCACGAAGTACCGCGGGGAGTTTGAAGAGCGGCTCAAAAAGATCATGGATGAGATCCGCCAAGCGGGCAACGTGATCTTGGTGATTGATGAGGTGCACACACTGATTGGCGCTGGGGCGGCAGAGGGTGCCATTGATGCGGCCAATATCCTCAAACCTGCCTTGGCTCGTGGTGAGTTGCAGTGCATTGGTGCCACCACGTTGGATGAGTACCGCAAGCACATTGAGCGGGATGCTGCCTTGGAACGCCGCTTCCAACCGGTGATGGTGGGTGAACCCTCCGTTGAGGAAACCATCGAGATCCTCTACGGGCTGCGGGAGCGCTATGAGAAGCACCACAAGCTGAAAATTTCCGACGAGGCCCTTGAGGCGGCAGCAAAGCTGTCTGATCGCTACATTAGCGATCGCTACCTACCCGATAAAGCCATTGACCTCATTGACGAAGCCGGTTCACGGGTGCGCCTGATTAACTCGCAACTGCCGCCTGCGGCCAAGGAACTGGATCGCGAGCTGCGGCAAGTGCTCAAAGAGAAAGACGAGGCCGTGCGTGCCCAAAACTTTGACAAAGCGGGCGAATTGCGCGATCGCGAGATGGAATTGAAAGCACAAATTCGGGCCATTGCGCAGCAGAAAAAAGCGGAACTGGCGAGCGGCGAAGAGGAAACTCCCGTGGTTACCGAAGAGGACATTGCCCACATTGTTGCCTCTTGGACGGGGGTACCCGTCAGCAAGCTCACCGAAAGCGAGTCGGAAAAACTGCTGCACATGGAGGAGACCCTGCACCAGCGGGTCATTGGCCAAGATGAAGCGGTGAAAGCCATCTCCCGCGCCATCCGTCGTGCCCGTGTCGGTCTGAAAAACCCCAACCGTCCCATTGCTAGCTTCATCTTCTCTGGGCCGACGGGTGTGGGTAAAACCGAGCTAACAAAAGCCTTGGCCGCCTACTTCTTTGGCTCTGAAGAGGCAATGGTTCGCCTAGACATGTCCGAATACATGGAGCGGCATACGGTCTCCAAGCTCATTGGTTCGCCTCCCGGCTATGTCGGCTACAACGAGGGCGGTCAACTCACCGAGGCCGTGCGGCGGCGCCCCTACACGGTGGTGCTCTTTGACGAAATTGAGAAAGCCCACCCTGATGTCTTTAACCTGCTGCTGCAAATTCTGGAGGATGGCCGTCTTACCGACTCGAAGGGGCGTACCGTGGACTTCAAAAACACCCTCTTGATCATGACCTCGAACATTGGCTCCAAGGTAATTGAGAAGGGTGCCGCTGGCCTTGGTTTTGAGTTTGGCACGGAGGATGCCGCTGAATCCCAGTACAACCGCATCCGCTCCCTAGTGAATGAGGAACTGAAGCAGTACTTCCGCCCTGAATTCCTCAATCGCTTGGATGAGATCATTGTCTTCCGTCAATTGACGAAGGACGAGGTCAAGCAAATTGCTGATATTCTCCTCAAGGAGGTGTTCTCGCGCCTCACCGAAAAGGGGATTACCTTAGAAGTGACCGAGCGCTTCAAAGATCGGCTCATCGAGGAGGGCTATAACCCCAGCTATGGGGCACGGCCACTGCGGCGGGCAATTATGCGCCTCCTAGAGGACACCTTGGCTGAGGAAATGCTCTCTGGTCGCATTCGTGAAGGGGATACTGCCCTCATTGATGTGGATGAATCGGGTCAAGTGAAAATCCAAGCTCAACCTCGGCGTGAGCTATTGCCCCAAACGGTTGAGTAGGGTACTTGCTGCCTATGCCAGATTCACCGAAAGAGGTTTATGGGGGAAAATCTCTGGCTCTTGATCACGAGTGGCACACGATTTATCCCCTCGGTGCTTACCAAATTCATGGTCTGGCATGGGTTGATCCCCAAGCCCTGTGGCTACGGCAATTGCCCCGTTTACCCTTTTGCCAAGCGACCCTTGGCGCCAGTTTTCTGGCTTTGGATCGGGTACGGGGCTTTATTTTGTTGATCAACAGCGAAAACGACCACAGTGAGATCCTCAATCCCTACGATCTAGAACCCTTTCTCGACGCTTATGGCCTCTGTCTCCATCGCGAAACCCTTTGGTTTTGTCGCGATAGGTGGCTCTATCGCTGTCATCTTCCTGACTGGCAGGTAGAAAAGGTGCTGGAGTGCCGCTATCCCATTTACGGTGTGGCGGTAGATGACACAGGCATCTATGTCACCTGTCAAAAATCCGGCTACATCCACTGTTTCGATGAAACAGGTCGAGAGCAGTATCGTCTCAGTGCCCCCGGCATTGGCTGCGAAAATTTAGCCCTTAAGGATGGCTATCTCTGGGTGAGCGATCGCCTTGAGCAATCCATTTACTGTCTGGATCGCCAGAGTGGCCGTATTGAATGGGTGGCCTTGACTCCCTTTGCCCAGCCAACGGCGTTTACCTTTGATGCGGCGGGGCGATTATGGGTGGCCTATGGCGGTGAAGAACCCTATCTGCGGGATAACCCCAACAACCGTGAAGCCCCCCTTGAAATTGATCATCGCGATATTTGTCTGATTCATCCGCTACTCTACAAGACCCACAGGGAGGCACACTACACCCTTTCCAATGGCTATCTGATTGAGATGGCCTACATCGAAGAAATGGCGCCCCTTGATCCGCTGCACCTTGATAACCTAGAGTGGCGGATTGCTCTGCCTGCCAATTCCCTGCGCCAAAAATTGCTGCGGGTCGAACCCATCGGTACCCCCTTTCGCTTGGAAACGGTGGAAGATCAGCAGGTGGCCGTGTTTGACTTTCCTGAATTGCGTCCCTACGAAGCGCGTCTTTTTGGCTGGCGTGCTTGGCTAGAGGTGAGGGGTATCAAGTACCATCTGCGGCCTGAGGATATTGATGAATCTTTGCCTTTGCCTGCTGGTTTTGCCGCGCAATATTTGGTGGACAACGATGAGCTGGCCATGGATCAGCCCATTGTCCAAGAGGCGGCACGGGAAGCGGTGGGCACCGAAACCAATATCCTGCGCAAGATGCTCAAGATTCGTAACTATGTGTACGATCGCCTGAGCTATGCGATGCGACCTACGATTGAAACCCCTGATATTGTCTTGAAGCGGGGAACGGGATCCTGTGGTGAGTACGTGGGAGTGCTCTTGGCCTTGGCGCGATTGAATGGCATTGCCTGCCGCACGGTGGGTCGCTACAAATGTCCCCCCCATCCCCAAAAGCGGGGGATTCCCCTCCAGCCCACCTATAACCACGTTTGGTTGGAGTTTTATGTGCCGGGGGTAGGCTGGCTGCCCATGGAGTCCAATCCCGACGATGTGGTGGAACGCGGCCCCTATCCAACGCGGTTTTTTATGGCCCTGCCTTGGTACCACGTGGAAGCGGGTAAAGGGATTCGCTTTGAGACCACCAATTATCGCGATCGCGGGCTACGTCTTGGGGAGCTCGCCCTCAACCATGTGCGTTTCACAATTCACGGCGAGTTACCCCCAATTTCCTAAACAGTTCTAAGGCAAAAGCAATTGCAGCATTCCCAGAGGAGCTGGTTGCCAATCACCGCGCCAGTCTAAAAGTTGCACTAACACTAAGTAGCCAATTCCCAATAACAGGGAAATTGCACCGGTAACAATCGCCACCCATTTGCCCGCTGACCGTTGAGACACCCTTAGCCTCCTATTCATTCTTGAGTCGCAATACTGCCATAAAGGCCTCTTGGGGTACATCCACCCGCCCGATCGCCTTCATCCGTTTTTTACCCGCCTTTTGTTTTTCGAGGAGCTTACGTTTGCGCGTCACGTCACCGCCGTAGCACTTGGCCAAGACATCCTTGCGCAGGGCAGGAATACTCTCACTGGCAATCACCCGTGAGCCAATGGCCGCTTGAATGGGAATCTTGAACTGGTGGCGCGGGATCAAATCCTTGAGTTTGCTGACAAGAGCACGGCCCACATAGTAGGCCTTATCGCGGTGCACAATGGTCGCCAAGGAATCCACTGGGTCGTTATTGATAAGAATCTCCAGTTTTACTAGATCATTGGGACGGTAGCCAATCAGGTGGTATTCCATACTAGCATAGCCCCGCGATCGCGACTTCATTTCATCAAAGAAGTCCGTGACAATTTCCGCCAAGGGCATTTCATAGACCAAGGTGGTGCGCCCTTGGGTGAGGTAGCGCATATCCTTAAAGATGCCCCGCCGTGACTGCGCCAATTCCATGAGCGTGCCCACATAGGTTTCGGGGGTAATCATTTCCAGTTGCACGTAGGGTTCCTCAATTTTTTGGCGGTATTGGGGTTCCGGCAGCAGGCTGGGGTTATCAATCGTCAGCACTTCCCCTTTGATGGTGGTGACGCGATAGACCACCGAAGGGGCGGTAATGATTAAGTCCAGATTGTATTCCCGCTCTAGCCGCTCTTGGATAATTTCCATGTGCAGCAGCCCCAAAAAGCCACAGCGGAACCCAAAGCCCATGGCGCTGGAGGTTTCTGGCTCGTAGTGGAGCGAAGCATCGTTGAGCTTCAATTTTTCAAGGGCTTCGCGCAGATCCTCAAACTGATCCGCATCGGTGGGAAAGAGACCGCAAAAGACCATGGGTTTGGCCTCGGTGTAACCGGGCAGAGGTTCCTTGGCGGGGTTTTGGGCCAATGTAATCGTGTCGCCGACCCGGGCATCACCAACGGCTTTAATGGCGGCGGCGAGGTAGCCTACTTCTCCGGCATGGAGACTGTCCACGGGTTTTTGGTTAGGGGCGAGAACGCCTAATTCATCAATTTCGTACTCTTTGCCAGAAGCCATCAAACGAATGCGATCGCCCTTGCGAACCACACCATCCATAACCCGGAAGTAGACAATCACCCCTCGGTAGGCATCGTAGTAGCTATCAAAAATCAATGCCCGCAGGGGTTGATCCACCGTATCGCGGGGGGGTGGCACCAAATGGACAATGGATTCCAGAATTTCCTCAATGCCAATCCCTTCCTTGGCAGACGCTAGAACCGCTTGGGAGCAATCAAGGCCGATAATCTCCTCAATTTCTGCCTTCACGCGCTCAGGTTCAGCCCCCGGTAGATCAATTTTGTTCAAGATAGGAATAATCTCTAGGTTGTGCTCCAACGCCAGATAGACGTTGGCCAGCGTTTGCGCTTCTACCCCTTGGGAGGCATCCACGACAAGAAGTGCCCCTTCACAGGCGGCGAGCGATCGCGACACCTCATAGGAAAAATCCACGTGGCCGGGGGTGTCAATCAAATTCAAAATGTATGTCTCGCCATCGCGACTGGTATAGGTCATGCGAGCCGCTTGTAGCTTAATCGTAATTCCCCGCTCCCGCTCCAGTTCCATATTGTCGAGAAACTGCTCCTTCATTTCACGGGGATCCACAGTGCCCGTAAATTGCAGCAGGCGATCGGCAAGGGTAGATTTGCCGTGATCAATGTGGGCAATGATCGAGAAATTGCGAATGTGGGAAACGGGGACGTCGGTCATACCAGCGAGGGTAACCTTAACAAAATGCAAAACTCCTTTTTTGATTCTAAGCCTCCCTGTCTGATTGTGCTGAGAATTCGGTGGTAGGATAGAAATGAACTGCCGGGATGTAGCGCAGCTTGGTAGCGCATCTGCTTTGGGAGCAGAGGGTCGCAGGTTCAAATCCTGTCATCCCGATTCGGAGCCGCCAGTTAGGGTCTTTGCAATGCTTATAGCGATTGTTGCCAGCCCGATCCTGCGGTAGATTAGCCTCAGACCTGTTGAATACGCATTCGTTGTATTCGTTAATGCTGACGGTTCCACGCACAATTTGCCTCGGTTTTTTAGCGGTGATTACGGTGGGGACGTTGCTTTTGTGCCTGCCTTGGTCCACCAGTAATGGGCAGTGGAACCCCTTTATTGTTGCCCTATTTACCGCCACCTCGGCAGTTTGTGTGACGGGTCACATCATTGTTGATACGGCCACCCATTTTTCCCCCTTTGGTCAATTGGTGATTCTGCTGCTCATCCAAGTGGGGGGGTTGGGTTATATGACAGCAACGACGTTTTTGATCATTTTACTAGGGCGGAAGTTTAACCTACGGCAAAAAATAGCGGTTCAGCAAGCCTTGGATCGGCGGGGCATGCAGGGGGCACGGCAACTGGTGCGTTCGATTTTGGGCTTGACTTTTCTCTTCGAATTGACGGGTGCCCTTTTACTGTGGTTGATTTTTCGCCAAGACTATAGTGATCCACGAGCACTGTGGCTCGCGGTGTTTCACAGTGTTAGCGCTTGGAATAATGCCGGGTTTAGTTTATTTAGCGATAACTTAATGGGGTATCAAACCTCGGTGCCCTTAAATTTGGTGATTTCGCTGCTAATTATTTTGGGTGGCATTGGCTATGAGGTGATTTTTGAGTTTTACCTTTGGCTGCGGGAACATCTACGCCACTGGGGGAAACCGGCCTACTTGATCCGCAAGGCTAGCCAGATGACGTTTAGCTTGAACTTCAAAATTGTAACGAGTACGACGGCGATTCTCTTAATTTTAGGAACGGTAATGCTGTTCCTGACGGAGATGCGATCGCCAGAACGATTTGGTCTCTT
The DNA here is from genome assembly GCF_046299655.1 of Thermosynechococcus sp. Classification (GTDB taxonomy): domain Bacteria; phylum Cyanobacteriota; class Cyanobacteriia; order Thermosynechococcales; family Thermosynechococcaceae; genus Thermosynechococcus. The sequence continues at coordinate 22,102 of NZ_JBKBHZ010000012.1, forward strand.
TTCCTTTGATCAAAAGCTTCTCTTGGCGTGGTTTCAGTCGGTGACAGCGCGGACAGCGGGCTTTAATACCGTCAACATTGGTGAATTCAATAATAGCGGGCTATTTATTATGATTGCCCTGATGTTTATTGGCGGCAGCCCCGGTGGCACCGCAGGGGGCATTAAAACAACGACCTTGCGAATTCTCGCAGGGATTACCAAGTCAGCCCTCCAAGGGAAAGAGGTGGTGCTGCTCTACCGCCGTCAGGTGCCCCCCTCGCTGATCATGAAAGCGGTTGCCGTGGCCTTTGGCTCAATGTTTACGGTGCTCGTTTCCACCACCCTGATTGCGATCGCTGACCCCGAAGAGAATTTCATCAATATTCTCTTTGAAACCGTGTCTGCCTTTGCCACGGTTGGTCTCTCCACCGGTATTACCAGTGGGCTAAGCGTCTTTTCCAAGTTGGTTTTGATTGTAACGATGTACGCCGGACGGGTGGGTATCCTGCTGCTGATGGCGGCAATTATCGGCGACCCGCAGCCCTCCAATGTTCAATATCCTGAGGAAAACCTACTGGTGGGTTAGGGCGCAGCGTACTCGGCAATGGCAGCAGCCATCTCTTGGGTCCCCACCGGTTCTTTGCCCGGCGCAGCCAAATCGTAGGTGACAAAGCGCCCCTCACCAATGACTTTTTCGACAGCGGCTTGCAGACGCCGTGCCGCCTCCATTTCACCAAGGTGTTGCAGCATCAACACCCCTGAAAGAATCAACGCCGTGGGATTGGCTTTGTTTTGACCGGCATATTTAGGGGCGGAACCGTGAATCGCCTCAAAAACCGCATATTCATCGCCAATATTGGCACCGGGAGCCACCCCAAGACCGCCAATCATCCCGGCACAAAGATCCGACAGAATATCACCGTACAGGTTCGGCATCACCATCACATCGTAGAGTTCGGGCTTCTGCATCAACTGCATACACATGTTATCCACGATGCGATCTTCAAAGGCAATGTCGGGATAACGGGTGGCAATTTGCCGCGCCCGTTCAAGGAAGAGGCCATCGGTAAATTTCATGATGTTGGCCTTGTGAACCGCTGTCACTTTCTTGCGCCCATTGGCCTTGGCATATTTGAAGGCAAACTCAACAATGCGATCGCTCCCTAGGACAGAAATGGGCTTGACCCCAATGGCGGCATCTTCCCGAATCGGCTTACCCGATAAATCACTCAAAAAGGCACGGGCTTTGGCCGCTTCAGGGCTGGTGTACTCAAACTCAATGCCGGCGTAGAGGTCTTCGGTATTCTCGCGAACAATGACGAGGTCAATGTCTTGAAAATAGCTTTTTACCCCCGCGATGGATTTGGCAGGCCGCAGGTTGGCATAGAGATTGAGCCGCTTGCGGATCTCGACATTCACAGAACGAAAGCCCGTCCCCACGGGGGTGGTAATGGGGCCTTTGATAGCTGTTTTTGTGCTTTTGATAGCGTCAAGCACATGTTCGGGCAAGGGCGTACCGTAGCGCTCCATCATGTCCACACCAGCATCCACCACTACCCAGTCAATTTTGACGCCCGTCGCGTCAATGGCCATGCGAGTGGCAGCGGCAACTTCAGGACCAATACCGTCGCCGCGAATTAAGGTAACAGCATGAGACACGAGCGCTCTCTCCCTATGCAGAACGTTAAGACAGAGGTACTAGAAGGCCATGATGCGGCTAAATGAGCTTCACTGTACGTAGCGTGTGAAACAAAATTGTGGCCAAGGCGATTGCGCCCGCAACAATGACCAAGTACAAAACAATTCCCATCGTTTTTCTCCTCGATGTGAAGTGGTTTAAAGCACCCTAGGCAGTGGCTACAAAATTAACATCACTAAAGCGTTTTTGCGCCTCACTGACGGGGTGATTTTTGCCTTCCTCTTGCCAGTAGTTAATGATTTCAGTGGCACGGTTGAGAAGTTCAATGCGCTCCGCTTCCGTAATCCAAGATTTCTTCTCTAGCTCTGCCTTGAGAAGTTCCCAAGCATCGGTGCGCGGCCAAAAGAAGTAGGAGGTGAGGGGGCTTGTCCCTTTGCCAACAATTTGATCAACCGCAATTGCCACGTCTTTTTCTAACCAAAGCACTCTCAGGGTAAAGCGGGACAATTCTAACCTCCTAAAAGTCGTTTTTCACAAAAGGCCATCCTTTATAATAACCAATCAGGCCAACTGCATACAAGTTTCCGGAGAACTACAGTTGAGTACCCCCTGTGCCTGTGTCTTTTTTGATATTGATGGGGTGATTCGCGATGTCAGTCGTTCCTATCGCCGTGCCCTCGCCGATACAGTTGAGTATTTTACGGGGCGTGCCTATCGTCCCAGTCAAAAGGAAATTGACGACCTCAAGGCAGAAGGCTGTTGGAATAATGACTGGGAAGGATCCCGCGAACTCATTTATCGCTACTTTGAGCGCCAAGGAAAACCCCGCTGCCAAGTGCCCTTGGACTACGAACGCTTGGTGATCTTTTTTGAGGAGCGCTATAGCGGCCAAAATTGGTCGGGCTATATTCAAGATGAGCCACTACTGGTGGATGTGGCCTATTTTCAGGCTCTCGACCAAGCACAGATCCGCTGGGGGTTTGTTAGTGGTGCCACGCGGGACTCAGCAGAATATGTCCTCAAACACCGCTTAGGTCTGGATCGGCTCCTTTTGGTTGCTATGGAAGATGCCCCCGGCAAACCCGACCCCACGGGACTCCGCATGGCCTACCACCAAACCACAGCTCAGGAAACCATTCCCGCCTTTTATGTGGGGGATACGGTAGCGGATATGCAGACCGTTGTCAATGCCCGCAAAGAACAAGCAACCACGCCGTGGATTGCCCTTGGGGTGATTCCTCCCCACGTGAAACCTGAAGATCGGCAACGCTATGGCGATCGCCTGCGCGCAGCGGGAGCCAATGCAGTTTTTGAACACACCCGCGACATTACCCCAGAGGTGGTGGCAGCGTTCTTAAGACAATTGGCTGACCGCGACTCAAACTGCGGGCAATAAGATCACAGCGTTCATTACCCTCATCGCCACTATGGCCGCGTACATGGTGCCACTGGACTAAGGGATCATTGAGGGCATCCAACGCCTGCCACAGGTCTTGATTGAGAACGGGCTTGTTGGCGGCGGTTTTCCAGCCCCGCCGTTTCCAGTGGTGGATCCACTCCGTAATGCCCTTGAGGACATACTCGCTGTCGGTGTAAAGCGCGATCGCGCTCCCCGCAGCCAGTTGGCGCCATGCCTTGAGGGCTTCAATGGCCGCCTGCAATTCCATGCGATTATTCGTAGTGGCCGGGTGGTGTCCTCCTAGTTCCTGCACAGCGCCATCGGCAAAGTAAATGACCACGCCCCAGCCCCCCGGTCCCGGATTGCCTTCGCAGGCACCATCGGTATAGATAGCACGAATGTGGGTCATGAGTCTGTATACTCTCCAAATGCTGCAAATAAAAATAGGGTGGCCAGAACACCACCCTCCCAACAAATTGATAACAGAGATTACTTGATGCTGACTTTGGCGCCGGCTTCCTCCAGTTCCTTCTTGGCGGCTTCGGCGTCTTCTTTGGTGACTCCTTCTTTCACGGGTTTGGGGGTAGATTCGACCACATCCTTGGCTTCCTTGAGACCGAGGCCAGTCAAGGAACGCACCACTTTCAGTACAGCAATCTTCTTGTCAGCGGGAACCTCTTCGAGAATCACATCGAAGGCGGTTTTCTCTTCGACTTCTTCTGCGGGAGCCGCCGCCGCACCACCGCCTACGGGGGCAGCCACCACCATGCCACCAACAGGGGCAGCGGCACTCACACCAAAGGCCTCTTCGATTTGCTTGACCAGCTCAGCGGCTTCCAGGAGGGTCAAGGATTTCAATTTTTCGAGAATTTCATCAGTTACAGCAGACATTGTTAACTCCTATTGTTTCAAAGTTGGAAAAAGTGGCTTCCCAAGGGAAACCGAGAACAGGATCGATCTATGCCGCACCTTTGTCGGCGATCGCCTGCATTGCCCGCGCCAAGGAAGCAGGAACCTCCTTGATGCCAATGGCAATCTTCGCTGTGACGGCATTGAGGGCACCGGCAATCTGCGCCATGAGTTGTTCTTTCGAGGGCAGATCACCAATGGCCTTCACTTGCGCTTCATCGAGGGCACGTCCCTCCATAACCCCACCGCGGAGGGTGGTTTTTTTGGTGGCCTTTTGGAATTCTTGGTAGGCCTTGATGGCGCCCCCAATATCCTCCTTGAGCAAGAGAAAGGCCGAGGGGCCTTTGAGGAATTGGGTCATGGGTTGCCAAGTGTCACTGTCTTTGACCGCCAATTCCATCAGCGTATTTTTCGTGACCTTGCAACTGGCATTGCACTGGCGCAAGCGTTGCCGTAACTCTTTCATCTCAGCATCGGTGAGACCCTGGTAGTCAATCACCAGTGCCATTTGTGACTCGCTCAGGCGTGCCTTTAGCTCCGCCACAATTTCTTTTTTGTTTGCTAGCGTGCGTCCCACGCGCATCACCTCCTGTAGTCAGTGAAAGAAAAACCCCAGCAGTGGTGCCGGGGCGGTCGCCCAATCCCAACGGATGGACTTCGCAAACCTCGGCAGGAAGATTACGTCTAAGCCAGACCCCTGCGGTCTTCGGTTTCCGTCTTGAGTTGTCCAGTATTGGGCAATAGGCAAGTCCTCCTTAGGCGGCTTCGGCCAGTTTTAGCTCCCGCAGGGCATTGATGTCCACCTGAATGCTCGGCCCCATGGTGGCGGCCACATAGACACTGCGCCAGTAGCGACCTTTCGCACCACTTGGGCGGTTGCGGTCAATGCTCTCCTGCAGTGCTTTGAGATTCACCAGCAGGTCTTCGGCGCTGAAGCTGGCTTTGCCAAAGAGCACATGGACAATCCCGGAGCGATCGGCACGGAATTCCACTTTCCCTGCCTTAAACTCCTGAATGGCTTGGGGCAAGTCAAAGGTGACCGTACCGGCCTTGGGCGACGGCATTAACCCCCGCGGCCCCAGAATCCGTCCCACTTTGGCCACTTGGGGCATCATATCGGGGGTGGCAATAAGAAGATCAAAGTCCATCCGCCCCTTTTGAATTTCGTCAATAAGTTCCTCTGAACCTACGACATCGGCGCCGGCGGCACTGGCTTCGGTCACTTTTTCCCCACGGGCAATGACCGCCACGCGAATGGTTTGACCGGTGCCTTTGGGGAGTGCCACGGTGGTACGCAATTGTTGGTCTGTATATTTGGGGTCAATGCCCAAGCGGATGTGGGCTTCCGCCGATTCAGGAAATTTGGCTGTGGCCGTTTCCTTAAGGAGTTGCAAGGCCTCAAGGGGAGCGTAGGGACGCTCCTCCACCTTGGCATAGAGTTCGCGCAGTCGTCGCGAGAGTTTACGCATGAGAGTTTACCTCCACGGGGTACTAACGAAACGAAGTTTCTCCCCCAACACAACAAGGGACTCAACAGGAACACACTTAGAAAGCTTTAGTCGGTAATGGTCACGCCCATATTGCGAGCGGTGCCTTCAATAATTCGCATCGCCGCTTCAATGTCGTTGGCATTGAGATCCGGCATTTTCTTCTCAGCAATTTCCCGCAGTTGGGCACGGGTGATGCTGCCCACTTTTTTCTTGTTGGGTTCGCCGGAGCCTTTTTCAATGCCCGCTGCCTTTTGAATCAGCACGGAAGCGGGCGGGGTTTTGAGAACAAAGGTGAAACTGCGATCTTCATAGACCGAAATTTCAACGGGCACCACCATCCCTGCTTGATCGGCGGTGCGAGCATTGTACTCTTTGCAGAACATCATGATGTTCACACCGTGCTGACCAAGGGCCGGACCAATGGGGGGAGCAGGGTTGGCTTTACCCGCTTGAATGGCCAGTTTGATAACTGCGACAACCTTTTTCGCCATAGTGAGTTAGCGTCCTAATCTACTTTTTCCACTTGAGTCACTTCGAGTTCGACCGGCGTTTCGCGGCCAAAAATCGAGAGTAATGCTTTCAGTTTGCTGCGCTCAGCACTGACTTCAATCACCTCTCCCTCAAAGTCCTTAAACGGACCATTGAGAACTTTGATCTTATCACCAGTGTTGAGGTCAATGCGGTGAACCGGTTCCTGTTCTTGAACTTTACGGAAGATGCGATCTACTTCCGCCGGACTCAGGGGCATGGGCTTGACGTGACCGCGCCCCCGACCTGTACTGCGGCGTTGCTCAGCACCAACAAAGTTAATCACATTGGGGGTGTTTTTAATCACCTGCCAAGCTTCATCATCAATTTGCCATTCACCGGTTTCGGGGGACTGCTGTGCCCGCACTTGCACCAGAACGTAACCAGGAAACACTTTTTCCTCAACAGTTTGCCGCGAGCCATCTTTCTTGATTTTGATGACGGGGGTTTGGGGAATTTCAATGCGAAAGATGCGATCGGCCACATCCAGCGTATGGAGCCGCTGCTCGATGGTGCTTTTCACTTTTTTTTCGCAGCCAGAGGCCACCTGCACGGCATACCAAAACCGTTTGACCTTGCCGGCCTGATCCCCTTCAACCACTTCAACAGTGTCGTCAAGCGGATCGCTCAGATCGGAATGATCAGTAAATTCACTCACCATAGGCGCGTACTCGTAGAAATCTTTGGCTGTCTAGAAAATCAGTGTGGCCAGCCAACGAAAGAGTTCGTCCACTAGGTAGATGACCGCAGCCGAAAGGGAAACGATAAGAATCACTGCCGCAGATTCGCCAATCAGACGCTGGCGATCAGGCCACACCACTTTACTGAGTTCCTCCTTGGTTTCGCGGAAAAACTCGGTTAGATTGAAGCCACGAGTGGGCTTTTCGACTTCGGTACTCTTGGTCACGGCGGCACTCCTTAGGGCGGGGGCAGCCTGTTGCTACCCGTTTAATTCAGCGCAATTTATTATCATAGCAGGTTTCTTCTTTTTAGGAAATCCCGATGTTTGATTGCCTGCGATCGCTCACCCTCACAACGGCCATGGGTGAGGTGGCCTATGTTACGAATGATCTCAGGGATTCTGACCCTGCCCGTCCGCCCCTGTTTTTTTGGCATGGCTTTGGCGGTGGCTCTAGCCGCTATGAGTGGTCAGCAGTTTATCCAGCCTTTGCCGCTGAGTATCCCCTTTTTGCTTTGGATTTGCCGGGGTGGGGCGCCTCTGAGCATCGTGACCAATCCTATACAGTGGCGGGGTATGTCGCCCACTTGCTCCAGTGTCTTGACCAATTGGCACAGCAACCAGCAGTGGTGATCACTTCCTCCTTGACAGCAGCTTTTGTCCTGCAGGGGGCGATCGCCCATCCCCAACGCTTCCGTGGCCTCATTCTCACCTGTCCTACAGGGTTGAGTGATTTTGGTCAAGATTACCGCCAGACCCCTTTAGCTCAGATTGCCCGCCAGCCCTACGTGGATATCGCCTTTTATCGCCTTGGGGTGGCCAATGCCCTAAGTGTGCAGTCCTTTATGGCCAATCAACAATTTGCCCGATCCAGCCGTATCAGCCCGGAAATGGTTGCCACCTATACCGCCGTGGCGCAGTCAGCGGGGGCAGAATTTGCTGCGTTGGCCTTTGTGCGGGGGGATCTCTGCTGCGACCTCAGTCGCTTCTTGCCCCATCTGACAGTGCCGACCTATATTGTTTGGGGAGAGCAGGCCAAACTCCCTCCCATGGCCGTAGGTCAACGCTTAGCGCAGTTAAATCCTGAGGCGATTCGTGCCTTCGATGTCATTCCAGAGGTGGGATTCACGCCGCAGTTAGAATGTCCTGCGGTGATGATTGGCTTGATGGATCGCTACCTTGGCGAATTGCTGGCCTCCCCTTGAGGGGATCGCCTTAACGCTGGGCACTGGCCGTGGCGGGTAGGATTGTGCCGTAGAGACGGGGGCGATCGCCCTGGGCCAATTGGGTACTGCCTTGAGTATCCACTGCCCAGATCGTGACTTTGGGGTTCCCCATCACTTGGGTTTGAAAGAGGACCCGTTGTGGATGGGTCGTACTCCACCCTAGAAGGGTGGCAAAGTCGTATTCATCCGCTGTGGGATAAACTGTGGCCACATGCCCCACCCCCGCCTGCCAAATCCACGCGCTGTCGCTAATCAAATCCGTTGCAAACAAGCCACTAATCTGGCGCACCAAGAGACGATCCTCTGTCTGTGACCAGCCCAGGGGCACAAGGGCAGCAATTAAGCCTTCTTTTGAGGGGATGTCTGCCAAAAACTCACGGGGAACTTCCTTGAGACTGTCAAAGCGCTGATGAGTGCCCGTTTGGCGATCTGTAATCTCAAGAACACTCAACAGTTGCTGCCGATGTGCCTCAGGGTGAGCGGTAAGATAGAGGGTGGCCTGTGCCACATAGCGCTTGTGCGGTGAGAAGTATTGCGCTGTTTTTTGGCTGAAACGCAGAGGCTTTTTAGCTCTGACAGCGGCGGCGTGACTCTGCTCAATCCATTGCCACAGAGAAGAACGCTGCTCGGGAGTTTCCACTGGGATTTCCACCGGTTGATCTGGCAGCGGCGTGCGGGGAGATTGCGCTATCGTGGCAAGGGCTACCATTCCTGCCATCCCAATGCCACCGAGAAAAGATGTCAAAACTAACTGCCAACTTACAAATCGGCTTACCATACAATCACTGCCTTTATAGGGATTTGCCAATATCTACTTTTTGGGAAAGATGGTTAGGGATAAAAATAGTGATTAATTCGCCCCCCTTTTTATAGGATAGCAACTGGCCTAGGCCGATCGCGCCAAAGTTAACGAAGTTTTATGCTCCTGACAGAATTAGTCAAAAAAACCCGTGACTATTTACGTTCATTGGCATCCATTGAGATACATCGCCACTGGCTTCCCCTCAGTTCCCCCTCTCTCAGAGACGCAGGGACTGCTCCCTATGCGGTGAATGCTAAAGGTCATCTGGCCTGGCCCAAGGGTTGGCACTCTCTCTGGTTGGGGCAGCGAATCACGGTACCCGCCACGGTTCAAGGCTACAGTGTGGCGGGTTTAACCCTGCGTCTGGATCTCACATGGTGGGCGGAGCGGGCAACGGTGTATATCAATGGTCAAGCGGTGCATCAGGGGGATTTATTTGATCATTCCGTCAGTCTGTGCCTAGAGGAGGCGGTGAACCCCGGCCAAACATGGGAGGTGGTGTTGCATCTTGTCAGTCCCGGCCACGATGACGGTGCTTTGGTGAGATCCCGCCTGCGGTTTGAATCACCAACGGGAATTGATCCTGATTTTGTGGCTACTGAGTTAGACATTCTCGAGATTTTTAGTGAAACCCTCAACCCAGAACCCCTTGAACCCCTGCTTAAGGACGTTTTAGAGAGTCAAGGGCAGCGTGCCATCTTAAATCCATTGCTGGCAGAAATTCATGACAGAATGCAGGCGATCGCCACCCCTTTGCGGGACTTCACCCTGCACCTGTGTGGCCATGCCCACTTGGACTTGGCCTGGCTCTGGTCGATCACTGAAACGTGGCAAGTGGCACAGTCCACTTTTGCCTCTGTGTTGCAGCTTAAGGAACGCTATCCCGAACTCACCTTTACCCATTCCAGTCCGGCTCTCTATGCCTATTTGCAGACCCATGCCCCCCAACTCTTTGGGCAAATTCAGGAAGCCGTAGCAGCGGGTTGGTGGGATGTGGCGGCGGGCCTTTGGGTCGAGCCCGAACTCAATCTCATTGATGGGGAGTCCATTGCCCGACAGATTCTTTATGGGCAGCAGTACGTGCAGCAGGTCTTTGGCGACATTAGTCCCATTGCTTGGTTGCCCGATACCTTTGGCTTTCCGGAACGGCTTCCCGGTTTCTTGGCGCAGGGGGGAATTCGCTACTTTGTGACCCAAAAATTGCGCTGGAATGACACTACCCGCTTTCCCTACGGTTGGTTTGTCTGGCGGGATGTGGCAGGGGCTGAGGTCAATGCCTTGATGTCAGCGCCCATTGGCGAGGGCATTAATCCCGTGAAGATGGCGGCCTATGCCCAAGAGTGGTGGCAACAAACGGGATCGCAGCGCAGTCTGTGGCTGCCCGGTGTCGGCGATCATGGCGGTGGACCAACCGCAGACATGTTGGAGCGGGTGCGGCGCTGGCAACACTTGGGGGGAATTGGTCCGCAGTGGCAATGGACTACAGTGCGGCAGTATCTCGAACAGCTCACTCAGGAAACCCCCCCGACTCACCAGTGGCAAGGGGAACTGTATCTAGAATTCCATCGCGGTTGCTACACTAGTCATGGCGATCAAAAGGCAGCCCACGATCGCGCCCAACGGCAACTGCAAGAGGCGGAGCGTTGGTGTGCCCTCGCGGCAATCACAACTTCTTTTGCTTACCCCAGAGAAGAACTCAAAGTCTGTTGGCGGCAACTCCTTTTTAACCAGTTTCATGACATTTTGCCCGGCTCTTCGATTCCAGAGGTTTATGCCGAGGTGAATGCGGCGTGGCAAGAACTCTTGACAAAAACAACAGCCTTACGGGATGCGGCGCAAACAGCGCTGTGTGACTCAATCCACTACGGCGAACCCCCTGTGGCAGGGGCCATCCCAGTGGTTATTTTCAATGGTGGGGTGGGCGATCGCGCCGCTGTGGTGCACATGAACTTGGCACAGCTACCTGAGGAGGTTCCCTCTTGGCGGGTGTATTGTCCACGGGGAGATTACGATCTCCCGGCTCAGTTGAATGCTCCCCAAGGTTGTTTGACGTTTTGTACCCCTGAGGTGCCGGGAATGGGCTACACGCTGCTGTGGCTTTGTCCAGAATCCCGCCCCGACACGTTACCAACGCCGCCCTTGGGCTATGTCTTGGAAAATAACTATCTGCACGTTGAAATTGATCCAGCCACGGGGGAAATCACCAATCTGTATGACAAGTTAAACCATCGGCCTTGCTTGGGCGATCGCGGGAATCAACTGCAATTTTTCCGGGATCAGGGGCAATACTGGGATGCTTGGAACATTGACCCCAACTATGGCCAGCACCGACTGCCCGGGGCGATCCTAGAGGCCATTGAATGGGTGACGTGGCATCAGCTGGAGCAGCGACTGCGGGTCAGGTGGCGCTTTCAGTCTTCGCAGATTCAGCAGGAGTATGTGTTGCAGTATCACACCCCGTGGCTGCGCATTGATACGGCGATTGACTGGCAGGAGGAACATGTTCTCCTCAAGGCGGCTTTTCCTTTAGCAATCAGTGCGGCACAGATCACCTGTGAAACTCCCGGTGGCGTTACAGTGCGCCTGACACTTCCCAACCCCCACCTCAGCGCCCACGAACAAGCCAAATGGGAGGTGCCCTTTCTGACGTGGGTGGATTTGAGTACGCCAGAGTATGGGGTGAGTCTGTTTAGTGAGTGTAAACATGGCCTTGATGCCCAAGCCAATCAACTGCGGTTGACGCTGTTGCGATCGCCCACCTGGCCCGATGCGAATAGCGATCGCCGTCAGCACCGCTTTAGCTATGGTGTGTTTCCCCACCGTGGCTCGTGGCAAGCGGCTGGTGTCCCCCAACAGGCGGCTCGGTTTAATCAACCCCTTAGGATGGCGATCGCCCCAGCCAACTCGTCAGGAACCTTACCGTCTCACGCGCAGCTTCTCCATTGGCCGGATAGCCGCATTCAATGCCTTGCCCTCAAACAAGCAGAGGACGGACAGGGTTGGCAATTGCGAGTGACAGAAGTGGCTGGGGAAGGGGGCAGCTTGGAGCTGCATTCAGCAATAATCCCATGGCAGATCAAAGCACCGCAAACCCTCTTGGAGACTCCCACAGGAGATGCAAACGCAAACGTAGTCAATCTCCGTCCATGGCAAATTCAAACCTTTCGGCTGCACCCTTAAACTGCAATTGCGCCTTGAGGATTTTTCCCTTACCGTCAACACAGACTTGAGGCCTTGGGCGTTCGATTCTGGCGTTTTCGAGATGAAAAGGTTGCGCCGGAATGTTGAGGCAGTCCTTGAGGCGATCGCCACTTGGATTAAGAACAACGTCCCCAAAATTTAGGTAGGGGTTAGGGGCAAGTTCCTTTAAGCCAGGCGGATTCACACCGCCCGACGGACACCTTTGCGAATGGAGATGGTTATCAACCAAAGGATGAGGCTAGCTGAATCAGCGTCAATTCCTAGAAAGGCACCTCATCCAAGTTAATATCCTCAGGTTCGGGGGGTGGGGGTGCGACCCGAGGTGTAACAGATGTTGTGACGGTAGGGGTAGCCATTGGAGTTGTGGCAGGCTGTGCAGGATGATCCACAATGTTGCCCTCAACGGTGTAGAAACGGCTCACCACCAGCTCGGCACGTTTTTCTTTGAAGCCCTCAGGGCGGTCAATGGTGTCCATTTTTAACCGACCTTCTAGGATCAGGCGATCGCCGACTTTGCATTCTGCCTGCATTTTTTGTCCCAAATTGCCCCAGGCCACGGTTCGCAAACTCATGGGTGGCTCTTCACTGCGCAGGCTGGCAAACTGCACCACCATCGTCGCCACCGCCATCTGAGTGTCTTGGGTATAGCGCAGCTCTGGGGCTTGAATGACTTCCGCAAAGAGGACACAACTATTCATCCGCTGGGCTTCCAACAGTTCACGTTGCTTCCAGTATAGTCCCAACGGCTGCCGCCACACTGCCACAGGATGAATCAAGGGCAATCGGCCTCTCAGTGGCACAGATGGGTATAGCCAATTGTATTTTTATACTACCATATAGTTAATTAAACAGATTTGCAGAGGATATAAGAGGATATAGTTATGGCACGGGTGGTTGTCCTTGGGGCTGGGATCGGCGGCTTGCCTACGGCCTATGAATTACGGCATCGTTTGGGCGATCGCCATCAAGTGATGTTGGTCTCCGATGTGGAGTGCTTTACATTTATTCCGGGATTGGTGGCAGTTGCCCTCGGACACAATTCCCTCGAACGCCTGCAAGTGCCCCTAGAGACAGTCAGCCGCCGCCATGGGTTGACGTGGGTACAAGGCAAAGTGCAGCAGGTTGATCCTAAGGCCAAGAAAGTTTATTTGCCTGAGCAAACCCTTGAGTACGACTATTTAGTGATTGCCACAGGGGCAGAACTGGCTCTCGATCTGATTCCCGGCCTTGGCATCCATAGTCATTTGGTATGTACCCCCACTCACGCAGTTGCTGCCCATCGAGCATGGCAAGAATTTCTCAAAGACCCAAAGGGTTTAGTAGTGGGTGCAGCGCCGGGAGCCAGTTGCTTTGGGCCAGCCTATGAATTTCTGTTTTTGGCAGAGTATGCCCTGCGGCGTCATGGGTTGCGCGATCGCGTCAAGATTACGTTCATTACCCCTGAACCCTACATTGGCCATCTAGGGATTGGCGGCTTGGCCAACAGCGCTAAACTCACCCTTGACTTGATTGAGAAACGGGGCATTGAAACTATCACCAATGCGGCAATCACCGCCATTGAGCCAAATCAGATTTGGTTGCAGGATGGGCAGAGGATTCCCTTTGGCTATAGCATGATTTTGCCGCCCTTTCGCGGAGCGGCGTTTGTGCGCGCTTCTCGCCTTGGTAATGAAAAGGGGTTTTTGCCCCTGCTGCCCACCCTTCAGCATCCCGACTATCCTGAGATCTATGGGGTCGGCATTAGTATTCACCTCCAGCCTTTAGAAGTAACCCCTGTCCCCATTGGGTTGCCCAAGACAGGTCAAATGACCGAGGAGATGGCGATCGCTGCTAGCCATAATATTGCCGTTGCCCTCGGGGAATTAGCGGCTGAGCCTGTGGTGCCGACACTCGATGCCCTCTGTTTTGCTGACTTTGGCGACACGGGGATTGCCTATATTGCCGCACCTGTCATCCCTGAGACCCTTGGGCAGAATCGCCGCTTAGCCTACGCTGTTCAAGGATTGTGGGTCAGTTGGGTCAAGGCTGCCTTTGAGCGCTACTTCCTGCTGAAAATGAGATGGGGGCTAAGTGTTCCTTGGTTTGAACGGTGGGGACTGCGGTTATTGTTTGGCCTTTCCCTTGTGCGTCCCCTGCAGCCCACGATGTTACCAGAACAGCAACCAACCTTAAAAGTTTGATAGATAAACATTGACAAAATCTGACAAAGGAGCAATTTTTATGGTGCGCATCTTTCTCATGGGGCTATTGATGGTCTTCCTGTGGCTTCACGCTTCCCTGCCCACGCTGGCCGGGGTTAATCCCGATGAACTGGGGAAGGCAGTAACTGCCATTGAACAACTGGATCAAATGCGGGTTGGTCTTGCCTCGACCCTAGAGGGCAGTACCGGCGAACCGACCCTTGACACCTTTAAGGCCGTTTGTGCGCCCGTCGGTAAGAAAGCCAAGGAGCTTGCTGCTGCCAATGGCTGGGCAGTGCGTCAGGTGGCTCTTAAATACCGCAACCCCAACCACGCCCCCCGCACAGCGCTGGAAGTGCAGGCTCTCAATCGGTTTGAGAACAATCGTCAACTGCAAGCCTTTTGGCAAACCGACAATGCAGGGGTGCATTACTTCCGTCGTATTGATGTCCAAGCGAGCTGTCTTGCCTGCCATGGGGCTAAAAATCGGCGGCCTGCCTTTATCCAAGAAAAATATCCCGGCGATCGCGCCTATGGTTTCCGCGTTGGCGATCTGCGGGGAATGTACGCCGTCACCATTCCGCAAATTCAGCAGGCACTGCAAACCTCACCCTAGGGGGAACTTCGATGGCATGTTGGCGGCATTTTTGGCTAATTATTCTGCTTGTCATTCCCCTGTGGCTGGCGGTGTCCCCCAGTAGTCCTGCCATGATTCGCACGATTGAGGAGGCTCCCAATCAAATCGTGGTGCAGTCGCGGCATCAGTTGCAGGATAATCGTGGCTTCACGTGGCAGGTGATTCTCTTTTCCCGTCGTGACCAGTTGCAGTTGCGCTTGGTCGGGTTTCCAGAGCAGTACCACTTTCGCCATCCCAATCCCTTGGTGTTAATCACGTCGAGCGGTCAAACCCTCACCGCTCCAGATGACTTTCCCAAGGCAGACACCGTTACCAATGTGGGACAGTTTGACCTGTTGCCCCTCGCCTCGCAATTGCCCAAGAGTGAATCTTTGGTGCTGCGTCCGCCCCTAGAGGAGCAGGGGATTGAGATTGCCGTTCCCGCTGCTGTGGCGATCGAGTGGCACGCTCTCATTGAGGGAGTCTAGGAACAGGTGCTGATGGGCGTGGCTGCTCCGAGGGCAAGGAGCAGGGCTTGGGCTTTGCTCAGGGATTCTTGCCATTCCCGCTGCGGATCGCTGTCGGCCACAATACCGGCGCCTACTTGCCCCCAGGTGGTCTGGCGATCGCGAGCCACCAAGAGGGTACGGATGAGGATATTCAAATCCAAATGCCCTCGCTGATCCCAGTAGCCACAGGAACCGTAGAACAAGTTGCGGGGAAAGGGTTCCAACTCAGCCAAAATCTCCATGCAGCGCACCTTGGGACAGCCGGTAATTGTGCCGCCGGGAAAGAGGGCACGAATCACATCCGCGGGGGACAGCCCCGCTTGCAGTTTGCCGCGCACATTGCTCACCAAGTGCATCACATGGCTGTAGTACTCCAGTGTGAGCAGTTCATCCACCACCACACTGCCCCACTGGCACACCCGCCCCAAGTCATTGCGCTCTAAATCCACAAGCATAATGTGTTCGGCCTGTTCTTTCATATTGCTGAGGAGTTCCTCGGCGTAGGCGCGATCGCCCGCTGGGGTTTGGCCACGCGGACGGGTACCGGCAATGGGTCGGGTTTGCACCCTATCTCCCTGAACTTGTACCAAGCGTTCCGGTGAGCAACTGACAATGTAGCCCCAAGGGGTCTGCCAAAAACTGGCAAAGGGAGAGGGGTTGATTTGCTGAAGCCGTAGGTATTGTTGCCAAGGATCAACAGGCCCGTAATGGTAAAAGCGGGCTGACAGATTAGCCTGAAAAATATCCCCGGCGCGAATATGATGCAGAATTTGGCGAACCGCTGCTTGATAGGTGTCGGGGTGCCAGCCAGCGGCTAGTTCAATGCTGCCGGGGCGATCGGGCACCCAGAGAGAATCCGCAGGGGGTGTTTCCTCAAGCGCCTCTTGCAGCGCCACTAGTTGACTAGAGGTCGAAGCTGCCAGATAGAGGAGATCAGCTTGGTGATCGAGGACGGCAAAGGCTGCCGGTTCATACCAAAAGGCCACAGGAAAAGGCAGCGGATCCGGTTTCAAGGGGGGAAGGGCTTCTATTTCCCACGCCAACTCATACCCCAGCCATCCCAACCAGCCACCAGTAAAGGGCAAATGGCTTACTGCTTCAGGAACTGCTTCACAGCGGGGGAACTGTTGTAGGGTCGGCAGGACTTGACCCAAGGAGAGTGCCCACTGGCGATCGCCCCGCGGGGAACCCGCACAAATGGAGTAACGCGCTTGGCGGGTGGGGGCTTGGGCTGGGCTTTCGAGGAGAACGGCAATCGGCTCCGCCAAAAATAGCTGCTGAAAAACGGCGCGGCCCGTGCGACCCCGCAGCGGCAAAGAGCACCATAGCCACGGCTGACAGGGGAAGATCAATGGTGTGTCACCCCCAACCAACCCAAACGAACCAGCCAAAATAGTCCCATCCCCCCTAGAGCCAGCCAATCTCGCCGCTGCAAGCGCAGATGGTGCCAGGGATTATCGTAGGTGCCCGGTTCTTGAAAACCCCGTACCTGCATGGCACAGGCCACCTGTTCTGCCCGCAGCAACAAGTTGTCCACCAAGCGTACCGCCAAGGTGAGCCACAGCTTAATACTGCCTTTGATACCCACCAACCGCCAATTGATGGCACGAGTCCGCACGGAGCGGCTCAGGTTTTGCACCTCTTCTAGAACAAGGGGAATAAACCGCAGCGAAAGCGTCAAGGTCAGGGCAATTTCGGCCACTGGCAGCTTCAAGCGTTTTAGGGGCTGCATCAGATTTTCCAAGCCAGCGGTGACTTCCTCAGGGGCAGTGGTCAGCAAAAACAGATGCGTACTGTAAAGGAGTGTAAACAGGAGGGTACTCAGTCGTAGCCCCAAATCCAGCGATCGCTGGGAGATTTGCAGATGAATGGGAAACTGACCCACTTGGGTATGAAACTGCCACAGGATATAACTGTAACTCGTCGGTGGAACTGGGGCTGCCAAGGGACGGCGGGGTTGATAGGTGACGGCCATCCCATCGGGCATTAAAGCCGTGATGACTAGAATTAAACTACCCACGAAGAGGAGCCACAGCAGTTGCCGTCGCCACACCCGCGCGGGGATTCCCCCTAACAGCGTCAGGAGAATTAAACTGACCACTAGCCCCAACCGCCAAGGGACATCCGCCAAAATGGGAGCTAACAGAAACGTCATCAACCATGCCAGCTTGACCCGTGGATCAAGGCGGTGCAGCCAAGTAACAGGTTGTTCAAGGTATAGCCCCAAGGGGAGCGATCGCAACAAATCCATAGAAAAATTAGTTTTTCCCTAGTTCCCGCCGCAGCGCTTCCAACTCTGGGTCGTAGGCAGGGGTAGTGCTGGGTAACAGTTGCGGATTAGCCAATTCTGCCTTCAGCCGCGCTAAATCCTCGTCCACACTCCCTGCTTCTAGGGCAGCAAACTTGGCTTCGAGGGTGTCGCTATTCAGTTCAGCCACCGCTTGGGAGCGAGCCTCTAGTTCTTGAACCCGTTCCTCCATGCGCTCAAAGGCGGCCATTGGGGCATTGGTGTTGAGGCTGCTAAAGGTTTGTTGCAGTTGCTCTGAGGCCTTGGCTGCCCGTGCCCGTGCCACCAGCATTTCTTTACGGGTTCTCGCTTCCGCAATCTTGCTTTCAAGCTGCTGCATTTGTTTTTTGAGCGCTTCCACTTGGGTCACGGACTGCTCCAGTTGCCCTTTGAGGGCCATAGCTGCATTCAGTGCAGTTTTTTTGCGACTCAAGGCCTCAAGCGCCAGTTGCTCATCCCCATGTTGCAGGGCAATTTTGGCGCGGCGCTCCCACTCTGCCGCCTGCTGTTGATTTTGGTTGAACTGTTGCTCTAACCGCTTTTGGGAGGCGATCGCTTGGGCAACCGCTTGCCGCAGGGTCACTAAATTATCCTGCATTTCAATCATCGTCTGCTCGAGGATTTTTTCGGGATCTTCGGCAGCACCCACCAGCGCATTGAGCCAACTGCGAACCACACGGCTGACGCGATCAAACAGTGCCACAGCGTTCTCTCCCTCTTGGCTTTTCATCTATAGCTTCAATCTATAGCTTAATTTATAGCAGCATGCCATTTTCTCTTACCCTCCCAGAAATTAACTCCATGCGCCAAAGAAGCCTGCGGTATGATTTCCATAAGGTCGTGAGAGAGGCTAAATAGCGGCTAATTTATATTAAAAATATTATTAAAATCTATTGTACTCAATCCCATTATAAATGACTGAATGTTACCCCCCCCCGAAAATCCCGATAAACACGGCTTTTTAGAACGCTATGCCCCAGCGTTCATTAATCAAAGAAAGTTGCAGCGACTTTTAGAATTGTATGCTCAAGGGGAGCGCTGCTTTCAAAAGTGGAATCTCAGAGGCATTACCCTAGAGAATGCCGATCTCAGTGGTATTGACCTCAGCAAAGCTGACCTTAGTGATGCGCGGCTGATTGACGTTAACTTAACAAGGGCAAAGCTAATTGAAGCACAGTTAGTGAACGCGGAACTCACTGCCGTCCAGCTCAACCAAGCCAACCTCAGCTGGGCAAACTTGCGCGGAGCTACTCTTGTGCGTACGTCATTGGCAAAAGCCACTCTGCGCAGCACAGTCTTACCCAATGGAGAGATATGCCACTAGAGGATTGTCAGCAAAGCCTGCTCCAAACGCTGCCAAAAGCGGTCATTTTCTGCGGGTGTGCCGATGGTGACGCGAATGCCGCCGGCGATCGCTCGCACAAGGGTACCCTCACGCCTTAAGGCATCACACAGGGGCTGGGTGTGTTGCGGTTCTTGCAAACGGAAAAAGAGAAAATTGGCCACACTGGGCCATAGCCGCAGTTGGGGGCACGCCTGAAGCCGTTCATAGAGGCGCTGCCGCTCCGCCAGCACTGTGGGAACCTCGGCTAGCAGTTCCTGACGATGCTCAAGGGCAACTTGCGCCGCCACTTGGGAAAAGGTGGGTAGGTTATAGGGCAGACGGACTTTTTCTAGGACTGCTATGACCTCTGGATGAGCAATGGCGTAGCCCACGCGATGGGCGGCAAGGCGAAAGGCCTTGGAAAAGGTGCGCAGAATTAACCAGTTGGGATGGGCTGCCAATTCCCCCACCAGTGTCTTGCCCGAAAACTCAAAATAGGCCTCATCAATCACCACTAAAATGTCCTCAGGAAGCTGCCGTAGCCAGTCCACCTCTGCTGTGGTGAGGGGGTTTCCCGTCGGGGAGTTGGGTTGCAGCATAAACAGAGCACGCACAGGGGGATCCCCTTGGGCAATGAGCGCGTCCGCCTCGGCAATTTGCACGGCAAAGGTGTCAGGATCGCGGGGCGATCGCTGGACGGGAATCCCTAGGGTTTGGGCGAGGATCCCGTATATGGAAAAGGTCGGTTCTGCCACTAGGATAGAACCATAGCCCCCGATTGCAGTGGCCAGTAAAATCGAGCGAATGAGTTCATCGGAGCCGTTGCCAACCGCAATTTGGTGTGGGGAGATTGCGGTTGGGCTGTGTTCACTGACATAGCGAGCGATCGCCTGCCGCAGCGGCCAATGGTGACTGTCGGGATAGCGATGACTGGCTAGGGTACTGATGTACTGCTGGGCTAGCCTTTCCTTGAGAGCAATGGGCAAATCCCAAGGAAACTCATTGGTATCGAGGGAGTCCACTTCTGGCGGTAGAGAGTCGCTCGTGAGGGTAGAGTAGGCGCGGAGGTTGCTCAGTTCTGGACGAAGAAACGTCGCCATGCCAAGACGGTATAAGGGGATTCAACTATAATAGCACTGAGCTTTTTGCCCTCATTTGCTGCCAGCCCTGCCACTCATCTGCATCTTTATGATTACTTAGAGGCGAATGTTGCTATGGCGCGTACCGACTTCAAAGACTACTACCAAATCCTCGGGGTCAGCAAAAATGCCACAGATGCCGAAATTCGGCAAGCCTTTCGCCGTCTTGCTCGCAAGTATCACCCCGACTTAAATCCGGGGGACAAAGACGCAGAAGCTCGTTTCAAGGAAATTAACGAAGCCCACGAAGTGCTCTCAGATCCAGAAAAGCGGCGCAAATACGATCAATTTGGTCAGTACTGGCAACAGGCCAGTGCGGCGGGTGCCGGTGGCTTTAATGTCAATGTGGGCGACTTTGGCGCTGATTTTAGTCAGTTTGCCAACTTTGAAGATTTTATCAATGAGTTGCTGGGACGCTTTGCCACGGGCACAACCACAGGGCGCACCCGCAGTTGGAGCAGCGTTGGCTTTGATACGGCTGGGTTTGGTGCCACCGACGTTGAGACGGAAGTGCAAATTAGCTTCCAAGAGGCCTTTCAAGGCTGCCAAAAATCATTCGCCATTGGCAATGAACAGGTGACGGTGAGGATTCCCGCAGGGGTAAGAAGCGGCACGAAGTTGCGCCTGCGCGGTAAAGGTCAATATAACCCCTACACCCAACAGCGAGGGGATCTGTATCTCACTGTCCAAGTGGCACCCCATCCCATCTTCCACTTTGAAGAGGATCAACTGGTGATTGATTTGCCGATCACGCCGGATGAAGCTGCGTTGGGTGCGCAAGTGACGGTGCCAACCCCATCCGGGAACGTGGTTGTGAATGTACCGGCGGGGACGCGCTCTGGGCAATCTCTGCGGCTGCGGGGCAAAGGGTGGCCGAATCGGCTAGGGAGCAGGGGCGATCTTCTTGCCAAAGTGCAAATTGTGCCCCCCAAATTCCTGAGTGCTCAAGAACAAGAACTCTACGCAAAATTGCGATCGCTGCGCACCTTTAACCCCCGTAGCCATTGGCCAGTTTAAGTTAGGGGAATTGTCGTGATTTAACAGCTTGACAGTAGTTTTCGAGGGCCGCGATCGCCTGCGTTCCCAAGTCAGCATACACCTTGGCGAAGGGGGGCACCTGTGGACTCAAGCCCAAAATA
This sequence comes from Thermosynechococcus sp., assembly GCF_046299655.1. GTDB lineage: Bacteria > Cyanobacteriota > Cyanobacteriia > Thermosynechococcales > Thermosynechococcaceae > Thermosynechococcus. The sequence goes on from NZ_JBKBHZ010000012.1 coordinate 43,148, forward strand.
TCGGCTGTCACCAGCACCTGACCATCGCAGTGGGGGCCTGCCCCAATGCCAATCGTGGGAATGTCTAGTTTGGCGGTAATCTGCTGGGCCAAGTCCGCAGGAATATGCTCCAAAATAATGCCAAAGGCGCCTGCCTCGGCAAGGGCAAGGGCATCTGCAACAATAGCTTCTGCAGCCTGGGGGGTCTTGCCCTGTTGATGCCATCCCCCCAATTGATGTACCCGCTGCGGCAGCAAACCCACATGCCCCAAAACAGGAATGCCCGCCTCAACCAAGCGTCGTGTGGCTGCCTGAACCACAGGCGAAGCCCCTTCCATTTTCACCGCCTGCACCTCTGCTTCTTTAACCAAACGCCCTGCTGATCGCAGCGCCTGCTCTGGGCTTTCTTGGTAGCTCAAAAAGGGCAAATCACACACAAGGAAACTATGGGTGACGCCCCGCCGTACAGCTTGGGCATGGTGAATCATCTGCTCGAGGGTCACCGGCAACGTGGTTTGATAACCAAGGGCAACCATGCCAAGGGAATCCCCCACAAGGATCACATCCACGCCCGCTGCATCCAATAGCCGTGCCCACAGGTAGTCCCAAGCCGTGAGCATGGTAATCGGCTCTCCCTGCTGTTTTTTCTGTTGTAGTTGCGGTAATGTAACGGGACGACGCACCATAGCCAGATGCACAAGGGTTGTATCCCCATCCTCTAAAGGAATGCTCAAAACGTCAATTTAGCCACAGGCATAGAGTCTAGTGATATGATTGGGGCGCGATGTTAGCCACAATACGCATGTCTTTGCCTGCCTTTGTCGAAGCTCTATTAACCCCCGCTGCCTACCCCCATGCAGTCATCACCCCAATTCAATTGCTGCAAACCCATATTTCCTATGTGTTTCTCACGGGGGACTATGCCTACAAGGTGAAAAAGCCGGCGGACTTTGGCTTTTTGAACTTTACAACCCTAGAAAAGCGGCTATTTTATTGTCAGGAAGAGTTACGGCTGAATCGGCGCTTGGCACCCGATCTGTACTTGGCTGTGGTGCCCATTGTGGCATTGGGCGATCGCTATTGCGTGGTGGATTCCCAAGACCTGCCTGCGGGGTCTGAGGTGGTTGACTATGCCGTACAAATGCGGCAATTTGATCAATCGCAACTGTTTTCTCATCTCTTTGCAGCCAACCAAGTCACCCCCCACCTGATTGAATCCCTCGGCAAAGAACTAGCTCACTTTCACCGCACCGCTGCCACCAGTCCCCACATTAGTGAATTTGGCTCCCCGCGAGCGATCGCCCAAGTAATTAACAATTGCCATGCCTTGGCGGCTCAATTTGTCGGTCGCTGTCAGTCCCCAGAACGGTATGCGGCAATTCAGGCCTTTACCGATGACTTTTTGACGCGACATCAGGAGTGGTTTGTGCAGCGACAAGCAGGGGGTAAAATTCGCGAGTGCCATGGGGATCTGCACCTAAATAATATCTGTCTCTACAACGGCAGGGTGCAAATTTTTGACTGTATTGAGTTCAACGAGGAATTTCGCAATATTGATGGCATCTATGACGCTGCCTTTTTGCTCATGGATCTGGAATTTCGTGGGGGCAGCGACTTGGCCAATCTTTTCCTCAACACCTACTTGGAATGGAGTGGGGACTATGAAGGGGCAGTGCTCTTGCCGCTGTACCTGTGTGTGAGGGCCTATATTCGCGGTAATGTGAACTCCTTGGCGCTCAATGATCCCGCCATTAGTGATGCTGAAAAAGCACAGATTCAAGCCACTGCTGCCGCCTACTATGAGGCCGCCTACCGCTACACCCAACCGCGCCAAGCCAAGCTCTATGTGATGTGTGGCCTCTCCGGAGCGGGCAAAAGTACCCGCGGGCGGGGTCTTGCTCAAGCGGAGCAGGCGATTCAAATCCGCTCCGATGCGGTGCGCAAACACTTGGCAGGCTTACCCCTTGATCGCCACAGCAGTGACTTTCCAGAGGTGGATCTCTATTCCGAAGCGATGACCCAAAAAACCTACAATCAACTCTTGGCCTATGCGGAATTGTTACTGCGTCAGGGACAAACGGTGATTTTGGATGCAAAGTACGATCGCGTGGCACTGCGGCAACCAGTGATTGCCCTCGCAGAGAAATTGCACGTACCCCTAGAGATTCATTTCTGTAGTGCACCCCCGGAGGAATTGCGCCGTCGCTTGAGCGATCGCCAAGGGGATATTGCCGAGGCAACCCCCGATCTGATTGCTGCCCAAATGGCCAGTTTTGAACCCTTTTTGGCGGAGGAGGAACCCTACGTTCGCCATGTGTGTGACTAGGACGAGCGCGACTGATAATAGGAACAGTGCAATAGGACGGGTCTGATGTATCACATTGGTTTACTGGGGTTGGGCACTGTTGGTGGCGGGGTGGCGCAAATTTTGGCGGATGCAGCGGGACGCCATCCCCTGCTTAAGGAACTGGCGATCGCCCAAGTGGGGGTACGGGATATCCATAAACCCCGTACCGTTGCCCTTGATCCACAACTGTTGACAACGGATTTAGAGAGCATTGTCACCAACCCGGCCATTGACATTGTGGTGGAAGTCCTCGGCGGCATTGAACCGGCGCGATCCCTCATTCTCAAGGCCATTGCCCACGGCAAGCACATTGTCACCGCCAACAAGGCCGTGATTGCCCGTCATGGCGATGAGATTTTTGATGCCGCCAAGGCCCAAGGGGTCTATGTGATGTTAGAGGCGGCGGTGGCGGGGGGGATTCCGGTCATCCAAGCCCTGAAACAGAGTCTTGGTGCCAATCGCATCCACAGCGTCACGGGCATTCTCAATGGCACCACCAACTACATTTTGACGCGTATGCAGCAGGAGCAGGGAGATTTTGCCCCCATCCTTGCTGATGCCCAGCGCCTCGGGTATGCGGAGGCCGATCCCAGCGCCGACATTGAGGGGTGGGATGCCGCAGATAAAATTGCCATTCTTGCTAGCCTTGCCTTTGGCGGACGGATTCGCCGTGAGGAAGTGTATTGCGAAGGCATTCGTGGCATTACCGCCGTGGATATTGCCTACGCTGAAAAGCTCGGCTTTCGCATTAAACTGCTGGCGATCGCTCGCCGCTTAGGTACCCAGCCCCTAGAGGTGCGTGTGCATCCCACCCTCGTTCCCCTTGAGCATCCCCTAGCAGGGGTGAATGACGTCTTCAATGCCATCCTTATCGAAGCAGAGCCACTAGGACAGGTGATGTTCTATGGTCCCGGTGCGGGGGCTGGAGCAACCGCCAGTGCTGTCGTGGCCGATTTGATTAACATTGCCGCCCTTTTGCCCCAAGGCCCTGCCCGTCATCCCTTACTAACCTGTCAGCACGATCAAGCTATACCGCTGCTGCCGATGGCGGAGGTGGATAGTCGCTTCTATGCCCGTGTCCATGCCCAAGATCATCCAGGGGTTTTGGGGAAACTGGGCACCTGTTTTGGCAATCACAATGTCAGTTTGGAGTCCCTTGTGCAAATTGGCAGCCATAATGAACTGGCAGAAATTGTGATTGTCACTCACCATGTGCGCGAAGGGGAGTTTCGTCAAGCCATGGCCGAGATTGCCCAGATGGCCGATATTGAAGCTGTGCCCTCGATTTTGCGCGTCTTGGGTAAGTCCTAAGCATTGGGCTTGATGCCGGTTTTGCGCTCTAAAATTTCCTTCACCACCAGCGTCACCAAGGCTAAGAGACCAAGGATCACGGCTGCGGCGTAGGCCGACTCTGTGTTGTAGTTTTTGTAGGCCTCTTCCACAAAGAGGGGCAGGGTTTGCGTCAAACCCGCCACATTGCCAGAAACCACTGCCACCGCACCAAATTCCCCCATTACCCGCGCATTGGTCAACACAACGCCATAGAGCAGCCCCCAGCGGATATTGGGCAGGGTGACTCGCCAAAAGGTTTGCCACTCATTGGCGCCTAGGGTTTTTGCGGCTTCCTCCTGCTCGGTGCCAATTTCTTCTAGGACAGGAATGACCTCCCGCGCCACAAAGGGCAAACTCACAAAGGCCGTTGCCAGCACCATCCCCGGAAAAGAGAAAATAACACGAATATCCAAGGCTTGCAGCCAGCCGCCAAACCAGCCATTGCGGCCATAGACCAGTACGAGCATCAGTCCGGCAACAACGGGGGAGATGGAAAAGGGTAAGTCAATCATGCTGAGCAACAGGGTGCGGCCCGGAAAGCGATGGCGGGCGATCGCCCACGCGGCACAGAGGCCAAAGACCGTGTTTAAGGGCACCACTACCAAGGCAAGGGCAAACGTCAGCCACACCGCATGCAGAAAATCTGGCTCCAGCAAATTTTCCAGAAAGGGCAGGACTCCCCTGTGAAAGGCTTGGAAAAGGACATTGGCCGCTGGAATCAGGAGCACCAAGGCTAAGTAGCCGATAGCAATGACAATCAAAAGGGCGTGCAGCCACGGCTTTTCTTGGGTGGGGGAGGGTTTAACGCTCCGCATAGCGCCGTCCCCATGCTTGCAGCAGGTTAATCAAAAATAAAATCGCCAAGGACACCAAGAGCATTACCGTACCAATAATGGTGGCTGCCTCATAGTCGTACTGCTCCAAGCTCTGAAACACCAGCACCGAGGCAATCAAGTCGCGAAAGGGGGTGTTGGAGGAAATAATCACAACCGAACCAAATTCCCCGACGGCGCGTGAAAAGCCTAGAGCCACCCCCGTCAGAATGGCGGGCATTAAAGGCGGCAAAATCACTCGCCAGAAGGTCTGAGCATGGGTAGCACCGAGCGACCATGCAGCCTCCTCCACATCCTTTTCCATCTCCGTGAGGACCGGCTGAACCGTACGAATGACGAAGGGCAGCGAAATAAAGAGCATCGCCACTGCTACCCCCCAGCGGCTAAAGGCGATTTTGATGCCGAAGGGAGCGAATAAACTCCCAATCCAGCCATTTTCGCTATAAACCGTGGCTAGGGTGAGACCAGCCACCGCCGTTGGCAATGCAAAAGGTAGATCCACGACGGCATCAAAGAAGCGCTTTCCCGGAAAGGAGTAGCGCACCAGTACCCAAGCAATCAGGGTACCAAAGACGCCATTGATGACCGCCGTGATCAGGGCAGTGATAAAGGTGACTTCGTAGGCCGAAAGGGCGATCGCCTGCGTGGCCACCTGCCAAAAATGCAGTGGTCCGGCACTACTGGCACGGCTCAAGAGGGCGGCAATGGGCACAGCCAGCATCACCAGTAGGTAAAAGACCGTGATTCTCCAGACCCAAGGGAACTGCCAGCGCTGTTTTTTAGAAGAGCAGGCCGCAGGGATGGGGTTTGTGGTGATCATGAGGCTCGATTCTCCTGTTGAATTTGATCAAACAGGGCACCGTTGGCAAAAAATTGCGCTTGCACCTTCTCCCAGCCCCCTAAATCCGCCACAGTAAAGAGGGTGGGCACCGGCGGAAACTCCTGCTGATGGGCGGCAAGGACGGCAGGATCGACGGGGCGAAAACCATACTGGGCAAAGATTTCCTGAGCTTGCGGCGTGTAGAGAAAATCAATGTAGGCTTGGGCCACCTCCCGCGTGCCATGTTTATCAACATACTTGTCCACAAGGGCGATCGGGTTTTCAATCAGGATATTCACAGGCGGAATGGTGTAGGAAAAGGACTGCCCCTTTTGGTGTGCTAGGATGACTTCGTTTTCGTAGTTGATTAGAGCATCCCCTTGACCCTGCTTCAAAAAGGCATCAGTTGCTTCGCGGCCATCGCGGGGTAGAGCCACCACATGGCGCAAGGCTTCGGTAACAAACTGCTTTGCTTGTTCAGGCGTTCCCCCCGTTTGGGTGACAGATCCCCACAGGGCAAGGAAGTTCCAGCGAGCCGCACCAGAGGTTTTGGGATTCGCCGTGACGAATGTCACTCCCTGCCGCGTCAAATCCTGCCATGTTTGCAGATTTTTGGGGTTGCCCTGCCGTGTGATCAGGGCGCAGACAGAAGTGGTGACAATGCTGTTGTGGGGGGCTTGGTTTGCCCAGTCAGGACGAATTAACCCTGCCTTGGCAATGCGATCCACATCCAAACCCAAGGAAAAGTGAACAATATCCGCCTCTAGACCATCAATCACTGCCCGTGACTGACTGCCAGATGGCCCATAACTTGTCCGAAAGCGCACTTTTTGCTGATGGTCGTGCTCCCATTGGGCGGCAAACAGGGGCATAATGGCCTCGTGTGCTTTTTTGGTGACTGCAAACGAAGAAAGGGTGAGATTTACTTGAGCAGGGCGGCCATCGGGCAGTGTGGCCTGCAATTGACAAGCAGCGGTGAGACCACTAAGGCCTACCGCGAGTAGAAACAGACTAAACCAAACCCTAAAACGCCGCCAGCTCACTATGCTGTTAACAATCTACGATAAGTCGGTCGGAATACCGATGTGTAAATTCATCTTAGCAGAAGGGGCAGCAATTCTGGCTGGAATTCTTAAAACGTGATCAGCACCCCATTAGGATTGGTGGGAATCACAAACTGCGGTTGATTGCGGGAGGGCTTTTTGCGGTGATGGCGCGATCGAACCCTAACCGCTCTTGGCTGTACCACATACACTGGTTGCGTTTGCGGGGTGGGCACCACATAGACGGGTTGGCTGGGGGGACTCGGTACCACATACACCGGCTGGCAGGAACCACCGAAATTGATATTCACATTTAGTTGGGCAGCGGCGGCATCCGCAAAGGAAAGGACAGCCAAACCAGTCAAGGACGATGGGCCAACGACTTGCAGTGTCTTCAATATCGTCAACTCCTCCCCAGAAAAAACGCACTGCGGAGTCTGACGCTCAAGGAATCAGAAGGGTTCCGACCACCGCTGCACCCAAATAAAAAGGGGGAAGATCCCCCCGTGCAACCTATTAACGTTGTTTACTCAACTCCCTCAATTTTGTCCTCGACCTCTTGATAGAGTTGCCGCAGCAATTCCAGATTGGCTTCACTGGTCTGCCAGTAGCCCCGGCCGTGGAGTTCGAGGAAGGTGCTGACCATTTTGCGGAAGGAGTGGGGGTTGGTATTCAAAAGCCGCTGCCGCATCTGCTCATCGAGAATAAACGTGGCATTGGCCTCCTCATAGACCCAGTTATCCACAGCTCCTGCCGTCGCCGACCAGCCCATTGTGTTCACTAGTCGTTTCGAGATCTCGCGCACCCCTTCGTAGCCGTGGGAGAGCATTCCCTCATACCATTTGGGATTCAGGAGCTTAGTGCGGCTGTCGAGGCGAACGGTTTCCGAGAGGGTGCGCACTTGGGCATTGGCCGTGGTGGTATCGGCAATGTAGGCCTTGGGTTGCTTGCCATCAGCTCGCAGTGCCCCCACCAGCTTGGTCGGATCCGAGTCAAAGTAGTGGCTGACATCCGTGAGACTAATTTCGGAGGAGTCTAAGTTCTGGAACGTCACATCCACCGTTTTAAGAGCCGCTTCAAAGAGAGGCCGCGCCTGCTGCATTGTCCCTGGCGAATCCGCCGAGAAGGCAAAGGACTTGCGGGAGAGATACATGTCCTGAAGCTCCGACTCCTGTTCCCAAGAGCTATTTTCCACCGCTAGGTTGACATTGGCCGCATAGGAGCCGGAGGCGTTGGTAAAGACGCGTGTGGCCGCTTGGCGCAGGTCAATGCCCAGTTCTGAGGCCTGTTGCAGGGCGTGTTTGCGGATAAAGTTCAGCTCAAGGGGTTCATCGGCTTCGGCCGCCATCTTGATGGCACGGTCAATGAGTGCCATTTGGTTGATAAAGAGATCGCGGAAAACCCCCGAACAGTTGACGACAACATCAATGCGTGGCCGTCCTAGCTCCTCCAACGGAATCAGTTCCACCTTGTTGACCCGCCCTAAGGAGTCGGGTAACGGACGTGCCCCCACTAGCCACAACACTTGGGCAAGGGACTCGCCATAGGTTTTGATATTATCTGTACCCCAGAGCACCATGGCGATGGTTTCTGGCCATTGGTTGTTGTTTTCTGCTTTTTGCCGCGCGAGGAGGCGATCCACCACGACTTTGGCGGACTGCACAGCAGCAGCCGTGGGAATGGCCTGCGGATCTAAAGCGTGGATATTTTTGCCCGTCGGCAAGACCTCAGGGTTACGAATGGGATCGCCACCGGGACCGGGGAGAATGTACTCGCCCTCTAGGGCTTGCAGCAGTGCCCCCAGTTCATTGTCGGCCACAATCTGCTGCAAACAGAATTCCAGATATTCCATGAGGGGTTTGAGGGCAGCGGCATCCACGTGGGGATAGCCCGCCCCATGGAGAGCTTCCATCCATGGCTCTTTGCGCCCCATGTTGAAGAAGTTCAGCTTCGAGACGCGTGAGACCCGCCCATCGGCATCGGCTTGGGCTTGGACAAGGGCACTGACGGCAGCACGGGTGGCTTCGTTAATTTGGCGCAGCAGTTCAACCTCCGCCAGTACCCCGCGATCGCTATTCTGATAAATTTCGTCAATGTCCCGTCCTAAGCTCTCGGCAATCAGCCGGGGCAGACTCTTGATACCGTCTTCAGGACGATCCAAGCTGGCAATATTCACCAAGGTGGCCACTGCCTCTTCCGTTGTCGGTGGCTTACCAATGACGTGCAGGCCACAGGGCAAGAGACGGCTTTCAATTTCCATCAGCTTGATATAGACCTTGCCCACGAGGGTATCCCGCTCCTCAGGGCTGAGATCTGCAGCATCCCTATCGGGGAGAGCCACATCTTGATCGAGATTGACCATGCGGCACTTGTCCATGATCGTGTTGACAATCTGAACCCCCCGACCACTATCTTTCAGGGTTTGGTAGGAGCCAATGAGGTCGCTAAGTTCCCGCAGCCCTTTGTAAAGACCTGCATTTTCCGCTGGGGGAGTGAGGTAGCTAATCGTGTTGGCGTAGCTGCGGCGCTTGGCAATGGTGGCTTCAGAGGGGTTATTGGCAGCGTAGTAGTAGAGGTTGGGAATCGTGCCGATGAGATTGTCGGGGTAGCAATCCCCAGACATACCCATCTGTTTACCCGGCATAAACTCCAAGGAGCCATGGGTGCCAAAGTGAAGCACGGCATCCGCCTGCCAGATGTGGTTGAGGAAGGTGTAGTAGGCAGCAAAACCGTGGTGGGGACTGGCGGAGCGAGAAAAGAGCAACCGCATGGGATCCCCCTCGTAGCCAAAGGTGGGCTGCACCCCAATAAACACGTTGCCGTAGGCTTTACCGTAGATGAGCAGGTTTTGGCCATCACTGTTGAGGTGCCCCGGCGGTTTGCCCCAGTTTTCTTCAAGGCGTTTGGCGTAGGGGGTGAGGCGCTCGTATTCCGGCACACTCATGCGGTAGGCAATATTAAGTTCAGGGCTCCCCACTTGGGCACGGGCGTCGTGGAGAATGTCCTGCATCAGGGCTTCGGCACTCTCCGGCATGTCCTGCACGTCATAGCCATTGTTTTTCAAGGCTTCCATGACTTTGTAGATGGAGCCAAAAACATCCAAGTAGGCAGCCGTACCGACGTTGCCCTTATCCGGCGGGAAGCTAAAGATGGTGATGGCGACTTTCTTTTGCATTTTGGGCTTGCGGCGCAGATTCGCCCACTTTAGTGCCCGCTGCACAATCATTTCCACGCGGTCTTGCAGGGCGATCGCCTTGCCGGTCATGCCATCACGACCCGAAAGAATAATTGGCTCAATGGCCCCATCCAGTTCCGGGAGGGCAATTTGCAGCGCCACTTGAATGGGGTGCAGCCCCAGATCACTGTCCTCCCATTCCTCAGTGGTTTGAAACACCAAGGGCAGGGTCACCATGTAGGGACGGTTGAGCTTTTTCAGTGCTGCCACCGCTTTAGCATGATCCTGCTTGGCAGGGCCGCCCACAAGGGCAAATCCCGTTAGAGAGACCACAGTGTCAACAATAGGTTTCTCAGGGTTGATGGGATCGTAGAAGAATTTTTCCAGTGGCACCGAAAAGTCTAGACCGCCGGAGAAGACGGGAATCACCCGCGCCCCTTGGGATTCAAATTCTTGCACAATTGCCACATAGTGGGCGTCATCCCCCGTGACAAGGTGGGTACGCTGTAACAGGAGGCCAATGGTGGGCACTAGGGGGTCTTTGAGATCGGCACCAATATCGCGGCGGCTGTTGAACCAGTTGAGGTACTCCTTGAGATCCTCAAACATCTGCGGTGCAAGGGGGTGCCAAATACCGGTGTCGGGGTAGGTGACCGGTTCTTGGTAGCTGAGGTGGCTGTTTGGCTGACCTTTGAAGACGTAGCGATCGGCCAGCATCAGCAGGAAGTTTTGGAGATTTTCTGGCGACCCCCCCAGCCAGTACTGGAAGCTGAGCATGAAGTTGCGGGCATCCTGTGCTTTATCAATGGGGAGGTACTTCAGGACTTGGGGTAGGGTTCGCAGGAGTTTGAGCATGGCATCTTGGAAGCCAGCGCCGGCTTTCTCCTTGCGCTTCTTCATAAAGTTGGCGATGACGCTCTTGGACTGGCCAATTTGCGCTAGGGAAAAGCTGCCCATTTTGTTGAGGCGCATGACCTGTGGCAAGGAGGGGAAAACAACTGCCACATCGAGGCGATCGCGATAGGGCTGAACGGCTTCGACCACCTTATCGGCCAAGTCCTCAATAAAGATGAGGGAGGCAATAAACACATTCGCCCGCGCCACGTCTTCACAGAAGGCGGCATAGTTTTCGGGATTACGCAGTTCCTCAAGGAGATAGCCACTGATTTCAATGGCCACCTGTGGATGGGTGTCGTTAATGCTGCGAACCGCTGCCGACAGCGCGCTCTGGTATTGGGCTTCAAGTACCACATACACCACTCGCAACAGCGATCGCCCATTCAACGCCGCTGGCGCGATATGCCGAATCGTGGACTTGACGTGGGTGAACATGCGTTCAAACTCCTTGTAACGATCGAGACCAAACCCTAAGTGGGATATACAGCCCTGTGTGAAAACAATGGAGGACATAAACGCGGTGCTGTCCTAACACCGGCTTGCACAGTGGTGCAGGTTTTCCATCCTTGCAAGAAGGGCTATACCTTTTGTGGTTGTAGCAGAAAATCAAGCTGTGGAGCGACTTTGCGCCCCTATGGTAACAAATTGCAAAGTTTTGCTACCTAAGTATTAAAACTTATTACAGGACTTGACTGATGGGAAGTCAGTGGCACCAGACAACCATTTTCCAATCGCCAAGTGCGATCGCTAATCGCCTGCAATTCACTGGCCTCATGGGTCACCACAAGGAGGCTCCAATGTTCCTTAAGGCGGCGCAGCACCTGTAGCAATTGGCGGCGCATTGACCAATCCAAGCCGGCCGTGGGTTCATCGAGTAACAGGAGGTAGGGTTGGCGCACCAGTTGCACTGCAAGGGCAAGGCGCCGCTGCTGACCGCCACTGAGGGATTCGGGGCGGATGTGCAAAGGTAGATGCTCTAGGCCAACATCGGCAAGGGCGCGGTAAAAATTCTCGTAGGGGATTTCCGGGTGACCAAAGCGCAGTTCTTCGAGAATGGTGCTGCCACAGAAGTAGCGATCCGGGAACTGAAAGACCAATCCAGCCAACTGTTGTAAATGATCGGGTGTAAGAACCTGATCCTGCCAGCGAATGATTCCCCGACTGGGGGTGGCCAAGCCCGCTAAAATCTCTAGTAGGGTGGTTTTACCCGAGCCACTCGGTCCCACAATTAATCCGAGTTCAGCCCGACCTAAGGTCAAGTTAATATCCCGCAAGATGGGCTGAGGGGTGGCGGCGGGGTGATAGCTGAGATGGTGAACCGAAAACAAGATGCAGACTCCGGAGGTAACGACCGTGCAAACCCGTCAATGGCGCTTGTGGCAACGCTTTGCTCTCTATCTTAGTGGAGCGATCGCCCCTTGGGTACTGAGTACTGCTGCCCTTGCCGGAGATCCGTTCCGCAGTGGATCGCAGGCACGTCCGATTTCGGATCAAACGGAAGCTGTCTTTGTCGCCCTCTTTCGCGATGGCAATTATGTCAAAGGCAAAGAGTTGCTGCCGGCTGCTTTGGAGCGCGATCGCCAAGAACCTCTCACCCTCACCTTGGCCGCTGCTATTGCCTATCTCAATGAAGACTGGGCAGGATATAAGCGCTATGCGGAAGAGACCCTGCGCGCTGCCCAAGCCCTCACGAGCCGCGATCCCCTGCGGGGCAATCTCTACCAAGCGGTGGGGCATTTCCTGATGGCCGGCTATGAAATTTCCGATGCGGGCGCGGGGCCAGTGGCCGGTGCTCCCGCTGCTCTCTTGCGGGTACAGCGGATTCTTGATCATGTGGGGCGAGCCGAAGCGGTCAATCCTCGCGATCCAGAATTAAATCTGGTGCGGGGCTTTATGGAGTGGGGCATTGCCAGTAATGTCGGCTTTGTCAGCATGGATCGGGCGATTCAAACCCTGCAAACCTACGCCGCTCCCCCTTACCTTAGCTATCGGGGCCTGGCCTTGGCCTATCGCGATCGCAAGCAGTGGCCACAGGCCTTAAACGCCGTTGATCAAGCCTTGGCACTGGCGCCCGACAATCCAGAACTCCTTTATCTGAAAGCACAAATTTTAGCTGCCAGTGGCAACCGATCGCAGGCCCAGCAATACTTCCAGCAAGCCCTCGCCAAACAAAACCAATTGCCCCGCGGGATTCGCGAGGAGCTTCAGCAATTTAGCCGCCGCATTTTGCCTCAGGGCTAGGGTACTGGCTGAGACAGCGCTTGCACAATCGGTAGGTCAGTGATATCAGTACTGATCACAGGCTTTGCTTGCTCTAAAATGGCAAAAATTTCAGAACGGCAGTTCCATTGGGCAGTTTCACCGTACCGAAGCGTGAGCTGTGTCAAGACTTCCAAAGCGTAGTCAGGAAAGTCTAGGGCATCAGCGATCGCTGCCAGCTTTAATAAATGCGCTGGGGTCTGTAGATGGGCATTTTGTTGCCGTTGATCCTCATTCAGTAAATCCCGCAAGTAAACCGCATCTGCCCAGAGTAGTTGACCTGCGCGGCGTTGAGATTGGAAAGGCGAGAGGTAGCGAGGCAAGCGGCACCAAGCATCATCGGTGAGTAAGTCAAAAAGTACAAACCCTTGAGCACGTAAATAGGCATCAATATCAGCAAAGAGCGGTTGCCCCCGATAAATTTCCGAAAACTCAACTTCAACAATGATGGCCAAAGTGCTTGCAGCTAAAAGATGTTGACCACCCTGCAAAACATCGAGGTCTGCGCCTTGGACATCCACCTTGAGCACCTCTACACTCTCAAGCCCCTCAGTTTGGGCAAATGCATCTAGTGTTGTTGTTTCCACTTGAACGGTTGCTGCAACACTTAAGCCGGGGTTGAATCCTTGAAACCGTGATGTATAGCTTAAATTGGGTTCGTACAAAGAACTACAATGAACCGCATTGGTAATGTACAGGGTTGATTCACCCACCTGTTTCCCCAGAGCAAGAGGATAGTGGCGCTCAAACCAAGTGATTCCTTGGGCTTCTAGGGCAGCATTTGCTGCATCACAGGCCTCTGGATCGGCATCAAAACCATAAATTCTCAAATTGGGTGCAAAAATATGCCATGGGGATTGGCCATAATCATCGTCACGGTAAATTTTACGAGAACCAGCAATGCACAAGGTTAAGGAAATCAGATCGAGCTTTCCTGCAGATTTTAAGGTGTTGCTAATGAGTCCCATGGCAGAGCAGTGTTTCTAAAGTTCAATCACAATTCTGAGTTAATTCTAGTCTAGTGATTTAAGTGTGCTGTCCTTCGGAAAATGCTGTACCGTTACTGTGCGACGATAAGTATTGAGCAGCCAAAACTTTGGAGACCTTCCCTCGCCCGATGATTGATAAACTATTGGACCTCTCGCCCAACTGGGGACTGGATACCCTGTTGTTGCTGGTGGTGTTGTTGGCCCTAGAAGCGGTTCTTTCCGCAGACAATGCGATCGCCCTCGCCGCCTTGGTACGAGGCATCGAAGATTTAGATGAGCAGCGGCGGGCCCTCAATCTGGGACTCGCCATTTCCTACATTTTCCGGATTGCGCTGATTTTCACAGCCACGTGGGTCTTGCAGTTTTGGCAGTTTGAGTTGGCGGGGGCGTTGTATCTTCTCTGGTTAGCGGCAAAGTACTTTTTCTTTACCACTGAGCCAGAACATCACCACGAGCGGGTGATTCGTTCGTTTTGGCAGGCAGTTCCCCTACTGGCTTTGGCGGATTTGGCCTTTTCCCTTGATAGTGTGACAACGGCGATCGCTCTCTCCGATGAGCGTTGGTTGGTACTCCTCGGCGGCACGATTGGCGTGATTATGCTGCGCTTTATGGCGGAGCTATTTATCCGCTGGCTCAAAGAGTTTCCTCGACTTGAGGATGCGGGCTATTTCACAGTGACACTGGTGGGGCTGCGGCTTTTGATTCGAGTAATCAATCCGCAACTTGTCCCCTCTGACTGGGTGATGATTACCCTGATTGCCCTCTGCTTTACGTGGGGCTTTTCCAAGCGGGAGGTGGCGGAGCCAGAGACCCCCCCAACCCTTCCCCACTCAACCCAAGAGCCTACATCTCATACACCCAAGAGGTAAGGGCTGGCTCCCAGGGCACCAGTTCTTGGGTCTGAAACCAGAGATTGATTTCGCGCTCGGCATTTTCAGGACTGTCGGAGCCGTGAATCACATTGCGTCCCACATCTACGCCAAAATCCCCCCGCAGCGTTCCCGGTTCAGCATTGAGGGGGTTGGTGGCCCCAATCAGTTTGCGCGCTGCAGCGATCACGCCCCGTCCTTCCCAAACCATGGCCACCACTGGGCCAGAGGTAATAAAATTCACCAGCCCCGCAAAGAAGGGTTTGTCTTTGTGTTCGCTGTAGTGCTGCTCTGCCAGTTCGCGGCTGACGCGCATGAGTTTGAGGCCAACCAGTGTGTAGCCTTTTTGTTCAAATCGTTGGATAATCGTCCCCACTATCCCACGCTGAACGCCGTCGGGCTTAATGGCTAGAAATGTCCGTTCCACGCAGTATGTCCTCTGCTCGATCTACAGTATTGATTTTACGGTTTTCGGGGGTCGGATGCCGCTACCACTGTACCAAGTTGATGCCTTTACCCAAGAACCTTTCCGGGGAAACCCGGCGGCCGTATGTGTCCTAGAGACGTTTTTTGACGATGCAACCTTGGGGGCGATCGCCCGCGAGATGAATCTTTCGGAAACGGCTTTTGTTGTGCCAGTGGCCAGCGGCTTTCACCTGCGCTGGTTTACCCCTGTGGCAGAAGTGGATCTCTGTGGTCATGCCACCCTCGCAACAGCCCACGTCCTCTGGCAGCATCAGGGGGTGGTGGGAGATCTAGAATTTCACACCCGCAGCGGTCTCCTGCGTGCACAGCGCCTTGGGAATTGGATTGCCCTTGATTTTCCGCAGCAGCCGGTAACCCCCCTTGAGGATCAGCAGATACAAGCCTCAATCATTGCAGCCATCGGGACAAAGGCGGTGTTTATGGGGCAAGCGGGGAGGGATCTGCTGGTGGAACTGGCCGATGCCGATGCGGTAGCACAGTTGAAACCTGATTTTGACCAGATTGCCCGCCTACCCTGCCGGGGACTAATTGTAACTGCCCATAACGAGAAATATGACATAATCTCCCGCTTTTTTGCCCCCCAATTGGGCATCCCTGAGGATCCGGTCACTGGCTCTGCCCACTGTAGCCTCTATGCCTACTGGCAACCGAAGCTGGGCAAACCAGAACTCATCGCTTATCAAGCCTCCGCGCGGGGCGGCATGATTAAAATGCAACCCCAAGGGGGCGATCGCCTGCGGCTATTGGGTCAGGCCGTTACGATTTTTGCTGGGGAACTCCTGCTTTAGCTAATCGGCGGGAAGCCCCGCGCTCTTCCGAAGGGGAGCGTCGGGATGAGAGCTAGGGGCGCTGAGGAGGTTCGCTGCCCCCGAAGTGCCCGAGCGAGGGGAGTCTTGCTGTTCAGTAAGTGTGTGCTATAGTCCTTGCCCAACGGTCAGACGGCTAAATCCAGCCTGAACAAAAGTTTTGCTGATGCGGAGATAGCGGGGTTCCTAAACAACATCCTGCCGTACAAAGCTGCAAAAGCTGGGCGGTGGGTCGTGAAGGTTAACCCCGCTGGCACATCCCAGTATTGTGCAATTTGCCTGAACCGAGGACCTAAAGAGTTGTCTGACCGCTGGCATGAATGCTCTCATTGTGGCGCATCCATGCCGCGAGATATCAACTCGGCGAAACTCATCAAAACAGTGGGCCTAGGGCATCGGCTCACTATAAAACGCGAAGGTCGAAAGAGTGGAGAAGCCCGCCCTCTACCCGAAGCGTGAGGGTCGGGAGTATGTCAAAATTCAATCCCCGGCTGGGCTTTAACTCCCTGCTCCTGAAAGGGATGCTTGATGAGGGTCATTTCGGTCACGAGGTCGGCGGCGTCAATCAGGGCTGGGGGCGCACCACGCCCAGTGAGAATCACATGGGTCATTTCTGGCTTGCGGGCAAGGCCCTGCAGCACTTGGGTCACAGTTAAGTAGTCCAGCTTCAGGGCAACATTGATTTCATCCAGCAGTACCAATCGGTACTCAGGGTTGGTGAGGTAGCTGAGGGCAAGTTCCCAAGCCGCTTGGGCACAGGCAGTATCTCGCTGGCGGTCTTGAGTTTCCCACGTAAAGCCCTCCCCCATGGCATGGAAGGCCAGTTGGTCTGACCAGTGGCTAAGAACCCTTTTTTCTGCTGGCTCCCAGGCCCCCTTAATGAATTGAATAATCGCTACGCGATAGCCATGCCCCAAGGAACGCAGTACCATACCCAGCGCTGCCGTGGTTTTGCCCTTGCCGTTGCCCGTGTGGACAATAATCAACCCTTTTTCACGGGTGCGCTCCGCTAGGCGTTGGGCCTGCACGGCTTTGCGCTGCTGCATTTTTTGGCGGTGCTGTTCGTCAGTGAGCATGAGTTAGCTGGCAAGGTACTCGTGAATATCACCCCGGCGTTTGCGGAGTTTGCTGAGGGCTTCCCGCTCAATTTGCCGTACCCGTTCGCGACTAATGTTGAGCAGTTCGCCCACTTTGGCCAGGGTGAGGGGCTGGCCATTCTCTAGGCCAAAGCGTAGGGAGAGAACATGGCGTTGCTGTGGGGTTAGATCGGCCATGAGCCGTTCAAGGTCGCTGCGCAAGGAGGATTGAGCAGCAAATTCCTCGGGAGAAATGGAGGGATCCTCCAGCAATTCGCCCAACTCCGTATCCTGATTATCGCCGACACGGACATCAAGGGAGAGGGGTTGTCGCGCCCGTTCAAGATATTCTCGCACTTGGGCAGGGGTTAATTCTAATTCTGCCGCCAGCTCATTAATGGTGGGCGCACGCCCCAGCCGCTGGGACAGTTGTCGCTGCGCTTTTTTAATTTTGTTCAGCTTCTCCGTAATGTGGATGGGCAGGCGAATGGTGCGTCCCTTTTCAGCGATCGCCCGTGTGATGGCTTGACGAATCCACCAGTAGGCATAGGTGGAGAAACGATACCCCTTAGTGGGGTCAAACTTTTCTACCCCCCGCTGCATCCCGATTGTCCCCTCCTGGATCAGATCCAGCAGATCCACATTGCGCTTGATGTACTTTTTGGCTACGGAAACCACCAGACGCAGGTTGGCCTCCACCATTTTGCGTTTGGCGCGCTCGCCATTTTCGATAATTGTCTCTAATTCTTCTTCACTGATGTTGGCGGCGGCAGCCCATTCAGCACGGGTGGGTTCACGGTTGATTTCTGCCGCGAGCTTTTCGCGAATCTCGTTCATGGCGGCAAGCTGCTGCACCTGTTTGCCGTAGATCACTTCCTGTTCGTGGGTGAGCAGTGGCACACGGCCAATTTCCCGAAGGTAGGTGCGCACTAAGTCTTTTGAGGTATCCATAGTCCCTATCGCTTGTTCTCAAGGTTGACAGCAGTGATTCGTCCAAAGCCTAGGAATATCGGTTTCGCTATAGGATGGGCGATCGCCCCTGCTAAAGATCGCGGCCAAGCCAACGGTGCTTTAACAGCGCTTTCATAGATGCGTTACATATATTAAGAATCTTAACATTTCTAAATCTGTTCGTCGGAATACCACCACTGGCTTTTGCTGGTTCTTAACATTTGGTTTGTATTTTTAGTCTATTGATAAAAGTCAACTGAGAATAGCACTAAATACGATGGCAATCAATGCTTAGCTAATCGGCGGGAAGCCCCGCGCTCTTCCGAAGGGGAGCGTCAGGATGAGAGCCAAAGGCGCTGAGGGGGTTCGCTGCCCCCGAAGTGCCCAAGCGAGGGGAGTCTTGCTGTTCAGTAAGTGTGTGCTATAATCCTTGCCCAATGGTCAGGCGGCAAAGTCTGGCCTAAGTAAAAGTTTTGCCGATGCGGGGAGAGCAGGGTTCCTAAACAACGTCGCGAGACATCAACTCGGCGATACTCATCAAAAAAGTGGGCCTAGGGCATCGGCTCACTATAAAACGCGAAGGTCGAAAGAGTGGAGAAGCCCGCCCTCTACGCGAAGCGTGAGGGTCAGGAGTATATCACAGGGGAGAAAATTTTTACTACAGCTGGGAAGATACCCCTATCAGAGACGACTCAAGGAGCAAACCCTGTTGGGACAAGGCAAGAGGTATGAATCCAATAAATATCCAATAAATAGCCTGCGTTCTTGCAAGGTGCCGATCAAACCCACGGCGGAAGTGAGACAGGGAGGGGGTTCAGGCAAGACGGCCACTGCTTGCCTCATCACAAGAGAAACTTAAACACACTGCCTCCCTATGCTTCTTGCGTTCCTTGGGGGGCGATCGCTCTGCAATAGGACTTTGCCCTAGGGTCAAGGTGGCGGATTTGCCACTCTCACTTCAGCTAGCAGGAGCAACCTCTGGGTTTGAGGTCGCAGCAGCATCTTTGCGCTTTTTCTTCTCTGTCACCGTTACAGGCCGCATTTCAATATGATTGAGCAGGGTGGTGACAAAAGCAAAGAGCAAAAAGGGTAACGTTAGCACCAAAATTAGCCCGCCGACCAGAAACGCCTGCACTGGATTGTTGTAGAGGGTGAGGGACGCAGCTAAACCAACAAAGATGACAATTAGCCAAACAATCACTTGGCCATAAATATCCCCGAAGGTGAGGGTGCAGACGAAACGGTACTTTTGTAAGCCGTTTTGTAGTTCATTGGCCATAGGGGCAATCCTCGCAGCGTATGCTAAACAGTTGCAGTTAAAAAATAAGCTTTTGGCTAAGGGGGGTGAAACTGAGGTTGCGTTACAGGGGTTGCAAGTACAGAGAAACGAAAATATCTGAATTTTAGAAAACCTGCCCCTAAGATTAAAGCCTTCGCAACAAATGTACAAACTTTAGTTAGGAAAAGCCGGCAGGGGCATTAAACAGCCCTTTTGTTGGGGTAGAGCAAAGTAGCCCCTAAGCTGGCGTGTCTTCTCTCGGTGTGAAAAGGGCGGTAATATGACAGATTGTATCAAAACTGCACCGATCGCCCCCTAGACATTTGATGGGTATGTTTTACTGTTTGAGCACCACTGCCGGTTTAGAGGCTGCCCTTGGCACATTATCTCCTGCAACCACCCTTGGTTTTGTGCCAACAATGGGGGCACTCCACGGCGGGCATGTCGCCTTGATCCAGCGGGCGCGGCAAGAGTGTGATGTGGTGGTGGTCAGTATTTTTGTCAATCCACTCCAGTTTGGTCCCCAAGAGGATTTGGAACGCTATCCGCGCACCCTTGAGGCTGATACAGCCCTCTGCCGCCAGTTGGGGGTAGATATTCTCTTTGTGCCTCCTGTCGAGGAACTTTATCCGCAGGGGATGGAACCTCTGACGGTGGTGGAACCCCCCAAGGAATTAACAGAGACCCTCTGTGGGCGATCGCGCCCTGGTCATTTTCGCGGGGTAGCAACAGTTGTGCTGAAGCTCTTGCATCTGGTGCAGCCCGATCGCGCCTATTTTGGCCAAAAGGATGCCCAGCAGTTAGCGATTATTCGCCGTTGTGTGGCCGATTTGAATCTGGAGGTGGAGATCATCGCCTGTCCCATTGTCCGCGATGCCGATGGTCTTGCCTTGAGTTCCCGCAATCAATACCTGAGTGAGGGCGATCGCGCCACCGCCTTAGCCCTAAGCCAGAGCCTAGAGATAGCGACTGCTGCTTTTCGTCAGGGCTGCTTTACCGCCAGCGATCTCTTGGCGCCGGTTCACAACCATCTGCGGCAGTTTCCGCAGTTGCGCCTCGACTACGCCGAGTTGGTGCATCCCCAGACCCTTGTGCCCTTGGAACGCATTGAGACGGTGGGGCTGCTGGCGATCGCGGGCTGGGTGGGGCAAACGCGCCTCATTGACAATTGCCTACTAGATCGCCGCTTGCCGATTCTGGCCGTGGATGGTCCTGCTGGGGCGGGTAAATCCACCGTGACGCGACGGGCGGCCCAAGCCCTAGGGTTGCAGTACCTTGACACCGGTGCCATGTACCGCGCGGTTACTTGGTGGTGCTTGGAAAATAACCTTGATCTCAGGGATGAGCCAGCGGTTGTGGAAGCGATCGCCCATTGTCAATTGCGCCTTGAGAGCAGCGATCCCCATCAACCCACACGGGTATGGATTAACGATCGCGAGGTCAGCCAAGCCATTCGCTCCCTCGAGGTGACGCAGTGGGTGTCCCAAGTTGCCGCCCTGCGCGGTGTGCGACGGCTCATGGTACGACAACAGCGGGCGATCGGAGCCAATGGGGGCATTGCTGCCGAAGGGCGGGATATTGGTACCCACGTCTTTCCTGAGGCAGGCTTAAAAATTTTCCTGACGGCCTCGCCCGCAGAGCGTGCCCAGCGTCGTTGGCAGGAATTACAACAGCAGGGGCAATGCGACCTCTCCTATGAGGAATTGCTGGCTCAGATTACCGCTCGCGACACCGCGGATCAGCAACGCACCTATGCCCCCTTTCGCAAAGCGGCTGATGCCATAGAAATCTGTACGGACAACTTGGGGATCGATGAGGTGGTGAGTAAAATTGTCCATCTCTACCGCAGCCGCTTTCCTCAACCTTGATAGGGAAGGGAGATTTCCCGTAGAGTAGCAAAGGATAATCTGCTTCGGAATCAACTTTATGGATCGCAATCCCCTCAAACTTGCACAGCAACTTTACTACACCGGTATTGGGGCGGCGGCCGCTGCCATTGAATCTCTACAGGATGAGGCCAAGCGCCAAGAATACCTGACACAGCTGCGGGTGGATGCCCGTCAACTGGCCACGGTCTGTGCTGAGAAAGGCCGCCTCACCGAAGCGCAAGCCCGCGAACTGATCCAAGCCTTTATTGCCCAACAGCAGCAACCCGCCTCGACCTCTTCGCCTGCTCCGCGCGAGAGTGCTGACTTAGCCGCAGATATTCAAACCCTCCTTGAAACCCTGCGAGCGATTCGCCAAGACCTCCAGCAGGATTCTCAGGCACCCACCTCCTAAGATTGGCACCTTAGGGGAAGGCAGTGCCCTTCATGATTGCTCTTTAGTCGTTATCCCAGCATTCACGACCAATCAAGTCGCCAATGCGATCGCGCAGCATAAAGTCACAACGCTCTAGCTCTGCCTCAATGAGGGGCCACTCCCGAACGGGCACAAACTGGCAGAGGGTGTAAATGGGCTGCTGCCGACTTACCACACCTTTGGCCACCAGTCGCCGTGCTTCATCTTTGACGAGTTCGATGGAATACTGAAGGGATTGAACCATAACATCCTCGTTGGCTGAAGGAACCCTAGGATTCAGGATTGGCAAAGTGTAATATCCAATACTGAACTATTTTAATTTTTGCTCTAGGGAACTACTCGTCATAATAACAAATGTTTCCTCCGTCAGGAGCTTCTGACGAGAAAATCTTAGCCTTGTCCAAAACACAACTTTTCCTCTAGGGAGCGACTTGTCTGGTCTGGGTTCTAACATCTGATGACTTCACTTGTGTAGCTGTGCAAGCACCTCTGGACTAAAATATCCTCTCAGCTCATGAATTTTCTCAACCCCAGTCTCCGCAAAGCTTTGATGAGTTTCTAACAGATTTAGAGGTGCTTGAAAAGTCACGTAATCCTTTTCCAGAGACACTTTTGCACACCTTGCCTGCGCAGATCTAAAAAATTTACCAAAACAAAAAAATGATCTCCTGTAGGTGCTTGAAAATGAGCTGTGCTATACTGCTCGTAGAGCCGCTTCCAAAGGGGCACAGTGCTGGGAGCCTTTCCCAGCCGAATCAATGGAAACAGCAAGGAGCGATAAGATATTATCGGGCATGTAAATGTGCTGGGAGCCTTTCCCAGCCGAATCAATGGAAACTACTGAGGATCTTAAGACCCTTCACGGCCATAAGAGTGCTGGGAGCCTTTCCCAGCCGAATCAATGGAAACACTTTCTTAACTCCCGAGCCAAAGGGCATCAGTAAGTGCTGGGAGCCTTTCCCAGCCGAATCAATGGAAACTCCCGAAGGTGCTCTCCCTTATCTACTCACAGGCCAAGTGCTGGGAGCCTTTCCCAGCCGAATCAATGGAAACTTTTGGGTAGTGCCCGGCCACAGGTTGGGATCGGTGTGCTGGGAGCCTTTCCCAGCCGAATCAATGGAAACACTTTTGCAGGAACCATGGTGGGCAGCGTCAGGTCTGTGCTGGGAGCCTTTCCCAGCCGAATCAATGGAAACTTGCCCACCTTGTGTGACCTTAATATATGTGGGGCATGTGCTGGGAGCCTTTCCCAGCCGAACAGATACCAACCTTTTGCAGGGAGGAGATTAGCTCCTCCTTTTTT
>NZ_JBKBHZ010000013.1:0-58099 GCF_046299655.1 Thermosynechococcus sp.
CCACTACCCCAAAGTGGTGCGCTACCAAGCTGCGCTACGCCCCGCTAAGCTTTACTAGTATAACACGATTGGAGAGAACTTCCTAGCTACGGACAGACATTTTGTCCAATCCATTTGAGAATGTAGGCGTTCACCTGCTCAGGTGCTTCGTCTTGGGGACAATGGCCCACCTCTGGCAAGGCAACAAATTCCTGCACACGGGGAAATTGAGCCAGCTTCTGAGCTTCGTCAATCGGTTCCCAAGGGTCGGCGGCCCCCCAAAGGAAATAGGTGGGGCAGGTAATTTGCGGTAGCAGGTCTTCAGGGAGAGGGCCTTGGGAGTAACGGACAAAGGCCAAAAAGACATCGGCAGCCCCTTTGTCCTGGGCGGGGGTAAGCAAGATCTCAACCAGTTCGTCGGTGACGGCGGCAGGGTTGGCATAGGCTTGGTGGAGAATGCGGCGCAGCGTACGCGGTTGGGCAATCTGGCGGAAGAAGTAGGTGCCAAGGGTGCGATTCCCCAAAAGTTGCTGGAGTAGTCTAGTTCCCCAACGGCGGTACCAAGGGAGTTGCTGTCGCTTGCGCTCGTGGAGCTGACGCAAAGAGCAGTTGAGTAGGATGAGTTGACTCACCCACGCGGGTTGGAAAACAGCAGCCTGTAAGGCCACCACGCAGCCAATGGAGTTGCCAATGAGAACAGTAGGCTGACCAATGACTTCGCGGCAAAAGTCCAAAACCAAGGTTGCCCACGTCTCAAAGGTGTAGGGAACAACTGAAGGGGAGGGTTTGGCGGAACCACCAAAGCCCAGTAAATCAATGGCATAGACTGGATGGTGGGCAGCGAGGACAGGAATGTTTTTGCGCCAGTGCAAGCTGGAGGCACCAAAGCCATGGATGAGAAGGAGGGGGATGCCCTGTGTCCCTTGATGCCGATAGAGAATTGGGTAGCCTTGCCAATGCCACGTTTGAGAGGGGAGAGAGCTAGTCATCTAGTCGGCTTGGAGAAATTGACGGTAGCGATCGCTCAACTCTTGAACAGCCCGTTCATAAAACTGCTGCCCATGCTCAGGGGTAGCCAAACTGGAATCTGCCCCCATGCGACCATCGGGGTAACGGCGGCGAAAATCGGCGGCACTATAGATGGCATGATCCGTGTTGACTTCGGAATTGAGGGGCACGCGCTTAATGGCCTCTGGATAAAGAAATTGGGTCACCGCCACTTCACTGGGGGTAGCATGGGAACCCTCGCGATCGCCATACAAGTCTCGTGCCAGCTCAATGACCGACCGACACATAAACCAGTTGGCCAACTCACAGCGTACCTGATCCGCTTCGGGAACCTGTAAATCTGCCAAAACTGCATAGGTTTCCGCAAAGGCCGCTTTCAGCGTAGCAATATTGCCGCCATGACCATTGATAAAAAAGAAGCGTTGAAAGCCGCTGCGCACCAAGCTCACCAAATAGTCGCGAATCACTAGAATCAAGGTACTCGGGCGCAAGCTAATAGTGCCGGGGAAAGCCGTGTGGTGTAAGGCCATGCCCACGGAAATGGTTGGCGCCACAAGGGCATCTGTTGCCTCTCCGACCCCTTTGGCGATCGCCTCAGCACAGAGGGCATCGGTACCAATTAAGCCCATAGGACCATGCTGCTCCGTGGAGCCAATGGGAACAATCACTCCCTTAGAGGTGTTGAGATAGGCTTCGACCTCTGACCAAGTCCGCAAATGGAGTAGGGGCATTTCTCTCTCCTAAAAGTCCTAAATGGCATCCTCAAGCACGGTTCGTGTATTCCGCCATGCCCAAAGGCCAGCGATCGCCACCAAAACCCCCATTCCCACCAAGACCACTGTGAGACCCAAAAAGTCCGAGAGAATTCCGGCGATCGCCAAGGGGACACTGAGGGCAATATTGACAATGTTATTTTGAAAGCCAAAGACCTTACCCCGCATCGTGGCCGGCGTCCGCCTTTGAATCAGCGTCTGCATGGGAATGCCAATCAAAGATGCCCCCATGCCCAGTAAAATACTCAAGCCCAGCCCCAGCCACAGATGATGCACAAAGGCAAAGACCAGTAGAACGGCTGCCATCACCCAAAAGCCAATCAAGGGCAGGGGCCGATGGCGCAATTTCTCCCCCCATTGCCCCAGAATGCCTGCCCCTAAAATTAACCCCAACCCTGCGGCAGCCAAGAGAAAGCCAAACTGATTGGGACGCAGGCCAATTTCTTGGGCTAAACTTACCGCCAACACCGTCAAGGCGGCAAAGACACAATAGAGAATGGTCAACTGGAGCATGGCATTGCCTAAGAGGGGATTCTTACGGACATAGTGAAACCCCTCCTGTAGATCTTGCCAAACATTCAGGTGGCGATCGCGCCCATGAACCGCTTCTCGATAGCGAATTGAGGCTAAAACCAACCCCGCCATAACATACAGCACACCCACAACGACTTCACGGGCATAGACACCCCCTATGGCTACAGCACCACTCAGCAATGGTTCCCCAATGGCAAACCCCACCACCAACGACCCCATCATTGTTGTGATAAAGAGGGCATTGGCTGAGAGGAGATTTTCCTCCTTGACCAACAGAGGAATCGCCGCCTGCTCTGCCGGCGCAAAAAATTGAGTGAGGATGGACTCAGAAAAGGCAATCAGGAGCAACAGCGTAAACCGCTTTGGAATAAGGATGAGGGCAAAGACCAGTAGCCCCCGCAGAATGTTGGTAATACTCATTAGCTCCCGCTTGGGGTAGCGATCCACAAATGTGCCCGCCGTTGAACCAAAGAAGACTGCTGGGAGGGTGTTGGCGATCATCACCGCTGAGGCCTTCGAGCCGGGGAGTTCGTAGCTGGCATCGTAGGAAACTGCCAGTGTAATCAGCAGCACCAAAAAAACTTTGTCGGCCAGTTGGGAGATGATTTGACCGCCCCATAACTTGAGGAAATTCTTGTTCCGCATCAGAGCAGCAAACCCTTCTGGACGGGGTCTAGAACCAGAACTTACCATTGCTGTTGCTCACTGACCATGAACATAAGTTTCCTCATTACCAACCAAGTTAGGTGCGGCAGTCTGAATCCAATATACCGCCACAGGCCTGTGGGCGTTTCCCCAGTTCCTGCATTCCTTTAGGTTCTTTTCTGGCAAAGCGCTGGCTATGGCATATTGAGTTTACAGATGCCACCACAGCGGTACCCCCCCTTGATTCTGCTGGATTCAAATTTGCTGGGGATAGATGGTTGCGATATTTGCCGATCACTTCGCTGGCCTGATGACGGTACCGATGGATGGTGGCGGGACGATTGGCAAAAATTACGCTATTTGACCGAGGCGACCAAAAGATTGGCTAAAAAAAGAGGGTTGAGGGGAAAGCCCCGACCCTCCTGCATTGAGTCTCAGTTGAACCTAAACGGTTACTAGTTCGGCTTGACGCCGGAAGCTGAGGCGTTCGTTTTCGCCCACATCCACTAGAATTGTATCGCCGTCGAAGAAGTCACCCCGCAGCAGGGCTTTGGCAATGGGGGTTTCCAGTTGTTTCTGGATGGCGCGTTTTAGGGGGCGAGCCCCATAAACAGGGTCATAGCCCACTTCGGCCAAGAAGTCGATCGCTTTCTCAGTGAGGGACAGGGTAATTTGGCGATCGCTTAGGCGATCCTGCAACCGCTGCACCTGTAATTGAACAATTTGCCGCAATTGATCCTTGCGCAGGCTGTGGAAGATGATGAATTCATCCACGCGGTTGAGGAACTCTGGTCGGAAGTGGGCACGCATTGCCTCCATGACGCGGTTGTACATTTCTGTGTAGCGACTATCATCCCCCGCAACATCGAGAATGTACTGCGAACCGATATTGCTGGTCATGATGATAATCGTGTTCTTGAAGTCCACCGTGCGCCCTTGGGAATCAGTGACGCGGCCATCGTCAAGAATTTGCAGGAAGATATTGAAGACATCGGGATGGGCTTTCTCGATCTCATCGAAGAGAACGACGGCATAGGGACGGCGGCGAATTGCCTCTGTCAGTTGACCGCCTTCCTCATAGCCCACATAGCCCGGCGGCGCCCCAATCAAACGCGAGACGGCGTGTTTCTCCATATACTCGGACATGTCAATCCGCACCATGGCCTCTTCGGTGTCGAACATGAAGGCCGCCAAGGTTTTGGCCAACTCCGTTTTACCGACCCCCGTAGGACCGAGGAAGATAAAGCTGGCAATGGGACGATTGGGATCTGCTAAGCCGGCGCGAGAGCGCTGAATGGCTTCTGCGACAGCCGTTACGGCCTCGTCTTGGCCAACCACTCGCTTGTGGAGTTCTTCCTCAAGGTGCAGCAGTTTTTCCGCTTCCGAGGCCACCAACTTGGTGACGGGAATACCAGTCCACTTCGAGATAATTTCGGCAATGTCGGCCTCGGTCACCTCATCCCGCAACAGGGAACGGCCACCCACCTGAATTTCCTTGAGTTTTGCTTCGGTTTGGGCAAGCTGCTTTTGCAGTTCGATGAGTTTGCCGTACTTGAGTTCGGCAGCGCGGTTAAGGTCGTAGTTGCGCTCCGCCTGTTGGATTTCGATGTTGACTTTTTCGATGTCCTCTTTGATTGCTTGCAGGCGGTCAATGACTTCTTTTTCCGCTTGCCACTGGGCATTGAGGCGGCTTTGCTCTTCCTTGAGATCTGCTAACTCTTTTTCGAGTTTCTCAAGGCGATCGCGCGAGGCTGCCGAGGTTTCTTTTTGCAGCGAGAGCCGCTCCATCTCTAATTGCAGGATCTTGCGGTCAATCTCATCCAGTTCCTCGGGTTTCGAGGTGATTTCCATTTTTAATTTGGCTGCCGCTTCGTCCACAAGGTCAATGGCTTTGTCGGGCAAGAAGCGATCGCTAATGTAGCGGTTGGAGAGGGTGGCGGCGGCCACTAGAGCTGTGTCGGAGATTTTCACACCGTGGTGGATCTCATAGCGTTCCTTGAGACCGCGCAAAATCGAGATCGTGTCCTCGACACTGGGCTGATCCACATAGACCTGCTGGAAGCGCCGCTCTAGGGCGGCATCCTTTTCAATGTACTTGCGGTATTCATCCAAGGTGGTGGCGCCAATACAGCGCAGTTCCCCCCGTGCCAACATGGGCTTGAGCAAGTTGCCGGCATCCATGGCCCCTTGGGTGGCGCCGGCACCAACGACGGTGTGGATTTCATCAATAAAGAGAATAATTTGGCCGTTGGAGTCCGTCACCTCCTTCAAAACGGCTTTGAGGCGCTCTTCAAACTCACCGCGATACTTGGCACCAGCAATCAGGGCGCCCATATCCAAAGCAATCAACTGGCGATCGCGCAGGGAGTCAGGGACATCGCGGGCTACAATTCGTTGTGCCAAGCCTTCGGCAATGGCGGTTTTACCGACGCCAGGTTCACCAATGAGCACTGGGTTATTTTTGGTACGGCGGGAGAGAATCTGAATTACACGGCGAATTTCATCGTCGCGGCCAATGACGGGATCCAGTTTCCCTTGCCGCGCCAACAGGGTCAGATCACGGCCATATTTTTCCAAGGCTGCATACTTGCCCTCGGGGTTTTGATCCGTAACTTTTTGAGAGCCGCGGATTTGGCGAATAGCTTCCCGCAGCGCACTTTCCGTAAGACCCACCTCTTGGAACAGTTTTTTGCCAAAGCGATCGTCTTGGGCAAAGGCTAGGACTAAGTGCTCAACCGAGATAAACTCATCGCCAAACTGTTTGCGGGCCTCTTCGGCGCGATCAAGAAGTTTGTCAAGGCTCTGTCCTAGATAGACGCCACTGGGATTACTAATTTTGGGCTGACGGTGAATGAAGTCATCGGTGAAATCTCGCACTCGCTGCACCGAACAGCCCGCCTTTTGGAAAATTTGTGTGGCTAGACCCTCTTGCTCTAAGAGCGATTTCATCAGGTGTTCACTTTCGAGATTCTGATGCTGCGCCTGCTTGGCCAAATCTGGCGTGCGGGCGATCGCGGCCCATGCTTTTTCCGTAAATTGATTTGGATTGGATGGTTGCATAGCTGACCCTTTGACCCCTTTTTACACTTTTTAACTATTTATATTGTATGGATTGCAAGAAAAACGCTATTTCGGACTTCCCTACCTCAGGGGTAGGATTAACTCACCCGCCATAGTTTCAGCGTAGCTCCTAGAAACTGGATTGTGGGGAGCCTCTTTGGGAATGCACCCAATTTCTCTATAAAATGTAAGGCACTTCAACTTTGGCAACGCGAGCTATGACAAACTCCCCTGTGACTGAGCCATCCCCGCGTCAAGAGTCGGTTCTACGTTATACGGTGCTAGGATCCCGTCGCCCCAGTAATTACTTTTGGGCAAGCGTCATCTCTATTGGCGGCCTAGGCTTCTTTCTGGCGGGTCTGTCTAGCTATTTGCACCGCAATTTGCTGCCCGTTGGCAATTCGATTGATTTGGTCTTTATTCCCCAAGGCATTGCCATTGGCTTTTATGGAGTCGCAGCGCTACTGTTGGCAACGTATCTGTGGCTGGCGATCGCCTGGGATATTGGCGGTGGCTTCAATGAGTTCAACAAGGAAACGGGCTTTGTACGTATTTTCCGCTGGGGCTTCCCCGGCAAGAACCGCCAAATTGAGATCAGTTGCCCAATCAGCGATGTCCAAGCTGTCAAGATTGTCATCAAAGAGGGACTCAACCCCAAGCGCGCTCTTTACCTGAAGATTAAAGGCCGAGGTGAAGTTCCCCTGACTCGGGTGGGTACCCCGCTGCCCTTAGCAGAACTAGAGACGCAGGGAGCAACAATCGCCAGCTTTTTGGGAGTGCCCGTCGAGGGGCTGTAACGTTAATCTTCGTGATCGTCGAAGGGATCGGCTAGCTCCCTGGAGGGGGGGCCAAAGGAGAGATAGATGGAGTAACCCGTAACGCCAATGCAGACGGCAGCAAGAGCAATGCTAAGAACTGTTGCAGGTTCCATAAAAGCGTACTCAATGGGAGCAAGATATGCTTCTATAATATTACGAAACATTAAAACGCTGTTCATTTCGTTCAAAAAGGAATTTATGGCACGACGGACTTGGCTGGGTGATCTTTTGCGCCCTCTCAACTCTGAGTACGGTAAAGTTGCTCCCGGTTGGGGTACCACACCCTTGATGGCTGTCTTCATGGGGCTGTTTCTTGTTTTTCTGTTGATTATTCTAGAGATTTACAACTCGACACTCATGATTGATGGTGTTAATGTGAGTTGGACAGCCTTGGGATAATCTATGAACGTTTTTGGGATCGGTCTGCCGGAACTCATCGTCATTTTGGTAGTGGCACTGCTCATCTTTGGCCCGAAAAAGCTGCCGGAAATTGGCCGCAGCCTTGGCAAAACCAAGCGTGCCTTTGAGGAAGCCTCCCGCGAGTTCCAAGATGAAATAAAGCGGCAGACCGCTGCCCTCGAGCAGGAACCGCAGGCCAAGGCAGAGGCTGAATCGTCTCGGGAACCCTCTGCTTAGGTGCATGGCAGTTCAGCCCTGTGTGATTGTTGGTCTGGGGAACCCAGGCATAGAGTACGCTACCACTCGCCACAATATTGGCTTTCGTGTCCTTGATGCCCTTGCCGAGCGGTATGGGGTGCAGTTGACTCCGCAGCGGCGCTTTTTGGGAGAGGTGGGAGAGGCGCTGATTCATGGTCAAAAGGTACGCCTTCTCAAGCCCACTACCTACATGAATAGCTCGGGGCAATCCCTCCATGCCCTGTTAAATTTTTATAAGCTGCCCCTTGAGCGCACTCTTGTGGTCTATGACGATGCTGATTTGCCCCTAGGGCGAGTGCGTTTGCGCCTGAGTGGCTCAACGGGGGGACACAACGGGATTAAATCAATTATTCAGTATTGCCATTCGCAACAGTTTCCCCGCCTGAAGGTGGGGATTGCCTTCGGCGATCGCCTGAAGCAACAAACGGGGCCGCGCAATGCTGTGCCCTTTGTTTTGGGACATTTTTCAGCCACCGAACTGGCGATTTTACCCGCTGTGCTCGACCTTGCCGTGGATGCGATTGAGTTAAGTATTCAGTCTGGGGTGGAGGCGGCCATGAATCGCTACAACGGCAAAAGCATTCCCCTACCGCAATCGTGAACTGGAAACCTGTTTTGAAACTCTGAGGTGAAGCAGCCTCTCAAGTTAAAGTAAAGACAGTTGTTGTCAGCGCAGAATCATGGACATTACTGAAAGCGTGCGCATGGCGATCGCCACCCTGAAGGCCAATCGGCTCCGCAGTGGGCTGACAATGCTGGGGATTATTATTGGCAATGCGGCGGTGATTGCCATGGTCGGCGTCGGTCAGGGGGCACAGCGCTATGCCGCCAGTCAGTTTGAATCCTTAGGACCCAATACGCTTTTCATTGTGCCGGGGACGCCCCAAGCCCGCAACCGCACGTTTAATGTGCCACAAACCCTTGTCCTTGAGGATGCGGTGGCGATCGCTACCCAAGTCCCTACCGTCAAGGAAGTGGCGCCCCAACTCCAAGTCCAGCAACGAGTCACCTATCGTGGACGCAATACCAACGTTTTGATTGTGGGGACTAGCCCCACCTTTCTCTCGGTGCGCAGTTTTACCGTGGCGCGCGGGCGCTTTATTTCCGAGGAGGATGTGGAACGGCATCGCCGTGTGGTCATTTTGGGCGCCGATCTGGCCAAGAAGCTCTTTATCAATGACAATCCTGTGGGTCAGCAGGTGCGGATCAAGAATCTTTCCTTTGAGGTCATTGGCGTGATGGCCGAAAAGGGTGCCTTCCTTGGCAACAATCAGGATGAGGCCGCCTATATTCCCATTACCACCATGTCTTCGCGCATTGTCGGCCAGCGCTCTCCCTATGGCATTTCCCTAACCTTTATCTCGGTCTCTGCCCGCAATGAGCAAAGCATTGATGCCGCCAAGTTTCAGATTACTAACCTACTGCGGCTGCGGCACCAAATTGTGGATGAGGATGATTTTACGATTCAAACCCAGAAGGAAGCGCTGCAAATTATTGGCAATATCAGCAATGCCCTGACGTTGATGTTGGCGGCGATCGCGGGTATTTCGCTGCTGGTGGGGGGTATTGGCATTATGAACATTATGCTGGTGTCCGTGACGGAGCGTACCCAAGAAATTGGCCTGCGCAAGGCCATTGGTGCTACGCAGCGGGATATACTGGCACAGTTTATGATTGAGGCGATGATCCTGTCTGCCCTCGGTGGCCTGATAGGTACTGGCATCGGTGTCGGCGGTGTGATGCTAGTGGCGATGCTCACTCCCCTAGAGGCTGGGGTTGCCCCCGTTGCCGTGGCTCTTGCTGTCGGCGTTTCGGGCAGTATTGGTCTCTTTTTTGGGGTGGTTCCCGCTCAGCGGGCAGCGCGGCTAGATCCGATTGTTGCCCTGCGTAGTGTCTAAGAGTACGGAAATTGCCGATGGAAACAACAACCCTAGACTGGATTGCTGGCGGCCTTGCGATCGCCATTGTCATTGGCGGTCTGCTAATGATGTTTACGAATTTCTGGACACGGCGATGATCCTGCGACGGGGGTTGACCTATCTGCTATTGGGGGCGATCGCGATCGCCATGCTGCTCCCTTTGGTGTGGCTGGTCAGTACCGCCTTCAAGTCCGCCAATGAAGATATTTTTGCCTTTCCGCCCCGCTGGTTGCCTGCCGAGCCGACCCTAGCAAATTTTGTAACTGTTTGGCAAACGCATCCCTTTGGCCAGTACCTGTTTAACAGTACGCTGGTGGCGGTTCTCACGGTGGCCTGCAATCTCCTAACCTCTGCCTTGGCCGCCTATCCCTTGGCACGGCTGTCCTTTCGGGGGCGGGAGGTCATCTTTACGGCCATTTTGGCCACGATCATGATTCCCTTTCAAATCCTGATGATTCCCCTGTTTATTCTGGCGGTGCACTTGGGGCTGCGGAATACCTATCTGGGGGTTATTCTGCCGAGTTTAGCCTCTGCCTTTGGCATCTTTCTCTTGCGCCAAGCCTTTATGGGGGTGCCCAAGGAACTGGAGGAAGCAGCTCGCCTCGACGGCTGCTCAGAACTGGGGGTGTGGTGGTTTGTGATGCTGCCGGCCATTCGCCCGGCGTTGGTTACCTTGGGCATTTTTGCGTTTATCGGCGCTTGGAGTGATTTTCTCTGGCCCCTGCTGGTCTTGGATCAGCCCGAACTTTATACCCTGCCCATTGGGGTCATGACCTTGGCGGGGACGTTTTCTTTGGATTGGCGACTCATTGCCGCTGGCTCAGTGATTTCTATGGTGCCGGTGTTCCTTGTGTTTATTTTCTTGCAGCGGTACATTATCCCCTCCCAAACAGGTGCTGGCCTCAAGGGCTAGTTTCTTAGGCCGCGATAGCGAATCGGCTGGCGCTGGGCATATTGCTGCAAAAAGGCTTTTATTTCCGCTGCTCGCCCTAGGGCAATTACTGTATCCCCTACCCCTAGGCGCAGGGTTAAGGGGGGATGAGTTACCAATTCTCCATTGTGATGGCGGACAGCCACAATAATAAATTGCCCTCGCCCCTTGGCCTCGACCTCGGCGATCGCTAACCCCACCAGCGAGGACTCCAAGGGCAGCGTAAACTCCTCAATCTGAAGATCAAGCTGACTGAGGAG
Source organism: Thermosynechococcus sp. (assembly GCF_046299655.1). GTDB lineage: Bacteria > Cyanobacteriota > Cyanobacteriia > Thermosynechococcales > Thermosynechococcaceae > Thermosynechococcus. Next base: position 10,585 of record NZ_JBKBHZ010000013.1, read on the forward strand.
TTCAATTAAGTGACTGCGCTCCTCCTTTTCCTCAAGAAAATCCAACACGGTGGGGCGAGTAATGAGCTGCACCATGCGGTGGGCGCTGATACTGGAGGGCAGCACCACATGATCGGCGCCGGCAAAGCGCAGTTTGGACTCTGTGGTTGGCAATTCACCATAGGCCAAGATTTGCAAGTTGGGATTGAGGCGACGGGCAATCAGGGTGATAAAGACATTACTGGCATCATCGGCCAAAACCGCCACCAGCGTGCGCGCGCGATCTACCCCCACCGCCAACAGTTCATTTTCATCCATGAGATCGTCGCCGTGATAGAAAAGATGTCCAGATTGCTGCGCTAGGCGCAATCGCTGCCGCTGGTTATCAATCACCACAAAGGGGATTTGGGCTTCGGCCAAGTTTATCGCTAAGGTGCGACCAAGGGAACCATAGCCGCAAATAATCACGTGATCCTTGAGGTCAGCAAGAGAAGAGGGGGGTGTCATTGGGAGTAGCGGAAGCGGGAGCCATATTTGCGGATGAGCTTCGGGGTATCTTGAGCATGACCCAAGAGGATTAATGTATCCCCCACTTCCACAAGGGGGTTGGCGCGAGTCGGGAATAACTGGCCATCGCTCTTGCGCAGGCCGACAATGATAAACGCCCCTTGGCCACGTACCTCCAGTCCTGTCAAGCGCGTACCCACATAGGGATAATCGGGGGTAATCTCCAGTTCCTCAAGGCGGGCATCAATGTGGCTGAGAAGTTCGTTGAGGGTGTCGCGATCGCCCGTTTGTTCGAGGAAATCAATGCGTGGCCGCCGAATCAGATTCGTCATTTGGCTGGCACCAATTTTGGTCGGCAAGACGATGTGATCTGCCCCTGCCATGCGTAGCTTTGATTCCGTGGCGGCTAAATTCGCCCGTGCCACAATCAGCAGGCTCGGATTCATAGATCGCGCTGTCAGCGTAATAAAGACATTGATTGTGTCATTGGGCAGCACTGTCGCAAGAGCGATCGCCCGATCAATGCCCACCACCTGTAGCGTTTCCTCCTCCGCTGCACTGCCCAAATAGGCCAAATAGCCCAACTGGAGCGCTAAATCAATGCGCTGCTCATTGACATCCAAAATCACAAAGGGGGTTTTTAATGCGGATAGCTCCTGAGCCATCACCTGACCAATGCGGCCAAAACCACAGACAATGACATGGCGGTTGAGTTTGCTGATGTCACGGCTTGCCCGCTGCATATCGAGCAGGCGTTTGATCTCCCCTTCGGTAAACAGTTGCACCACCGCACCAATGGTATAAACCGTGGCAGCGCTGCCGGCCACGATGATCATCATGTTGAAGAAGCGCTGGGCGGGGGTCACAAGGGGGCGCACTTCGCTATAGCCAATGCCAAAGACGGTGATCACATACATGTAGAGGGCATCGAGCCAGTTCCAGCCAAAGCTGGTGTAGCCCACCACCGCCACTAAGGTGAGCAGGACAAAAAGGGTGATGCCAATAAGAAAACGGTTGAGGGCAGGGGTCGCAGGTAACCGTCGCATGGCTTTAATACTTGCGCTCTTGGGGGGGAAACATGGTGATAGTGACGGGCAGATAGTTAATCCTAATACCGTCGTTGTGGTAGGTAGCTAGGGTGTGGCCTAGGAAGTTGACATCATCCCGCTGCGGATAATCCTCGCGGAAGTGGGCACCGCGACTCTCTTGGCGGGCAAGGGCACTGGCTAAAATCACTTCACCAACAACCAGCAGGTTGGCTAGTTCAAGAGCTTCAACCAGTTCTGTATTCCAATAGCGCTGGCGATCGTCGAGGCGAATCCGTGCGTAGGCAGCCTTCAGCCGTTGCAATTCCGCTAGCCCCCGCTGCATTAAGTCAGCGGTACGAAACACCCCGCAGTATTGGGTCATGCAATCCTGTACCTGCTGCCGCAGTTGGGCAATGCGCAGATCTCCTGCTTGGCTAAAGAGCTGTTGAATTTGTTGCTCTGCGGCTTGGAGGTAGGGTTGGGGATCAAATTGAGGGCGGGGTAGGCTCGGTAAGTCCTTGGCGATCGCGGCACCGGTGCGGCGGCCATAGACCACACATTCTAGAAGGGAATTACTGCCCAAGCGATTGGCGCCGTGGACTGAGACACAGGCACACTCACCCGCAGCATAAAATCCCGTCACGATCTCTGTCGCATTGAGCCGCACTTGACCGTTGACCGTTACAGGAATGCCCCCCATCGAGTAGTGCACCGTGGGACGTACAGGAATGGGCTGCACCACTGCATCCACGCCGGCCAAGCGATGGGCTTCCTCCCAACAAAAGGGGATGCGACTCATAATTTTTTCGCGACCCAGATGGCGGACATCGAGATAGACAAAAGGTCCCCCAGCAGAACCATCAGGGTGAATCCCTCGTCCTTCGCGAATTTCGATGGCGATCGCCCGTGAGGTAATATCACGGGGTGCCAGTTCCATGCGAGTGGGGGCATAGCGGGCCATAAAGCGTTCGCCTGCGGCATTGATGAGATAAGCCCCTTCGCCGCGCACCGCCTCAGAGATCAAGACCCCCGCTGGATACAAGCCCGTGGGGTGAAATTGGACAAACTCCATATCCTCGAGGGGTAGGCCTGCGCGTGCCGTCATTGCTAAGCCATCGCCTGTAGAAGCGAAATCATTGGAGGTGGTATTAAAGACACGGCCATAGCCCCCTGTGGCAAAGAGAATGGCGGGTGCCCGCAGAATCTCCAATTGACCCGTTTCAAGGTGGTAGGCAACAACCCCCTTGGCCTGCTGATCCTCCACAATCAGCCGTAGCACATACCACTCGCTAAAAAAGGTGACGTTGTACTTGAGGAGATTGCAGTAGAGTTCGTGGAGAATGGCATGACCGGTTTTGTCCGCTGCATAGCAGGTGCGGCGGTACGTGTGACCGCCAAAGGGACGTTGGGCAATGCGGCCATCGGGCAGTCGTGAAAAGAGCACCCCCAAGTGCTCAAGGTCAATCACCACCTCTGGGGCTTCCTGGGCAAGAATCGCCACCGCATCCTGATCCGCGAGAAAGTCTGACCCCTTGACCGTATCAAAGGCATGGCTCTCCCAAGAGTCTTCGCTGTCCACATTTTTGAGGGTGGCGGCAATCCCCCCTTGGGCAGCCACGGAATGGGAACGAATGGGATGGGTTTTGGCCACAAGGGCAATGGGGGTCTGGGGAGCAAGGCGGCAAATTTCCAACGCTGCACGACAGCCGGCTAGGCCGCCGCCTACAATCACAACGGCAAAGTCTTGCATTGTTCCTTAGTTCGGCACCTTTTCCTATAGTAGGCTGAGGATCAAGGGAGTAGTGGCGACAGAATTTAACAAAAATAAACCAAAAAAGATTAAAACAAGATAAAAACAGTAGCAAAACGATCTTGCGAGCCTGACTCTGAATCGCTAGAGTGGCAATATCTTGCTGGAGGCAGCCGTCCTTGAGTGCATTTTTTCTTCGCTATGGGGATTGTGGGGTGCGCCATTGGTGCGATCGCGATCGGGCAGCGGTCATCCAACTCATTGCCAGTGTTTTGAGCGAGTTTGGTCTTCCTTGGCAGCCCGAAGGCGCTGATGCCGATGTCGTGCACGTGGAGAACTATTACCATCGGCGTGGCGGACAGTTTTGGGTGGTGGAGCAAGCGGGTGAGGTGGTGGGCACGATTGGCTTCTATCCTATTCAGCGGGGCGAAGCGGCAGTAGAAATTCGCAAAATGTATCTTCATCCGCGTGTGCGCGGTCGCGGCTTGGGCACCTTCCTTTTGCGCCATCTGGAGGCCGCCATTCAAGCTGCCGGCTACCGCAAAATCTGGATTGAAACCGCCTCAATTATGACGGCGGCAGTGCATCTGTACGAGAAGTCGGACTATCAACCGGCCAGCGGTGTGGAAACGCAGCGCTGCGATCGCGTCTATGTCAAGGATTTAGTGCCCCATGGCATGGCTTCGATGGCTTCTGCCCCCTGCTAGTCTGATTGTCCTGCTGGTTTCACCTGCCGCCTTTGGTCTCTGCCACCAAGACTTAGCTCGTGCCCTGCAACAGGAAATCCAAAGTCCCCAATGGCAACGCGGTCAGTGGGGCATCGTAGTGCGGGATTTAACCACGGGGGATCTTCTCTACGACTACCAAGGGGAAAAGCTCTTTTGGGTGGCCTCTAATGTCAAGCTCACGACCGTCGCTGCTGCCCTCGACTATTGGGGAGTGAATCATACATTTGTGACCACCCTCAGTGCGCGATCGCCTGACCGAACAACAGTGCGCCTTCAGGGTAGTTTTGACCCCAGTTTCAGCAGTCAAGACCTACAAAAAATGGCCGTGAATCTTGCCCAACAGGGGATTCGCCAGATTCCAGTCTTAGAAATTGGCGGTGTGACGCCGGTCACCATTGAACCCACGTGGGCGATCGAGGATCTGAGGATGGGCGACGCGGCGGTGGTTACGCGCTTGAGTGTCAATCAAAATGCCCTGAACTTAGAGGTGGTGCCCCAGCAGTTGGGTCAACCCTTGGCGCTACGTCAGCCAGCAGCTAATTTTCGAGTGGTGAATGAGACCCGTACCGTGGTTCCCTCTGAACCGGAGTTTCTCGAAAGTGAGGTGCGCGGCCAGCAGATCATTGTGCGGGGTCAACTCCATGGGGGCAGTGAGCCAGCAGAAATGCGCATTCCCCTTAGTGAGCCGATCCCCTATCTGCAACAGCAGGTGCAGCGTGCCTTTGCCCAAGCGGGGATTCAAGTGCAGCAGATTCGCTTTGTGGAGACAGCAGAGCCGTTACCCAAGGTATTGGTGCGCCATGCCTCACCCCCCCTTAGAGAGTTGATCTTGCCCATTCTCCAAGAGAGTGACAACTTTTATGCGGAAATGCTCCTTGCGGCGCTGGAAGCAGCACAACCCGGCTATCGCCAACAATACCTGCAGCGCCTTGGCATTCAGGACGCTATCTTGGTGGATGGTTCAGGTCTCTCGCGCCAGAATTGGTTGACTCCCAAGGATTTGGTCACGCTGTTGCAACAGATGGCGCGCAGCCCTCATGCCTCGCTGTGGTGGCGATCGCTCCCCTTGGCCGGGCGATCGGGAACGTTACGCCAGCGGTTGCGCAATACAGCAGCTCAAGATCGCGTCTGGGCAAAAACGGGTACCCTCAAAGGCGTCGTGGCTTTGGCGGGCTATGTAACCCCAGTACAGGAGCGCCCATTGGTATTTAGCATCGTTCTCAACCAAGCAGGGACGACTACGCCGCAATTGCGCTCAGGAGTGGATCGGATTGTGGTGCTACTAGCTGAACTACAGGCCTGCGATCGCTCAGGATAAAAACTTGATGAAAACTTTCTCCTCAAATGGGAGCATAGCTAGAGGATGCAGTTCTTCACGGCTTTGAACGTGTGCAATCCCTAGGAAAGGGTCTCTACTTGCAGACTCAGGATAGCTACCTTCCTCAGGCTCTCAACTCCTCAAATGACTGATTGATTCTGCTTATAGAGTTATAAAGGAAATAGAAAAATAATAACGCTGAATTTTTGCATTCTCTGGGATTGGAGAGTACCTTGCTTTTCTGCTCCCTAGCCTTTGCCGTATTCCTTTTTTGTTTGTGAAAAGGCTGGATTGAGGAAATCATTCTAGAGTTCTCATGTGACAATAATTGTACTGCTGAAATAATCAGCAAACAAACAATAACGGCCAAAGTAAAAGCTTATAGCTACTATTCCCTAGACTATAAATTACGTTATAGTGGCAGTACTCTTTCAAGGGTTTCGACAGTAATGCCGCAGTCCTAGAGAACGATTCAGGAGGTGTCCCATGCCCACGGAAACCCGTCCCCGTGATGTTCAAGTGGCCGAAATTGCGCCTGGAGTTTTGGTCTTGCGATCGCGCACGTGGGAACGGCTGAAGTTTGAAGTGGAGTACGGCCGGCAACAGGGAACCACCTCCAATTCCTACCTTATCCAAGCCCCTCAGCCCGCGCTTCTAGACCCGCCGGGGGAATCCTTTACCCAGATTTATTTGCAAGAACTCCAGCGGCACATTGATCTGAGTCAACTGCGGTACCTGATTCTCAGTCATGTCAACTCCAACCGTCTGGCGACCGTCAAGGTTTTGCTAGAAAAAGCGCCCCAGATCATTATCGTCTGCTCTAAGGCAGGGGCAGTAACACTGCGCTCTACCCTTGGTGAGCAGTTGAGTCTCTGGATTCCCCGCGGGGAAACACCCCTAGAGTTGGGGGGCAATCGCCGTCTGGAATTTATTGCCGCTGCTACCCCCCGCTGGCCCGATGGCCTGATCACCATTGATCGGCAAAATCAGATTGTCTTCACCGATAAGCTGTTTGGTGCCCATGTCTGTAGTGATAGCCTCTACGATGAGCAGTGGAAAAAACTCGATGCGGATCGCGCCTACTACTTTGAATGTTTGCATGCGGCACAAACCCGCCAAGTGGAAGGTATTTTGGATCGCTTGGCCGAACTGACACCGCCCCCCCGCCTCTATGCCCCTGCCCACGGCCCGATGGTGAAGTTTAGCCGTAGCCGCCTCTTTCAGGACTATCGCGACTGGTGCCAAGCCCAAAGGGAGCAGGAAACCAAGGTAACGCTGTTTTACACCTCTGCCTATGGCAACACGGCAATTCTGGCCAATGCGATCGCCCAAGGGCTGATAGCAGCCGGCGTTCAAGTGGCAACCGTGAACTGTGAAACGACGCCTCCAGCGGAAATGCAGGCTCTAATCCACAGCAGCGACGGTTTTATTATTGGCTCCCCCACCCTAGGAGGGCACATGCCAACCCAGGTGCAGACCGCTTTGGGGTTCATCTTGGCCGAGGGCAGCAAAACCAAACTGGCGGGAGTTTTTGGCTCCTATGGCTGGAGCGGCGAGGCCATTGATGACATTGAGCAAAAACTCCTCGATGCGGGCTATACCCTTGGCTTTGAAACGCTGCGGGTGAAGTTCACCCCCACGGCAAGCGATCTTGAAAAATGTCAAATTGCTGCCAATGAGTTTGCCCAAGCCCTGAAGAAACTGCGCAAGAGCCGTACCGTCCGCCCGCCTAGTCTGGTGGAAGCACAGGTGGATCGCACTGAGCAAGCCGTCAACCGCGTCGTGGGTTCCCTGTGTGTTCTGACGACCCTCCCTGAAGGCTGTTTTCACCTCACCCAAGCGGCGGCGATTTTGGTGTCGTCCGTCTCCCAAGCCTCGTTTCATCCCCCCGGTGTCACGGTGTCCTTGCCGCAGGAATGGGCAGAAAGCCTCTGCCTAGTGGGCGATCGCTTTGTCTTAAATATCCTCAAGGAGGGCAGTCCCCTGGTTCGCCAATTTCAGCAGGCACAACGCCTTGGGGAGCAGCAGTTGGCCACCCTTGGCCTCAAAAGCGCTGAATGCGGTGCCCCCATTTTGCTCGATGCCTTGGCCTATTTGGAGTGCACCGTGGAGTCACGTATGCAGTGTGGGAATCACTGGCTGATCTATGCCGTAGTTGAGAGTGGGGAGTTGCTACAAACCAGTGGCCTCACAGCCATCCAACATCGCAAAACCAGCAGTTAGCCCTGAGATTTAGAGTACATTCTCATTAGAATACATTCTCAGCGGTCAATTCAGCCGCCTGTTGCTGGGCTAGCTCCTCGGGATGGGCAAGGAGGGAGAGCATCGGCAGATCCTCTTCGCGAATATGGCGCACCACCAGGGCACCAATCGTCTCAATGGTCTCTGGCGTCAGGTTTTCGGGATGCCTTTGCCCATTCTCGAGTACTAAACTCAAATCCCGCAGCAGATTTTGGTGGGCGGCGCGATGCGATAGATAAAGGGGATGGTTGGCAGCAGCCATGAGGGTTTCTTCATGCTGAAAGTGGCGCTCCGTTTCCGTAGCACAGGCAAGTAACTGTGGCTTGACTTGGGAAAATGTTGCCCCTTCAAGGATCGCTAAGCGTAACTGTTGTAACATCTCCAGCAGTGCCTGATGTTCCTGATCGATTTCCGCCCAGCCAGAAACAAACGCCGTTTGCCATGCCAGCTCTTCCATCGTTTAGCCCTCCAACCCGCAACAGGGAAAAAGGTTTTGACGTACCGCCTTCAGCCTAGCAGCCCCCCCACCCCATCAGGTAGGCACCGTTACAAAGCGTAGTGGACTGGCGCTTTTTGACTAAGAAGGTTTAACCGCCACCCAATACTTGCTCATAAAGTGGTGCTGAATCTCTTTGACCACCAAGCCCGCCTTTTCTAAGCGAATGTTCAGATCATCTTCGATGTAGTTGCGGTAGAAGGGTTCGTGGAACAGGTTGGCAAAGTTTTCCATCATCGGTCGCTGCGCCGGGGAATCTAGGGCTTGAATCGAATCACAGATGACAAAGACACCCCCCGGCTGAAGAACGCGGGCGCATTCATTCATCACGTTTTGGCGCACGGGGGCGGGCAGTTCATGGAAGAGAAAGACGCAGGTGAGGGCGCTAAAGTAGTTGTCCACGTAGGGAAGGCTCTCGGCATTCCCTTGAATCAGTTGTGGCAGATCACCGGTTTGGGTGGCGAGAAGGGAGTTGGCCTTACGCAAATAGGTGGGCGACAGATCAATGCCAAAGAGTGCCGCTCCCGGGAAGCCATAGCGCAGTTGTTTTAGGGTGCGACCGGTGCCACAGGCAACATCGAGAATGCGTACAGGTGGCGTAGGAGGATGGGTGACAAAATGTTGGGCAATGGGGGCAATGACGCGCCGCCGCATTGCATCTGCCGTACCGCCAAAGAGCAGTTCCACTTGCACATCGTAAAGGTTGGCGGAGGTTTCACTGAGGTAGCCGTCGGTTTGGTAGTGGAAGTTTTGGCGATAGTACTGCGGATAGTCCTCAAGGCGCACGTCCTTAGGAAAGTCTTGAAAGCGGCGCGATCGCGCCCGCTGCCACATGTGCGGTAAATCTAGCCACAGTACTGGATAAAAGCGCAAAAACTCTTCCCAAGGGGCATCAAAGAGGAGTGTGGGGGGATACAAGCCAGCCGCCGCATCCTGCCAATCCTGCTGGAGCAGGGCTTCGTACCGTTCCTTGATCCATGCCTGCAACTCAGGGCTAAGGGGTTGCGTCCGCTCTTCGGTGGGAAAGAGGGTATTCAAAAGACGCGCACTCAGAGTTTTGTGGGCGATCGCAAACATGTTTTTGCCCCATTGCAGGGCTTGATAGCCGCGATGCAGCATCTCTTCCCCAAAGGGCAATTCAGAGACAAAGGGCGCAACCAGCATAGCTCTTAACTAAACTTCACAATTTCCCTTCCTCACTATATCGCATCACTACATCGCAAAGCCTAGGGGCAGTAGCCCCGTTCGCGGTACCAAGTCACAGCGTCGCGGAGGGCTTCCTCAATCGGCGTCTGGGGCAGCCCCAATTCGGTGACGGCCTTGCGGGCATCGTAAAACATTTTTTGCTTTGCCATGCGCACCCCATCGAGGGGAATCGCCGGCCGTTTCCCCAAAGCCCCCAGCACCACCTCATCAAACCACGCCACCATGAGGGGAATCACCACGGGAATTTCCCCCAGCGGGCGCGGCAGGCCAGTGAGGGTGGCTAAGCGTTCAAGAATTTCTGCGAGGGTTAGGTTTTGGTGGCCAAGGATGTAACGTTCGCCGCTTCTGCCTTTTTCCAAGGCCAGAAGATGACCCATTGCCACATCGCGTACATGGATTAAGTTCAACCCTGTATTGACGTAAAAGGGCATCTGGCGCCGTAAAAAGCGCAGGATGATCTCGCCGGTGGGGGTGGGCTTGGCGTCCCAAGGGCCAATGGGGGTACTGGGATTGACAATCACAATATCCTGCCCTTGACGGATCGCCTCGTAAGCCACCTGCTCTGCCCAGTACTTGGAGCGCTTGTACTCACTAATCAGCTTTTCGGGGGGGCTTTGGTAGGCTTCGGTGGTGGGTTGACCACTGGGATCCACACCAATGGCGGCCACGGAACTGGTGTAAACGGTGCGCTCAATACCTGCCTCACGGGCAGCGGCCAAGATGCGGCGGGTACCCTCCACATTGACGGCATAGAGGAGAGGGCGATCGCGCCGCCAGAGACTGTAATGAGCCGCCACATGAAATAGCACTTGACACCCCTGCATCAGCGCAGCCAAGTCACTGCTGCGCAGATCCCCCTGTACCAACTCCACATCCCACGCTTTGAGATGGGCTGCCTGCTGCGGTTGCCGCACAAGGGCACGGACACGATACCCCCTGTCTGCAAGAACCTGCGCCACATGGGTGCCGACAAAGCCACTGGCTCCCGTGAGAAAGACCGTGGTGCTCAATCCTCCTTCAATCCTCCTCTGCCTCCATGCTGCCGGGAGGCAAGATGGCTGCTGTGACAATCACATCGTCCTCATCGAGGCGTTGCAGACGGACGCCCGTGGCCGATCGCGACTGGGAGGAAATATCCATGACTTTTTGGCGAATAACAATACCGCGACTGGTCACAATCATCAATTCGTCCTCGGCATTGACAATCCGCAGGGTGGCCAGTTGATCGGGATTGCCTTTGGCTTTGAATTTGGTGGCGGTAATGCCCATGCCAGCACGGTTTTGCAGCCGAAACTGGTGCACGGGCACCCGCTTGCCGTAGCCATTGGTGGTGATTACCAGTACCCAAGGGCCTTCACTTTGGGTGACTGTTTCCTCAGGGTGATCCTCTTCAGAGAGAGAGGCAAAGCGGTTAGCGATCGCCCCCGGCAGGATATCCATGCCCACCAGTTCATCCCCCGGCCGCAGATTCATGGCCTTGACACCGCGGGTTGCCCGTCCCAGGGGGCGCAGTTGATCGTGACTGGCGCGAAAATGAATGGCCATGCCCTGCCGCGAGCCGATGATAATCGTATCCTCTTCGCGGGTACGCCGCACCCAGCGCAGTTGATCCCCCTCTTCCAGGGAAATGGCAATCAGGCCATTGGTGCGGATATTACTAAAGGCCGACAGGGCGGTCTTTTTAATAAAGCCCTTGCGGGTGAGCATCACCAGATACTCATCTTCACTAAATTCTTGAACGGCAATGACGGAAGTAATTTTTTCCTCGCGGGGGATGGGCAGCAGTTGAACAATGGGGGTGCCCCGTGCCTGGCGCGAGCCAGTGGGGATTTGGTAGGCAAACAAGGCATAGACTAACCCGCGATCGCTAAAGAAGAGAATGCGATCGTGATCATTGCAGCTAAAGAAATGCTCAACGGCATCATCTTCTTTAATCTCTGCGCCTTTGCGCCCCCGCCCATCGCGACTTTGGGCTTCAAAGGTATCTACGGGCATTCGCTTGATGTAGCCCTGCTGCGTGACAAGAATCACGGATTTGTTATTGGCAATGAGATCGGTGTCGCTAATTTCCCCTTCCGCCTGCACAATGCGCGATCGCCGGGGGGTGGCAAACTTGGCCTTGAGTTCTGTGACTTCCTTTTCAATCATCGCCAGTACCCGCTGCCGATTGGCCAAAATATCGCGATAGTCCGCAATTTGCCGCTGTAGCTCGGCATGCTCCCGCTCAATTTTTTCCGCCTCTAGGGCAGTGAGGCGGCGCAGTTGCATCTGTAAAATGGCATCGGCTTGGGCTTCGCTGAGGGCATAGGTCTGCATCAATTGCTGGCGGGCAAGGGTTGTGTCACTGGCGCTGCGGATGAGTTGAATGACTGCCTCTAGGTGGGCCAGGGCCACCAGCAGCCCCTGAAGCAGGTGCTCCCGTTCTTCGGCTTTGCGCAGGGCATAGCGGGTACGGCGGGCGATCGCCTCTTCCCGAAAACTGAGGAAGATTTCTAAACTGCGCTTGAGGGTCAGGAGTTGCGGCTTGCCGTTGACGATCGCCAGCATGTTAGCCCCAAAATTCACCTGGAGGGGGGTTTGCTTGTAGAGATTGTTGAGCACCACCCGCGGGTAGGCATCCCGCTTGAGTTCAATCACCACCCGAATTCCCTCGCGATCGCTTTCATCCCGCAGGTCGGCAATGCCCTCAATTTTTTTCTCGTTGACCAACTCGGCAATTTTCTCCATGAGAGCCGCTTTGTTGGTTTGGTAGGGTAACTCGGTAATGACAATGGCCTCGCGCGGTTGGCGACCCGGCGCTTCAAGGGTTTCAATGGTGGCCACTGCCCGCAGCGTAATTGAGCCACGCCCGCTGGTGTAGGCCTCTTCAATCCCCCCTTGGCCAAGGATGTGCCCTCCTGTGGGGAAATCGGGCCCTGGAATATAGCGCATTAGCTCGCGATCGCTAATCTGGGGGTTATGGATGAGGGCCACCAGCCCATCCACCAGTTCCCCCAAGTTATGGGGCGGGATATTTGTAGCCATCCCCACGGCAATCCCAGAGGTGCCATTGAGCAGTAACTGGGGAATCCGTGCCGGTAAAACTAAGGGTTCCTGCTGTGAGCCGTCAAAGTTATCCACAAAGTCAACGGTTTCCTGCTCAATGTCCTGCAACAGGGCCTCTGTGGCCAGAGCTTGCAGCCGACACTCGGTGTAGCGCATCGCTGCCGGCGGATCGTTGTCAATGGAGCCAAAGTTGCCATGGCCTTCAATCAGGGGGTGCCGCATCGAAAAGTCCTGCGCCATGCGCACAAGGGCATCATAGACCGCCGCATCGCCGTGGGGGTGGTATTTCCCTAGGACTTCGCCCACCACGCGGGCACATTTGCGGAAGGGGCGATCGCTGGTCAGCCCCAACTCGTACATGGCATAGAGAATCCGGCGGTGCACGGGTTTGAGACCATCGCGGGCATCGGGAAGGGCACGCCCGACAATGACGCTCATGGCATATTCAAGGTATGAGCGCGAAACTTCCTCCCGCAGCTCCGTGGGAATGATCCGAAAAGACTCAGCAGCAAAGCTCATGGACAGGCCTTAACCAACGAATGAATTTGACAATTTTGTCGTTTAGCTTGAAGCCTTTATGATACCATGCCAGCCTAGCTGCTCCCTCTTGCCCCCTGCGTCACAGGGACTCTTGTTTACCAAAAAAATTGACAACTACTTTTGTAGTATGCTGACAGTCAGCGCAGTAACGACCCCAGGACAGGGGAGAAGCGGCCAGCCCTGACTGCCAACGGCGAACAACGGCGAATAAGTGAGACAAGACTCATCGGCAAGGGGATAATGAGTTTTGTGAAACTCTCCCTCAAGCCCCCAGGAAACACCCAACAATGCCCCTAGACCCCCACATCAAATCCAAACAGCGCGTTGCCGACTATGGGGAAGTGCTGACTCCCCCCCACATCGTGACGGCAATGCTTGATTTAGTTCAACAGGAAACCGAGCGGATTGATTCGCGGTTTCTGGAACCCGCCTGCGGCACGGGGAATTTTCTCACCGAAGTCTTGCGGCGCAAGTTGGAGGTGGTAAAGAGGCGCTACGCCAAACACCAACCGGACTATGAGCGCTATGCCGTGCTGGCTGTCTCTTCGCTCTACGGCATTGACATCTTGGCCGATAATGCCGAAGAATGCCGCCGGCGGCTTTACGAGATGTTCGATGAGGCGTACACCGCCCTCTTTGGTGACAAAGCCAAAGCCGCCTGCCGCGCCACGGTGCGCTATATCCTCAGCCACAACATCGTCCACGGCGACGCGCTCTCGCTCCAGACCGTCGGCGAACATCCGCAGCCGATTGTCTTCCCTGAGTGGTCGCTGGTGAATGGCAGCTTGCTCAAACGGCGTGACTTTGCTTTCCACGAGATGGTGCAGCAGGCGTCCATGCGCGAACTGCCCCTGTTTTCGGATTTGGGCGAGGAGGTCTTTATCCCCGAACCTATCAAGGAATACCCACCGGTGCATTTTCTGGAGATTGGAGAAGATGAGCAGGTCTAGGCGCATCGTTAAGAGTCTCTTCTACATCACGCACATCAACAATCTCCCGTCTTTCTTTCAACACGGAATTCTTTCCCACCAGCAGGTCACGGAGCGCGGCATCCAATTCACACCCATTTATAACGCGGAGATTGTCGCTAACCGCGAAACCCGCCTGACTCCCGACAAAAAAAGCCTGTGGGGATATGCCAATCTGTATTTTCAGCCGCGCAACCCCATGCTTTACAAAGCGTTGAGCGAAACCGATAAAAAAGACGTGGTGATTTTGGGAATTAAGCCGCAGGTTTTAGATTTCAAAGGCGCGTTCATCGCTTTGGGCAACGCGGCGCACTCGCTCACAATGCTGACGGACGTAAAAACCGGGCTGAAAGCTATCAGCGGCGAGTATTGGAACATCCTCAACAGCGACTGGTGGAAGACCGAAGACGGCAGCAAGCGCAAAATTATGGCGGAATGTCTCATCCCGAACAGCGTGCCGCCCGCCGCGATTCATTCCGTCTATGTCGCCAGCCAAGCTGTGGCGGAACGAGTCCGCCCCCTGTTGAGCGGATTGCCGTTTCCGGTCGAAGTGGTTGTTGAACCGCACATGTTCTTCCAGCCGCGCCGTCGTGGCGCAATCACCGACAGGCTGTTTTGGATAGACGGTGATATATTTTTCTCCCAAATGCAAACTATAACAGTTAGCGTCAACACAGTAGGCGTGATGGGCAAGGGATTGGCTTCGCGCGCCAAATATCAGTTCCCCGATATGTATGTGGTCTATCAGGACGTGTGCCGCGATAAACGGCTGGCGATGGGCAAGCCCTACCTGTACAAGCGCGAAGCCTCGCTGGACAGCGACCTTGCCGATGAGCCCTTCAGCCTGCCCAACCTGAACGCCAACAAATGGTTTTTGCTCTTCCCGACCAAAAATCACTGGAAGGAAGCCTCCGACCCTGCTGGAATTGAAAAAGGCTTACGGTGGCTGTTGGCAAACTATCAAACCGAAGGGATTCAATCTCTCGCCGTTCCCGCGCTGGGCTGCGGATTAGGCGGTTTGGATTGGAAGGAGATGGGACCGCTGATGTGCCGTTATTTTTCCAAAATGGAGATTCAAGTCTCCATTTACCTGCCGCAGGAACAGAACATCCCGCCCGAATATTTGACCAGAGCCTTCTTGTTGGGAAAATAACCCATGCTGACCCCAAACTACAACCCTGATGTGCTCTCCTGCCTAGCCAACCTCTCCAGCGACGAGGTCTTTACCCCGCCGGCGCTGGCCAACCAGATGCTCGACCTGCTGCCCGCCGACCTGTGGCGCGACCCGAATGCCCGCTTCCTCGACCCGTGCTGCAAATCGGGCGTCTTTTTGCGCGAAATCGCCCGCCGTCTCAACAAAGGGTTAGAAAATCAAATTCCCGACCGGCAGGAACGCATCAACCATATCATGACACGGCAACTCTTTGGCATCGCTATCACCGAACTCACCGCGCTGATGTCCCGCCGCTCGCTGTATTGTTCCAAGACTGCCAACGGCCAGTACTCCATCTGCACGGCGTTTGACACGCCCGAGGGCAATATCCGCTACCGCCGCATCGAGCATAGTTGGAAAGACGGGCGTTGCGTATTTTGCGGGGCTAGCCAAGCCAACTACGACCGCGGCCCAGAACTGGAAACCCACGCCTACGAGTTCATCCATACTGACAACCCTCTTTGTCTTTTCGACAAACCAAGTGAGCAATGTCATTTCGACGAACGAAGTGAGGAGAAATCTGTGAAATTCGACGTCATCATCGGCAATCCGCCGTATCAGCTAAGTGATGGGGGATTCGGTAAAAGCGCCACGCCCATCTACAACCGATTTGTACAACAAGCCAAGAAACTCAATCCGCGATACTTGGTCATGATTATCCCGTCACGATGGTTCGGTGGAGGCAAAGGTCTCGATAGTTTCAGAAAAGAAATGCTGGGAGATGACCGCCTTCGTAAGCTGGTGGATTTTGAAGATGCCTCCGAGGTCTTTCCCGGTGTGGATATTGCGGGCGGTGTGTGCTATTTCCTTTGGGAACGCGATCGGCGCGGGTTGTGTGAGGTGACCAATGTCAGTAAAGGACAAAGCGTTAACACAGAGCGGAAGCTGGACGAGTTTCCAACTTTTATTCGCCACAGCCAAGCGGTGTCCATCGTGCGCAAGGTGCTAGCGAGAAAAGAACGGAGCATGAGCGAGCAGGTGTCTGCATCAAAGCCCTTTGGTTTGCGAACTTTTGTTAGACCGCAACCATCCGGCGACCTCATCCTGCGCTGGCAGAACGGTGAAGGCCCCTATCGGAGAAAAGATATTACTGTTGGTGTTGAAATGATTGACAAGTGGAAGGTAATCACATCGTACGTTGGCTATGATCATGCCGGTAATCCTGGAACGGATGGCAGGCGTCGGGTCTTTTCAAAGATAGACATTTTGCCGCCCGGCTCTATCTGTACTGAAACTTATCTCGTAATCGGAGCCTACGACTCTATGCAAGAGGCTTCAAATCTTGTGGCGTATATGAAAACTAGGTTTTTCCGTTTTCTGGTGTCTCAATTCATGTATTCTCATCACATTACGAAGGATAGTTATGCCTTTGTACCAATCCTAAACATGAATACTCGATGGACTGATGAGAAGCTCTATGAACGCTACGGTTTATCGCCAGAAGAGATTGCTTTCATCGAGTCAAAAATCCGCCCGATGGACAACGGCGCGGCTGCCGAACCCGACGCCGAATACGAACCCAACGGAGATTCCGACGATGAGTGAGTTCTTTCCACCGCGCCTAAACCATCCCTGGCATTTCGCCCGTCCGTCATTTCGAGCCTGCGGAGCAGGCGAGAAATCCTGTCCCCAAGGCGTAAGGTTTCTCGCGGCTTCGCCGCTCGCAATGACAGTGGTGGCTTCGCCGCTCGCAATGACAGTGGCCCGTCCGTCATTTCGAGCCTGCGGAGCAGGTGAGAAATCCTGTCCCCAAGGCGCAAGATTTCTCGCTTCGCTCGAAATGACAGTCACGGCTGCGCCGCTCAAAATGACACGGTCAAGCCGCTTTGCGGCGAAGGAGAAACCCTATGAAAGAACGCAACTTCTACGTTTACATTCTTACTAATTGGAACAACAAGGTCATGTATGTTGGTATGACCAACAATCTTGAACGCAGGATGTATGAACACAAGAACAAATTGGTGGATGGCTTCACTAAAAAGTACAACGTAAACAAGCTGGTGTATTACGAGCATGTGACGGATGTCCGCGCTGCTATTGCTAGAGAAAAGGAAATCAAAAAGTGGCGGCGTGAGAAAAAGAATAGATTGGTTATGACCATGAATCCTGAATGGAAAGACTTGAGTTTGGAATGGGATGTCATTTCGACGAGCGCTAGCGAGGATGTCATTTCGACGAGCGCTAGCGAGGAGAAATCTTAAACCTGACTGAAGATTTCTCGCTTCGCTCAAAATGACAACATTCGCTCGAAATGACGACAGGGGTCTGATGTGACAACAGGTATAAGGAAGGAATGATAAAGCTTTTTAATGCCACAAGCATAGGAAAGAAAGGCACATGACAAACGACTTCTTCCCCCGTCGCCCCAAGGTCACGCCCAAAATCTACGCCTACGAAGACACGCATCCGCAGTACAAGGGCTTGCTCAAGGTGGGCTACACCACCAAGAGTGTGCAAGAGCGAGTAGCGGCGCAGTATCCGACGTTGCGCCCCGGCCCGCTGCCCTACCGCATTGTGCTGGAGGAAGACGCCATCTGCAACGATGGCACGACCTTTACAGACCACGATGTGCACCGCATGCTGCGCATCAACGGTATCAAGCAGGCAGGCGGCGAGTGGTTCCGCTGCACGGTGGAGCAGGTCAAGGCGGCGATCAACGCCGTGCGCACGGGGCAACTGCTGGAAGAACAGCGCAGTCAGGATTTTGGCTTGCGTCCCGAGCAGGAAGCCGCCATCCAGAAGACCATGACCTACTTCCAGAGCTATCGCCGCGAAAACGGCAAGCCGCCGCACTTTTTGTGGAACTGCAAGATGCGCTTTGGCAAGACCTTTGCTGCCTATCAATTGGCCAAGCGCATGAACTGGCGCAAGGTGCTAGTGCTTACGTTTAAGCCAGCGGTACAGAGCGCTTGGGAAGAAGACCTGCGCACGCATGTAGATTTTGAGGGCTGGCAGTTCATCAAGCCCGGCGGCCCCGTCACCTGGCAGACGGCGGACAAAACCAAGCCCATCGTCTGCTTCGGCTCGTTTCAGGACTACCTGGGCCGCAATCCCTCCACCGGCGGTATCAAGACCAAGAATGAATGGGTGCACGCCACCCACTGGGATTGCGTCATCTTCGACGAATACCACTACGGCGCCTGGCGCGAGAAGGCCAAAGACCTTTTTGAGGACGATAGAGAGCGTCGAGCCGCCGAAGGCGAGGCCATGGACTACTTCGACGAAGAGATCCTGCCCATCACCTCAGACCACTACCTATATCTTTCCGGCACGCCCTTCCGCGCCATTGCCAGCGGTGAGTTCATCGAGGAGCAGATCTACAACTGGACCTACTCCGACGAGCAGCGCGCCAAAGCCGAATGGGACGATACAAAAGGGCTTAACCCCTACGCCGCCCTGCCGCGCATGGTGCTAATGACCTACCAGTTGCCCGAAGACATTCGACAGGTAGCCCTGCAAGGCGAGTTCAACGAGTTCGACCTCAATGTGTTCTTTTCCGCTGAGGGCGTCGGGGACAAGGCAAAATTCAAATACGAGAACGAGGTGCAAAAGTGGCTGGATTTAATTCGCGGCGCTTATCTTCCAGCTAGCCTTGACGATCTAAAACTGGGGCGCGATCGCCGTCCGCCCCTGCCGTTTTCGGATGTGCGTCTGCTTGCGGTGCTTTCGCACACCTTGTGGTTTCTGCCCAGCGTGGCCGCCTGTTACGCCATGCGCAACCTGCTGGCGAAGGGGCAGAACAAGTTCTATCACCACTACACGGTGATTGTCGCCGCCGGTGCGTCGGCCGGCATCGGCCCCAAAGCCCTGCCGCCTGTACTGGAGGCAATGGGCAATCCCCTGAAAACAAAGACCATCACCCTCACCTGCGGCAAACTGACCACCGGCGTTACCGTGCGCCCTTGGTCGGGAATTTTCATGCTGCGCAATACGTCTAGCCCCGAAACCTATTTTCAGGCCGCCTTCCGTGTGCAAAGCCCTTGGACACTCACCAACCCCGACGGCTGCTCCCCCAACGAGGAACTGATTCTCAAGCCGGAGTGCTACGTCTTTGACTTTGCCCCTGACCGTGCCCTGCGCCAGATTGCCGATTACAGCACCCGCCTCAACGTCAACGAAGACGATCCGGAGAAGAAGGTTGAAGAATTCATCCGTTTCTTGCCGGTGCTGGCCTACGATGGCAGTTCGATGCGCCAAATTGATGCCGCCGGTGTGCTGGAGATGGCCATGAGCGGCACCACTGCCACCCTGCTGGCGCGGCGCTGGGAGAGCGCCCTGCTGGTCAATGTGGATAACGATACCCTGCGGCGATTGATGGCCAATGAGCAGGCGATGCGGGCGCTGATGAACATCGAAGGCTTCCGCAATCTGAACCAAGACATCGAGACCATCATCAACAAATCTGAGGCGGTCAAAAAGGCCAAGCGCGAAGCCAACGACCGCGAACTCTCCCGTAAGGAGAAGCGGCAACTCACCGAAGAAGAAAGAGAATTCAAAAGCAAGCGCAAGGAAATTCAGGAAAAACTCATCAAGTTTGCCACGCGCATCCCCATCTTTCTCTATCTCACCGATTACCGGGAGCGCACACTGCGCGATGTGATTACCCAACTCGAACCAGAGTTGTTTAAGCGTGTAACCGGCATTACCCAGCAAGATTTTGAGCTACTCGTCAGCCTAGGGGTTTTCAATAGTGCCTTGATGAACGACGCCGTGTACAAGTTCAAGCGCTACGAGGATCCTAGCCTAGCTTACATGGGAATTAACCGTCATGAAGGTGAAAGCGTTGGTCTTTACGACACAGTGCTACGGCCAGAGGAGTATCAAGTGATTCATGCTGTCTCGCCAAGCTGAGATTGCGCTTAGGCGCCTCCCCTCTCTCAAGAATGAGCAAACCTTAACAATCTCTGGGGTTAGCGTTTCTGGATGCGAGGGAAAGCCTCTATAATAGCGAGAGACCCTATACGTTGATTCACTGCCAGCACTTCCCAATCTCTATACTGTCGCCTTGGCTCCCAGCTCAGAGTCGCGGCGTTTTTCAGTCACTGGAGCGGGTTGCTGTTGCCAAGACAACGTTTTAAGCCCTCAGTTGATTAAGTGTCTTTAGACCCATGCAACAATCCGCCTTTTCTTCCCCCGTGCGTCAAGTTGGTTACCTTGGACAGCCTTGGCTTGTGGCTGAGCGGGATGCCTGTGGTGTGGGCTTTGTGGCCCATCGTAAAGGCGTGGCTAGTCACCGCATCTTGACCCAAGCCTTGGAGGGATTGACTTGCCTTGAACACCGCGGGGGCTGTAGTGCTGATCGCGACTCTGGGGATGGGGCTGGCATCATGACAGCGATTCCTTGGGAGTTGTTGCCGGAGTTTGGCATTCCGCGGCAGCGGATTGGGGTGGGGATGATCTTTTTGCCCCGGGGGGCGGCCACAGCAGCGGCCAAAGCCATTGTTGAAAAAGTTCTCAGTGATAATGAGCTGCGCCTGTTGGGATGGCGAGCCGTGCCCGTCAATCCAAGTGTCTTGGGAGTACAGGCAAGACAAAACCAGCCGCAGATTGAGCAGCTTTTTGTGGCTTCGAGCAAAGCCAGTGGTGATGAATTGGAGCGGCAGCTCTACTTGACCCGCAAGCGCATTGAGCGGGCGATCGCCCAAACCAAAGCGGATTGGCGCCAAGAATTCTACATCTGTTCTTTTTCCACCCGCACGATTGTCTACAAGGGCATGGTGCGATCGGTGGTGTTAGCTCAGTTTTACGACGATCTGCGCAATCCCAACTACGTCACCCCCTTTGCCCTCTACCACCGTCGCTTTAGCACCAACACCATGCCCAAGTGGCCCTTGGCGCAACCGATGCGCATGCTGGGGCACAACGGCGAAATCAATACCCTCTTGGGAAATATCAACTGGATGCGGGCACGGGCAGCCCAACTGAGCCATCCCTACTGGGGTGACAGCCTAGCGGATCTCATGCCCATCGTTGATGCTGAAAACAGTGACTCTGCCAATTTGGACAGCGTCCTTGAACTGCTGGTGCAATCGGGACGGCACCCGCTACAGGCCATGATGATGCTGATTCCCGAAGCCTATCAAAACCAGCCGGATTTGGCGGATCATCCAGAGGTGGTGGACTTCTACGAATACTACAGCGGTCTGCAGGAGGCTTGGGATGGTCCTGCCTTGGTGGCCTTTTCCGATGGCAAAATTGTTGGCGCTACCCTTGATCGCAACGGGCTTCGCCCCGCTCGCTATACCCTTACAAGGGATGATCTGGTGATTGTCTCTTCCGAGGCCGGCAGTATTCAAATTGATGAAGCCACGGTGATTGAAAAAGGTCGTTTAGGCCCCGGCCAGATGATTGCTGTTGACTTGGAGCACCAAGAACTCCTGACCAACTGGCATATCAAACAGCGGGTAGCGCAACAGCAGCCCTACGGGGAATGGCTGAAAACCTATCGCCAAGAACTTACGCCCCAACCCTACGGCGAAACCCTTACCCTCGAAAGCCAGACTTGCCTCCAACAGCAGATGGCCTTTGGCTTTAGCGCTGAAGACGTGGAGATGATCATTGAGGCCATGGCCAAGGACGGCAAGGAACCCACCTTCTGTATGGGGGATGATATTCCCTTGGCTGTTCTTTCCAGTCAGCCCCACCTCCTCTACGACTACTTCAAGCAGCGCTTTGCGCAAGTGACCAATCCCGCCATTGATCCCCTGCGGGAAAAACTCGTCATGTCACTGGTCACTCGCCTTGGTAAGCGGGGCAACTTGCTTATTGAGCGTCCTGAGGATGCGCGCCTGTTGCAGCTGAACTCTCCCCTGATCAATGAGGCAGAGCTAGAGGAAATTCTCAGAGCGCCCTTTGGCACGACCCGCCTTTCCACACAGTTTGCTATTGCAGAAGGCCCGGCGGGGTTGGAGGCCGCTGTGAATCGCCTTTGTGAACAGGCTGCTGCCGCTGTCAAAGGCGGTGCGGAAATCCTCGTGCTCAGCGATCGCCATGATCTGGCGGGGGAACTTCATTTTCTTGATGCTGACACCTCCTATATCCCGCCCCTATTGGCAGTAGGCGCAGTTCACCACCATTTGATTGCCCAGGGCATTCGCCGTCGCGTCTCCCTTGTGGTGGAAACCGCCCAATGCTGGAGTACCCATCACTTTGCCTGCCTGATTGGCTATGGCGCTGGGGCAGTGTGTCCATACTTAACATGGGAAACCATTCGTCAGTGGTGGCATAGCGATCGCACCCAGAGCCTGATGGCCAAGGGGAAACTCCCACAACTCACTCTGCAACAGGTGCAGGCCAACTACCGCAAAGCCGTAGAAGACGGACTTTTGAAAATCCTCTCCAAGATGGGGATTTCCTTGATTGCCAGCTATCGCGGCGCCCAAATTTTTGAGGCCATTGGCATTGGCGATGATTTGCTCAACAAGGCCTTCATCGGCACCACATCGCGGGTGGGCGGCCTGACCCTCAAGGATCTTGCCCAAGAAACAATTGCTTTTCATCAAAAGGCCTTCCCCGAACTCACCGCCAAGAAACTGGAGAACTTTGGCTTCATCCAATTTCGCCCTGGTGGCGAGTATCACATGAACAATCCAGAGATGGCCAAAGCCCTCCACAAGGCGGTCAGCAGCAACAGCTACGACCACTACGAAGTCTATCGTCGCCAGTTACGGCAGCGCGTGCCCACGGCACTGCGGGATTTATTGGAGTTTAAGAGCGATCGCCCCAGTATTCCCATTGAGGAGGTGGAGCCTGCCAGTGAAATTGTCAAACGCTTCTGTACCGGCGGCATGTCCTTGGGTGCCCTTTCGCGGGAAGCCCATGAAGTGCTGGCGATCGCCATGAACCGTCTTGGTGCCAAATCCAACTCCGGCGAGGGGGGCGAAGATCCGATTCGCTTCCAAGTGCTCACGGATGTGGATGCCGAGGGACGCTCTCCCCAATTTCCCCATCTGCGGGGCTTGCGCAACGGCGACACCGCCAGTTCAGCCATCAAGCAGGTGGCCTCCGGTCGCTTTGGGGTGACCCCTGAGTATTTAATTAATGCCCAGCAAATTGAAATCAAGATTGCCCAAGGCGCCAAACCGGGGGAAGGCGGTCAACTGCCAGGCACGAAAGTCAGCCCCTACATTGCCATGCTGCGGCGCTCTAAGCCGGGGGTGTCGCTCATTTCCCCGCCGCCCCACCACGACATCTATTCCATTGAGGATTTGGCACAACTCATCTTTGACCTGCACCAGATCAATCCCCAAGCCCAAGTCTCTGTGAAACTGGTGGCAGAAATTGGCATCGGTACGATTGCCGCTGGGGTGGCCAAAGCCAATGCGGATGTGATTCAAATTTCTGGTCATGATGGGGGCACCGGTGCTTCACCCCTGAGTTCGATTAAGCATGCTGGCAGCCCGTGGGAGTTGGGGTTGACGGAGGTTCACCGTGTGCTCTTGGAAAATCAACTGCGCGATCGCGTGATTCTGCGCGTAGATGGGGGCCTCAAGTGTGGCTGGGATGTGGTCATGGGGGCACTAATGGGCGCCGAGGAATTTGGCTTTGGCTCAGTGGCCATGATTGCCGAGGGCTGCATCATGGCGCGCATTTGCCACACCAACAACTGCCCGGTGGGTGTGGCCACCCAAAAAGAGGAACTGCGTCAGCGTTTCCCCGGTATCCCTGAGCATGTGGTGAACTTCTTCCTCTTTATTGCTGAGGAGGTGCGCTCCATTCTCGCCAAACTGGGCTACCGCAGCCTCAATGAGATTATTGGCCGCGCGGATCTGCTGGTGCCGCGGCAGGATGTCAGCCTGACGAAAACTGCCCCCCTCAATCTGGATTGCCTAACCAAGTTGCCGGATACGCGCAGCGATCGCCAGTGGTTGCAGCACGAAACCGTTCACAGTAACGGAGCCGTTCTGGACGATGAAATTTTGGCACGCCCAGAGGTGCAAGCTGCCATTGAGAAGCAGCAAACCGTTGAACTAGAGCTGCCCATTGTCAACACCGATCGCACCGTCGGGGCACGCATTGCCGGTGCCATTGCCAAAAAGTATGGCAACACCGGTTTTGAAGGTCAGATCACCCTCAACTTCCAAGGCAGTGCTGGCCAGAGCTTTGGCGCCTTCAACCTGCCGGGGATGATCCTCAACCTCACAGGCGAAGCCAATGACTATGTTGGCAAAGGCATGCACGGTGGTGAAATCATTATCAAACCCCCTGCCAATGCCCCCTATGCAGCGGCGGACAATGTGATTATCGGCAACACCTGTCTCTATGGCGCCACGGGTGGGTTCCTCTTTGCCAATGGCCGAGCGGGTGAGCGATTTGCCGTCCGCAACTCCAAGGCTTTTGCCGTTGTTGAAGGCACAGGGGATCACTGCTGCGAATACATGACGGGTGGAGTGGTCGTGGTCTTGGGCACCACGGGTCGCAATGTGGGTGCCGGGATGACCGGTGGCTTGGCCTACATCTTGGATGAAGCTGGTAACTTCCCCGCCAAGGTGAATCCCGAAATTGTGAAACTGCAGCGGGTCACCTCTGCGGTTGGAGCGGCTCAGCTGAAGCAACTCATTACAGCTCACCACGAGCGCACAGGGAGTGCCAAGGCCGCAATGATTCTGGAGCAGTGGGAGCGCTATTTACCCCTCTTCTGGCAGGTGGTGCCGCCTTCGGAAGCCAATACTCCGGAAGTGGTGGGTGAAGTGGCCACTGACAGCGACAGCAAAGTGCTGAGTCCCCTTTCCTAGAGGGAAGATTGGCCTTTTTAGGCCGCCTAAAGCCTACGGAGGGCGATCGCCATGCTGAGCAAGCTATCCTTTCGCCATAAGCTCTTGCTGGGGACGCTCCTACCAATTGTTGTCATCTACACAGGCCTGTTTTTCTACATTCGCGGGCGGGTGATTCGCCGCAGTACCGCTGACTATCAAGAGTGGCAGCAGGCCATGGTGTTCCTCTATGCAACTCAATTTGATGACAACCTAGAGCAGATGGCAGAGCTGGCAACCGCCAGTGCCCATGCCCTAGAGACTTTCCCGATGGCCAGTGAGCAGCAACTGTATTCATTTCTGCGCCGCAATGTGGAAATGAATAATCTGGCCTATGGGGTGGCGATCGCCTTTACCCCCTACAGCTTTTCCCCCCGCAAACGGCTCTTTGCCCCCTACGTTTATAAAAACAACGGCACATTCGTCCAAAAAGACACAGGTCGCCTCTACGACTACACGCAACCCAGATGGGACTGGTATAGTGAGACGATCCGCACTGGCCAACCCCGCTGGAGTGACCCCTACTTTGATGAGGGGGCAGGGGATGTCTGGATGGTTACGTATTCCGTTCCCTTTCACCGTCAGGGGAAAGTGCGGGGGGTGGCCACCGTGGATGTGGCGCTGGAGACACTGCAAAGACAAATCGATATCCACCAAGGTCTGAAGGAGGAGCAATTTTTTGTTTTGGATCGCAAGGGACGGATTATCTTTCACGGCGATCCTCAGTTTATTGGCCAGTCCATTTTCTACATTGCCAAGGAAGAAAATCGCCGTGATCTGGAGGCCCTAGGCAAAGCCATGATCAGCGGCCAAAGGGGGCATCGTTGGATGACGGATTGGACTTCTCAGGAGCGGCAATGGGTCTTTTACACCCCGATTTCCCAAACCGGCTGGAGTCTGGCGATTCGCCTGAATGAAGCTACCCTTTTGGCCTTTATCCACGAAGAAACGCGGGCGGGACTGCTCGTTCTCGTGGTCTCTTTCTGTCTGATTAGTCTGGTGACTTGGGGAGTCACAGGCTACATGGTGCGCCCAATTCAAAAGTTGGATGCGGCAGCCCACAAAATTGCAGCGGGTGACCTAGCCATTGAAGGGGATGTGGACACCCACAGCCAAGATGAAGTGGGGAACTTGGGACGAACCTTTCTCAATATGGCGGGCCAGCTCCAAGAGAGTTTTGCTGAACTCCATCGCTTTAATCAACGCCTCGAAGAGGAAGTGACGCACCGTACTGCGGCCCTTGAGGCCGCCAATCAACAACTGCTCGAAAAAGAACGGGTACTCCATGACCACAATGTAGCCTTGGTGCAACTAAGCCAATCTCCCCATGTGCAGCAGGGGCACTTTCGCATGGCGTTGCAGGAGATTATTCAAGTAACAGCAACAACCCTACGTGTGCAGCGGGCTTCAGCGTGGGAACTCTTGGGCGATCGCCTCAAGTGTGTTGTGCAGTATGACCCTGCTGCCAATAACCCTGTCCAGCCCACGTACCTCACCCAGCCCCCCTATCCGGAGTACCTGAAACGACTGCGTACGGGGGAACCCCTTGTGGTCAATGATTTACTCACGGATCCCCGCACCCACGAACTGCGGGAGTATGCCAAACTCCAGCGGGTGTATTCCCGCATTGATGCGCCGATCATCTTCAACGGCCAATTATTGGGGGTGATCTGTGTTGAGAGTATTGGCGAGCATCGGGTTTGGCTGGTGGAGGAACGCAGTTTTGTCTCCAATGTGGCGGATATCGTCACAATTGCCCTTGCGGCCCATCAACGCCATCAAGCAGAGCGGGAGCTAATCAAGGCCAAGGAAGCCGCAGAAGCCGCTAACAAAGCCAAAAGTATTTTCCTTGCCAATATGAGCCATGAGCTGCGCACCCCCCTCAATGCCATTCTTGGCTTTAGTCAAATTTTGCTCAGCGATCGCACCCTTGCACCGCAGCATCGGCAAACTCTTGAAAAGATTAACCGCAGCGGTGAACACCTTTTGGGTTTGATTAACGATGTCCTTGACATGGCCAAAATTGAAGCTGGGCGCATCACACTTCAGGAAACCACTTTTGATCTGCGGCGCATGCTGCAAACCCTCGAAGAAATGCTCAAGGTGCGAGCTGAAGCCAAGGGCTTGCGTCTGGTCTTTGATTTGCCTGCCAATCTGCCGGTGGCCGTTACCACCGATGAAATGAAGCTGCGCCAAGTGCTAGTAAACCTCTTGGGCAATGGCATTAAATTCACGCAAAAGGGGAGCGTCTCCCTTAAGGTCAGCTATAAAGCCCAAGAACCGCCGCGACTGGCCTTTGAAGTCAGCGATACGGGTATTGGCATGACGCCACAGGAGTTGAAAATGCTCTTTCAGCCCTTTGTGCAAACCGATAGTAGTAAAAAAGTCAGCGAAGGCACCGGTCTGGGGTTGGCCATTAGTCGCCAGTTTGTGCAATTAATGGGGGGCGATATTCAGGTACAGAGCATCAAGGGGCAGGGAAGTCACTTTTACTTTGAGATCACCATTGGCCTTGGGGATCCCCAAGAGCTTCGGGAGGAAAGGGTACAAACTGTTGTGGGCCTGCGATCGCCCACCTCAGAAGTCCGCATTCTGGTGGTGGATGATCTTCCCGAAAACCGCCAACTCCTGACTCAGCTCCTAGAACCCGTGGGCTTTCGCTGTCGAGAAGCCAGCAATGGTCAAGAGGCAGTGGAGATCTGGCGAGAATGGCAACCCCATGCCATTCTCATGGATATTCGCATGCCCGTGATGGATGGCAAAACGGCAACGCGACAGATCAAAAAAGAAATGGGCGATCGCCTGCGACGCGGCGAAGCGGTTTGTCCCCCCAAAATTCTTGCGGTGACCGCCAGTAGCTTTGAGCAGGACAAGCTAGAACTCCTCAACCTTGGTTGTGATGACTACATTGCCAAGCCCTTCCGTCCGCAAACGATTTTTGAACGACTGGCCGCCCAGTTAAACCTAGAGTATGCCTACGAGGATGCTCCGCCCTCCCCAGTTTCCCCTCGTCCGCAGGTGCTGAATCCAGACGCCCTAATGGTGATGCCGCGCCCTTGGATTGCTGAACTTCAAGAGGCCGCCAAAAAGCTCAATGCTAAGCGCATTCGCGAACTGATTGCTGAAATCCCCCCTGAGGAAGCGGCCTTGATTGAGGGGCTTCAGCAACTGGTGAAAACATTCCGCTTTGATAAAATTGTCCAATTAACGCTTGTCTAATGCTTACACTGACGCAACTTTGCTCCACAATTTTGGAAAATGCCCGTCAGTTTCACCTCTCATTGACTGCAGAGGAACGCTGCCGCAGTCGTCTCCATTGCCACAGTGATGAGGGAGAATCCCTCTATTTGAAGTTGCCCCGTGGCATCACCCTACAGCCGGGCGATCGCCTTCAGAACGAGGAAGGCACCGTGATGGTCATGGTTCAGGCTAAAGCCGAACCGACGCTAAAGGTGATGGCCGCCACTCCCCTTGGCCTTCTACAGGCGGCTTACCATCTCGGAAATCGCCATGTTCCCTTGGAAATTCACACCGATTATCTCCGCTTGGGTGCGGATGCGGTATTGCAAACCCTGCTGGAACAGCGCGGCTTGAAGGTGACCTTTGAAGTGGCTCCCTTTTGTCCTGAACGCGGTGCCTACCATGCTCACTGATGCCGCCCTATTAACCCTACTCCAGTGGGTGAGTCCCGCTTTGCCCATTGGTGGCTTTAACTACTCCGAGGGCTTGGAAACCTTGATTGCCCAAGGCAAAATTACTTCAGCAGCAGCGGTACAGGACTGGTTGGCCTTTGAATTGGCCTTTGGCAGTGCCCAGTTGGAGACGGCCGTGATGGTGCGGGTTTATCGGGCGATCGCCAAGGGTGATTTTGAGGCTGTTCACCGGTGGAATGCGTGGCTCTCGGCTGCCCGCGAAAGTGCTGAACTGCGTGCCCAAAATTGGCAAATGGGAACGGCGTTGATTAG
Source organism: Thermosynechococcus sp. (assembly GCF_046299655.1). Taxonomy (GTDB): domain Bacteria; phylum Cyanobacteriota; class Cyanobacteriia; order Thermosynechococcales; family Thermosynechococcaceae; genus Thermosynechococcus. The sequence goes on from NZ_JBKBHZ010000013.1 coordinate 39,321, forward strand.
CCTCGTTGCTGCCCTTGATCGCCTCCCCCCAGAACTGCAGACGAGTCAGCCCTACCCGTGGAACGTCAGTGTCGCCTTTTGCATTGCCGCTGCCCTTGCCGATATTCCCCTAGAAACAGCCCTTTTAGGCTATCTCCACAGTTGGGTTAGTATGCTGATCAATGCAGCCGTGAAACTGATTCCCCTTGGTCAAACGGCAGGTCAAGTGCTCCTGTGTCAACTTCAGCCCCATATCCAAGAGACGGTGCAGCAGAGCTTAAATGTAACTGCCAATAACTTAGAAAGCTGTACCTTGGGCTTAGCCCTTGCCAGTATGCAGCATGAAACACTCTACTGCCGGCTATTTCGTAGTTAATCCTGCCTAGGGAAAATAATGATTTCCGTTGACACTGCCGTTCACCTGATTCAGCAGCATCTGCCCAATTGGGGGACAGAGAAGATTTCATTGAGCCATCCTCGGTACAGCAGACTGGCGGTAGCCACTACCAGCGATCGCCCTTACCCCCCCATTGACCGCATCATGATGGATGGCATTGCTCTCCAGTGGGCAGCCTATGCCTCCGGTCAGCGCGCCTTTCTAATTTTGGGGGTGGTTCCTGCTGGGGAAGTGCCGCCAATATTGACGGATGAACAGGCCTGTTTTGAAGTGATGACAGGTGCGGCATTGCCCCAAGGCTGTGATTTGGTGATTCCCTACGAGGCGCTGGAGATTCAGGACGGCGTTGCCTATATCCACCACTCCCAACCATGGTCACCTTATCAATTCGTCCATCGCTGTGGTAGTGATGCCGCAGCCGGTCAACAGGTACTGGCGGCAGGTGCTCCACTGCATAGTCCGGCTTGGGGAATTCTTGCCTCTGTAGGGCAGGACAAAGTTTCTGTCCGTCGCACCCCGCGCACCCAAATTATTGCCACCGGCAATGAGCTGATTCCCCCCGACGCAGTACCCCAACCCTATCAACTGCGCATCTCCAATGCCTACGCTCTTTTGGCTGCCCTCAAGCGCCAAGGGTATGCCCACGTCAGCATCACCCATTTGCCCGATGATCCAGTGCAACTGGCAGCCCACTATCGCCAAGCGAGTCAAGAGTACGACATACATATACCTAAACATATATTCCCCCTTCCTGATTTAGCTCAAGAAGGGGCTGGGTTGGGTTCTGCTCTGATTTGAGGAGTGATGCAGCGGGCCTAGGTGCCGGAGGTCCAAGAGTTCATGTACTCCACCTGTTCAGGCGTAAGGATATCAATGGCAATGCCCATGGCTTGCAGTTTCAAACGGGCAATTTCCTGATCTACAGCAGCGGGAATGGGGTGAATCCCCGCAGCCAACTGACCTTTGTGTTTCACAAGGTACTCACAGCCCAGGGCTTGGTTGGCAAAACTCATATCCATGACGCTGGCGGGGTGGCCTTCAGCAGCTGCAAGGTTAATTAGCCGTCCTTCACCCAACACAATGATGGATTTGCCACTGGGGAGAATGTATTCCTCGGTGAAGTTGCGCACTACCCGCACTTCCTTGGCGAGGGTCTTTAGGGTGGCAAGGTCAATTTCAATGTCAAAGTGACCAGAATTGGCTACGATTGCCCCATCTTTCATGAGGGCAAAGTGCTCCGCCCGAATGACGTGCTTGTTCCCCGTCACGGTAATGAAAATATCGCCGAGGGGGGCGGCTTCGAGCATCGGCATAACGCGGAAGCCATCCATGACTGCTTCAATGGCTCGCACAGGATTAATTTCGGTGACAATTACATTGGCACCCATGCCCCGTGCCCGCAGGGCTGTCCCTTTACCGCACCAGCCATAGCCAGCCACCACAATGGTTTTGCCGGCAAGGAGAATGTTCGTTGCCCGAATGATGCCGTCTAGGGTGGATTGGCCGGTGCCGTAGCGATTGTCAAAGAAGTGTTTGGTGTCAGCATCGTTGACGTTAATGGCGGGGAAGGTAAGAACCCCCTCGCGGAACATGGCTTTGAGGCGAACAATGCCAGTGGTAGTTTCTTCGGTGGTGCCAATGATGTCGCTGAGTTGGTGCTGGCGTTCTTTCACCAAAGTGGCAACCACATCACAGCCGTCATCAATGATGATATTGGGACGGTGATCAAGGGCGATATTAACGTGGCGTCTGTAGGTCTCGGTATCTTCTCCCTTTTGGGCAAAGACCGGGATGCCATAGTTCACCACTAGACTAGCGGCCACATCATCTTGGGTAGAAAGGGGATTACTGGCAATGAGAACTGCATCTGCACCACCAGCTTTGAGGGCGATCGCCAGATTGGCTGTTTCTGTGGTTACATGGCAGCAGGCGGCTAGACGAATCCCCTCTAGGGGCTTTTCTTTCTCAAAGCGATCGCGAATTTGCCGCAGTACAGGCATTTCCCGACTAGCCCACGCAATCCGCTGCTGTCCCAAGGGCGCAAGGCTCAAATCTTTAACATCATGACGAACAGGGGCTTCAGATTTAGTCGGAGAAGACACCATACTGCAGTTCCCAAAAAAAGATTACGGCTCTCCATTATACGCAAAATGGCCTAGGGGGAATTCTTCCGCAGTGCCCAACTCGTCACCGTACCAGCGGGAATCACGGGCATATGAACCGTCCCAATTTCCAGCAAATGCCCCTTGCGATTGCGAAACTGAAAGGTGCAAACCTCCACCCCCACCAGTTGACAGCCCATTAGTTCGTTATAGCCTTGACTGAGCAGATAGGCCACAATTGGCGTCGTCGTTGCCGGATTCGCCATTACTGGATTGACGACGGGTTGCCAACCGCGCTCAATGAGACGTTGACGGGCATCGGTATAGCTCATGCCTTGGCGTAAACGGGGTACCCCCTGGGCAAGAGCACTGGGCGCAAAACCAACTGCTGCTGCTAGCAACCCAAGAGCAAGGATGCGTTTCAGCAATACCATAGAAATTGGTTGTTGAATGCTGGGTATTATACGCTGCAACGATCAGGTTCATGCAGGTTCTAGGGGTGAAACTTAAGCCCCGAGGGCTTCTTTGGCGGCATAGAGGACTTCTGCGGTGATCTCGTGAATTCCCTGTTCGCGAGCAAATTTTTCGGTGTTGCGCTTCACCTTGCCACGCACAAAGCCGGGAATCTTATTTAATTCCGCTAGCCCATCGGCTGTCCATGTCAAATCTGAGTCGGCGGAAAGTCCTTTGTGAATCACTTCTTTGGTGTCATGGCCACCAAAAATCTCTAGCAGATGGTCTTCCATACCCAAGGTGAAGGAGTTGTAGATTAAATCCACCAGTTGATTCGTGCCCTCATAGCCCAAGAACGGCCGATAGCCCACGGGAAAGTCTTGGATGTGCATGGGAGCCGCAATCACGCCACAAGGAATCTTGAGGCGTTTGCCCACATGGCGCTCCATTTGCGTGCCAAAGATGGCAGCGGGTTCAACACGGGCGATCGCGTTCGCCACCACTGTGTGGTCATCGGTAATTAGTACCTCGTCACAAAAGTCTGCCACCTCTGCGCGGAACCAGTCGGCATCGTATTTGCAATAGGTTCCTGCCCAAACAACGTGGATGCCCATTTCCCGACTGAGAATTTTTGTCATCGCCGCTGCATGGGTATTGTCCCCAAAGACAACGGCTTTTTTACCTGTGAGGTTTTGACAGTCAATGGAGCGGGAGAACCAAGCGGCTTGGGACACTTCCCGTGTTTGCTGCTCAATAAAGGCTTCGTAGTCCACATTTGCCCCCTGAGCATTGAGCACCCCTTGAATAGCACGAATACAGCGGGCAGTTTCCACCACGCCCATCGGCGTTATGCAGACGCTCGGTTGCCCAAATTCGCTTTCTAGGTACTGGGCTGTGAGGCCACCAATTTCCCGATAGGGGACAAGGTTAAACCATGCTTGGGGGAGTCGGGCAAGGTCGTGGACGCTGGCACCCGCAGGAATGACAAGATTTACCTGAATACCAAGGTCGGCCATGAGTTTTTTAAGCTCGCGGCAGTCGTGCTGGTTGTGGAAGCCAAGGGTGGTGATGCCGAGGATGTTGACGCTAGGGGTGGGGGTTTTGCTGGTAACGAGGGTGCCTTGGCAGCGAGCTTTGTCAATATAAAACCGCACAATTTGCTCAAGGGTGCGATCAGCAGCTTGCAATTCATTGACACGATAGTGATTGACATCCGCCAAGAGGACATCGGCAGTGGTGCTGAGGCTGGCTCGCTGCACAAAGTTTTGTAAGTCTTCCTGAAGAATGCTGGAGGTACAGGTAGGGGTGAGAACAATTAGATCAGGGTGTTCTTCAATATCTTTGCGGGTGATATTGTCCACCACTTTTTCTTGGGAGCCGCGTGCCAAGACATGGCGATCGACAATACTGGCGGTGACAGGCGTAAAGTCTCGCTCACGCTCGAGCATCGATCGCATGACGTTGAAGTAATCATCCCCAAGGGGCGCGTGCATAATGCCATGAACATTTTTGAAGGAACTGGCAATGCGCAGGGTACCAATATGGGCAGGCCCTGCATACATCCAGTAGGCAAGTTTCATTGCGTTAACTCCTTGGGCAAAGGCATTCTGCTATCCGATCGCGATTGTAGCGAGGCGGTTTGCCGGAGCCGACAAAACGTTGCAAAACTTGAAGGAAGTGGGAATGCAGCTTAACATACCAACATCTTTCCCCTCTCCCCTAAAATTGATAGATACTGCAATTCCAGTTCAGTTTGCCCCTTTGAGGACACCCACGCATGGTTGCTTGCGAATTTAGCCCCGGTCTTGACGGTATTCCCGTTGCTCAGTCGGCCATCAGTTACGTGGATGGCCAAGCTGGCATTCTTGAGTATCGCGGTGTCCCCATTCAGGAACTGGCAGAAAAAAGCACCTTTTTAGAAACCGCTTTTTTGTTGATTTGGGGCTACTGGCCGAGCAAGGAGGAGTTGGCGGCCTTTGAGCACGATATTACCTACCACCGCCGCGTTAAATATCGTATTCGCGACATGATGAAGTGTTTTCCGGAGAGTGGCCACCCCATGGATGCCCTGCAAGCCTCGGCGGGCGCCTTGGGACTGTTCTATTCGCGGCGGGCACTGGACGATCCAGAGTACATTCGGGCAGCCGTCATCCGTCTTTTGGCCAAAATTCCGACAATGGTGGCGGCCTTTCAACTGATCCGCAAGGGCAATGATCCGGTCATGCCCTGTGATGAACTGGACTACGCAGCCAACTTTCTTTATATGCTTAATGAGCGGCGTCCCGATCCCTTTGCGGCGCGGGTGTTTGATATCTGCTTGATTCTCCATGCCGAGCACACGATGAATGCCTCCACTTTCTCGGCGCGGGTGACGGCTTCGACCTTGACGGATCCCTATGCTGTCGTTGCGTCGGCGGTGGGAACCCTAGCAGGGCCGCTGCATGGAGGAGCCAATGAGGATGTCATCAATATGCTCGCAGAAATCGGCAGTGTCGAGAACGTCCGTCCCTATGTAGAAAAATGTATCCAGAATAAAATAAAAATTGCGGGGTTTGGTCACCGTGTCTACAAGGTCAAAGATCCCCGTGCCACAATTTTGCAGAAGTTGGCGGAGCAGTTGTTCGATAAGTTTGGGGGCGATCGCTACTATGACATTGCCCTAAAACTGGAAGAGGTGGTGGGTGAATACCTCAGCTACAAGGGGATTTATCCCAATGTGGACTTTTACTCTGGCCTTGTCTATCGGCGGTTGGGAATTCCTAGTGACTTGTTTACGCCTGTGTTTGCGATCGCCCGCGTGGCCGGTTGGCTAGCCCACTGGAAGGAGCAACTCGAAGCTAATCGTATTTACCGTCCTACCCAAATCTATACGGGTGCCCACAATCAGCCCTATGTGCCGATGGAGGAGCGCAATCATCGTTCTTAACCCTTGACCCTCAATTCCCCCCCTGACTAAGCTGCTTTATAGTGGCGGTACCCTTGCGGAGTTTTTCATGGCAAAGGCAAAATCAAGTAAACGGCAAGCATCAAAGACATCAAAAACGTCGAAATCCACGAAGTTAGCCTCGACACAACAGGCCGCAGCAACCGTTGCCCCTGAACCCACCGCCGTGGATCCCGCCAGTCTCACCTATGAGGCGGTAATCGGCCTTGAGATTCACTGCCAGCTGAGTACCCAAACCAAAATTTTCTCCCCCAGCTCAACCCAGTTTGGCGCACCCCCGAATACCAATATTGACCCTGTTTGTTTGGGTTTGCCGGGGACACTGCCGGTGTTGAATGAAAAGGTTCTCGAATATGCGGTGAAAGCGGGCTTGGCCCTCAACTGTCAGATTGCCCCCTACAGCAAGTTTGATCGCAAGCAGTATTTTTATCCCGACTTGCCGAAAAACTATCAAATCTCCCAATACGACCTGCCCATTGCCCGGCACGGCTACCTTGAGATTGAACTGGTGGACGAAAATGGCACGGCGCGCCGTAAAAAAATCGGCATTACTCGCCTGCACATGGAGGAAGATGCCGGCAAACTGGTTCATGCGGGGAGCGATCGCCTCTCGGGTTCCACCTACTCCTTGGTGGACTTGAATCGGGCGGGAGTTCCCCTTGTGGAAATTGTCTCGGAGCCAGATCTGCGCACGGGTCAAGAGGCAGCAGAATATGCCCAAGAACTGCGGCGCATTCTCCGTTACTTGGGGGTTTGCGATGGCAATATGCAGGAGGGGTCATTGCGCTGCGATGTCAATATCTCCGTGCGTCCCGTGGGCAGCAACACTTTTGGCACGAAGGTGGAGATTAAAAACATGAACTCCTTTAGTGCCATTCAACGTGCCATTGATTATGAAATTGAGCGGCAAGTGGCTGCCCTCAAAGCGGGGGAACCCATTGTGCAAGAAACCCGCCTCTGGGATGAGGCCACGCAGCAAACGCGCACCATGCGCGTCAAGGAAGGCTCCAGTGACTACCGCTACTTTCCCGAACCCGATCTGGGTCCCATTGAAGTCAGTGCTGAGCAATTGGCGGCATGGCGGGCAGCGCTGCCGGAGCTGCCGGCGCAAAAGCGTCATCGCTACGAGACGGTGTGGGGCTTACCCCCCCAAGATGCCCGCGTCCTCACCGATGAGCGAGCGGTGGCCGAATACTTTGAAGCCACGGTTGCTGCTGGGGCGCCTCCGAAACTGGCGGCCAACTGGATCATGGGGGATATTACCGCCTATCTCAAGGAGCAAAAACTGGGAATCGAGACCCTGCCCTTGCAACCGACTGAATTAGCGGAACTCATCCACCTGATTGAGGCCGGCACCATTAGCAGCAAAATGGCCAAGGATTTGCTGCCTGAACTGCTTGCGCAGGGTGGCTCCCCAAAAGCCCTAGTGGAGAAAAAAGGCCTCAGCCAAATCTCCGATGTGGCTACCCTCGAGGCGGTCATTGATGAGGTGCTGGCGGCTCACCCCAGGGAGCTAGAGCAATACCGTGCGGGTAAGACAAAACTACAGGGCTTCTTTGTCGGCCAAGTGATGAAAAAAACGGGTGGACGGGCCGATCCCAAGCTGACGAATCAACTCTTGGTGCAAAAGCTAAACGCCAGCAGTTAGAGCCGCCTGAAGGGTTGGCAGCAGGTGGGCAATCAGGTGTTCGGGATGGACGCCTAGGGAAGTTACCTGTCGTTCTGCTTGGATTGCAGCTTGGGCATGCCACCAGACACCACCACACGCGGCAGCAAGGGCTTCCTGCTGGGCTAAAAGACCGCCAATAAGCCCCGTGAGGACATCGCCGCTACCTCCTCGCGCAAGGGCAGGGGTACTCTGGGGATTGATCCAGAGATTGCCCTGGGGAGAGGCAATGGCTGTGCGCGCCCCCTTGAGAACCACAATGGCGTTACTGCGAGCTGCGGCTGCTGTGACTTGGTCAAGGCGATCGCCTGCGGCAGTAACAAGATCGGCAAAAAGGCGCCGAAACTCGCCGTAGTGGGGGGTCAAAATCGTGGGATGTGGCAACGGCCAAGGGGTGAGTTTGGCTAGGATATTCAAAGCATCCGCATCCAAGACCAGCGATCGCCGAGACTGCAAAACCGCTTCTACCACCGGCACCGCCTCAGGGGTCAACCCCGGGCCGCAGGCAATGGCAGAAAATTGGGCTAAATCTAGGCTCTCTGGCAAGCGGGCGATCGCCCCCCCAGCTGTTTCGGGGCAGCCGACGACAACGGCATCGGGAACGCGCATTAAGAGAAGGGGCTTCAGAGACTGCGGCACCGCCACCACCAGCATCCCCACGCCGCTACAGCGGGCAGCAAGGGCACTGAGGAGAATACTGCCGCCAAACTGAGCCGAGCCGCCAATAAGTAAAAGCTGACCCTGCTGATACTTGTGGGTAATGGGCGATCGCCCCAACGGCAAACTTTGCCAACAGGAAGCGTCTAGGCAATATCGCCGAGGCGCAGTGGCCAACGCCGCTTCAATCACTGCGGCGGGAATATCAAAGGGGATTAACAGCCCCTGCCCCACCCAAGGCTGTGCCTCTTCCACCAGTAGTCCGCGCTTCCACAGTCCTAAGCAGAGGGTGCGATTGGCCTGAATTGCCCTGCCCAACACTGCCCCCATGTCACTGTGTAGCCCCGAAGGCACATCAATACTCACCCGTGGCTGTCGCCAAGTGTTGATCTGATCAATGGCATCGGCAAGGTCGCCCGTCAGTTCCCGCTCTAGGCCAAAGCCAAACAGGCCATCCACAATCAGGTCAACCGCTTGCAAGCTGTCCACCGCCTCCACAAAGGGCAGACCAAGAAAGCGAGCATAGCGGGCATGATCCGCCGTCAGGGGCTTCAAACGTTCAAAGGGCTGCCAGACTTTCACTCCATAGCCCTGGTGCCATAGCTCCCGTGCCACCACCAAAGCATCACCGCCATTGTGCCCCGGACCGGCCAAAACCCCCACATGGGGATACCGTGCCCTTGGAAACTCCCTCTGGAGAAAATCGCTGAGGCGCTGTCCCACCTTTTCCATGAGGGCAGGCACCGGGAAGCCGGCCTTGAACATTGCCCCCTCAATGGCCTGCATTTCGGCAGTGGTGACAATGGCTGGAAGGGTTCTTTTCATCGCTGTCCAATCCATCGCTGACCTAGGGGAACCGCTTGACGTGCACCCGTGACTTGGGGCAAATTTCCCGCCACGCCCAATTCATGCCAGTAGGCGAGAATCGCAAAGGCAATCGCCTCTTTCGCATCCACCGGTACGCCAGCCGTCGCAGTGGTTTCGACTGGAATCTCTCCTAAATGCACTTGAAGGCGCTCCTTGAGAAAACCATTATGGGCACCGCCGCCACAGAGGAAGACCCGCTGCGGTTTTTGGGGCAAAAATTGGCGATAGCTCTCAACCATACTGCGGGCCGTAAATTCGGTCAGTGTGGCCAGAAGATCCGCAGGTGCTAAACTGGCAGCCTCAGTACGGCATCGCTGCCAAAAGGGCAAACCAAAGTATTCGCGCCCTGTGGACTTTGGCGGCGGCTGCTGAAAGAAGGGGTCTTGCAGCCAGTGCTCCACCAGCGGATCAATAATTTTGCCCTGCCGTGCCCATGCCCCATCGGCATCGTAGGTGAATTTACCCCCCGATAACTCGGTGATGGCCAAATCAAGCAGCACATTGCCGGGACCTGTATCCCAACCCATGACCCCTTTGCCGTCAGGATCCTCGCGTTGGGGCGGTAAGTAGGTGACATTGCCAATCCCCCCAATATTTTGCACACAGCGGACTTCCGTGGGATGGCTCAGCAGACACCAATCGATCCGAGGCACGAGGGGCGCTCCTTGACCCCCCAAGGCAATATCCTGAGCACGAAAGTTAGCAATGGTGGGAATGCCTGTGCGCCCAGCAATCCAATCTGCTCGTCCCAGTTGCAGGCTGTAGCCGAGGCGATCGCCCGTGGGGGGACGATGAAAGACCGTTTGACCGTGGGAGCCAATGAGATCTGCCCGTGGGTAGCCCTGTTGAACCGTTTCTGCCGCAAGAGCAAAGGCCTCGGCGATCGCTTCATCTAAGTCTGCTAGCTCGGCAAGGGTCAAGGGGGTTCCGCCACAAATTTCCAGAATTTGCTGCCGTAGGGCGGCGGGATAGGGCACTGTACAAAAGTTCAGCACCTCTACCTCAAGGTCGCGATCGCCCCCCTCTAACTCCACTAGAGCCGCATCAATTCCATCCACCGAGGTGCCGCTCATTAGGCCAATGACCCGCATCATCTAGCACCTAGAGCAGTTGATATTTGGTTTCTGCCAAGCGATAGAGGGGGCGCCAAACCAAACGGTTGGTCAAAACCACCAGTAACGACATCACTGCGGTGGCTGCCATCAGCAGAGGAAAGTCTCCCCGAACGCTAGCCTCGGAAATGGTGGCTCCCAAGCCAAGGGTCTGCTCCGTTTGATTCTGAAATTCCACATATTCACTGACGATGCTAGAGTTCCAAGCGCCGCCCACCGCCGTAATGATGCCCGTAATTAGATAAGGGAAAATCCCCGGCAAAATCAGGGTGCGCCACCGCTGCCACCAAGAGAGCTGATAGACCACCGCTGCTTCAAATAACTCCGTGGGAATGGCTTGGGCACCGGCAATGACGTTGAAGAGGATGTACCACATCGTTCCCAGCATCATCAGCGCCACGGAGCCAATCTCTAAGCCCCCGCCCACATTGGCGAGCGCTAACAGCAGCACCGGAAAGAGAGCTGTGGCCGGTACCGATGCCGCAATTTGAACAATGGGTTGCAACACTTGAGCAGCACGGGGATTGCGCCCGATCGCCACCCCCACTGGAACTGTCCACAGGAGCGATAGAATCAGAGCCACCACTACCCGCACTGTCGTCAGAACTGCCCCTAGACCAATTTGCTGCCAATCTTGCCAACTGACACCAAACATTTGCTGCAAAAAGGCGATCGCTCCCCAACCCACAAAGACGGCAAAAATTACCAAAATGATAGGGGTTATCGGCCAGTTGCCTTGGCCATGCTGGGGTGCGAGGGATTGACGTGGGTGTTTGGGGCGTAACTGCTCATCTAGTCGTTCCCAGACGGGGGCAAAAATATTTTGGTGGAAGGCTCGCAACGTGGGCGATCGCCGCAGGAAATCGAGCACGAAGGACTTCGGAATATTCTCCGCCTCCACCATCTCTATCTTGAACTTTTCGCCCCAAGCAATGAGAGGGCGCCACACCAAAATATCAATGACGATGATGACACCAATCAGTACCGCAAGACCCCAGACCAACGCTGCATAATCCTGTTGGTTGGCGGCCTCGGCTAAGTAGGAACCTAACCCCGGCAACGTAAAGGTTTTCTCGCCAATGGTAAAGGACTCGATCGCCATCAAGAAAAACCAGCCCCCCGCCACTGACATCACACTATTCCAAATGAGACCGATCGCACCTGCCGGCAAATCTAGTGTCCACACCTGCTGCCACCACCCCAGCCGATAAATTTTCGCCACCTCCCGCAGTTCTCGAGGCACACTGATGAGGGACTGGTAAAAGCTAAACGTCATGTTCCACGCCATGCCAGTAAAAATGAGAATAATTGCTGCTAGCTCTACACCAAGACGGCTCCCCGGAAAGAGGGCAATCAATGCCAGCACCACCCCTGGCAAAAACGACAGCACGGGAATGGATTGCAGAATATCCAGTAGAGGCAGCAGAATTTTTTCGGCAGTGCGGTTGTAGTAGGCAATATAGGAGTAAAGAATGCTAAACACTAAAGAAATAATGTAGGCAATGAGCATGCGCAGCAGCGTTTGAGCCGTATAATTAGGCAAGACTGCTGGACTCAGCTCAATGGTGATCGTGGGGTCATACCGTCCTGTAAACTGAGCAGCTGTGTTGACAATCCAAAAGATCAGGGCAATCAAGGCCAAAATTATCAGGCCATCTTGCCAAGTCCAAGCACGATTTAGCGTTTGATTGTCGGGGGTAAGGGGGCGTGCCATCGCGGCCTCCAGCAGTAGTCTCCACGAGGCAAATTATAGCCACATCCTTGGAGCCACAAAACTTAATGGCGAATGCAAGCCAGAACACCACCGGCTGCCCTGACCTATGCCTAAGATTTAGAGAGCATGAAGTTATCCCCGCTCCTATGCTTTTTCATCGCACCAAAATTGTCGCCACCATTGGCCCTGCCAGTCGATCGCGGGACGTGATTCAGCAGATGCTGGCTGCTGGCATGAATGTGGCACGGTTAAATTTCTCCCACGGCGACTACAAAGATCATGCCGAAACCATTGCCCTGCTGCGACAAGTAGCCAATGCAGAAGCAACGTCCCTGACGCTACTGCAAGATTTGCAAGGTCCCAAGATTCGCGTTGGCCAACTGCCCCAAGGGAGCATCAAGGGAGCATTGAATTAGTAGAGGGGGAGCAAGTCCACCTCGTGCCCCTCACAGAGGAAAAAACGCAAGGCATTGGCATTGATTATCCTTATCTTGCCGAAGAGGTGCAGCCGGGGATGCAAGTGCTCTTGGATGATGGCCTTTTGGAATTGGCGGTCGAGGCTGTTGAGGGAAATCGGGTCACCTGTCGGTTGGTGCAGGGGGGCACACTCAAAAGTGGAAATGCGGGTGGAGAAGGTACCGCTGCTGCAAAAGCAAATTATTCGTGAGTGCAACTACTGCAGTATTCCCGTGATCACAGCAACCCAAATGCTGGAGAGCATGATCCACAATCCCCGACCCACACAGGCGGAGGCCAGTGATGTTGCCAATGCCATTCTCGATGGCACGGATGCGGTGATGTTATCCGGAGAATCTGCTGTGGGGGCTTTTCCTGTGCAGGCGGTGAAAATGCTAGCGCGGATTACCGCGGATGTGGAGCCGCACCTTGAGTTTGAGAATATGCCTGCCTACCGCAATGATGAGACCCATGCCTTGGGGGAAACTTTGACAACAATTACCCAAATCCTCGACTTGCGGGCGATCGCCTGCTTTACGGAAACGGGCTACACTGCAACCATTGCCTCTGGAGAACGGGTAAAACCCATGATTGTCGCCTTTACCGATCGCCCCCGCGTTTATCACTGGATGAATTTGCTCTGGGGCGTGAAGCCAATTCTTTTGGAAACGCTCCCCCTGACCTTTGAAGGGATGATTGCCGTAGCCGAAACCCAACTCAAGGAGCGACAGATGGCCACCGAAGGCGATAAAATTTTGATTCTGGGTGGCATTCCGGCTCAAACGCCCCAAGGAACCAATTTTATTAAGATTCACACCATTTGTTCCTAAGGAGGAACAGCGCCCCATCCACGGCGGTCTGGAGAAACGAGAAGTTTACAAGTGTTTGAGTGAACTGTGGTGAATACCGCTATAAAAGAGACACTGGCGCCTATCTATACCCTTGGTCTTGCCGCTCTTCTGTTTGGGGGGGCGGTTGTGATCGCTAAGCAACCCGCTATGGGTCAAGAAGCCCAACGTATCCTCATGGTCACCGGTCGGGGCACAGAAGCCATTTCCGCTACCCTTGCCCAAGTCAGCCTTGGGGTCGAGGTGCAAGGCCGTACAGCTCAAGAGGTGCAGCAGGAGGTGGCGCGGCGAGCCAACGCCGTTTTGGCGGTACTACGGGGACGGGAAGTCAGTCAACTGCAAACGACGGGCTTGAGTCTCATGCCCAACTATGAATACAAGGAGAATCGGCGGATTTTGCTAGGCTACATCGGTCGCAATACTGTGAGTTTTCGCATTGCCAGCGATCGCGTAGGACCCCTGCTGGACGCTGCGGTGCAAGCCGGCGCAACCATGATTGAGAATATTAGCTTTACGGCACCAGAGGCTACCATTGCTGCTGCCCAACGCACTGCCCTGCAGCGAGCCACCCAAGATGCCCAAAGTCAAGCTCAAGCGGTGCTCAGTGCCCTCAATCTGCAACCGCGCCAAGTGGTGAGCATTGAAATTCATCAGGCGGCACCCCCGCCAAGACCCCTTGCCGTTCGCGCAGCAACCATGGCCGATAGCACCCCTGTCGTGTCGGGGGAATTACAGGTGGAGGCCAGTGTCACGCTGCAAATTAGCTACTAGGTCTGGGTAATGTCTGTTAATTTCCGTGGGTGGTTGGCGAGCTGTGGGGCCTTGGTTGTCATTTCCCCAGTGCTGGCTCAGGCGCCGGCAACGATTGAAAAACCGCAAAAAGTGCTGCCTTTACCGGGTGTCCTTGATCAGGTGCCGGTGTTTAATAGCAACAGCCCAGAGGTAGTGCAGCGACCGGGCATTCTCCTGTCCACCTTTCCGCCAGCGGTCAAAGCAGCCCCCAATGCCCACCTGAACTTTGCCTTTCGCGATCGCTTTGATATTTTTGCTCACCATATTGCCAAACCCCTTGATCCGCAGGATCTCACGACCCTCTACCTAGGAATTCTTGCCTACAATCCCAGTTCTGAACCGGTAACGGTGAATTTGATCCATGCCGCCAGTTACTTGAGTCAGCCGGATGCCCCCTTTCGTCCCTTGCCGAATCAGCAGGCGAATGATCTCGGTCAAGTTTTTGCTGGTCCGGGCGATCGCGTCATGCTGGATATTTTGCGACAACGGCGGCAGGCGGGCTGGCCAGCACAAATCGTTATTCCCCCCCGCAGTTATGCCCTGATCGCCAATTTACCGATTCCTGTTAAGGGACTCGACCCACCCCTCAATGGTCGTTCGCTACTGATTCGCGCCCGCAGTAGCGGCAACATCTACCTCGCCAGTTTAGCCCGCTTTGGCAATGAACCGCCGACCCTCGAGCAATGGCAGCAGACGCTGATAGAAGGGACATTGGTTACCCCCCGCGATCGCCCTCCCACCCCTCCCGATCAAGGGGGCAGCATTGTCTATGGCCGCGTTGCAGGTGTCGCCCTTGGCTCCCGCTGGCACAATCCCCAACAGCAACCGATGCCGATTCCCGCAGTGGGCAACGCTTTTTCCTATCCCATCAGTTCCTTGCTGGCAGGGCGCTTGGGCAGCGGGCAAGTGCAAACGGCTCCTTTGGTGCGGCGTTATCCCGATACGGCCTATGCTGCCCATGGCAATTATGGCGTTGAATACGACTTGATTCTACCGTTGAAAAATACCAGCGATCGCCCCCAGACCGTGCGCCTTGCCCTCCAAACCCCCATCAAGTTCGACGCCCCCGCTAGCGGCTTACGGTTCTTTGCTGAACCACCCAACCGCATCTTTTTCCGAGGCAGTGTCCGACTGCGTTTCCGCGATGATCAAGGCACCCCCCAAAGTCGGATCATTCACCTTGTCCAACGCCAAGGCCAGCAGGGGGAGGATCTCGTGCGGCTAACACTACAACCCCAAGAAACCCGCTGGGTACAGTTCACCCTGCTCTATCCGCCGGATGCGACCCCCCCCCAAGTGTTGACAATTGAAACCTTGGCAGATCCGCTGTCGCGCCCCTGAGTAAAATAAAAAGCATCCCCTCACCCTTGCTGATCGGGTTAGATCAGCCGCATTTTTTATGAAGGGCTACCATGCTAAATCCAGATCTTTCTACGATTGAACTCACGAAAGACGACTATGAGCGCTATTCCCGCCATTTAATTTTGCCGGAGGTGGGTGTTGAGGGTCAGAAACGCCTCAAAGCTGCTAGTGTGCTGTGCATTGGCACGGGTGGATTGGGATCACCTCTGCTGCTTTATCTCGCCGCTGCCGGTATTGGCCGCCTTGGCATTGTCGATTTTGATGTGGTGGATAGCTCCAATTTGCAACGGCAGGTGATCCACGGCACCTCTTGGGTGGGCAAGCCGAAAATTCAATCTGCCAAGCACCGCATCCTTGAGATCAATCCCTACTGTCAAGTGGATCTCTACGAAACTCGCTTGAGCGC
Organism: Thermosynechococcus sp.; assembly: GCF_046299655.1. Taxonomy (GTDB): domain Bacteria; phylum Cyanobacteriota; class Cyanobacteriia; order Thermosynechococcales; family Thermosynechococcaceae; genus Thermosynechococcus. Next base: position 55,076 of record NZ_JBKBHZ010000013.1, read on the forward strand.
CGCCAATGCCCTCGAGATTATGGCGGACTACGACATTGTGGTGGATGGCACCGATAACTTCCCCACCCGCTACTTGGTAAACGATGCCTGTGTGCTTCTCAATAAACCCAATGTCTATGGTTCTATCTTTCGCTTTGAGGGCCAAGCCACGGTCTTTAACTATGAAGGCGGCCCTAACTATCGTGATCTCTATCCCGAACCGCCGCCACCGGGTCTAGTGCCCTCCTGTGCGGAAGGGGGCGTTCTGGGGATTTTACCGGGTATTATTGGCGTCATCCAAGCCACGGAGACGATTAAAATTATTCTTGGCAAAGGCACAACCCTCAGTGGCCGCCTCTTGCTCTTCAATGCCCTAGAGATGAAATTCCGTGAACTCAAGCTGCGCCCGAACCCCGAACGGCCAGTCATTGATAAGCTCATTGACTACGAAGAATTCTGTGGCATTCGCCAAGCCAAAGCACAGGAGGCCGCCCAAATGGCAGAAATTCCCGAAATGACGGTGCAGGAACTCAAGGCCCTCATGGACAGCGGTGCTCAAGATTATGTGCTAGTGGATGTGCGCAACCCCCATGAGTACGAAATTGCCAGGATTCCCGGCTCTGTACTCGTTCCCCTATCGGAAATTGAAAATGGCCCCGGTGTGGAGAAAATCCGCAATCTGGTGAATGGCCATCGCCTCTTGGTGCACTGCAAGATGGGGGGTCGCTCTGCGAAAGCCTTGGGCATCCTCAAACAGGCTGGCATTGAGGGGATCAATATCAAAGGGGGCATCAACGCTTGGAGTCGCGAAATTGATCCCAATGTGCCCACCTACTAATTCCCCAAGAGGGGCGAGACGGCGTAAGGGGATGTTGCGATACATGAACTTTCTTGAAGAGATGAGCGCTCTCTCTCGCGCGATCGCCCGCCCTTGCCTAGAATAACCACTTAGGTCTGTGCCTGTGCGCGGACATGACGGAATGCTAGGGAAATAAAAATCATGGCAGAAGAACTGGTTAAGCCATACAATGGCGATCCCTTTGTGGGACACTTGTCAACACCCATTTCTGACTCTGGCCTCGTGAAGACGTTTATCGGTAATCTCCCCGCCTATCGGCAAGGCCTCTCCCCCATTCTGCGGGGCTTGGAAGTGGGCATGGCTCACGGTTATTTTGTGATTGGGCCTTGGGTCAAGCTGGGTCCGCTGCGGGATTCCGATGTGGCCAACTTGGGTGGTTTGATTTCTGGTATTGCTCTGATTTTGATTGCCACGGCCTGCTTAGCGGCCTATGGTCTAGTCAGTTTTCAAAAAGGTGGCAGCAGCAGTGATCCCCTGAAAAGCAGTGAGGGCTGGAGCCAGTTTACCGCTGGCTTTTTCGTGGGTGCCATGGGGGCTGCTTTTGTCGCCTTCTTCCTCCTCGAAAACTTTTCTGTTGTCGATGGCATCATGACCGGCTTGTTTAACTAGCACCTTGGTCACACCTTAGATTTTGAACACCCGGAAGGAGAACCGCTGATTATGATGGGATCTTATGCTGCATCCTTTTTGCCTTGGATTTTTATTCCCGTGGTGTGCTGGCTGATGCCCACGGTGGTAATGGGGCTGCTGTTCCTTTACATCGAAGGAGACGCCTAAGCCGAGGGGTAGCTTATCCAGCTAAATACAAATAGTGATTGAGAACTGGTTGGGGATAGGCCTAGCCAGTTTTTTTGTTGATGGCTAGTTGCTGAAGTATCCTAAGCCGCTGCACCACTGAGTCCCTTTTTCAGGGAATTCACCCGCCGTTGGGCGATCGCGTTGTTGGGGTCGTATTTCAGCGTGTGCTGATAGGCCTCTAGGGCAGGCTGGACTAAATTCTTTTTCTCGTAGGCGTGACCAAGGTTATTGGCGGCGGTCACATAGTCTGGTTGATTTTTCAAGGCTTCTTTGTACTGGCGAATGGCCAAGTCATACTGCTCCTGCATAAAGTAGGCGTAGCCAAGGGCATTGTAGATCGGCGCAACATAGGTTTCCCCTTCGCTTTCAGCCGCCTTCAGAGCCTTTTGAAACAGGGGAATCGCTTGACTAGCGAGCTTCTTGGTGAGGTAGATGCTGCCTAGCTCAAAGTATTCCTGAGTGGTGCCCGGTTCCTGCTGGAGTTTGCGTTGGAGGCGTGCCAAACTAGACTCAATGCGACGGGTTTTGAGAATTTGTTTGACCACAAACCATGCTGAGACGCCGAGTAAAATAATCAAGACACTTAAATAAACCGCAGGTAAAGCATTCTCCATGGTGAGTCGTATCCCCAGTAACAACCGATCATTAAAATTGAGGCTCTACGCATTTATTCCTTAGGTCTATGATAAACAGAGGCGACCCGCTTAACCCCAAACATCTCACAATTTAAGCCACTGACTATGAATCCACCTGTGGTTCCCGGCAATCGTCCCCTTACTCCGAGGAAAAGGACGGAGGGGTCGAGGAGGGGGCACACTGCGGTGCACCTTACCCCTACGGGTCGAACAGAAACTGCTTGCTAAACCACTTGCCAGCCTAGGGATCACTTGTCACGGCAGCTTCTTCTTTTTTAGGAGACGTTGCAGCCACAGTTGGACTGGGGGCGGAACTAGGGGGAGGTGGCTGAGTTTCTGCTAGGGCAGTAGCATTGAGTGCTAAGAATTGCTGCTCAAGGTCTTGGCTTGAAGCTAAGAGGCGGCTCAGGATTTTAATGAGGCGGCGCAAATCAGACTGGAAGGATTGATCGCTGGTGAGTTTGAGCAAGTCATTCGTCAATTTTTGGGCATTGATAAATGTGGCGCGGGCGGCATCGAGGGTTTGGGCGATCGAGAGCATAATCATCGGACTATTGAGCGCTCCGGCAACTTTATTGAGATTGGCCGCCGCTTCCGCACCATTTTTAATGAGCCTGTCTAAATTAGCCAGCAATTCCCCCTGCTCTAGTTGATTGGTTAGGGGGCGAAGCGCCTTGAGTGTGGTTCTCAAATCTCGGGCAGCGCCATCAATGTTGCGTAAAGCAGAGTTAATCGTGTTGCGGTTGACCTCAA
>NZ_JBKBHZ010000014.1:0-57138 GCF_046299655.1 Thermosynechococcus sp.
CTGTCACGTTTAAGCCAGTCGTCGAGGATGTCGAACCATCCCCGCTCCGCTGGCGCTCGTCCAATCGCGATCGTCATGGAATTAAATCCTCTTGCAGATATAGATGCCAGATTTAGAACCTTACAGTTGCTGGTAGGACATGATCAGCTCTCTAAGACTTAGGAGCGATCGCTCCAGCATCCTGTTAATTTGGCTTCATAAATAAGAAACCCATCCCCCATAAACGCTTAAGTAAGTAGGCGATTTTACCTAATCACTGTTGGCGCTTACCAAGGGTAGGCTAAGCTTCCCATCAGCATTTGCTGCGGGAGAACTATATTAACGTGATAGCGGAATTCTTACGAAATATCAAGGTGATTGTTGCCTAGCTTCTCAGTTTTCTCATTTTTGAGCAGGGGTTCCAATCTGGCAAGAGAGCAGGAAATTGAGGCCTCAACTCGCAGAGAACATCAGTAAGGAATGTTAACTTTTGTAACACTGCTGCCAGCGGTTACTGCCATAGAAGTCTTGAGCGATCGCCCACAATCCAGAAACAGAGCGATAGCTGTCTTGATAAGATAAGAAAGGTGCAGGATAGTCTTTGCCAACAACTTAAAAAAAAGGAGGCCCGCCATGGCGACAGAGCGACGGGTGGCACGGGTAGCAGAATTGATTAAACGAGAAGTGAGCCAGTTATTAATGTATGAAATCCGCGATGAGCGCGTGGGGGCAGGCATGGTCAGTGTCACCGATGTGGAAGTTTCCGGTGATTTGCAGCACGCCAAGATTTTCGTCAGTATCTACAGTACCGATGAGGTACGGCGCTCAACAATGGCCGGATTGAAGGCAGCTTCAGGCTTTGTGCGACGGGAATTGGGGCAGCGCATTCGCCTGCGGCGGACACCTGAGGTCGTGTTTATTGAGGATCGCTCCCTCGAGCGGGGCAGTCGCGTTCTTTCGCTGCTCAATCAAATTGGGCAACAGCAGCGTGCTTCAGAGGCGCCTGAGGCGGAGTCCTAAGCGCGGTTTTGTCTAGGTGCAACGGATGCAGTAAGGTAGTGTCTTGGCGATGGGGAAGAGCTTTTGCCGCGCTGGGGAGGTGCCAGTAGGGTTTTCAGGATCACAAAGGCCGCAATGCCAATTAAGAAGTAACCAAAGCCCTGCTGAAGTCGCTTTGCAGAAACGCGGTGACTGAGATAACTCCCGACAAGGGAGCCACTAGCGGCTGCTAAAGTGAGCGTCAGGGTCAAGCGTAGATCCAAGCTAACCGTGCCCAGATAGCCCCAAACCGCAGCCGCGGAATTAGCAGTAATAATCAGGAGTGAAGTCCCGATCGCCTGCCGCATTGGAATTTTCCCCAATAAAACAAGGGCAGGCACAATGGCAAAGCCGCCACCAACCCCCACCAACCCCGTGAGAATACCCACACCCAGACCCTCGCTGGGGAGCCATAGCCAACAGTACTTACACACGGGCGGGATATAAAGCTGACTTTCCAGAGACGTTTCTGCAGGGGTGAGTTCAGGGACAGGGGGGCGCTGCTGCCGCCGGATCATTAAAATTGCCGCCACCATCATCGCAACGGCAAAGAGTAAGAGCTGCACCGTATCGGTAATCCAAGGCAGGGCAGCCAGTCGCGCTCCGAGGTAGGCACCCAACATGGTTGCAGAACCGAAAATTAGTGACAGCCGCAAATTGACATAGCCGCGCCGCCATTGGGGAAGCACTGCTAGCAAGCTGACGCTGCCAACAATGACAAGCGTCATCGGGATCGCGACCTTGGTTTCAATGCCCATGACATAGACCAGCACTGGCAGGGCCAGAACGGAACCGCCACCCCCCAATAGACCCAGACTCAAGCCGATGGCGATCGCCAGCCCATGCCCCAACCAGTAGCTGAACATTGCCTACTTCCCTTGGGGACGATTAAAGGGCAGTCGCATCAGCAATTGAGCCATTAGACAGCGACCACTCAGACCGGCAAAGAGCATGCCTGTGCCCACTAGCCCCGCTAGAAAGAAGAAGCCCGAATTCAGCGTAAAGCCCAAGATTACTCCGCTGAGAATCAGGGTACCCGCTACAATTTGCACCTGCCGCATGAGGCTGATTGGGGCGTTAGCAGCGCCACGTACTGCATAACCGGCCTGTTTCCAGCGCTGGATGCCTCCTTCGAGGTTTTTAAGGTTTTGGAACCCCCGCTGGGCAAGGATTTCGTAGGCCATCTGCGATCGCCGACCCGATTCACAGTAGAGCACCACGGGGGTGTTAGAGCTACAGGGGGGTTCAAGTTCCTTCACATTGGCCAAGGGACAGAGTAGCGCCCCCGGAATGTGGGCATTGTTGTATTCGCTTGGCTCCCGCACATCAATCAGCAATACCTGCTGGCGTTGCAGGGCATCGTGCAGTTCAGCCGCAGAAATGAGGGGAGACTCAGTCGTTGTTGTGGTCATCGTCATTGGTTCTCAACTCGTTACTCAAGGTTATCTAGACAGGAGCGATCAGGGGTCAAGGGATTAGACGGCAGCAGCAACCATGCCACACTGCTGGTTAGCGGGCACCGCCTCCATGATTTTCTTGGGATCCGGCAGGTTCAGGTTGGCCATGAATTCAATGAACTGCTGGCGATCGCGACCCACAAAGCGGGGATTAAAGCGTTTTTCCTCCCCAATGGTAGAAACCGTATGACCGCGATAGTCATGGCCAGGATAGACCAAGGTGGTATCTGGCAGCGTAAAGAGCCGCTGCGTTACCGCATCGTACATCGCACCCGCGTCACCACTCTGGAAATCGGTGCGCCCACAGCCACGGATAAAGAGGGAATCTCCCGTCAGTAGGTGGGTACCATTCACCAAAAAGGCCATGTGGCTATCGGTGTGCCCCAAGGTGGCGATCGCTTGAATGGGGATACTGCCAACGTGAATCACTTCCCCGTCTTTGATATAGCTGTCGGCACAGTCCACTTGGGCATTTTCTGGCACGAGGGTTTGGCAGCCTGTCCGTTCGCGGACTTTGCCTGCCCCAGTAATGTGGTCGGCGTGAACATGGGTTTCGAGGCAGTAGCGCAGTTTCAACCCCAGTTGCTCAATTAACTGCACATCGCGATCCACCTGTTCAAGGACGCTATCCACCAAGGCGGCTTCCCGCGTGGCCTCATCGGCAATGAGGTAAGAATAGGTCCAGGTCTCGTAGTCAAAGAGTTGGCGAAATAGCATAGCGGACTCCTTTGGGGGGTAAAGTGTGGAGGGATGCGTTCAGCCTTAGAACTAAATCTAGAACTTTTACTACTCAATTTTATAACCATTTGGTAAATAAACGTCAACCCCCGCACCCCCATTTTTCTAGGGGAAGCCAATTTAGGATAAGAGTAAGGCAGTTTCAGAGCACTGGGGATGTCCACACTACAGCAAATTACCCCTTGGCAGCGGGTAACGGAGGAGCTAACGGCCATTGTCGGCAAGGGGGCTGTCCTCACTAATCCAGCGGCAGCCTTGGTGTATGAATGCGATGGCCTCTCCATGTACCGACAGCGACCCAAGCTGGTCGTGCTCCCCCAAACCACCGCACAGGTCTCAGCGATTCTTAAGGTGTGCGATCGCTATCGGATTCCCTTTGTGGCCCGTGGCGCCGGCACAGGGTTATCCGGGGGTGCTTTACCCCACACCGAAGGGATTCTCATTGTCACCTCTCGCATGAACCAGATTTTAGACATTGATCTGGCCAATCAGCAGGTAGTGGTGCAGCCGGGGGTCATCAATGCCTGGGTCACCCAAGCCGTCGCCGATCAGGGCTTTTACTATGCCCCGGATCCATCGAGTCAAATTATTTGCTCCATTGGCGGCAATGTGGCCGAGAACTCCGGCGGTGTCCATTGCCTGAAGTATGGCGTTACCACGAATCATGTGCTGGGACTGACGGTGGTTTTGCCCAATGGTGAGATTGTTGAACTCGGTGGTGCAGCCCCAGAAATACCCGGCTATGATCTCATGGGGGTTTTTGTTGGCTCTGAGGGCACGCTGGGCATTGCTACGGAAATTCGGCTGCGGATTCTCAAACAGGCGGAGGCGATCGCCGTTCTATTGGCGGACTTCACCACGATTGAAGCGGCCGGCGAAACCGTTTCCGCGATTATTCGTGCCGGTATCATTCCCGCTGGCATGGAAATTATGGACAACCTGAGTATCAATGCCGTCGAAGATGTCGTGGCCACCAACTGCTATCCCCGCGATGCTGGCGCTGTTCTCCTTGTGGAAGTGGATGGTCTAGAAGCAGAAGTGCCCATCTTACAAGAGCGGGTGACACGCATTTGCTATGCACAGGGGGCACGCCACGTTACTGTGGCCACAGAAGCCGAAGATCGTCTCCGTCTTTGGAAGGGGCGCAAAGCCGCCTTTGCTGCTGCGGGTCGCCTCAGTCCGAATTATTTTGTCCAAGATGGGGTGATTCCCCGCAGTCAACTGGCCACTGTCCTCAAGGAAATTGAACAACTGAGTCAGCGCAGTGGCTATCGCATTGCCAATGTTTTTCACGCGGGCGATGGTAACCTGCATCCTTTGATCCTCTATGATCAAGCGGTACCCGGTGCCCTTGCAGAGGTGGAGGCCTTAGGGGGTGAAATCCTCAAGCTCTGTGTGCGCTTGGGGGGGAGTATCTCTGGAGAACATGGCATTGGCAGTGATAAAGCCTGTTTCATGAGTGAAATGTTTAGCCCAGCCGATCTAGAGACGATGCAGCAGGTGCGCTCTGCCTTTGATCCCAAACGTCTAGCCAACCCTGAAAAGGTCTTTCCGACACCGCGAACCTGTGGGGAGGCGGCTCATCAACTCAAAGACTTTCCCAACATTGAGGCATTTTAATGAGTGCAAAAATTCCAGTCACGATTATTACCGGCTTTCTTGGCAGTGGTAAGACAACCCTGATTCGACACTTGCTGCAAAATGCCGCGGGCAGGCGCATTGCCGTGATTGTGAACGAGTTTGGCGATGTCGGTATTGATGGCGAGTTGTTGCAGTCCTGTTGCGATCGCGCGGCGGGCATCTGGGAACTCACCAATGGCTGCCTGTGTTGCACGGTACAGGAGGAGTTTTTGCCAACGATGCAAACCCTTTTGGCACGGCGGCAGGAGATTGATCACATTGTCATTGAAACCTCGGGACTGGCCTTGCCCAAGCCTCTAGTTATGGCCTTTCGTTGGCCGGAGGTGCGCCATGCCGCCACCGTGGATGGGGTTGTCACCGTCGTGGATGGGGTTGCCCTTGCCGCCGGTCAAGTGAGTGCGGATCTAGAAGCGCTCTTTGCCCAGAAAGCAGCCGATCCCAACTTGCAGCATGAGGAAACGCCCCTTGAGGAACTCTTTAATGATCAACTGGCCTGTGCCGATTTAGTCATCCTCAGCAAGGTGGATCAACTGGCTCCCAATCAGGTTGACCATCTAATTGCTGAACTGCGCCGTCAATTGCCCCCCCGCATTAAGCTTCTTGCTGCTTGCCAAGGACAGGTGCCGGCGGATTTGCTGCTGGGATTTAATGCAGCAGTTGAGGAAAACTTGGGGCAGCGGCCCAGTCACCACGATTTTGAGGAAGAGCACGATCACGATGAGCAGATTCAAGCAGTCTGCCTAGAGCTGGGGGCCTGCGATCTACAGCGCTTGCGCCAATCCCTTGAACGATTACTGCAAGTGCCTGACATTTACCGCATCAAAGGCTTTGCCGCTATAGAGGGCAAGCCGATGCGATTGGTAGTCCAAGGGGTCGGTCAGCGGTTAGACTCGTTTTACGATCGCCTGTGGCAAGCGGCAGAACCCCGTCAAACCCGTCTGGTGGTGATTGGTCGTCAGTTGGATCAACAGGAGTTACTGTCCCATTTTGGCTAGGAGGCGATGGCTAGCTTAGAGGAGGTGATTGACCGCCAACTGCACCAACTATTGGGTAGGGGTGCAACGTGGTTCATTGATGTCGGCGATCGCCACCTCAGCATCTGGATTGAAGCCACCAACCTTGATCTCAATCGCCTCGCGAATTGGGGTAAGGCCTTTTGGCAACAGTGGCAGCGGGGCACGTTTCTCCTGTTGGCGGCTGAACCCCATCAGCCATTTCCCTATTGGTGGCAATCTTGGTCTGTGGCGGCACCGACACCATCGGTCACAAGGCTAGGGGAGGGCGAAACCCCTGTGCCCGATCGCTTTATTGTCTGCGGACTTGGCAGCTTGGGGCAATTTTGTATCCAAAGTCTGCGTCGCTTTGCAGGTGAGCATTTGAGTATAGAGATCTGTGCCATTGAACGCCGCGCCAACATTGAGTGGGAAATTCCCCAGTTGACAGAGTTACTCAGTGAACCTGTGATCGTTGGTGATTGTCGCCAAGAGTCAGTTCTCAAGGCGGCTGGGATTGATCGCTGTCGTACCTTACTGGCGGTGACGAGTGATGAGGCTACCAATATTGCGACAGCAATTGTGGCTCGACGCCTAAATCCCCAGGTGCATCTTGTGGTGCGCTCTAGTCGCGATAATCTCAACGCCCTCCTAGAGAAAAAACTGGGGAGCTTTGTGGCCCTCAATCCCACAGAACTGCCGGCGCCGGCCTTTGCCCTTGCGGCCCTTGAGGAAAATATCCTTGCTGCGTTTACAATTGAGGGTCAGCAGTTTCGAGTCTTTCAACAACCAGTTACCGCTGATAGTCCCCTCGTGGGTACACCTGCCCACCGCTGGCAGCGCCGTCACCAACGCCTGATTAGTATTCGTTCTTGCCATTCCCAATCCTCGCTCTTCCAGCCAACTCGCCCCTATCGCCTCTTTAACCATTGGCCGCCAGATTTGCTTTTTGAGGTGGGCGATCGCCCGATTTGGATTGAACGAGTGGAAGTGGTGAAATCCTTGGTTCCTGACCCCCATCCCATCCAGCGCCTCATTCAGCAGGGACGCCAATTGCCTGAGCAGGCAGAACAATTTTGGCAGTGGATCCATAGCGATCGCTCCCGCGAGCTAATCTTCAATGGCCTTTGGATAGGCAGTGGTCTGTGGCTGTTGACTGCTCTGCTACTGCGCTACAACGTCCCTAACCTCAATTGGCAAAAGGCCTTTGCAGCGGGGTTTATCCTCCTACTGGGGGGCTTTGGCGATGTCTTTGGCGGCCTAGAAAATGATCCCGTTCCCCCTTGGCTGCTGGTCGTCTGCATTCTGGTGGCGATCGTCAGTCTTCTTTTTATTGTCGGTGTCTTGGGACTTTTGGCCGAAAAGCTGCTGCAAGCGCGGTTTGAGTTCCTCAAGAAACGTCCTCCCCTGCCCACGGCGGATCACGTGATCGTTGTCGGGTTAGATCGCATTGGGCAGCAGGTGGTGCAGCTCCTCCGCACCTTTCGTCAACCCCTGGTGCTACTGGTGGACAACCCTGAGCAGGCTCAGCTTTTTGAAGACCTGCCAATGCTCCTTGGCAACATTCCTGAAAAGCTCCCCCAAGCCCAGTTGGACACGGCTAAAAGCGTGGTTCTCACCACGGGCGATGAAATGTTGAACCTAGAAGTGGCCTTGATTGCCCGCCAAGCGACAGAGCAGCGCGAGTCTCCCATTGGTTTGGTGATTGGTATCTATGATCCGATCCTCACAGAGGACTTGCGAGATCTGCTGCCCCGTGCCCGCCCCCTCTGTGCCTATGCCCTTGCTGCTGAAGCCTTTGCCGGTGCTGCCTTTGGGGAAACGATGCTCGGTCTGTTTCAAATCGATCAGCAGACAGTACTGATTGCCGACTACACCGTTACCGCCGGTGACACCCTTGAGGGAAAGTTGATTGGGGAAGTGGCCTACGGTTACGCAGTCATCCCTGTTTTCTACCGTCGCCACGAACAGTTTCTCGGCGGTGAGACGAGTCATCAGTTTTTGCCCAGTGATACGCTGCAACTCACGGTGGGCGATCGCTTGGTTGTCTTAGCCACAATTGATGGCCTACGGCGCATTGAACAGGGCAAAATGGCTCCCCGGCGTCTCTGGCGGCTGTGGGTCGGTCCCCCTCGCAATGCAGAAGCCGCCCTCGAAATTGGCAATCTAATCACTAAGATTACAGGCCTGCCCCTAGGGCGATCGCGCGCTTTTATTCAACAACTCCCTGCAGCGACTACCCTTGAAATCTACGAACCCCAAGCCTTTCGCCTCAGTCAACAATTGCAGGCTCTAGCCCCTGTCCGCCTCTTTCCTTTGACATAAAGATCGTGCCTCAACCCCCGAAAAGTCTTAGAACTTCCCATCTCAGGTTCATTGCAGGTGATGCCACATACAGCCCTCAAGGTAAGATCTTAATGTCTTAATGTAAAGATCAACTTAGCCTTGGGCTGTTGCCATGAGTGATAACCGTGAGCACCATCTACTGAACATTGAAGATGAAACGGGTAAGCGCACGATCCCTTTGGATGCAGCAACCTACTCCATTGGCCGCGATGTCACTAATGCGATTATCATTCATGGTCACGGTGTTTCACGGCAACATGCTCTACTGCTGCGGATTCCCTCCCCCAATGGCTACCGCTATCGTGTCGTGGATGGCAATGCCGATGGTAAGCCCAGTGCCAACGGTATCCTAGTGAATGGCCAGCGGGTGCAAAGCCATGAGCTAAAAGATGGCGATGAAATTAACTTCGGCGGATCTGTCAAGGCACACTATGCCACTGTGTCAATGGGCGAGGCGGAGTTTATTAAGTATTTGAAGAGCGTCAACTACCACAGCATCAAGGCCGTGCCCCTGACCTCAACAATTACTCAAGCTGAAGAAGGCGGAGACGATAAAAAATCAGCAGAAGAAACGCAATTGAATGCCACTCCCCCACCGCTGCCCGCCAATGCTACCCCAGAATCAGCGCCAGCTCCCAAATCCTCTCCTCCTTGGCTGCTGATTGTTGGCGGAATTGTCATTGTTCTTTCGATCGCGGGAATTGGCGTTGTGATGATGAACCGACCACCTGCCCCCCAACCGCAGACCCCCACGCAAATGCAGTGATGGCCGATTCCCAAAACTTAGCGCCTACCTTGAACTCCATCTGGCAGCCCCAACCGACGGCGGATGGTTCTTTTACGTTTTTTTCTCCAGAATTTGGGGAAACGTTCCATAGTCTTGGGGGGGCACGTCAAGAAGCTTTTGAAAAGTTCGCGATCGCCACCGATCTGCCCCGCAAAGCCCAAGCCTCCCATCTGCGCCTTTTGGACATCTGCTATGGTTTGGGATACAACACTGCTGCTGCCCTAGAGGTGATTTGGCAGCACAATCCCACCTGTCAAGTCACAGTCATCGGCCTAGAACTGGATCTGCGCGTTCCCCAAGCAGCTTTAGCGGTCATGCCCCCTTGGTCAGCATCGGTTCAAGCGATTCTTGAAGGACTAGCTCAGCAACAGCAGGTAAGCACCCCACAGTGTCAGGCACAGCTTTTTATTGGCGATGCCCGCCAAACGATTCAAGACCTTGTTCGTCAAGGATTCCAAGCAGATGCGATTTTTCTTGACCCCTTTTCACCCCAGCGCTGTCCGCAATTGTGGACAGTGGAGTTTCTCAGCTTAGTGGCGCAGTGTTTGGCTCCTGAGGGGCATTTGGCCACCTATTGTCGTGCCGCTGCTGTTCGTGCCGCTTTGCAGGCGGCGGGTTTACACCTTGGGACGCTGCCGATTGCTGCCCCCCAGCACAGCCATGAATGGGCACAGGGAACGGTGGCTCGCTGGCAAGCCGATCAGCTTATTCCCCTGTCGCTGATGGAGCAGGAACATTTACAAACCCGCGCGGGTATTCCCTACCGCGATCCGCACCTGCGGGATAGTGCGGAGACCATTCGATCGCGCCGCCAAGCCGAGCAGCAAGCCTCTCACCGTGAATCCACCAGCCGCTGGCGACACCGCTGGGGCATTACTTAGACCGGGTATAGGCCACTTTGAGACTCCACAGCAGCAACCCCAACGTCATCGCAGAAATCAGCGCTCCCCACAGCCAATAGGGGAGCCACAGGTACTGCTGGAGAAGCCCCGTATCGGAAAGCTGCTCCCCCAGAATAGCATAGGTAAAGAGGTAGTCCACCTGCTGAAAGGTACTAATACAGGCCTGTACCCCAAGGAACTGAATGGAAATGCCCTTGAGCCAGCGATTGCCGCGATAGGCCACCAGCAGAATGGCAATCCCCACCAACGTCATGAAGACAATGCCAAAGAGCGATCGCACCCACAGCAGCACCGAGGCGAGGATAATCATTCCTAGAGCTTTGAGGCAAATATCTGTGGCACGATGAGAGCGGCTCGACAAAATAAAGAGACTGCCAGCGATCGCGGGTCCCAATGGCCCGCCCATGGCAACTAAGCCATGTCCTAAATTTCCTAGCAGCACCTCGCCCCCATAGCGCGCAAACCCTGAACCACTGGGATAGATGACTAATTCACGAAAATAGCCCCCCAACAAAATCGCCGTAAGACCATGCCCCATCTCATGGAACCACGTGGACAGGATTGTAAAGGGATACAGCAGATAGTTCCCTAAGGGAATCTGCCAAAGAATAATCGCGACAAGGGCGGCGATCGCCAGCAGCAGTGCCGAACGGGGTTTCTCATGGGTTGAAACATCCAGTGGGGTGGACTTGGGGTCTGGACGATAGCCAAACATACGCCCCCCAGCAGGAATTACCGCTTCGGTGCCAAAAACATGATCATATTGCGCCCTTCTTGTTTCGGTGCCTGCTGCACTTCGGCCACCGCTTGCAGGTCATTGGCCATGCGGTTGAGGAGTTCTTCGGCCAAGTGGGAGTGCTGAATTTCCCGCCCTCGGAAGGTCACAGTGGCCTTCACCTTGTCGCCAGCCTTGAGGAAACGCTCGGCGCGGTTGATGCAAACGTTGTAATCGTGTTCCTCGATTTTGTAGCGCATCTTCACCTCTTTGACATCGGAGGTGTGTTGCTTTTTGCGGGCTTCACGCGCCTTCTTCTCCTGCTCAAAGCGAAACTTGCCGTAGTCAATAATTTTGCAAACGGGCGGATCTGCCTTGTCACTGACGAGGACAAGGTCAAGTTCCTTTTCACGGGCGATCGCGATCGCCTCTTGGGACGACATAATCCCCAATTGGGAACCATCACTATCCACCACCCGCACCCGAGGAAAGCAGATGCGCTCATTAATCATGGGTTGTTCTTGCTGTGTTTTCTTAGTAAGAGCCACTGGTACCTGTACTGTCGTTGATAAAGGTTGGTGCAAGGACTGTTCTAGCCTCTGAGGGCAGCTAGAAATGACCCCCTGCCCCTTGCTCTACATCTTAGCGGAGGATTGCCAATAGGAGCTATTCTCTATTCCCCTAGAGACACAGCAACTAACTATTAAAGCAGCACTCGCCATAGTCTTGAGCTTCTTTGTCGTGCCCGTGATCTATATCCTCATTAAGATTAAGAAACTGCTGGCGCGGCTGACCTAGGAGAAACTCGAGGAAGCAACACCCAGGGCGTCTTAAGTTGCTTTACAATTCGCAAAACTCTTGTATCGTGGGGAATGATCCTTTGGCTCGTTCGTGATCATGCCCAAACAACTGGATTTACTGACCTCTGGACAGGTCATTCCGACACCACTGCACAGTGAAATGCAACGCTCCTATCTGGAGTACGCCATGAGTGTGATTGTGGGGCGGGCACTACCAGATGTGCGGGATGGACTAAAACCAGTGCATCGGCGGATTCTCTATGCTATGTATGAGTTGGGGCTGACGCCCGATCGCCCCTTTCGCAAGTGTGCACGGGTGGTAGGGGATGTGCTGGGGAAATATCACCCCCACGGGGATCAAGCGGTCTATGAAGCACTGGTGCGCTTGGTGCAGCCCTTTAGCAGTCGCTATCCCCTCTTGGCCGGGCATGGCAATTTTGGCTCCATTGATGATGATCCACCGGCGGCGATGCGCTATACCGAAACGCGCTTGGCAGCGATCGCCCATCGCACACTCCTAGAGAATATCAGCGACGCCATTGTGGATTTTGTCCCCAACTTTGACAGTTCCCAAGAGGAGCCATTGGTGCTGCCGGCACAACTGCCGATTTTGCTGTTGAATGGCTCAACGGGAATTGCCGTGGGCATGGCGACAAATATCCCACCCCACAATCTAGGGGAAGTGGTGGATGCCCTGATTGCGCTCATTGATCGCCCCCATCTTTCCCTAGAGGAACTGCTCAGCCACTTGCCGGGACCTGACTTTCCCACGGGGGGTGTGATTGTGGATGGGGCAGAATTGCGGCGCGCCTACGCTACGGGTCGAGGCACGATTACACTGCGGGGGGTAGCCACCCTTGAGGATATTCAGCCCGGACGCGGCCGTCACCGCCGCCAAGCAATTGTGGTGACGGAGCTACCCTATCAGGTCAATAAGGCGGCATGGATTGAGAAGGTGGCAGATTTGGTGAATCAAGGTCGCCTTGAGGGCATTGCCGATCTGCGGGATGAGAGCGATCGCGAGGGGCTGCGGGTGGTCATTGAACTGAAGCGGGATGTCTCAGCAGGGCAACTGTTGGAGCAACTCTACCGCTTAACGGCACTGCAAGTCACCTATGGTATTAACTTCATGGCACTGGTGGGCAATCAACCCCGCCAGCTCTCCCTCAAAGAAATTCTCAGTGAGTTTCTCCAGTTCCGTGAACAGACCCTGCTACGGCAGTATCGCCATGATCTCGAAACGGCTCAAGCCCGCCAGCAGGTGGTGACGGGACTTCTCATCGGCCTCAATGCCGTGGATCAGGTGATTGAAATTTTGCGATCGGCAGTGGATGGCAGTACTGCCCAGCAAGAATTGATGACACGCCTAGGTTTGAGCGATCGCCAAGCCGGTGCCCTGATGGCCATGCCCCTACGCCGCCTCACCCAACAGGAGCGCCAAGCATTGGAACGGGAACAGGCGGAGCTACAAGCGCGAATTGCCCGGTTGGCAATCTTGATTGACCGGCGTCCGGAGCGCCTTAAGGCACTGAAAAAAGAATTGCGCCAGTTAAAGAAAGCGTTTGCCGATCCCCGCCGCACCCAAATTCTTGCCGCCCCCCCACTACCCTCCACTCCCCCAGAATCCCCTGCGCGTGACGATACGCCCCTCTGGGTCGAAGTGAATCATCGTGGTTACGGGCGCTGTTTGTCCCAGCGCAGTCGGGGGAATATCCAATTGCAAACGTGGCTACCGTGGTCAGAGCCATTGCCCTTGGCCTTCTCGGTACAGGCTAGGGATCGCCTGTGGGTGTTTACCGGAAGTGGCAAGGTCTATCCCCTGCCCGTAGAGCGATTACCTGTTACTAGCCGTAGCGATCGCGCTCAACCCCTACTGACCCTCTTGCCGGAGTCAGCCCAAGGGGAAACTCTCCTCACTGTCCTCCCCAGTCAACCCACAGTAGAGAAGCTCATCCTCCTGACACGCCAAGGCCGAATAAAGGTCATTCCCATCTCAGACCTCCAAGACCTGAGCGGGCGCGGTCTCCAACTCACGAAACCCAAGGCGAGGGATGCCCTTGGTTGGGTACTACCTGCGGACGCGGATCATTTGGTGTTAGCCACCTCGCGGGGGCGGCTCTTTCACTTTTTCATCCCTGATATTCCAGTTTTGGGACGGCTAAATCAAGGCCAAGCGGCGGTGCGCCTCAGTGGGCAAGAAACCTTGGTGGGGGTGATCGCCCTCTCAGACCAAGAGAATATCATCTTGGTTACCGCTTCAGGCCTTGGCAAGCAACTTCCCCTCTCTCTCCTTGAGGTGGTACCCCTCGGTCATTTAGGCCAGTTGGCGATGCCCCTGCCCCATAGATCAGATCGCTTGGCGGGCATTGGCCGTGGCGGTAGCCCCTTAGCACTAGTGACCACCCAAGAACGGGCGTGGATCACCAACGGCGAAGAGATCCCCATCCTCAATAAAGAGGCGGTGGGGGTGGCGATCGCTCCCCTTGATCCGGGGGAACAGATGCAGGCGGTGGTGCCGATTAGCTAACCCATTCAAGCCACTGACCACAGACCCGCAGCTGGCACCTCCCCGGCAGTGTTGAGGTTTGGCTGCCATTGCCTGCCGCGATCAGGAGACGCACTGCTTCAATCAGGCTGAAATCAATGCCCCGTTTCAGGTGCTGACGCAGAAATCGCTGGATCAAGCGGCGTTGTAGGGCAAGGGGCAATTCCCGTAGGCGTAGCCGATCCAAGGCAGGGGGATGCTCGCGCATCACGGTGGGGGCAAGACGATCCACCTCAGCCTCGAAATAGGCGCGATCGCTAGCCAGCAAGTCAGCGGTTTGGGCAAGTACTGCTTCCACATTTGGATTAAAGTGCTGTTGCAGATAGGGGATTAACTCCAAACGCAGCCGATTGCGGCGATAGTCCAAGTTCTGGTTGGTTTCATCCTGCCAGACGGGTAATTCGTAGGTTTGGCAAAAGGCAGCCGTTTCCGCTCGCGTCATCCCCAGCAGGGGGCGGACTAGTTGAACTGATCCTAGGGAGCGCATGGGCAAAAGAGTGGCTAGGCCGTCGGGGCTAGTGCCACGCAACAGATGCAGCAGAAGACTTTCGGCGCGATCGCTCTGGGTGTGGGCGGTCACCACATGGGTGCAGTGGCAGGCCTTGGCCACCCTCTCAAAGACTTGGTAGCGCCATGAACGGGCTGCAGCTTCCGTTTTGGGGATCTCAGGGGCACTCACCACCTCACAGGGCAGATGCCATCTGTGCGTCAGCTCTTGAACAAAGGCAGCATTGGCAGCGCTATCTTCTCGCCAGCGGTGATCACAATGGATAACCGCCAACTGCCACTGCCAATGGGGCTGCAGATCCACCAAGAGTTGGGTTAGGCAAACCGAATCCTGCCCCCCCGATAGGGCAATGAGAATCCGCGACCCTTGGGGCAGCCATTGTTGGGTTTTTAAGGTGGTATGCAGGCGGGCGTGGTAGAGGCCCCACACGGGCAATCGCTCACTAGAAAAACCAACCGTAGGAGTGCAGGCCTTTCCCTAGCAAATTCACCCCCAAGTAGCAGACCCAGACAACACCCAACCCCACGCTGGCCAGAATCGCCGGCTTCCGTCCCTGCCAATCGCGGGTAATGCGGGCATGCAGATAGGCAGCATACACCAGCCAGACAATGAGTGCCCAAGTTTCCTTGGGATCCCAACTCCAAGGCGCACCCCATGCTTCGTTTGCCCACACAGCACCAGAGATAATGCCAATTGTCAGCAGTGGAAAGCCCAAACCAATCATGCGGTAGCTCAAGTTATCGAGGGTCTCAGCTACGGTTAGGCGTTGCAGACTCAGTTGCAGGGTGGGTTGGGTGAGTACCGTGGTGGTACCGCCCCCGGTCGAGGATTCTAAGGAGGGTTCTGGTGTGCGAGGACGGAAACTGCCGGTGCCCACAGAACTCCCCTTGAGGCTGACGGGTTTACCCCATGTCACCACTAGGAAGGCGATCGCCAGCAGTGACCCCACCATCAAGGTGGCATAGCTGAGCATCATCACACTGACGTGCATCATTAACCAATTGGACTTCAGGGCAGGCACCAGAGGCGCTGACTGTTGCATTTCTGGGGGGAGGCAGAGGGCGGCAAAGGCGGTAATTCCCATGGCCACGGGGGCAGTGACCACCCCCACCAAGCGCTGACCACTGAGGGACTCGGCAACAAGGTGCATCGCTGTCAAGCCCCAGCACAGGAAAAAGAGGGATTCATAGAGGTTGCTAATGGGAAAGTAGCCCCCCTCGATCCAGCGCGCCGTCAGCAGGCCAGTAATACAGAGGTTGGCGATCGCCATGCCAGTGCGACCCGCCGCCGTGAGAACAGGCCATTGGGGAAACGCTGCCCCACACCAGTAGAGCAACATGGTGATAAAAAGCACCGCAAAGGTAGTATTATCCAGCCAACCTTCTAGGGTCAATAAATCCATAGGTTTTCGCCTTGCCAGCCTGCTACTCTTTCGTATTGTACTGTCCGAACCACGCTTTTATGGGATAGGGGAGCCTATTCTGGGCTTAATAAAGAGCCGTACCACAATTTCAGCCTGAATCCCTATAATCAGGGGTGAAGAATCATCATGTTCTATTGTGCTGCTGCTGGAGCGAGAACCCCATGAACGAGCTACGGGCTGCGCTGGAATTGGCAACAGAGGAGGAGTTGCAAGATTTAACAGAAATTCTGTTTCGTCGTCGGCTCAATCCCTTGGACTATCTAACAACGCCGGATCCCATTGCCGTCCAAGCTCAGGATCGCCAAGCATGGCTAGATGACATTGAGGAGCGGTTTCGCTTTTTGGCAGCGGATGGCCTCACTGTTCTCACGGGTAAAGCCCAACAGGTGAGCTATCGGCAAACCCTGATGCGCGTCTGTCGCTATTTAAATATCAAGTTTTCCCCCAGTTGGAGTGTGCCCGAACTGGAAATGGAAATCTTCCTGAATGTCTTGCAGCGGATGTGGAAAAAGCTGGGGGATGACGATCGCAAGGTCTTGGCCGCCCAAATTCAAGATAGCTTGCCCCAACTGCGCAACGGCCACCCCATTTCGATGGAAACCGTGCGCTTGATTCTGGAGGGAGGTGCGGCGATCGCCATCAGCTCCGTTGTCCGCTCAATGGTCGTACAGCAGGTGGCGCGGCAATTTGCGGTTCATTTCGCGGGCTACAAACTCTCCATTACCCCCTTAATCTCACGCGGAGCAGCGATGGGAGCAGCCAAATTTGCTGTGGGGCGCAGTGTCTTGGCCTTTGCGAGTACTGCCCTATGGGTGTGGTTTATTGCCGACTTGGGTTGGCGGGCTATTTCCACGAACTATGCACGCATTATTCCCACCATTTTTGCGATCGCCCAAATTCGTCTTTTGCGGGGTGAGCAGGCCTCTGAGTGGGCAATGGCCTAGAGTGTCATTACTCGCTCTTTATCCAACGTGAGTAGTTGCCGCAGTTGGTCGAGGTTGAGTTCGGTCAGCCAGTGCTCGCCACTACCAACAATCATTTCCGCGAGGGCTTTCTTTTGCTCGATCTGCTCGTGGATCTTCTCTTCGAGGGTGCCCGTGCAGACAAATTTATGGATTTGCACATTGCGCGTTTGGCCAATGCGAAAGGCGCGATCGCTGGCCTGATTTTCCACCGCGGGGTTCCACCAGCGATCGTAGTGGAAGACATGATTGGCACGGGTCAAGTTCAAACCGACACCCCCGGCTTTGAGGGAAAGAATAAAGACTGTGGGTGCCTCCGGATCGTGCTGAAAACGTTCCACCATCAGTTCCCGCTGGGCCTTGGGGGTGCGTCCCGACAGGAAAAAGACCTCCTGCTGTAGCGCCTGCTCTAGATAGGTTTTCAGGTGCTGGCCAAACTCGGCAAATTGGGTAAAAACAAGGGCGCGATCGCCCACTTCCTGAAGCTCCTGCAGCATTTCTATTAGGCGTTGCAATTTACCCGAGCGATCGGGGGCATAGTCTTCCTGCTTGAGATATTGCGCCGGATGGTTACAGATTTGCTTCAGCTTGGTGAGAGTGGCCAAGATATTGCCGCGCCGCTGGATGCCTTCACTGTTTTCAATGGCAGTAAGGGACTCTTCCACCACCGCACTATAAAGCTGCATCTGCTCTAGGGTAAGTCCGCAATAGACCAGCATCTCCTGTTTTTCGGGCAAGTCTTGGAGAATGCTGCGGTCGGTTTTCAGGCGACGCAGAATAAAAGGCTGCACAGAGGTGCGCAGGGCGTTGAGGGAGGTGGTATCGCCATAGCGTTCAATCGGGCGCACATAGCGGTGCTGAAAGTAGGTGCGATTGCCCAAGTACCCCGGATGTAGAAACTCCATAATCGACCAGAGTTCAAGAAGACGATTTTCGAGGGGGGTTCCCGTCAGGGCAATGCGAAACTGGGCGGCAAGGTCTCGGGCGGCTTGGGACTGCTGGGTGTTGGCATTTTTGATGTTTTGGGCTTCATCGAGGACTAGATGCTGCCATGACACCTGTTGAAGGGTGGCGCGATCGCGCTGCAGGAGGGCATAACTGGTGAGAATCAAATCGTGAGCTTCGACTTTGTTCACAAACGCCTTGCCCTTGGGGCGATCGCTGCCGTGGTGGATGTAGGGGCGCAATGTCGGCGCAAATTTTTGACACTCCCGTAGCCAGTTCCCCAGTACCGAAGTGGGACAGATCAAGAGTGTGGGTCGGTAGGCACGTCCTGCTTCCTTGAGGTGGAGCAAAAAGGCCAACAGTTGAATGGTTTTGCCTAAGCCCATATCATCCGCCAAGCAAGCCCCCAGCCGCCAGCGTTCCAAAAAACTCAACCACGCCACCCCCCGTGCTTGGTAGGGACGCAGTTCACCACAAAATTCCTGCGGTGTCGGCACTGGATCAAGGGTTTGTTTACCCGTGAGGCCATCGAGTAGTGCCTGAAGGGCATCATTGGCGTCTAAGCCAAGAATGGGTAACTTGGCCACCGTCACCGTATCCCCCGTCGCAATGCGCAGCGTATCGGCAAGGGAGAGTTGGGTCTTTTGGGGAGATTGCAGAAATTCTTGAGCCGCTTTGACCTCTTGGGGACGCAGCAGCACCCACTCACCATTGAGGTAAACAAGGGGAGTCTCTTGGCGGCGCAGTTGCTCAAAATCCGCTTCCGAGAGGAGATGCTGCCCCAACTGTAATTGCCACCGAAACTGCAACAGGCTCTCCATACTCAAGCCGCTGGTGGCCGTAGGCGGCAATGTAGCAATCATCTTTAGACCCAAGCGATGCTGGGAGCTATTGCGGCGTAAACTGGGGGGCAAAATAATCGCAACCCCCTGCTGCTCAAGGGGGGGAATGGCACTTTGCAAGAAGGCATAAACTTCCGTTGTTTGCAGCGTCAGATCCACAGGGGAGGGTTCCTGGAGAGCGCGATCCAGGGGGCGATAAATCCGTGAAGCCAAACCGAGTCCCCGCAGTAGGGTCTCTTGGGGCTGCCAGAGCACTTGTCCTTGATAGAGCAGGGACTCTTGGGTGCATTGCCAAATCTCCGCCGCTGCCAGCATTGTGTCCGTTTCGCCCTCAGTTTGTAAGCCAAAGGCCAAGCGCCAGTCACCCTCAGCAGTTTCCGGGGGCACCAGTTGCAGCGCCAGCCGCCATTGGGGACGCAGATCCAACTGCTCGCGGTAGGGTTCTTGCCAACGTTGGAGCCGTTCTACAAAAGAAGGCGGCAGCTCCGTCCCTTGCCCTGTTTTTAGGAAAGTCAGCCAGTGACTGTGCTCCTTGCCCAAGCCGACTTTGGGTAAGTCTAGGGAAGCAAGGGCAGTGTGGAGATAGCCCTGCAAGGTGTGGTGGAGAAAATCCGCTAATAGGTCTGTGGCATGGGGGGGAAATCGCAGAGCCGTGGCATCTTCTTGATAACAGCGGCACAGATGCGGCATCAGTTGGCTAAATTGGCGAAAGCGATCGCGATCGCCCCTGTGGGTAAGGAGAATCCGCCAGCCCTCAGCCGTCGGCAGATATTGACCGCGCACAATTAAATCCAGCAACCAGCGACTTACGTGAAACCAATAGCGCAAGTCATCGCCAATGCCGCCACTGGCTTGGCCGTGAAGACTCAGTTGATGCAGTTGCTCTAAAACCGCTGAGGCAGGAATTGACCAGCCCGGCACCTCCCAGAGAAACAGCGGTTCGCCGTTGGCTTCTGCTAAGGGGGATGGCACAAGGTCATTGCCCTGCACTTGGGCGGGTAAAGCCGCATACGTAAAACTAGGACTCGCCTTGGCAAGGGACAGCTTCAGGGGAGCCGCATAGGGATAGACAGGCACCGTCGTTGATGCCCAAGGCGTGGTTGCCTGAGCCAGCGATCGCCATTCTTCTGCCCATAAAAAGAATTGTGGGGTTGGCGCTGCCAGCCATGTCCCGTGCAGGATTGCCATAGGCTACTTTCAAGATATTCACTTAGGTGTCACGTATGTCCTGCGTTCAGTCTAAGGGAAGGTCTTCACCGCAGCGGGGAGTAATCTAGAGGGCACGTAGATTTAATGTAAATGTTTCAGGAACGATTCAACCTCCTGCGGGGGCATGGGTCGAGCTAACAAATAGCCTTGACCATAGCAACAGCCCAATTTCTTCAACTGTTTTAATTGTTTGGGGGTCTCGATGCCCTCGGCAATGGTTCCAAATCCAAGGTGGTGAGCCAGCAAAATAATCATCTCCACAATGCGGTAGTTTTCCGGCTTGTCCAATTCCCGCACAAATGAGCGATCCACCTTCAAGTGATGAATTGGCAGGCGGTGCAAATAACTCAAACAGGAATAGCCGGTGCCAAAATCATCGATGCTAATTTCAATGTCGCGATCGCCCAAAGCCGTCAATAGGCCTAGCATTTCTTCTCCCAAGTCCAGCGCCATGCGTTCCGTTAACTCCAAAATCAACTGTCCCTTGGCAAGGGGGTAGGTTTGGCGCAGGGCATCCAACTGCCGGAAAAAGTGCGGATGTTTCAAGGTTTTTGCCGAGAGATTGACACTCAGCATGAGCTTGGCCGCTTGGGGAAAGCGCTCTTGCCACGCCTTAAACTGGCGGCAGGCCTGCTCTAGCACCCACTGATCCAGAGCACCGATTAACTCTGTATCCTCCGCTATCTGCACAAACTGGGCCGGGGAAATGACCTCCCCACTGGAATGTCGCCAGCGCACCAAGGCCTCTAGGCCGGCCAACTGCTGCTTTTTCAACTCAAAGAAGGGCTGATAGACCATTTGTAGGTCATTGTTGTTAATGGCGCAGCGCAGATCATGCTCTAGACGCAGGGTTTGCCAGATGGTGGTCTGCATCTGAATATCAAACAGGGCATAGCCACCCTGACGCTCTGCTTTGGCACGATACATAGCAATATCGGCATCGCGGATCACCTGAAAGCTCTGGTCGTACTCGCGCTGCGCAAAGACAATGCCGATACTCACATTCACGTAGAGTTGCAGTTCATCAACGTCCAAGGGATGCTTGAGCTGCTGCAATAGGTCTTCAGCAATGGCAATGGCTTCTTCGCGATTT
The DNA here is from genome assembly GCF_046299655.1 of Thermosynechococcus sp. Taxonomy (GTDB): domain Bacteria; phylum Cyanobacteriota; class Cyanobacteriia; order Thermosynechococcales; family Thermosynechococcaceae; genus Thermosynechococcus. The sequence continues at coordinate 20,923 of NZ_JBKBHZ010000014.1, forward strand.
CTCAGACCAGTGGCCAAGATGGCAAATTCATCGCCGCCAAAGCGAGTCACGAGGTACCGCGGGTTAATCCATTGACGGAGGCGCTGCGCAAAACTAACGAGCAGGCGATCGCCCACCTGATGGCTGAGGCTATCGTTGACCAGCTTAAAGCGATTCAAATCCAAAAAGAGAAGCGCGTAATGAAAATCGGACTGGCGTTGCGCTTGGGCAATGGCCTGAGTGAGTTCCTGATCAAGATAAAAGCGATTTGGCAAACCAGTCAGGGGGTCATGGTAGGCTTGGTGCTTCAATTGTTTCTGCGCCTGCACCCAAGGGGTGACATCGCGAGAGGCCGCTTGCAGATGCTGTAATTGACCATCGGGAGTGTATTGGGGCTTAATTAGGGTTTCAAACCAGTGGAGCGTGCCGCTGGCACTGGCCACTCGATGGGTCAGAGGCCAAAAGCGCTGCTGCTGCACCATCTGCTGTAACTCTTGCCTGACGCGGGAGCGCTCCTGAGGCGGACAAAATTCTGCAAACGCCCGGTCAATCATTGCCTGGGGAGCAATCCCCAGTAGCATTTCACAGGAAGGACTCACGTACTTGCACTGCCCTTGGGGATCCAGCAGGCAGATAATATCACTGGTGTTTTCCGCCAGTAGCCGATAGCGTTGTTCGCTTTCTTTGAGGGCAATTTCAGCATTTTTGCGCTCGGTAATATCAATTTGTGTGCCGATCACCTTGCAGGGGTGGTGATTCTTATTCTCCTGTCCATTCTCACCATAGAGAAACGTCGTCCTGGCATAAAACCAGCGATAGAAACCGTCACGATGCCGCAGGCGAAATTCAAGAGTCTGGGAATCAGTGCTCCTAAGGAAAGTGCGGAAAAACTGCAATGCCGATTCCCGATCCTCGGGGTGAAGGCGGTTGCGCCAATCCTCTAGGGTAAAGACTGCCGTGGGTGGCTCCCCCAGTTGCTGCTTGTAGCTGTCAGAAACCCAAAAGATTTCGGTTTCCCAATCAAAGGAGTAAAAGCCAATGCCGGCAGTGGCCATCGCCATTTCTAGCTGCGCCTGTTGCTCCCTTAAGCGCTCGCGGACTTGCCGCTGCTCTGTGACATCCAAGACCAGGGTGTGCCACAGGATACCGCCATCCTCAAGGGCTTCTGGCTGCCCTGCCCCCTCTAGCCAGCGCACCTCCCCGTCGGGACGCAAAATGCGAAACTGCCACTGCCAGGGGGTAAGGGCTTCTGCTGAGCGGCGCACCGACTCCCAAGTGGCGGTGTAATCTTCGGGATGCACCAATGCCCAGAGGACTTTGCCATCGGCGGCGGCAGCCTCGGCTGAAACACCCCAAATCTTTTCGCAAAGGGGGTTAAGGTAAAACACTTGAATCTGACCATCAGCCCGTTGCAGATAGCGAAAGAGTGCCCCCGGCAGATTCATGGCTGTGCGGCGAAGGCGTTCTTCACTGCGGCAGAGGGCTGCTTCGGCTTGGCGGCGCTGCTCTAGCTCCTGCTGCAATTGTTGGTGCAAGGTGGCTTGATGGATGGCCACTTCTAGTTGGGTGGCCACAGCACGCACAAGGGAAATCTCTGCTGCTGACCAAGGGTGAGGGCGCTTCAGGGTAAAAACCGTCAGGCTTCCCCACAACTGATCATTGACTCGTAAAGGGGTGAGGAGCCACGCCCCTGGAAAGGTCTGGGCAATGGTTTGATTCAGCGGATCCGTAATTGCCTGGGTATCGGCGATCGCCACCACCTCCCCCCGCTTCAGGCGATCGGCAAAGGGGTTGTCAGCATCGGGGATTTCAAAGCCCACCAAGGAGGTAAAGTCTGGGTCATGGTAGTACTCGGCAATGTGCCGCCAAACTTGAGCTTCGGGCAAATACTGCACCACACAGGCATCGAGTCCCAAGCCCATCTGGGCAACCTCACGGACGGCCGTGCGAAAAATCGTCTCCAAATCCAAGGAGTTGCGGATAGCTTGGCTAATGCGGTTCAGGGTTTGCTCCCGCCAGAGCTGCTCCTTGAGGGCGGTAATATCGCGACCGACCGACTGGATTTCCTGCAGTTGCCCTTCGGAATCGAAGACGCCAAGACTCACCCACTGCGTCCAGATCACTGCGCCTTGAGCGGTCTGGAGACGGGTTTCCGCCGTAAAGGTTGGAGCTGCGGGGGTGAGGGCAGCCAAGGCTTCAAGAAGCGGTGTTAACTCTGAGGCACAGACCAATTCCGCCCACTGCCGGCCAATGACTTCTTGGGGGGATCGCCCGACGGCTCGGCAAAAGGCCTGATTGGCAAAGGTGATGGTGGTTGCAGGGGTCGAGCGCACCACGAAATCGGTCTGGGTTTGAAGCATCTCGCGGTAGCGATTGGCTTGGGTTTGGAAATGGTTGGCCAGAATGCGCTGCTCAATTTCCTGCTGCTTGCGATCGCTGATGTCAAAGTAGGCAGCAAGGCTACCCGCTACCTCCCCTTGGCGAGTTAAAAGGGGAATGCCATAGACTTCCAGACTGATGCGACTCGATGCCCGCTGCACATCCAATTCCACTGGCCCGACACAAACCCCCTGCAAGGCCAAAAGCGGGGGCAGCTCTTCCTTGAGATAGGGGCGATCGCTATCGCAATAGTAGAATTTCAGACTGGCCTGAATTGCGTCGCAGGGATAGTGTGGGTCAGGAATACCCAGCAGTTTGCGTCCCCGTGGATTGGTATAAACCAATTGACCCCCAGGATTATAAAGGCAAATGCCTACAGGTAAAGCATCAAAAATAGTGGCTAAACAATGCTCAATCTCCTCGGCGCTAAGCTCCCGCAAAACGTGAATCAAGGTGCTCTCTGCTGCTATTTGAGGGAACAGGCCGCTCTCGAACATTACAAAAGACCCAGTGAAAGAATAACCATAAAAAAACTCTAGCAGTTGCTACTATTTCCAAAAGTTACCCTAATAACTCATTTTCATAGTTTTAGTTTAACTTTAGCTTTCGGTTTTGCACGGTTCCTCAATAGATGCCGCAGGCACCTGCGCAGCCAGCCATTTAGCATATAAGTCTGGTCGGCGTTGACGAGTGCGCTCAATCTGTTGCGATCGCCGCCACGCAGCAATTTTCTCATGATGGCCAGAGAGCAAGACCGGCGGTACAGTCCAGCCCCGAAACTGCGGCGGGCGCGTGTAGTGGGGATAGTCCAGCAGGCCCTCTTCAAAGCTGTCGTGATGTAATGAGGCCTCCTTGCCTACAGTACCGGGGAGTAAGCGCAGCACGCCATTGAGGATCACCAGGGCTGGAATCTCGCCACAGGTGAGGACAAAATCACCAATGGAAATCTCTTGGGTCACTAAATGCTCCACCACTCGTTCATCCACCCCTTCGTAGTGGCCACAGAGAATCACCAATTGATCCAATTCCCGTGCCCAATGCCAAAGATGAGCTTGTTGAAGGGGTTCTCCTTGAGGGGTGACATAGAGAATTTCCCGCCGTGGTAAAGCAGGTAGCGATTCTACCGCCGCAAAGAGAGGTTCAGGCTTCATCACCATCCCCACCCCCCCACCATAGGGTTCATCATCAACGCGATGGTGTTTGTCGGTACTAAAATCCCGTGGGTTGGTGAACACCACCTCGGCAATCCCCCGCGCCAAGGCTTTAGCCATTAGCCCAGTGCTGAGGGGTGAGGCAAAAAATTCGGGAAAGAGGGTAATAATGTCAAAACGCATCACCGACAGCGGCAAGGCAGAGAACCGTAGTAGGCAAGGGCACACAATTGGCCGATACGAGGAATTTTATCGACAGCAGCCATTTATGGCTAGCGATCGCCCCAACCAAGGAATGAGGCGGGCTGCGACGAGGAGAAGTGGGCAAGCCATGCGGGTCTCCTAGGGAAGGAACATCAGTTTTCGGATAGGGGAGCTGCTTGCCTGTGGCTTATTTGTTTAGTGCAATCTTACAAAGAAATGGTATTAGCTGAAAAGTTTGCAGTTAAATGTTTTACTGATTTTAGGCGCTTTCTGCGGCTTTCTGCTGTCTTTGCCCCCCACAGCCCATCCTTGCCGTGTTGATCTGTTACAACCTTTGCGAGGTAGATTCTCTCTATTCCTGAAGCCCGCCATGACCGCTGAGCAGTATCTCAATCACCCCACCTTTGGCTTACTCTACGGGGTCTGCCCGCTAGATGAGCATCGGCAACTATTTACCACCTTGTATGCACAGCGGCTGTTTTTTATTGTCAGCCAAAAAGCCGGGGGGATGAGCTTTGAGTCTATCAGTCGGACAGAGGCGCGGATGCTCATTGAACAGCGGTTGCGATCGCTCCGTCGCCTTGGCAAAATGGCTGAATACCAAGCGCTACAGGCGATTCATCGCCAAGCTTTTCTGTAGGAGAGCAGACTTCCGCCATGAAAACCAAGACATGGCAAATTAAAGACGTGGCTGAGCAGTTGCAAATTCATCCGCAAACACTGTACTACTACGAGCGCATTGGTTTATTGCCGACGCCGCAGCGCACTCCAGCGGGCTATCGCCAATTTACCGAGGTGGATATCGAGCGCTTGCAATTTATTCAACGCGCAAAGGCGCTGGGATTTCGCCTCAAGGAGATTCGCCAACTGCTGGAACTACGAGAGCAGCGCACCCTCACCTGTTGGGCAGTGTATGAGCAACTCCAACAGAAAATTGCTGCCATTGAAGTTCAGATGCTGGAGTTACAGGCACTCAAGCAGGAATTGGAGAGCCTTCTGCAGGAATGCCACAGCCGCCTTGGCAGCGTGACGATGGATCAAGCCTGTACCCTATTGGAGGAGTCAGCAGCAGCCTCTTGACCCTGTAGTGAGGTATAGGGTTTAGCCTAGGGGTAGAAAAACTGCTTGAGGAAAACCCGTATGAGTCAACTCACAATTGAGGTTCTGGGGACAGGCTGTAAAAAGTGCCACGAATTGGAAGCAAATGCCCGAGCTGCCCTTGCCCAGTTAAACTTGACCGCGGAGGTGAATCATATTACCGATCCCTTGGCGATCGCCGACTGTGGCGTGATGCGCACCCCCGCCTTGCGGATCAATGGTCAAGTGGTCTCCCAAGGTAAGGTTCTGAGTGCGGCGGAAATTGCCGCGTTACTCCCCCGCTGAGATTCCCCAAGGAGAGAGCCATGCAGGGTCGTACCTTTTGGCAGGGACAGTGGAAATCCCTCGTTGCCATCCTTGCTGTCTTCCTGTTGTGCTTCTATTTACCCGTGGAGCAGTTGCAGCAGTGGCCGCGCCTGCATGCTGCTTTTTGGAATGCCCTCTATCTGGTGCGCTGGTATGCCCAAGAGCATGTCATTCTCTGCCTAGTGCCCGCCTTTTTTATTGCGGGGGCGATCGCCGTCTTTCTCAGCCAAGAGGCTGTGATGAAGTATCTAGGAGCAGAAGCCCCTAAGGCCTTGGCCTATGGCGTGGCAGCAGTTTCAGGCACCATTCTAGCGGTGTGCTCCTGCACGGTTTTGCCCCTCTTTGCCAGTATCTATCGGCGCGGCGCGGGATTGGGGCCAGCGATCGCCTTTCTCTACTCTGGGCCAGCCATTAATGTGCTGGCCATTATTCTCACTGCAAGAGTATTGGGGCTATCCTTGGGCGTGGCGCGGGCGATCGGGGCGATTCTCTTTAGTGTGGTGATTGGGCTGGTTATGCAAGCTCTCTTTCCTGGCCCCACCGCCGCACCTGCGGTTTCCCCTCCCTCACCCCCAAGCGATGACTCCCCACGCTCCTTGGGGCAGCAGGTGATCTTCTTTGCCGTGTTAGTGGGCATTTTGGTTTTTGCCAACTGGGCGCAAGCTACCACCGAGGCTCCCCTCTGGCAGGCGATCGCCCAAGGGAAGTGGTGGATCACCGGAGGCTTGGGTCTCATTCTGGCAAGCCTGTTGGTGTTTTGGTATCAACTCAACCTCTCCAAAGTATTGCTGGTCATCGGTGTTACTGCCGTCCTTGCCTGGCGATTTGGCTCCCAACCACTGCTTCCCTTTGGGGCTGCCATTGTAGGTTTGGGCTGGCTGACCAGTACCGCGCGGGGTGAGGCCAAAGCTTGGTTTGAATCCAGCTGGGAGTATGCCCAGCAAATTTTACCGCTCCTGTTGGTTGGGGTGCTCATTGCGGGTGCCCTACTGGGACGACCGGGGAGTGAAGCGCTCATTCCCAGTCAATGGATTACCCAAGCAGTCGGCGGTAACACCATAGGAGCAAATTTTGTGGCGGCGATCGCCGGCGCGTTCATGTACTTTGCCACCCTCACAGAAGTTCCGATCCTGCAAGGCCTACTCGCCAACGGGATGGGGCAAGGACCTGCCCTTGCGCTCCTCCTCGCTGGGCCAGCCCTATCTTTGCCCAATATGCTGGTCATCCGCCAAATCATTGGCTGGCGTAAAACAGTGGCCTATGTGGTATTGGTTGTGCTCATGGCAACCCTGTGCGGCTTTGGCTACGGCTACTTTTGGGGCTGACGCGGATTCGCTAGACTGAGGCTAGGTTTTGGGGAGGGAAAATGAGCTACGACTACGACCTGTTTGTGATTGGTGCTGGTTCGGGGGGATTAGCAGCCTCGAAACGGGCAGCTTCCTACGGTGCCAAGGTAGCCATCGCTGAAGGGGATAAAGTCGGCGGCACCTGTGTCATGCGGGGTTGTATCCCCAAAAAGCTCATGGTCTATGGCTCCAAGTTTAGCCATCTCTTTGCGGATGCGGTTGGCTATGGCTGGCGGCCGGTTCGGGCCAAGGTGAATTGGGAACGCCTGATGCAGGCAGTGCACCAAGAAGTGAATCGCCTCAGCCAACTGCACATCAGCTACCTTGCCAAAGCCGGCGTTGAACTGCTACCCTTTTTTGCCCGCTTTGCCGATCCCCATACCCTCGAATTGGTGGATCGCCAAGGAGAGGTGCAGCAGCGAGTAACAGCAGCAAAAATCTTGATTGCTGTGGGGGGCGAAGCCATTAAGCCGAATGTCCCCGGCATTGAATACAGCATCACCTCCCGGGAGATGTTTTTACTGCCCAAGCAGCCCAAGCGCCTTGCGATTCTTGGCGGTGGCTACATTAGTGTTGAGTTTGCCGGCATTCTGCGTGGCTTGGGCACCGAGGTAATTCACTTTCTGCGGGGCGATCGCCCCCTTCGCCACTTTGATCAAGATATTCAAGATGGCGTTTATGAGGGGATGCTGCGCCACGGCGTTGATGTTCGTCCCCGCTGCCACATTAGTAGCTTGACCCTCACCCAAAAGGGCAAAATCCGCGTTCACTACGAACAGCAGGGACAGACCTATGAAACCAAAGTGGATGCCGTACTGTGTGCCGTTGGGCGGGCACCCAACCTCCAAGGACTGGGTCTAGAGCGAGCAGGGGTGCACCTGAGTGCCAACAGTGAAGGAATTGTGGCCATTCCTGTGGATGAATACTATCGCACCAATCAAGAGCACATTTTTGCAGTGGGGGACTGCACCAACCGCGTGAACCTTACCCCTGTGGCCATTGCGGAAGGTCGTGCCTTCGCGGATACTCAATTTGGCAACCAACCGCGCACCCTGAGTTATGAAAATATCCCTTCAGCGGTATTCTCCCAGCCAGAGGCAGCATCGGTGGGGCTGTCCGAGGCCCAAGCCAAGGCGAAATTAGGAGAAGACAAAGTCAAAATCTACCGTACTGCCTTTCGTCCTCTGTACTACAGCCTCAGCGGCCGCGAGGAAAAGGCAATCGTGAAGTTAGTGGTAGAAAAAGATACAGGGTGGGTGCTGGGTGCCCACATGGTGGGGGACAATGCCGCTGAAATCATTCAAGGAATTGCGATCGCCCTCAAAATGGGCGCCACCAAAAAGGACTTTGATGCCACTCTGGCTATTCACCCCTCGACGGCGGAGGAGTTCGTTACGCTGCGTTAGTGGCAACTTGCACGGGGCTGTGGAGCAGCTCTAGGGCTGCCAAATATTGCGGATCTGCGGCGGTGCCCATGGCCATTAGGTTCTCTGGAGCCTCAAGCACGCGTTGATCTGGCTCAATCCCCACTTTGTTGATGTTGTGGTGATTGGGGGTTTCATAGTAGGCAATGGTGACGGCAAGGCCAGAGCCATCGCTGAGGTTAAAGAGGGACTGAATCGAGCCTTTACCAAAGGTGCGATCGCCCACGAGTCGAGCACGGCCATGATCTTGCAGGGCGCCGGCCAAAATCTCACTAGCGCTGGCAGTACCGCCATTCACAAGGACGACGACGGGATCATGGGTGAGGGCAGTGCCACTGGCATTGAGGCTATCAATAATCCCTTGGCGATCGACGGTATAGGCAATCACCCCCGAATCCAACCACAGTTGGGCAATCTCTACCCCCGCCTGCAACAGCCCGCCCGGATTATTGCGCAGATCAAGAATGTACTCCTCTGCCCCCTGTTGTTCTAGCCTCTGAATCGCTTTGCGCATTTCTGTTGCTGCCATGGCACTAAACTGACCAAGGCGAATATAGCCAAGGGTGTGCCCCTGCACCTGACGTGCTTCGGCAATGACTGGATTAATTTCAATGTGTCCCCGTTGCAGCGTGATTTCTTGAGGGGCTTCACTGCCCCGTTGTAGCAACAGGTGCACAGCAGAACCAGCAGCTCCCCGCATGCGCTCAGCAGCTTCATCGAGGCTGAGCTGGTTGGTGGAGACACCATCAATGGCCAGAATGCGATCGCGGGGTTGAATACCAGCCTTGGCAGCAGGGGAGCCATCAATGGGAGCAATCACTTCAAGGACACCGCTTTCAGGATCCGTACTAATTTGTAAGCCGACGCCGGTCAATTCGCCAGCGGTGGTCGTTTGTAGGCTACGAAATTGGGCTGGTCGCAGGAAGCGGGTAAAGGGATCCTCAAGAGTGGCCAGCATTTTCTCGATGGCTGTATAGGTGGCCTCGCGATTGGGAAGGGGACGTTTCAGCGCTTTTTCGCGCACCAGCCACCAGTTTTGGCCATTAAAGGAGGGATCCACATAGGCTTGGTTGACAATGCGCCACGCCTCATTAAAGAGTTTTTGTTCCTCTGTGAGGGCGATCGCTGAGTCAGTGGCGAAAAGGCTCCAGACCCCCACGAGGACAACCCAAAAACAAATGAAACGGTGTAGCCAACGCAGCCCCATTCCTTCACCTACTGATTGCTTCTTTTTCCTAAGCTAGCACTAGAAAAATGTTTCGGAAGACACAGTTAATTTTTGAGCACAACCTTGGGCTGCAGGCGATCGCCCCCACTAAGGCCAATGCCTACACAAGTACCGCCAAACGTGACGCCAACGAAACTTTCCGCCGGGGGTAGCCCCTCACCAACCACGGCGCGGCCATGGTACCAGTCGTTGAGCTGGGCCTCATTCAGTTCAAGCCAAGGCAGATGAGAGAGAACCGCCTGCGGCGATTGCAAGGGTACATGCTCTGGGGAAATGCTTTCTAGGGAATGGCTCGCCTCAATTCTCAAGCCCCCACTTTCAATGCGTTGCAGTGCCGCCAAGGTTCCCCCCACTCCTAAGGCTGCCCCCAAGTCACGGGCAATGGCGCGAATATAAGTGCCACCGCCACAGACAATGCGTAGGGTGAGTTCGGGATGATGCCCCGCTTGCCAATGCAACACTTCAATCTCGTAAACTTCGACGGTACGCGGCGGAACGCTCACCATTTCACCTGCACGGGCACGGGCATAGAGCCGCTGGCCCTCCACTTGAATGGCACTGTAGGCTGGGGGCAATTGCTCAATCTCCCCAATAAATTGCGGAAGCTGTTCCTCAATGGCCTCGCGGGTGAGGTGACTGGCTGACTGCTCTTGGCAAATATCCCCCGTAATATCATCCGTGGTTGTGGTGAGGCCAAAGCGTACTGTGCCAATATAGGCCTTGCGATCGCTTAAATAGGGGAGAAGTCGGGTTGCCGCACCAAGGGCGATCGGCAACACCCCGGTGGCCATGGGATCCAATGTGCCACCATGGCCAATGCGCTTGAGTCGCAGCCGCTTGCGCAGGGCGTTAATGCAGTCGTGGGAGGTGCAGCCCGCAGGTTTATTCAGATTCAAAAAACCAAACATCACCAAACATCAGGGTGTGACTGTCCCTTGGGGACTGAGGGGCAACCCACTGACAAAGCGTTGCAGGGCAGCGATCGCCCGATTGTACTCAATTGTGGCACTGAGCAGGTTGCTCTGGGCTTGAACCAGAGCTGTTTCGGCATTACTCACCTCCAGTTGGGTACCCACTCCCGCTTGGAAGCGCAACCGCGCCAGCCGCAATCCCTCCGTGGCTTGGCGCACCGCCACCTCACTGGTGCGGATATTTTCCTGACTTGACTTGAGGGTGTAGTAGGCCTGCTCTACTTGGAAACGAATTAAGTTGCGAAAGGCGGCATACTGGGCTTCCGCGATCGCGGCGGCACTTTCCTGCTGGGCAGCACTGGCACGGGAGACGCCCCCATCAAAGAGCGTCCAGTTCAGCTGACCCCCAATGGTATATCCCCACCGCGGTGCCCTCCTATCGGTGAGGTCATCAAGGGTGTTGAAGCTGCCGCCCACCACCAACTGGGGCTGCAAATTCGCCAGGGCCACCCGTCGCTGCTGAAGTGCCGCATTCCGCTGCGTCAGTTGCTGCTCTAGCTCCACCCGCTGGCGCAGGGCGAGGGCAATAGTTTCCTCAAGGGAAAGCGTCCATTCTCCCACCACGCGAATTGGATCCGCCGCCCGCACATTGGCCTTGTCATTGAGACTGAGCACCTGGGCCAATTGGCGTTGCGCTGTTTGCAGTTGGCTTTGGGCTTGCACAAGTTGCTGTTGGTTATTGGCCAGTTGCACTTGGGCGGTGAGTACCTCAAATTGGGTGCCTAGGCCAGTCCGCTCACGGGCGATCGCATCCCGCAGACTCACCTGCGAATTTTGGACAGCAGCTTCGGCAATGCGCACAAGCGCTTCCGCCTGCTGGATGTTGTAGTAGGCATTGGTGACCTCCTGACGCAGTTGTTCTAGTTCTCGCTGGAGGTCGAGTTCGGCATTGCGCACCTGTTCCTGAGCCGCTTTGATACTGGCATCCCGTTGACCCGCCGTGAAAAGGTTGTATCCCAGTTGTACGGTACTTGTCCAAGTGTTGCTGGTGCTATTGGCCCGCAAGGGAGGCGGCAGTTGGGCATTTTGCAGACGAATGGCGGCTGAGTCGGTACGGTTAATCCCCAACTGCAAGGAAATCGTGGGGTAAAGGGCAGCCTCGGCTTGGCGCAGCACCGCCCGACTTTGTTGCAGTTGCGCCTCAAGGATTTGCAGTTGACGATTATTGCGCCGCGCTAGTTCAAGGGCTTCGTTGAGGGTAATCGGGCGATCCAAATCAATTTTTACTTGATCGGGACGACTGGGGAGATAGAGGGGATCGGGATGGGGATTGAGGGGTAAAAGCTCGCTTGCTGTAGGAGCAGGTTGGGCGATCGCTCCCCCAGTGAGGGTAATCAAGACCCCCACAAGGCTCCCCAGCAGCAGATTGCTTTGTTGGCAGATGGATTGTTGACCCATGCTCACTCCCGACACACTTACAGCTGCGCTCTACCAGATAAGACTATACCAGTCCTTTCCCAAGGCATCCTGCCCCCAAAGGCGGTACACTGTCCTTTAAGTGGCTTTAATTGGCCTCACTTCGGCAAACCGCAAGGTTTGATTCCCCCCTGTGGCAACCTTTTTACGCACTTGGAGCTATCAATATCCGTGGCTGTATGACGCCATTAGCGCCCTTGCCGCAATCGCAGTTGGCGGGAGCGATCGCCTGCATCGGTTGGCTTGGCAGGATTTGGATTTACCCCGCAGTGCCGTCGTTTTAGACCTTTGCTGTGCCCATGGCGTTGTCACGAAAGCCTTAACTCAAGCCTTTGATCAGGTGATCGGATTGGATGCCTCCCCACGGGCGATCGCCCGTGCCCGAAAGCGGGTGCCCCAAGCCACCTATGTAGAAGCCTTTGCGGAGCAGATGCCCTTTGCCGATGCCACTTTTGATCTTGTCCACATCAGCATGGCGCTCCACGAAATGACCCCGCAGCAACGGCGTGCCATCTTGGCGGAAGTGCGGCGAGTGCTTAAGCCCGGCGGCTGGTTTGCCCTGATTGATTTTCATCCTCCCGAAGTGCCCCTCTTTTGGCCGGGGATGGCCCTCTTTTTCTGGCTCTTTGAAACGGAAACCGCTTGGCAACTGCTGCAAATAGACTTGCCCCAACAACTTAAAGAAAATAAATTTCTCCTTGAAAGGAAAGCTTATGTGTTAGGACGTAGCCTACAAGTGCTTCAGGCTCGTAAACCCCTGAGTCTCATCGCAGACTAGAATATCCAAAACCCACAGGTAACTGTTTCAAGGAATGGCGTATTCACTGCCCCAACAGGAAGTGATAAGAGTGAGTCAGACGCAATTTGTGGGATAGACTGAGGCGCTTGAAGTTTCGATGCTATAGTGTTAATGAACCCTTGATCGCCTGAACTTGAATCGCAAAGGATTCTTTTATGACCATTCATTCTAATTGCTTGCTTTGCCAATCATCTAATTTAAAAAAATTAGGAAGATACTACAATAGTCATCAGATTGTAAAGTGCCAAGATTGTAGTTTTGTATTTATTGAGAAAGTTCCCTCAGAGGAAGAATTAAAACAATACTACTCTATTTATTGTTATGCAGAAGACAAACCTGTATCCCCGATTACCATTAAGCGCTATCACGAGCTTTTAGAGGAGTTTGAAATCTACCGCCATAGCAATCAAATTCTTGAAGTAGGTTGTGGGAAAGGTGATTTTTTACTAGAGGCAAGAAAAAATTATTGGGAGGTGCAAGGAACCGAACTCTCGGAAAGAGGTGCTCAATTGTGTATTGATAAAGGCATTAGAACTCATTACGGCACCTTGCGGGAGGATTTATTTCCCTCTAACTACTTTGATGTAATTGTTGCAATTGAAGTAATTGAGCATATCAACAATCCTAAAGAATTCATCTGCCAAATTTTTAGATTCTTACGGCCGGGGGGGATTTTTTATTGTACAACTCCCAACTTTAATTCAATCGTTAGGTATATTTTGCAAGAAAAATATTCGGTTATCAATTATCCCGAACACCTCTGCTATTATACTCCGAAAACACTTAAGGAGCTACTGGTTAAGAATGGATTTTTGTGCAAAAAAGTTGAGACAACAGGAATTGATTTTGATAGACTATTTCCCAAGAAAGGGTTAAAGAATCTCCTAAGAGTAGATAATGAAAAGATCAGAATCGCAACAGAGAAGAATTTACTCCTCAACCTCGCCAAACGGGCTGCCAATTTCATACTGGCTACTACCAGCTTAGGTGTAACACTTCGGGGATACTTCGTAAAAGGTTATTTGTAAGCTTACAGTTGAATTTGCTGTGGAGAACGATTAAGATATTACGGACAACTGGTTAAGAGTAAGCCCGATAGCAATGGTTCGTTCACTGCCCCAACTGCAGATCATCTTAGAAACAAAGGCTGAATTTGTCGCGCGTCACATTGGCATCACCCCTACCGATCTCCCTGACATGTTGGGTCTAGTGGGGTATGCCAACCTTGAGGAATTGATCCATGCCGTTATTCCCCCCGAAATTCGCTTGCAGCGTCCCTTGGCAGTTGGGGAGGGTCTGAGTGAACCCGCAGCGCTGAAAAAGCTACGCGCAATTGCAGAGAAAAACCAAATTTGGCGCAGCTACATTGGCATGGGCTATTACAACTGCATCACACCACCAGTAATTCAGCGCAACATTCTGGAAAACCCCGGCTGGTACACCCAGTACACCCCCTACCAAGCAGAAATTGCCCAAGGACGCCTCGAAGCGCTCCTCAACTTTCAAACCTTGGTGAGCGATCTGACGGGGCTACCCATTGCCAATGCTTCCCTCCTCGATGAAGCAACTGCTGCCGCTGAAGCCATGACCTTGAGCTTGAATGCCTGCCGTCAAAAGGGCGCCAACCGCTTCTTGGTGGCACAGGATTGCCATCCCCAAACCTTGGCTGTGCTGCGCACCCGTGCTCTGCCCTTGGGCATTGAAATCGTGCCAGTTGATCCCCTCGCTGCGGAGCTGCCTTGGGAGAATGCCTTTGGTCTGCTGCTGCAATATCCTGCTAGCGATGGCGCGGTGCGATCGCCCCAAGCCCTGATTGCCGCTGCCCATGCGCGGGGACTTGTGGTCACGGTGGCCACCGACTTGCTGGCCTTGACACTGCTGACGCCGCCGGGGGAATTGGGGGCGGATATTGCCGTCGGCAGTTCCCAGCGGTTTGGTGTGCCCTTGGGCTATGGCGGACCCCATGCGGCTTTCTTTGCCACCCGTGAGGAATTTAAGCGGCAGTTGCCGGGACGACTGGTGGGGGTTTCCCGTGATGCCCTTGGTCAAAAGGCCTTGCGCCTTGCGCTGCAAACCCGTGAGCAGCACATCCGCCGTGAGAAGGCCACCAGCAATATCTGCACTGCCCAAGTTTTGCTGGCGGTGGTGGCCAGTATGTACGCCGTCTATCATGGTCCAGAGGGGCTGCGGCAAATTGCTGAGCGCATCCATCAACGGGCAGTGACCCTCGCTGCAGGCTTGGAGGCAGCGGGGTATCAGCTCTACCATGCTCAATTTTTTGACACCCTACGCATTGGCCTCGGAAATTTGCCAATATCTTTGCTCAAAGCGCGGGCGGCAGCGGCGCAGATTAACCTGCGCTACTTTGAGGATGGCAGTGTCGGCATCAGCTTGGATGAGACCACGACCAAGGAAGATGTGGCGGATTTACTAGCGCTGTTTGGGGCTAGTCCTGTGGCAGTTCAAGGGTGCGATCGCCTGCCGCCAACCCTAAAACGCCAATCGGTTTACCTGCAGCACCCAGTCTTTCAGGAGTACCACAGTGAACACGCCCTGCTGCGCTACATGCACCGCCTGCAGGCCAAGGATCTCTCCCTCACCACCTCAATGATCCCCCTAGGTTCCTGCACCATGAAGCTCAATGCGGCGGCGGAAATGCTGCCCATCAGTTGGCCAGAATTCAATCAAATGCATCCTTTTGTGCCGCCAGAGCAAGCCCAAGGCTATCGGCAACTGTTTCAAGAGCTAGAGGCGATGCTGGCCGAAATCACCGGCTTTGAGGCCATTTCTCTACAGCCCAATGCTGGCTCCCAAGGGGAATATGCCGGACTCTTGGTGATTCGCCAGTACCACCACAGCCGCGGCGAACCCCAGCGCAATGTCTGTTTAATTCCCACCTCGGCCCATGGCACCAATCCGGCCAGTGCGGTGATGGCCGGCATGCAAGTGGTGGCAGTGAATTGTGATGCCCAAGGCAATATTGATGTGGTAGATTTAGCAGCCAAGGCGGAAACCTATAGCGATCGCCTAGCAGCGTTGATGATTACCTATCCCTCGACCCATGGCGTTTTTGAAACGGAAATTCGCCACATCTGCGAAATCATCCATCGTCACGGCGGTCAAGTCTATATGGATGGTGCCAACATGAATGCCCAAGTGGGGCTGTGCCGTCCGGGTGACTTTGGTGCTGATGTCTGTCATTTGAATCTCCATAAAACCTTCTGCATTCCCCATGGGGGTGGCGGACCCGGTGTCGGACCCATCGGGGTGAAAGCCCACTTAGCGCCCTTCTTACCCACCACCCAAGTCATTCCCCAAGGATCAGAAATTGGCCCGGTGACCGCAGCCCCTTGGGGCAGTGCCAGTATTTTGCCGATTTCATGGATGTACATCACTCTCATGGGGGGGGTGGGGCTGACGCGAGCCACGGCGATCGCCATCCTCAATGCCAACTACATCGCCAAGCGCCTTGAACCCTACTACCCAATTCTCTACAAAGGGGCCCAGGGGTTGGTTGCCCACGAGTGCATTCTCGATCTACGCCCATTGAAAAAATCGGCGGGCATAGAGGTAGAGGATATTGCCAAGCGGCTAATGGACTACGGCTTCCATGCGCCTACTATCTCTTGGCCCGTACCGGGAACCATGATGATTGAACCTACCGAAAGTGAGACCAAGGCGGAATTGGATCGCTTCTGTGAGGCAATGATTGCCATCCGTCGGGAAATTGCGGAGATTGAGGCGGGGGTGAGCGATCGCCAGCACAATCCCCTGAAGCATGCCCCCCATCCAGCCCTGATGCTGGTTCAAGACCCTTGGCCCTATCCCTATTCGCGGCAAGTCGCGGCCTACCCGGCGCCTTGGCTGCGGGAGTACAAATTCTGGCCGGCCGTTGCCCGCATTGACAATGCCTATGGCGATCGCCATCTAGTGTGTAGCTGCTCAACCCCCCTCACGGCTCCAGAGTCTTAAGCAAAGCTGAAACTTCGGCAACGGTCGCCTGTTTTCCTTGTCGAAGCCGAAAGGAGGTTGCTAAAAGTAAGGCAGGTCAACTTCTAAGGGGTCTTATGACAGTGGATAGCCTCGATACCGTTGTTCTCTCCCGTTGGCAGTTTGCCCTCACGGCCATGTTTCACATGCTTTGGCCGGTCTTAACGACGGGCATGAGTATTTACCTCGTGGTCATTGAGGGCCTGTGGCTGAAAACCAAAAACTTAGCCTACTATCACCATGCGCGCTTTTGGTCAAAGCTGTACATCCTCAACTTTGGCATAGGGGTGGCGTCGGGGCTACCCATGGCCTTTCAGTTTGGGCTAAACTGGGCACCCTTCTCGGAAGCGGTGGGGGATTTCTTTGGCACCGTTTTGGGCTTTGAGGGCACCATGGCCTTCATGCTGGAAGCCAGCTTCCTCGGCATTATGATTTTTGGTTGGCAACGGGTGCCCCCGGTGATGCACTGGATTTCCACCATCTGTGTTGCTTTTGGGGCTAACCTGTCTACCTTCTGGATTCTCTGCGCCAACTCATGGCTGCAGACCCCGGCCGGGGGGGTGTTTGTCGAGGGGAAATTCCGCGTCCAAGACTACTTCCAAGCGATCGCTAACCCCTTCATGGTCAAAAGCTTTGCCCACATGTTCTTTGCCACCCTTGAAACGTCGCTTTTTGTGATTGGTGGTATCAGTGCTTGGTATTTACTGCAAAACCGCCTGCCCAATTTCTTTACCAAATCCCTGAAGGTGGTGTTGGTCATGGCCTTGGTGATTGCGCCCCTACAAGTTTTTGTCGGCCACTTGAGTGCTGAGCAGGTCTATCACTACCAACCGGCCAAATTAGCTGCCATGGAAGCCCTCTGGGAAACGGTGCCAGCGGGTACCCCTGCAGACTGGAGTTTGATTGCCCTCCCCAATGAGGCCGCACAGGCAAACACCTTTGAAGTGAAAATTCCCGGCCTCCTCAGCTACCTACTGGAACTGAAGCCCAAGCTGGACATGCCAATTCTGGGTCTGAAGGAGTGGGCACCCAGCGATCGCCCCCATTTGATTGGCCTGATTTACTATTCCTTTCGCCTGATGGTGGCCATTGGTCTGTACCTTGCGGCTCTGGCGATCCTCACGATTGTTGTCTGGTGGCGCACGGGTCTGGAGGGCGATCGCCTGCGCAACTACAAGTGGCTGTGGTGGGGCTGGATTTTTGCAGGGCCGTTGGGGTATCTGGCCATCGAAGCAGGTTGGATGGTGCGCTGTGTGGGGCGACAACCTTGGGTTGTCTATGGCCAGTTGCGCACAGCGGACGCCGCCTCCCATTTACCGCCGCAAGTGGTGCTCTTTTCCTTGAGTGGTCTAGTTGCCCTTTACACGATTTTCTTCTTTGCCGCTCTTTTCTTTGGCAGTCGCATTATCCAAAAAGGCCCCAATGTGGCTCTGCCCGTCCCTGGTCTGCAGAATGCCGAACAACTGGAAATTCGCATCAAGCTGGCAGAGCACCAACCCGATCGCCGTCCCCTAGAGACTCAGCAATAAGGAGGTGGCCATGGAACCGAATCCCCTTGCTCCCTTAGAGCACTTTCTGCCTCAGGTGTGGTTTTTTATCCTTGGTCTGTTCCTGTTTCTCTACATTCTGCTGGATGGGTTTGATCTGGGCATTGGCATTCTCTCCCTCACCAGTAGTAATGAACAGCGCCGCAATATCCTCATGACCAGCCTTGGCAATGTTTGGGATGCCAATGAGACGTGGCTGGTATTGATGGGTGGATCACTATTTGGTGCCTTTCCCTTGGCCTATGCCACTATTCTTAATGCCCTTTACCTCCCCGCCGTAATTATGGTGGTGGGGTTGATTTTGCGGGCAGTGTCCTTTGAGTTTCGCGAGAATGCCAATAATAAACGGGTCTGGAACCTTGCTTTTGGCATTGGCAGCTTCTTGGCGGCCTTGGGGCAGGGCTTTGCGGTGGGCACCGTTTTTGAGGGCATCAAGGTCGATGCCGCCGGTCACTTTGCAGGTGGCATGTGGGATTGGTTGACGTGGCACTCGGTATTGGTGGCACTGACGTTGATTCAGGGCTATGTACTGATTGGGTCAACCTACCTGATTTACAAAACCACCGGCGAGTTGCAGCAAACCCACTATCGCACCGCCACAATTGCGGCGTGGACCACCTTTATCGGCGCTGTGCTAATTACCATCACCGCTCCCATTTTCCATGAGCACTTGCGTGCCCAACTGTTTCAGCCGCCGCTGTTTTACATTTTTGCGGCCATTCCCCTCCTAGGGGTCTTGCTGATTTTCCTGCTGCTGCGCAGTTTACAAAAGCGCGAAGAAGTCCTGCCCTTGGTGTGGACTTTTCTCCTGTTTCTGGTGTCCTTTATTGGTTTGGGCTTCGTCATTTTTCCCAATATCATTCCCCCCAGTGTCACCATTTATGAAGCCTCCGCCTCCCCCAGTGCCCAAGTCTTTATGCTGATTTTTGTGGCCTTCTTAATCCCGATTATGCTGGCCTACAATCTCTACAATTACTTGGTGTTCCGAGGCAAGGTGGTGGCTTAGGCACAGAAACAATCCAAGGGAAAACTGCAGTAACAAACTGGAAAAATAGGGGACAATAGCGAGATACAGCCCTTCTGTATCCATCAATGTCTTGCTGGCAAGTTGATCTTTACCGCCGACCCTTGCGTACTCCCAGTGGCTTTGACCTGTGGGAACTGGTGATTTGTGACCCTGATGAGAATTTTTACTACACGGCTTTTTGCCCACAGCCGCTGGTGAGTAGTGCCTGGGTTACCACCGAGTTCAAAAGTTGCGGTCAACCTCTACCAGAACGAGTACAGGTCTTTCGTCCCCAGACTTTAGGACTGGTGGAGGTGGCCTGCCAAGAACTGCAGATTCCCCTCGAAGCCACGCGCCGCACTCCTGCCCTCAAGCACTACCTGCGCCAACGCGCTCAGGAGTATCCCAGCCTGAAAACCTACACAGGGGAAACCTATGATCCGTTGGCGATCGAGCAGCCGCCGCCATTACCGCTGCCGGAGGAGATTTGGGGAGACTCTTGGCAATTTGCAGCCATTACCCCCCCGGACTTCGAACAACTGATGCAGTATCCGCTACGAATTCTGGCCTTTGATATGGCCATGTTGCCAGCGTCCCTAGGTTTGGCTCCCGAGACGTTGATTCCGGGCATTATTCTCTACGGTGGTCGCAAGTCCCTGAAGCTGGCGCGGTGGTTCCAAGAGCAGGTGCCCTATCGCTTAGAGTTTGTGCCAGGCCAGCCCTGTGGGGTGGTGTTGCACAGTGGCTTGCGCGATCGCTGGGTCTTTTTGACCTTTGACAATGCCGAAATGGCCAAGGCGGGAGAACTCTTTCGCGATCGCCTGCAATTTACTCAAGGTCTGCACTTTCTGCTCATTCAACCGACCCCCAGTGACATTACCTACACCGCCCTATGGCTGCTGCAGCCCCTCGAATAGCCTAAGATTTTTTTTTGAGTTGTACCTGTTCCAAGCTTTCCTGCAGGGCGCGGGTTTCCTCTAAAACCCTTTCAATGCCTTCAAGGTGAGTCTGGCGCACAAAACTAATTTTTACCTCCTCGAGCCACATCACCAGTAGCTCTTGAATGACCTTGCCTATCTGCTCCTCTTGCAGCTCTGCACTCAGGGTTTGACCAAATTTTTGGGCGAGTTGACTCACTAGTAATGCCCCCTCGCGGGGTGGATTGCCTTGGTTTTTGCTGGCTTGCTCCAATAGCAGAAAGAGGCGATCGCTAATCTCCTTCGCAAGGGACTGCCGCCAGTGGATCGGTAGCGCTTGAAGGGACGGAATTTCCAATAGCTGCCGATAGGGGAGGGCTTGCCGCAGCACCTGATCCACGCTGTAGGCCACCAAGGTTTCCACTTCCGGTCGCAGTTGAGGCAGCACGCGGTAAATGACTACCTGTCCAACCAAGGCCGCCAGTTCCCCCAGTTCATCAATGTCGTTGAGAGTCTTCTTGCTCCCTTGGACACCAGAAATACTCGGTAGCCAGCGACTCAATTGGCCGCGACGGATGGCCTTTTGCAGTTGGGTAAGCACTTGCAGAACAACCACTTCCGAAATATCGGTGGCGATCGCTGCCACTAAGCCCTGAGAGGCTTGCCGTTCAAGGCGATCCAAGCAAATCACATCCGCTTGATCAAGGCGAATCGTGACAGGGATAATCCGCAGCCATGCCCAAGGGGGTGCCAGCCACCAAAAGGGGAAAAAGAGCAAGACATCGTACCAACGCCAGACCATGGCATCCCACCAGCGGGCACCGCGATATTGCCGACTCAACCAAAACGTGCGCCCCAAGAACTCCACAAAAAAGAGGAGATTAAAGGGAATATCGAGGGTACCAAAGCGGTTGATAAAGTCACCATCCTCCCCATAGGCACGCCAGTAGTTGGTCGCCAGCAGGGGGATAATTTGCTGCTCAAACCAAGTGAGGTTGGCCTGCCAGTTTTGTTCATTGATATACTCGGGACTCCAAAAGCGCTCAAAGGACTGTTTTGCGGAGGCATCGCGACGGCCAAAAACCTTTAGCCGCATCAGGTTCTTAATTCGTTCAAGGGTGCCCGTCTTATTGGCCAAGGCAAAGGGGTTTGTCTCCACCAGTGTTGTGCTGTGCTGGCGCAACTGAGCCAACAGCTCTTGAGTGGCTGGAGCGTCCACACCTTGCTCAGCAATCGTTTGCCGCAGCTTGGCGATGGTTTCAATATAGGCTTGGGTGGTGCGGTGGGGTTCTATGCCTTTGATGGGATCGTACAGGGGAGTGATTTGCAGGGGCTGAGGTAAATAAATGACTCGCTGCAGCAGAGGAATGCGCACCTTGCCCAACAGCCAAAAATCCCGCAATGGAATATAGGTAAGGTCAAAAAGCACCAAGAGGAAATTGAGGCTGGCGATCGCCACCATGATCCGTTCATAGGTTCGATTGAGGGGCTTATCCAGCATCCTACTTCCCTAACGCAAGCGAACGTAGCCCGCCTGTTCAATCAGTAATTGGCCTTGATCACTCAACAACAAATTGGCATAGGTGCGGCCGGCTTGGGCATCCAGCGTGTTATCGTCCTTAGCAATCACAAACAGACGGCGAGTAATGGGGTACGACCCATCTTGAAATGCTGCGTGGTTGAGAACATTGCGCTGCTTTGGACATTGGCTGGGATCAACATAGGGTTCGCGATAGGGGGGGACATACTGATTGGGTTGCCGCCCCAAAGGTAAGGGGCGAATCGTACACTGACCCACAATTTCCGGTCCCGAGGCATAGTAGATTCCTCCCAAGGTGGTGGCCACGCGCCGTAGGCCATCGGTGGTATCGCGCACAAGCGTGACATTGGAAGCTAAGGGCTGGCCGCCTAAGACTTCTTGGATAAAATACTCCACGGTGCCGCCGTCCTCCGGCCGCCGCGAAAATGCAGCAATGGCAAGATTCGGGCCGCCTACTTGACTCCAATTGGTCAGCTTGCCGGTAAAGATGTCCACCACCTGCTGCACCGTTAATCCGGGAATGTTGAGGCTAGGGTTGACCGCGATCGCCAGCCCATCAATGGCTATTGGAATTTCCACCAACTTGAGTCCTTTGGCTTCCGCTTGCTGTCGCTCTTGGGCATTGAGAGACCGCGAGGATTGGGCAAAGGCCAACTGGCCGTTCAGCAACATGCGGATACCACTCCCCGAACCGGGGGTGCCAGTGGGTGGATCCGTATAGCGCAACTGGAAGTTTGGCCAAACCCGTAAGAGAACGGGATCGACCACGCCACGAATGGGTGCCCACGTGGTGCTCCCCCCATAGGCAAATATGCCGTTAGGAACTGCCTTGACCTCGTTAAATGTTTTGGCTGCTGGCTCAGCAGCAACCTCAGGACTAGCAGTGGATGTTGGCGGCGAAGGCTGCGAGGGGTTATTCGTGGGCAACTGGGGCAAGAGGTTCTGACGGCCCAGTAATCGCATCACTGCCACCCCCCCTACCCCCAGCAGCCCCAATGTAAAAATTAGGGAAATGAGCAGGGGAAGAACATTAGAATTGCTGCGTGCCATGAAAAGCCTCTGGGAATGACCTCGCCCCTAGCCTACCGCAACTTGATTCCTAGGTGTATCTTAGGTGCCATGGTGCACCGTTTTCACCCACTTGAGCCGCTTAGCCCGTAACGCCATGCGCAGCGTGGTCGTACTGACCACCGGCAACCAATGGAGCATATAGAGAGTCCCCCGCAAACTCTGCCAAAAGAGTTGCCAGATGCTCACTGATTGCGTCTGGGGAATGCCTCGCCACATGCCTACCAGTGAAATTGTAAAGCTCAGCGTTGTAAGGGGAAGAAGTAAGGGGCTGCGGTGGCGCAGCACAGCCATCAGCAAATCGGGGATGGTTGCCGTGGGAATAGCATACTTAATCAAAAACCAGAAGAGAACATCCCAGCTTTTGTGCCAGCCAAGGCGATTGCGCAGTAGGGGCTGCCAGTAGTCGAGATAGCTTTGGTAGCCTCCCTCGCTCCAGCGATTGCGTTGGTGCCACAAAGCCATCAATGTGGTTACCCCCTCCTCTTGCACCGCTGGATGCATGAGCAGATCAATCTCCCAACCGTGGAGATGCAGCTTTAGGCTGAGATCCAGATCGTCGGTAATGGTTTCTTCATTCCAGCCGCCACAGCGCTCTAGGGCTTGCCGCCGCACAAATTGGCCATTGCCCCGCAGTTCCCCCATGCCACCACAGGCAACTCGCTGCTGTTGATAGTAGGCATCGAGAATCATTTCTGCCGCTTGGCCTTGGGTCAGCACATTGATGTCGGCATTACTAATGGCTTTGCGCACTTGCACCGCGCCGACGTTGGGTACTTGAAAGCGGCTAACCACCTGTTGCAGTAAGTCTTCGGGCACCGTGGCATCGGCATCAAAGACGCCAATAATTTCTCCCCGAGTCAGGGGCAGGACTTGATTGAGGGCACCGGATTTGCCGCCCCCTGCCCCCGGTAGCCGTCGCAGCACCTTGAGGTGAGGATACTGCTTTTGTAGTTCACTCAAAATATCGGGGGTGCGATCGCTACTGTTGTCATCAATGATCCACACCTCGTAGTGGGGATAATCCAAGCAGCAGAGATTCTTGACAAGGCGACCAATGACCGCTTCTTCATTTTTTGCCGCCACCACCAACGACACCATGGGCTGCAGCTTTTCCACCGTCCCTGCGGCGGGGAGAGTTTGTGGCCTAACCCGCCAGTAGCGCAGTGTTTGCACACTCATCAACAGCGTTAAAACATAAATGAGCCAAATACCGCCCACAATTAGGTGAAGGGCGATTGTACTGCCCCAAATCAGAGATAGCGCCAAGAAAGCTTTGCGGCGGCGACCCTCAGAACGAGGTTGTAATGGAGGACTTTCTGGGGCGTCAACCCACTCCGACAGGAGTTCGTCGAGGGGATCGGCTTCGTTGTAGAAACTGTTTTCGGGCCAGGAATTCTCCGGCATAGGTCACCTGATTGAGAAACCAGTACTTATCTACTCCCTTAAAGAAGCTGGGAATGAGATAACACCATACTGTGCAGCCTTCGCAGACGGAGAGTCGGCCTTGGGAGCGACGATACTCCTCTACCACCTCGGAGGACTTGTACAGATCGTACAGGCGACCGTTGATGGGGACTCTCTTCTGCGCAAAGTGATAGCACGGTAGCAACAACTCATCATTGGGAGAAATAGCAATGACGGCATCCACCGCTTTGCAACGGGGATTTCGGGGATTGTTTCCCCCTGCACGGATGAGGGCTAATGCTGCCTTATTGTAACCAACATTGTTATACTTCTTCGCCGTTTGTTCAATGCTGTCAGCAATTTCAGGGGTGGGGTTCTTCTTGTCGTTGTAGTTTTCATGGGCGGTAAAAGCGGGGTTCAACCAAACCCGTACCCCTAGACTTTGGGCAAATTCAGCCACCTCGCCAATCCGCTCATAATTTTGCGCTGTGACAGTGTGATTGAGCACTGGGTATTCGCCAAGGTCAAGGGCAATTTTGACAGACTCCACCAGCGTGTCAAAAATTTTCACCCCCCGCGACTGATCATGGGTGGCGGCATCAGGCCCATCGAGGGAGAAATTCAAGAAATCCACCAAGCCTTGAATTTCCTTAGCACGGCGGGGATAGAGAATCGTGTTTGTCGTCATGCTGGTCAGGAAACCGAGCCGCTTGGCTTCACGGTAGATGGCTGGAGCATCGGCACGCAGCAAGGGTTCACCCCCCGTAAAGTCCACATATTTCACGCCCAAACGTTTCAAATCACGGAGATTAGTTTGGATAGTGCTAAAATCAGCTTCTTTGCCCGGCTCCAGTGCCCAAATGTCGCAAAAGTGGCAGCGGGCGTTACAGCGGTAGGTCAGGTAGTAGTTGGCAACCAGTGGACGCATTGAGTATCTTCCTTAACGAATGCAAGCAAGGCCAAGATGAAGGGGCAAAAATAGCAAATCAGTTTATGTAAGCAATTGAAAAATTTCTAGACAAAACTTCATTAGAGTTTGAGTTGCTGAACAGTTTAGCACTCCGCTGAGCTGAAGGGCAGCGATTCCTCACCTGAAGCGGCTGCAAGTTTAGTAATGCTTATTGTTGATAAATATTTTTTATATTAAAACCATGTTGCTATTTGTCCAGATTATCTTTTACCGTGAGGGTATGCGCAATTGTGAGGATAGCCCCATGAATCAACTCCTTGCCCAACGCACACCCACTTCATTTTTTAATGACCAAATTAATGGCCAAAATCCGTCAGTGGTTAATGGCTTATCCGATCACAATGCCAGCGATCGCCCACCGCCTCTGCCGATTGATTCCAGCCCAATGCCCCTTTGGTCGTCCAGTCCTGACCATCCCGCCCCTGTGTAAACTCAATCCCTTTTATGAGGAGGTCGTGATGCTGCGGTTTCGTGCCCTCACCCATCTCAATGAGGTTTGCCAAGAGGACATCAGCCAATATGTCTAGGCAGCGAGGAACGAGTAGTTGCTATACGATTAATAATGTATAGCTCTGTATCCATGGTACCCGTCGCATGCTGAAAGCCCTATTTGGCGATCCCAATCAGCGCAAAATTAAAAAGTATCAACCCCTTGTGGTGGAGATCAACCTGCTGGAGGAGCAAATTCAGCAACTAAGCGATAGTGAGCTACAGGGGAAAACGGCTGAGTTTCGGCAGCGACTCGACAATGGTGAGACCCTCGATGACCTGCTGCCAGAGGCCTTTGCCGTGGTGCGCGAAGCCTCACGACGGGTACTGGGGATGCGCCACTTTGATGTCCAGCTCATCGGTGGCATGATTCTCCACGAGGGTCAGATTGCCGAAATGAAAACGGGGGAAGGGAAAACCCTCGTGGCTACGCTGCCGGCTTACTTGAATGCCCTAACGGGCAAAGGGGTGCACATTGTTACGGTCAACGACTATCTGGCACGGCGGGATGCGGAATGGATGGGGCAGGTACATCGCTTTTTGGGTCTAACGGTCGGGCTGATTCAGCAGCAAATGGCGCCCCAAGAGCGGCAGAAAAGCTATGCCTGCGATATCACCTATGCCACCAATAGCGAAATTGGCTTTGACTACCTGCGGGACAATATGGCCACGTCCATGGCCGAAGTGGTGCAGCGTCCCTTCAATTACTGCATCATTGACGAGGTGGATTCGGTACTGATTGACGAAGCCCGCACGCCGCTGATTATTTCCGGTCAAGTGGAGCGTCCCACCGAGAAGTACCTCAAGGCCGCTGAGGTCGCCCGTCTCCTGAAAAAGGACGAGCACTACGAGGTGGATGAAAAAGCTCGCAACGTACTCATGACCGATGAGGGGTTTATCGAGGCAGAGAAGTTGCTAGGGGTCAGCGATCTCTATGATCCCCAAGACCCTTGGGCACACTATATCTTCAATGCCATCAAGGCCAAGGAACTCTTCCAGCGGGATGTGAACTACATCGTCCGCAATGGTGAAGTGGTGATTGTGGATGAATTCACCGGGCGAGTCATGGTGGGTCGCCGCTGGAGTGATGGCCTGCATCAGGCGATCGAAGCCAAGGAAGGCCTAGAGATTCAAAATGAGTCCCAAACCCTCGCCACGATTACCTACCAAAATCTCTTTTTGCTCTATCCAAAGTTGGCGGGGATGACGGGGACGGCCAAGACGGAAGAGGCGGAATTCGAGAAAATCTACAAACTAGAAGTGACGGTGGTGCCCACCAATCGCCCCAGTCAACGGCGAGATTTTCCCGATGTGGTCTATAAAACGGAGCGGGGTAAATGGCTGGCCGTGGCCTCTGAATGTGCGGAGGTTCACGCTACAGGACGGCCAGTGCTAGTGGGGACTACGAGTGTAGAAAAGTCGGAGCTATTGTCGCAACTGCTGCGGGAGTTGGAAATTCCCCATAACCTGCTGAATGCTAAACCCGAAAATGTGGAGCGGGAGTCGGAGATCATTGCCCAAGCAGGGCGCAAGGGGGCGGTAACCATCTCAACCAACATGGCAGGTCGCGGTACCGACATTATCCTAGGGGGGAATGCCGACTATATGGCACGCCTCAAGGTGCGGGAATACTTTATGCCTCGCATTGTCATGCCCCCCAGTGATGACCCGATGATGCTGTTGGGGCTGAAAATGGATCGCGGCGGTGGCCAAGGCTTTAGTCAGGCGGCGCAGAAAAACTGGAAGGCTTCACCGGGACTCTTTCCCTGTGAAATTAGTCAGGAGGCAGAAAAGTTGCTGCGCCAGGCGGTGGATTTAGCAGTCAAGACCTATGGTGAGCGCAGTCTGCCGGAGTTGCAGGCGGAGGATATGCTGGCGATCGCCTCGGAGAAAGCCCCGACCCAAGACCCCGTGATTCAAGCCCTGCGGGATGCCTTTAACCGCATCCGCGAAGAATACGAGGTGGTCACCAAAAAAGAACACGAAGAGGTGGTAGCCCTCGGTGGCTTGCACGTGATTGGTACCGAACGCCATGAATCGCGGCGGATTGATAACCAGTTGCGAGGACGGGCAGGACGCCAAGGCGACCCCGGATCAACGCGCTTTTTCCTGAGCCTAGAGGATAACCTGCTGCGTATTTTTGGGGGCGATCGCGTGGCCAGCATCATGAATGCTCTGCGCGTTGATGAGGACATGCCCATTGAATCCAAACTCCTCACCCGCAGCTTGGAAAATGCGCAGCGCAAGGTGGAAACCTACTACTACGACATCCGCAAGCAGGTCTTTGAGTACGACGAGGTGATGAATAACCAGCGGCGGGCTATCTATGCGGAGCGGCGACGGGTGCTGGAAGGGGAAGACCTCAAGGATCGGGTGCTGGAGTACGCCGAAAAAACCATGGATGACATTATTGCCGCCTATGTCAATCCGGATCTGCCGCCAGAAGAGTGGGATTTAGAGGGCTTGGTGGCTAAGGTGCAGGAATTTGTCTATTTGCTTGCGGATCTGCGCCCTGAGCACCTGGCGCACCTCAGCGTACCGGAGATGCAGGCCTTTTTGCATGAGCAAGTGCGCACGGCCTACGAGCAAAAGGAAGCAGAAATTGAGCGCATCCAACCCGGCTTGATGCGGCAGGCGGAGCGATTCTTTATCCTGCAGCAAATTGACCTGCTGTGGCGGGAACACCTGCAACAGATGGATGCCCTGCGGGAGTCGGTGGGCTTGCGTGGTTATGGCCAAGAGGACCCCCTCATTGAGTACAAGCGGGAGGGCTATGAACTATTTCTGGACATGATGGTGGCCATCCGCCGCAATGTGGTGTATTCCCTCTTTCAGTTTCAGCCGCAAGTGGCACCGCCGCCAGAGGAGGTTTCCTCCCCTTCCGATCAGACCTAGCTGAGGTGGGTTGCTGGGGCAACCTTGAGGGGGAGAAGGGCATCTATACTGACTAGTCTCAGTATGGGTGTAGAGGGTTGAGCGTGTCTGCAGGATTGGTTTATCGGGCCTGGGGAGGGGGGATTATTGCTGCGATCGCCAGCACAAGTATTGCTCTGGGGCAGGTGCTAGAGGGCGATCGCCTGAACCTAAATGGCCGCGACTATCCCGTGGCTTGGCAGCAGTGGCGTGATAACCAAAATCGAGTGCGCACTGGCATTAGTGATGGGGGTCTTGCCAATCGCTTCGGCATTCTCTTGGGGGATACTACGGATCCTTTTCAGCAGCCAGTGGCGTGGTTTCAGCCGCAATTTAGCCCCTTGGCAGTGCGCTTTAGCCCTAACGGTATGTACCGCTACCTAGACATTACAGCGTGGATTGAGCAATATCAGTGGCAGGTGCAACCCCAAGGCAATACGCTCCAGATCAGTACCCCTCCGGCACGGATTCTCAGTTGGCGGCAGGGACGACAACCTTGGGGCGATCGCTGGGTCTTTGAATTGGACCGCCCCACCCCTTGGCAAATCAATCGGCTCACCTTTAGCCGCACGGGTCTTACTCCTCGCGATCTGAGCCTAACCATTGAAGCCAGCAGCCAGTTGGCCACCATTCCCAACGTTAAAACTACGGCTACCCCCAATCGCACGGTTCTGGAAACACAAATTCCCGGCACCGCTCGCCCCGTGGCCTCGATGCTGCTCAACCCACCCCGTCTGGTGATTGATTTTCGTAGGGATGCACCGCCACCCCGCACAATTCAATGGGCACCGGGACTGCGTTGGCAACAGCAAACTGTTACCCTCGGCAATCACCAGTTCCCTGTGGATCTGCTCATCATCAACCCCCAACAGTCCGGGCTGCGTCTGCGCCCCTTGACCCCTCAGCCAACCACCGTAGTAGGACTGGCCACTCTCCCTGAGCTAGCTCAAACATGGGGGGCAGCGGCGGCAATCAATGCCGGCTTCTTTAATCGCGATCGCCAAGCGCCTCTGGGGGCAATTCGCAGTGAGGGCAACTGGCTTGCCGGCCCCATTCTCAATCGCGGTGCTATTGGCTGGGACGATCGCGGTCAAATCGTTGTTGGTCGCCTTAGTTTGCAACAGCGGGTGAAGACGCCCACCGCTACGGTGCCCATTGTCACGTTCAATTCTGGCTATGTCCAAGGCGGTCTTGCCCTCTATACTCCCCGTTGGGGCGCCAGTTACCAAGGCAAAACGGGTAGCGAAGTAGTAATTACAGTGCGCAATCAGCAGGTGGTGGCGCAGGAACCCATCAATAACAATCAAGCGGTTCCTATTCCCCCGGATGGTTTCCTACTCGTGGCGCGTAACTTTAATTCCGTCTTGGCAAACTTCCCCACGGGAGCGTCAGTGGAACTGGAAACTATGGCTATGCCCGCTGCCTTTAATAGCATTCCCAATATTGTTGGTGCCGGTCCCCTACTGGTGGAGCAGGGACGAGTGGTTTTGAATGCGGCACTGGAACAATTTGGTAGGGGGTTGGATGCGCAGGCAGCCCCCCGCAGTGCCATGGGCAATCGCCGTGATGGCAGCATTGTCTGGGTCACTACCCACAACCGTGTTGGCGGCATGGGGCCTACCCTTGCAGAATGGGCACAAATTCTCCGCCAGTTGGGCTTGATCAATGCTGTGAATTTGGATGGTGGCAGTTCAACCGCCCTGTATATTGGTGGGGTCTTGGTGGATCGCCATTCGGTGACAACAACACGGGTCAATAATGCCATTGGTGTCTTTTGGCAGCCAACCCCCTAGAGATAGGCCAAGGGATCGCTGGGTTCGCCATTGAGGCGCACTTCAAAGTGGAGGTGGGGTCCAGTGGAGAGTCCCGTAGACCCAACCTCAGCGATGGGCTGCCCCTGCTGTACCAATTCTCCTTCCCGTACAAGGAGTCGCTGCGCATGGGCATAGAGGGTGGTCATGCCGCCGCCATGATCCAGAATCACCGTTTGGCCGTAGCCCCCTGACCAGTCGGCAAAGATCACGGTGCCCGCTTCAGCAGCAAAGATGGGGGTGCCAAAATCAGCGCCAAAGTCCACACCAGCATGGAATCGCTGCGTGCCTAAAATTGGGTGAATCCGCCAACCAAAAGGACTGGTTATGGGGGCTTGAATGGGGTAAGCAAGACGGCCACTGCGGGGAAGGGGTGGGGTGCCCCTGGGAATGTAGCCGAGGCGTTGGCTAATGAGTTGCTGAATGGCAGCACTATCACGGGCAAGTTGGGCTTCGATGGAGGCAAGGGCTTGGCGATCGCTCCTGAGGCGGGCAATGAGTTGACGTTGATGAGCGGCTTCGCGCTCATAGATGGCCTGTTGCTGTTGCAGTTGTTGGCGTAGGGCTTGAATGAAGCGCTGTTGCACTTGAATTTGCCGCTCCTGCCGCTGCAGCCGCTCGCGATCGCGAACCAAGGCGGCCAAGTGCTGGCGATCGCGCTCATAGACTTGGCGCAGGCGCCCCTGCTGCTCCAGCCAATCGTTGAGGGTTTCTGCCTCGAAGATCATCGCCCACTGGGGAATCTCACGGTAGCGTTGTAGCCGCCGCAGGCGATCGCTCATCACAGCCACACTGGCTTTGTAGCGCTGGCTGAGGGTTTGTTGCTGCGCCTTGAGTTCCTTGAGCAGGTTTTCCGCTGCCTGTAGGCGATCGCTGGCTGCCATTAACTGCTGGGTGGTCGTGTCCACATTGTTTTCCAAGCTCTCAAGGCGATCGCTGGCCGCCGCCTCAAGGCGTTCTAGTTGCTGCCGCTGCTGACCCACTGCCTGCTGGTGCTGTTGGTGTTCTTGGATCACCCGCTGCCAATACTCTAGGTTTTGGGAGGGCGCTGTTGCCCAAGCCGCCAAAGTCACCCCTAGCATCACCAGCAGCCCAAGGCCAAGGTAGAGGGCGTAACGGTATTGCTTTGGCATTGACTACCCCCAACAGACACCTTGAAGAATTACGCCGCCATGAGTGGCATTATCCAACCTTTGCTGCCTGCTGGAGAAAGCGCATCGCCCACTGCGGATGGCCGCCCCAATGGAGATGGAGATAACTGGCGTGCAGTCGAGAATTACCCCAGCCCTCCGGTTGACCGTCCAATTGCCACAGGGGCATTGCTGGCGGCGCACTTAAGTAAGAATAGTGAAATTCATGGCCTTGCACGGTCTCGCCCGCAAGGAGGCACGCCGTTGTTTGCAAAGCGGTGGCTTGGCGGTAGCCCAAGGTCAGTGTCCGCCCCATGTGAGCTACAGTCGGCAGATATCCCACCAAAGGATAGTAGTTTCCCTCTAGGGTTTGGATGCCGCGGCTGAGGTACATGAGGCCACCACACTCGGCATAGAGGGCTAAGCCCCCTTGCATGGCCTGCCGCAGGGATTCTAGGAACGAGTGATTCGCCGCTAGTTCTGGAGCAAACACCTCCGGAAAGCCTCCCCCCAAGATCAAGCCCTGAAGATTTGGGGCCAGATGGGTATCGCGTAGGGGGGACACTGGAATTAACGTCGCTCCCAAGGCTTGCAGCAGATCAAGGGTGTCGGCGTAGTAGAAAAGGAAGGCGGCATCTTGGGCAATGCCAAGGGTGACGGGGGGCAGAGGGGAAACGGCAAACGGCGGGGCTGTGGGAAGGGCAGCGGGAGCAAGGAGTGGTGTGAGGCGCTCCCAGTCGAAACAGGTGTTTCCTAAATGGGCAAGGCGATCGCGAAGGTGTTGAAATTCCACTGATTCTTGGGGCGGCACTAAGCCGAGGTGGCGACTGGGGAGGCTCAAAGTCTGATCGCGATAGAGGATGCCGAGAATGGGCACCTCAAGGGGGGCAAGGGCAGCTTCTAAGATTTGCCGATGGCGATCGCTCCCCACTCGATTTAAGACCACGCCGGCAATCTGGAGGGGGGAATGATAGTGGCAAAAGCCATAAACCAACGCCGCCACCGAAGCCGCCTGTTTTTGCACATCCAAAACTAGGAGGATGGGAGCTTGCAAAAGTTGGGCAATGTGTGCCGTACTGCCCTCATGGCTTCCCCCCTGGCCATCAAATAGCCCCATCACCCCCTCAATCAAGACCGCATCCATCCCCTGACTGTGGTAGCCGACGCAGGTACGGATGTAGTCAGCACTGGTGAGTACAGCATCGAGGTTACGGCAGGGGCGACCACTAATGCTGGTGTGAAACAGCGGATCAATGTAGTCGGGACCCACCTTAAACGTTTGAACCCGCTGCCCCCGTGCCGTTAAGGCTGCATTCAAGGCCAAAGCAACTGTTGTTTTGCCGACACCACTGCGATCGCCGGCTATCACCAACACCATTGTTAATCTCGTTCCCCAAGAAAAATCAATCCATAGCCACAACCCATTGCCATCTCTGCATTTTGGGGAGATTCCCTCTCCCCCTTGGCCGTGGGCACGCCCCCACCCCTGTAAGATAGGAGACTAAGTGTGCAATCAACAGTTGGGTCAGGGTCTATGACAGCGGTAACTTCGATCCCCAGTTTCTGTGAAGGAATCCAGTATTTTGGCAAGGATTGGCCAGACTGGGATCGCTATGGTCAAACTCCCCTGCTCAATGCCCAACAGAGCGCCCTCCCCGATCTCGATGCTCCTGAGGCCGCCTATCAAACGCTCCTTTATGCCGATGCCCTGCGCTATTTGATTTTACAGATGACCGGCAGTAAAGCCTCTGGTCACCCCGGTGGATTTGCTAGCCAAGCGGAAGCCTATGCCGCTCTCGTGATGCTCGGGCACAAGAATATCATCACTGAAGTCGGTCACCATGCCCCTGGTTTCTACGCCGCCCTGTTTTTGGATCGGTCTTTGGAAAAGATGGGCATTTATACCGTTCAAGACCTGCGCGATCGCTTCCGCGAAAAACATGGCCTTTTGGGTCACCTCTCTGGCTATATTCCGGGAATTCTGGCACCCGCCGGCCCCCTCGGACAGGGACAGCACTTTGCCATGGCGGCGGCGTGGTTACACCGTCAAACCCTCTTTCCCTTTACCTTAGGCGATGGCGGCCTTGGGGAACCCTACGTCATGAGCAGTATGGCCCACTTCCACACCGCTTTTCCAGAGGTCACTAACTTTCTGCCCGTTCTTGTGTGGAATGGCTTTAGCCAAGAGCACCACAGCATGGTTTCCACTAAAAACAATGAGGCTATGATGGCCTACTGGCACGGCAATGGCTTCCAAGAAGTGGTGCTGGTGGATGCCAAGGACTTTGACGACAGTGGCCAAGAGGGGGATTACGTTGACAGCACGCTCTTTTCCTTTGGCCAGCGATTGGCCTTCATGCAAGCGGTGCTCAAGGGGGTTCAAGAAGCGGTGCGATCGGCCCTCTCTGGCAAGCTAACCGTCTTTATCCTCAAGCAACTGAAGGGTGCTGGCGTTCATGCCAAGGGGGCAAAATCCCACAACCTCTATGCCCAGCACACCCTCGACAACCCTGATATTGTCAATGCCCTGAAAGCCCGTGCCTTATCCCCAGCGGCTTGGGAACTGGTGCGCCAAAACTGTGTTGCTGCGGCCGGTGGTCCAGCGGCGGAGGTGGTGGTTACTGAACAAG
Organism: Thermosynechococcus sp.; assembly: GCF_046299655.1. Classification (GTDB taxonomy): domain Bacteria; phylum Cyanobacteriota; class Cyanobacteriia; order Thermosynechococcales; family Thermosynechococcaceae; genus Thermosynechococcus. The sequence continues at coordinate 54,642 of NZ_JBKBHZ010000014.1, forward strand.
TGTTAGACTTACCCCCCCTCGGTGAGATTGCCCTTGAAGCCTATGAATTGGGAGAAAACAAGGTTGCAACAACAGCCATGGGGCGGATGGTGGCTGCAGTGGGGCAGCGCGATCGCCACTACCTCGTTACGAATGCCGATGGCAATGAGGCCTCTGGAATTGGCAACATCAACCAAGCCCTGAAGATTATTCACCCGACGACGGATCCCCTCTACAACCAAGTCCCCAATGGCCAAGTCTATGAACCCCTGAGCGAGGATGCCTGTGCGGGTCTAGCGGCAGGGTTGTGTTTGATGGGGAGCCGCAGCCTTTGGTGCTCCTACGAATCCTTTGCCATTAACGGCCTTCCCATTTGGCAAACAGTCACCCAAGCCATGGCAGAATTGCGGCGCCCAACCCCTAGTACGGTAACCCTCTTTACTGCTGGGGCGCTAGAGCAGGGGCGCAATGGTTGGACGCACCAACGGCCGGAAATTGAAGCCTACTATGCTGCCCTATTGCGTAATGGGAATGTCTTTGCCCTCTTTCCCCCTGATGCTAACAGTATTCAAGTCTGCTACCGCTGGGCACTGACGGCTCAAAACAAGGGAATTGCCATCTTTGCCAGTAAAACTCCCCTACCGGTGCGCACCACCTTTACCCAAACTGAACAGGCCCTTGATGAGGGTGCAGTCACCCTCTACGAGTCTGCCACTGGTAAGGGCACAGTGGTGCTGGCAGTAGTTGGGGACATGATTTTGCAACCCGTCTATAGTGCTCTGCCCCAGTTGGAGGAGCTGGGCTATCGGGTACGCATTGTCTCGGTGATTAATCCGCGGCGGCTATATCGCCCCAGCGATGTGGCTTGGCATACCTGTGCTGAACCCGATGGCGGCTTTGCCGATGAGACCACCTTTCAGCGGCTTTTTGGCGGTGATGCCCTGTTGGGGGTGACGGGAGGAGCAGCGGCTCTGCTGGAGCCAATTCTCCTGCGCGCTACCTGTCCTCGCGATGTCTTGGCTTGGCAACGGGGAGAAACCACAGCTAGCCCCGCTGAACTCATGGCCTACAATGGTCTCACTCCCGAAGCAATTTGCGATCGCGCCCGTTCACTGCTGAAGTAATTGCCCATGACTGCTGCCCATCACAAAGCCCGTGCCCTCAAGCCCAGTAGCCCCCGCCCCGCTAAAGCGCTGTGCAGTGAGTGTGGCCTCTGCGACACCTACTATATCCACTACGTCAAGGAGGCCTGTGCCTTCCTCAATCAGCAGTTTGACACCCTTGAGCAGCAAACCCATGGCCGTGCCCGCGATCTTGACAATTGGGATGAGTGCTACTTTGGCGTTCACCAGCAAATGATGGCGGCTCGCAAAACCGAACCAATTGCGGGGGCGCAGTGGACGGGAATTGTCAGCAGCATTGCCATTGCCCTGTTAGACTCGGGACGAGTGGAGGGCGTTGTCTGTGTTCAAAATAGTGAGCGCGATCGCTTTACCCCCAAGCCCGTGATTGCCCGCAGCCGTGAGGAGATTCTTGCTGCGCGTGTGAATAAACCCACCCTCTCGCCCAATCTTTCGGTACTGGAACAGGTGGAGCAGTCCGGCCTCAAACGGCTGTTGGTGATTGGTGTCGGCTGTCAAATTCAAGCTCTGCGAGCGGTACAGGACAAACTGAGTCTTGAGAAGCTCTATGTGCTGGGCACACCCTGCGTGGACAATGTTACCCGTGCCGGTCTGCAAAAATTCCTTGAAACCACCAGCCGATCGCCCGAAACTGTAATCCACTACGAGTTCATGCAGGATTTTCGGGTGCATTTCAAACATAGCGATGGCTCCACCGAAACAGTGCCCTTCTTTGGTCTAAAAACCAATCAACTGAAGGACATTTTTGCCCCTTCCTGCATGAGTTGCTTTGACTACGTGAACGGCCTTGCCGATTTAGTGGTGGGCTATATGGGTGCCCCCTTTGGCTGGCAGTGGCTAGTGGTGCGCAATGAGCGGGGCCAAGAAATGCTCGATTTGGTGTGGGATCAATTGGAAACACAGCCAGTCACCAGTGCGGGCGATCGCCACCCTGCCGTGCAACAAAGCATTCCCGCCTACGATAAAGGTGTGACGCTCCCTATGTGGGCAGCGAAACTGGTGGGTTTAGTGATTGAGCGCATTGGCCCCAAAGGTCTTGAATACGCCCGCTTTTCCATTGACTCCCACTTTACCCGAAACTATCTCTATGTGCGGCGCAACTATCCCCAAAAACTGGCCACTCACGTGCCCGCCTTTGCCAAAAAAATTGTGGATCAGTATCAACTCCCTGCCCAATAATTACAACAAAAAAAGCCCCCCTGTGGGGAGCCATATTTGGACTTATCACTAGAGAGGTTTAGGAGCGACCTGTTTAGGCTTCAATGCTTGGGGCAATCATCGCCACAGGCGCAGATTCACCGCTCGCCAAGTCAAGGGGGAAGTTGTGAGCATTGCGCTCGTGCATCACTTCCATCCCCAAGTTGGCACGGTTGATG
>NZ_JBKBHZ010000015.1:0-51270 GCF_046299655.1 Thermosynechococcus sp.
TGCACGTTGAAGAGGAGTTGAATACCGTTGGGTGCTGTTACAAGGCGAATGCCCGTAATCTCAGTTGTGGTTGCCCAAGTGGGCGTTTGACTTGCAGCGATGAGGGCTGTTGTAGCCACCCCTAACCCGAGACGATGTAAAAGCTGACTCACGATGCTTGACTCCTCACAAATGCCACCAAACGTACGAAAAGAGAATGCAACTCAGTCCCAAAACTATCTACGCTGCTTCTTTGATTGCCATGCGCTATTGCTGCTGTGGTTGTCCTTGCTGCTCACCTCCTTGGGGCTGTCCCTCTTGGGGCGGTGGTGCCAGTGCGGCAATTTCCTCAGGGGTTAGGGGCACATAGGCCATGAGCTTAAATGTGGTAATCACTTCGCCGGGCTTATCAGCAACGAGTTCCATCGTTAGATTGTTAATAACGAGGAAGTTTTGCTGCTGATCAATTTTCTGCATGATTTGGATAATGGCAGGAAAAGGGCCTTGGACAGTGATATTGGTGACCCGTTGTTTTAGTTTGGCATTTAATTCGGGGCCAAGGGAGCCGTCTTGGACAATTCCTGAAGCTGCACTATCGGGTTCAAAGGTATTCAATTGGGCACCGCTGGTGCGAATTAGGCGGTTAATGTCAAGGAGAAGGGTGTCTAGGGCTTCCTGTGTCGCAAAGAGCGATCGCACGTCACGATTTTCCTGCTTGGCGCGCTCTAACCCTGCTACCACATCATTGAGTTGCTTCAGGATCACTTCCCGTTGGGAGAGATCATTTTCCTGTTGGCTAATTTCTTCCTGTAGCTTGGCGGCTTCCTCGAGCTTGGGGGCAATGAGAAGACTCCCTAGATAGACCGCTGCTCCCAAACCGACGAGGGCAATCAGTACTCCACTAACCACAGGGGTTAGGGTAATGCCAAAGACCGTCGGATAATTGGGTGCGGGTTCCTCAATCGGGGGGCCGCCAAAATCGCCAGTTAGGGTCATTGCTGTACCACTCCTTTTTCTTTGAGAAATTGAATGCGCGCCACCAGTCCTTCAACGCCATTGGCGGCAAGTTCCTCAAGGAGTTCTGATGCTGGCACGCTGGCGATCGCCGTCTTGATATTGAAGGAAACTCTTGCGGTTGTCTCTTCTTCACCCTGTTGATTTGTCCGTTCCGCCTTCACCAACTGAGTCGCCTTGCCATCAAAGAAGGGAGAGCGATTTTGCAAGAGTAAGAGAAAGTCACTGACGGCATCAAAGGACACGGCTGTGCCTTCAATCGTTAGCTCTTGGCCGGTTTGCCCGCCTTGGGTAATTCGCCGAATTTGCACCCCTGCTGGCGTTTGAATGGCCATATTGCGCATCACCGCCGCCCAAGGCTTGACTTGATTAAATACAGTGGCTAGGGCTTTGGTTTCCGCTGATATTTGCTCCTGCTCTTTTTTGATTTGATCCATGCGCTGCAGGTCTGGAGAAATAGCCGCAAGACGATCTTGAATTGCTTTTTGCTTTTCTGTGAGTTGTTGCAGCCAGAGGTTCGCCCCCATCGAGCCAACCAAAGCCAGACCCACAAAGAAGAGGGCAGCGATACCACCAATAATAATTGGTATATTGTTTATTTCTGATGCTGCGGTTGTGGTGACAGCCATGCGCCCTACTTCAGGGCGTTCTTTAAGGAGATTAATCTCAATTGAGTACATCGGGGGGAATACTCCTAAGCGCCACGCAGACCAAGACCAATCACCGTGCCGAGGGCAGGGCGTTTTTCAAAGGGAATTTCTTCAGGGGTTTGCAGTCCCAGCAAACTAATGGGGTCAACCAAAGTAGTGGCATAGTTGAGCCGCTGACTAAAAAATTCATCCACTTGACCAATGCTGGCACCCGGACCTGCCAGCAGCAACTGCGAGACCTCTAGACTCTCCCCTTGGTTGAGGTAAAAGTCAATAGAGCGGCGGATTTCGTCTGCGAGATCGGAGAGCACTCGCAAAATAGCGGCACCACTGGGGTTGAGTGCTCCGGTCACATCCATCGGCTCTAGGGGAACCGTCAGATTCTCAAGCAGGTCAACACCCATCGAAGGCGGCAGGTTCATGGCGCGGCTAATGGCTTCTTGCATCCGTTCTTTGCCAATGGGCACTTTGCGGTTGAACTGCGGAATGCCATCCTTGACGATGCTGATTTCTGTGCCTTCGTCGCCTATATCAATAATCGCTGCTGCTTCCCCCACAAACTGCTGTAGCGAATCCCGCAGGGTACGCATCAGGGCAAAATTGGTCACTTCAAGGGCTGTGAGTTGTAAACCCGCTTGGGTAAAGGCGTTGATGTAGGTATCGGTGACTTCGCGGGGCGTGCCCACAAGCAAAATTTCCACTCGCTCAATACCATCTTCATCAAGGGAGGTTCCCAGTTTTTGATAGTCAATATCAGCTTCTTCGCGAGGAAAGGGGAGATACAGTGGGGCTTCCTGCATGAGAACCACTTCCCGCAATTCGTAGTCGGGTAATTCCGCAGGCAGGCGAATCAGGCGAATCACCGCTTGATTCATGGGAATGGCACTGATCACCTCTTTTTGTTTGATGCGCTTTTCCTCAATCCCTTGACGAATGGCATCAGCAACGGCGGTGATGTCAATGATGCGGCCTTCTTGAATGGCGCTTTCACTGAGGGGCACTGAGGCCATTGCTGTCATTTTCAGACCCTGTTTTTGCCGCTGCAGCTGCACGATATTGACCCGCTCTGGGGTGAGTTCAATCCCCAAGCCCTGCTTTGGTTTTGCAAATAGATTTCCCAGCACAGTATCACCCACCAGTGAACGGTCAAGTTGGCATTAGCGAGATGGTGTGAAGAGTGAATTTTAGAACAAGGCTGCGCCTTACCCCACAGGGCTATGCACACACCTCGGCTGCTAAAGCGATCATAACTAATGGGCATCAGTTCCTTTCAATACATTGGTATGGTTTGCAAAGTGGCTTTATGCAGAAAGAGTCGAGGGGCTAAGACGATCAGCCTACTGTGCCCAAGAATGTACTTGCCCTTGGTTTTCGCGGCTGAGCTGAAGCAGAAGCGAGGGGTCACAGTTCATTACAAAGAATCCTAAAACAATCTCGGACTAGGAGGCGGCTCCCCCGCCCTCTGGGTGTGCTGTCTATAAAGTCTCAGAATTTGGTGAAGTCTCAGAATTTTGTGTAGATAAAAGCCGCACACAGGCACAGGCGATCGCCCAATCCTCTTGCGTATGTACAACTAACACGCGCACGGGGGCATCCGCCGGCGCAAGGTCGCGATCGCCCGCTCCCTCTTCATTCAATGCCCTATCTAGCTCAATGCCTAGCCAACTTAGCCCTTGGCAGACATCCCGTCGCACACCGGCAGCATTCTCGCCAATTCCTGCGGTGAACACTAGCCCATCGAGACCCCCCAGAGCCGGCAAGAGGCTGGCAATCCCCCGTTGCAGGGAATAAATAAAACAGTCATAGGCCAACTGCGCTTGGGCATTTCCTTGATCAATGGCTGCCAAAATCTGCCGCAAATCATTACTGACGCCAGAGACCCCCAACAGTCCCGATTGGCGATTCACCAGTCGATCCAGTTCTTCAACTGTCTTGCCCCGCCGCAGGAGATAAAGCAAAATTCCCGGATCAATGTCGCCACAGCGCGTCCCCATCATCACTCCCGCCGTGGGTGTAAAGCCCATCGTGGTCTCCACAGAAACGCCCCCCTTAACCGCAGTGAGGGAACAGCCATTGCCGAGGTGGCAGGTAATCAGGCGCAACGCTGCTAAGGGACGCTGCAATAGGGTGGCAGCCCGTTCACTGACGTATTGATGGCTAATGCCATGGAAGCCATAGCGTTGAATACCGGCACTTGTGAGTTCATAGGGAATGGCATAGGTGCGTGCCACTGCTGGCAATTGGGCATGAAACGCGGTATCAAACACGGCCACCTGAGGCGTTTGGGGACAAATTTCGGCCATCAGTTCTATTCCGAGCAAATTGGCTGGGTTATGCAGCGGGGCATACTCACTCAATTCCCTAATTGCTGCTTTGACCTGGGTATCTACGCGCACTGCTGCTCGGTAGCGACTGCCGCCATGGACAACCCGATGGCTAATCATCGTAATCTCTGCAAGGCTTTTCAGGATCGTTGTTGGGTCGCTGGTCAGGGTGTCTAGAAGAGTTTTGAGCCAGTCTTGGAGGGCTGCGATCCCGCCCTTTGGATGGGTTAGGTTGGCTTCGTAGCGCTGGCCAGCAGTGGTCACCTTGAGACGCGCCACCGTCGGGTTTTGTCCCCAATCGAGGAGGCCTTGCCAAAGGGGAGCGGGGGGGGTAGCAGCCGTTGCCGCCATTTCAGGCGCTAACCGATACAAACAGGCTTTCAGGCTACTAGAGCCAGCATTTAACACCAGCACCGTGATCATGGCAGGCCCGCAAAAGCATCGCCTCTATCCTACCCAAGCCCCTAGGGAACCGATGCAGTGCAGAACACCTTGACGCGAAAAAGATAGCCCTAGAATTGGGACAGGCATTGGGGAAGTCAGCGTGTTTTGGCAACAGCTTAAATGGCGGCGCCACGGTAAATATCTGCTGCTGTTTCTCTTGGGATTACTGATTGCGGGGGTGGTGCTCAGCCAATGGCGATCGCACCCGCTTATCCGCCCTACCCTAGAGCCGCTGCCTCAGCATCCGCAAATCGCAGTGCATATGAATCATTCCCAAGCCCACCGTTACCAAGAACCCTATCGCCCCTATACCCGTGAAGGGGAAGACCTTGAGGCAATCATAATTGAGCAGATTGCCCAAGCCCAGAAGACCATTGATGTGGCGGTGCAGGAGTTTCGCCTACCGAATCTGGCCAAGGCTCTAGCAGCACGGCAGCAGGCGGGGGTACGCGTGCGGGTGATTATGGAGAATACCTACACTGCCCCCTGGGCAACCTACAGTGCCGCGCAAGTGAGTGCCATGGATCCCAGAATGCGCGAGCGCTATAACGAGTGGAAAGCCTTAGTGGATACCAACGGCGATGGCCAACTCAGTGCCGCTGAACTGGGCGATCGCGATGTGCAGACAATTCTCAATGAGGCGAAGATTCCTTGGATGGATGACACTGCCGATGGCTCCAAAGGCAGTCTGCTCATGCACCACAAGTTCATTGTGATTGACGATCGCCAAGTCATTGCGACGACGGCGAACTTTACCCTCAGCGATGTCCATGGTGACTTGGGACGACCCGATACCCGTGGTAATGCCAACTCCCTCTTGGTGATTGATAGCCCCGCGGTGGCACGCCTATTTACTGAAGAATTTAACATTATGTGGGGCGATGGTCCCGGTGGTCAGCCCAATAGTCGCTTTGGGGTCAAAAAGCCAGTGCGACCTCCTCAACGGGTGGCGGTGGGCGATGCCATGGTGACGGTGCGCTTTTCTCCTAGTCCAGCCTCTGTCCCTTGGCCAGACACCACCAATGGCCTCATTGGACAGACCCTGAGGCGCAGTCGCCAAAAAGTTGATCTCGCGCTCTTTGTTTTCTCTGATCAGGAGTTGTCCAACCTGCTTGAGGAACGCCACAACCAAGGGGTGAGCATCCGCGCCCTCATTGACTCAGGATTTATCTACCGTGACTTTAGCGAAGCCCTCGATATGATGGGGGTAGCGATGGCCAATACAGCCCAAGCCCGTCAAGGCAACTGTTACTACGAAGCCGGCAACCGCCCGTGGCAAAACCCGATTCAAACGGTGGGCACCCCCCTGTTACCGGCGGGCGATAAGCTGCACCATAAGTACGGCGTCCTGGACGATCGCACTGTCATTGTGGGTTCCCACAACTGGTCAGAGGCGGCCAATCGTGGCAACGATGAATTCTTGCTGGTGATTGAGCATCCCACCGTAGCAGCTCACTACAAACGGGAGTTTGAGCGCCTGTATAGCAATAGTCGTCTAGGTCTGCCGCAGCACATTCGCGATCGCATTCAGCAGCAGTTGATCGCCTGTGGCAGTAAGATTGCCACTCGACCTGCCCCTGCTTCAGGAAATCGTGCCAGCACGCCTACCGCACGGGTAAATTTGAACACGGCCACTGCCGCTGAACTGCAAACCCTACCGGGCGTCGGACCAAAGCTGGCGGCTGAAATTATCCGTGCCCGCGAGCAAAAGCCCTTTCAATCCTTGGCGGATTTAGATGCTGTCCCCGGTGTCGGACCGAAGCTCCTCGATCGCTTGCGCGATCGCGTGACGTGGTAACCGAATAAATCACACCTAATCAATTTAAGTTAATAAGTTAGTTAATAAGTTACAAGGGTGGTAATTGGCACATCGGGAAGCTTTTTCCGTCCTCCCAAGTCCGTCAGCTCGACGATAAAGGCAAAGCCATGAAGTTCGGCTTGCGCTTGTTGGATGAGACCTGCCGCTGCTGCCGCTGTGCCCCCTGTAGCAATCAAATCATCAACAATTAACACCCGCCGACCCGGTTCGATGGCATCTTGGTGCATTTCCAAGCGATCGCGCCCATACTCTAGCTCATACTCCACCGCATAGACCGGCGCACAGAGTTTCCCCGGCTTGCGCAAAGGGATAAAGCCTGCCCCCAAGCGATAGGCCAAGGGAGCACCAAAAATAAATCCCCGTGACTCGATGCCGGCCACATAATGAATGCCATCGTTGGCGTGTTTTTCCACCAATTGGTCAATAACGTAGCGCAGCCCCGCCTGATTTTGCAGCAGCGTTGTTAAATCCCGAAACAAAATGCCCGGCTTAGGGAAGTCTGGGACATCGCGAATCAAGGATTTCAGATCCATAGGTAGTGTGTTTCCAATCAGTTCAGAAGCATCCTATCTTAGATCCTGTCTAACGCCAAAAGTAGTGGGCAATAAAAATAACCGCCAATCCCCAGAGGGCAGGATGCACTTCTCTCCCTTTGCCTGCAGCTAGTTTCACAATTGGATAGCTAATAAATCCCACCGCTAGCCCCTCACTGATGGAGTAGCTCAAGGGCATCACCAACACCACCAAAAAAGCAGGAATCGCTTCCGTGAGATCAGACCAAGGAATGTCTGGGAGCGATCGCGCCATAAAAACACCAACCAGCACCAAAGCCGGTGCCGTGGCAAAACTGGGAATGGCGGTCGTAAGCGGCAAAAACAGCAGTGAGAGCAAAAACAAGCCCCCCACCATCAGCGCCGTCAGCCCCGTCCGTCCCCCCACGGCAATGCCTGCTGCCGATTCAATATAGGTGGTCACTGTCGAAGTGCCAAAGAGGGCGCCAACAATTGTCCCGACTGCATCCGCCATAAAGGCTCCCAAGGCGCGGGGGAAATGTCCCTGCTGATTGAGAAACCCTGCCTGTACCCCCACCGCCGAAAGGGTGCCTACGGTGTCAAACATATCGGTAAAAAGCAGTACCAAGGTTACCAAGAGAAAAGACCCCAACTGCTGCGGTTGCAATTGTCCAAAGCCCACTAAGGCTTGACCAAAGAGATGGGACGGCCATTGCGGCCATTGGATCAAAGCCGTCGGCCAAGGGGCAGCCCCCACGAGCCATGCAGCTAAGGCAGTAATCATCACCCCCCAAAAAATCGCCCCCCGCACCCCCTTGGCACAGAGAAACGCCGTCAAAAGAATCCCAAGGGCAGCGAGGATGGGTGGCCATGTGTCAAAGGTGGTGAGTTTCGTTTTCGTAGCGGCATCAGCGATGATAATTCCCGCATTGCCAAGGCCAATGTAGGCAATAAATAGCCCTACCCCAGCCGCAATCGCCACCTTCAAGGACATGGGAATCATATTCACAATCAGCGATCGCAGCCCCGTTAGGGTCAGCAGCACAAACACAATGCCCTCCAAGAGTACCGCACTCAATGCCAACGGCCAAGGCAGCCCCATCTGCCCCACCACCGCAAAAGCAAAAAAGGCATTGATGCCCATGCCGGGGGCCAACGCAATCGGGTAATTCGCCCAAATTCCCATCAAAATACTACCCACTGCCGCCGATACTGCGGTTGCAATCACCAACTCCGTCTGTAAATCCTGTGGCTGTTCCAGAAAAATGGCATTGGAAAGAATTTGCGCATTGACGGGCAAGATGTAGGCCATCGTTAGAAATGTCGTCAGTGCCGCCAGTGCCTCGGTGGAGAGCGAGGTGTGTGCCTGCTGCAAATTGAACCAAGCCCTAAAGCGTGAGTACCTATGTCCCCTCAAAAAGTTGCTCCTTTGTGCGAGAGTTATTCAAGTTTATTTACACTGAAACCAAGTATCAGTGAATTTGATAAGGCTTGGGCTTGTCCCTAAAGCAAGATTGGCTATTTCATACTCGAAATACTCTTGAGATGCGGCCTTCTGGGCAAAAGGTATAATAGGAGGCGGGACATGGATGTGAGTGAGATCACATCACTTCTCTCAAGTTTGCAATTACTCAAGTTTGCAATTAAATTATATCAACCGTGTATAAAGGCATATTCAACTCAGCATCAGCAGCAACTCAGTTCTTGTGGTCAAGATATATTGCAAGATATATTGATAGAGCAAAGGTTGGGGCAATAGAGAATAAGCCAATGATGAAGAAACTAGTGCGATCGCTGAAACGTCGCTATCCCCGTCTAGGGTATCGGCAGCGGCAGCGGGGGTTTACACTCCCCTTGGTCTTGGGTATGGGGTTGATCATGATTGTGGTTGCCCTCACCCTGCTCTCGCGATCGCAACTGGATGTGAGTACTGCTAGCCTGCAAAAACAAACCCAGCAGGCCTTTGCGGTAGCGGAAGGGGGTATGGCGCGTACCCTTGGCTTACTCAATGGCAACTACCAGATTCTGCTGCGCCGCACCTACAACCCCGCCACGAATACGAACTTTAATCCTCCCCGCCCCTATCTGATCAGCCGTGCAGCGGATGCAACAAAAGTTGGTCAGCCCAATACCACAGGTCTGGATGTGCCCCCTGTGAATGAGTGGACAGCGGCGAGTCTTGGTTCTGATGCGCCCCCCTGCTTTACCCTCGACAACTTGAATACGATGGTCCTCAACGGCACGATTGGCACCCCTGTGCAGGGCAATTACCGTATTCTCTCCTATCTCTACGATGCCCCAACCCAAACAGGACACCTGTTGATAGAAGGTCGCCTAGCCAATAACTCTCCTGCCAATGCCTTCATCTTGCAAAAGATGGTAATTACGGATCGCAGTGTGCCCGCCAACTTTCCCGGACTACTGGCGCAAAGCATTAACCTTGGCAACAATGATGTCTTTGGCACCGTCAACGGCAACGTAATCTGCACTAACCCAGCCAACTGTGTAGTGCCCCAAGCACAGTGTGTCAATGGCCAACCGACACGAGAGGGACTGCGCACTGCCGTGGGAGCACTTAATAACTCAACTATTGAGGGGGCGATCGCCATCAACAAGATTAACCTACCGCCCTTTCCCACTTGGCCAAATCCAGTTGGCGGCTCTGTGCTGGGCAATCTTACCCTGACCCCGCTACCCAGTTGGTTGCCCGCAAAGCAAATTCAAGACTTTCAGGACGCCCTAGGAGCATCAGGGGGGTATAGTCAGGGAGCTTATGACTTAGGAAATATTACCGATAATACAACTTTTCCACGAAGCGGCGATTACCCCTACGTTAACCCTGACCCCAACATTCCCTTCTTTATCCCTGATCCCCTACGGCCCGGGGAACGAATTGTGAATCCAGAGAAAGTCTATTACGCCTATCGGATTAACAACATTAACCTCAGTGGCAATGACAGAGTAACATTCGATACCAGTAAGTACGCCGTCCGACTCTACGTCAGTGGCAACATCTCCCTCAGTGGGAATGCGGGAATTGATAATGTCTGCAGCCCCGATAGTTCTACTTGTGGTACCGGTGCCAATATGGGACTTCCCAGCGGTGTCGGCACGCCGGATCGCCTGCGCATCTATGGTAATCCCCCAGACCCAAATAATATGAGCACTGACCAAGACTTTACCCTCAGCGGTGGTGCCCAAGCAGGCAGTCTCTTTGTCTATGCGCCCGATGCCAAGGTGGGAATTAATGGCGGTAGCCGCGATCCAGACATTGTTGGTGCAGTATGGGCCAAAGAGTGGAACGGCTCTAGCTCGAACAATGCGGAAATCAGAGTGCCCGATCGCCTGCCAGAAGCTTTGGGGGGCGACTATGCCAATGCCTCAATTGTTGTGGCACGCACCACTGAAGCCAGCAACTGGAACCGCCTAGCTCAGTACTAAATTTGGAGGCAGTGTTGATGACTCGTAGTAAGTTTTATTTCCACTGGCTGGTGCAGCACCATTGCCACGGCTTTACCCTTGCGGAGGTCTTGGCTTCGATCTTGCTCATTGGCCTCTTTACCTTGTCAGCCCTGCAAACACTTGTGATTGCCGCCTTTTTCCAAGCGGATGCCCGTAAATTTGCCGAGGCCAGCAACTGGATCCAAGAAGATTTAGAAAACATTAAAATCGTTGCCTACGACCTCTGTCAAACCAAGTTTGCCCAGCGCAAGCTAGCAGCGCCTGCCCAAGGGAATGAAACCACCTTAACACTGGCATTGATTGCACCCGATGAAAGCGACTATGATCAAGCGATGCCTCCAGAGTATCGTGTGGGGGGCGCCTGTCCTGTGACCTCACCCACGGATGGGTTTCGAGTGGGCGATCGTGTGCTCATTGGCTCGGACTCGGGCACACGCCGTATTGTCTCCATTTCGGGCAATACGATTACCTTGGACTCGTCAGTCGGGAGCTACCGCGGAGCGGGTACTCGTGTCTATGCCCGCTGTCGGATTCAAGCCAATGAAACCGATGGCATTGATGGTGGCTTTGGTGCCTACCTGCAAACCTTGATTCCGCCGATGAACAGCAGCAATAATAGTCGCCCCATTGTCAATGACACGTTTACAATGACGCGCACACCCACCACCCGTGCTGAGGCACCTTTCCAAACCTTAGAACTGGCCTATTCTGTGCGCGATAGTAACAACCGTGTCGTTGCTCAACTCTCAACCGAGGTGGTGCCCAATGCGTTTTTCCGCTGTCCGTGAGCAGGGCATGACCCTGATTGAAATCCTGATTGTTCTCACTGTGGCCACGATTTTAGCCGTGGCTGTTACGCCAAGCTTTCTTTATTGGCTGCAAACGCAGCGGGTCAACCAAGCGCTTGAGCGTCTAGAGGGGGCACTCCGCGAAGCGCAACGGGAGGCAATGCGGCGCAACCAAGCCTGTCGAGTGACCATTAACACGGGAACCAACCCCACGATTGTCGGCGATCCACCCCAATGTTTGCCCAATGGCCCTCGTCAACTGGAGAATGTCACACTGCGTCGAGGAACGGGTACTGCGTTCATCCGGTTTGGCTTTCAGGGACGCACCAGTAGTACCGGTACCATTGTGATTGCTGCCACCAGTAATCCGACCCTTCAGCGCTGTTTGGTGGTCTCCTTAGGATTGGGCATCATGCGCACCGGCAATTACCTTGAAACTGACACCACGGGTACAACTGCCGATAACTGTCAAACGCGCAAATAAGGAGCAGGGAGATGCAGGACTGGCGCAGAGTTAATCGCGGCTTTACACTGACGGAGTTATTGGTGGCGGCTGCCGTTGGCAGTATTGTGGTGGCCATGAGTGGTTGGGCAATGGTGGCAATCCTGCAAAACAATCGCCGTGTTGAAGAGCAGGCAATGACTCGCATGAATCTCAGCCGCGCCCTCGACTTTATCTCCGATGACATTCGTTCAGCAATCCGCATTTCAACAACGGCGCCCCCAGATTGGACAATTCCCAGTGGGGGGTATCAATTGGTGATGTTTATCGAAAAACCAGCAGATAACCTCGAAGAGCAGGAGAACGGCACCTTGGCCAGCACCACCCGCGTGGCCTATTACACCCGTCCCAAAACAAGTAATGTCGTGTGGCGCGGCCCGATGATTCTCTATCGCCAAAAAATTGGCGACCCTACCCCCAATGCCTTGATTGATGGCCTTGCCAACACCAGTCCCAACTGCACCAATAATTTGCGCGGCGCAACGGATAGTGGCACCGATAAAGGAGGCTTTCGGGTTTTTGTGCAGCATCAACGCAACGTCAAGCTGTGCATTGCGGGTCTGGTGGAATCAACAGGTGTCCTTTACCAAGCCGAAACCTTGGCAGCAGTGCGTTCTGGATCTGCCACACCCACTCCCTAAAAACACCGCGGATTCTTAAGGCTGGCTTTTTGGGGCGATCGCGGAAACCAAAAGGCCCTCAGCCATAAGCCATTAGGTTACTGACAATGCTCAATATGCTTGACCTAAATTCCAAAAAATGAATACACTGTTTTTGTACAGATGAAAAAACATGGCTCAAGAGGCAAAAGGTTGTCCTCAGCAAGCCACTTTCAACCTCCGTAAGGAGGGGGATTATACGTTTTGGCAATGAGGGTTACGTACTTCATTGCTGGGGTAATACGTGCTGTAAAGTGCGTGTTGCTATCGTTATTGTTTGAGGAGGATCAGCGATGATGTATAGTCCTGTGGCTGCGATGCAGCCTGTTAAGCCTCGCTTGGGGATTCACCTGATTGGTGACTTGTATCAGTGTCGTGGAGACATTCGTTACTTTATAGATCGTAATTGCCTTAGGACGCTATGCCTCGAGGCAGTACACGACGCCGGCCTAATAGCCTTGGGGGATTTATTTCACCAATTTGGACAAGCAGGTGGTGTCACTGGTGCAGTTGTGCTCGCAGAGTCCCACCTCACAATTCACACATGGCCTGAAAAGCGGTATGTCACCTTGGATGTGTACGTTTGCAACTACAGCCAAGATAATCGTCACAAAGCGCAAAAGTTGTTTGATCAGCTTGTTGTTGTTTTTGATCCAGCATTGCCCCGCACTCAGTGCGTTGAGCGAGAATAATTTTTCGCATTAAGGTTGCATTTAGCGTTGTCAAGGTTGTTTGCAAAAGATGACAAGTCATAGTCTTTATCTCCTTGAGCAGCTTAATTCGGGCTGTGGTTACTTTATCCAAGCCGATCGTTGCTTATTGGCAAAACGCACTCGTTACCAAGACCTTGCTCTATATGAGTCTGCCCATTTTGGCAAGTTTCTCTGCCTAGATAACCTATTTATGACCTCAGAGGCAGATGAATTTTTTTACCATGAAAATCTTATTCATCCAGCAGCAATGACTCATCCAGCTCCTCGGTCAGCCCTCATCATTGGGGGGGGAGATGGTGGCGCTGCTGAGGAAGTACTTAAACACTCCACTATCGAACACGTTGTATTGGCTGAGTTGGATGCAGAAGTGGTTGATGTCTGTCGTGAACAATTGGGAACCATCCATCGCGGTGTTTTTGACGATCCTCGCCTACAACTGATGATTGGGGACGGGCGCACTTATCTTGAAAATGTGACTACTACCTTTGATCTCATCATTTTGGATTTAACCGATCCCCAAGGTCCTTCTTTGGGACTTTATACTCAAGAGTTTTACCATCTCTGTAAGACTCGCCTATCAGGGGCAGGGTTGCTAGCGCTTCATGTGGAATCTCCCATTTCACGCCCTAAGACTTATGCCCGTATCATCACCACGCTCTGTCAAGTCTTTCCAATTGTGCGCCCCTATTTAGTTTATATTCCCCTCTACGGAACTTGGTGGGGAATGGCAACGGCCTCAGAAAGTAGTGATCCCTGCGCCTTGACTCCTTCAGAAGTAGAGCACCAAATTGCCACAAGGGGAATTGAACACTTGCGCTTTTACAATGGGGACACCCACCGCAGTGTATTTGCCCTGCCCAATTTTATTCGTGAGTTGCTGAGGCAACCCGTGTCTCCTCTGACTGATGCGAGTGTTGATCTGGACGAAGCGCCACTGCCCTATCGTTTGAAGGTGGTGTCTGAATCTGTAACACCCATGCCCTAGAGACAGCGCGGATCCTTAAGGCTGGCTTTTTGGGGCGATCGCGGGAACCAAAAGGCGGTGCGCTGGCAAATGTTCACAAGCATCAACATGACCGGCACCTCGATGAGAACGCCCACAACTGTTGCCAAAGCTGCCCCTGAATTGAGGCCAAAGAGGGTAATAGCAGTGGCGATCGCCACCTCAAAATGGTTACTGGCACCAATCATTGCGGCGGGTGCTGCATCTTCATAGTCCAAGCGCAGTTGCCGTGCCACCAAATAGCCCAGCCAAAAGATCAAGTTCGTCTGCACAAAAAGGGGAATGGCAATCAACAAGATATGGAAGGGTGCTTCGACAATCAGCTCCCCCTTAAAGGCAAAGAGCAGAACTAAGGTAATGAGCAGGGCAGTGATGGCGATCGGGTCAAGCATGGGCAAGAACCGTTTTTCAAACCACTCCTGTCCCCGATGGCGCAAAATCCAGTGGCGGCTATACACCCCAACCACGAGGGGCAATCCCACATAGATGAGCACCGATAGAAGAATGGTTAGCCAAGGCACGGTCAAATCACTGGCGGCCAGCAAAAAGCGACCCAAGGGCGCATAGAGAAAGAGCATCGTCAGAGAGTTAATCGCCACCATCACCAACGTTAGCCCCTGATTCCCATAGGCTAAGTATCCCCACATCAGCACCATGGCGGTACAGGGAGCAATTCCCAAAAGAATCGCCCCCGCAATATAGGAGTCCACCAATGGCAGAGTCTGGCCGCGAATGACTTCTGTCCCCCCCAACCAAGGCCGAAAGAGGTAGCCCAAAAAAAACTGGGCAATCCACAGCATCGTAAAGGGCTTAATCCCCCAGTTAATCATCAGGGTGAGCAACACAGGTTTTGGGGTACGGAACGCCCGATCAATCTGGCTGAAGTCAATTTTGACCATGATCGGGTACATCATAAAAAACAGACAGATGGCGATGGGGATAGACACTTGGTACAGGCTTAAGCGATCTAACGTGATGGCAACCCCCGGAAACAGACGCCCTAGCAGGATTCCCGCAAAAATACAGAGGATGACCCACACCGTCAGGTAACGTTGAAATACACTTAGGCGAATTGGGGAGTTCTCTGACATCCAACTTTCTAAGAACAACATTAAGCCGTTACAGCCTCCAGCACCCATTCTAACGCAGTTCATTTCTTGGGCGTCGCCGCCAAGTGGTTTAGCCATGGGCGAGTCTTGGCTCTAGAGATCCGGCTTTGCAGTCCTTAACGCTAGGAAAGCCGCCCCCCGCGGCCAAGAGGCCATTAGAATGTCATCCGAACGTCATCAGATCGTGATTGTTGCCCCCAAAAGACAAGTGGAATCCCAAGGGGAAGTGTAGGATAGGGAAGGCGTCATTGCGGCGTCGCGAGAAGTCGTTTGGCTACGTTCTATGCCTCGTCGTACCGATATTTCCAAGATTCTCATTATTGGTTCCGGCCCCATTGTGATTGGCCAAGCTTGCGAATTTGACTATTCAGGAACCCAAGCCTGTAAGGCGTTGCGCGAAGAGGGTTACGAGGTGGTGTTGATTAACTCCAACCCCGCCACAATTATGACCGATCCAGAAATGGCGGATCGCACCTACATTGAACCCCTCACTCCCGAAATCGTGGAAAAGGTGATTGCCGCAGAACGTCCTGATGCCCTGCTGCCCACCATGGGGGGACAAACAGCCCTGAACTTGGCCGTGGCCTTGGCAAAGTCGGGTGTCCTCGATCGCTATGGCGTGGAACTGATTGGCGCTAAACTGCCGGCCATTGAAATGGCTGAGGATCGCAAACTCTTTAAGGAGGCCATGCAGCGAATCGGCGTGGCGGTGTGTCCCTCTGGCCTAGCCAATACTCTTGAAGAGGCACGGGCGATCGCCCAAGAGATTGGCGTTTATCCCCTAATCATTCGCCCCGCTTTTACCTTGGGGGGCACAGGTGGTGGCATTGCCTACAACCAAGAGGAATTTGAAGAGATTGCCGCTGCCGGGCTAGAGGCCAGTCCCGTCTCGCAAATCCTGATTGAGCAGTCCCTCATTGGCTGGAAAGAATACGAACTCGAAGTCATGCGGGACATGGCCGACAACGTGGTCATCATCTGCTCCATTGAGAATGTTGACCCCATGGGCATCCACACCGGCGACTCGATTACCGTGGCCCCTGCCCAAACCCTGACGGACAAAGAATACCAGCGACTGCGGGATGCCGCCATCAAAATTATTCGCGAAATTGGGGTGGAAACCGGCGGCTCAAACATTCAGTTTGCCGTGAACCCGGAAACGGGGGAAGTGATTGTCATTGAAATGAATCCCCGCGTCTCCCGCTCCTCAGCACTTGCTTCTAAGGCCACGGGCTTCCCCATTGCCAAAATGGCGGCAAAATTGGCCGTGGGCTACACGCTATCGGAAATCCCCAATGACATTACCAAGAAAACACCCGCTAGCTTTGAACCCACGATTGATTATGTGGTCACCAAAATTCCCCGCTTTGCCTTTGAGAAGTTTCCCGGCTCGCAGCCGGTGCTGACCACGCAAATGAAGTCCGTGGGGGAAGCCATGGCCATTGGCCGCACCTTCCAAGAGTCCCTGCAAAAGGCCCTGCGATCGCTGGAGACAGGACGCGCCGGCTGGGGGTGCGATCGCCCCGAAAAACTGCCGAGCCTTGAGCAACTGCGGGGAAAACTGCGCACACCCAATCCCGATCGCATCTTTGCCATTCGCCACGCCTTCCTTTTGGGGATGAGCGTTGAGGAGGTTTACGAACTCACGGCCATTGATCCGTGGTTTTTGCGCCAGATGCAGGGACTCCTAGAAACGGAAAAATTCCTCAAGCGCAGCAAACTGGAGCACCTCACGGCTGATGATCTCTGGCGGGTGAAACAACAGGGCTTTAGTGATGCCCAAATTGCCTACGCCACCAAAACCACCGAGGATCAGGTGCGTGCCTATCGCCAATCCCTCGGTGTGGTTCCCGTCTATAAAACCGTGGATACCTGTGCTGCCGAGTTTGAGGCCTACACGCCCTACTACTACTCCACCTATGAGCGGCCTGTGGAGCAAATTAACCCTGAGACCGGCGAAGTCGAAGTACTCCCCCCCCAATCGGAGGTCTTGCCCCCCCGTAAGCCGCGGGTGATGATTCTGGGATCAGGGCCGAACCGCATTGGCCAAGGAATTGAATTTGATTACTGCTGCTGCCATGCCTCCTATGCCCTGCGAGCGGATGACTATGAAACCATCATGGTCAACTCCAACCCCGAAACGGTTTCCACCGACTACGACACCAGCGATCGCCTCTACTTTGAACCCCTGACCAAAGAGGATGTCCTGAACATTATTGAAGTAGAGCGCCCGGTGGGCATCATTATTCAATTTGGTGGTCAAACGCCCCTGAAGTTGGCCCTCCCCCTCCAAGAGTACCTCGCAACCCATGGCGATCGCCTAGGAACAAAAATTTGGGGCACATCTCCGGACTCCATTGATATTGCCGAAGACCGCGAACGCTTCGAGAAAATTTTGCGGGAGTTAAACATTCCTCAACCCCCCAATGGCACGGCTCGCAGTTATGCCGAAGCCCTGAGTATTGCCCAGCGCATTAGCTACCCCGTGGTGGTGCGCCCCAGTTATGTGCTCGGCGGTCGTGCCATGGAAATTGTCTATTCCGATGCCGAACTGGAACGCTATATCAATGAAGCGGTGCAGGTGGAGCCAGAGCGCCCGATTCTCATTGATAAGTATCTGGAAAATGCCATTGAAGTGGATGTGGATGCCATTGCCGATGCCACCGGTACCGTGGTGATTGGCGGGATTATGGAACACATCGAACAAGCCGGAATTCACTCCGGGGATTCTGCCTGTAGCTTGCCCACCCAATCCCTCTCGCCCACTGTGTTAGAGACCATCCGCACATGGAGTATTGCCTTGGCCAAGGTGCTAAAAGTGGTGGGACTGATGAACCTACAACTAGCGGTACAAGGGGAGCAGGTCTATATTTTGGAAGCCAACCCACGGGCCTCCCGTACGGTGCCTTTTGTCTCAAAAGCAATTGGCATTCCCCTTGCTAAAATTGCGGCTCGATTAATGTCAGGGAAAACCCTTGCGGAACTGAATTTCCTGAAGGAGAAAATTCCCAACCATGTTGCCGTCAAGGAAGCCGTTCTGCCCTTTGAAAAATTTGCCGGCACCGATACGGTGTTAGGGCCAGAGATGCGCTCCACCGGCGAAGCGATGGGCATTGATATGACCTTTGGTGCCGCCTACGCCAAGTCCCAACTGGCCGCCAATCAAAAGTTGCCCCTGAAAGGCACCGTCTTTGTGTCAATGAGCGATCGCGATAAAGCCGCCATTGTGCCCGTGGTACAGGAGTTGCAGTCCCTTGGCTTTCGGATTATCGCCACGGAAGGCACACGGAATGCCTTACTTGAGGCGGGTTTGAGCAATATTGAACTCATCCTCAAGCTCCATGAAGGGCGTCCCCATGTCCTCGATGCCATTAAAAATGAGCAGATTCACCTGATTCTGAATACCCCCTCAGGTCAAGAGGCGCGTACCGATGCCCAATTGATTCGTCGCACTGCCCTTGCCTACAAGATTCCGATTGTGACGACGATCGCTGGTGCTAAGGCGACGGCTGCCGCCATTAAAACCCTGCAAACCTCAACCCTCGGGGTACGGGCACTTCAGGACTACCATCGGGCGGAATGCTAAACATTGGTTTTGGCAACTATGTTTCGCCGCAGCGACTGCTGGCGATCGTCAGCCCCGATTCTGCGCCAATCAAACGTCTGATTCTGGAGGCACGGGAGCACCATCACCTCATTGATGCTACCCATGGGCGGCGGACTCGTGCTGTATTGGTGTTAGATGGCAAGATTGTTGTTCTCTCGGCGCTGCATCCTGAAACATTGGTGGCACGGCTGAATCCACCCCCCTAGAGGCCTCTAGAAGACGAGAGCACGTTGAGACGAAGGGGCAGTCTCAGTGAGGCTACTCAACTCTTCCAAGTGAGTCGTACAACTATCTACCCCTAGTTAAACCTTGGTTAAAGTGGAATACCCCAACCCGTCGCCCTTGGAAACTGGATTGGGTAGTTTTAGGCGTGAATGTGGCCGAACCGTTTAATTGGCTCGGCGATTTGGGGTGCAAATTTCAACGATTTGTTACACTCTCCAATGGATGGAGATCACCCGAAAGAAACAAATGGCTTGCCCAATTCAGAACGACGCTGCACTAGCGAGCATGGGTATATACAGAGTCAAACACTTCTCTAGATCAGATCATTCGCAACTACTATGCCGCATAGTGTCTTATTCTTTATCAAAAGAGCTATATTTGTTACACCCTAGGGATTATCGCAAATAACGCAAATAAGTTAGATAAGTTATCAATTTGTGGTAAGAGAGTGAATGTGTCAGCTTGGCAGATACGATCAACCTCTAACATTGTTTCCACGTTTCCAAAGAGTTGACAATCTAAAATTCTTCTTGCAGGGCGGCTTGACAGCGATCGCACAACTGGGGATGCAAGGCCGATTGGCCAACAGTCTCAGAATAGTTCCAGCAGCGGACGCATTTCTTACCCTCGGCATGACCGACGCCAATCCACAGCCCCTCCCCCTCAAGGGTATAGGGCACAGCCACTGCTTCCCGTTCTGGCATGACCTCCACCTGGGACACTAAAAAGAGATAGCGCAGTTCATCCACGCCATTGCCACTGAGGACATCCCTAGGATTCATGTCCGCAAGGCGATCGCGCCACTCTGGATCGGTCACATAGAGCCAGACTTTGGCTTCCAAGGAGGAGCCAATCAGTTTTTCAGCCCGCGCCTGTTCGAGCACCTTATTGACCTCTAGGCGCAGTTGCCGCAGGCGTTGCCACTCCTTCGCTAGGGTAGGGTCACACCACTGGCTAGGAAGCTGCACCCAACCGCTTTGAAAGACTGAAAGGTAGGGACTTTTGAAGGGTAAATGTTGCCAAATATCCTCGGCTAGATGCGGAAGCACTGGGGCAATGGCACGGGCGAGGTTTTGAACCGCAATGGCAAGCACGGTTTGACAACTACGACGGCGATCGCTAGTGGGAGCACTGATGTATAGCCGATCTTTTGCGATGTCCAGATAAAAGTTTGACAAGTCAACAACACAGAGGTTTTGAATGGTTTGGAAAAAGCGATAGAACTGGAAGCTGTCAAAGGCTGCTGTCACTTCGGTGAAAACCTCCTGCAGCCGATGCAGCATATAGCGATCCAACGCCGGCAGTTGGGCATAGGGAATCGCATCCTGATCGGGGTTAAAGTCGTGGAGATTCCCGAGGAGAAAGCGGGCTGTATTGCGAATCTTGCGATAGACATCTGCCAACTGCTTGAGGATAGTTTTGCCAATGGGTACATCGTTGGCATAGTCCACGGAGGAAACCCACAGGCGCAGCACATCGGCACCGTAGGCAGGGTCTTGCTTTTGGTTTTTGCCCCCTTCAATCACTTCACGCGGATCCACGACATTGCCAAGGGACTTACTCATCTTCCGCCCCTGCTCGTCGAGGACAAAGCCGTGGGTGAGGACGGCCTTGTAGGGGGCTTGGCCTTTCACGGCCACCCGTGTCAGCAAGGAGGATTGAAACCAACCGCGGTGTTGGTCGGAGCCTTCGAGATAAAGATCCGCCTGCTGATCGCCGAGAACCGCTGCCCAAGAGGATCCCGAGTCAAACCAAACATCCATGGTATCGGTGCCTTTCTCGTAGCGATCGGCCTGATCTCGGAGCGATTCGGGGAGCAATTCAGCCACCGAGAGTTCCCACCACGCATCGGAGCCGCGATCGCGAATAATGGTTTGCACATGGGCAATAGTTTCTGCCGTCAACAGGGGTTCCCCCGTTTCTTTGTTATAAAAGACGGGAATGGGCACGCCCCAACTGCGCTGCCGCGAAATACACCAGTCGGATCGCTCAGCCACCATGGCCGTAATGCGGTTTTCCCCTTGGGCA
This sequence comes from Thermosynechococcus sp., assembly GCF_046299655.1. Lineage (GTDB taxonomy): Bacteria > Cyanobacteriota > Cyanobacteriia > Thermosynechococcales > Thermosynechococcaceae > Thermosynechococcus. The sequence continues at coordinate 20,839 of NZ_JBKBHZ010000015.1, forward strand.
GGAATCCACTTCACCTCAGCGATCGCCCTGAGGGCTGCATCCCGAAACCCTTCAACGGACGCAAACCACTGCTCTGTGGCACGGAAGATCGTTGGTTTTTTCGTACGCCAGTCGTAGGGATACTTGTGAACGTAGGGTTCTTCCTTGAGGAGGGCACCACAGTTTTGCAGGGCGGCAATCACCGCTTCATTCCCTTCCTTGAGCACATTGAGACCGGCAAAAGGTCCAGCTTCAGCCGTAAAACACCCATTCTCATCCACCGGCGATAGGATGGGCAGGCCATAGCGCTGCCCCACCGCATAGTCCTCTAAGCCATGACCGGGGGCAGTGTGCACGAGTCCTGTTCCTGATTCTGTGGTCACATAGTCGCCACCAATGACTATTTTGCTTTCCCGCTCAAAGAGGGGATGGCGATAGCAAGTATTTTCTAGGTCAGCCCCTCTGGCGGTGGCAACAACTTTGAGGGTGCACCCTAGGGTATTGCTGAGCCGATCTACCAGATCTTGAGCAACAATCAAGTACTGGTAGCGGGCACTGGGCTTCACTTCAACCAGCGCATAGGTGAGATCGGGATTGACACTGACGGCCAAGTTGGCGGGAATTGTCCAAGGGGTTGTTGTCCAAATGGCCACTCCCAATTTCCCTAGGGCTTTGTACCAAGACTTATCTAAACCTGCAGGCAGCTCAATGACTTCAAAGGCGGCATAGAGACTACGGGAGGTGTGGCCTTCGGGATATTCCAGTTCTGCCTCCGCAAGGGCAGTTTTGGAGCTAGGACTCCAGTGGACGGGTTTCAGGCCGCGATAGATATAGCCCCGCAGCACCATTTCGCCAAAGACCCCAATTTGGGCAGCTTCGTAGTCGGGGGTGAGGGTCAGGTAAGGATGCTCCCAGTCGCCCCAAACGCCATAGCGCTGGAAACTTTGCTTTTGTTCGGCGACCGTTTTCAGGGCAAAGTCCTTGGCCTGTTGGCGGAGAGTGAGGGGGGTCAACTGAGCACGCTGTTCGGGTTTCAGGTTTTGTAGCACCTTGAGTTCAATAGGCAAGCCGTGGCAGTCCCACCCTGGGCGGTAGCGAACTTTGCGTCCGCGCAGCAGTTGATATTTATTGATAATGTCCTTGAGAATTTTATTAAGGGCATGGCCAATGTGAAGGGCGCCATTGGCGTAGGGGGGGCCATCGTGGAGAATAAAGACCTCACCCGGATTGGTTTGCTGAAGGGTTTCATAAATCTGGTGCTGTGCCCAAAAGGCCTGCAACTGCGGCTCCCGTGTTGCGGCATTTGCCCGCATTTCAAACGTCGTTTGGGGCAGGTTGACAGTGTCTTTGTAGTCGGCGGTCGCGTCAGTCATGGGTGGGTACAGCGGGGTATGATGGTTTAGAGCAAGAAAAAATCAGGAATGGATTCAATTGTAGGGGAACTGTTCTTATTCACTCAAGGATGATTTCCGTTCTGGGGTTGGATCTGGGGCGCAAGCGCATTGGGGTCGCAGGGTGCGATCGCTTGGGGCAATTGGCCATGGGCTTGACGACAATTCAGCGCCGTAACTTTGCTAAAGATGTTGAGGAACTGCGGCAAATTTGTCAGGCACGCCAAGTGGAGCGTTTGGTGGTGGGCTTGCCTTACACATTAAATGGTGAATTGGGTTCCCAAGCACGGCAGGTGCAACATCTGGCAGAAAAAATTGGTGCGGCCTTGAACTTGCCAGTGGAATATGTGGATGAGCGACTTACCTCATTTCAAGCCGAGGAAATTCTTAAACAGCGGGGGCGATCGCCCCGTCACCACAAGGAACTCGTAGATCAAATTGCTGCGGCGCTGATTTTGCAACAGTGGCTTGATGCCCGTTCTCAAGCTCTAAAAGCAACATCGGCAGCCGTTGACCCTCCCTCCAAGGCATGAACTACCACCTGCGGGGCTGAAACTGCTCATCATTGAGAATGGTTATCCCATCTCCCGACTGCGCCAATACAAATAGCCCCTGCCGATAGGCATAGCGCGCTACCTCAGGGGGCACAATCATCCCTGCCACAGCGCCCAAGAGCTTCGTGTCGCGATACTGGTGCGCTAAACGGCGGAATTTGGCAATCCGCTCCAGATGCTCATCCACATCCCCTTGGCTGAGTTTGGTTTTTACCTCGACGAGAACTGCTTCCTCGCTGTTGACGACCAGCAGATCAATTTCTAAACTCTCATTTCCATCTTGGAGAATGACATCGCCGTAGAGTTGGGAGACGGCAATCCCACGGCTGCGAAAGAGGCGCAGCACAGCGGGGCGCACCTGCCATTCGACGAACTCCCCAAGGCGATTGCCGAGTTTGCCCAGTTGCTGGTTGAGTTGGCGCGCTTCTTCGCGCAGTAATCGCTCCGTTTCTTGGAAGCGGCGATCTGTTTCCTGAAACCTACGCTCCGTCTCTTGGAAACGGCGTTCTGTTTCCTTCTGAGCTTCTAGCAGCTCTGCTAGTAAACGCCAAACATCGTCGGGACTGTATGCCTGTGTCATTGCTTGGTTGACTTGCTAGAGACTTCCTAGCACACTGAGGAGTATCTATCACGATGGTAATCCAAGGTGTTCAATCATGGTTGACGCCTGCCCTCAGCAGGATACCCAAGCTAAATTCTGGATACTCGTCTTCGAAGCCGCCACCAATGAATCTAGAGACCCTACGCACCTACCACGACACTTATCCTGCTCTGCAGAATAAGACCTATCTCAACTACGGGGGTCAAGGACCGCTGCACCAAGATACTTGGCAGGCCATTCTCCAAAGCGATCGCCATATCCAAGCGGAAGGCCCCTTTGCTAATCGCGTGTTTCCGTGGCTCAGCCAGCAACTGCAAACCCTGCGGCAAGAACTGGCACAGCTTTTGGGGACAACGGCAGACACCATCGCCCTCACGGATTCAGTCACCACAGGCTGCAACATCGTCCTTTGGGGCATCAACTGGCAAGCGGGCGATCGCCTGCTGATTTCCAACTGCGAACATCCGGGAGTAGTGGCAATTACAGAGCAATTGGCGCGGCGGTTGGGGGTGGTCGTGGATCGGGTAGCCTTTTGGCCCTGGTGTGACGATGAGGTGGCCGCCATTGAAGCCCAACTCCATCCCCGCACACGCTTGGTCGTCCTCAGCCATTTGCTGTGGAATACCGGCAAGCTTTTGCCGCTGGACAAGATTGTTGACCTTTGCCACCGTCGCGGCATCCAAGTTTTGGCGGATGGTGCCCAAAGTGTGGGCATGGTGCCCCTGAATTTACCCGCCTTGGGGGTGGATTACTATGCCTTTACAGGACACAAGTGGTGCTGTGGACCTGCGGGACTAGGTGGGCTGTACATTCGGCGCGATCGCCTAGTCACATTGGAACCCACCTTTATTGGCTGGCGCGGCATTCACCAAACCCGTGAGGCGCAACCGGCGGGCTGGAAGGAGGATGCCAGTCGCTTTGAGGTGGCTACCACCGCCTTTTCCTTGGTACCGGGGCTAACCACTGCCCTGCGTATCCATGAGCAATGGGGAACTCCCGCAGCGCGATACCAGCGCATTTGTGAGTTGAGCCATTACCTCTGGCAGCAGCTACAGGGCATGGCAGGGTTGACCTGTCTGAGTCCCGTGCCGCCGCCGTCGGGCTTGGTGGCCTTTCAGTTGGCCAATGGTCAGCATCACCAATTGGTGCAAGACCTTGAGGCAGAGCATATCTTGGTGCGGGAGTTGCTCTCTCCTGCCTCAGTGCGTGCCTGTGTCCATTACTTTACGCTCCCCATGGAGTGCGATCGCTTTATTGCTGCCCTCAAACAGTGGCTACAGGAGCATCCTTAGAAGGCTTGAGACTGGAATGGGGGCGATTCTCTAGGAGAGAGGCCTACCACCTGCGGGGCTGAAACTGCTCATCATTGAGAATGGTTATCCCATCTCCCGACTGCGCCAATACAAATAGCCCCTGCCGATAGGCATAGCGCGCTACCTCAGGGGGCACAATCATCCCTGCCACAGCGCCCAAGAGCTTCGTGTCGCGATACTGGTGCGCTAAGCGGCGGAATTTGGCAATCCGCTCCAGATGCTCATCCACATCCCCTTGGCTGAGTTTGGTTTTTACCTCGACGAGAACTGCTTCCTCGCTGTTGACGACCAGCAGATCAATTTCTAAACTCTCATTTCCATCTTGGAGAATGACATCGCCGTAGAGTTGGGAGACGGCAATCCCACGGCTGCGAAAGAGGCGCAGCACAGCGGGGCGCACCTGCCATTCGACGAACTCCCCAAGGCGATTGCCGAGTTTGCCCAGTTGCTGGTTGAGTTGGCGCGCTTCTTCGCGCAGTAATCGCTCTGTTTCTTGGAAGCGGCGATCTGTTTCTTGAAAGCGGCGTTCTGTTTCCTTCTGAGCTTCTAATAGCTCCCCCAGTAACCGCCAAACATCCTCAGGGGTATATGCTTGCGTCATGACTCGATTGATAACTACCCACACCCCCTATCCTAAGCATCAATCGTTCCCACTGAGCACAGGATGCGGACGCAATGCCCAAGGGTCAGCAGGAAGTTTGAATTTGCTGCGCTGCAATGTGAGAGATCGCCAGCTTGAGAATGCGATGCTCCTGCACTTGGATGCGGGCATGGAGGGTTGCCGGCGTATCCTCGGGAAGAACTGGCACCGCTGCTTGGGCCAGAATTGGTCCGCTGTCCAGCTCCTCAGTGACGATGTGCACGGTACAGCCCGTGATTTTCACACCCGCCGCCAAGGCCTGCTCTACGGCATGTAGGCCGCGAAAACTGGGAAGCAAACTGGGGTGCAGGTTAATGACCCGCTGCGGATAGGCCCTAAGGAGCACGGGGGTAGCAATGCGCATCCAGCCCGCCATGACCACCCACTCCACCCCATAGGCCTTCAGGGTTTCCACAATGGCGGCATCGAAGCTTTCACGGCTGGGGTAGTGACGGTGGTTGAGAAGAACGCTGGGAATCTGCCACTGTTTGGCCCGCTCCGCCACAAAGGCATCGGGATTGTTGTAGATCAGCACTTGAAGTTGGGCGGGCAACTCCCCTTGGGCAATGGCCTCGGCAAGGGCAGCAAAATTGGAGCCATTCCCAGAGGCCAACACCCCCAGTCGCAGGGGGCGAGGGGCAGCAGAAACCACAGGAACTTCCCTAGACATGGTCAGCATTCCTCTTGGGGTCTCCCCCATTCTAAAGCCAGAGTGCCCTGTAAAAAACAAAAGGCCATTCCCCGATTCCTAGGGAATGACCTGCTCAAAGGACAACGGGGCACTAGAAGCTAAAGGTGGTGCGAATTGCCCCAATGACCAAGGTCTCGTTATTGGCGTTGCTGTTGGGGTTAAAGACAGCAATGACACCCGGTGTAATCGACAGGTTCTTGGAAAGCGCAAAGCGGTAGAACCCCTCTAGGTGATAGGAGTTAAATTCAGTAACACTACCAGTACCTTGAGGAATTGGTACATTGGTGGTGCTAATCAATTGCGGTGGCTGACCAAAGACTAGACCTGCCAGGTCGCCCTTGCGCCACAGATCGGGAGAGGCAAGCGTAATTGCCCAGTTGACAATCTCCGCTTCGCGACGATTAACCCCTGTGAAACCTGGTGGTAGAACACCATAGACGTTGGCATAGCCCACCCAGCCGGCAAGGTTGAACTTCTGAATGGGACGGTAGGTGAACTGGAAGCCAATAGCATCAGCAGCTTGCACTGTAACAGAGGGATTTAATGGGGTTGCTGCTGAGATTGCCCCAGCACTACCTGTACCGCCAAATGGGTCGAGTCCGTAGGAGTGAGTGTAGGTAACACCGAAAGCTAAGTTCTTCAGAGGAAGGACATCCACTTGGGCAAGGGCGGCATAGGCACCATCTAGAAAGCCTTGAGCAGTTACATTAGTGTTTGGGTTTGCTGCGTTCGGAGCGAGATAACCCACATTCAGGGTCACGCCCGTCCCCTTCTCCTTATTACTGATAAGGTCATACTTGAAGCTCACCCCTGCTGCGTTATCTCCCGAACCAGCACGGTAAATGGGATTGTAACGGCCAAAGCGCGACAGGGCACCCGTGTCACTGGACTGCAGGAAGGGGTTGAAGTTGTTAAAGTTGTCGTTGAATTCTCCCCCCACGAAGTCAAGAATAAGACGCCCTTTGGACGTTACAGGGAAACTGTAGAAGGCTTTTTGCAGTATAAACGTGTTACCAGTATCGCCATCATAGCCAAGGCGACCCATGTTAGTGTTAATGCTAGGGGGAGTAGTAGCGTTAGGGGGAGTGAGAGCGTTGTAATTTTTGATGTTTGCTGCCTGTAAGCGCAGCCGCAGGCGATCCTTGCCGTAGAAGCTGGTGTCAAAGTTGAGGCGCGTACGCTGGTTGGCCACGGGATTGGTGTTGAACGCAGTAAGAGGAGGATTAGCACCAGGGTTTAGTGCCTGTGTATCAGTCAAAACATCTGAAATGTTAAAGATAACGGTGGCGTTCAGCTTGGTGAGGGTGGCAAATTGCTGTGCTTCCAGTTGAGCCGTCTTGGCTTCCAGTTTGTCCACCCGACCCCGCAGGGTGGCCAGCTCAGCTTTGAATTCGTCTGTCAGGCGCTGTAGGGTTGCCAAGTCTTCTTTGGTGGCAAAACGGTCACTGATCACATCCAAGCAGGCGTTGAGGGCAGCGGCCATTTCATAGCGCGTGGCGGCGCGGTTGCCGCGGAAGGTGCCGTCGGGATAGCCGGCAATACAGCCGTATTTCTCGACAAGGGAGGCCAAGGCTTGGTAGGCCCAGTCGGTGGGGCTAACGTCAGAAAGCTGGGATACAGAGGTGACCTGCGGCTTGGAATCTTGGGTTGTCGGCAGTCCCAGTTCTTTTTCCAGTTCTGCCACCGAGGGAATCGCTTGGTGGGGGTTCGTCGGAGCCGGTAAGTCGCTTGGGGTTTCGGCGGCGGCGGCCATGGTTGCTCCCACCAAAATCGTGGGAATGAGCACTCCTAGCTTCGTCAATGAGGGAGACATAGACACTTTACTCCTTATTCACTCCTCGCGCTTTTCTACCCAAACCCTTTTCTGATAGTCCAGTAAGCTCAGGTAAGTAAAAGCTATAAGCATGCTAGCACATTCACCCACGATTGAGGAGCGTCTTGAGGTTAATCACCGGTTAAGGTTTCCCTAGTCCCCTGAGGGGTTAGAAGAGGTTTTTGAGGTCTCAGAGCGACTCCAGCCACCGCCAACGGATTGACCAATGCCCTGCAAAATGCCGCGGCCGATCAGCCCCAAACCGCGACCGATTACCTGCGTCAATAGATACACCACCCCCTTGCCGACCCAAGCCACAACCGCCCGTAGCGGCGGGGCTAAAGCATCGCGGGCTTCAAGGGCCAAGGTGAGAGCGTAGGGAATCCCCTCCAGTTGCATTAGCTCCTTTTGACGGGGAACGGTGAGGGTCAGTTCCTGAATGCCTCGCTGTGTCAGCCGCAGTAAGACGAGGCGGCTTTCAAAAATGTCTTGCGGTTCCTTGATCCAGCGCTGCCAGCGGTAATGCCAAGAGAGGGCGTTGCGAAAGCGTTCCATTTCCCGCGTTGAGGTGTATTGGGCCTGAAAAAAGGTTTCTTGGATGACCTCGCTATAGCAGCAGCGATTCAATAGCGGATAGAGAATGCCATTGGCCACCGTCAGCAGCCAGTGATCGAGGAGAGCATCGAGAATCTCTAGGGCGGCAGGCGTGCCATAGCGATAGGTGTGGTGGTGAATCTTGAGGGGTTGTTGGCTGAGCAAATGCGCTAGCATCTCCGCCCCGAAGGGAATGGACGGCAGATACACACTGGCTACGGTTTCCCTTTCAGTGAGCAGGAGGGCAATGAGATCCGAGTCACTGCCGAGGGCAAAGCGATAGGGCCGAAAAAACTCGCGCAGGCTCTGTTCCCAAAGATCCTGGAGTAGGGAGGGAATCCGCTGGTGCAGCAACTCAATGGCAGGGGGAGTGGCTTGCAAAGTGCGCACGAGAAGATCCCACTGCCGCAAAATCGTATAGAGGAGTTCCCGCCGCTGTTGGAGGGTGAGCACCTCTAGCTCCAAAGGCCGCGACGTCAGGTTCAAGAGATCCGACTGCATCCGTTGCAGGCAGCGATCCACCAGTTGCGAAAGCATTTCCACCTGCGGAGCCGCTGGAGGAGAGGGCACGTGACACGGCTGCGGCAATAGACGGGAGACCAACCAGTGGGCAGCGCGAATTTCTCGATAGCGACCTTCACACACCAACCGTTCAAGGGCAGAGAGGTGGGACGATCGCCCTAGGTGTTGATCCAACGCCTGCAACCAAGCCTCCATTTCCGCCAATCCCTGCTGGAGTACTTGATAGCGCCAGCGATCCCACCAATTGGGAAAGAGCACCTTCAAGGGCGGCTTGGGGGGCGTTACTGTGTGAACAATTTCCCCTTGGGCAATAGCGAGCATCCCCGCCAAGAGATCCCGCAGCGCTGTATGGCGATGGTAAATGCCCTCCACCCCCACCTGCTGGGCAAGGGAGACGAGTTCAAGGGCGGCGGGTCGCACAGTGAGCATCAGCCGCAGTGCTGGATAATGCCGTTTCAACCACTGCCACAGCCAAGGCGTGGTGGTATCATTCACCGTGAGTTGGGCATCGCACAGCACAATCCAAGGATGGCGTTCTGGATCGAGGGGCGTGGTTTCCAGATAGGTCAATAGACCCTGACCCTCGTGAAAGACTAGCGGCTCAATCCCCCACTGCTGCTGAATTCCTGTCCAAAGGCCAAGGCGCACCACATCCTCTCCCTCCACAATGATGAGACCAAAGTTGGGGGAGGCATCGGCAGTGATAGGTGACATCGACATTTGCGCAAGACCGAGTTGGGGTTGGGACTATTAGGATTGCATTAGGATTGCAGGTATGGCATCACGAACCATTGTGGGGACTAGCAGCAGCAAAATTTGCGCGACCAGCAATTGGGTGTACTTGTTTTCCAGCAAAATGCGGTGCGGTGGGTAAGGTATAATATAGGGGGTTAAGGGATTTTGTTTTGGGACTCACCTAACTCAACCTCTGCATAAAGATCACTGAGTTTTAAGGAAGTCTGTAACGAGGGCAGCGTTAATTCCTGCGTCATATCTTGCCAAATGGTGAGCAGCCATTGATGTTTAGCTTGCCGCAAATATTGTTCAACACAGGGGCGATCTTGGCTAATCAGCAGATATTCTTGCAGGGTCGGTATCTGACGATAGTCGAAAAACTTTGTCCCGCGATCGCGATCCTCTGTGGAAGGGGATAAAACCTCGGCAATGAAGATCGGCTGCATCACCACATCGCTGCGTCCTTCCATCAAGGGCACGGGCTTTGGCATCACCATGACATCGGGGTAGTAGTAGGACTGGGTTTCCGGAATCCAGAGGCGTTGATCTGTGATAAAGACGCGGTAGGGCTGTCCCTTGAGTGCTAAGCTCAATAGCACAGTTAGGGAACGAACCAGTTCATTGTGATTAACGCTGCCTCCGGGCACAGTGTAAAGTTCTCCTTGACGATACTCGTGGCGCTCCGTTGCCACCACTTCTTGAGCGAGGTAAGCTTCTGGAGTTAAGTACGTTACCGCTGGTGCCAATACTGTGGTCATAAAAGCTTCCCGTCAACGCAGTAATTCAATCCTAAACGCTGCCAACCCGCCCATGAGCTGAAATCTTTGGGCTAGGCTATACTGCTGAAGCTGTCATTTTTCCGAAGCGATGGAGCCAACGCCAGACTTTGTTTTGCCCATTCCAGCGGCGGATAGCCCCCTCTCTGAGGAGGAATTTCTGCAACAGGTGCGCCAAGCATGGCAGGTGTGTGAACGCTTTGACCTGCAAACGGAGATTTGGCGCGGGCAAATTCTACGGACGGTGCGCGATCGCTATCGCCATCAAGGGGATGAGCGGGGTATTGGCTTTCAGCAGTGGCTCCAGGAACAGGAGATTAGTAAACGTCGCGCCTATGATTTAATTCAGTTGGCCGATCGCGCCGATGAATTGCTCAGGGAGTGTCCTCTACCCCCGGCAGCCATTTCTCGCTTTAGTAAACGGGCCTTTTTGGAAACGGCCGCAGCGGATCCGCAAGTTCAAGCGCTGATTACCCAAGCGGCTGCGGCGGGCGATCGCATTACCCACCGCCAAGTTCGTCAACTACAAGAAGAATGGACAGCCCTACACGCTGATTTCCTGCCACCAGTGGTGCGGCAAAAGGCCAGCGATCGCACCCTTGCTCCCCGCTATGTCGCCCCCTTGGTCAAAGAATTAGAGAAACTCCCGCCGCAGCAACAGCAGGAACTCTGCCAAGAACTGGCCAGCGACCCCAGTGTGGAAACCGTCAAGGAAATCACGGCGACGGCTCGTCAACTGCGCCGCTATCTGGAGGCCGCTCCCCAAATTCAAGCCCTCAACGCCCACCCTGTGGATCTGAAACAAGCCCTCATGGAAGCGCAGCGCCTTGAACAACTGCAAACCGTTGTCGATCTCCTGCAGCAGGCTGCCCAACTGGAAAGTACCATTGCTCGGCTTTATACCACATGGCAGCGCCTCAGTCAGTTGAGCGATCGCCTCTACCAAGAGGCGGGGGCCAGCACACCCCAACTCCAAGCGCTATTAGAGGCTCTAGATGTTCTCTTTGGGGATATTGTGCAAATTGACTTGGCAGGACAAACCATTAAACTGCATATCTTTTCTGAAAGTCAAAGCGCTGTCCCCCCTTCCCCTTGAATTCTAACCCCATGGATCAACGGTGTCCCCATTACTGGTAACGTGGTATGGAAGCCCTTGAATGGCTGGCGGAGTAGTTATTGATTTCAGCACGGTTAGCATGAGAGTCCTCGTAATTGGCGGTGATGGTTACTGTGGTTGGGCAACAGCCCTCTACCTTTCAAATCGTGGTCACGATGTGGCGATTTTAGATAGCCTCATTCGGCGGCACTGGGATAATGAGCTGTGTGTGCAAACCCTCACGCCGATCGCCCCCATTCAACACCGTCTGCAACGCTGGCAGGATCTGACTGGCAAAAAAATAGACCTTTATATTGGCGATATTTGTAACTATGCCTTCTTGGAGCGCGCCATGCTCGAGTTTCAGCCCGAGGCGATCGTCCACTTTGGCGAACAGCGCTCCGCCCCCTACTCCATGATTGACCGCGAACACGCCGTCTTTACCCAAGTTAATAATGTCGTTGGTACCCTCAACCTGCTGTACGCCATTCATACTCACAACCCCGACTGCCACCTTGTCAAGCTGGGCACCATGGGCGAATATGGCACCCCCAACATTGACATTGAAGAGGGCTACATTACCATCGAGCACAATGGTCGCAAGGATACCTTGCCCTATCCCAAGCAGCCCGGTAGCTTCTATCACCTCAGTAAAGTGCACGATAGCCATAACATCCACTTTGCCTGCCGCATCTGGGGACTGCGTGCCACCGATTTAAACCAAGGGGTCGTCTATGGCGTGCTCACGGAAGAAACAGGCATGGATGAATTGCTGATCAACCGCCTTGACTATGACAGTATCTTTGGCACTGCCCTCAATCGCTTCTGTATTCAAGCGGCTATTGGTCATCCCCTGACCGTCTATGGCAAAGGGGGGCAAACGCGTGGTTTCTTAGATATTCGCGATACCGTGCGCTGCATTGAATTGGCGGTGAACAACCCGGCGGAACCAGGGGAATTTCGCGTCCTCAACCAATTCACAGAGCAGTTTAGTGTCGGTGACCTTGCCCACAAAGTACAAGAAGCGGGTAAAGCCCTTGGCCTCAAGGTGGAAATTCAGCACCTTGAAAACCCCCGTGTTGAAAAAGAAGAGCACTACTTCAACGCCAAGAACACCAAACTGCTGGATTTGGGACTCCAGCCCCACTATCTGTCGGATTCGCTCCTTGACTCCCTGCTGAACTTTGCCATCAAGTACAAAGACCGCGTGGATGTCAAACACATTCTGCCGAAAGTAAAATGGCGCGCCTAAGACCACTGCGATCATGACTCCCTATGTCGTAACGGCCCCTTGGTTGGCGGAGCACTTAGGGGATGCAGCCCTTGTCATTGCAGACTGCCGTTTTGACCTCATGGACACCACACGGGGACAGCAGGAGTATGCCCAAGGTCACATTCCAGGGGCTTATTACCTCGATTTAGAACAGGATCTCTCCAGCCCGCGGCAACACCATGGCGGGCGTCATCCCTTACCTGATCCAGAGAAGTTGGCAGCACGCCTCAACCAAATGGGGGTTACCCCAGAAACGCAAGTGGTGGCCTACGATGATTCGCGGTTTGCCTATGCAGCGCGCTGCTGGTGGCTCCTGCGCTGGTTGGGGCACGATCGCGTGGCAGTGCTTGATGGGGGCTATCGTGCCTATGTAGAAGCGGGGTATCCAGTCACCAATGTGATCCCACCGCCGCGGCAGGGAAATTTCAAGCCTCATCCGCATCCAGAGTGGGTGGTGGATCGTGCGGCTGTGATTGCTGCTCAAGCGGACCCCCAGACGGTGATTGTAGATGCCCGTGAACCCCGTCGCTATCGCGGTGAAATTGAACCCATTGATCCAATCGCGGGTCATATTCCCGGCGCAGTGAATTATCCGTGGCAGGCCATCGCCGATGAACACGGACGCCTCAAATCCGTTGCTGAGCTACAAGCTTACTGGCAGCCCTTGGCGGACACTCAACAAATCATTGTCTATTGCGGATCGGGGGTCACAGCCTGTGTGGATATTTTGGGGCTGGCGATCGCTGGCCTGCACCAAACCAAGCTCTATGCGGGCAGTTGGAGCGATTGGTGTTCCTATTTAGTGGCACCTGATAACCGTTCGCTATGATCGAGCCTAAGCCCTCTTCCCCCTAGGACTATGGAACGTCTTCCCGGTAATGCTCCCCCGCCCTCCCATCGAGGGACTACCCAACCTCTCCACCGTCTTGGCCGTGAACTGCAACGCTTTGGTTGGATTGGCTTTTGGACACAGGTCGTCCTTGGCTTTGTCTCACTTTTGATTGTTATTATTGTCATCTTTAGTCGCCAATTCAATGTCAATCGTTCGCCGAATGGCATGAATAGTCCCACATTGGGGCTGGTGTTGGCGATTCTTGGTCTAGTGTTTTTGGGCGTCAGTATTTACTGCTGCTATCGCTATCCGCAACTGGGACGACGTTTGGATCACCCCGAAAATCGCCCCAGCAAGGAGCACGTCATTCGCAGCTTGAACATTGGTCTGTGGGTGAATATTGCCGGCATGATTTTCACGGTGGCAGCGGCAGAGTGGAATGTGGGGATGTTGTTGCTCAAGGTGCTGTCGATTCCCCAAGGGGCGGCGGTCTATGCCACCAATGTCTTGATTGAGCCGTTGGAAATTTTTGTGATTCAGGCGAAGGTGAATACGATTGCCGCTCAGTTGACGGGTATTATTGTGGCGCTGTGGTTGTTGCGCTGTGTGCGCCGCCCAGGGTAGTCGTCTCAGGAGAGCAGAAGGAGAGCAGGAAGCCTTGTTTGATTCGCAAGAGGCTGTTGCCAGCAAAATTATTGTGGCCTTGGATGTGCCTAATCTAGAGGTGGCGATCGCCACCATTCATAGGCTGCCCCAAGTGCAATTTTGGAAAGTGGGGCTAGAACTCTTTTGTGCCAGTGGGCCAATTATTCTCGATGTGCTCAAGGATCAGGGGAAGCGCATTTTTCTCGATTTGAAGCTCCACGATATTCCCAATACGGTGGCCGCCGCTGTACGGGCGATCGCCCCCTATGGTGTGGACTTTGTAACCATCCACACCGCCACCGGGTTAGCGGGTCTGAAAACCGCTCAGGCGGCTCTAGAAAACAGTGCCACTCAACTTATCGGTGTGACATTACTCACTAGCATTGATGCACATACCCTTCAACAGGAACTCCAAATTCCCCTTGACCCAACCACCTATGTTGAACGCATGGCCGATCTTGCCCACGCTGCAGGACTAGCGGGCATTGTCTGCTCTCCGCAGGAGGCCGCACAGGTAAAACAACGTTGGGGAGAGGAATTTTTGAGAATTTGCCCAGGGATTCGTCCCCTTGGTACTGCCACAGGGGATCAAGCGCGATCGCTCACACCGCAGGCCGCCTTTGCTGTTGGTGCCTCTTACCTTGTGATTGGCCGTCCGATTTTACAAGCAGCGGATCCCGCTAAGGCCTTTGATGAAATTTGCCGCAGCCTCGTTTGAGCAATTTACAAAAACTTGCCCTCCAAGCTATGATTGGAAATTGACTGAACTAGGGCGATTAGCACAGTGGTAGCGCACTTCCTTCACACGGAAGGGGTCACTGGTTCGAATCCAGTATCGCCCATTGATGCCTGTCAGTTATAAGATGAACTCTATTAGAAGAGTTTAGGACTCTGCCATGAGTACCCCCATTCCGCCGATTCAGCTTCCTCCCTGTGGTGACTGCACTGCGGATGCGCAATGGTTGGAGGCGGCTCTTCTCAATTGGCTCAATACAGAATACTTGCCGGAAGCTGTCAATCAGGCGATCGCCCAGCGAGCCGCTCAGGTGTACCGCCGGCAGCGCCTAGAAGGGGAGCACGATCTCGGCGGCATTCTCTTAGCCCTCATCACAGAGCTGCAAGAGTTTGATTTTTCCCAAAGCTTCTATAGCGAGTTTGCGGTGGCCAATGCGGTGAGTGAGTTGCTCCTGCGGCGGCTGGGCATTGAACCCTGCTGTGGGGCAGGCTAGGCGGGGGGTTGCCAGTTGGGTTTGACCACCTGACGACAGCGGGCAATGACAAGGGCATTATCCGGTACATCTTCAGTGACCGTCGAACCTGCCGCTACGGTCACATTTTCACCGAGGGTGACTGGCGCTACTAAAACGCTGTTAGCTCCCGTTTTGCTGCCGCTACCGATATGGGTGGGATGCTTGCGCACACCGTCGTAGTTGGCGGTAATCGTTCCTGCCCCAATATTCACGCGATCGCCCAAGGTGGCATCGCCAAGGTAGGCGAGATGGGAGGCCTTGGTGTCACTGCCCAACTGCGCTTTTTTTAGCTCAACAAAGTTCCCAATGCGACAGCGATCGGCAACCACACTTTGCTGGCGGATGTGGGCAAAAGGCCCCACTTGGGTATCATTGCCAATCTCGCTCTCGCTAATCACAGCATAGCGCACTGTCACCCGTTCGCCAAGGATGCTATTTTCAATTAACGTGCTAGGCCCAATGATGCTGCCACTGCCAATACGGGTCTGGCCACGCAGGTGAGTTTGGGGTTCAATGACCACATCGGGGGCAAGTTCAACCGTATCCTCAATGGTGGTACTGGCTGGGTCAATAAGGGTCACCCCTGCCTGCATCCAAGCTTTCTTGATTCGATTTTGTAGAACTTGATAGGCCGCTGCCAACTGCACGCGATCGTTGACGCCCAAAATTTCCTCATAGTCTTCCACATCCACGACCATCACGGGGCTGAGGGCATTGACCGCATCCGTAAGATAGTATTCCTGCTGATCATTATTGGACTGGAGGTGGGGCAACACAGCCGCCAGTTGCGGCCAGTGGAAACAGTATACACCAGCGTTAATGCGGCAGTTTTGTTTTTGGGCAGTGGTGCAATCGCGGTCTTCAATAATCTGCTTGAGGATATTCTGGCTATCGCAAATCACGCGGCCATAGCCTTGGGGGTTCGGAATTTGTGCCGTTAAAATCGTGGCCGCATTGTTGTGTTTTTGATGAACTTCTAGCAAATGGACAAGAGTTTGACCCCGTAGGAGAGGGACATCGCCATTGAGCACCAAAAGATCACCCTCATAGCCCTGCAGGTGGGGGAGAAGCTGCTGCACCGCATGCCCTGTGCCTAGTTGTTCGCGTTGCTCGACAAATTCCAAGTGGGGGTGATCGGCTAAAGCGGCACGGACGGCGTCTCCCCCATAGCCAATAATCACAAACTGGCGTTGCGGTTGCAGAAACTGAACTTGGTGTAAAACCCAGCCTACCAGCGATCGCCCACCGAGGGGATGGAGGACTTTTGGCAGGGAGGATTTCATCCGTGTGCCTCGTCCTGCCGCTAAGACTGCCACAATGACCATGGATTTGTTGTGCCTCAATGCGCAAAGGGATGGCGAAGCAGCAATACTGGGGAGAAGTAGCCCAGCAGCCTCAGTGCCATGCACAATTGGAGTATACCAAGGTTGCGGTAGCCAAAGATAGCAGACCCACAGGCGAGTCAATGCGCCCAAGATGAATCAACGACCCCAAAATCCAGTAAGGTTGATGCAGTAGTTGACGAGTCACTCACAGTCCATGACCGCTTCAAAATCAACCCAGCGACCTGTCCCCTTGGCGGCTCAGTTCCTAAAACTGGTGGGAATTATCCTCCTCCTCACGTTTTTGGTCGAGTGGAGTGTTCTCTTTATTACCCCCCAGTTCAATAACAGCCAGTGGCAACTGACGGTCGTCAACCAATTCATTGAGCGTGGTGCCACTCCCTTGATTGGGTTTGTTTTTATCTACACTGGCTTTTGGATTCAAGCAGTTTCTGGAAGTGCCACGCAGCCAGAGCCAGGGGAATCTGCCTTCAAAGACTGGCGATTTTGGGTCTTTGTTCTCTCCAGTTTGCTGGGGTTACTCTGCCTGCTGGGGATTCCTCTTTACCTATCCATTACAGGGCAAATTACGGAACAGGCGGTCAACCAAATCAATCAAGAGGCGGCACAGGCGGAAATTCGGGTGGAGCAGGAACAGCAGCAAATTAAACAACTAGCCAGTAGCGGTCAACTGCAGCAGCTCCTCAAGAGCAATCAACTGCCCCCTGATCAACGAGCCATTCTCGAGCAGTTGCAAAAAGACCCCCAAGCCCTCGATAAACAAGCGGGTCAGGCACGGGAGCGCATCCGCAGCCAACAACAGGAAGCTGTCAAGCGGGCGCAACAGGAAGCCTTTGTGAATCGTCTTAGGATAGGCATTCGTAGTTTTCTATTGGCAGTGGGCTTTATTAGCATTGGTTGGAGTGGTCTGCGGGAACACCGTTAAGAACTGCCCTCTACTTGAGGAGTAAAACATGCTCTACCTCATTGTGCGTTGGCGTTTTCTCTCGCAGTCGGTGGGCCTTGGCTGTTTGATCAGTGTGCTCCTACAACTGACAGCCGCAGCGGTGGAATTGCGGGTTGCGGTTTTGGATCGGGTACGTCAAGTAACCATTAGTAGCTCTACCCCAGCGCAATTACGGGATGAGGTGGGTCGGGTGCTGACAGTGGCACCGCAGCAGAATATTACGGCGGTTCTAACGGGGGGGGAGATACAAGCAGGGGGCGTGCGGGGACGGCAAGTTTTCCTCGAACCTCGCGACAATGGCCTTGTGCGGGTGGGCGATCGCTGGTATCGTGGGCGGCTACAACTGGTGAGTACCCCTGAGGGGATTATCGCCATCAACCTAGTGGACTTAGAGGAGTATCTGCCCAGTGTCGTGGGCAAGGAAATGTATCCCTCCTGGCCGCTGGAAGCTCTCAAAGCCCAAGCGGTGGCGTCCCGTTCCTTTGTCCTTTTTCGGCGCGATCGCGAGCGCCGTCGTCCCGGTAGTCTCTTTGATGTGGGTGCCACCGTCACCCATCAGGTGTATCCGGGGGTGAGTTCAGAAACCGCCAGTACCCTCGCCGCCGTTGCCGCCACCCGCGGTCAAGTGCTTACCTATAATGGCCGCATTATTGAAGCGGTCTTTCATGCCTCCTCCGGGGGGCACACCGAAGATTCAGAGTCTATCTGGCAAAAAGTGGTGCCCTACCTGCGCGGTGCTCCTGATTTTGACCAAATCTCCCCCAACTTTCAGTGGACGGTTCGTTTCACTGCAGCCCAACTGCAACAACGCCTCCCCGGTATCGGTACCATCGTTGGCTTTCGCCCCTTGCAATTGACCCCCCAAGGGCGAGTCATGGCAGTACAAGTGGTGGGCACAACAGGTAGCCGCACGATTTCAGGGAGTGAATTGCGTCGTGTGTTGGGACTGCGCAGTACCCTACTGACAATTACGCCAGAGTATGGCAATGTGGCCAGTCAAACGGGACAAAGTGTGCCAGTGGCCTTTACGATTACCGGCCGGGGTCATGGTCATGGCCTAGGTATGAGTCAATGGGGGGCTTACGGTATGGCATTGCAGGGCTACACCTACGACCAAATTTTGGGGCATTATTACCAAGGTGTTACATTGAGTGTATTGGATGCTACTCAGCGTTGACGCCCCTTGTCTCCCTCAACTATGCTGCCCCTAGCGGTATGGGGTGACAGTTGTGGTCTTAACACTTTATTTCTTGCGCCACGGGTAAACCAGTTTTAGGCGCGCCAATGCCTACTGCGGAGAACTGGATCTACCCTTGACAAATGCAGGTCTAGCGATGGCTGAAGCCTTTGCCGCACATTATGCCCAGTTGCCGTGGCAAGCTGTCTTTGTTAGTCCAATGTTGCGCACTCGAACCACGGCACAACTAGAAATTAAACGGGAGTATCCTGAGGGCAATATCTTGATCGTCTGCCCCAAGACCACAATTCGGATGATGCTCTGTGGTCTTCTTGGTATTGATATGGGACGATTTCGCGATCGCATTGCTGCGCCGGTGGCCAGTGTCAGTATTGTGGAATATACCTCCCCTGGGCCATTGCTCTTTGCCCTTGCGGAGCGATCGCACCTCAGTCCAGAACTGCGACAGTTGCCGGGCACCTAGCCTATACCGTCATGATGTCTTTTTCTTTCTCGGCGAGGAGCGCCTCAATTTTGCCGATGTATTTGTCGGTGAGCTTTTGCACCTTCTCCTGTAAGTCCTTCACTTCATCTTCGGTGAGTTCCCCGGCCTTGCCCGCCTTTTTGATGTGATCGATGGCATCGCGGCGAATGTTGCGAATGGCCACTTTGCCCCCTTCGGCAATTTTGGCGGCGGTTTTCACCAGTTCTTTGCGTCGCTCTGTGGTTAAGGGGGGAATATTGAGGCGGATGCTAGAGCCATCGTTGTTGGGTGTCAAACCTAAATCCGACAGTTGAATCGCTTTTTCAATACTGGCCAATGTGGAGCGATCGTAGGGCTGAATCAAAATGGTAGTTGCGTCAGGGGTGGAAATATTGGCCAAGGAGCGCAGGGGGGTTTCGGTGCCGTAGTAGTCCACCATCACCCGATCCAGCAAAGCCGCGTTGGCGCGACCCGTACGAATACTATTAAAGTCATGCTGGGTTGCTTCGACCGACTTTTGCATCCGCTCTTCAACGTCAGCTAATTTCACAGGAGCCTCCAACCATCGTACCAATGGGTTCCCCAGTCAAGGCGCGGTAGATGTTACCGGCGGTTTCCAAACTAAACACAATAATGGGGATATCATTATCTTTACACAGGGCGATCGCGGTACTGTCCATCACCGCTAAGTTGTGGGTGAGGGCATGGGTATAGGTGAGACTGCGGTAGCGACGCGCGTTAGGATTTTTGTGCGGATCCGCATCATAGACCCCATCCACCTTAGTGGCTTTGAAGATGACTTCGGCATCAATTTCAGCCGCTCGCAGGGCAGCGGTCGTGTCAGTGGTAAAAAAGGGATTCCCTGATCCTGCCCCAAAGATCACGACCCGTCCCTTTTCCAGATGACGAATGGCACGGCGACGAATATAGGGTTCGGCCACCTCCTGCATGGCGATCGCCGTCTGTACGCGGGTGGGCACGTTCATTTGTTCGAGGGCATCTTGCAGGGTCATGGCATTCATCACGGTGGCAATCATGCCGATATAGTCTGCGGTTGCCCGATCCATCCCCGCGGCTGCGCCTTTTACTCCCCGAAAGATATTGCCACCTCCAACCACAATGGCGGTTTGCACGCCCGCTTGCACGACTTGAGCAATTTCACTGGCAAACGATTGCACCACTTTCGGGTCAATGCCATAGTTCAGGTTGCCCATCAGGGCTTCACCGCTCAATTTGAGCAACACGCGGCGATATTTAGGACTCATTGCGAGGATTCTTGCACTCCAATACGCTCCCCATCAACGATAGCAGGTTAGACGCGCCCGGTTGGACTCGAACCAACGACCAATCGCTTAGAAGGCGAGTGCTCTATTCCGCTGAGCTACGGGCGCATTTTTGAACATTTTCCCACAAGGAATAAGCTGAAGGTAAGATCTTGGGTACTGAGGACGACTGAGATGGAAATAACTTCTCCCCCTCCACGTTTGCTTTTGGTCTGTGCTGACAACCACTTGTCGCAACGCATGGGGCAAGACCTCCAAGCAGCAGGCTACGACCCTGTGATTGCAACAACGGAAAAGGAATGTCACTTGGCCTGTGCTGAATGGCAGCCTGCTTTGATCATTATGGATCGCTATTTGGGGCGTCTCAGTAGTTTGGAGCTATGCCAGCGGTTACGTCAGCAGGGGGTTAGTTGGCCGATTCTGTTGATGCTGGAGAGCGATCGCCTAGAGGATCGGGTGGCGGTGCTGGAATCAGGTGCCGATGATTACCTGCTGCTGCCCTATAGTCCCAAGCCCTTTTTGCAAATGATTCAGCTTTACCTGAAGCCACCGACCCCCCAAAGCGAGGTGCTCCGGTTTGAAGATCTGACCTTGGATCTGGTCACCCGTCGCGCCGAACGCAGAGGGCGAGTGATTGATCTCACAATGAAGGAGTATGAGCTGTTGAAATTTCTCATGGAGCATCCCCGCGAAGTCCTCACCCGTGAGCAAATTCTAGAAAATGTCTGGGGCTATGACTTTTTGGGAGAATCCAACGTCATTGAAGTGTATATTCGCTATCTGCGGTTGAAGATTGAACCCGATGGCGAAAAACGGTTGATTCACACAGTGCGAGGAGTGGGGTATGTTCTCCGTGAAGCCTAAGTTACGTTGGTTGATTCTGGGATTAGTCACCTTGGGGTTATTGCTGGGTTGTCAAAGTCTGAGTCAAGGAGACTCGGCAGCACCGCCTCAGATGGTGCGCGGCATTCCGCAATATCTACCCATTACGGCCAAAGCACGCATTCACGATACATGGATTCAGTTGGAAGTGGCACGCACGCCAGCTCAGCAGCAGTTGGGCTTGATGTTTCGTCCTGAATTGCCGCGCGATCGCGGGATGTTGTTTCCCATCTCTCCACCCCAAGTGGCTAGCTTCTGGATGAAAAACTGCCTGATTCCCCTTGACTTGATTTTTCTAAGGGAGGGTAAAGTGGTGGCGATCGCCCCCGAAGCCCCCCCTTGTCAAACACTCCCTTGCCCCACCTATGAGTCTGGCGTCCCCGTGGACGCCGTTTTGGAACTGGCCGCTGGCCGCGCCGCTGAATTAGGGCTGAACGCAGGGAATTCAGTTCAGATTGTCAAACTCGATTCGGTGACAGCAGTTCAAGAAGATTCACGGTAGGGGTGGCATCATTGAGCCTCATCTTTTTAGGAAGTGGTGATGGTGTCTCGAGGATCGCCCACCTCAGCGAGGTTTACAGCGCTAAAGGCCAGCTCACCATTCACAAAATCTACCAAAATCGTGTCGCCGGGAGCAAAGACCTCTTCAAGGATCTTCACGGCTAGGGGATTCTCCAATTCCCGTTGAATGGCGCGCTTGAGGGGACGTGCCCCATAGACGGGATCAAAGCCCACCGCCACCAAATGATCCAGCGCTGCCGGGGTAAGGCGCAGGCGAATTTTTTGATCCGCAAGCAGTTGCTCTAGCCGGCGCAGTTGAATTTGGGCAATCTGTGCCAGTTCAGCCCGTCCGAGGCCATGGAACAGAATGACATCATCAATGCGGTTGAGGAATTCAGGGCGAAAATACTTTTGCGCACTTTGCAGCACCCGTTGGCGCATTTCCTCATAGCGGCTGTCATCCCCGGCCAAATCTAAAATATGCTCGCTGCCCAAGTTGCTGGTCATGATGATTACCGTGTTGCGGAAGTCCACCGTGCGCCCTTGGGAATCCGTGATCCGTCCATCATCGAGTACCTGCAAGAGCACATTAAAGACTTCTGGATGGGCTTTTTCCACCTCATCAAACAGCACTACGGCATAGGGACGACGGCGAATCGCCTCCGTCAGTTGCCCGCCACTGTCAAAGCCCACATACCCCGGTGGGGCACCGATCATGCGCGAGACAGCATGCTTTTCCATGTACTCGGACATGTCAATGCGCACAAGGGCATTTTCATCGTCAAAGAGGGCTTCAGCAAGGGCACGGGCTAGTTCTGTTTTGCCGACGCCGGTAGGTCCCATAAAGAGAAAGGAACCAATGGGACGGGCAGGGTCTTTCATGCCGGCTCGCGCTCGGCGAATCGCTGCAGCTACGGCGGCTACGGCCTCCGTTTGACCAATCACCCGCTGGTGTAGAACCTGTTCGAGTTGCAGGAGTTTTTGCCGTTCTGAGGCCATCAGTTTTTGCAGCGGAATGCCTGTCCACTTGGCAACAATTTCAGCAATGTCGGCTTCGGTCACTTGATCGCGCAAAAAGGTGCCACCTTCGGCCTGAAGTTCCAAAAGTTGTGCTTCGGTGCTTTCCAGTTCCCGTTGCAGTGTCTCGAGGCGACCATATTTGAGTTGAGCAGCTTTATTGAGGTTGTAGTCGCGCTCCGCTTGCTCGATTTGCAGCTTGACTTGGTCTTCCTCTTCCTTGAGGCTGTTGATCCGCTCTAGAAGGTCTTTTTCTGCTTGCCAGCGGGCTTGCATTGCCTGTTGTCGCGGTTGTAGTTGGGCAATTTCCTCTTCGATGCGCTGTAGGCGATCGCGGGTGGCTTGCAATGGAGCTTGGCTCAGGGGCAGACTTTCCTCCTGCTTGAGGGAGAGTTTTTCCATCTCCAGTTGGCGCAGTCGCCGTTCAAGGGCTTCCAGTTCAGCGGGCTTGGTGGTGATTTCCATTTTCAGTTTGGCCGCCGCTTCATCCACAAGGTCAATGGCCTTGTCGGGCAAAAAGCGATCGCTAATATACCGATCCGAGAGCACCGCCGCTGCCACCAATGCCGAGTCAGTAATTTTGACATTGTGGTGAATTTCGTAGCGATCCTTCAGACCCCGCAAAATTGAGATCGTATCCTCCACGCTGGGCTGGCCGATATACACCTGCTGGAAGCGTCGCTCAAGGGCAGCATCTTTCTCTATGTATTTGCGGTACTCATCTAGGGTGGTGGCACCAATACAGCGCAATTCTCCCCGTGCCAACATCGGCTTCAGGAGGTTGCTGGCATCCATGGCGGAGTTTTGATTGGCACCGGCACCTACCACGGTATGGAGTTCATCAATAAAGAGGACAATTTGACCATCGGAATGGGTCACTTCGTGGAGAACGGCCTTGAGGCGATCTTCAAAGTCGCCGCGAAACTTGGCACCCGCCACCAAACTCCCCAGATCAAGGGAGATCAACCGCCGATTTTTCAGGGATTCCGGCACATCCCCATTGATAATCCGCTGGGCAAGGCCTTCAGCAATGGCGGTTTTACCCACACCGGGTTCACCAATGAGCACGGGATTATTTTTGGTGCGGCGGGAGAGGACTTGAATCACCCGGCGAATTTCTTCATCGCGGCCAATGACGGGATCCAGTTTGCCTTGGCGAGCGGCTGCGGTGAGATCACGACCGTACTTTTCAAGGGCACCATATTTATTTTCTGGGTTTTGGTCTGTGACCTTTTGGGCACCACGAATTGCTTTGACGGCGGCGGCCAACTGCTCGCGATCGCAATTCAAAGCGCGGAAAAGACGTTGACCAATGCGGCGATCGCCCATAAAGGCGAGCAAAAGATGCTCGACAGAAATAAACTGATCCTCTTGCTCTTGGCGCAGACGATTAGCCTCATCAAGGAGAGCATCCAAACTGCGGCCACAGTACAGTTCACTCCCCGTCGGCACGCGAGGTTGCTGCTTGGCAAAGTCCATCAGCCGCTTGAGGACCCACTCGGTGTCAATATCGGCTCGTTCAAGGATGAGTTGCCCTAGGCCTTCTTCCCGCAGGAGAGCAATCATCAGGTGCTCAGTTTCCAGATATTGGCTGCGATATTCCCGTGCTACATCTTGGGACTTAACAATCGCTTCCCATGCTTTATCAGTAAACTTTGTTGGATCCGTTGGTTGCATAGCGATAATTGAGGGCAATACCCTACCGACTGTGACTGCATTATGCCACTCTCAGTTTAATAGACAGCTCGCCTCCGTACCCGCAGGATAACTATAGAGGGGGCAGAGACAGAAACTGACGTAGGAGATTGGCTAATTCTTTCTTGCTGTCATAGCCACTGCTGGAGTACGGCTGCAGGGGAACTGTTTCCCCAGAGGTCAGATGAGCCACGACGCGATAGAGGCGATCGCCATCAGAACTTACGGAGCTTTCAATCGCAATGTCGCTAATCTCGCGCAGGGGCAATTCCTTGCGAGTTCGGCGGAAGAAATTCCTACGGACAATCGTCAAGGTGCCGCCGCCTCGATCCAGATGCAGCGTGAAGACCGGTATGAATGCAATGATAAATATGCCGATTAAAAAGAACCCACCCCCAACAACCCCAATTAGCCAGCGATCGTCTACGCGGACGGAAAGTTCGGTTTGATTGGGATGGGCTAAGAACTCGTTAATTTGCTGCACCATGACAGCGCGATCGCCCGGATTCGAGGAGCTACTGCCCAATCTAATTGAGTTTCCCTCTACTTCAAGGAGGACGCGGTACAGGCGATCGCCTTCGCGGTCAAGGTAGTCTTCCAATTTTGCCTGTTGCAACAGCGAAAGGGGAATTTTTATCCGATTTTGTTGGATCCCCAAGGAGCTTGTCGTGGCGACGCACTCATAGGGCAGGGTTTGGCGTTGGCAGTAAATTTCTACAACCGCTGGAAAGGAAATCAGCATCAGGATAGGCAAAAAAATAAACATCCCGCCCACAAACCAAATCAGCCAGGGGCGTTCCCGCAAGCGCAGTTGATAGTCCGTTTGCTCTAAAATTTTCACTGCTGATTGTCATCCTTTAGCACGCAAAAATGCTGCCACACTGGCTGCCAACTGCTGAAAATTGGGTTCAATGCGCTGGCCGAGATACTCCTCCACAGCACGGGCAATCCTGCCAGCTAAGAATGAGGGTACTCCGGGAATCCGTTTTGGATCAATACGTAGATGACCTCGGCTGGTAATAATTGTTGAATCGCCCACAGCAATGAATTGATTTTCCCCTTGGCAGTCAATGGCCTCGGTAAAGGCATGGGGGGCAATCCGCCAGCGGGTGAGATAGTCGCGATCGTCCCAATGGGTATAGTCTGTCCACGAGAGCATCGCCTCACTCAGAAGTGCCCGGGCTGCTGCTGGAATTTCGCCGCCACCATGCCAGACCAGAACCATTTCCAGGGCTTGAGGATGCTCCTTGCGCTCCTGCACTTCAATTTCACGGACATTGGGCATCCAGTTCACTAGTTCCGGCAGGCGATCGCGATAGGTGCGATAGACGTGCTCGCGGGGAAAGGGCAACTGTACTTGCGAGGAAATTTCCATGACCCTATCCCCACTGTGGACACTGCCGTGCAATTACCACCACATAGTCTCCTACCTGCAACTCACAGTTCATTGGTGGATTCACATACGTCTGGCGGCGTCCCTCGATGCGACGTTCCACTGCTATCAGAAGGGCATCGTACTGCTCCTTGAGGTGGCGTTGCGCATACCAAAAGGTTTTGCCAGCCAGCGTTGCGGGCAAAGGGAGCCGATAAAACTGGTTTCCCACCTGTACCGTCAGCAGTTCAGCAAAGACATCCATTGCCCCTCGGTTGCGTACGGCATTGCCAATAAGATGACCTGCCATTTCATCGGCCACCACCACATCTTCTACTCCTGCCGCCTGAAGTTGCACATTGTTGTTGCGATCCAAAAGCTGCGCACAGGTGTAAATCGTCGGATTCAGTTTTTCCATGGTCAGTGCAGCAAGAACAGTGCGGGCATCGCGGTCTTGATCACTGCGGGGCTGGCTAGTATCCGCCAAGAGAATAGCGCGGGAAGCATGGTAAATCTGCACCTTCTCTAAAACGTCAATGCGGGTGTAGTCTCCCGAATAAAAGTAAAGCCGATTTTGATCCACCCCCCGCAACTCACTCAAGGGCAACTGTTCAAGTTCAGCAACAATGACAATCGGCGCATGGCGGGTTTGGGGATCGGTTTGCAACTCCTGCAACACAAGGGGGGCACTGCGATTCCAGCCACAGAGAATAATGTGGTTGCGCAACTCATCCAAGTCAAAGTTCTTAATGCTCATGACCGACTGCAACCGCTGCACCATAAAGGCAGACACCACCCCTGTAAACACCGCAAACAAGGTCAGTCCCGCCAAGACCACAACAAGGGTAATGATCCGCCCGGCATGGGTTTTGGGATAGGCACCAATCGGCTCGGCAGAAACCAAGGAAAAGAAACTGTACCACAGGGCATCCCCAAGGTTTTCGATGTCTGGGTTTGCGGTTCCTTCGATAATATAGAAAGCCAGTCCCCCAAAGAGCATGATCAACACAATGATTAACAGTGCTGAAATTTGAGCACCATAGAGATTAGAAAGCTGGGGGGAAATGTAGTGCAGGTTGTGATGAATTAGAATCGAGGCACGGGGCAGACGCAGCAGCGGCAGCAGACGAAACAGAGTCCACTGGGGCGGCATCGGGAGAATCGCGACTAGATCAACCCAGTAGTGGCGGATAAATCGTTGCTTTTTGCGGGCGATCGCAAAGCGGAGGAATAACTCAACAACAAAGCACAGCCGTAGGGTTAGCTCTGCCAAGATCACAAAAAAATCAGGGCGGCCGGGTTGCACCCAAAGAAAATCCACCACCACAAGTAGCGTCCACATCAGAATAAGAACAATTAAGCCAATCTCAACACGCGGTGAGTGGATAAATAGATCTAGTTGCTGTTGCAGCCGGCTGCGTCCCATAGATGCCGCTTAAACAAAAGTTGAAGTTTGATGAGGGGCGATCGCCGGCTAGGAGTCAATCTAGGTGGGAATTAACTCCCCCGGACGCAGTTTTGCCCACCGTCCCTGCTCCTCCACAAAACTCTTACAGCCCACAACATCCCACTCCAACTGAATCTCTTCGCCTTTAGTGCGGATATTTACATTGATGGTTGGCTCAATTGGCTCAAAGTCTGGCGTGAGGGTCAGATGGGGCTGTTGGTGTTGCTCCTCAACGGCATAGTATGTGGTGCAACGATCCACAAGGGCGCAGTTCACGCAAATACACATGGCAGATTCTCCCAATGCCACATGCTCCTACTCTAGCGCATCTCCTAGGGGCGCCAAGGGAATTGCTGAAAGTTGGGGGGGCGTTTTTCTAAAAAGGCTTGCTTACCCTCAGCACTCTCTTGGGTGAGATAGTACAGCAGCGTTGCATTGCCAGCTAATTCCTGTAGGCCGGCTTGACCGTCACAATCGGCGTTAAAGGCTGCCTTCAAACAGCGAATTGCCAAGGGACTATGGCTGAGGATTTGTCGTGCCCAGCGGATGCCCTCTGCTTCCAGCTCCTCAACAGGGACAACGGTATTGACCAAGCCCATTGCTAGGGCTTCCTGAGCCGTATATTGCCGACAGAGAAACCAAATTTCACGGGCTTTTTTCTGGCCGACAATGCGGGCAAGGTAACTGGCACCAAACCCAGCATCAAAACTACCCACCCGTGGACCCGTTTGACCAAAAATAGCATTCTCAGCCGCAATGGTGAGATCACAGACCAAATGCAGCACATGGCCACCCCCAATCGCATAGCCGGCCACAAGGGCGATGACCACCTTTGGCAGGGAGCGAATTTGTCGTTGCAGATCCAGCACATTTAGGCGTGCTACCCCCTGCTCATCTAGATAACCCGCCTCACCGCGAATACTTTGGTCACCACCGGCACAAAAGGCATACTTACCATCGGTGTGGGGACCTGCGCCGGTGAGCAACACAACCCCAATCGTGGGATCGTTGCGGGCATCCTCAAACGCCTGACTCATTTCCACAATGGTTTGGGGGCGAAAGGCATTGCGCTTGTGGGGACGGTTGATTGTAATTTTGGCAATGCCCGTCGTTTTGTGGTACAGGATGTCAGTGTAGGTGTGAACCTGCTGCCAGTGGACGCTGTCCATAGAGTGTGATGGGTAAGACGGATTCCCATTGTAACCTGAGCGGTTCTCGGGTTTAGACAGGGGAAAATCGCAAAAAAATTAACATCCACTACCCAAGGGAGGCTAGAAAAGCGATGTTAGGCTGTTGCTGACAATAGTTTGTGCTTCTTTGCCATGAGTGAACTCCTCAATACCTGCCCCAATTTGCAAGCGGATTGCGATCGCCTCCTTGAGCTATTGAATGGGGAACGTAAGCTGCGCTCCTTTGATATTAGGCCTGTCCAAACTTTCCTGCGCAAGGCGGTTTCGCTGACATTTGAAATTGTCTTTGCAGGGCCTTGTAGTTGATAGATCCAAATACCTTGCCGATGGTTGTGCGGTAGAGGTTATGTTCTTAGACCAAACCGGCTGGCACCGAGGTAAAGTCAAACTGGAGTTAATCTTTTATCCAGAGGAGCCACAGACGCAACCAGCGGCCCCCCGCAACGAAACGCTAGATTTGCTTTCTTCGTAAATTTTGATAGCGGGGTAGTGAAGAGCGCAGCGCTGGCGACTGGGTGTGCCAAGCTGTTGGCCAGTAATAACGGGTATGATGAAACTTTAGGCACATGGGCATAGCAGCAAATGAGAAGTGATTTTCTGGCAGGACTGAATCCCTCACAGCGGCAGGCAGTGGAGCACTATTGTGGCCCGATGTTGGTGGTGGCAGGAGCAGGTTCTGGGAAAACGCGCACGCTTACCTATCGGATTGCCCATTTGATTCGCCATCATCAGGTGGCACCAGAAAATATTTTGGCGGTAACGTTTACAAATAAGGCCGCCCGCGAAATGAAGGAGCGGCTTGAAGTCCTCTTTGGCCAACAGATGGCGCGGCAACTCTATGGGCGAGACTGGCTGGATCTCTCTCCCCAAGAAGAGAAGCGGGTGCGATCGCGGGTCTATCAAACCTACACGAAGCCCCTTTGGATTGGCACCTTCCACAGCCTTTGTGCCCGACTCCTGCGCTTGGAAATCCAAGCCTATCAACATCCCCAAGGCTATCGCTGGACGCGCCATTTCACCATTTTTGATGAGTCAGATGTGCAAAGCCTGATTAAAGAAATTGCCACCGGGGAACTCAATCTCGATGAGCGCAAGCATGATCCGCGCGGTATCCGCTACAAAATTAGCCAAGCAAAAAACCTTGGGCTAACCCCCGATCAATTGGAGCAGGAACAGCGATCGCCCGCCGGCCGTGTGGCCGCAGAGGTTTATCGTCGCTACGAGGCCGCTCTTGCCAAGAACAATGCCCTTGACTTTGATGATCTGATTTTGCGAACGGTGCAGCTTTTCCGACAGCACCCTGAGCGCCTTGAATTCTGGCATCGGCAGTTCCAACATATTCTGGTGGATGAGTACCAAGACACCAACCGCACCCAATACGCCCTCATTCGCCTTTTGGCAACCAATGGCATCCCTCCTCGGCAGTTTCAGAATTGGGGCGATCGCTCGATCTTTGTCGTGGGCGATGTGGATCAGTCCATTTATTCCTTTCGCTGTGCCGATTTCACTATCTTGATGGATTTCCAGAAGGATTTTGGCGATCGCCTGCCCGATGACGAGAGCCGCACGATGATTAAGTTAGAGGAAAACTATCGCTCCGTCGCCAATATCTTGCGCGCCGCCAATCATCTCATTGAGCACAACACAGAACGCATTCCCAAAGTGCTGCGCCCTACCAAGGGGGAAGGCGCGCCGATTCACTGTCAGAAGTGCGACACTGAAACTGATGAAGCCTATTTTGTGGTTCAACAGATCAAAGCCTTGGGCAGCCAATCCCTTGAACCCCAATGGGGACGCTTTGCCATTCTCTACCGCACCAACGCCCAATCGCGCCCCTTTGAGGAGGCCTTAGTGCGCGCCAACATTCCCTACACCGTGGTTGGCGGTCTCAAATTCTATGAGCGCAAGGAAGTCAAAGATATCCTCGCTTATTTGCGGCTGCTGCAAAATCCCTACGACACCATGAGTCTGCGGCGAATCATCAATGTGCCCCGCCGTGGCATTGGCAAAACCAGCTTAGATCACCTCAGTCAGGCTGCGCAAACGCTTGGCATTTCCCTGTGGGAGTTAATTTCCGATACCGAGTCCATGAGACCGTTAGCTGGGCGGGCGGCGCGTGCTGTGCAACAATTTGTTGAGTTAATGACCCGCCTGCGCTCCCTTGTGGATGATATTGGCCTGCCCGAATTGGTGAAAACTGTGATTGAGGAGACAGGCTGCCGCCGCGAGCTAGAAAACGAGGGCACCGACGACAGCCTAGCGCGACTGCAAAACCTGATGGAATTGGTCAACGCTGCCCAGCAATTTAGCGAAGAAAATGAGGGAGCAAGCCTCGGCGACTTTCTCAACAGTTCTGCCCTTGCCTCAGATTTGGATACCTTGCAAGAGGG
>NZ_JBKBHZ010000016.1:0-49833 GCF_046299655.1 Thermosynechococcus sp.
GATTTCAACGGTGCGAAAAATATTGCAGCTATGGGGGCGCTTGTAAACCGTCTTGGAGGTCCTTGGTTGTCTTGCCAGATAACTGCAGGGCTACTGAAAGCCCGCGCTGTACTTAGCTCAGCGTCTCCTGCCTACCTTGGGAGACCCATAATGACTGAACCTGCCACCTGCTCTGAACTCAATCAAGTTTTGGATGCCATCCAAGGGATGCAAGTCATTATCCAAGCGATCGACAAAAAGTTAGACATCCACATTGCCACCACAACAGAGCGCTTCAACCTCATGGATGAAAAGCTAAAGCGCCTGGAGGACAAAATTGATGCTGTAGAAGCAAAGTTAGAGCAGCGGATCAATTCCATAGAGATACAGTTAGGGCAGCGGATTGATACAGTAGAGTCCACGTTGCAGGACATTGCTAAGCGACAGGCGGGGACAGATGCACGGCTATGGGGCTTCTTGGTAACCCTATTGGTGGCAACGCTGGGACTGCTCGCAAAATTATTACTCTTTGATTTGCCCTCGTCTTAATCGGTTTAGCCCTTTTCTAAAATACGGGATTGCAAACAGGTACTGACAGTAATGCAACGCTTAACAAAACCCAGTTTTTTAGTGAAGCTACGAGCAAGCGCGTTGTCTCTAATCCTCCTACCCTTGGTTGTACCAGCAGTTGCTAAGGCTGAAAATCCTACCCATGTGCGACAACTCTTGGAAACGCGCCAATGTCCCAACTGTGATCTGCGGCGCGCGAACCTAATGGATGCCAATTTGTTTAAGGCAAATTTGGCGGGTGCCAATTTGGAGGGCGCCTATCTGGCGGGTGCGAATCTCTTTGGCGCCAATTTGGAAAGGGCAAACTTGAACCGTGCCAGCCTCTACCTAGCGATTTTGGTCAATGCCAATTTGGCAGGGGCGCAACTCGTGGGAACCCGGCTCACCCTCAGCAACCTTGTCAATGCCAACCTTAGCGGTGCCAATCTGGAGAATGCAGTCATGAAGGGGGCAAATATGATTGATGTGAATTTGACGGCAGCAAACCTGAAGGGGGCAGATCTCGATCGCGCCAATTTGAGTGGGGCTAATTTCAGCCAAACGATCTTCGATCGCCCCCCAGCCCTTAGGAAGTAACCTGTGCCTGTTTCAATGCTGCCGCAAGTCGCGGTTGATCCCAGCTCCGTTGGTGGAGAATTTGCCACGTGGCCATTAAATCAGGACCATGGACAGCACCCGTGAGAGCAGCACGCAGCGATCGCATTGTTGCCCCTTTTTTCACACTGGCGGCTTTGGTGGCCTGTTGAATCAGGTGTTGCCCCATCTCAACCGTGAGCGTTGGCTCTGAGGGTAAATGCTCTAGTAGGTAGGTCAAAATAGTTGCACTTTGGGGTTGGCTCAATTGAGCCATTGCTTCAGCATCAAAGGTGACGGTGGGGACAAAGAAAACCGCCCCTTGATCAATGGCCTCCTTGAGGGTGTTGAGACCGGGTTGCAGGAGTTGGGCAAGGTCAAGTAACCAAGGGCGATCGCTCGCCTCATCAAAGGCATAGCCAGCTCCGCGCCAGAAAGGAATGAGTTCAGCCAACAGCTCGTCGGGTTGCAATTGCTGAATGTACTGACGATTCAGCCAGTTGAGCTTATCCCAGTCAAAGCGAGCACCCGCCTTGTTAATCCGCTCAAAACTAAAGTGCTTCGCTGCCACCTCTAGGGTAAAGAGTTCACCCATCCCTTCAGGGGGCGACCAACCCAACAGCGTCATGTAGTTGGCCAAAGCCGGTGCAAGATACCCCATCGCCCGAAAGTCAGAAATGGAGGTAACGCCATCCCGTTTCGAGAGTTTTTGTCCCGCTGAATTGAGAATCAAGGGGGTATGGGCAAAGTTGGGGGGAGTGGCGCCAAGGGCTTCGTAGAGCAAAATTTGTTTGGGTGTGTTACCAATGTGGTCTTCACCGCGAATGACATCGGTAATGCCCATGGCAATGTCGTCAACGACCACGACCAAGTTATAGAGGGGATAGCCAATCTCACCTCGCGGCGCCGCCCGCGCAATCACCATATCACCCCCCAGATCAGCCCCCTGCCAACACACGCGACCGCGCACCAGATCCTGCCACTCAATCTGGCGATCGTCCTCAATTTTGAAGCGAATCACAGGGGTGCGTCCCGCCGCATCAAAGGCTGCTTGCTCCTCTGGGGTCAAATGGCGGTGACGGTTGTCGTAGCGGGGGGCTAGACCCTTGGCTTTTTGCTCAGATCGCAGGGCATCGAGTTCTTCGGGGGTGCAGTAGCAGTAGTAGGCCAGTCCCTTATCCAAGAGAGTTTGAATCGCTTGGCGGTACAGATCAAGGCGATCGCTTTGGAAATAGGGGCCCTCATCCCACGTCAGGCCCAGCCATTGCAAGCCCTCAAGGATATTCTCGGTATATTCGGGTCGAGACCGCTCGCGATCGGTATCCTCAATCCGCAGAATAAATTTCCCTCCCCGATGGCGGGCGTAAAGCCAGTTAAATACAGCGGTACGGGCAGTCCCAATGTGCAGATTTCCTGTCGGACTTGGCGCTATACGAACACGAACTGTCACTGCTGACCTCGAATACAAAACCCTTTCGATCCTACCGCATTGGCTACAGGGCTTCTAAGCAAGGGTATAGGGACGATTCAGCCGCTCCAACTGCTGCACCATGAGGCTGAGGAACAATCCCACATCTGTGACCACACCCACCGATTCCACAGACCCGCGATCCGCGAGTTTGGTCACCACTGCTGGGTTAATATCCACACAGACCAGCTTCACCCCCGCAGGGGTCATGTTGCCCACCCCAATGGAGTGCAGCATTGACGAGAGCATGAGAATCATGTTTGCCCCTTTAATCAGGCGGGCATATTCCCGCTGTGCCACAATTAAATCCATAATCGTATCGGGCAATGGGCCATCATCGCGGATTGACCCCGCTAGGACAAAGGGCACATTATTCTTGACACACTCATACATCACGCCACTGGTGAGAATTCCCTGCGCCACAGCATTGGCAATGCTGCCACAGCGACGAATGGTATTAATCACTTTCAGATGGTGACGGTGACCGCCCCGTACAGGAACACCCCGCTTCATATCTACCCCTAAGGAGGTGCCCATGATGGCTTGTTCCATATCGTGCACTGCGATCGCGTTGCCGCCGAGGAGTCCTTGGACATAGCCTTCACGGATCAGTTTGGCTAAATGCTCACCACCGCCCGTGTGGATAACCACAGGCCCGGCCACCACAATCACTTTGCCCCCCTGATCACGGATGCGCCGCAATTCCCAGGCAATTTGTTCCACCACCAGTTCGACGCGGCGTTCACTGGAAACCCCTGATCCCATGAAGGTAAACTCTTGGCTATTGCGTTGGCTTTCTGTTTTGCGAATCGTGCGGATGCCTTCGACGCCCACAACCACGCGATCGCCCACCTGCAAATCCCGCAGAATGCAACACTCTGCCACCGTACCTTCCGGGGTTGAGCGCACCACAATCGCCCCATCCATGCGTTGGTTTTGCACCCGAACCCACTCACCGCCAACCCGCACCTCTGTGGGGTAAATTGTGGTCACATAGAAGTCGTCAGGGGCTACTCCCGCTTGGGTGACGGTTTCGAGGGTGGCATCACACACCTCTGACGGGGGCAAGATCGCACCAAGGGTGATCAGCTGCGCCATGATCGCATCCATCACCTCGGCATCGGGGGCCATGACCCGAATATCCGCTTGGGACGGACTTTGCCGTTGTTCGCCAAGATTAAATTGCAAAACTTGAAAACTGCCGCCACTTTCCACAATCGTGTCTAGAACACGGTTCACAAGGCCAGAGTCGAGGAGATGTCCCTCCAGATGAATGACCCGACTGGGAATCGTTGCCGTGGCATGGAGTTCTTCGCGCACGGGTTCGGTCACCCGCAAGGTCAAACATTTAGCCGCACCCCCTGCCTTGAGAAATTCTGTCAAGGGCGTTTCCACCACCTCAAAGCCCACTTGGGCAAGGGCGGACTTCAATTCTTGGCTGGCACAGTTGAGAATCACTGTGTGATCGATATTGACGGCATTGCAGGCAAAGTTCACCGCATCGGTTTCTTGAACAATAATTCGCTTTTCTGCCGGTACCCGCAGTTCAATCAGGCGATTGGAGTAGGCATCAAAGGCGGGAGGGTAGTAAAGCAAGTAGCCATCCGTCAGCGGACAAAAACACGTGTCAAGGTGATAAAAGCGCTCATCCATGAGCCGTAGGGAGAGGACTTCAATATCCAGCCACTTTGCCAAATAGGCATGGGAATCCAATTCTGAACGGAAGCCATACCCCGCCCACAGCCAGCGACCTTCGCGATCCAAGAGAGCATCCCCTGCCCCCTCAAAGGGCAGTTGTTTCGGTAGCTCAAAAACTTGATACCCCTGAGATTCAAACCATGCTTTGAAATAGGGTTCTTCCCCCTGCCGTTCGGGGTGGTAAAAGCGACTGAGCACCACGCGATCGCCGAGCACTAAGCCCGCATTTGCCGTAAACACCATATCGGGCCAGCCCGGCTGCGGCTCAATTAGGTCAACAGTTGCGCGGCTTTGGATGATCTCATAGAGTTTTTGCCACTGCTCCTGTGCCCGATCGCGAGAGGACTTGTGGATATTTCCCTCCATCCAAGGATTGATTACATAGTCCACCTCATAATGGGTGGGAGGGCACATGAGGAATCGCAGGGTTAAACTCATAGGGGCTGTTTAGAAAGCGTTGCAATTTTTGAAACTCAGCGGCGTGGGCTGTACGACACCCATCACGAACTTTTATTCTATAGGCAGGGGGTACCCTGACGATTGCTTTTGTCATCAAACTTTGACATTGCGACCTTTACCCTGGGCCTTTAAGGGTGGCTCCAGTTGCAAAGAGCAGGGAGTATCTGCGCTAAAATGATAATTTGCGTGTAATTTTTGCGATCGCGCCCAGGCAACGCACACGACACTGACGTTATTTGCGAAGGGGAATGACCTTGACTGACGTGACTGACATCATTTCCATCACAACTGAACCCCGTGCCAATAGCCAACTCCTCGCCACGATTGAGGTTTCGGGGGCACACTCCCAACAGGTGTATAACCA
Source organism: Thermosynechococcus sp. (assembly GCF_046299655.1). Taxonomy (GTDB): domain Bacteria; phylum Cyanobacteriota; class Cyanobacteriia; order Thermosynechococcales; family Thermosynechococcaceae; genus Thermosynechococcus. The sequence continues at coordinate 5,112 of NZ_JBKBHZ010000016.1, forward strand.
AGTGGTCAATGATCTCCTTCGCCATACCCAAGTGCCCGGATTTCGCAAGGGCAAAGCTCCGCGCCAGCTTGTATTGCAGCAGATTGGCAAAGAGCGGCTGCGCTATGTGACTATGGAAAAGCTGATTGAGGATACCGTCAAAGCCGCCGTCGAAAAGAACAATATCCCCTATCTGGGTAACCTTAGACTCGAGGGGGACGCGGTAGAGGCACTGGATCGCTTTCAGCCCGGCGAAAACTTTTCCTTCAGCGTCACCTTTGATGTTGAACCTGAGGTTACGGTCACAGGCTACAAAGGGCTAACCATTGAGTACAATCCCGTCACCTATAATCCCGAAACCGTTGAGAAGTTCCTGCAACGGCATCAGCGGGAGCACGCCACCCTCATTCCCGTCGAAGACCGGCCAGCGCAGTGGGGCGATGATGTCACCCTGAAACTGGTGACCAAGGATGCCAATGGGGAGGTGGTGAAGGAATTCTCAGCAGATGAACTGCCCCTGTCCCTCGATGAAGAGCAACCCTTTTTGCTCAAAGAAATTCCTGCTGCTGTTGTTGGCATGAGTGTCGGTGAAGCGAAAACGGTGACGGTATCTGTTGCTGAGGAAGCAGAGGAAGGGAAAGCAGAAACCCCCAAACAATTGACCGCTGAGATTGAACTTTTAGGGATTAAAGCGCCGGAACTGCCTCCCTTAGATGATGCCTTTGCTGCTGAGCACAGTCAATTTAGCACGATGGCAGAGTTGCGGGCCTACTTAGAGCAACATCATCGAGAGCGCGCTGAAAACCAAGACAAGAAGGCCAAAGAGGCAGCCCTCATTGATACCCTGATTGCCCAAAATCCAGTTGAATTGCCAAAAACACTGATCCGCAAAGAAGCAGATGTGAAGGTGCGGACGACGCTGATGCAAATTCAGTCCCAAGGTGTTGATCTCAATAAGATCATGACCGAGGAACTCTACGAAAAAATGCGTCAAGAGGCAGAGCCGGGCGCTGCTAAGGAGGTGCACTCCCGCTTATTGCTGAAGGCGATCGCTCGTCAAGAGGGCATTGAACCTAGTGCAGAAGCCGTTGAGGAACGGCTGAACCGCTACAAAGAGGTGTTGGCGAACCAAGCCGCGAAGGATCTGGAACGACTCCGCGAATTTGCCTACGATGAGGTGCAGCAGGAGGAAGCCCTCAACTGGCTCCTAGAGCAGAATACATTCCAACCAGCAACGTCCGAGGCAGCCACCGACGCCACAGCAACTGCTGAAGCGCCAAAAGAGACTCCCATAGAGCCAGAGGCCGCGGTCGAAGAAACAGCCAAGCCTTCAAAACGTTCTGGGAAAAAGGCAAGCCCTACCCCATCCCAAGAATAGTTCGGCATAATGTAAGGTGATGATCCCTATCGGGCCAAACCGCTAGTTACAATTAATTACAAACGAACCGTCATCCTAGGCAACTATGCTGCAATCGCGTTACGACCATCCCCTCAGTTCCATTTTGCGCTCTCCAGTGCTGAACCTGCCGCCTACCCATGCCAATATTGTGCCGATGGTGGTTGAGCAGTCGGGGCGGGGTGAACGAGCCTTTGATATCTATTCGCGACTCCTCCGCGAGCGAATCATCTTCCTAGGTGGGGGGGCCGGCGATCGCCGGGGGATTGATGATGCGGTTGCGGACTCTGTCGTGGCGCAACTTCTCTATCTGGATGCCGAAGATCCAGAAAAAGATATTTACCTGTACATCAACTCACCGGGTGGCTCGGTGACCGCCGGCATGGCGATTTACGACACCATGAAGCACATTCGCCCCGATGTGTGTACCCTCTGCTTTGGCTTGGCCGCGAGTATGGGTGCCTTCTTACTGTCTGGCGGTACCCCCGGCAAACGGATGGCGCTGCCCCATGCAAGGATTATGATCCACCAGCCCCTCGGAGGCGCCCAAGGTCAGGCGGTGGATATTGAAATCCAAGCGCGGGAAATTCTCTACCACAAGCGCAAGCTCAATGAACTCCTGTCACAGCACACAGGGCAACCCATTGAGCGCATTGAAGCCGATACGGAGCGGGATTTCTTTATGTCGGCTGAAGAGGCCAAAGCCTATGGCCTGATTGATCAGGTGGTGACGCGACAGACCCTCCCTAGCCACTAAGTCCACTTGACGTGCAACCCTAGAGGTTCCCTATGGCCAAGTATGATACCCACCTCAAGTGCTCCTTTTGTGGCAAGTCACAGGAACAGGTGCGTAAGCTCATCGCAGGCCCTGGGGTCTATATTTGTGATGAATGCGTCGAACTGTGTAATGAAATCCTCGATGAGGAACTGTCCACCGTTCCCAATGCAGCAGTTCCCCGTCGAGACCCCACACCATCGCGATCGCCCCAGCGTCCTCCTCGCCCGCGTCCCCTCAGCCAAGTTCCCAAGCCCCGCCAAATCAAGGAATTTCTTGATAAACACGTGGTCGGGCAGCACGAAGCTAAAAAAATTCTCTCGGTTGCGGTCTATAACCACTACAAGCGCCTAAGTCTTTTGGATGGCGATCAGCGGGGCGATGACAATGTTGAACTGCAAAAGTCCAATATTCTCCTTATTGGCCCGACGGGTTCTGGCAAGACCCTCTTAGCGCAGACGTTAGCAAAACTCCTTGATGTGCCCTTTGCGGTTGCCGATGCCACTACCCTCACTGAAGCCGGCTATGTGGGGGAAGATGTGGAAAATATCCTGCTGCGGCTGCTACAAACCGCCAATATGGATGTGGAGGAAGCACAACGGGGAATTATCTATATTGACGAGATTGATAAGATTGCCCGCAAAAGTGAAAATCCTTCCATTACCCGTGATGTTTCCGGGGAAGGGGTACAGCAAGCGCTACTGAAGATGCTAGAGGGGACGATCGCCAATGTGCCGCCGCAGGGGGGGCGCAAGCATCCCTACCAAGACTGTATTCAAATTGATACGACGAACATCCTCTTTATCTGTGGCGGCGCTTTTGTTGGTTTAGAGAAAACCATTGAGCAACGGGTGGGCAAAAAATCAATGGGCTTTGTCCGCGAGGGTGAACCCCTGCCCAAGGAAAAACGTTCTGCAGACATTCTCAAGCAACTGGAACCCCAAGACTTGGTGAAGTACGGCATGATTCCAGAGTTTATTGGCCGTATTCCGGTTGTGGCCGTGCTGGAGCCGCTGGATGTGGCGGCCCTGGCTCAGATACTCACCCAACCTCAAAACGCGCTCCTGAAGCAGTACCAAAAACTCATGCGCATCGACAGTGTCGAGTTACGTTTTGAACCGGCTGCCGTGGAGGCGATCGCCCAAGAGGCCTACCGTCGTAAAACCGGTGCCCGTGCCCTGCGCGCCATTGTTGAAGAGATTATGCTGGATGTGATGTACGAACTGCCCTCCCGCAAGGATCTGCGCGAATGCACCATCACCCCCGAAATGGTGGAGAAACGCTCCACGGCTGAGCTACTCCTGCATCCTTCTTCGCTGCCGACACTATCGGCGTAAGGTTTGCTCAATCTCTATAAAGGGCTAAAAGAAAACGTGGCTATCGGGCATCAAGCTCAACTCTAGGGGAACGGCATGGGGATCCGTTTCTAGGGTAGCGCGGATGAAACGAGCAACGGTAGCTGGACGCAACAGTTTCTGGCGATCGATTTTGAGGCTGACCGCATCCCAAAAGGGGGTATCCACGCCGCCAAAATAGAACAGACTAAAGCGAATGCCATAGCGCTTGAGTTCTTCGGCCATACATTTACTGAAACCTACAACCCCGAACTTGGCAGCACAGTAGGCTGACCCCATAGCCATTGAATGCTTACCCAGAATGCCGACAACGGTGCAGATGTGTCCTTGCTGCTGCTCTTTCATCAGTTCGGCTGCCTGTTGGGTGGTGTAAAAACAGCCTTTGAGATTGAGATCAAGCATCTGATCCAGTTCAGCCGCCGTAATTTTTTGATAGGGCTTGAGAAGGCCAGCCCCCGCTGCGTTGATTAATACATCGAGTCGTCCCTGCTCACGGCGAATGGCTTGCATCAAGTCGCTCACCTGCTGTGGTTGAGTGATGTCGCAGGGCTGAATTTGGACAGTTACTGAGGCAGGAAGCTGCGCTGCCACCGCTTGCAGGCGATCGCCTGAGCGGGCCGCTAAGACCAATTTGGCACCGGTTTCTTGGAGTTCGGCAACAACGGCTTGACCAATGCCACCCGTAGCACCCACCACTAACACCACACGATCTGCTAAGACACTCATTTTGTTACATTTCTTTACGTTCACCTTTTTATCCTAGCGTTTCTTGCATGTCCGAGAACCTACCAATGGTTTAAGCGATCAAATTTAGAAAGCCGAGCCTTTGTTCTGCGTATTAGGATTGAGCTGTTGGGCTTCTCGCCTAGGTGTGACGGAGTTGGGATGAATGACGCAGCAACCACAACCCCCCTTTAGCCTTTGGTCTCGTCAGTGGGGATGGAGAATTATTGGTTTGGTGGCGCTAGGGGCGATCGCGGGTGGAACACGGACATGGTGGCTTGTGCGCTATGAATTGGCTCCTGAAATTGCCCAGCAACTACAACAGGGCCTCAATCGGCCAGTGAGCATGGGCAATGTGCAGCAGGTGGGTTTAAATTTTATTCGTTTTGGTTCCTCAGCGGTTCCCAGCTACACGCCAGAAGAGGGCACTCCCGAATTGGACAATGCCCTAATCAACGGAATTGAGGTCGCCTTTAATCCATGGCAACTCCTCACGGGTCAAAAATTAGATCTCGACGTGACCCTCCACCAACCCCAACTCACGGTGGTTCAGGATGCCCAAGGGCGGTGGTGGCGCACGGAAGTTAAGCTCCCAGAGGAGGAGCCGACCTTTTTTCAACTGAATCAAATTAGGGTGAAGGTGCGGGATGCCTCTGTACTGGTTCAACCCTTTCAGCGTCCTGCCTACCTGCTGCGCCAAATTCAGGGGGGATTGACACTGACGCCCGATCGCCACAATTTTGTCGTCGAAGGTCAAGCGGAAGGACAACTGGCCGGGGGTGGCCAATGGTGGTTGCAGGCAGACTGGCACCAACCCCAAGAATCAGGGCAACTGGATTTGCGCTTTAGGGGGATTCCCCTTGCTCTGGGAAATGAGCTTTTGCCAGAGACTATTCGTGTCAAAGGGGGGCAACTAGAAGGACAGGTGCAGCTTAAGCTTCCCTTGCGAGAAACTCCTGAACTCACGGGGCAAATCCGGTTGCGGGATGGCACTTTACACACGGCCTTTGTGCCCCAAGACATCAAGGGATTACAGGCCCATGTGCAATTGCAGGACAATCAGGCAACGCTCCACTATCTGCGGGGGGCGATCGCCAATGTCCGCTGGCAGGCTAGAGGGACGGTGAGTCTTGAAAGTGGCTGGAACCTGCAAGGGCAAGTGGCCAGATTCGATCTAGCGCCGACGTTTAAGGCATTACAGATTGCCTCTCCCATTTCCCTCAAAGGTCAAGTGGCAATTCCCACCCTGCGGGTGCAAGGGGATTTGACGAATCCCCAAGTCAGCGGTGAACTGTACAGCCAAAGCCCGCTGCAGGTGGATCAATTGCAACTGCAACAGCTACGGCTGCCTTTTATGGCATCCCTTGATCAAGGGGTTAGGTTGATGGATGTCCGCGCCCAGTTAGTAGATGGGGGGAAGGTGCAGACCACTGTAGGCATACGGCCCAGCGGGGAATTTCGCGGCCAGGCACAAGTGCAGCAGGTGAATCTTCAGGCGATCGCCCGCCGCTACGATGTGGCTTTGCCCATGTCCCTAGGGGAGGGGTTTGCGCAACTGGACTTTGGCGGCAATTTGCGTACCCCAGAGCCTTGGCAGGCCAAGGCAGCCTTTCAACTGCCGACGGCTCAATATCCACTGCGGGGCACTGCCCGTCTGACGCAAACCCGACTGGTCGTTCCTGAGTTTCAAATGCAGTTTCTAGGGGGGAGTCTGCGAGGTCAAGTGCAAGCCGCGGCTGGTCAGTGGCAGTTACAGGTTCAGGCCGAAAATATTCCCCTGCCGCAGTTCCATCAAGATTTACAAGGTCGTCTCAGTGGGCAGGCGATCGCCCAAGGGCGGCTGGATCAACTAACGCTGCCAGCGATTCGAGCCAGGGCCAATCTGCAAGTGGATCAAATCCCCACGGGTACTCCCCTTCTGGCACAGGTAAATTGGGATGGCCAGCAACTGCAAGTCCAAGAAGCTACCCTCGGTGCCATTCGCGCTCAGGGAACCATCGGCGTTGATCTTGCGGCTTTGGAACCCACGCATATTCGATTGGGCATCCAAGCCAGAAATCTCTCTCTGAGTACCTTAAGCACCTTCTTGGAACCGAATCTTCCTGTTCCCCTCACCCTTGCGGGTACCACCTCCTTGCAAGGTCAACTGACCGGACGCCTCAAAAATCTCCAATTTCAGGGGGCACTGCTCACCCAAGGATTGGCGGTGAATGATTTGCGTTTTGCCCCTCAACTCACAGGCACGGTCACCTTGAGCCAACAACAGGGGGCAACCCTCAACTTACAGGGGGGGGGCGATCGCTTAGCGCTTCGTCTTGATGCCGATGGCCTACCCCGCTCACTGCTGGTTCAACGGCAACAGGCGCAACTAATGGGCCAGCGCCAAGGGGAAAACTTTGATTTGCGTCTTCAGCAGTTTCCTGTGGAATCCCTGCGCTTACGACCCCCGCAACTTCCTCAGGATGTCATTCTCGCAGGAGTCGCCTCTGGCAATCTACAGTTGCAAAATTGGACAAGGGGGCAGGGTAGTTTTACCGTAGAGCGACCGGGGTTAGGGGCATGGCGGGGCGATCGTCTGCAAGCGCAATTTCGTCTGCATCGCGATCGCTTGACAATTCAATCCGGCCTCTTTGAAAAAGGCGAGAGTCGCTACCAGTTCACTGCTGATCTCCAGCCGCAACAATTGGGAGCGCAGTTGACAATTGCCCAAGGCAATTTAGCGGATTTGACAGGGTTGGCGACGATTCTTGGGATTGGCCAACCCATCGCTCGCGGCACCGCGGCAGATCTAGGCACACCGACCGCAGGGGCAGGTCTGCAAGTATCACTGCTAACCCAAATTCGCCGCCTTGCTGAAATTGATCTGCTGCAATCCCAAGCGGCTTTGGTGCGGCGGCCACAACTGCTGCCCTCCTTAGATCAACTTCAAGGGGTTTTTAATGGCCAAATCAATCTCCGTCAAACCCCCCAGTCAGGTCTAGTGGCTAGCTTTGATCTCAAGGGCGCCAATTGGCATTGGGGCAACTACCAAGTTGATCAGTTTCTGAGTCGTGGTCGCTTTGCCCAACATCAACTGGTGCTGACGACCCTCAATCTGCTGGCAAACGGTGGGCAATTGAGCGTCAATGGCATTCTGGGTGGCAACCAGCAAAATGCCCGATTGCGGCTAGAGCAGTTCCCTATGAGTCTTGTGGCCAGTCTTTTGCCCCCTGGGGTGGATGTTGAGGGCAAGGTGAATGCCCAAGCAATGTTGACTGGCTCATGGCAGCAGCCCATCCTCACGGGTGAAGTGAGTCTTGCGGAGGGTCGGTTGAATCAACGTCCCTTGGAGGCAGCGAATGCCACATTTCGCTATGCCCAAAATCGTCTCGCCCTTCAGGCGATCGCCCGTTTGGACACGCCAGAACCGCTAGTGGTTACAGGTTCAGTTCCCTTGATCTCTCCCCTTGACCCGCGACCAGTGGTGGATCCGCAGTTAGCTCTAGATGTCAGCCTCAAGGATGAGGGATTGTCCTTGATTAATGTCTTTACGGATCAGGTGCAATGGCAACAAGGAAAGGGGCTGCTGCAAGCCCAACTGCGGGGCACATGGGAAGAACCCATTGTCAATGGTGTCCTTAGTGTGGATGATGCGGTGATTAAAACTCCCGCCTTTGAGGAGCCGGTAACCAATCTCAGTGCGCGCGTGCGCTTCGATCGCGATCGCCTGCGGGTGGATGGCATCCAGGGTCTCCTTAGCCAAGGGCAAATTACCATGGCAGGGGTGCTGCCCATTCAGACTCCCTTGACCGCAGATGATCCCGATGCTGTCACACCCCTCACCGCTTCCCTGCGACGCTTGCAAGTGAATGCCGGCAATCTCTATCGCGGTACGGTAGATGGCACCCTCGTGATCAAAAATACCCTCCTGAGTCCCGATCTGGGGGGCAGTGTTGAACTCAGCCAAGGCCGTTTCGATTTAGGCGCTTTGGGCGCTATTAATGGTGTTGCCAAGGGCAAGGGGTTAGCTGCTCCTTTTAGCCGTCTCTTTGAACCCCCAGCCTTTGATAACTTGGAAATTAAGATTGCAGATTCCTTACGGGTGACGCGATCGCCCGTTCTCAACCTCACGGCCACTGGCAGTTTGCTCCTCAATGGCAGCCTCGATAGTCTCCAGCCCGAGGGTAAAATTCGGCTCACGGGAGGGCAACTGAATCTGTTCACCACCCTCTTTTTGCTCCAGCGGCAAGCGGATAACTATGTGCTCTTTACCCCGGCCAATGGCTTGGATCCCGAACTCAATCTCGCTCTTGGGGCAACTGCAACAGAGGTCTATACCCCCGGCACCGTTACCCGTCTATCGGATTTTGGATCCGTCACAGCCACCAGTGTGGGGACTCTAAACACGGTTCGGATTACTGCCCGCATTAATGGTCGTGTCAGTCAATTTCAAACCAATTTGCCTGCGGTGCTTGAGCTATCGAGTACTCCCTCCCGCAGCACGACTGAACTCCTTGCCTTGATGGGCGGTGGCTCAATTGCGGATCTCAACCAAGTGGGGGGAGAAGCAGCGGTGGCGAGTCTTGCTGGATCTGCGCTTTTTAATAACCTACAGGCATTGATTGATCAGGCCACAGGCAACCGCACCTCCTTTCGGATTTTTCCAGCGGTGGTGCCCCCCGATCGCCAAGCCCAAAGCCAAGCCCCAACCCTTGCTGTGGGGGCTGAACTGGGTTTTCAAGTGAACAGTTTTACCTCGGTTTCCCTCTTGCAGTTGCTGACTGCCCCTGGTGATCCCACCCGCTTTAACCTCGGCTTTCAAGTGACAGAGCAGATTCGCCTTGGCGGACAGGTGAGCACCAGTGGTCAGGGCACAGGCTTTGTTGAATTTCGCTACCGTTTTTAAGGGGTAGCAGAGCAGTTCCGCTGCGGCATCAGATTTGCTTACCATAGGGAAAAACGCAAGACCCAACGAGTGCGCATGCTGTTGCAGTGGTGCTGCCGCTGTCCCCTCTGAAGCCATGACCAATATCCAAGCCCTGTTTGAGCGCATTGCCCCCCTCTACGATCGCCTCAACGATCAACTCAGCTTTGGCCTTCACCATGTCTGGAAACAGATGGCCGTGGACTGGCTGGAACTGCCTAAAGGGGCAGCGGCTTTAGATCTCTGCTGTGGCACGGGGGATTTAACCCGTGTCCTAGCACGGCGAGTGGGGCAGCAGGGGCAGGTCGTGGGATTAGATTTTGCCAAGGCACCCCTAGCGATCGCCCGCCAACGCAGTTATCATTATCCCCAAATTGAATGGCTCCAAGGAGATGCTTTAGCAGTACCCTTTGGAGATCAAACCTTTCAGGGCATCACGATCGGCTACGGGTTACGCAATGTGGCAGATATTCCCCAAGCCCTCAGGGAAATGTTTCGGCTGCTTGTCGCCGGTGGGCGGGCAGCAATTCTCGACTTTAGCCATCCCCAAACGCCCGTACTCCAACAATTTCAGCAATGGTATTTGCAACAGTGGGTAGTGCCTACTGCCCGTCAGTACGGCTTGGCAGCAGAGTATGACTATTTGTGGCCGAGTATTCTAGCCTTTCCTAAGCCATCCACCCTCTGTGAACTGATCCAGAAAGCAGGCTTTCAGCAGGTAAAGCACTACCCCCTTCTAGGGGGGCTGATGGCGATTACTATTGCTCAAAAGTAGTCTGTGTTACAAATGTTAGTCTTCACGCCTTTGGCAATCCCCTAAGCTATAGATAGGCGAACCGCAGGGCGTTTGGAGGGCAGTATGTATAAAAAAATTCTCGTTGCAGTTGACGACAGTGAACTGGGAGAACAAGTGTTTCAAACCGCGCTGGATTTGGCTCAGCACTACCAAGCTCGCATGATGCTGATTCATGTCCTCTCGCCCACCAACGAATCCTATCCTGACCCAATCTTTACCACCCCTTTAGCTTCAGGAGTCTATGTGGGACTCCACGAGGAAGTGATGCGTGCCTATGCTGAGCAGTGGGAAAACTTTGAGCAAAAAGGCTTGGATATGCTGCGCAACCTTACCCAAATTGCCACTGAAAAAGGGGTGCCCACAGAATTTACCCAAGCCTTGGGAGATGCCGGTCGTGCCATTTGTGATCTGGCCAAAGATTGGGAAAGTGATTTGATTGTGCTGGGGCGGCGGGGTCTCAAGGGCTTGAGTGAATTTTTCCTCGGCAGTGTCAGCAACTATGTGCTCCACAATGCCCCTTGTTCTGTGCTCACCGTCCAGCGCCGCCGTGATTGAGACTCCCATTCGCATTAAGTTCCTTGTGCAACCTACCCGTCCTGAGTGGGTAGAGCAGGCGATCGCTCACCTAGATACGATTTTACTCGATCACTCCCACTGTGAGCGCAAAGCGGCTGGCGTCGCTATTAATCTGATGTTTCGCTATCCTTCCCACAAGCCCTTAGTGGATGCCCTCACCGATATTGCCCAAGAGGAACTGGATCACTTCCGCCAAGTTAATCAGCAACTGGAACGCCGCCAAATTGCCCTTGCCCCCCTCAGTGCACCCCCCTATGCCTCCCGCTTGAATGCGGCTGTCCGCTCGCAGGAACCCCAGCGTTTCTTGGATACCCTATTGGTTTGCGCGTTGATTGAAGCCCGCAGTCACGAGCGCTTGCAACTGCTGGCTCAGCACTGTCCAGATCGGGAACTGGCGGAGTTCTTTGCTGGCTTAGTCACCTCTGAGGCACGCCACTATGGCACCTATTGGTACTTGGCCTATCAGTCCTTTGGTCAAGAGGTGGTGGCAGAGCGATTACAGCAGTTGGCTGCCCTTGAAAGTGAGATTCTCAGCACGCCCTATCCCTTGCCCCGGATTCACAGTTAGTCCTAAATGGCTGGTGGTGTTGCCCCTTGAGCAGTGGCGGGTTGACCGACCGTGAGGCGTACCGTTTGGCCAAATTGCTCTAAAACGACTGCAGGGGTAGTGTCATAGGCATCAATGGCACGCACAATCACATTGCCGGCGATCGTATCCCCCACTTGCACAGTGCGGGTGACATTCTCCTTAGGTGAGCGAATAATCGCTTGAAGACGTCCATTCACCGCAGCCACACCAAAAACTTTCACAGCTTGGGCATCAACGGGTGGCGGTGGTGGCGGGGGGGGCGTAGGTGGAACAGGGGCAAAGGTAGGTGGAACAGGGGCAAAGGGATTAGCACGACCGATATTGGAGAGTCCCTCAATGTAGGTTTTGGGGTTGGTGGGTGGGGTTAAGGCGGCAACCGCAAACCCAGCAGCAGTGGGTTCCGTGGGTTCAGGGGGAGTGGGAGCGGCTGCGGGGGGAGCAACGGGTTGATCGGGTTGAGTTGTAATTTCTGTTTCACTAAAAATGAGGCCACAGCCACTCATTGCTGAGGCCAGCAGCGCGGCTGCAATGGTAATGATCTTGGTGCGCTGTTTGAACATTTGGTGTCTCACCTTTGGATGATGGTCTGGTGGTGCAGACGTGCTCTTTGTTGCCTACTATAAAATGTACCGTTGGCTGGCAGTGGCTATGCATAGGCAGTTGCCAAAGTGGTCTTTGCAGCGCAGAGTTGCTGTGGGGGCGATCGCTCGGTACACTGAAAACAATTGTAACGTTATTTACGGAATGAATCGGTCATGAGTGCTAAGCCCGTCGTGATTGCTCCCTCCATTCTTTCTGCAGATTTCAGTCGTTTGGGTGAAGAGATCCAAGCCGTTGATCGGGCGGGAGCCGACTGGATCCATGTGGATGTAATGGATGGTCGCTTTGTTCCCAATATCACGATCGGGCCATTAATTGTTGAGGCGATTCGCCCCTTGACCCAAAAGCCCCTCGACGTGCACTTAATGATTGTTGAGCCAGAAAAATACGTGGCCGATTTTGCCAAAGCCGGTGCCGATATTATCTCAGTTCATGCCGAACACAATGCCTCCCCTCACCTGCATCGTACCCTCTGTCAAATCCGCGAACTGGGTAAACAAGCAGGAGTGGTACTCAATCCCTCTAGCCCTCTTGAACTCATTGAGTACGTCCTCGATGTTTGTGATCTCGTGCTGATTATGAGTGTCAATCCCGGCTTTGGGGGTCAGAAGTTTATTCCAGCAGTGCTGCCCAAAATTCGGCGGCTACGGCAACTGTGCGAAGAGCGCGGCCTAGACCCATGGATTGAAGTGGATGGTGGTCTCAAGGTGGACAATACTTGGCAAGTTCTCGAAGCGGGTGCCAATGCCATTGTGGCCGGTTCAGCTGTCTTTAAGGCGCCTGATTACGCCGCCGCGATCGCCGGTATCCGCAATAGCAAGCGTCCTAGCCCTGAGTTGGTGACTGCCTAGACCCTAGCTTCTGACGGAGCTTGAAATCGCTGCCACGAAAAGGCTTTCAGGTGGCGATCGCCCGTCTGGTGCAGAATCAGGTTCGCCATTAGCTTTGCTGTAATCGGGGCAAGCAAAATGCCATTGCGGTAATGCCCCGTCGCGAGGTAAAGGTTGGCCGCTGGCCCTTGCCCCAAAATGGGTAAATCATCGGGAGTGGCTGGGCGATAGCCCCACCATGTATCAATCACCTCGTAGCTGGCCAGTTCTGGAATAAGGGCGGTGGCACGATTCAGCAGGGCCTGCAGACCCGCCACTGTTGTCCCCTCTTGGAAGCCCACATTTTCACTGGTGGCACCCACCACGACTTTGCCGGAGCGACGCGGCACGAGATAGAGTTGATCGCCAAAAATCACGTGCTTTAGCAGGGGTTGCCCTGGCGGTTTCAGCGCCAACATTTGCCCCTTACGGGGGGTAACGGGTAGAGGAAGCAGGCTTTGTGTCCATGCCCCTGTAGCCAGAATATAAATCCCCGCCGACCAACGCCCGCGATCGCTCTCTAACGCTGTAATCTCCCCTCGGGGCGTTTGCTGAAATCGCTGAACTGTAATCCCCTCAATCACCTCGACGCCAAGAATCCGAGCGGCGCTCACCAGAACCTTCGCCAAGTTGCGTGTATTCACCTGCCCATCTTGAGGAAACCACCAAGCTCCTAGCACACTCTCCGCAAAGCCCGGCTGATAGTTCACCAGTTCAGACGCATCCAGCCAGCGGCTGTCGGGTTCCATGGGGTGGGGGCGATCGCGCTGCCGCTCATCGGTCACGGGTGCCAAAATACCACAGGGCCAGTAGCCGGCATCCAGCCCCGTCAGTTGCTCAAGCTTGTCAATCCAACTGGGGTAGAGATTGCGGCTCGCCGTACACAAATTCCACATGGCGCCTGCCGGCAAGCCTTCTGCTTGGGGGGCTAACATTCCCGCTGCCGCATGGAGGGCTGCTTCTCGAAACTGACGGCTGAGAACCGTGGATCGCGCCCCCCGCAAGGCCAATTCGATGGCGATCGCCAGCCCCATGGTGCCGCCTCCGATAATCAAAATGTCCCGCTGCTCATCCCCAAGGATCATTGCTAAATGCTTTATCCCAAATTACACATTTCCTTATCTTGGCATTTGCCACCCCTTAAGGGTAGCCCAAACCGTCCATGGCAGGGGGAACAGTGCTTTGTTTTCCCCTCCTAAAGTCAACTCGTTATAATAGGAGCGATCGCGGTGGATTTGCTGCCGCTGTGTGGTAACTGTCCATGATCTCATCCGGCTCTCACTACCCGATCTTTGGTCCTGAAATTCGTTGTCCCCACTGTCGGCAAGTCATTCCCGCTCTGACCCTCACCGATACCTACCTGTGCCCACGCCACGGTCCTTTTGAAGCGAATGCCAAAACCGGGGAATTGATGCACCTGCAATCCGGTCGCATTTGGCGCCTCTGGGACGGCGAATGGTATCGCCAGCACACCCATCCTGACGGAATTCGTTTTGAAATTCACGATGCCCTTGATCGCCTCTACACCCAAGGCTACCGCGCCACCAAAGTCATTATTGCCGAACGCTATCGGGACCTCTTTTGTGCCTACCTCGAACGTAGTACCCCTTGGCGAGGCCCCACGGATCCGCAAATGCTGCGCCTCTTTGGTCTGCCCGTTGAGTTTAGTCCCCCCGCTAGTCAAGAGGAGCGCTGGGATGTGATTAACTTTGATCTCGAAAAAGAACCCGGCGCTCCCATTCGCCCCCCCTATTTTCGGATGTTTGACTAGTGATGCTCACTCTCGCCGACTGTGGCGAACTGGACTTGATTGCTCGCCTGCGCCCCTACTGCCACAGGGAATTGATGGGCGATGATGCCGCGGTTCTGTCACTACCCCCCGCTGAACAACTTGTTGTCAGTACCGATGTGCTGGTTGAGGGGGTGCACTTTAGTTTAGGCATGACCGGTACGCCGGTAACGATGACGCCTGTGGATGTGGGCTGGCGATCGCTGGCCGCCAATTTGTCCGACCTTGCGGCCATGGGGGCATTGCCCTTGGGGTTAACGGTGGGTCTCGCGGCGCCGCGTAACTGTCCTGTGGCAACGATTGAAGGGATTTACCAAGGGATGGCTGCCTGTGCTCAAGCCTACGGCACCAGTATTATCGGTGGGGATACCTGTCGCTCTAGCGTTCTCAGTCTCAGCATCACGGTCTTGGGCAGTGCGCCGCCAGAACGGATTATTTATCGCGATCGCGCCCAAGCGGGGGATGTGATAGTCGTAACCGGTGTTCATGGTGCCTCTCGTGCTGGTCTGGAGTGCCTTTTGTATCCCCAGTGGGCCAGCACTGTGCCCGAACAACTGCGGCAGGGGTGGATCCAAGCTCATCAACGTCCCCGACCCCGCTTGGATATTGTCCAGTGGCTCCGTCAGCAAGTGTGCCCGCCTCGCATTGCCGGCATGGATAGTAGTGATGGTCTGGCGGCTGCCGTCCTGCAACTCTGTCAAGCCAGTGGGGTGGGTGCAGTGCTTTGGGCGGAGAAAATTCCAATGGTGGGCTATAGCGATCGCCTGCAGGCGTTGAACTGGGCGCTCTACGGTGGTGAAGATTTTGAACTGGTGTTGTGCCTTACTCCAGAATTGGCTCAGGATCTCTGTCGGGCAGCAGGCGACCAGGCTGCTATTATCGGCGAAATTATTCCTGAAAAGAGGGTGCAACTCAAGCTCAATGGGGAATTATTGCCCGTGCAGCCCGATCAACTTTTTCAGCACTTTTAGGCAATCGGTATGAGTGGGCCGATTCGTTGCCTAAAGTAGGCAGGGGTGTTGAGGTCGGGTGCAGCCGTCAAGGAATATTACAAAAATTCATAAAGCTTAGGGGCGATCGCCGACAAATCCCCATAAATTTATACATTTCTTAAAAAAATACCGCGCTACCCCCGAATCGTTCTAATCTAAGTTAGCGCGTTAACTAAAAGTAAAGGGAGCCTCTTAGTAACCATGGTTGTCAAAGCAAGTGGTGGAAGCTCGGTTGCCCGCCCGCAACTTTATCAAACCGTCCCCGTTTCAACAATTATTCAAGCTGAACAGCAGGATCGCTTTCTGAATCGGGGTGAACTGGATGAACTCGCTGTTTATCTGCGCTCTGGGGCAAAACGCCTTGAAATTGCCACCACCCTCACCCGCAACGCCGACATCATTGTTTCCCGTGCTGCCAACCGCATCTTTGTCGGTGGTTCCCCCATGGCCTTCCTCTCCCGTCCCCAAACCGAAGAAACCCCCCAGTTTACCACCGGGGCAAGGGGCGAACCCATCGATATGAAAGAAGCCATGAAGCTGGGAATCGCAACCTATGTGGACACCCGTGGTGGATTCCTAGAGGGCTTGCGCTCCGTCTTTAGTGCCTCCGGTGGTGGTGCGCCCGTCGGCTTCAAACCAATCAACATTGCCCGCTATGGCCCTACCCGCATGGAAAAATCCCTGCGCGACTTGGATTGGTTCCTGCGCTATACCACCTACGCCATTGTGGCTGGCGATCCCAACATTCTGGCGGTGAATACGCGCGGCTTGCGGGAAATCATTGAGGCTGCTTGCTCCACCGATGCCACCATTGCTGCCCTACAGGAAATGCGGCGAGCCGCCCTCAGCTACTTTGAAAAAGACGCTGAAGCCAAGGGCATTGTGGAAACCTACTTTGAAGTCCTGATCAACGAATTTATTGCCCCTGCCCCCTCCGATAAAGTGCGGCAGCGCAACTCCACGGATCTTCAAGGTCTGCAACTACCCCAGATTTACTTCAATGCCGCCGAACGCCGTCCCAAATTTGTGATGAAGCCAGGGCTATCGGCTGCCGAGAAAAATGAAGTGGTCAAAGCCGCCTATCGGCAAATTTTTGAGCGGGACATCTCCCGTGCCTACGGCTTGGGCATCTCTGACTTGGAATCCAAGGTGAAAAATGGCTCCATCTCCATGAAGGAGTTCATCCGCCAACTCGCCAAATCGCCTCTCTATCGCAAAAACTTCTACGAACCCTATATCAACAGCCGTGCCCTAGAACTAGCCTTCCGCCATATTTTGGGGCGTGGCCCTTCGAGCCGCGAGGAAGTGCAAACCTACTTTGCCATTATTTCCAAAGGGGGTCTCCCTGCCTTGGTGGATGCCCTTGTGGATTCCAAGGAATACAGCGACTACTTTGGTGAAGAGACAGTGCCCTATCTGCGGGGTCTGGGTCAAGAGGCTCAAGAATGCCGCAACTGGGGTGCCCAACAGGATCTCTTCAAATACAGTGCTCCCTTCCGCAAAGTCCCGCAATTTATCACCACCTTTGCTGCTCAGGATCAGCCGCTGCCGAATCAACACCCCTACGGTGCCGGCAACGATCCCTTGGAAATTCAGTTTGGTGCCATCTTCCCGAAAGAGAAGAAAAACCCCAGCGCTCGTCCTCAGCCCTTCAACAAAGACACCCGCCGCATTCTCATTACGCGCGGGCTAGGGATCAACAATCAGGTGAGCAATCCCGCAGCGCGTGGAGTCGCCCCCGGCAGCCTAGGGCCAAAAGTCTTCAAACTGGATCAACTGCCCAGCATCAATGCCCGCATTGGCAAACGCTCGATCGCTACGGGCGGCGACAGTGTGAAATTTGCCGAAAGTTCGACCCAGCGGGTGATTCGCGCCGCTTATCTCCAAGTCTTTGGCCGCGATGTCTATGAAGGGCAGCGCCAAAAAGTGGCCGAGATCAAACTGGAAAACGGTGAAATCTCTGTCCGCGAATTTGTGCGGATTTTGGCCAAGTCAAACCTCTTCCGCAGCCTCTACTGGACACCCCTGTACGTCACGAAGGCAATTGAATATATCCACCGTCGCCTCTTGGGGCGTCCCACCTATGGTCGCAAAGAGATGAATGCCTACTTCGACATTGCCTCGAAGAAAGGTCTCTACGGCTTGGTGGATGCCATCATTGATAGCCAAGAGTACAGCGAAGCCTTTGGTGAAGATACGGTTCCCTACGAGCGCTACATTACACCCCAAGGTCTGGCCCTGCGATCGCTCCGCACCGGCACGATTGGTGAAACTGGCGTACCCCCTAAAAAAGAAGAAACACCTCGCTTTGTCGAATTGGGGGCGGTCACCGAACTGCGCACAGAGCCTGCGATCCAGTTCCGTGCCAATCAGGGGGTGAGCAAGCGCCGCGAGCAAACCAAGGTCTTCAAGCTCACGGATCTCAATGACAAGCAAAATCTGCAACTGGTGATTCAGGCCGCCTATCGTCAGGTCTTTGAGCGGAATGTGGCGCCCTACATTGTGCGCGATGAATTTACCGCTCTTGAATCAAAGCTCAGCAACGGCGAGATCACCCTCAAGGAGTTTATTGAGGGGTTGGGTTGCTCGGAACTCTATCAGAAGGAGTTTTACACCCCCTATCCCAACACCAAAGTCATCGAACTGGGCACCAAGCACTTCTTGGGGCGGGCACCCCTCGATCAAGCGGAAATTCGCCGCTACAACCAAATTCTCGCCACCCAGGGCTTAAAGGCCCTTATCCAAGCCCTCGTCAATAGTGCCGAATACGCCGAAGTCTTTGGGGAGGATACGGTGCCCTATCGTCGCTTCCCCACCTTGCCGGCGGCCAACTTCCCCAACACTGAGAAGTTGCACAATCAACTCACGAAGCAAAGTGATGCGATTGTCGTGCCCAGCTTCGCACCGGTAAAACCTCGCCTCGATAACACGAAGCTGCCGCTCCTCAGTCGGGCGATCGCCGAGCAAGAGGCCAAAGCGCGTCAAGCGGATCCCAGCAAGCCCCGCTTTATCGAATTGGGACGCTCCTTCCGCAATGGGGATGGTCAATCTGTGGAAGTGGGGGTCGGTACTACCCGTCGCCGTCCGGCGCGCATTTTCCGCATGACCTTAGGTGCCCCTAGTGCTGAGGTAGAGCTAGTGATCAATGCCATCTACTGCCAAGTGATGGATGTCTTTAGTGGCCAAGTGCCGAGCCAGTTCCGGCGTCCTGATCTCGAGAGTCGTCTGCGCAACGGGGAAATTACTGTGCGGGAGTTTGTGCGCACCCTAGCCAGCTCGGAGATCTATCGCAACCGCTTCTATACTCCCTATCCCAACACCAAGGTGATTGAATTCCTCTTCCGTCACCTCCTCGGTCGTGCCCCGGCCACCCAAGCGGAAATTCGCCAATACAACAAAATCTTGGCGGATCAAGGCCTCAAGGCTGCTGTCGAAACAATGGTCAATAGCCCTGAGTACAGCCGCTACTTTGGCGAGGATGTCGTACCCTACAAACGCTTCCCCACCCTGCCAGCGGGCAACTACATTGGCAGTGTCAAGGCCGATGCCGACTTGGTGAAGCAATCTTGGTCGAGCCTCTCGCCCTCCTTGGTGGGGATTCAACTGAGCCGTCGCGACTAGGGAACGCTGCGACTAACCACTTGTGAATCAATCGGCTAGCGGATACTCTCGCAGGGGTGTCCGCTTTTTTGTTGGGCAAGAGCACGTTAAAATATGTTAAAGATTTTCAATTCTGAAAAGCTCGCAAAATCCTGTCCTAGTCAGGGCTGGGGGTCTTTCTATAGCCAGTAAAAAAATGATAGAGTACAAAAAATTCCCATTTTAATTTCTATCCATTACTGTCCTCATTGAGTAGGAGTGTCCGTTACTTTGGAGAGCCACAAAGAAAAGATACTCGTTGTTGATGATGAAGCGAGTATTCGCCGCATTTTAGAAACTCGGCTGTCAATGATTGGCTATACGGTCGTCACTGCCGCCGATGGCGAGGAAGCCCTGACCACATTTCGGCAGGAGCAGCCGGATTTAGTCGTGCTGGATGTGATGATGCCCAAACTAGATGGCTATGGCGTCTGTCAAGAATTGCGCAAGGAATCCGATGTGCCGATTATTATGCTCACTGCCCTTGGGGATGTTGCCGATCGCATTACAGGGCTGGAACTGGGCGCCGATGATTATGTGGTCAAGCCCTTTTCCCCCAAGGAGCTAGAAGCCCGCATTCGCTCGGTGCTGCGCCGCATTGAGAAAACCAGCACCTCTGGCATCCCTAGCTCAGGGGTGATTCAGGTGGGCAATATTCGCATTGATACCAACAAGCGCCAAGTCTATAAAGGGGAGGAGCGCATTCGCCTCACGGGCATGGAATTTATGCTCTTGGAATTACTCGTGGGTCGCTCCGGGGAACCTTTCTCGCGGGCAGAAATTCTCGAACAAGTGTGGGGCTACACGCCAGAACGCCACGTGGATACGCGGGTGGTGGATGTCCACATTTCCCGCTTGCGGGCGAAGCTAGAGGACGACCCCAGTAATCCAGAGTTAATTTTGACGGCGCGGGGAACGGGGTATCTCTTTCAGCGGATTACTGAAGCGGGCGAAGCCAGCAACAAAAACTCATAACCTGTTGGCTTGAGGTTAACCCATGGGTAAGTCACACTGGCGCTGGCCAGAGGCTTTGAGACTAGGGCTGACTACTCTAGCCTTTATTGTTGTTGCTTTTATGCAGCAGCATGCCCTGCGGCAATTACAGGCGCAAACCGGAGAACAACTCACTGATGTCGAATATGAGCGGCAGAATGCCCAAACTATTACCCAAATGCGGCTTTTGGCCAATCTCCCTTCCTTTGGTTTTGACAATTTAGTTGCCGATTGGGCATTTTTGCAATTTCTGCAATTTTTTGGTGATTCCGCTGCCCGCCAAGTTACGGGTTACGATGACGTGCCCGCTTTTTTTGAGGTGATTGTTGCCAAAGACCCTCGCTTTGCCCAGATCTATCCCTATCTCTCAACGGCCATCACGGTGTATGCCGGACAGCCCCAAACCTCTGTGGCGTTAATGGAGCAGGGGTTGCCCTTGATGGATCCCTATCACCAGCCGACAGGTTACTTGGCATGGGTGTTTCGGGCCATGGATGAATTTCTCTTTTTGGGGCAGGGACAAGCGGCAGCAGAGTCCTACGATCGCGCCGCAGTTTGGGCAGAACTCAATCCCGATCCCCAAGTACGCGCCGCAGCAGAGTATTATCGCTCCTTGGCACGCACCCTACGCCGGGATCCCGACAGCCGCATGGCCCAGATTAATTCGTGGATTTGGGCACTGGTCAATGCAGTGAGCGATCGCTCGCGACAAACGGCGATAGAGAATATTGAACGCCTAGGGGGCAAAGTCTCCCGCCTCCCCGATGGCACTTGGCAAATTCGCCACCCTGAGGATCTGCGGTAACGCCTGTGGAACGCACAATTGCCGAAATTAATGAAAAGATTATGGCGGGCAAGGCCACAGTTTGGACACTGGCAGAACTCAAAGCTCGCCTTGAAAGCTTGAGTATCGCTGAAGCCACCCGCCAAGTGGATGTGATTACGACGGGCACCTTTGAACCCATGGAGTCCTCCGGGGCGATCATTAACTTGGGACCGACAGATCCGCCGATTAAACTGCGGCAGTGCTGGCTCGATGGTATTCCCGCCTATAGTGGTTTTGGCGCTGTGGATCTGTACCTAGGCGCAGCGCAATCCCTTGACCCCACTTCCGAAGGGGGAGAAGAACGGGGCGGTGGCCATGTCATTGCCGATTTGATTGCCGGTAAAGCCATTCCTCTACGGGCTGTGGGCTATGTCACCGATTGCTATCCCCGCGCCAGTTTAGAAACGGTGATCAGCAAAGAGACGATCAATCAGTTCTATCTCTACAACCCCCGCAATCTTTATCAAAATTTTATTGTGGGGGTGAATGGGGGCGATCGCCCGCTCTATACCTACCTTGGCCCCCTCCAACCACAGTTGGGGAATGCCGTCTATGCCTGTGGCGGTGCCCTCTCGCCTCTCCTGAATGACCCTTACTTGCGACTGGTGGGGATCGGCACACGCATTTTTCTTGGCGGCGGCATTGGCTATGTCGCCTGGGAAGGCACCCAACACTTCCCCTTGCAAAAACGTTTGGCCAACGATACCCCCATTGGCCCAGCGGCCACCCTTGCCCTCATTGGCGATGCCAAACAGATGGATCCCTTTTGGGTGCGCGGTTGCTACTTCAAGCACTATGGGGCATCCCTGATGTTGGGGGTGGGGGTTCCGCTGCCGGTGTTAGATCAAGAGGTCATTGCCCGCTGCGCCATTCGCGATGAGGACGTGGTGGCACCGATTATTGACTTTTCTATTCCCCGCCGCGTGCGTCCCACCTTTGGCATGGTCAACTATGCGCAATTGAAGTCAGGCAAAATCAAGATTGAAGGCAAAACCGTGCGCACCGCTCCCCTCACTAGTCTCTACTTTAGTCAACGCATTGCTGAAATCCTCAAGAATTGGATCCAGAGTGGTCGTTTTACACTCACAGAACCCATCGCCCCCTTGCCGCGCGATCGCGCCTTTTTGCCGCAACAACCTTGGATGCCCGCTGCCAGCGATGATTAATCACTTTTGGCGGGTGGCAACCCTCCTTTCGCTATAATGACAAATAGTTCAACCACCTTGACCTTGACAACTCTCCAGTTCCCGACCTAGGGATTCAGGCCACTGATGAACTCCTGCCGATGGGGTTTAATAAAAATATAGGGTTCTAGATTTATAGGGTTCTAGATTCCAGCGATCGCAAACAAACGAAAAGGTGCATCCTTCATCAGCTCAAATCCGTCATGCGTATTATTACGGTTGTTGTACGTTCTAGTTGTGTGTCAGTCTCAGCATTAGGGTAGAGGTCAAGGGCTGTGCAGTATCTTGCCGAGGTGATTAAAAAAACGGGTTTCATGGGGACGAAATCCGAGTTGAAGTTGCTCATGCGCGAGCAGTCGGGCTACTGGCACCCTGTCCCCCAAAATGAAGAGACAATCCCCTTTGACAACAGTCGGGACTACGGCAATGGTGTGTTGGTCTTTGTGGAGATGGCCGCCAACCGCCAAATTCACAATGTGGATGAAGCGACACGCCGCCTTACGGGCATTTTACACGGCTTCACACGCATGCGTGAGCGGTTCCAAAGTCAAGAGGAAGAAATTGAAGGCTGGAAGCAATCGCTCTCCTATCAAGCGGAAGTCCTCAACCAAAGGGAACAGGAATTTGCACAGCGCAAAGAAGAACTGGAAGAACTCGAGGCGCAACTAGCGGGTGCTGAAGAGCAACTAGCACAACTCAATAAACTGCGGGAGGAATTGACTGCCGAGGAACAGCGAATTCAGGCGGAGCGGCAAGCCCTTGAAAATCTACGCCACCAAGTCCATCAAGAGCAGCAGCGCTGGGAACAACTTAAATCAAGCCACAGCGTTGGCCTATCCCCAGAACAAATCCGCCGAGTGGACTCAATTTTGCAGCAGTTGGTGGAGAGCCTCGATAGTGGTGGGCGTCCCCAAATCGCAGAATGTTTTCAAATTTTAGACCAGCAGCAGGCCTTGCTGAGTCAATACTGGCAGCAACTGGAGCAACTGGAGCAGGAAGTCAGTCAAGGCCAAGCGACCCTAGAGCAGCGCCTGCAAGCCTTTCATCAAAAGGAAGAGACGTGGCGTACGGCTCAAGAACAATTCTGGCAAGATAGTCGGGCGATCGCCCTGCAGGAGGAACTCTGCCGCTACAAACAATCTGTCCTTGAAAAAGAACGTCACCTCCTTGCCCAACAGGAGGAAATGATCCAGCAAATGCGCCAAGCCATGGTCAGTGATCTCACAGAGGCAGTGGATGTCAATGCCCTGATGAAAATGCCCATGGAGGAACTGGAAAAAGAAGTGGCCAATCGAGGTAATGATCTCAAACGTGCCTCTGCCTTTGTCAACGATCAAGAAGAAGAGCTAAAAATGGCTCTGGAGTCCTTGGCAGAATTGGAGCAAAAAGTCAAAGAAGCCAGTGACTTCGATCGCCTACAACTAGTGGCAGAACTCGAAGACGAACGCCAGCGCTGTAATCTGCTCAATCAGGCTCTTGAGGGACAGCGACAACATATCCGAGAAAAAGAAGCGATCTACAAAATACACAAGCAAGTGCTAGAGGCACGGCTAGATCCCGCCTCCCAACAGGGCATTAGCCTGATTCCCATCCTCAGTGAGCTGGAGCGTCAGTTTCAGGAGTACAGTGTGGCTGTCAATCAACTGGCGGAGGAATTACAGCAGGCCTATACCGATTTAGAAAGTCTGCGCCACGACCTTGAAGAACGTCGCAAACTGCAACAGCAGCAAAAAGATCAATTGAGCCAAGAAGAACAGGCACTTATTGAAGAGCAACGTTTGCTCGCCGCCAAACGTGGCCAAGCGAATCTGCTGCGGGAAATTTTGCAACCCGTTCAAGATCGCCTCAATCATCTGCGTCAAAGCCTAGAGGGTCTGAACCAAAATATCCTCAATGGTCGTTCCAGTGCCCTCATTTCTGAATTGCAGCAGGTGGTCGTGAATTTGGCTCAAGGGGCTTAGTTGCTAATTGCGCTGCCGCATTGCGTCTCGGACTTTCGTTTCCCCAGCGGGGTTGTTTTGCGCACGATAGAGCTGCAAAGCCATTTGATAGGCACTGCGAGCCTCCTGACGCCGACCTTGGGCGGCCAAGGCTTTCCCCAAGCGGTAAAATCCTTCGGGATCCTTGGGGTTGATCTGCGTGGCTTGACGATAAATCGCCACCGCTTCCCAAAACTTATTCTGTTGCATTAACAGCTCACCAAAACTGAAGTAGGCGGCTACCCGTTCAGGTTGCAGGGTAATCAGACGCCGATAGGTTTCAATGGCGCGCTGCGGTTCATTGGCAGCAATGGCGAGTTCTGCCACCTGTTGCAGGAGATCTGGATCCCGCTGACCCAAGCTCGCCGCGCGATCAATTGCCTGCCAGCCATTACTCGTGTCCCCAGCCGCTAGGAGAGCCATCCCCAAATTGAGTTGGATCAAGGCATTGCCGGGGGCAAGGGTTGCCGCCTGTTGCAGATGACTAAGGGCTTCAGGAATATTGCGTTGTTGGAGCAGCAAAACACCTAATCCCTTTTGAGCCGCCCAATTGCGAGGGTCAAGACTGAGGGCAGAGCGGTAGGCCTGTATAGCCCCTTGGGGATCTCCCATGCGGGCAAGAATCACCGCTAGTCCTTCGTAGGCTTGGGCATTACGGTTATTTAGGCGAATGGCTTGGCGGTAGGCGGCTGCCGCACCATGGTTTTCCCCCATCATCCCTAGACTGTAGCCGAGGGCATAGTAAAAATCAGGGTTTTGTTGATCCAGCTCAATGGCGCGTTGGTAGGCACGGGCAGCTTCGGCAAATTGTCCCTGCTGGGCATAGATGTAGCCAATGGCAGAGTGCACGCGGGGATTACGGCTCTCGCTCTGGAGCAGTTGCTGATAAATGGCCAAGGCTTGGGCATAGTTTCCTGCTTCCACTAACCGTCGCCCTTCCTGCATCAGCGTGCTGACTTGGGCGTGAACTGGTGACGCTAGCCAAAGGCTAAGACTGGCAATACTAGCCCATACAAGGGAATTGAAACGCATCGTGAGTGAGTCCTCCTCGCAAACGTTAACCCCAACTTAACGGTTGTTTACAGCTCCCTTAAGAGATACTGCAAATTCTGCCAAGGGCGATCGCTAAGGGTTAAGAGATCTAGTTAAGGCAAAACTAAGGCTCTATTCTGGACAATTTTGACCCGAATGGCAAATCAAAAGGTAGGTGTGCGATGGCGAGACGATGCAACATTGCCCTTGTGGGCAGCTACAACAGTGGCAAAACGACCCTCGCAGAAAGTATTTTGCGCCTTACCCAAGCTACCAATGGGAAGGCCAGTAGTCTTCTGGATACCAGTCCTGAAGCTCGCGATCGCCAAATGGGGGTGGAACTGAATGTTGTTCATACCCGGTATGGGGACTTGGATCTCACGCTTCTCGACTGTCCCGGCGCGGTGGAATTGCTGCAAGAAACCCTCAATGCCCTCGTGGGCGTGGATATGGCGATCGTTGTCTGTGAACCCCTCAGCGATCGCGCCTTTACCCTAACTCCCCTGTTCAAATTCCTCGATGACTGGCAAATCCCCCATATCCTTTTTGTCAACAAGATGGAGCGTGCCCACGACCCCTACAGGGAGATCCTCGCCGCCTATCGTCAAGTCTCTAGTCGTCCCCTTGTGCCCCACCAGTATCCGATTTGGCAGGGGGATGATCTCTTGGGCTACATTGACTTAGTGACCGAGCAGGCCTATCACTACCATGCAGGGGCAGCGGCAGATTTAGTGCCCTTCCCTACGGAATTGCAATCGGTCGAACAGGCGGCACGGGCGGAGCTACTGGAGGCTCTAGCCAACTATGACGATCATCTCCTAGAAGAACTCCTTGAGGATATTGCGCCGCCAGAAAGTGAAATCATGGCGGATCTGCGCTGGGAGTTGGGAGCCGATTTAATTGTGCCCGTCTTCTTTGGCAGTGCGCAAAGGGACTACGGTGTGCGTCCTCTACTAGCTGCCCTTGATCGCGAAGCCCCCGATGCCCCAGAAACTGCTACCCATCGCCAGATCAGTGGTGAGGAACCGCTCGCCCAAGTGCTAAAGACCTTCTATCTCCCCCAAGGAGGCGGCAAGCTCTCCCTCGTGCGGGTTTGGCAAGGCACCTTGACCGATGGGATGAGCTTGAATGGGGTGCGCGTGGGGGGCATCTACCGTGCCCAAGGCACGCAACTGGAATCCTTGGGTCAAGCCACAGCCGGAGATATTGTTCTCGTGGCGCGGCTAGAGGGTATTCGTACGGGTGAGACTCTCAGCGTCAGTGGTCAGGCGACACCTTTGCCCTGTGCTCCCCAACTCGAACCGGTCTATGCCTTGGCCATTACCCCCAGCAAACGCAGTGATGAGGTAAAGCTGACCAGCGCGCTGCAAAAACTGCTTGAGGAAGACCCGGCGCTGCGCTGGGAACAGCATGGCGATACCCATGAAATTATTCTCTGGGGTCAGGGTGACATTCACTTGCAGATTGCCCTCGATCGCCTGCGCCGCAAATATCACCTACCGATGCAAACCCATCTCCCCCAAGTCCCCTACAAGGAAACCATTCGCCGCAGCACGAAAAACAGTCATGGCCGCTATAAACATCAAACCGGTGGCCACGGCCAATTTGGCGATGTGTACCTCGATATTGCTCCTCTAGAGCGCGGCAGCGGCTTTCAATTTAGTGAAACCATTGTCGGCGGCGTTGTGCCCAAGCAATATATTCCCGGTGTCGAGCAGGGGGTGCGGGACTTTCTGCAGCGCGGGCCATTGGGATTTCCAATCGTGGATGTGGCGGTGACCCTCACGAATGGCTCCTACCATTCTGTGGATAGCTCTGAGCAGGCCTTTCGCCAAGCAGCTCGCCTTGCTATGCAAGCGGGGATTCCCCAGTGTGAGCCGCAACTCCTAGAACCCATTATGGCGGTGCAGGTGTGGATGCCCCAAGCCTTTACGGCCAAGGTGATGCAGGCCTTGACAGGGCGGCGCGGTCAGGTCTTGGGCTACAGCAGCAAGGAGGGTTGGCCTGGCTGGGACCAGATTGAGGCTTATTTACCCCAAGCGGAAATGCATGACTTTGTGGTGGAGTTGCGATCGCTAACCATGGGCACAGGTGGCTTCCATTGGCAATTTGACCACCTTCAAGAGGTACCTGAGAAACTGGCTGCGACGATTGTGCAGCGCCACAAAAAAGCCTAGGCTACCAGTTGAGCTGCCTTAGCCTGTAATTCCTGAAGTCGTGTGGCTATAATTTGCTGAATCTGCGCCTCCTGCTGGCGATCGCTGGCATCCAGATCATCAGCCACGGTGCCCGGTGCCGCTTGGAATTTCTTGAGTTGACGGTCAAAGAAACTATCGGGAAAGCGGCGGTACTCAACGGTCTGTTGCTCTAGGCGGGCAGTGTGGCAAAACCGGTGTAACCAATGGGCATAGGCCACATCCTCAGCTCCGTAGCGAAATTGGCGAAACACCGCCTCTTCGGGAAAGCCGCCAATAAACTCATGAACTTCACGGCGGACGGCGAGATTGAGCACCAGCGTTTGCTCGAGGCTTCTGTGCCAGTAGGGGTGCAGGCGATCGCGACAATAGACCCCTGTGCGCACCGCCCCAAAATAGCTGGGGGCATAAGGTTCCGGTAGAGGCTGATTCAACACCGATAGGGCTAAAAACAGGTGCTCAGGGCGGTATAGATCATCGGCATCACAGAAAAAAATCACTTCTCCCTTGGCCAAGCGCACTCCCATGTTCCGTGCTGCGGCAATGCCGATATTCGTGGGTAACCCCACCAGTTGCAGGGGCACGATATTCGGCCATCCTTCTGTTGCCACATCACAGGTGGTATCCGTTGAACCATCGCTGATCAAGATCAACTCCCCTTCCGTAGCGTAGGGAAAGTGCTGCTGGAGGTAGCGGCAACTGGCAGCAATGCTCTCAAGGGTTTCCCGAAAGACGGCTTCTCCCCGCTGGGTCACCACATTGTAGGCGGGCATCACAATCGAGAAGGAACGCAGGCCAGCCAGTTCCACAGCAAGTCCCTCAGTCACTCGCCCTCATTTTCTCCTTGACGACGCGCTCCATGCAAAAATTTCCCGAGGTGTTGACAAACGCTTAGTGCATTCGCTACATTAACTAATGCTGAGTCTTGCCCCCATCGTCTAGAGGCCTAGGACACCTCCCTTTCACGGAGGCGACGGGGATTCGAATTCCCCTGGGGGTATTATGAGCCGCAAAACCCAACGCCAACACTAAGCACGCCAAGCCTCACAACAGGCGAGAGCACCTGTCTTTTCCTCAGGCATGTAACTGGATGTACTTGGTGCTACAGGGATGTTTGCAAGTCGCCGATCTCCTGTCAAAGTGCCACAATACGGAAAGTAGTGCAGGAGACAAAGGATGGACTGGGCAACGCGGGTGATGCGGGTCACGCCGTCGGTAACACTGGCGATTGATGCCAAAGCTAAGGCAATGCGC
The DNA here is from genome assembly GCF_046299655.1 of Thermosynechococcus sp. Taxonomy (GTDB): domain Bacteria; phylum Cyanobacteriota; class Cyanobacteriia; order Thermosynechococcales; family Thermosynechococcaceae; genus Thermosynechococcus. Next base: position 33,556 of record NZ_JBKBHZ010000016.1, read on the forward strand.
GCGGCTGGAGAAGATGTCTGTAGCTTCAGTGCCGGTGAACCCGACTTTGACACCCCTGCCCATATCCGTGAAGCGGCCAAAATGGCTCTTGATCAAGGCAAAACCCGCTATGGTCCAGCGGCAGGGGAACCGGCTTTGCGGCAGGCGATCGCCACCAAGCTCAACAACGATAATCACCTGCCCTATCGCGCTGAAAATATCCTCGTCACCAATGGCGGCAAACAGGCGCTCTTTAACCTAATGCTAGCCCTGATTAATCCCGGCGATGAGGTGATTATTCCAGCCCCCTACTGGGTGAGCTATCCAGAAATGGTACACTTGGCCAGTGGTACGCCGGTGATTGTGACGACAACTGCTGAAACGGGGTATCGGATTACGCCGGCACAACTAGAAGCAGCAATTACCCCGAAAACCCGGCTCTTTGTTCTCAACTCCCCCAGTAACCCCACGGGCATGGTCTATACCCCGGCGGAAATTCGTGACCTCGCGACAGTGATTGTGCGGCACCAGCTGTGGGTGGTTTCCGATGAGATTTACGAAAAGATTCTCTATGAGGGGGCCAATCACCTGAGTATTGGGGCTGTGAGTGAGGCGGTCTTTGAGCGCACGATTGTGTGCAGTGGTTTTGCCAAAGCCTATGCCATGACGGGTTGGCGTGTGGGGTACCTTGCTGGCCCTGCGGATTTAATTCAGGCAACCACGAAGATCCAAGGCCACAGCACTTCCAATGTGTGTACCTTTGCCCAATACGGTGCCCTTGCGGCTCTAGAGGGAAGTCAAGCCTGTGTGGCGGAGATGGTGGCTGCCTTTCGCGATCGCCGTGCCTGCATGTATCAAGGCATTTGTGAGATTCCGCGGCTGCGCTGTCTCAAACCCCAGGGCGCCTTTTATCTCTTTGTGGATATTAGCGAAACGGGTTTAAGTTCTGTCGAGTTTTGCGATCGCCTGCTGGAGGAGGAAAAAGTTGCCGCCATCCCCGGCAAAGCCTTTGGCATGGATGATCACATTCGCCTCTCCTACGCTACGGATTTAGCCACCATTGAAAAAGGCCTGACGCGACTGGCCAAATTTGTCGAGCGGCTCTAAGCCCACAAGCATGCCAGCAGAAAACTGAATCCTAGTTAAGGGCGCCTAGGGACGAGCTTTGACGTATTTCCAAGCTAGTTTGGCGGCACCAACCATGCCCGCTTGGTTTCCAAGGGTGGCTCGCAAGCAGTGGAGGTTATGGCGGGAGGTGGGCAGCACCCGCTCTTCCAATTCAGCAATCATTGCGGGAAAAAAGAGATCACTGGCGGCACTGATCCCGCCACCAATAATCACCGCTTCAGGGGTGAGGACATACACTAAGCTTGCAATACCCGCGGCTAATTCACGACCATACTCCTGCCATAGGGCGATCGCTTCAGGGTCTCCTTGGGTGGCACGCTCTGCCATCTCATGGGGTTCACAGCCCCACCGCCGCCGCAGCGCTTGGGCGGAAACGTGTTGCTCAAGGGAACCGCGATTACCGCTATTGCAGGGATAGCCGTTGTAGTCAAGGGTAATGAGACCCAACTCCCCTGCGGTTCCATCCCGACCCACGAACAGCTCCCCATTAAGGAGAATGGCACCCCCCACACCAGTACCAAGGGTGAGCATAATTAAGTCTTTGAACTGACTACCGGCTCCGAGCCATGCCTCCCCTAGACCAGCGCAGTTGGCGTCGTTACCAATCACGGTGGGTTTGCCCGTCAGGTGCTCGAGACTGTCGCTAATCGGGACATCGTACCAGTCAAGGTTAATGGCACGGCGGGCAATGCGACCTATGGCATCCACTGGCCCCGGAACCCCCATACCGATCGCCAGCGCTCGATCCTCTGGATCGATGTTTTGGATGCCCTGAGCAATGACTTTCACGACTTGGTCTGGAAAGGGGGGCTGGGGAGTTGGCAGTGTGAGGGCATTAAGGCAATCCCCCTTGGGGCTAAAGCGCCCCATTTTGATGGCAGTGCCACCAAGATCAACACCAATAACGTAGGGTTCATTCACAGAGATTTTGCCGGCCTCAATTGCAGGCGATCGCGAGCATCGTCGCCCAGTTGAATCGTCACATCCGATGCTAGCACACCCGTACTCTCCACCCGCACTTCCCCAAATCCCAGCAATAACTGCACCCGGCGGGCGGCTGCTAAGTCTCCCTGCTGAGCAATGATGCGCGTAATCGGGAGGCGCCGGGGCAATGGTTCTGCCACCAAAGGATAGGGGTAACCGGCGGTTTGCAGTTGCTGACTCAGTTGCATGACCAATGATTCTGGCAGGCTGGTATTTTGAATCGCAATCCGCACTTGGGCAGGGGTGGTCAAACCCGTCTTGCGCGGATCAGCCGTGGGAGTATCGCGGAAATACTGATCCGTCAGCCAAGCAATGCGTTGGTAATTGGGCAACCAATAGCTCACTTCCACTTCCGCAGGGCTGCCATTGAAGTTCCCCGGCAGCATCAGAAACTCCACCCGCGATCGCGGCACGCTGGCGAGGAATTGCCCCAAGCTCATCAGTTCTTGAATGGTCAAATTCGTATCCAAGTTTTCGCGAATAATACCGAGAATTTGCGGCAGGCGAGCAAGGGTTTCGGGGCGAGCCGTTTGCTCCAGCAATGCCCGCAAAAACATCTGTTGTCGCTGCACGCGGCCAATATCGCCAAGGGCGTCGTAGCGAAAGCGCAAAAATTGCAGGGCTTGGTTGCCATTTAGGTGCTGGCGCCCCGGCTGCAAATTGATGTAGAGGTGCTGACTGTCATCCCGATAGCGCATGGCTGTGGGGACATCCAGCGTCACCCCCCCAAGGGCATCAACCAGTTTCTCAATGCCTTGCACATTAATGCGCAAATAGCGATCAATGGGCACATCCCCCAACAGATCACTCACGGTTTCTGCCGCCAGTGCGGGTCCACCGAGGGCATTGGCTTCGTTAATTTTGGCGTCCCCTCGGCCGGGGATAAAGGTCAGCGTATCGCGGGGAATAGACAGCACCACCAAGCGTTGCTGTACGGGATCAAACCGTACTAGGAGGAGGGAGTCCGACAGCCCCTCCACAGAGTTGACTAGGGCATGGTAGGTGAGATTGGGGTCGGGTGGCTCATCTAAGTCGGAGGTTAAAACCTTGGCGCCAATGAGCAATAAATTCAAGGGTTGATGGAGCCTTGCCCCTGTCCAGCGATCGCCCCGTTGAAACACCTGCCACTCCTGAGGGGTGAGCGATCGCTGCATGAGTGGTGTACTCTGACTCAATAGCCCCCACAGTGCCCCTAGGCTGCCGGAGATCAAGGCAACCCCTAACCACAACACCAGTCGCCAAAATAAAACCCCTTCTTCAGGCGGAGCAGGTCGTCGGCGTTGCCATCGAATAAACACTATTGCCTTGCCACGCTAAAAATTCTCCTAAGCCTACCATATAACCCTTTTTCCATAGGGAAAATACATCAAGCGGAAAGCGCTTTCGATGCTGAGTTTCACCTTTTGAAGCCTACGTCATCCCTGTGAAAAGAACGGTCAACAAGTTGGCAGGATACAATACTCAAATACCTAGCCTATACGCAACCAATTGCGGCCAAAATGCAATTTATTGACCTTGCCGAAATTCATGTCAAAGCTGGAAAAGGAGGCGATGGCATTGTGGCCTTTCGTCGTGAAAAATACGTGCCAGCGGGAGGGCCAGCGGGGGGCAATGGCGGCAATGGCGGCTCTGTGATTCTCAAGGCGGTGCCCCACTTACAAACACTGCTGGACTTTCGCTATGCCCATGTGTTCAAGGCAGAAGATGGCCAGCGCGGCGGGCCGAATAACCGTACGGGTGCCTGTGGTGCAGATTTAGTGATTGAAGTACCCTGCGGCACAATGGTCTGGGATGCGCAAACGGAGGAATTGCTGGGAGACCTCACTACCCCCGGTCAAACGCTACTAGTGGCCAAGGGGGGTAAAGGGGGGCTAGGGAATAAGCACTTCCTGAGCAATCATCAGCGGGCGCCAGACTATGCGCTCCCCGGCCGCGAGGGGGAAGAACGCCATTTGCGGCTAGAACTCAAGCTGCTGGCGGAAGTGGGGATTATTGGCCTGCCCAATGCGGGCAAATCCACGCTGATTTCCGTGCTGTCGGCAGCGCGGCCTAAAATTGCCGATTACCCCTTTACAACCTTAGTGCCCAATTTAGGAGTGGTGCGCCAACCCACTGGCGATGGAACGGTGTTTGCTGATATTCCCGGTCTGATTGCCGGTGCCCATGCGGGCCTAGGCTTGGGACATGAGTTTCTCCGCCATATTGAGCGCACGCGGCTGCTGCTGCACTTGATTGATGCCACGGCTGAGGATGTCGTAGCTGCTTACCAAACGATTCGTGATGAGTTAGTGGCCTATGGACACGGCTTGGGCGATCGCCCGCAAATCATTGCCCTGAATAAAATTGATGCCCTCGAAGCTGAGCGGGTTGAGGCATTGCAAGCCACCCTTGCCGCCTATGTGGGACAGCCGGTGTTTGCCATCTCGGCGGTGGCGCGTCAGGGGTTAGAGCCTCTCTTGGACGCTATTTGGCAGGAACTGGGGGTGAGCGTTTCTTGATTCGATGGCTGCTGTTGAGGCAAAAATGAACACCAGAGGATGCCTTGTCTTGGGGGCGATCGCCCTTGGAACTAGTCTGATTCTTGGTTGGCGTTCTCCAACTCTCTCGCAACCTTCTGCTCAAGAATTTCAGGAACTGGCGAATCAGATTGATCAACTGCGGCAGGAGGGCAATGTTCAAGCCGCCATCCCCCTTGCGGAGCGCTTTGTGACCCTCGTGGAAAATACCCTGGGCAACAATCACCCCCTTTTAGCCGCAGCTCTCAATGAATTGGGGAGGCTTCAGGTGGAGCAAGGCAACTATGCAGCAGCACTCCCTCTCTATCAACGGGCATTAGCCATCTATGAGCGCACTGGGGGGTCAGATCAACCAGAAGTGTCTGCAACCCTGAATAACTTGGCTAATCTCTACCGTGCGCAGGGGAACTATGATGCTGCGTTACCGGTATTTGAGCGGGCGTTGGCGATCGCCGAAAAGACCTTAGGCTCAAATCATCCCGAAACAGCAATTATTCTTAATAACATCGCTCTCCTCTACACTGAGCAAAAAAACGCCGCCGCTGCTCTGCCCCTCTACCAACGTGCCCTCAGGATTTTTGAGCAAACCCTTGGGGAGAAGAGTCCCTATGTGGCCACAACACTGAACAACCTCGCAGGCTTGTATCGGGCACAAAAGGATTACGCCGCTGCTTTGCCCTTGTACCACCGCGCCCTGCAGATTCGCGAACAAACCTTGCCTGCCGATCACCCCGACATTGCCGCCAGCTTGAACAATTTGGCAACCCTCTATTTTGACCAGCGCAACTACGCAGCGGCTCTGCCCCTTTATGAACGCACGCTGGCGATCGCGCGATCGCGTCTCGGTGAGCATCACCCCAATACAGCGGCGACCCTCAGTAATCTTGCAGCCGTCTATTGGCAACAGGCCAACCTGCCGCAAACCCTTGCCCTGCTAAAGCGCGTAGAGGAAATTGAGGAGCAAAACCTCAGCCAAAATCTCATCGTCGGCTCGGAAGAGTACAAGCGCAACTACTTGGGGACGTTTCAGGACACCACCAACGCCATTCTCACATTGCATCTCCAGAGTCTCCCCCAACAGGCACAGGCCACTGCCCTAGCCCTGACAACCATTCTGCGCCGCAAAGGACGATTACTCGACTTCCTAAGCCAAAACCAAGCCCGGCTGCGACAGCAACTGGCGGCGGCGGATCATGCCAAGCTCCAGGAACTCATTGCTTTGCGCACAAGGATAGCCAAGCTCGTCTTTGCCTCAGCAGAGCCAGCCGCCTTCTTCCAAGTGCAGCACCTACAAGCCAAGGCGAATCAACTGGAAGCCGAACTGAGTCTTAGCAGTGCTAGCTTTCGTGAACTCACTCAACCTGTAACCCTTGCTGCGGTTCAACGGGCTATTCCAGCCAATGCCGCGTTGATTGAATTTATTCGTTATCGCCCCTACGACTTGGGCAGGCAGCGCTTTGGTGAGCCGCGCTATGGGGTCTATGTCCTGCGTGCTACGGGGCAACCCCTAGGCAAAGATCTTGGCTCTGCCACTGAAATTGATGCCCAAGTACGCCAGACCCGCTTGCGTTTGGCTGACCCCCGCTTACCTAAAGTTGAAGTTCAACGGGCAGCCCAAGTTCTTGCTGAGCGGGTGATAACGCCGATTCGTCCTTGGATTGGCAATGCCACCCATTTGCTGATTGCCCCAGATGGGGAGTTGAACACGATTCCCTTTCAGGCTCTGGTGGATTCCCAAGGGCGCTATTTGGTCGAATCCTACATGATCACAGTGCTCACCTCTGGACGCGAACTCCTGCGACTGCAATACCGACCTGCCACTGCGAATCCCCCTTTAATTATTGCTGACCCTAGCTTTGATCGCTCCTTTGGGAACTCCTCTTCTTCTTCAGCAACGGTGCGCTCCCTTGATTTGCGAGACTTGAGCTTTCCTCCTTTACTGGGGACGGCTGAAGAAGCCCAAGCCCTATGGGCACTCCTCCCCCAAGCCCAAGTGTTGATCCAAGCTGCGGCCACAGAAGCAGCGGTTAAAGCAGCCAATTCTCCAAAAATTCTCCACTTGGCCACCCACGGTTTCTTTTTGGCTAATTCAGAAGATAAAAGTCTGCTTGAGAATCCTCTCCTGCGATCGGGCTTGGCCTTGGCGGGGTTTAACCAACGCCAGAGTGGCTCAGATGTGGATGATGGTGTCCTGACTGCGTTAGAAGTGACCGGCATAAACCTCAGCGGCACAGAATTAGTGGTCTTATCTGCTTGTGATACAGGGCGGGGCGATGTGGTGAATGGTGAGGGGGTCTATGGCTTGCGGCGAGCCTTTACCTTGGCGGGGGCGCGATCGCAGGTGAGTACCCTTTGGAAGGTAGATGATCAAGTGACCCGCGATATGATGGTGGCCTTTTACCAAAATCTGCGCCGAGGGATGGGGCGCACAGAAGCCCTGCGACAAGTCCAGCTGCAACGGCTCAAGGATGAATCCCCCTACTATTGGGCAGCGTTTGTGTCTATTGGTGATTGGTCTCCCTTAGCATTGCCCCGATGACGATGGTGCGTGCGATTCAATACCGCCTTGCCCTGTGGTATGTGGGAGTCACGGCACTCCTGCTCCTCATTTTTGCCACAGGGTTCTTTTTCTATGTGCGGGGAACGCTGATTGAGCGCATTGATGACACCCTCAACCATGTTGTAGAGGTGGTGAGTCGTTCCCTGCTGATTGAGACGGGGGCAGGGGAAACCATTGATTGGCAAACCAGTTTAGGCAGCCATCCCCTTGCGGCTCTGGAGGAAGATCACATTGACCTTGAGGGGTTTACCCCCGATCAGCAGTTGGCTTGGAGCACGTTTTCAGAACCCCTTGATCTGCCTTTGCATTTGAGTCGAACAGCAGAAACGGTACAGGTGGGCGAGGATCGCTGGCTACGGCAAATGACGGTGGCCTTAATGGTGGGCGATCGCCTACTGGGCTATTTGCGGGTTAGCCATCCTTGGTTCGAGGTGACCCAACCGAGTCAAGCCCTACTTTGGGATCTCTTGGTTGGTATTACCATCACGCTGACCCTAGTGAGTATTAGTGGTTGGTTCCTGTCACGGCTGGCGATCGCCCCCTTGCAGCAGTCCTATGCTTATTTGAAGCAATTTACTGCCGATGCTTCCCATGAATTGCGCAACCCCGTGGCCCTCATTCAAACCAATGTCCAAGTTGCCTTAGCCACTGCGGATGCCGAAACCCAACGCCAACAACTCCTTGTCATTGAACGCCTTAGCCGCCGCCTCAGCCGCTTGGTGGATGATTTGCTTTTTCTCGCTCGCCAAGATAGCGGCATGATTCCCCTAAACGCTCAGCCCTGCCACCTTGATGCCATCCTCCTCGGCGTAATCGAGGAGCAGACGCCCCTGATCCAGCAAAAGCACCTCCAACTGGAGTTGGAGCTTGCGGATCCCCAGACCTCGGAAGCGGCAGCCTATCGCCTTTGGGGCAACCCCGATCATCTCAGCCGCTTGTTAACGAATCTCCTCAGTAATGCCGTGCAATATACGCCTGCGGGGGGTCAGATTCAGGTGAGGTTGGATCAGCAGGGCAAATTCTACTGCGTGGTGATTGCCGATAATGGACCGGGGATTCCCGCCAGTGAACTGCCCCGCCTGTTTGATCGTTTTTATCGCCTTCAGGGTACAACGTCCGAAGGGACGGGTTTAGGGCTAGCGATCGCCCAATCCATTGTTCAGGCGCATCGAGGTCAGATTCAGGTTACGAGCGAAGTCGGTCAAGGTACCTGCTTTACGATTTTGTTACCCCTCGATCTTCGCGAAGGCTGAAATTATTTGCCCACTTTAACCAACCATGTTCGCTGCAGCTCCCCAGCCACCTTAGATTGATCCGACGCCACCAAAAATAGCTGCTTGCGGGCACGGGTTGCTTCAATGTTGCTGGCATTTGGTTCAGAGTCTCATAAGCTGTTGTAATGTGGAGTGTCATCACAGGGACATTAAAATTATTCTCATCATCCAGTAAGGAAGGCTCACGGCTCAGGTAGCTAAATTGTTGCTCGATTAACTGTTGGTTAATCAATGGAATATGCTTATTGAGCGGTTTATCGAAAATATTGATAAATATGAGACCTAGAGCATTGTCGATCAGAATGAAATGAGGATAGTGAAGATAGCGTGACTTGAGACAAAGAACAAAAATGCATCCGGCAGTTCCCTAAGCTTATTTCGCTAGGAATAAACTGTGCCATGACTATTCCTCAATTTTTAAGCACAGTACAGTCGTCTCAACTTTTGCAATGGGTGCAAGAAATGATTTGAAACAATTTGATGAAGACTGAGAAGCCTTTACTGCGCATGTTAAGACAGTCCTGATCAAAGCAATTGAACACGCTGAAAACAATGAAAACTAATCTGAGACAGGCTGCATATTTTTAGAAAGGGGCTGTAACTGGTACGATGATTGCCAGAGTTACCCCTAAACCAGCTAGTTTTATTAGGATTGCCACCACTGTGGAAAAGAAATCTCGTTCGCTTGCCCACATTGCCACCATTGTTGCCATTGCCACCCTCTTGAGTAAAGTTGCCGGGCTTGTGCGTCAGCAGGCGATCGCCGCTGAGTTTGGTGTGGGTGCCGCAGTGGATGCCTACAGTTATGCCTATGTGATTCCGGGGTTTCTCTTTGTGCTTTTGGGGGGGATCAATGGCCCGTTCCACAGTTCGATCATCAGTGTTGTTCTCAAGCAACCCCCAGAAAAAGCCGCGCCCCTCGTGGAAACCATTACCACCGTTGTGGGGGGGCTATTACTTGTGTTGACAGCCATTTTGATGCTGCTGGCCGACCCTCTGATTCAACTCATTGCCCCCGGTGCCAGCCCAGAGATCCAAGCCCTAGCGGCAGAGCAGTTTCGGATTATGGCGCCCTTGGCGGTGCTCTCAGGTCTCATTGGCATCGGCTTTGGCACGCTCAACGCTGCCGATCAGTACTGGCTGCCTTCCATTAGTCCCCTGTTGTCTAGTTTGGCGGTGATTATTGGCATTTGGTTCTTTGCCGATCAATTTGGCCCAGCGGTGCTGGCTTGGGGAACTTTAGCGGGAGGCGTGTTGCAATGGCTGGTACAAATTCCTGCCCAATGGCAAGCTGGCATGGGCACCTTGCGGTTGCGGTTTGATCTGAATCGTCCTGAGGTGCGGGAGTTAATTCAACTCATGGGGCCTGCTACCCTATCCTCGGGCATGCTCTTAATCAGCGTCTATATCAGTCTCTTCTTTGCCTCCCAGTTGCCTGTGGGCGCGGCTTCAGCCTTAAGTTACTCGCAATTGTTATTTCTCACGCCTTTGGGGATTCTCTCCAATGTGATCCTTGTGCCCTATATGCCCATTTTTGCAAAGTTGGCCCAACCCGAACATTGGCCAGACCTTAAGGAACGCATTCGCCAGAGCTTGGTACTGACGGCTCTGAGTATGATGCCCCTCGGTGGCATGATGGCGGCTTTGGCCTTGCCGGCAGTGCGGGTGGTCTATGAGCGGCGTGCCTTTGATTTTGCGGCTTCCCAATTGGTGGCGGCGCTGCTATTGGTCTATGCCATTGGCATGTTTTTCTACCTTGCCCGCGATGTCATTGTGCGGGTCTTTTATGCCCTAGAAGATGGCCGTACCCCCCTCTACATCACCCTCTGGGGACTGGGATTTAATGCCCTCTTTTGCTTTTTCTTTACCCAAGCTTTTGGCGCTGTCGGGTTGGCCATGGCCACGGTGGGGGTGAATACCGTATCGTTTATTGCCCTGACTTGGATTTTGCACCGTCGTTTGGGGGGGCTGCCTTGGGGGGAGCTAATGGTGCCCTTGGTGGGAATTGCCCTAGCTAGTGTTCTCAGTGGTGGGGCAGGTTGGGGTGCCCTCAAAGGACTGGAATTGCTCTGGGGGCGGGAAGGCTTGGGGGTGCAACTGTTGCAGTTGGCGATCGCCGGCAGTGTCAGCCTGATTGTCTTTGCAGCGGCTATCTCCCCCCTGAATCTGCCAGAACTGGACTTTTTCTTGAGCAAAGTGCGGCGGTTTTTGCCCAAGCGCTACCAGTAGTGGATTGCCGTAGTATGCTAGAAAACCGTCCCAATCCATGATCTGTTTGTGCGATCGCCCACCTTGAATTAAAAACCCTAACTTTACCTGCATCTGCCGTGGAGTACACCATGAAAGTTGTTTGTTCACAATCAGTTCTCAGTAGTAAGCTTGCTCCCTTGAGTCGCGTTGCTCCTAGCAATCCGTCGCACCCGATTTTGGCCAATATTCTGCTGCAAGCTGAGGGGAGTCGCCTCGGACTTTCCGTCTTTGATCTCAGTTTGGGGATGCAAATCTGGCTCGATGCAGAGGTGAAAGTGCCGGGGGCGATTACCGTTTCCGCCAAGCTCTTTAGTGAGATGGTGTCGCGGATGCCCAACCGTGATATAGAAATCACAGCGGAAGATACGCGGGTCATCCTCGACTATGGCAGCGGCTTTTTCGAGATTCAGGGGATGAGTGCTGAGGAATTTCCTGCATTGCCGACGTTAGAGGATGTGACACCGGTAACTTTGACGGCAGAGGCGTTGCGGCGGGGCCTGCAGGGGAGTTTGTTTGCGGCCAGTACCGATGAAACCAAGCAAATTCTCACCGGGTTGCACGTGACCTTTGAAGTGGATTGCTTGGAGTTTGCCGCTACCGATGGCCACCGCCTTGCCGTGACCGTAACTGAACAGCCTGTGCCAGAAGCCCTCTCGCCGATTACGATTCCGGCTAAATCCCTCAAGGATCTAGAGCGGCTGATGGCGAAACAAGAGGGGGATGTCGCCCTGCGCTGTGACCCCACCCAAGTGGTGTTTGATATTGGCAACGATGCTCGCATTACCAGCCGTCTGCTGGAGGGGCAGTACCCCAATTACCGCCAACTGATTCCCAAGACCTTTGCGCGCCAAGTCACCGTAGAGCGATCGGCCTTAGCAGATGCCCTAGAACGGGTGGCAATTCTTGCCGCTCAAAAGAATAACGTGGTCAAAATCAACATTGATGCGGATGCCCAGGAACTCAAACTCTCCGCTGAGGCGCCGCAATTGGGAAGTGGGGAAGAGAATGTGCCGGCTCAGATTTCTGGCGAGTCCATGACGGTGGCCTTTAATGTCAAGTACCTCCTCGAAGGTCTCAAGGTGATGAATAGCTCGGCGGTGCAACTGCAACTCAACGGCGAAACCCAGCCCGCGATCCTCCTCCCCCTTGGAGAAGCACAGATGAAATACTTGGTGATGCCGATTCAAATTCGCGGCTAGCGCAGGAAATTGCTGGTGAGCCAAAAGGTGACGAAAACCCCAATGCCCACCAGTTGATCCACATTGAGGAAGACCCCCGCCAGACCCAGTTGGTAAATGCCCACGGCGATCACCGCGCCCAATATCAAGGCAAGGAGGGTGATCAAAAAGGCACGGCCGAGGCGTTGTTCTTTGCGTTGGAGCCATACGAGGTTAAAGCCAACTCCCAGCGACAGCACCAATGCTAAGGTATCTGGGTTCGCTTGAGATAGCCCGATCGCCATTAGAACAGCATAGACCGTTGAGGTAATGGCAATGCCCCGCAGGTTGGGGGTGTCCAACTGTTGCTGCCACCACTGAAGGGCGGGATGATTTGCAATGCGATTTGGTTTCGCTAGGGCCGGTTCATTGAGTTGCTCAGCATAGCGAATGCGCTCAGGTACTTTAATTTTGCCCTGTTGGCGTTGCCGCAGCCGATCCATCAAAATTGCATCGTAGGCTGCTTCAATTTCGGTACGCTGCCGTTCATCCCCCGAATGAGCTGCCAATAGCGCATCCCGCGCTTCCTTGATTTGCTCAAAAGAAGCGTCTTCCGGCACTTGCAGCTTTTCGTAGGGGTTGTCACTCATGGCAAATTGATCTTTGTTCATTGGCCATTCTTAGGGGCAGTATCAACAGCGGACTGAAGGCTACCCTACAGCTTTAACAACGCCGCACTTTTCCAAGGAGCCAATCTTGCTCGTTCGCACGGATAGCAGAGAAAAACACTGTAGCACAATCGCCTTCCCTCAAATTCTAGCGACTTCCTAGGGAAAACGAGAGAAAGTGGTGCTCAAAGGGATGCAACTGCCCAAATTGTAACAAATCATTTACTTTCGAGATTTTTAATGATTCTTTACAACGGCGGGGGCGATCGCCCCCTAGGAGAAAAGTTTCTTTTTTCAGATTTCCTTTGGCGCGATCGCTGGTCACAGAAACTGTAGCTTTGGGTTCAATCGGTCAGGGCATAAGTCAGGGAGAGGGAATTTTTGTATTTTTGTTTATTTTAAATATAAAACTAATCACAAAAAGCTTAAAACTAACTCCTCAAGTAACTAAGCGTCCCCTGAGAGACTCCTAAAACTTGGAAGAACCTTTGCTAATTCTCAAATAAGCTGAAATTTTATTGCGCAAAAATAATTTTCTTGACCGCTGCGGCTTCTGGCGATCGCTGGCCGAGAATAGCAATTAGGTCATCGTGTCGCTCCCTTACTTAGGAGGCAAGGTCAACGTGAAACTCGCAGTGTACGGTAAAGGCGGAATTGGCAAATCCACCACGAGTTGCAATATCTCAGTGGCGCTGGCGCGGCGGGGCAAAAAAGTCCTGCAAATTGGCTGTGACCCCAAGCACGACAGCACATTTACCCTCACGGGCTTTCTCATTCCCACCATCATTGACACGCTCCAAGCCAAGAACTACCACTACGAGGATGTCTGGCCGGAGGATGTGATCTACAAAGGCTATGGCGGTGTAGATTGTGTCGAAGCGGGTGGCCCGCCGGCCGGGGCAGGTTGTGGTGGCTATGTTGTTGGTGAAACGGTCAAGCTCCTCAAGGAACTCAATGCCTTTGATGAATACGATGTTATTCTCTTTGACGTTCTGGGGGATGTGGTCTGTGGTGGCTTTGCTGCCCCCCTTAACTATGCCGATTACTGCCTGATTGTTACCGATAATGGCTTTGATGCCCTCTTTGCGGCTAATCGCATTGCCGCCTCCGTCCGCGAAAAAGCGCGCACGCACCCCCTGCGCCTTGCCGGTCTCATTGGCAATCGCACCAGTAAGCGGGATCTCATTGACAAGTATGTGGAAGCCGTTCCCATGCCAGTCCTTGAGGTGCTGCCGCTAATTGAGGATATTCGCGTGTCACGGGTCAAGGGCAAAACCCTCTTTGAGATGGCCGAGAGTGATCCCAGTCTTAACTCTGTCTGTGACTACTACCTAAACATTGCCGATCAAATTTTGGCTCGGCCTGAGGGGGTGGTGCCCAAGGACGCCCCCGATCGCGATCTCTTTGCCTTGCTCTCCGACTTCTACTTAAACCCACAGGCGGCAGAACGCCCACTCGCAGCGGTCTAAAACTCCCCTAGAATACTCCACGGAACCCCCTCGCTGGAGTGAGTATGAACCCTGAGCAACTACGGCAAAGCGCACGCAGTAAGTGGCTGGCCTACTACCAACAAAACCGTCATTGGATTGTCCGCTTGGCGATTTGGAGTACCTATCGCGGTCAACGACGCCCCTCCTCAAGTTTTATTTTGGGGGTGCTTACCGCCCTAGAGCCACGCCTCTTAGATGCCCTGCCCGTGATTGTCGAACTCAGCAACGATCCCGATCGCATTATTTCTGCCCTCGGTTTGAACTTCAACCCCGACGAAGAACTGGCCAATCGCGATAACCCTGCGCCACTGCCCCCAGAACCTCGCTTACTACCCTCCAAGCCCTTTGTCAGTAATCGGGCTGAAGAACATCGTGAGGAGACCGCTCAAAGTCATCAAACCTAGTTCCAATCGTTCCTAAATTTGGAGGCTCTCCCTATGAGTGCGACTGCTCCCAATGCCCTCAACTTTGAGTGTGAAACAGGCAACTACCATACGTTTTGCCCCATAAGCTGTGTAGCTTGGCTCTACCAAAAGATTGAAGATAGTTTCTTTTTGGTTATTGGTACCAAGACCTGTGGCTACTTTTTGCAGAATGCGATGGGGGTGATGATTTTTGCTGAACCCCGTTATGCCATGGCGGAGCTAGAAGAGGGAGATATTTCGGCGCAACTCAATGATTACGAAGAGCTAAAGCGCCTCTGCCTCCAAATTAAGCGCGATCGCAACCCCAGTGTCATCGTCTGGATTGGCACCTGCACCACGGAAATTATCAAAATGGACTTGGAGGGATTGGCTCCCAAACTAGAAGCCGAAATTGGCATTCCCATTGTTGTTGCTCGCGCCAATGGTCTCGACTACGCCTTTACCCAAGGGGAAGATACCGTGCTAGCCGCCATGGCCGCCCGTTGCCCCACGCCCACAGCAGTGAGTGATCCAGAGGAACGCAACCCCATCCAACGTCTTCTCAACTTTGGCAAGAAAAAAGAGGATGTCCAAGCTGAATCTCAGCACTACCACGACCACCCCCCCCTTGTTCTTTTTGGCTCCCTGCCAGATCCCGTAGTGACCCAACTCACCTTGGAATTGAAAAAACAGGGCATCAAGGTGTCAGGATGGCTGCCTGCCAAGCGCTATACAGAATTGCCTGTAATTGATGAGGGTTACTACGTCGCTGGCGTGAATCCCTTCCTCAGTCGGACGGCCACCACCCTAATTCGCCGCCGCAAATGTCAACTCATTACGGCACCCTTTCCCATTGGCCCTGATGGGACCCGTGCTTGGATTGAACAGATTTGTGCCACGTTTGGCATTCAACCCCAAGGCCTAGCAGAGCGCGAAGCTGAAACTTGGGCAAAACTTAGCGACTACCTTGAATTGGTGCGGGGTAAATCGGTCTTTTTCATGGGGGACAATCTGCTAGAGATTTCCCTAGCGCGGTTTTTGATTCGCTGTGGTATGCAAGTGCATGAAATTGGCATCCCTTACATGGATAAACGCTACCAAGCAGCGGAGCTAGAACTCTTGGCGCAAACCTGTGCCGAAATGGGTCATCCCCTACCCACCATTGTTGAAAAACCCGATAACTATAATCAACTCCAGCGGATTAAGGCGCTCCAGCCCGACCTAGTGATTACGGGTATGGCTCATGCGAATCCCCTCGAAGCCCGTGGCATCAGCACCAAGTGGTCAGTGGAATTCACGTTTGCTCAGATTCATGGCTTTGGCAATGCCCGTAACCTCTTGGAACTGGTGACCCGTCCCCTCCGGCGCAACCAAGCCCTTGCGGGATTAGGCTGGCAGAAACTGGTTGTCAATTGAGCAAGAAAGACCCCTCCGAGTGTACCGAGAGGGGACAAATCACGCTTAGAGTCCCTTAGAAGCGCTGCTGAGGTGGTTGCAGAATCTGGTTTTGGAGACTGGGGGGAATGCTCCCTGGTGTTGGCGAGTACTGATAGCCAAACCCCGCATTCTGTGTATCATCCATAATCTTCGGTGTCACCATCACCACCAGCTCGTTGCGTTGACGTTGATTGCTTTCCCGCCGGAACAGCCGCCCCAACAAGGGAATCTCCCCTAGGATTGGAACCTTCGTCACTAGCGAGCGATCCTGATCTTGGATAATGCCCGCCAGCATCAATGTTTGGCCATCGCGCAAGCGAATCCGCCCCGACTCCATCCGCCGCTGGGAGAGTAGCGTGCCTGTCCCGTCAGATGAATTATAGGTTCCTGCTGGTGCACTGACCTCTGGCGACAATTGCAGAGTTATAAAG
>NZ_JBKBHZ010000017.1:0-49833 GCF_046299655.1 Thermosynechococcus sp.
ATCTTGAATCACGAGGGTACCTGCCACCATATCGCCTAAGCGTTTTTCTGATCGAGATAACGCCACTAGGAATGCCCCTATACCCAAAAAAGCAAAATCAATGGTTTGGAGCAGACTGCGCAGGGTGGCTTCCCGCAGACTAATGGGGCGGCCATTATCCTGAACAACGCGAATTTCTGCATAGCGCTTACCGGGAGTTTGTCCCTGCCAGTAGGTTTCAAAAAAGATGTAATAGCCGTTGTAGAGGCCAAACGTCACCAGTAGATAAATAGCCAAACTCCAAGCTCCAATACTTTGGCCACTGGCGGGTAGCACCTCAATCAGCCACGGGTAAAGGGCGTAAAAATAGATGTACCCTGCCGCCAGCGAAAAGAGCACAAGCGCGGTGTAAAGAATGATCTGATCAATGAGCCAAGCCAAAACGCGGCTGCCGATGCCCGCTAGGGCAAAGTCCAACTCAATACTTTCCGGTGTGCGTAATGTGACCCGTCGCAACCAACGCAGGGGATTCACCGCTTCTGGGCGGACTTGAAATGCCGCCCCTTCATTGCGCACCCGTAGATCCCAGTAGAGAACTGCCTTGATCCCTTGCCAGAGGGGCAGGAGTAAAACCCCTAAAAACAGGCCAGCGACGGGAATAATCACCACGCTGTTGATGAGATTGCTAAGGAGATTGGCAGGAATCGTGGCGAGGGAAGCCACAAAGAACACTGTTAGCGTGTGCCATGCCTGTCCCTGCGTCAGTTGCCAACTGCGCCGAACGGATTTGAGGGGCGTACACGCAGGTTCAAGAGCTAAGATCACATCAACGAGGGAAAGCCGTGCCATAAAGTAGCTAATGACCAACAGCGCAAGAAGCAGCAGCAACAGGATGCTGAAGAGAAAAGTTAAAAAGAAGAGACTTCTGGCAGGCTCAGTTTGAATACTCTGCTCTAGGAATTGCACCACAGGCCAGCCCACCCAATAGATTAAGTAGCCGATCGCCCCCAAAACCCCAGGAACCAAGAGCAAAATAACACTGACCATCAGAGTGGCCAACAAATAATTCAGCATCTTGGGAAAAATGAAGCTGCGGGCTGCCGATTCTGATTCCTCTTGGGCAGTGAGGACAGCATAGATACGGCGAGAAAGCAGCGCACCACTGGCCATTAGCCGTGTCCAACCAAAAAGATAGAAAGGTAAAGCTACTAGAAGACCCATCCCTAGCAACAAGAGCAAGGGAGTCAAAACACCCATGCGATTGGTGAGAAGCCCACCCATAATTAACGCGATAGCCAAGATTAGCACAGCGGCAATGGTGAGCAGAAAAAACCACGCATGGGCAAAAAGACTCAAAAGAAAATAGCGATTGCCCTGATGGCGGTACAATTCTAAAGCAATCGTGACCACATTGCCGCTAGAGAGAGAATGGGGAAGCCGTCCTCGGCGTCGAAAAGGCCACATTCGCGATACCCGACCAATTGGAGATCGAGATGATCCTAGCGTTTGCGCCCATTGGTTCCTGCGCTACTTTGTAAAATTTGTTAACATTAGAACAATTTAATCCTTTTCTTCTTCGTTCGTCGCTGTTTTGGGTTTGTTCTCGGTGGCTGAGGTGTGGGCATTAACCCCTTT
Organism: Thermosynechococcus sp.; assembly: GCF_046299655.1. Lineage (GTDB taxonomy): Bacteria > Cyanobacteriota > Cyanobacteriia > Thermosynechococcales > Thermosynechococcaceae > Thermosynechococcus. The sequence goes on from NZ_JBKBHZ010000017.1 coordinate 1,615, forward strand.
GGCCAGTTTAATCATTGGTTGCGTTTTGGCCAGTCTAAGGAGCAGGTATGGCACTGTACGCAGAACTACATCGGCATTTGGGTGGCTCAGTTGTACCACGGATTCTTTGGCGCTATTTTCAGCGCAACGATCGCGCCCTTGCGGATCGCTTTCCCGACTATGAGGAATTTGAAACCTTTTATACTCGCCCCCGCCAATCCCTTGAGGAATACCTCGAACTCCACACCCTTGTGGAGAGTGTGCAAACACCGCAAACCTTGCCCTATTTTATCTTTCGCTTGATTCGCGGCGCCTATATCTTTGAAAACTTGGCCTATCTGGAGTTGCGCTATACCCCCTACCTGCGCACGGATCCACAGCGGTCTGAGAGCGAGCGTATTGAGCAGATGGCGGATATTGTCAAAACCGTGGGTCTTGCCTGCCAAGTGCCGGAGTACCCCATTGTCACAAGCCAAATTCTCTGCATGCACACGCAACTCCCCTATGCGGTGAATCGGGCCATTGTAGATTTGGCGGCGAGTTTTCCCCAGTTTGTCTGTGGCATTGATTTGGCGGGAGGCGATAGCGTCTATGGCGATCGCATGGCAGAGTTTGTGAAGCTCTATGCCTATGCCCGCGATCGCGGCCTGAAAACCACCGGCCACCTCTACGAAACCGTCAATGGCTGCTATCCCGAACTCCTGCCTTATCTACAACGCATCGGCCATGGCATTCAAATTCCCCTGCGCTATCCAGAGCTGCTTAAAGAAGTGGCCGCCGCGGGTCAATGCCTTGAAGTCTGCCCCACCACCTATTTTCAAACGGGTACCCTCGAGAGCTACGCGCAATTGCGCTTGATCTTTGAACGCTGTTTTGAAGCGGGGGTGGATGTGGCCATCTGTACGGATAACGCGGGTCTGCACAACGTGCGGCTGCCCTTTGAGTACGAAAACTTGCTCACCCACGACATCCTCAACTTCAAGGAGTTGCAAGCCTGTCAGGAAGCAGCCTTTCGCCACGCCTTTGCTTGGCCCCATGCACAACCGCCGACCCTATTGCTGAGTAACCTGCTTCAGGGCAATTCCCCCCAGCCTGCACTGACAAGCTGCGCAATCCAGTAAGATAGGCCTATGAGCAAGATTGAACGCGTTAGCGGTCGTGGCCTTCCTCTACGGGGCAACGATATTGACACCGATCGCATTATTCCGGCGCGGTTTCTGCGCTGTGTCACCTTTGATGGGCTAGGGGAATACGTGTTTGCCGACGATCGCCAGTCGGGGCAGCACCCGTTTGACCTGCCGCAGTACCAAGGGGCACGCATTCTGGTGGTGAATGCCAATTTTGGCTGTGGCTCTAGTCGCGAACATGCCCCCCAGGCGATCGCCCGTTGGGGGATTCAAGGCATTGTGGGCGAAAGCTTTGCCGAAATTTTTGCCGGCAACTGCCTAGCGATGGGCATTCCCTGTGTGACAAGTTCCCCTGAGCAGGTACAGGCACTGCAAACCCTCTTGGAGGATCAGCCCAGTACCGAACTGACCCTTGATCTGCCCACACTAACCCTGAGGGCAGGAGATCGAGTCATTCCCTTAACCATGGCAGAAAGTGCGCGGCAAATGCTCATTTCAGGTCAATGGGATGCCTGTGGTCAACTTTTGGCGAACCGCGACAAAATTCATGAAGTGGCAGCTCGACTTCCCTATGTGCGGTGGGCGGTCCACCTCAGCTAGCCCAAGCGTGCCCCTAACCAAAGCCAGCCTGCAAATAACCAGCGCAAAGCCTGCCAGCGGCGCGATCGCCCCAAGGCCATCACTTCGGGTAAATCAAACAGGCGGTACACGGCCTGAGCCTGTTGCCACTGTCGTCGGCGCAAAAATCGCCACGTTCCCGCCAAGATAAACTGGTGAAAAAAGTCACACTGACACTGCCGTAGCTCCTCCGCAGAGAGAAGAGAGAAATCAGCGGCAGCCGCAAAAATACGCCCTAGGGTGACCAAAGTCTGGGCGTGAAACATCCCCATTGTCAGGGCTTGATCATGAATCGTATAGGCCGCGGTGGCGCGGGGCACGGTGTAAACCCCCTTCTGAGCAAAGAAGCGTAGCCATTGATAGAGGTCTGTGGCTTCGCCGTAGGCGGGATCAAAGTAGCCGACTTCGTTGAGGAGCGATCGCCGCCAGACCAAGGCGGGAAACCGCACAAACGAGGAATGACGCAGCAATTGCCTGAGGGCTTGGGTCGGGGGGAGCCATTCCTGCCGCCGTGGCATCTGCCGTCGCAAACCGCGTTGATGCGAATTCACTAAGTGCACACCAAAGAGAAAAACATCAAACTGGCTGCCGTACTTGCTGAGGGTTTCCAGAATCGTCGTGATCCCTTGGGGCAGGAGGTAATCATCATCGTGCAACAGCAGGATAAACTCCCCAGAAGCTTTGGCCAAGCTAGCGTTCCAATTGGCCACCATGCCTAGGCGCTGGGTATTGTGCTGGTAGTGCCAGTGGCCTGACCATGCAGCGAATAAATCTGCGACAGCTGCTGGCGTAGTGGAATCATCCGTAATAATGATGTTCACTTGATCGTGGTACTCAGGCGGCAAGGCAGCCACCACTGAGCGCACCGCTGCCACCAGTCCTTGGGGACGGTTATAGGCGGGAATGCAAACACTCAAGAGTGGGAATCTGTGCCATTTTGGCGAACTTGCACAGTTTGCTGCATAATCCATTGGGTCGGTGCGTTAATCGAAGGGACTGTAGGGCACTGATTTGGGAGCAATTGCTATGACTTCTGCCACCGTCGATCGCCAACGTTTGCAAGCAGCTTTGGCTTGCCTCAACCTCAGTTTAGAGGCAGAACTCACCCAGTATCGCTGCCATCGTATGGTACAAGCCCATTCTCCCTTTGATACCCCGCCTGTTCCTGAATCTGCAACTCCCTCAGAACCAAGTGTCCCCCCTGCCTCTACCACAGAACCTGTTTCACAGGTCGTTCCTCCTGTTGTCGGGTCTTTAGCTGTAACCTCAGAGACAGCAGCAGCCACTGATGAACGTCTAAATGAGGCCCCCCCCAATCCATTTTTCGAGTTTGACCCCACAGATTTAGCCGAACTCTTGCCCCAATCCTACGCTAGCGATCCCCCTGCCCCCCAGACACCAACCCCAACAAAGCGTCCCTTTGCCTCCACCCGTGAGCTCCTCAAACAGGCACGGCAAAATCAGCAGCGTCCTTGGTTCCAACGGCGCGAGAGCAATAATCAACATTATTTGGTGCAACGCTGGTTGATTGTGGTAGGCATTTTGGCCGGCTTTAGTGGCGCAGCCTTGTGGTGGTTTAGCCGCCGACCCGCCCCCGTTGCCACTGAATCTTCTCCCTCTTCCAGTCCAGCTCCCGAATCTCCATCACCCACGCCCCCCGTTGGTCCCGATATGACTGCGCGGGAATTTCCCGAGGTCAATCGCAGCACCCTTGCCCAATTGGAACCTGCAGCCAGTCCCGCTCCGAGTGCCTCACCCACCCCTACGCCTAGCCCAGCCGCGGCTGAACCTGAACAGACGACGCCGCTCTTTGTGGAAAAAACGCCCAATGGTCACTACTATGTGCTTGCTCCCTACAAAGAACCTGCTGATCTAGAAAAAGTCCAAGCTCTTGTGCCCGATGCCTTTTTGGTTGAGGAGGGCAACCAAACCAAGATTCAACTGGGGATGTTTCTGGATGAGGCTTCTGCCCAAGCAATGGTGAATCAGTTGCGCGATCGCCTTTAGGGGGTGAGCCAGCGATCGCTGGCATGACCATATCGTTCCTGCCACTGCGACCAAGGGACATCTTCTCCCTCGAGGCGAAAGGGGTAGGGCGCTTCACTCCACCAGTGGTTATTCTGCAATCCCAGCGTTTGCAAAAACGGTTCCCCCTTGAGGGTAGTGAGCAGTCGCTCTTGGCGGCTACCAATCCAATTCCCCTCTAGGTGCCAGTTTTCAGAGCGGACGGTGATTTCCTTGCCGCTTTCCGGCAGGGTGATGGTGCGGGGGGAGGGATCGCGAACCCCAATTTGTGCCCCTTGGTTTTCCCAAATCCAGTTGTGGCGCAGGGTAACCTGGGCAGCCGCCCAGCCAAAAATGCCGGGGGTTTGCAAATAGTTCGGGGCGATGCTGTAGTTATAGGCAATTAAGGAGTCTTCAATGGTGACTGGACCGGTACCCGCCTCGAGGAAAAGACCGACAACGGCATTGCCGACAAATTGCGATCGCCGGATGTACACCTCTTGGTTATCCGTATCCAGCCACAGACCAGCCGCTTGGTTCTCAATAGCGCGGTAGCGATCAAACACAGCGCGGCGCAGGTGAAAGTACTTATCCCCCGCATCCCAAGTGTAAAAGCCTGCCCATGCCCCTCGCCAATTATTCCCTTGCACGAGCACCTGCTGTACCGTGAAGTCCCGCAAATGTACCCCCGCCATGCCCCGCCAGCCATTTTGCAGAAACTGCGTTCGCTCCACCCGCAGGCGATCGCTCTGGTGACTTTCCAGCCCGCCCCAATTATTTCCCCAAAAGACACAGTCTTTGATCTCAATCTCATGGCTACGTTCAATGCGCACCGCTTGGGTAAACGTCCCCCCATAATGCTCAAAGCGCAGACCCACCAGACTGATAAAGCCGCTGTCTAAAATTCGTAAGGCCTCACGGTGAACGGCGACTTCTAATTCATTAGGGGAAATTCCGGCAGGCAGGGCCACATACAGTTGCTGCTCCGCATCGGCCACATAGAAATCATTCCCCTGCAATTCCTCGAAGCGGAGTCGCTGCCGCAGGGGATGATCCTGTCCCCAGACCAATTCGCCCCGCTGCGCTAGCAAGGGCAGATCAACGCCGTAATCCGTCCAAGGGTTGCCCGAAACCCCCCAGCCCAGTGTCCAAGGGTGACGGTAGATTGTGACCTCAGGGGAGCTGGAGACTACTTCCCAATCGGACCACTGTTGACTGCCGCGCAAAATCACGCGCTCGCCGGCCTTAGCTATCAGCCGCAGGGGGGTTTGCCGCTGCTGAATTGTTCCCAAGGCCTCCCGATAAATGCCGCCGTGGATGTAAATGTCCGTGGGGCGATCGCTGTTCTGCGCCCATGCCAAAGCAGCACCAATCGTGCGAAAGGGGTGTTGTGTGATGTCCTGCGGCGTATCACTGGCTTGGGGATGGGCTGGGTTCACCTCTAAAACTGACGGCGAGGTGGGAATTGCCATAATCTTGGGCTGCCATGTGCCAATTAGGACAATGGCCAATACAGCAAGGAGTAGAGATCGCCACTTCATCGCCGCAGCGGACGGGCTAGATAGGGTACCCACAGGGCGATCGCTGCCACAAAGACCAGTAGCAGACCCAGTGGCATTTGAATTGACTCCCAGAGGAGAAATCTAAGAGACACCGCCTTGGCGTTCTGTACCGAAAAAAGGGCGATCGCCCCACTGCTGATCATCCACAAAAGAAAGAGTAAAAAGCGGCGCATCTATCTTTTCTTGCTTTCAGCCTTTTCTGCCTCGCGGATCATCTCCTCTGTCTTATGGTAGCGGTTATAGACCAAAAAGCCGTCCAGCATGCCCTTGAGCAAACCATTGAGCTGTGTGCGCGTACTGGCACTGGCTGTACTCAAGGGTGCCGGCAAAAAGCGATCGCCAAAAGCCACAAAGACCAAACTTCCTACTAATAGGGGCAGGATAAAATCCCTAAGGCGCATGTTGAGACCCACCTTGACACGCATTCCACAACCCTCCACAACAGAACAATTGCAAGTGATTGATAGCAAGAAATAGTCCTCAGCCAAGCGCTGTCCTGAGGTTATTACCTACGCTACTAGTGTTATTAATGTGCCTCATGCAACGGGGAAAGTTTACAGTGAGGAACCCAAAAACTAGTTGAGCGATCGCCCTTTTGCTACCGCCGCATCGCCTCCATCCTAGCCCTCTCTTTCCTAGAGAGTGATGAAATCCTTGGGAAACTTGTTGCTACTATAGTAGGCAAGCTATCTAGACCCCAACGCGCCCTATGGTCAACACATCCTCGTCCTCTTCTCGCAAAGCACTTACCGTGCGCGGCAGAGCCGCTAGCCCCACAGAGCGAGCTATTGTTGCCGCCGGCTATGCCAGTATTGATCAGGTGCGGGAGGCCATGAATACCGCCCGCAAAACAGGCAAATCTCTGGTGACCGTGCTGCAGGAGATGACGGGCACCACCATGCCCCCCGATTTGTTGCGCCAGTACCACAAGCAACAGCTTTTTGAACTCAAAGTCATCTACGGTGTCGATTGCCTCGACCCCGAACTCAATCGCTTCCCCACCGAGCAAATCGAGGAACTGATCAACACAATTGTCCCGATTGATACCTGCCGCACCTACCAAGTGATCCCTGTTGCCAAGTACCTCGATGCTGACCCCCCTTATCTGCTGGTGGCAATGGTGGATCCCGATAACCTGCAAGCCATTGACAATCTCAACCGCCTCCTGCGCGCCCACAACCTGACCCTCAAGCGGATGGTGATCACCCTAGAGGACTACCAACGCCTCATTGACCCGATTCTCAACAAGCAGGTGGCGGAAGCTGCCGCCAGTAAAAATGCCCCCGCTGCAATTGGTGAAATCGACATCGCAGAAGACATCGAAGCCATTGGTGGTCTAGAAGAACTGGAAGGGGAGCAAGAGGTTGACCTTGCTGAAGCGCTGCGAGGGGCAGAAGACGCACCGATTATTGCCCTTGTCAACAAAATTTTAGCCAAAGCCCTCACTGAGGGGGTTTCCGACATTCACATTGAACCCCAAGAGGAATACCTACGGATTCGTTTCCGCAAAGATGGGGTGCTCCACCAAGCCTTTGATCCCCTGCCGAAGAAGATCGTGCCCGCCGTGGTTTCGCGCTTCAAAATCTTGGCTGACCTCGATATTGCCGAGCGGCGTGCCCCTCAAGATGGTCGTATCCGCAAAATGTTCCAAGGGCGACGGGTGGACTTTCGGGTGAATACCCTGCCCAGCCGCTGGGGCGAAAAAGTCGTACTGCGGATTCTCGATAACTCCGCTACCCAACTGGGTCTCGACAAACTCATTACCGACCCAGAGAGTCTTGCCATTGTCCGTGAGATGATCAAGCGTCCCTTTGGCTTGATCCTCGTTACAGGACCGACGGGTTCAGGGAAAACCACCACACTGTACTCGGCGCTTGCCGAATGTAATAGCCCCGGTGTCAACATCAGTACAGCGGAAGACCCCATCGAATACACGCTCCCCGGCCTAACACAGGTGCAGGTCATTCGCGAAAAGGGCATGGACTTTGCCTCCATTCTGCGTGCCTTTCTGCGCCAAGACCCCGATGTGATTCTCGTCGGAGAAACTCGCGACAAGGAAACCGCCAAAACCGCCATTGAAGCGGCGTTAACAGGTCACTTGGTGTTAACCACCCTACACACCAACGATGCGGCCAGTGCCGTTGCCCGTCTCTCGGAAATGGGGATCGAACCTTTTATGGTTTCCGCCTCCTTAATTGGCGTCGTTGCCCAGCGACTCATGCGGCGAGTTTGCACAGAATGCCGTATTCCTTATCAACCGACCCGTGAAGAGTTAGCTCGTTTTGGTCTATCTGCTTCGGAAACGAGCAATATTACCTTTTACAAAGCCAATACATTAACCCCCGAACAAATTCAGGCGGCTAAGGCCAGTGGTCAACCCATTTGTAGTAAATGCGGAGGATTGGGCTACAAGGGTCGCTGTGGGGTCTATGAAATTATGCGAGTGACGGAGCGCCTGCAAAGCCTAATTACTGAAGGTGCCCCCACCGAGCGGATCAAGGAAGCGGCGGTGGAAGAGGGGATGAAAACCCTCTTGGCCTATAGCCTGAACTTGGTTAAAGAAGGCATCACCACCCTCGAAGAAGTCGAGCGCGTCACCTTTACGGACACGGGTCTCGAATCAGAACTCAAGGCCAAACGTAAGAGTTCTTTAACTTGCCGTACCTGTGGTGCTGAGGCGCAACCCGAATGGTTAGAATGCCCCTATTGCATGACACCCCGCTTTGTGGATTAACAAGATTATTGATGTCAGTGATGAACTGGCGTGTTGTTGACCAAACTGCCTAAACGAGGAACACCCTATGGAATTAATGATTGAAGACCTAATGGAGCAAGTGGTGGCCAATGGTGGCTCCGATTTGCACATCTCCGCTGGCTTACCGCCCTACATTCGCATTAGCGGCAAATTAACACCAACGGACTACGAGCCACTCACCCCAGAGCAATGCCAGCGCCTGATCTTCAGTATGCTCAACAATACCCAGCGCAAGCAGTTAGAGCAGAACTGGGAGTTGGACTGCTCCTATGGTGTACGGGGTCTAGCCCGCTTCCGGGTCAATGTCTATAAAGACCGGGGTACCTATGCCGCCTGCTTGCGCGCTTTGAGTTCCAAAATTCCCACGTTTGAGCAGTTGGGATTGCCCAATGTTGTGCGTGAGATGTGTGAGCGGCCACGGGGCTTGATTCTGGTCACTGGGCCGACGGGATCAGGGAAAACCACCACCTTGGCGGCGATGATTGACCTAATCAACAAAACCCGTGCCGAGCATATTTTGACGATTGAGGACCCGATTGAATTTGTTTACGAACCAATCAAGAGCCTGATCCACCAACGGCAGGTGGGGGAAGACACCAAGAGTTTTGCCAATGCCCTGCGGGCAGCACTGCGGGAAGACCCGGACATTATCCTAGTGGGTGAGATGCGTGACTTGGAAACCATTCAATTAGCCATTTCGGCAGCGGAAACGGGTCACTTGGTGATGGGAACCCTCCACACGAGTTCAGCCGCCCAAACCGTTGACCGCATGGTGGATGTGTTCCCGCCAGAGCAGCAGCAGCAAATTCGCGTCCAGTTATCCAACTCTCTAGTGGCGGTCTTTAGCCAAACACTGGTGCCCAAGAAAAATCCCAAGCCTGGTGAATTTGGGCGAATTATGGCCCAAGAGATTATGGTGGTGACCCCTGCTATTTCCAACCTGATTCGCGAAGGCAAGACCTCGCAGATCTATTCAGCCATTCAAACGGGGGGCAAGCTGGGGATGCAGACTTTGGAAAAAGTCTTGGCCGATTATTATCGTGCTGGCATCATTACCTATGAAGCAGCAATGTCTAAATCCTCGCGTCAGGATGAGTTGCAACGTCTCATTGGTGCCGGTACAACTGCGGCGGCGCGCTAGTTAGAACTCATTGAGAAGAGAAGGGGTATTGAGTCATGGCAACCTACGAAGTGCGGATACGGGATGCCCAAGGCAAGTACAAAACCGTCCGCGAGGAAGCTGCGACACCACGGGAAGCACGCATGGCCTTGCAACTGCAAGGGGTACAGGTTCTAGAGGTCAAGGAGGCAAAAACCCTTACCCTAAAGTCTGATATTGACCTCAGTTTTTTAGCAAAGATTACAGTGAAGGACAAAGCCATCTTTGCTCGGCAGTTTGCGGCGCTGGTGAATGCGGGGGTGGCTTTGGTACGCGGGATCGGTGTGTTGGCAGATCAGTGTACCAACCCAAAGCTGAAAAAAATCCTCATGGCGGTCAACAACGATATTCAGCAGGGGAGTACTCTTGCAGATGCCATGCGCCCCCACCCACAGGCTTTTGATAATCTCTTTATCGCCATGATCCAAGCGGGGGAAACAGGGGGGGTGCTCGACGAGGTGCTCAACCGTCTGTCGAAATTGCTGGAGGATCAAGCCCGCCTCAATAACCAGATTAAGTCCGCCCTGACCTATCCTGTGGTGGTTGGTTTATTGGCAGTGGGAATCTTCTTAGGGATGGTGATTTTCCTCATCCCTGTCTTTGAGGGAATTTTTAAGCAGTTGGGCGGCGAGTTGCCCCCCTTTACGGCCATGATGGTGGCCCTCAGTCAATTCCTGCGCACGCCTCAGTATATGGCATTGTTGATTCTCTGTGTGGTCGCCTTGGTGGTGGGGATCCGCTTCTATTACAAAACCCCCAATGGCCGATTGACAATTGATGGTCTGCTGTTGAAGTTGCCTCTCTTTGGTGATTTGGTACAAAAAACAGCGGTGGCGCGATTCTGCCGCACGTTTGGCTCGCTGTCGCGTTCAGGGGTGCCGATTTTGCGCTCCCTTGAGATTGTCAGTGCCACAGCCGGTAACCAAGTGATCTCCAATGCCATTGACCGTGCGGCAAAGGAAGTGCAACAGGGGGGGATGCTCAGTCTGGCATTACAGCAGGAGCGTGTCTTTCCAGTTCTGGCGACCCAGATGATTAACGTGGGGGAAGAGACGGGGGAACTGGATAAGATGCTGATGAAGGTGGCAGACTTCTACGAAGACGAGGTGGAGCAAGCGGTTAAAGCCCTCACGAGTGTGATGGAACCCCTGATGATTGCGGTGCTAGGGGGTATGGTAGGGTCAATTCTGGTGGCGATGTACCTGCCCATGTTCAAGATCTTCGATCTGGTCAAATAACCCTGGTTATGGCCCCTCGGTCTCCGTCGCGCACCCATTACGATGTTCTTGAGGTGGCACCTACTGCCTCGCTAGCGGAGATTCGCCGCGCCTATCGCGAAAAAAGTAAGCTTTACCATCCGGATACGACGACGTTGCCGCTGGCGATCGCCCGTGAGGAGTTCCATCGCCTCAATGAGGCCTACGCCGTGCTGACCAATCCGGAGCAGCGACAGTGGTATGACTTACAATTGCGCCTGCGAGCACAGTCAAAATCAGCAATGGGGATAGGTCTAGCTTCTCGTTCTCAGGGGTCTGGGCGTTCTACCCCCATTCCACCTGACGATCGCCCCCTCTCGCCGGGGGAGCTATTTGCCCTGTTTATCTTGGGGGTTACGTTTATAGGGTGCTTGGTTCTAGCGGTAATTGTCGGTTTGTCCCAACAGGGGCAAGAATGGATCTTGCAAATTGTCAGCTACATTTCAGAACTGGGATGAATACCCTGCCTAATCCCCAAACTCCCCTCTACAACCATGCCCTGCCGCAAATTGAAGCATGGCTACAGCAAAAGGGCTGTGTGCGCGACGAAACGGATATCCACTGCTGGGAGTTAGAGCACCCGCAGTGGTCAGCGCGGATTTGCTTAGATATTGAAGAACTCCAAGTGGTCTATCGCGATCGCCTTGCCGGCACTGTTGTGCAACGATCTTTCAAGTACTCCTGTCCCCGCGCTGCTGTAGAGGAAGCGATTTTTGCAGGCCCTTAAACCGCCATCATGACGGGCATTGCTGGAGTTTCTTGGCCGGTTTGACCCTTGATTCGCTTCAGGCCAAAAATCCAGAGAATTTGATCCTCAATGGCTGTCGCCTGCTCTTTTGCCCCTGCTTTCAACAGCAGTTGATAGGTCATCATCAGCTTCTCAATTTCAGCCACTTGGGTACGGACTTCCTCTTCATCTAGATAGAGACTTTCAAGAACGGCGTTCAAGTCTGCCTCGGGATCAGCCACTAAACAAGCCCCCTCCACCGCCACAGATTTGAGCTGCCCCTGGTATTGCCGCAGCAGACGGCGAATGGTGTAGGCAGTAACAGGTAATAACTTTCTCATGCTGCGCTCCCCCGGTTTTTATCAGAACTTTTCACAGCTACGCTTTCCTCTGTCCACTTCCACCCGCGAGCAAATTTTGTGGGGGATCAACAGGGGAAATAACGATTCATAAATAACGATTCATGAACAGTTAGTTTACCGTACGTTATTATTCTATGCGCTCTGCAACTTGGGGATCATGCGTAATTCTACGGAGAAGCACTTTTAGAGGTGATTTAGATCACGAAAGTCACGACATTATGGACATTTGAGGACATTGTAAATTTATGTCAAGAAACTATAACTGTTAACAACATGTAACAAGGGGATTTATCGCCGCTGGCGGAGTTCCTGAATACTATGGCGAATCTGCTGCAGGGCAAAATCAACCTCTGTCTCTGTCGTGGTACGCAACAGACCAAAACGCAGGGAGGCACGGGCAAGGGCGGGCGATCGCCCTAGGGCGAGGAGGACATGGGAAGGAGTTGGTTTTTCGCTACTACAGGCTGCCCCCGTCGAGAGAGCGACATGGGGATAGATAGAGCGCAGCAGGGCATTACCCTCAACCCCACCAATACTGACATTGAGACAGTTGGGCAAACTCTGCTGCCAATCGCCATTGAGATAAATCTCCCCAAGGGCGGCCAGCCCCTGCCACAGCCGTTCCTTAAGACGCCATAGATGGGGAATATCGCTGCCTTGACGTTCCTGAGCCAGCTGTACCGCCGTGCCAAAGCCGACAATTAGGGGAGTGGCCAAGGTGCCCGATCGCCAGCCCTGTTCTTGGCCACCACCGTGGAGCTGAGGCGCTAATTGGACGCGGGGGCGATCGCGCCGCACATAGAGGGCACCAATCCCCTTAGGACCATAGAGTTTGTGGGCAGTGAGGGACATGAGATCCACTTGCATTGCTTGCACATCCAAGGGAATTTTCCCCAAAGCCTGAGCAGCATCGGTATGGAAGAGCACCCCGCGCTCGCGACAGCGGCGCCCAATCTCGGCCAAAGGCTGGAGCACCCCAATTTCATTATTTGCCGCCATCACCGACACCAAGATGGTCTCGTTGGTAAAGGCTTGCTCTAACTCAGCAAGATCAATGAACCCTTTCTCATTGACCCCCAGATAGGTCACCCGAAAGCCAAGGGACTCCAAATAGCGACAGGGGGCTAACACTGCATTGTGCTCCGTCTGCACCGTAATGATATGGCGACCGCGACTGTAGTAGGCTTCAGCCACCCCCTTGATCGCTAAGTTGTCTGCTTCCGTGGCACTGCTGGTAAAAATGATTTCTGCGGGATGGGCATGAATGGCTGTGGCAATGGTTTCCCGCGCATGCTCAATGGCGGCGGCGGCCTCCCAACCATAGGCATGGGCGCGATTACTAGCATTGCCGGGGCGATCGCTAAAATAGGGCAGCATGGCTGCCAGCACTTGCGGATCAACAGGCGTGGTGGTCATCCCGTCCAAATAGATTGGTTTCATCCGAGCTGGCGATAGAGTATTCTATATTTCAGCCTAGCAAGCTCAACTCAGGGGAAAGTCTAGTTGCCAGCGACACTATAGTGAAAATAGAACAACACGTTACCTCTCAGCCCAGGGTTGGCCGAGCGGATGAGGCAGCGAACTCATAATTCGCCATAGGCTGGTTCGACTCCAGCACCCTGGATTTTTTTAATGCCGTCACTGCAAATCTGGCGATCGCCTTCCGTTAAACTGAAAGAAGTTTCGTGTCGCAAATTTTGCCATGAGTAGTACCTATAAACCGCAACAGGCCTCCGACAAAAACCTTGAAGCCATGCGCAAGTTTGCGGAAACCTATGCGAAGCGCACAGGAACTTACTTTTGCTCAGACTTGGGAACAACGGCGGTAGTTCTTGAAGGATTAGCTAAACATAAGGACGACTATGGTTCCCCCCTGTGTCCCTGCCGCCACTATGAAGATAAAGAAGCAGAGGTGGCAGCCGCCTACTGGAACTGTCCCTGTGTGCCCATGCGCGAACGGCGGGAGTGTCACTGCCTGCTCTTTTTAACGCCGGATCATCCCTTTGCAGGTACAGCTCAAGAAATTTCCTTTAAGCAAATTCGCGAGGAAACCAATCGCTTTACAGTTTCTTAGCTAACCCCATCGGCAGTCAACAGGGCTTTGTACAGTCCGGGGCGGCGATCGCGAAAGAAACCATAGGCCGCCCGTAGGCGCTCAATTTCCTCTAGGTCAAATTTATGGACAAGCACTGCCTCTTGGGTGCGATCGGCCTCGGCCACCAGATCTCCCCTCGGATTAGCAATAAATGAACTGCCATAAAATACCTGCCCCCCCTCATCACCCACACGGTTTGCGGCCACCACTGGAATGACATTTGCCACTGCATGGCCAACCATCACCCGCTGCCAAGGGTCTTTGGTGTCCAATGTGGGATCGTGGGGTTCACTGCCAATGGCAGTGGGATACACTAGCACCTCTGCTCCCATCAGGGTCATCACCCGTGCAGCCTCTGGAAACCACTGATCCCAACAGATGCCGACACCGATTTTGCCATAGCGGGTACGCCAGACCCGAAAGCCGGTATTGCCGGGGCGGAAGTAAAACTTTTCCTCATAGCCAGGGCCATCGGGAATATGACTTTTGCGATACACGCCCAAATTGACACCCCCCGCATCAATCATCGCCACACTGTTGTAATAGACGGTGCCCGCCTTTTCAAAAAAGGAGACAGGAATCACCACCTCCAGTTCCCGCGCCAAGGCTTCAAAGTGGGCGATCGTTGGGTGATTTTTCAGAGGGTGTGCCCGCCGAAAGTGAATCTCCCGCTCTTCCTTGCAAAAATAGTGCCCCTCAAATAGCTCTGGCAGGACAATGACCTGTGCCCCCTGCTGATGCGCCTGCCGCACCAAATCACTGAGGTGCAGGATATTGGTCTCTACATCGTCGGTCAGTTGAGCTTGAATGGCAGCGACAGTTAGGGTTTTCATACTTCCTGCTGGGTAATGCAATGAAAAGCGCCTCCCCCTTCTAAAATCGTCCGTGCCGGAAGGCCAACGGTTCTGCGACTGGGAAAGAGCTTGGCGATCGCTTCAACGGCTTTGGCATCAGCTTCGACACCATAGGTGGGAACAACCACCGTGGTATTGGCAATGTAAAAGTTTAGATAGCTCGCCGGCAAAATCTCCCCGCCTCGGCTAGGGATTCGCCCCGGTGAGGGCACTGGGATCACCCTTAGGGAGCGGCCTCTCGCATCCGTCAGGGTTTGCAACTGTTCGTAAATGGTCACCAAGGTCGCATGGTTGGGATCCTCAGGACCTTCGGGCAACATACAAACCACCGTTGCGGGGGCTACAAAACGCACGAGCGTATCAATGTGACCATCCGTGTGGTCATTCACAAGGCCAGAGGAGTCAATCCAGAGGATTTTGCTCACGCCAAGGGCAGGCTTGAGGCGAGCTTCCACCTCCTCAATGTCTAAATAGGGATTGCGATTGGGGTTCAACAGGCACTGGCGGGTGGTGAGGCAAGTTCCTTCGCCATCCACTTCGATCGCCCCCCCCTCCAAGAATAACGGCACCGCCCCATGGGGTACTCCCATGACCATCGCTAAGCGCACAGCCAAGTCACTGTCGCCGGGGAGTTGATACTTCTTGCCCCAACCATTGAAGGGCAAACAGAGAAGGCGGCGCTCCCCCTCCGCATTGATTAAGCCCACAGGCGCCGTATCCCGCAGCCAAATGTCACCAAAGGAGAGTTGATAAAACTGAGGATTCAGGTCCCCTAGGTAAGAACGAGCAGTGGCTTCTCCTGCCTCATCCAGCACCAGAATTTTCAGTTGCTCCCCCCGACACTGTCCAGTGATTGGATCGGGATCAGCGATCGCTCGACACAGGGCAGCAAATTCTAAACGCACCTGTGGCAGAAGTTCTCGCCACAAATCCTCATGACTGGGGAAAGCTAACCAACAGGCACGGTGGGGCAGCCACTCGGCGGGCTGAAAAAAGCCGGACATGAAGAGCGCTTAGCCCTTTTTGTTCGTTTTGGGTGCAGGTTTGGCGGCAGCTTTTTTCCCTTTAGCAGTTTGCTGGGGTTTGGCACCGCTGTATTTACGGCGGAAGCGTTCCACCCGCCCTTCGGCATCAACAATTTTCTGAGTACCCGTGAAGAAGGGATGGTTACCTGACCAGATGTCCACGTGCAGTTCTGGTTTTGTGGAACCGACGGTCATGACCACTTCCCCATCGCAATAGACTTTAGCTTCGGGATACCACTGGGGATGAATATTCGGTTTTGGCATAGGAGTCTCACCACAAACGAGAAGTAAACAACAAAAATCTTAGCGTTTTGAGTATTGGGGGGCTTTGCGGGCTTTGCGCAGACCGTATTTACGCCGCTCCTTGGCACGGGGATCACGGGTGAGATAGCCTTCCGTTTTCAAAGGCTTACGGTTTTCAATGTCCAGTTGACACAGGGCACGGGCAATCCCCAAACGAATGGCATCTGCTTGCCCCGTCAGACCACCTCCCCTAGCATTGACATAGATATCGTAGCTACTTTCAAGGCCAAGGGTTTCTAGGGGGGCTTTCACCAAGTTGAGATAGGCGGGATTGTTTTGCAGGTAGTCCGCCCCATTGCGGCCATTGATCAACAATTGACCACTACCAGGGATGAGGCGTACCCGTGCCACCGCCGACTTACGGCGACCGGTTCCCAAGTAAACGACTCGTTTGGACTGATCGGCAATCTGCATGTTAGGCTCCCGGAATCGTGTTAATGGTCAAAGGCTGGGGTTTTTGTGCTTGGTGGGGATGCTCAGGCCCAGCATAAACTTTCAGCTTGGTAAAGAGTTTACGGCCAAGGGAATTTTTCGGCAGCATTCCTTTGACGGCGTGCTCAATAATCCGCTCGGGAATGCGGGCTTGCAGTTGATCAAAGGTTTCAATTTTCATGCCACCAGGGCGTCCCGAGTGACGACGGTAGAGTTTTTGGGAGCGCTTTTTACCGGTAACGGTGACTTTCTCGGCATTGATGACAATCACAAAGTCGCCTGTGTCCATGTGGGGGGTGTAAATGGCTTTGTTTTTGCCCCTAAGAATGCGGGCAATTTCTGCGGCTAGCCGACCCAACCGTTGATCAGCGGCATCAATGACATACCACTGGGGAGCAAGGTCATCCACGGCGGGCAGTGGTGTCTTTACGGTACTGGTCATCACAAACTCCATGGTTCTATGCAATGGACAATTCAGGGGTAACAAACTGGGGCATCGCCTCAGTGCACAGGGCAAGGGGGAAGGGCGATTCAGGATAACCTACCCCCAATAGACAAAGACCCGTAGGGGGAGCAGCATACTTGACAAGGTGGCGTTGCTCCTGCTGCCAAATTTCCGTAAAACTGGCGGGCGATCGCTGGCCTTGCCCCACCTGCACCAAGAGTCCCACCAATAGGCGCATCATGCCGTAGAGAAATCCCGAAGCTTGCACTTCAATCTCCACGAGAGCACCGCGCCGCTGGCAACTCACTGCCTGCACCTCTACCCAAGAGTGGGCACGATTCGAGCCAGAGCGGTGAAAGGCACTGAGGTGATGCCGCCCTAACAACGGCTGAAGCACTGCGGCCATCTTTTCCACGTCCAAGGGGGCATAGTAATAGTGCCATGTCCAAGGCCGCAGAAAGATATTGGGGCAGGGATCGGTATAGAGGGTGTAGCGATAGCGACGCCACAGGGCTGAGAAGCGGGCATGCCAGTGATTGGGAACGACAGCTGCTGCCCGAATCACTACATCGGCGGGTAAGCGAGCATTGAGAATCCCCGGCCAACGATGAGCGGGAATGGGCGAGTTGACCGTGACATGAGCCACTTGACCAGCGGCATGAACCCCTGTATCAGTGCGACCTGCTGCGACAACAGAGACAGGATGATTGACCACGCTGGCGATCGCCTGCTCAATCACCTCCTGTACGGTGCGTTGTCCCACCTGTCGCTGCCAGCCGTGGAAGTGAGTACCTTGGTACTGAATGAGTAGTGCCAAGCGTTGGCCGCTTTGGGGAGGTGCGATCGCCGTCATCATTGCCTGCTACACCAGTTCAATGACCGCTAATTCGGCATTGTCACCCCGCCGCCGCACACTGCGGATAATGCGCGTATAGCCACCGTTGCGATCGCCATAGCGCTCTGGGGCTTGGGCAAATAGAGCATGCACCAGTTGCTTATCGTAGAGATAGCCAAGGGCACGGCGCCGTGCCGCCAAGGAGCCATCCTTGGCTAAGGTGATCATCCGCTCCGCCTCTGCGCGTACAGCCTTTGCCCGCGCCTTGGTGGTGGTAATGCGGCCGTGGCGAATCAATTCAGTGGTCAATGCCCGCAGCAGTGCTTTGCGTTGATCGGCTGGCAGTCCTAGCTGGGGAACCCGACGTTGGTGACGCATAGACAAACCTCATTCAATCTCTCTAGTTACGGGCAGCTTTTTGGGGAGGGAGTGTGATTCCCAAGTGTTTTTGCAGTGCCTCGATCACTTCCTCAGCAGACTTTTGACCGAAGTTTTTGATCTCCAGTAGTTCTTCTTGGGAATATTCAAGGAGGTCGGCCACCGTATTCACTTGGGCACGCTTGAGACAGTTGTAGGCGCGCACCGACAAATTGAGCTGTTCAATGGGGATTTGTCCCATTTCATCATCCTCGTCGGTGGTGGTGGTCTCGGAGGTCTGCAGGGGTACCTCCTTCAAGGGGCTAAAGAGATCGACGAGAATCGTTGCCGCCTGATTGAGGGCATCTTGGGGGGTCAAGCTGCCATTCGTCCAGATTTCCAGCTTTAGGTAGTCTTGGAGCTGGCGATCGCCCTCTGCACCGCTACTGCGTATCGAATCAACGGTGTAGTTTACCCGTCGCACGGGCATAAAAACCGCATCCAACTGGAGATAGTCCAAAGCAAGGCGATCGTCCCGTACCCGCTCCACTGAGCGATAGCCGCGATCTCGCTCAATCTTGAATTCCATCTCTAGGGTTGCGCCCGGCATTAAGGTGGCAATATAGTGGTTGGGGTTGACCACCTCCACCTCAGAGCCAAGTTGCACCATACCAGCAGTGACCGTCAATGGCTCATTGTCAGGGGCTTGGGCAAAAAGACGCCCCATTTGGGGTTCTGCGGTGTGGCTACGAATCACCAACTGCTTCATTTGCAGCAGAATATCCATGACATCTTCGCGCACACCGGGAATCGTCGAAAATTCATGATTTACCCCCGCAATCCGCACCGCTGTCACGGCACTACCGGGTAAGTTAGCAAGGAGAACCCGCCGCAGGGCATTGCCCACCGTAATCCCTTGACCAGGGGCGAGGGGGTGTAACGCAAATTGGCCGTACTGCCCCTGATCCTCCTCAACCCGTGTTTCTAAACATTCAATTTGATATGCCATAGCTGTGCTCCCAAGGGACCCAAACCAACCTAAACCCGTCGCCGTTTCGGGGGGCGGCAACCATTGTGGGGAATGGGGGTCACATCCCGAATAAGGGTAATTTCTAGCCCGGCTGCCTGCAGGGCGCGAATTGCTGTCTCACGACCGGCGCCAGGACCACTCACCATGACCTCAATTTGCCGCATCCCCTGATCAATGGCACGGCGAGCCGCATTATCCGCAGCAGTTTGAGCTGCAAAGGGGGTGCCTTTTTTGGCACCTTTGAAACCACTGGAGCCAGCGGAGGCCCAAGCAATCACCTCACCATTGGGGTCGGTAATTGAGACAATCGTATTATTAAATGTGGACTGAATGTGGGCAACGCCACTGGGGACATTGCGCTTTTGCTTACGGGAGCCAGAGCGTTTTGCAGAGGGTGCCATAATCTATCCAAACCGTAAATCAGGTAGCAGGAGCGGAAAAGCTTATTTTTTAGCAGCAGGTTTTTTCTTGCCAGCCACAGTGCGGCGACTACCGCGACGGGTGCGAGCATTGGTACGGGTGCGCTGACCCCGAACCGGCAATCCAAGGCGATGCCGACGCCCGCGGTAGCAGCCAATGTCCATGAGCCGCTTGATATTCATGGCTTCTAAGCGGCGCAGATCCCCTTCCACTTGGTACTCGTCAATGGCCAACCGTAGTGCCGCAATATCGGCATCCGTCAAATCGCGGGTACGGGTATCTGGATTCACACCCGTTTTTGCCAAAATTTCTTTGGAGCGGGTCAAGCCAATGCCATAGATGTAGGTGAGGGCAATTTCAATGCGTTTGTCGCGGGGTAAATCAACACCAGCAATACGAGCCATGAATCTAGTTCCTATGTATGCAACAACAGTGGGTTACCCTTGGCGCTGCTTGTGCTTCGGATTGGTGCAGATCACCATGACCCGACCACGTCGCCGAATGACGCGGCATTTTTCACAAATACGCCGTACCGATGCTCTTACTTTCATATCAGTTGCTCATGTAGTCGCAAATTTTATATCTTACCAGAGTAGCTAGCAAAGATCAAATTACTTTTTGCGCAGGCGATAGGTAATGCGCCCCTTAGTTAGGTCATAGGGGGTCAATTCCACCTTCACGCGATCGCCCGGCAAAATTTTGATGTAGTTGCGGCGAATCTTACCGGAGATGTGGGCAAGGACATTAAAGCCATTGTCCAGATCCACCCGAAACATGGCATTGGGCAATGACTCCGTCACGGTCCCTTCAATTTCGATGGCATCCTGTTTAGACACGGTTCACCTCCCCAATACGCGCTTGAATGGCAGCAGTTACCTCTTCGATCGTACGTGTTCCATCAATTTGCACAAACTTGGGATGACTCATGTACTGCTGAATCATTGGTAGCGTTTCCCGCTCATAGACCTGTACCCGCTTGAGGATGGTTTCCGGCGTATCATCAGAGCGCTGCTGACCATTGGCAGCTTGTTTAGCGCGATTAAGGGCACGTTCTTGGAGAATTGCAGCCGGCACATCCAAAAAGAGCAAGTAATCATAGTCTTGGTGAATACTCTGCAGCATCTCCTCAAAGACCGCCGCCTGTGACCCGTTGCGGGGAAAGCCATCCAACAGCCACCCTGAAGCGGTATCTGGCTGTTGCAAGCGATTGGCCACCATCTCCACAATCACCTCATCGGGAACCAGTTCACCGCGATCCATGTAGCTTTGAGCCTGTTGACCGAGGGGAGTGCCGGCAGCTCGCTCTGCCCGCAGAATATCCCCTGTGGAAATGTGGGGAATTCCCAAAAGCGTGGTTAGAATTGCTGCCTGTGTCCCTTTACCCGAACCGGGGCCGCCAAACAAGATTAAGCGCATTACTGCTTCACCATCCCCTCATAACGTTGTGAAATCACATAGGTTTGAATTTGTTTTGAGGTGTCAATGGCCACCCCCACCAAGATTAACAGGGAGGTTGCCCCCAAGCCTTGAAACGTTGTGACTTTGGTTGCACTCTCCACTGCTGTGGGAATAATCGCCACTAGTCCTAAAAAGATCGCCCCTAGAAACGTCAAGCGGTTGAGAACCCGCTCTAGATAATCCGAGGTGGCTTTCCCCGGTCGGATTCCCGGAATACTGGCGCCCATTTTCTTCAGGTTTTGGGACATATCCACGGGGTTGACCACCAAGGAGGAGTAAAAGTAGCTAAAGAAGAGAATCAACAGCAAGTAGAAAATCACGTATAGCCACGGCGTCGGTCCTGCAGGGGAAACATAGCTAGCCAGTCGTGCCACCAGTTCATTGCGGGTAAACTGTGCCAAGGTGGAAGGCAGAATCAGTACCGCTGAGGCAAAAATGATCGGCATCACCCCCCCTTGGTTTAAGCGCAGGGGCAGGTAACTGGTTTGCTCACGATAGAGTTTGCGTCCCACTTGGCGACGTGCCGACACAATGGGGATGCGGCGGGTACCCTCTTGGACAAAGACAATGCCGACAATCATGGCCAAGAAGACAGCCACCAGAATAACGATGCCGCCAATATTGCCACCGCTTTCCGCAAGGGCGATCGTCTGACCCACCGAGGCAGGCAAGTAGGCAACAATGCTCAAAAAGATCAAAAGGGAGGCACCATTCCCTACGCCCCGCTCAGTAATCAATTCCGAAATCCACATCACCACCATGGAGCCAGCGGTGAGGCCAAGGACAATTTCAGCTACAAACCACCCCCCCGGATGCAAAGCCGCACCGGGAATTGAACTCACAAAAATAGCAATGCCAAAACTTTGCAGCACTGCCCAGCCTACAGCGACATAGCGAGTAATTTGGGAAATTTTGCGGCGGCCGGCCTCCCCTTCATCCTTTTGCAGACGCTCCAAGGAAGGGAGAGCAGCAGTCAGCAGTTGCATGATGATGGAGGCGTTAATATAGGGTAAGATGCCGAGGGCAAAAATCCCAAGGGCAGAGAGGCCACCGCCTGAAAAGATGTCCAAGAAGCGAATCACGGCATTATCTTGAACGGTTTGGGCAAAGACAGTGCGATCAATTCCCGGAATAGGTAGATAGATACCAAGCCGTACCAAGATCAGTAGCCCAATGGTGATCAGCAGTCGCCGCCGCAGACCAGCTGCTTGAGCCATCTGTATAAAGGTTTCTTGGGCAGTGGGTGCCTTGCCGCGATTCACAATCATATTGGGGTTCCTCTATTCACTGTCGGCAGTAACGGAGGTCTCTACACACACCCCACCAGCGGCCTCAATCTTGCGGCGGGCACTGCCACTAAAGGCAGCAGCATGAACCTCTAGCTTCACGTTCAGCTCACCATCTCCCAGCACTTTGAGGGGGTATTTAGCGGTGGTGAGAATGCCCGCCTCAAGGAGAGATGCAACCGTCACGACACTATCGGCGGGTAGGGTATTGAGACGACCCACATTGATCGTAGTGTAAACCTTGCGGTTAACGAGGGGAAAGTGCTTGAGTTTGGGAAGACGACGGTAGAGGGGGTTCTGACCGCCTTCAAAACCAGGACGAGTGGAGCGACCAGAACGGGATTTTTGTCCCCGCATGCCAAAGCCACAGCTTGCCCCTTGACCGGCGGCAATGCCGCGACCCACCCGCCGCTTTTTGCGCTTTGATCCCACTTGGGGGTGCAGATCCTGAAACCGCATGGCCAACTCCTAACTATTTGCTGTAGAGGTTTTCAATGGGGATTTCCCGCTCCTCGGCAACTTCTTGGAAGGTACGCAAGGCCGCAAGGGCTTCGAGGGCGGCGCGGGCATTGTTGAGGGGGTTGCTGGATCCCAGTTGTTTGGCCAGCACGTTGCGAACCCCTGCTAGTTCTAGAACGGTGCGCACAGAGCCACCCGCAATTACGCCGGTTCCGGGTGCAGCAGGACGGATCATAACGCGGGCAGCGCCGCCTTCACCAAAGGTGGGGTGGGGAATCGAGTTGGATTTGGTGATCGGCACATCAATGAGATGCTTTTTGCCATCGGCTACGCCTTTGCGCACGGCACCGATGACATCGGCGGCTTTGCCAACACCCACGCCCACTTGGCCACGCTCGTTACCAACGACAACAATGGCGCGAAAGCTGAGCTTTTTACCGCCCTTGACGACTTTGGAGACACGGCGGATCTGGACGACCCGCTCTTGCCAGTCGGTCTCTTTTTCAACTTTGCGGGGGTTTTTACGACGATTTGCCATCAGGTCATCCTCTAAAAGTCTAGTCCAGCTTCACGGGCAGCCTCTGCCAAGGCCTTGACACGACCATGGTAGAGATAACCACCGCGGTCAAAGACAACGCGCTCAATACCAGCGGCTTTGGCACGCTCTGCAATCAGTCGCCCCACTTCAATGGAGGCGGCACAGGTGCTGCCATCCCCCAGTTTTTGCCGCAGTTCTGGCTCAAGACTGGAAGCAGCTGCGAGGGTATGGTGGCGAGTATCATCAATCACTTGGGCATAGATGTGCTGGTGGGAACGAAAGACAGCGAGGCGGGGGCGATCGCTGGTACCTTTGACTTTGCGGCGAATGCGCCGATGCCGACTCTGGCGAGCTGCAGTACGAGTTTGCTTCATCTATTTCTTCCCTGTCTTACCAACTTTACGACGCACAAATTCACCCATATAGCGAATGCCCTTGCCCTTATAGGGTTCAGGGGGACGTACGGCGCGAATACGGGCAGCGGTATTGCCGACTAGTTCTTTATCAATGCCACTCACAAGGAGGATCGTACCCTGCTGCACTTTTTTGCCTTGGTTGTCCTCAATTTCTAGGGTAATGCCCTCGGGCGGCACAATCTCAACGGGATGGCTGTAGCCCATGCTGAGGACAAGGGTTTTGCCTTGGAGTTGGGCACGGTAACCAACCCCTTGGATTTCCAGCTTTTTCGTAAACCCTTGGGAGACGCCTTCCACCATGTTCGCCAGTAGCGTGCGGCAGAGGCCGTGGCGTTCTTTGGCGGGTCGAGAGTCATCGCGGCGTTTAACAACGATTGTTTCGCCCTCTTGGGTAATATTTACCTCGGGGGGAAACACGCGGCTGAGTTGACCCTTGGGGCCTTTGACCGTGACTTGCTGCCCGTCTAGGGTGAGGGTGACATTTTTAGGCAGGGGGATGGGACGCTTGCCAATACGAGACATGTGGGACTTCCTCCGAGCTTACCAAACGTAACAGAGTACTTCGCCGCCAATGCCCTGCTTCCGTGCCTCGCGATCGGTCATAATGCCGCTGGAGGTGGAGATGATGGCAATACCAATACCACCAAGCACCCGGGGCAACTCACGGGAGTTGGCATAGACGCGCAGACCGGGTTTGCTCACCCGTTTGAGCGCAGTAATAATCGGCTGGCGCTGCTTGCCGCGATATTTGAGGGAAACCACAAGATGCCGTTTGATGCCGTCTCCTTGCTCTTCAAAATCGCGAATAAACCCTTCCGCTTTCAGCACCTGCGCAATACTGCGGGTCATGCGCGTGGCCGGAATGATGGTGGTTTGATGACGCGCAAGGTTTGCGTTGCGGATGCGAGTTAGCATATCGCCAATCGTGTCATTTACTGCCATAGTTGCTCCTTAAAAATCTGCCTGCGGCGTTAGTTCTCACGGAACGGCATGCCCATTGCTTTGAGCAGGGCACGTCCTTCTTCATCAGTATTGGCAGTGGTGATGATTGAGACATCCATGCCGCGAATTTGATCAATGTCGTCGTAGTTGACTTCGGGAAAAATCAGTTGCTCGCGCAAACCTAGGGTGTAGTTGCCCCGGCCATCAAAGCTTTTGGGGTTGACACCGCGAAAGTCGCGGATGCGTGGCAGTGCTAGATTAATCAAGCGATCCAAAAAGGCATACATGCGATCAGAACGCAGCGTCACCGCCACCCCGACGGGCATGCCTTTGCGAATCTTGAAGCCAGCGATCGCCTTCTTGGCGCGGGTAACGACGGGCTTTTGGCCTGTAATCGTGGCAATTTCTGCCAGTGTGGCTTCAAGAGCTTTGGCATTTTGTGCTGCTTCACCAAGCCCTCGGTTGACAGTTATTTTGACGATCTTGGGCACTTGGTGAATGTTTTTGTATTGGAATTGCTGCATGAGCTGCGGCACAACGGTTTTGTTGTAGTGATCTTTGAGGCGTTGGGACATGGGGCTTCTCCTAGGGGCATTCTCTGGGCTGGGTCAGAGAGGAAGTCAAGTTAAACCTAATCAATGATTTCGCCAGTTTTCTTAAGCATCCGCACCTTACGGCCGTCTTCAGTGTAGGTGTAGCAGATGCGGCTGGCCACGTTTTGCTTGGTGGAGTAGAGCATCACCTTACAACTGGGAATCGGGGCTTCTTTGGTGATAATTTGCCCAGATTCTCCCTCTTGGCGGGGCTTGACGTGTTTGGTTTTCAGGTTCACCCCTTTGACAATCACTTGACTGGTCTTGGGGAAAACCGCAAGGACTTCACCGACTTTGGCTTTGTCCCTGCCAGCAATGACTTGAACGATGTCCCCCTTTTTCACGTGCATGCGGTAGCGCACAGGCTTTTTGTTTGCTTTCTTGGCCGCCATTAGAGTACCTCCGGTGCCAATGAAACAATTTTCGTGAAGTTTTTATCCCGCAGTTCACGCGCCACAGGGCCAAAGACACGGGTACCGCGAGGGTTGCCATCTTGGTTAATTAAGACAGCGGCATTGTCATCAAAGCGAATGCTCATGCCACTTTCGCGGCGGATGGTTTTGCGGGTGCGCACAATCACAGCACGAACTACGTCGGATTTTTTCACTGCCATATTGGGGGTGGCGTCTTTGACGGTGGCAATGATCACATCGCCAACACTGCCATAGCGACGGTTGCTGCCGCCGAGCACGCGAATGCAAAGGAGCTTTTTGGCGCCGCTATTGTCGGCAACATTGAGATAGGTTTCCTGTTGAATCATGGCTGGCTCTCCTTAGGCAGTGCGATGACTGAGAATCTCGGCAATGACCCAACGCTTGGTGCGACTCAGGGGACGGGTTTCCCGAATGCGCACGCGATCGCCCACTTTCGCCTCGTTATTTTCATCATGGGCTTTGTAGCGGCGGGTTTTGACGACAATTTTGCCGTACTTGGGATGGGGGGCGCGGTTTTCGACGGCAACGACGACGGTTTTTTGCATTTTGTCGCTGACGACGATGCCAACACGTTCTTTAACTGCCATTAGCTTTGGCCTCCACTGCGGCGACGTTCATTCTCAAGGGTTAAAAGCTGTGCCAACTCATGGCGCAGATGCTTAAATTGATGGGGCTTGACCGCTTGGCGGGTGGCTTTTTTGAAGCGCAGATCAAAGAGTTCTTTCTTAATCGCAGCAATGCGATCGCTCACCTCTTGATCGCTCAGTTCCCGCAGGTCTTTCATTTTCGTCAGTGCCATTCTTAACCCTCCTGTTGTTCCTCTTCTTGATTGCGCACCAGAAAACGGGTCTTGATCGGCATTTTGTAGGCAGCAAGGCGCATGGCTTCGCGGGCAACCGCCTCCGGCACACCGGCAATTTCATACATAATGCGACCGGGCTTGACCACTGCCACCCAGTATTCCGGTGAGCCTTTCCCTGACCCCATCCGTGTTTCTGCTGGTCGCATCGTCACGGGCTTATCGGGGAAAATGCGAATCCAGATTTTGCCACCGCGGCGGATATAGCGGGTCATAGCACGACGACCGGCCTCAATTTGCCGTGCGGTAATCCAAGCGGGTTCAAGGGCTTGAAGGGCATAGTCACCAAAGTGGATGGAGTTACCGCGACTGGCAACCCCTGTCATGCGACCCCGCTGCTGTTTGCGAAATTTTGTACGCTTTGGACTTAACATCGCTGGCTTCCCTGTTAGTTAGAGCGATTTTCAAATTGGGGTAGGCGGCGTTGGGGACTGCGGCGACTGGTTTCCCGTGTTCCGGCTTCGGTCTGTCCCGGCAGTACCTCACCCTTGAAGATCCACACCTTCACACCCAAAATGCCGTAGATCGTGCGCGCTGTGCGGTAGGCATAGTCAATGTCTGCGCGTAGGGTATGCAGGGGAACACGCCCTTCCCGTGTCCACTCAGTACGAGCGATTTCTGCCCCATTCAGGCGACCCGCCACTTGGACTTTGATCCCCTCAATGCCTGCTCGCTGTGCCCGCTGAATGGCTTGGCGCACGGCGCGTCGGAAGGCCACCCGTCGCTCCAGTTGCTGGGTAATGTATTCTGCCAAGAGGCTGGCCTCCGCATCGACACGGTTGACTTCCACCACGTTCACTTTGATGGTGCGGTTGCTAGGGAGCATTTGCCGCAGTTGCTTGCGCAGTTCCTCAATCCCTTGGCCACCTTTACCAACGACGACGCCGGGACGGGCGGTGCGAATTTGCAACTCCACTTGATCTGCTTTGCGCTCAATGCGTACTTCCGCAATACCAGCGTTGGCTAGTTGCTTGTTAATAAACGTGCGGATGCGGTGATCCTCCTGCAATAGCTCAGGATAGCGATCGCTATCGGCGTACCAGCGGGAGCGATGTTCTTGTGTAATGCCGAGGCGAAAGCCAATTGGGTGAATCTTCTGTCCCACGGTGGTATCCTTCTACGATTCGTCAGCAGTGTTTTGGGGCGCCACAGCAATCGTGATGTGGCAGGTGGGCTTGCGAATTTGGTAAGCGCGACCTTGGGCGCGAGGGCGGAACCGCTTCAGGCAAGGCCCTTGATCGGCATAGGCTTGACTAATCACCAAGGTGGTGGGATCCAAGCCTAAGTTGTGGGTGGCATTGGCTGCCGCCGATCGCAAGACCTTTGTAATCGGCTCACAGGCACGATAGGGCATAAAACGCAGCATGATCAGGGCATCGCGGTAGGTGCGACCCCGCAGTTGATCCAGTACCCGCCGCACCTTATGGGGTGACATGCGGACATACTTAGCGCAGGCACGGGCAGTAGGAGAAGAGGTAGAAACCATAGACGGCTATCCCAGACGCGAACAAGAAATCTAATGGCGGGCTTTTTTATCGCCCTTAACATGACTGCGGAAGTTGCGGGTGGGGGCAAATTCCCCCAGTTTGTGACCCACCATCTGCTCAGTGATATACACGGGCACGTGCTGCTTGCCGTTGTGGACAGCGATCGTGTGGCCAATCATTTCCGGCACAATCGTTGAGGCACGCGACCACGTTTTGATCACTTCCTTGGCATTGCGCTCATTGAGGGCTTCAATCTTGCGTAAGAGATGATCCGCCACAAAGGGGCCTTTTTTTAATGAACGTCCCATAACCTAACTTCTCCGCAAAAACCTAAGACTGACGACCACCGCGACCCCGCTTGGAAGACTTCTTGCGACGGCGCACAATGAGGGCATCGCTGAGTTTTTTCTTCTTGCGAGTTTTGTAGCCAAGGGTAGGTTTACCCCAGGGCGTGACAGGTCCAGGACGACCAATAGGGGCGCGCCCTTCACCACCACCGTGGGGGTGATCCACCGGGTTCATCACCGAACCGCGCACCTTCGGACGACGACCTTTCCAGCGATTGCGACCGGCTTTGCCCAAGCTGATGTTGTTGGCTTCAACATTTCCCACTTGGCCAATGGTGGCATAGCACTCCTTGCGGAAGAGCCGCACCTCTCCCGAAGGGAGCTTAAGGGTCACCATATCCCCTTCTTTTGCCACCACCTGGGCCATGGCGCCGGCAGCGCGCACCATTTGGGCACCGCGACCGGGGGTAATTTCCACATTGTGAACACTGGTACCCAAGGGAATGTTGCCCAAGGGCAGGGCATTGCCCACCTCAATGGGGGCATCGGGACCGGCAATAATCTCGGTGCCGGGGGTCAAATCCCGAGGATGAATGATGTAGCGTTTCTCGCCATCGCGATAGTGGAGCAGGGCAATGCGAGCGTTGCGGTTGGGATCATACTCCACCGTGGCCACTTTGGCAGGGATATTGAGCTTGCTGCTGCGGCGAAAATCAATAATGCGATAGCGACGCTTGTGGCCACCCCCCCGCCGCCGACTGGTAATGACACCGCGATTGTTGCGGCCTTTGTCACGCTTGAAGCCACGGGTCAGTGACTTTTCAGGCTTGTCGGTCGTAATTTCCGCAAAGTCAGAAACGGTTTTTTGGCGAACGCCAGGGGTGTAGGGTCGGTAAACGCGAATGCCCATGATCTACTCCGTTAAACTTCGGGGAAGAGAACGATCTTGCTGTCGGGGGCAAGGGTGACGATCGCCCGTTTGTAGCGAGGACGATGGCCAACAAACCGACCCACGCGGCGCTCTTTGGGGGGCAGGTGATAGGTATTGACTGCCGTGACTTTGACGTTAAAGAGTTCCTCAATCGCAGCCTTGATTTGCGGTTTGGTGGCACGCCGATCCACATCGAAGGTGTATTGGTTGTTTTCCAATAAAACTGTGGCCTTCTCTGTGATAATGGGGCGCTTGATGAGATCCGCAAGGGCGCGGGGTTGGACTTTAGTCACCGTACACCTCCTGAATTTTGGCGATCGCGCCAGTGGTGGCAACGATGCGATCGGCATAGAGCAAATCAAAAACATTTAATTGATCGGCCCGCAGCAGCTTCAGGGTGGGCACATTTCGCGCCGAGAGTGCCACCGCTTCGGCAATATGCTCCACCAGTAGCAGCACCTTTTGCTCTGGCTCAATACCCCAGCGTTGCAGAGCCGTTACCAATTCCTTGGTTTTGGGACGTGGCAAGTGATCAGCAAACTCCTGCACCACAATCAAGTCTTCCACGCGGCTCATCAGGGCTGTGCGTAGGGCAAGCCGCCGCTCCTTGCGGTTCATTTTTTGGCTGTAGTCGCGGGGTTTAGGACCAAAGATCACACCGCCACCGCGCCAGAGGGGAGAACGAATCGAACCAGCACGGGCACGCCCTGTTCCCTTTTGCCGCCAAGGTTTGCGACCGCCACCGCGCACTTCGGCACGGGTTTTGGTGGAAACGGTTCCCTGCCGCGCATTGGCCAACTGCCGTACAAGGGCACGATGCACAATATGACTGGCGGTTTCAGGTTTCGCCGTCGCCAGATCAAGGGTGGCTTCACCCCTGTCGGCACCCTGCCAGTCTTTAACCACACATGCAACCATAGCTACTCTCCAGCCCCTATTTGCGACCGACAACCTTGGCGGGGGTAATACTCACCAGTGCCCCCGGTTTACCCGGCAGTGCCCCTTTGATCAGGATTAAGTTACGCTCAGGATCAACGCGCACCACCTGCAACTTGCGAATGGTAACTGCCGTATTGCCCATGCGACCGGCCATCCGCTTGCCGGGGAAAACCCGACCCGGAGTGGTTCCTGCCCCAGTAGAACCGGGCAGACGGTGGTTTTTCGAGCCGTGCGCCATTGGACCACGCTTGAAGTTGTGGCGTTTTTGATAGCCCGCAAAGCCTCGGCCAATACTAGTGCCATGGACATCCACAAGCTGCCCCGGGCTAAAAATATCAACGGTAATGGCCTGCCCCAATTGATAGGCAGAGGCATCCTCGAGGCGAAATTCCCGCAGATAACGCATGGGGGGCGTTTGCGATTTGTTGAGGTGACCGCGCTCGGGGCGACTCAGGTTTTTCTCCCGTACTTCGCCGTAGGCCACTTGAATTGCCGTGTAGCCGTCGGTTTGGGGGGTTTTGATTTGTGTGATCGGACACGGCCCCGCCTGTACCACCGTAATGGGGACAGATCGGCCCGCCTCGTCAAAGATTTGGGTCATGCCCAACTTTGTCCCTAAAATACCAACTGTCACGATCGCGTTCCTTAAAAATACGAATCACAACAAAACAGCGAGAAGTAGCCGCAAGGTTAAACCTCGGCAGATTCCTACAATTAGGAATGGTGGATTGACCCAGCAGTTACACGGTCAAGACGATGACGCTCAGGGCGCATCCATCATTGATCAAGGACAGGCACAGGTAAAGATGGCAAGGCTATGATTGCAAGTTGCGAACACGCTGCCACCCTTGGATCAGTGGAACCAAGGACTTAAGGGGGTTGAGGCGATCACTTCCCCTCAGTATCCGTTTTTGGTCACGAGTTCTAATCATAGATCAGTGATTGGAGGTTTGTCTAGGCATTTGGTAACATTTTTTACGCCATTCTTGTGGATCCAGCAGCGTGTTTGAATTTGTCTGCCAGCAAAACTGTGCCCATACCCACGCACGGGCAGGCCTGTTTCACACTCCCCATGGCACGGTGGCAACGCCGCGTTTTATGCCAGTGGGTACTTTAGCGAATGTGAAAACCCTTACGCCTGAACACCTCAAGGCGGCGGGCGCCCAAATGGTCTTGGCCAACACCTACCATCTTCATCTGCAACCTGGCGAAGACATTGTGGCCGCAGCAGGGGGGCTGCACCGCTTTATGGGCTGGTCAGGGCCAATTCTCACGGATTCGGGGGGGTTTCAGGTCTTTAGCCTCAGTGAACTGCGGCAAATTTCCGACCAAGGGGTAGTGTTTCGTTCGCCCCACGATGGGCAGATCATTGAATTGTCACCAGAGGGGGCGATCGCCATTCAAGAGGCCTTGGGGGCAGATGTGATCATGGCCTTTGACGAGTGTCCCCCCTACCCTGCTAGCCGTGAAGCGGTCACTCAAGCCACGCAACGCACCCTGCATTGGTTAGAGCGCTGTATAGCCAGCAAGCAACGCTTGGATCAGGCCCTCTTTGCCATTGTCCAAGGGGGGGTGTATGCTGACCTGCGGCGAGAATGTGCTGAGGCCATGGTGCCCTACGACCTGCCGGGCTATGCCATTGGGGGGGTGAGTGTCGGTGAACCCAACCGTGCCATGCACGAAATTGTGGCGGTGACGGCTCCCCTCTTGCCTGCCCACAAGCCGCGTTATTTGATGGGGGTGGGGACGCACTTAGAAATGTTGCGGGCGATCGCTGCCGGGGTTGATTTGTTTGATTGTGTGATTCCTACGCGATTAGCCCGCCACGGCTGTGCCATTGTTCAAGGGCAGCGCTGGAACCTGAAAAATGCCCGCTTTCGCCGCGACTATGAACCGCTGGATGCCACCTGTCCCTGCTACACTTGCGCTAACTTTAGTCGCGCCTACCTCAGTCATCTAGTTCGCGCTAAGGAGTTACTGGCCTACACCCTCCTCTCAATCCATAATGTGACAGAACTGATTCGCTTCACGCAGGCGGCACGCCAAGCCATTTTAGAGGAGCGATTTGCCGCCTTTGCGGCAGAATGGGAGCAGCGACTGTTGGCGACTAGCGAGGAAGAGGATGTTGCGCTTCTCTGATGCTGTATTGTCCAAGGGAGAACGCTTGAGCCGCTGGGGCTTTTTGGGGCTGACCACCGCCCCTTTAGTAGGGGCAGTTCTGTTCAATCACACGGGGACGCCACCTTTTTTACTCTGTCCCTTGCGGGCAATCACCGGCATTCCCTGTCCAGGGTGTGGCCTGACTCGCTCTTTTCTGGCGATCGCCCGTGGCGACTTTGAAAATGCCCTGCGAATGCACTTGTTTGGTCCAGTGCTCTTTCTCGCATTTACAGTGGCTGCTGTATTTACAGCCATTGAGCTAAGAACCGGACGGCGATTGCAGCGCACCCCTTTTCACGACATCAATAAACGCATTCAAAACTGGTGGTGGCTGGGGGCGATTTATCTTGTCTACTATAGCTTGCGGCTATACAGTTTATTTCACACAGGGGAATTTTATATTCATCCCCTAGAAATTCTGGCAACAAAAATAGACTAGCAAGGAAGGGTCCCCTTTCATGGCATAGTGAAATTAACTCCCTTTGAACGACAGTACTGCAGCCATGAGACTTCACCGCCTCATCTATCTTAGTTGCGCAACGGATGGTCTCTCCTACCCAGACCTGCGCGATATTATGGCTAAGTCAGAGGTGAACAATCTCCGCGATGGCATTACCGGCATGCTGTGCTACGGCAATGGGATGTTTCTGCAAACTCTTGAGGGCGATCGCCAGAAAGTGAGTGAAACCTATGCCCGCATCCTCAAGGATCCGCGCCACCACAGCGCTGAAATTATTGAATTTAAGGCAATCGAAGAGCGAACTTTTATCAATTGGTCAATGCGTCTGGTGCAGTTGGGCGAGATGGATAGCGATACAATTCGACACCTGCGGTTAAAATACTCTCCAGCAGCAACGTTTCAGCCCACCTCCATGACGGCTGAGCAGTGCTTCCGCTTCCTAAAAGCACTCTACGAGATGAGTCAGGGAACATAGCGTGACAGAGGCTCACTGGCTAAGAATTCCTGAACTCCTGCGGCTGCCCGCCCAAACCTATGAGTGGCGGGTGGATACCGATTTGCCAGACTTAGCAACACTGACTCCAGTCCAAGGGATTGTTACTGCCACTCACCGCCGCACCTATTTAGAAGTTCGTGCCGAGGTTCAGACAATTATCACCCTCTGTTGCGATCGCTGTTTGCAGTACTATAACCACCGCCTTGAGTGTAAAACCACAGAACTGATCTGGCTGGCGGAGACCCCAACTAGTCAGCCCAAGGATGATCTCGTGGAAACCTTGCCTGCTAACGGTCACCTTGATCTGGCCGACTGGCTCTACCAGCAACTGTGCCTTGCGCTGCCCCATCCCAAATACTGCGATCCCAATTGTGGCGGTATTCTTCCCCCCACGCCCGCAGACGCCCCCATAGATCATCGCTGGGCGGCCTTGGCGCAACTGCAAGCGGCTCTGGAGCGTTCGGAACCGTTACCGTGAGTGCTCACTCTGAGCTTGAACTGTTGCTGCGGGCACGCTATCCCCTGTTGTATGTCGTCACAACGGAGGAAGAACGCCTTGAGGCGACACTGCAGGCAATTAGCGATCGCCTGAATCAGCGCCCCCTTTACATTTGGGACTTTGTCGAGGGATATCAGGGCAATCCCAACGACGTGGGGGTGGCCAAGCGCAATCCCCTCAGTGCCCTTGAGTTTGTAGAAAGACTGCCGCCAGCGACAGCGGCCATCATTCTGTTGCGGGACTTTCATCGCTTTATTGAGGATGTGGCGGTCTCCCGCAAACTGCGCAACCTAGCGCGGCAACTCAAGTCCCAGCCCAAAAATCTCGTCCTCCTTGCGCCAACGGTGCAGTTACCGCCGGAACTGCGGGATGTGATTACGGTGGTGGAGTTTCCTTTGCCTCAACGGGAGGAAATTCGCCTTGAACTGGTGAAGCTCTGTCAAGGTCTCGGCAATCTTCCCCCAGAACCCACTCTCGATGAGTTGATTCGCGCCTGCCAAGGCTTGACCCTAGAGCGGATTCGCCGTGTCATTGGTCGGATTATTGCCCTCCACGGTGTGCTGGACAGCAGCCATGTAGATCTCATCTTGGAGGAGAAACGGCAAATCCTGCGGCAAACCCAAATTCTTGAGTTTTACCCCACCCAAGAGACGATTGCCGACATTGGCGGTCTAGATAGCCTCAAGGAGTGGTTGCTGCGGCGTGGGGGCGCCTTTTCTGAGCGGGCACGGCGCTATGGGCTACCCTATCCGCGCGGGGTGTTGCTGGTGGGAATTCAGGGCACAGGTAAATCCTTAACGGCAAAGGCGATCGCCCACCAATGGCACTTGCCCCTCTTGCGATTGGATGTGGGACGCCTCTTTGGGGGTCTGGTGGGGGAATCTGAAGCGCGTACCCGTGAGATGATTCAAATTGCTGAGGCCCTCGCCCCCTGTGTCCTCTGGATTGATGAGATGGATAAAGCCTTTACGGGCATTGAGGGTCGCGGGGATGGCGGTACCAGTAGCCGTGTTTTTGGCACGATTCTCACTTGGCTGGCTGAGAAAACTTCCGCCGTTTTTGTGGTGGCAACGGCGAATAATGTGCAAGTATTGCCCCCTGAACTGCTGCGTAAGGGGCGCTTTGATGAGATCTTTTTTGTCGGACTGCCCAATGTGGAGGAGCGACGCGCCATTTTTGAAGTGCACCTCAGTCGCGTGCGGCGCGATCGCCTGCAAAACTACGATTTAGAGCGCTTGGCCTACGAAACCATTGACTTTTCTGGCGCAGAAATTGAACAGTGTATCATTGAAGCAATGCACCTTGCCTTTAGCCAAGACCGCGACTTTACCACTGAAGATTTGCTCCAGGCCGCCAGCGAAATTATCCCCTTGGCCCAAACCGCTCGCGAACAGGTGCACCAATTACAGGAATGGGCGGCCTCGGGTCGGGCACGGTTTGCTTCACGGATCCTGTCTCCCCCCACAGGGCGTTAAATTATGAAACCGGTTGTGCGTGTGCTGCAATGGCTCTTGGGAATCTTTCTAGGCTTAGGTCTGATTGCCCTTGTGGCCGCCGCTATCATTACGCCACTTGTGTTTAACTTGCTCTGGCCCCCTCCGCGTCCCGAGGTTGAGGCACAACATTCCCCACTTCCCACACCAGCAGAGTCACCACCGAATTCTCCCTCACCCACGCCAGAACCAACCCCGATTTCCTCGCCGCCTAAGCCCGAAGGGCGAGTGATCTATAGCGATGGTCTGCGGTTGCGCGATCGCCCCAGTCGCGAGGCAAATGCCCTAGGCGGTGTGGCCTTTGATGAGGTGGTAACGATCCTGGAGCGGAGCGAGGATGGCGAATGGCTCAAGGTTCGCACTAAAGAGAATCTCGAAGGTTGGGTGCTGGCTTTTGGGGTGCAGGAAATCATGGCTGAATCTTCTGCATCCGGTGAGACGCCTCAGTAGGCCACTCGGCTATTGGGGAAATTCCTGCATTTGCTGAAACGAACGGTACTCGCGATCGCCACTGAGCCATTCCACCAGGGTGATTTTCACCAGACCGCCCCGATTGGGAGTGACCAAAAACTCCGCCTCTGCCCCGCGATCAATCACCCGATTGCGCAACTGGGTGAATCCCGCTTCGAGGATTCGTTTGCTTGTCGGGTCATAGATTTCGTAGTAGATCTGGACATTGCGCGCTGGTGTGGCCGTTTCATTGCGCACCCGCCCCGTCAGGCGGTGGTACCAGACACCCGCAATATTTTCGCTCTGCAATTGAACATCGGTGACTCGCACCACTTTGGGCGCTTCGCGACGGCGGGCAATCGCGACCCTACCATCAAGAGACAAAAAACCGACACTGGTTGTCAGCAGCAGACCGCAGAGCGAAATTGTGCGCAAGTTAAACATTGTTCTCTACTCGGTGTGACAATAATAGAGTCTAAGACGCAACATTCAGCGGGAGCGATCGCCTTTAGGTCTCATTGGCCTTGAGGATACCACCTTAGTGACCGCTGCCCTGAGTTTGTACCTGCTGGATTGGATTCACCCCATTTAACTATGCCAACTGTTCATGTGATTGGTCTTGGTCGCTCTGGCATCGCTGCCGCCCGTTTACTAAAACGTCAAGGCTGGCAAGTGGAGGTGAGTGATAGTCGCCAAACCCCTGCCCTACAATCCCAGCAGCAACTCCTCGAAGCCGAAGGCATTGCTGTTCAACTCAACTACGACTTTGATTTACAAACCCTCGCCAATGTCGGTCTGCGTGTCCCGGATGAAATTGTCATTAGTCCCGGTGTGCCTTGGTACTCACCAGCGCTCGTTGCCTCTCGCCAAGCGGGTATCCCCGTGCGGGGGGAAGTGGAGATTGCGTGGCAGGCCCTCGCCTATTTGCCGTGGGTCTGTATTACGGGCACCAATGGCAAAACAACGACCACGGCACTCACTGCTGCCATCTTTCAGGCAGCGGGGTATACGGCTCCCGCCTGTGGCAATATCGGCAACAGTATTTGCGAAGTGGCTTTGACCGCCAGCGCCCTTGATTGGGTGATTGCTGAGATTAGTAGTTATCAATTGGAGTCTAGTCCTCCCCTGCAACCCCAATTTGCCCTTTGGACCACCCTCACCCCGGATCACCTAGAGCGTCATGGCACCCTTGAGGCCTATGTGGCCACCAAAGCTCACCTAATGAATGGGGCTAAACAGGTGATCCTCAATGGCGATGATCCCTACCTGCGTCAACACATGGTGAATCGTTGGCCAGAAGCTTGGTGGATCAGTACCCAAGGGGCAGCAGCCCTACCCAAGGGGATTGAACAGGGCATCTATATTGCTGAGGATCAAGTTTGGTTTCAGGATCAACCCCTGCTGCCCACCCATGTCCTGCAAATGCCGGGTCAACACAATCAGCAAAACTTTCTTCTAGCTGTGGCAACTGCACATTTAGCCGGTATTCCCGCTGAAACAATTGCTAAGGCAGTGGCGGGGTTTGCCGGTGTGCCCCATCGTCTAGAGCGCATTCGCCAATGGCAACAGGTGGTGTGGATTAACGACAGTAAAGCTACCAATTATGACGCCGCCGAAATTGGGTTGCGTTCTGTGATAGGTCCGGTGATTCTCATTGCCGGTGGACAGGCCAAAAAGGGGGACGATCGCCCTTGGCTCAACTTGATTCAGGAGAAGGCCGCTTGGGTGCTCTTAATTGGTGAAGCGGCACCACAGTTTGCGCAGCGCCTAGAGGCGATCGGCTTTACAAATTATGAGATCATGGAGACACTGGATCGGGCAGTGGCGGCGGCTGCTGAACTGGTGACCCAGTACCCAATCAAAACTGTGCTCTTTTCCCCTGCCTGTGCCAGCTTTGACCAATATCAGAATTTTGAAGAACGCGGTGATCACTTTCGTCAACTGTGCTTAGAGCTATGAGCCAATCTGCGGCCTCGGGTCACTGGTGGAATCGCCTCTCCATTGCCAGTCGGTTTCTGATTATTGGCTTGGCAGGCCCTGTCCTGACGCTGAATTTTTGGGCATTTGCCACAATTCTTAAATTCTTTGGACCACTGGTGGCGGTGCTTGTCCTTGCCTCCCTGTTTGCGTTTTTACTCAACTATCCAGTGCGCTGGATGGAGGAGCAGGGAAATCCGCGGGGGCCGTCGGCAGTGGTTGTCTTTTTGCTGGCACTGGTTCTGATTGCCATCATTGCCTTGGTCGTGGTGCCCAATCTCTTTAATCAGGCGCAACAGCTCATTGCTCGCCTGCCGGAATGGTTTAACTCCAGCCAACGGCGACTGCTAGAATTTGGCCAGTGGGTGGACTCCCTTAATCTGCCAGTGACGGTGGATGTGGATGCCCTCGCCAACCAATTGCTGGAAAAACTCAAGGATCAACTGCAAAGCTTAGCCCGCGAGGCGCTGAATTTAATTTTGGGCACGGTGAGCAGTGTCGTGGATGTGCTCATCAATCTAATTCTGACCGTTGTCCTCACCTTCTATCTCCTGCAACATGGGGATGAATTGTGGGATGGCCTGCTGAGTTGGCTGCCCGATACGCTACGCCCCACGATCTCAGAAACCATACGCCGTAGTTTTGAAAGCTACTTTATTGGTCAGTTGGTGCTGGGGCTGTGCATGGGCATTGGCTTGACCACGATTTTCATCTTTTTGAAGGTGCCCTATGGCTTGCTCTTTGGGGTGATTATTGGGGTGATGGCTTTGGTGCCCTTTGGCGGCACGGTGGGGATTATTTCCATTAGTTTGCTGGTGGCGCTTCAGGATGTTTGGCTCTCCCTGAAGGTGGCGGGATTTTCGTTTCTCTTTCAGCAGTTTCTTGAAAATGTGGTGGCACCCCGCATTATTGGCAGCTTTACGGGTCTGAATCCCGTCTGGGTGTTTTTAGCAATTCTGACGGGGGCGCGGGCATCGGGCTTGGTGGGGGTCTTGATTGCAGTGCCGATCGCGGTGGTGATTAAAACCTTCCTTGTGAGTGTGCGATCGCGCCTCAATGCCGAGGACGTGGATACCACCGTTGCCCTGCCCAGTAATCCGCCCCCCTTGCCCCCTGTTTCTTCTTCAATGAAGCCCTCCTCAGTGGAGTAGAACCATGCGGCGTGCCCTTCACCCCGGAATTCTCACCTCCCTTGTTTTGATCAGTACAACCGCTGCCATTACCCTTGTCACGGCTTTGATTGGCTACCATTTGGGACGAGAATCATTGCGCGGTGTGTCCCAACCAGTGGTGAATCCCATCCTTGGCAGTGCGGTGAATGCCAATGATCAAACCCAAGGGGAGCGATCGCCCATTCTAGACGAGGCGCAGATCATTGCCCAAACCAAAGTCCGCATTACTGAGATGATTGAACGTTCCGCAGAACGCCAGATTGTGCCTGCTCCGACCACTGCCAATGAACCCCCAGCAGCGGAACCAGAAGTGAGTCGAACACTGCCGATCGTTGCTGAGGATAAGGGGGTGCGCCTAGAAATTAGCCATGTGGACACCATTGGCCAAGATTTCGCCTTGCAGGTGAGCTTGAAAAACGACAGTAGCCAAGGAGTGCAGTTTATTTACACCTTCCTAGAGATTAAGGACGACAAAGGAAACCTTTTGAGTGCTCTGACCGAAGGCCTACCCACGGAATTACCCCCTGGTAGTAATCTGGTCAAAGGCACGATTCTTATTCCCAAAAGCCTCCTCGGTAATACAAAAACCTTGACCCTGCGCCTTGCTAGCTATCCCAATCAGGATGTGCAATTGCAGGCTGCCAATATTCCTGTGGAGTAGCCATGCCCACTGCTGAATTTGTTCAAAAATGGTTGAGTGCTCGCGATTGGGTGCGGGTACGGGCGGATTTAACAGGCAAGACCACATTTATCGCATGGCAGGGAGCTGTGTATAGTTTTGTTCCCCAAGAGCGACGCCGTCATCTTTTCAACATTGTTGGCATGAGCGCCGCTCGCTGTTTGCCCCATCCTGAGGGGGGATGGTATTTTCTCTCCCGTGAGTTGACGTTTTATCTAGACCCAGACCATCAAACCCTGTGCGATCGCTGGCACAACCCTTGGACAGAGGAAACAGTGCCTGTCCTTCCCGTGGCCAATGATCCCGTGCAGGGTCTATTTCGCCGTGAGGTGCCCGCCCAAGTCGGTGAGCGCACGACGACGTTTCAGACCATCAATGCGCTCAGCCAACTGTGGTAAATCTTTTCCTTTAGATTAACCCTTGGGCAATCAGCGATTCGGCAATCTGCACGGCATTTAGTGCTGCCCCCTTGCGGATTTGATCGCCACACAGCCACAGTTCAAGGGCATTGGGTTCAGAAAGATCTTGGCGCAGCCGTCCCACCAGCACGGCGTCCTTGCCTGTGGCCTCTAGGGGCATAGGGAAATAGTTGCGCTGCCAATCCTCAACAAACTGCACGCCTGCCGCCTTTTGCAGGCGATCGCGCGCCTCCTGTAGCGGAAAAGGCTCAAAAAATTCCACATTCAGCGCCTCCGAATGGGCGCGCAGCACAGGCACCCGCACACAGGTGGCCGTCACCCGTAACGTAGGGGCATGGAAAATTTTGCGGGTCTCATTGACCATCTTCATCTCCTCTTGGCAGTAGCCCTGCTCATTCAAAGGAGAATTGTGGGGAAACAGGTTAAAGGCCAAGGGATAGGGAAAGACCTCTGTACGCGGTGGCTGCCCCTTGAGAATATCAAGGGCTTGATCCTTGAGTTCTTGCATGGCCTTGGCTCCCGCCCCACTGGCAGACTGGTAGGTAGCCGCAACAATGCGCCGAATTGGTCGCACCTGATGCAGGGGCCATAGTGCAACGGTCATCAAAATGGTCGTGCAATTAGGATTGGCAATGATGCCTTGGTGTGTTTTTAGGTCTTCAGGATTCACCTCTGGCACCACCAAAGGCACATTGGGTTCCAGGCGATAGGCACTGGAATTATCAATGGCGATCGCTCCCTCTCGGACAGCAACAGGCAGCCACTGCCGCGACACACCTGCCCCCGCCGACGCCAAAACCAAATCCAGTCCCTTGAGGGTCTCTTCACTCACTGCCTGTACCGGCAGCACCGTCTCCCCAAAAGAGAGGGTTTGACCCGCTGAACGGGGCGAAGCCAATAGCCGCAACTCAGCTACAGGAAACGACCGTTCCGCCAAAATGGCCAAAATTTCTGTGCCCACTGCCCCTGTGGCACCTAAAATGCCCACCCGTAATCCCTGTGCCAAGGTCATTCCTCCGAAATATAAGCCCATTTTACGATTGTCGAGACGGGAAAAATAGCCACCCTAGGTTTAGCTACTGGAATCTCTCCTGCCTATCCTTCGGCGAGGGCAGGGGGACTGGCGGTGAATTGGGGGGGATTAATTTTGCTGGGCAGGGTTTGCATTAGGCTTGCCATTTCGAGGGCATTGAGGGCGTATTCCCAACCCTTATTGCTTTTGATGCCGGCGCGTTCAAGGGCCTGTTGCATGGTGTCGGTGGTGAGGATGCCGTAGATAATGGGTACCCCCGTTTGCATCGAGGCGGTGGCAATGCCTTTAGTGACTTCAGCCGCCACATAGTCAAAGTGGGGGGTTTGGCCACGGATGACTGCCCCTAGACAAATAATGGCGGCATAGCGACGACTAGCCGCCAGTTGAGCTGCCACAAGGGGAATTTCAAAACTACCCGGCACCCAAGCATAGTCCACTTGAGAACCGTGGGGATTGGGGTCAACGCCATGACGACGCAGACAATCTTGGCAACCCTCGAGCAGCTTGGTTGTAATCAAGTCATTGAAGCGGGAAATCACAATGCCAAAGCGAGGCGTGCCCAGAACTTGATAGGTGCCTTCAAAAACAGCCATAGGTGGAGGTGCCAAATCTTACCCCAAAGAGTATAACCTGCCTCCGCCTAGGAGGAGCGATCGCCTTGCTCCACAAGGAAGTCTTGGGACTGCCACTGCCGCACAATGCTGGTTAACTTGCTCACAAATGGCTCAGGGGCTAAATCAGGATGAAATTCGCTAATTTTTATAGCACCACGGGTCCCTAAAGGGCGAGAGGGCGCAGGTTCTGGCACACTAAGGGGCAAGGACTGGCAAATGATGGCCTCAAACTCGCTGTTGAAGTGATAAATCGGCTGCTCTCGCCGCTGCCAGAGTTCTAAAATTTGCTCAACGGAAATGGCTTTGTAGCGTCCCAGATAGAGGGCTTCAATGAGGGCAAGGCGAATCCAGCGGGGCGGGAAATGGCGCAACCAGCGATCTAGAATGACCTCCACTGAGGAGCCATCTAGATCAAACCCATATTGACGTAGCAGGCGATCGGCAGCCTGAATAGCGGCATCGTTGCCAATATGTGCCATGCGCCAATGTTGCCCTTCCATAATTATGGTGCCTCTATCATGCCACAAGTTTTCCGAGGTGACAGCAGCGAAGAGCGTAACCCTGATATCGTAGAAAGGCAACCTCCAGTGTCTTCTATTTTGTTTAGGTACATCATGGTGAGTGCTCCTCCCTCTGCGCCGTTGATTGAAGATGCCCCACTCACGATCGCCGGACGGCAGTTCCGTTCCCGCCTGATGACCGGCACAGGTAAATACCGTTCGATTGCGGATCTGCAAGCCAGTGTTGCCGCGAGTGGTTGTGAAATTGTGACAGTTGCCGTCCGTCGCATTCAAACCAATGCCCCCGGTCACGAAGGACTTGTGGATGCCCTTGACTGGAGTAAAATCTGGCTGCTGCCCAATACCGCTGGCTGTCAAACCGCTGAAGAGGCGATTCGCGTTGCCCGTTTAGGCCGAGAAATGGCCAAACTCTTGGGTCAAGAGGACAACAACTTTGTCAAGCTAGAGGTGATTCCCGACCCGAAATACCTGCTACCGGATCCTGTGGGCACCCTTGCTGCCGCCGAGCAACTCGTCAAAGAAGGATTTGCGGTTTTGCCCTACATCAATGCAGATCCCCTGCTGGCTAAACGCCTTGAGGAAGTGGGCTGTGTCACTGTGATGCCTTTGGCTTCCCCCATTGGTTCAGGACAAGGTTTGCGTAATGCCGCTAACATTCAAATTATTATCGATCAGGCGAATGTTCCCGTCGTTGTGGATGCCGGTATTGGTACCCCCAGTGAAGCTGCCGCCGCGATGGAGTTAGGGGCAGATGCACTCTTGATTAATACCGCGATCGCCCAAGCGGGAAATGCTCCGGCAATGGCCAAGGCTATGGCCTTAGCAACCACTGCTGGCCGTCTTGCCTACCTTGCAGGGCGCATCCCCGTAAAAGCCTACGCCAGTGCCAGCTCTCCGCTCAGCGGCAGGATTGGTGATTGATGATCCGCGAACTCTTGGGCGGACTGCTCTTCCTTCTCACCCTTACGGGCAGCCTCTTCTATTGCGTGGCCTTGGGGGTGACATGGCAGTTCTTTAGCCGCAAGCGCCCTCCTCCCCCTCGCGTTGCACCTTCGGTGTCGCTGCTGGTGCCGATTTGTGGGCTGGAAGCAAGGGCATGGCAAAATTGGTCTTCCCTGTGTAACCAAGATTACCCCACCTATGAGGTGCTCTTCGGGATTCAGGAGCCGACAGATGCCGCCCTTGCCGTTGTGGATGAGATTTGCCGCAGGTATCCTGAGCGTGCTCGCTGGTACCTTTGTGCGGAGCAGCATGGCTTTAACCCCAAGGCAAACAATGTTTTTCAGTTATTTCGCCATGCTCGCTACGAGATTATTGTCGAGGTGGATAGTGA
This sequence comes from Thermosynechococcus sp., assembly GCF_046299655.1. Classification (GTDB taxonomy): domain Bacteria; phylum Cyanobacteriota; class Cyanobacteriia; order Thermosynechococcales; family Thermosynechococcaceae; genus Thermosynechococcus. The sequence goes on from NZ_JBKBHZ010000017.1 coordinate 44,895, forward strand.
TGTAGCGGTGGATCGGCACTATTTGCAGACTATCATTGCTCCCTTTGCCGATCCGCAGGTGGGTGTTGTGACCTGTGGCTATGTGGATCCGAATCCCCAACGCCTGGGAGCTGCTTTTTTAGCCTTGGGGCGCTGTCTTGACTTTATCCCCGGCGTTTTAATTGCCCGCCGCCTCGATGGTGGATTGCGCTTTGCCATTGGGCCAACGGTTGCCCTGCGGCGTCAGGTTCTTGACCAACTGGGGGGATTTGCAGCGGTGTTAGACCGCATTGGCGAAGATTATCATCTCGGCTACCGCGCTTGGAAACTGGGCTATCGGGTCGAACTCTCCCCCTATATCCTGAAGAATGACTGTGGCAATGACTCTTTCCGGCAGGCGGTACAACGAGAGCTGCGCTGGGCACGCTCCATTCGCACCAATCGCGGCAAGCAGTATTTTGGCATGGTGTTTATGTTTGGCACGGTCTATAGTGCCCTGCTGTGGGGACTATTTCCTACGCCATTGACACTCGGCATCGCTTTGGGCGTTCAAGGTCTTCGCTGGGTGCAGGCAATCATCAGCATGATCTTGATGGGGACTCCTCGGTTGCTGTTGTGGCTGTGGCTATTGCCCCTGCGGGATGTGATGAGCTTTCTGATTTGGCTGGGGGGCTGTTTTGGCAATCGCATTTACTGGCGCGGTCGCTGGTTGCGGTTCTCTCGCCATGGTCAATTGCAAGAAATTGTTAAGGATTCTCAAGAGTCGTAAAGCTTGCTTGCTAGAATAGCTGCACTGTAACGCTGAATTGGGGTGTTTGCGATGCGCTATACCACGGAGGAGGGCGGTCGCCTCAACAACTTTGCCATTGAACCCAAGGTCTATCAAGCCCAGCCCTGGACACCTCAGCAAAAAGTACGCGCAGCCCTCTGGGTTGTAGGAGGCTTGTTCTTGGTGGCTGGCTTGGTGGCGATCGCCATCGGAGTGAGCTAATCTGCTGTGTCTGGGTTTTGATACCAGCGATGCCACCCTAGTTGCCGGTCTCTATGACTTGGGGGCAGATCAACTGCGTGAGGTGAAAACCTGGTGCCTAGGTCGGGAGCTGGCAAGCCAACTTCACCCTTGCCTAGGGGAACTCATGGGGCGCTACCGTTGGGATGAGCTAAGGGCGATCGCCATCGGGTGTGGGCCGGGCAGCTTTACGGGAACGCGCTTGGGGGTAGTGACTGCCCGTATCTTGGCACAGGAACTGGACGTTCCCCTTTTCGGGCTGTCTAGCCTTGGCACCATGGCCTGGCACTATCGCCATGAACTGCAAGAACAGGATGGGGTGGTGTCGCGGCGTGCCCAGCAGGGACATCAATACCTCGGCATTTACCGTTCTCAGGGGGATCGTCTCAACGCCCTGTGGGGCGATCGCCTCTTGGCAGACCACGAAGCAGAAACGCTTTTAGCCACTTGGCCTCACCCCTACAAACACTTGAGTCCTCCCAACCCCACCGACTATGGCCGCGCTTTGCTCACATGGGCAGCCCAGCAGTGGCACGATACACTAAGGGCAGGGAAAGAATTTCCCCATTGGTCAAGCGTGGTGCCCTGCTATGGCAAATAACTGGGAACTTGGTCGCTTTCTCGATACCCTGCGCTTTTTTCAAACCCTACCGTTTGTGGGAACCCTAGAACCTCTGCGCCCTGTGCTGGCACCCCTTTTACCAGATCTCTTTAAGCCGCCCGCCTATCGCGGCAGTGGTCTAGTGGTGGTGATGGGGGCAACGGGTCGAACGGGTCAAGCAGTGGTGAAAACCCTCTTGGCTCAAGGCTATGCTGTGCGGGCAGGGGTGCGCGATCGCGCCAAGGCTGAGAGGGTTCTTCCCCCCCACCCCTTTTTAGACATTGTTGTTGCCGATGTCACGCAACCGCTGCCGCCCGATCTTCTACAGGGCAGTCGGGCAGTCATCAACTGTGTCGGGACAACGCTGCAGCCCAATCCCAGCACGCCACCGCCGGGTCTTGAAATTGTCGGTGCTAGCCCCGAGGCTGTTGAATTGGGGGGAATGCGGCATCTATTGGAACGCGCCCAGCCCTACTTTCAAAGTCAACCCAACACCTATCCCCTCTTTGACTATCGCTATCCCACGCCCCCGCTGAAGGAGGTTTGGGGTGCCCTCGATGATGTGGTCATGGGTGGCGTCAGTGCCAGCCAGTTTTACCTCAAGGAGCAGAGTGCCCTCTTTACGGGGGTTGTTTCTACGGAAAATGCTGGCGGGTTTGTCTCCATTCGCACCCGCAACCTCATCCCCCCCCTCAATCTGCAAGGGTACACGGGCATTCAACTGCGGGTTCGCGGCGATGGCCAGCGCTATAAATTTTTCCTGCGCAGTGACCCAGCGTGGGATGGCGTCGGCTATGCCATCTCCTTTGATACGGTGGCCGATCAGTGGATCAGCGTTGAGCTGCCCTTTAGCCACTTTATTCCCGTGTTTCGGGCACGCACTGCCAGCAATGCGCCGCCCCTCAATGTGGGGCAAATTTACTCACTGCAACTGATGCTCAGCAAATTTGAATACGACGGTGCCCTCAACCCCCACTTTCGCCCCGGCACTTTCAGCCTTGAGATTGAATCGCTCCAAGCCTATGGGAATGTGCCCTTGCCGCGCATCATTCAGGTGAGTTCGGCAGGGGTGACCCGTCCGCAGCAGGCAAATCTGGACCTAAAGGGACAGCCCTTGGCAGTGCAATACAACGCGCAACTGGGGGGCATCCTCACTTGGAAACTGGCGGCAGAGAATCTGCTGCGCCAAAGCGGCCTGCCCTATACCATTGTCCGTCCCTGTGGCCTGACGGATCAGCCGGGGGGCAAAGACCTACGCCTTGATCAGGGCGATCGCCTGACGGGGTCTCTGAGTCGCGAAGATTTAGCCGCATTTCTGGTTAGTTTGCTGAATTTGCCCGTGGCCTGCTATCGCACGGTGGAAGTGGCGGCCACGGATCAAGCTGCAGAGGCCTATCCCAACTGGGCAGCACGCCTTGCCCAACTTGCCAGCGATTGCCTAGATCGCCCCTAGGGGAGAGGAGCAAATGGTGCGTTTTCTCCATGTGGCCGATGTGCACCTTGGCTTTAATAAGTACCGCCAAGACAATCCCAACCGCACGTTTGACTTTTTCACCGCCTTTGACAGTGCCCTGCAAACCTATGCCATTGAGACAGGAGTGGATTTTGTCTTGATTGCCGGGGATCTCTTTGAGGAGCGGATGATTACCCCCGGCGTTCTCAACCAAGCGGAGTACGTCCTTGACAAGGTGCGATCGGCGGGGATTCCCGTGCTGGCGATCGAGGGCAACCACGACAACTGCCCCTACGGTGTCAAGTCCAATTGGCTACGCTACCTCTGTGAAAAGGACTATCTTTACTTACTGGAACCTGACGAAAGTGGCCAATTACAGCCGTGGGACTCCGAGGCAGCGCAGGGTGGCTACATTGATCTCCCCTGTGGCGTGCGTGTCATTGGTTCCCGCTGGTATGGTGCCAGTGCCCCCCGCGCCATTCAGGAGCTTGCTAGTCAAATTCAGGCGCTGCCGCCCGCTGCTGGTGCGACGATTTTGCTCTTTCACCATGGTCTTGAGGGGCAAGTCTCCCGTTACCAAGGGGCATTGCGCTACAACGAACTCCTACCCCTGCGCCAAGCAGGTGTGGATTACCTCGCCCTTGGGCACATCCATCGCCATTACGCCGTTGAGGACTGGATCTTTAATCCCGGCTCCGTTGAGGCCAATTCGATTCAGGAAAATCAGCAGCAAAACCCCCGCGGCGTGCTCTTGGTTACTCTTAACGATCAGGGGCCACCCCAAGCGGAACTCAAGCGGGACTATTGGCAGCGTCCCATCCATCGCTACACCCTTACCCTTACCCCCAGTGACACCGTGAGCCATGTGGAGAGCCAACTCCAGCAACTGGTGCAGCGGCATCGGGCAGACATGGCAGAGGCAATTGTGGAAGTCACCCTCAAAGGAGAAGTGGGGTTTGAGCGGGGCGATTTATCTGTGCGATCGCTCCAAGGGCAACTGCAAGAAACGACCAATGCCTTTATCTTTCGAGTGGGGTTTGCGGCAACCCCTGTGGCCTATCAAACCTACCGTGATGCGACGGCTGAGCCACCCCCCCGCGCCCAGATCGAAGAACAGGTGTTTACAGATCTGCTGGCCAGTGTCGCTGAGTATCGCGATCGTGCCGAATCCTTGGCCAAGGTGCTCATGCACCTAAAAGAAGATCTACTTCAACCCAATGCCAATATTCCTGACCTTTACAAGTGGCTAGCAGACCTCTCCCTAGAGAGCTAGGGCTGGGGTGGTAAGGGAACGAGGGGCTGATTCGCCACATTGGCCAATTGGACAGCGGGAGACTGCAAGAGGGCTTGCCATTTTTGCTGGAGTTGGGCATTCTGCGGCTGAGTCAACCGTTGTTTCGCCAGTTGATCGAGGGTATCGTACCAATAGCCCGCCATGGCAAAGGTATCCGCCACATCTTTGGCCTGCACAATTCGCCGCTGTTGGCTTGGCGATAAGGGCATTAGTCGAAACCAACTGATGGTTTTGACGGCTGTGGTGCTATTGGTGCAGGTGAGGGTGAGTTGCCACTGGTAATCCACACCGTTTTTGAGGGAAACATGCTCCACAGGCCAGCCAATAATACCCACTTCTGTCGGGGCAGGACGCTCTTGGCGATAGACTTCTGTGCCTTGGGGATCCCGCAGCGTCAGGGTTAGGGTTGCGCCCTTGTTGGCGGGAATGAAGCTATAGAGGGTGGGGGTGGGAGTGCTGCTGAAGCCATTGTTATCCTTGGGCACGAGGGCAACCACAGTTTGTTTGGGTTCAGTCAGACAGCAGAAGCCCCGCGCTCTGGCAATCTTTTCTCTGATGAAATACAGTAAGATTATGAACCAAGTCCTGACTATCTCCTGCAAA
>NZ_JBKBHZ010000018.1:0-49211 GCF_046299655.1 Thermosynechococcus sp.
GGTTAACCTTCACGACCCACCGCCCAGCGTTTGCAGCTTTGTACGGCAGGATGTTGTTTAGGAACCCTGCTCTCCCCACATCGGCAAAACTTTTGTTCAGGCCAGACTTTGCCGTCTGACCGTTGGGCAATGATTATAGCACACACTTATTGCACAGCAAGACTCCCCTCGCTCGGGTACTTCGGGGGCAGCGAACCCCCTCAGCGCCCCTAGCTCTCATCCTGACGCTCCCCTTCGGGAAAGCGCGGGGCTTCCCGCCGATTAGCTAAACAATATCTCAATGAGTGCTTATACCAACTAAATTTGACGATGGCACTAATAAATGCTGGCTAGTGAATGACTAGTTGCTCCGAAAACCGAGCACTCCACTTTCCGTCCCCCTTGAGACTTGCTTATTAGGCTCAGCATTGCAAAGAACCGATATAAGTATTAACATATTTGCCAATGTATTTCATATTTCGCAGAATTCCCCATCAGCCTATGGGTTGGGGCGGCTCACGTCTAAGCGAATTCACACTACAAGGATTTATTACTTAACAAGCAGTAATTGCGAGTAAATTTAGCGATCGCTAGGGGTATACTTAAAAATGGATCGATGTGTTCCTTACAGTCTCTCTTGCAGGAATTGACCATGTTCAAAACTCTTATGGGACAATTAAATAAGTCACATTTCAGAAAATTGCTGTATCTTGTTCCCTCAAAAAGTTAGGCATTAAAAATTCATCAATTAATGTCCCTCTGTTGTTGAAAGTCGAAGTATTTTCTTGCAGTAGAAGAGATTATGAAAATTGGTGAATTGCTCCTAAAAGCAGCCCTAATCAACGCTGGTCAGCTTCAGGTGGCCTTGATGGAAAAGGACATCTACACTCACCTGCGCTTCGGCGAAATTCTTGTCCTCCATGGTTGGCTCCCCCAAGAAACTATTGATTTTTTTGTTGAAGAATGGCCTAAGCTGATTCAAAACAAAGAAAAGTATCCTATTGGTTTTTATCTCAAAAAGGCCAGTTTATTGACTGAGGAACAAGTCCAGCAAATCCTGAAGCAACAGTGGCAAACTAGCTATCGCTTTGGGTCTTTGGCTGTTCTCAATGGCTGGATAAAACAGGAAACGGTGAACTTTTTTCTCGAATACATTAACCCCACTGCTCTCCAAGAAAGCACTCGTATCGAAAGAGCATTGAAGCGCAATGAATGGGAATCAACATCGCGCTTTCGATTTCCGCCATGCAAACTAGTCCGTGAGCAATTAAAGCAGGACCTGATCGATCCAGAGGACTTAGCAGAATTCGACCTTCACTTTGATGAGAACCAGTGGTTAACTTGGGCAAAAACACCACAGCGGGGGCAAGTAAAAAACTCGCACCGGAGGTGAATCCGATGCGAGAATACTTATAAATCACTTTTGAGAGAGGACACTCACGTCCCTGCGTTAGCTCATTGTGGCATGACTGCGATCGTAGCTTGTCCAGACGTGGGGCTTAATTTTGCCCTGAATTTGGTTCCAGTAGTAACCTGCGGCCGCAGGTAAGCCCATTTGGGCAATCATCCGTGTGAGGAGGGATTGTTCGCGGTTTTTGATCACTTGGTGGTGGTGGGTGAGAATGACCCGCGAAAGTTGATTGAGATCCAGCGCTGGCATATTCACTTCCTTGGCTGTGTTAGCAGCCGTGGTTGCCGTTGTGTTCACGGCTTCTCCTTGACCTGTACGGTAGGCAACACCGCGATAGATTAAGTCCCGCACCGGTTGAGCCGGTGGATTCACTGCTCGGGTGCAGTGGTAATTCCAGCCTCGGTATTTTGCAACCACATCGGTAGCTTCGGTGCGTACTGCTGGAGGAATGTAGTCGTATTGAACGCCGCGATAGGTGAGAGTAGTCATAGTTGTCGCCCCAAATTGTTTGCTCGGTGGTTTCTTTGAACTGAGGCGCGTTCCTTCGGGCCAACTGCCCTACTTCCGTCTTCGCTGCTACCCAAATTTGGGTATCTCTCAGCAAAGATGAACGATTTATTTCTGTATCTAATTTAACAGTTTTGCCACTATGAGCGCAAGTGTTTACAAAAATTTACACTAAAAACCTCCCCTGATTGTTCTAGGGGAATCTTGATTCAGGTGGAAGTGCGCTCAAATCTCAGCGGTGTTGGTGAGAATGATGTGGCGATCGCGATCGTAGGTGAGCCACTGCTCCTCTTTGAGCTTGCCCAAGAGGCGGGTCATCGTCACCCGACTCGTACCAATCGCTGTTGCCAGTTGCTGATGGGTGAGGCGGACACTGTAGCGCGTACCTAGGGGATGGGGCTGACCAATTTCTTGCTTCAACAGCAGGAGTAAATGGCGTAATCGCTCCTCAATGCGGCGATGGCTGGTAATTCCCAGCAGACCTTCCGCTTGCCGTAGGCGACGGGCGAGACCGCGCACAAGACTTTGGGTCAAGTTGGGCGAGGATTCTACCTCCACCAGCGAAAAGAGCATCAGTTCTGCTTTGCAAAGTGCCTTGGCTTGGTAGGCCGTTAAACTGGTCAAGGGTAAACCAAACGCAGTACCGGGTGTGGCTAGTCCCACCACTACTTCTTCACCATCGGGGTGCAAAAGATTCAAGAGGACGACACCGCGGCTTACTAGCCAAATGCGTTCTGGCTCCATCCAGATGCTGTCCCCGACGCTAAAGGTGTGGACTCGCGACGAAGAACGCCAGCGTCCATCCACAGGGGGAGTGATTGCAGCAGTGGAGGCATGTGCCATGGCAGTAGAACCTCAAGCAAAGGAACCAGCCCTTAGGTGTGTGCCTGAGAGATGGGCGGTTTCTCCAACATTCCCAGTGCCTGTGTTCTGGGTAACGTTAGCCAAAACTGCCTACTAGGCTAGGGGGCAAACGTAAAGATGAGATAATCCTTAGCTCAAGATTGGGTTAAGGTTTTCTCCCTAGGGCAGAAATTGCTTCCAACAGGCCGCGTGCTTTGTTGAGGGTTTCTTCGTATTCCCGCTGGGGATCCGAGTCAGCCACAATGCCGGCGCCCGCTTGCACGTGAATCAGATGTTGCTGATCGGTGAGGGGTTGCACCACCATTGTGCGAATGGCGATCGCGGTATTAAGTTGACCTTCAAAGTCATAGTAGCCATAGGCACCGGAGTAGGGGCCACGGCGGCAGCCCTCCAATTCATAGATGATTTCCATGGCTCGGATTTTGGGGGCACCACTGACGGTGCCAGCGGGGAAACAGGCTTGCAGTAAGTCCCATGCGGTTTTATCGGGCAATAGTTCGCCCACCACATTACTGACAATGTGCATGACATGGGAGTAGCGCTCAATCACCATAAACTCTTCGACGGTAACAGTTCCCTGACGACAGACACGCCCCAAATCATTACGCCCCAAATCTACTAACATGACGTGTTCGGCCACTTCTTTGGTGTCGGCAAGGAGTTCGGCGGCAAGCTGCTGATCTTCGGCGTAGGTATGCCCCCGCTTGCGAGTGCCGGCAATGGGACGCACGGTGGCAAGGAGAGAGTCAGTTTTTGCAGGGGGGTGCTCCGCTTTGACCATCACTTCTGGGCTAGAGCCGATGATCTGCCACGTGCCAAATTGAAAGTAGGCCATGTAGGGAGAAGGGTTAATCAGGCGCAAGGAGCGATAGAGGGCAAAGGGATCGCCGCTGTAGGTGGCACTGAGGCGTTGGGAGAGCACAACTTGGAAAATATCACCTGCCCGAATGTAGTCCTTGGCGCGCTCCACATTGGCACAGAAGGCTGCGGGAGTGATGTTGCTGGTGTAACTGGGGGGTTGACGACTGGCTTGCCAGTGGAGTTGGGTGGCTTCAGCAGGAATCGGCGTTTGCAGTTTGCTCAAAAGCTGCTCTAGGCGATCGCTGGCGTGGGTATAGGCCGTTTTCAAGTCCGTCTCGCGGGTATCGGCATAGACCACCGCCCAAATTTTCCGCTTCACCTGATCAAAAATGAGGATTTGATCCACCTGCATCCAGATGCCATCGGGTAAATCCGTTGCGGTGGCAGGATGAATGGGCACCCGTGGCTCAATCCACTGAATCAGTTCATAGCCCCAAAAGCCAAAAAGACCGCCAATGCCCCCCGGCAGTTGGGGCAGCTTCACGGGCTGATAAGGGGCTAAGCAGTTGGCCAAAATTGTGAAGGGATTGCCTGTAAATGTGGTGACCGAGCCATCGCGGTGGGTTTGGGTGGTTTGGTTGCCCCGCGTTTCCAGTACCCACAGCGGATCACAACTAAGAAGGCTGTAACGAGCCAGTTGTTCACCCCCCTCGACGGACTCCAGCAAAAAGTTGTAGGGGCGATCGCGACAGACCCGATACCAAGCTGATACGGGTGTATCCATATCCGCCACCCACTCCTGATAAATGGGGATGAAGTTACCCTGCTCGGCAAGCTGAGAAAAGGTCTGAAAATCTGGGTACATCGTCGCGTGCGTGAAAACTTTCTTATTTTCTCCCTAAAGGGGGGCAACAGCAATCTCGGCGCCAAGGGTGAGGTGTTTCTGGGGCGGTACATGCAGTAGATCCACCCCTGTATTCAAGGCATTGCGGGGGGCTGTCCAAGGCTCTAGACAATAGTAGGGCTTGCCCTGAACAGTCCAAAAAACGAGGGTTGTAAAGGCTGTAGCGTAGCGCAACGTTAGGCAGTACTGTTGTTGCAGGTCACAGATGCGAGCCACTTGCCCCGTGAGGGGACGACAGGCCAAATCCAGTTCTGCTGCATGCCAGTCAAACGTGCCGCTAAAGGTGAGGGGTTGTTGCGTTTTTTGATCCACCATGGCATGGATCGGCAAGTCAAACTGCAATTGGTGCTTGTCAGCAACGGTAAAGTAGGGATGCAAGCCAAAGCTAAAAGGCAAGGGCGTGTCACCGGGGTTAGCCACCTCAAGGGCGATCGCCAGAGCATCAGCAGCGAGGGTGTAGGTCAAGGTCAGATGAAAAGCAAAGGGATAGACTTGGCGTGTGGCTGGCGTATCCTGCAACCCCAGCTTCAAGAGATGTTCCTGCTGATCTAGCACCTGCCACGGCAAATCCCGTGCAAAGCCATGTTGCTTGAGGTGATAGGTTTGGCCATGGTAGTGAAAGGTATCCTCGGGCAAACTGCCACAAATGGGAAAGAGAAGCGGAATACCGCCGCGCACACTTAACTGTGGGCTGGCAAAGCGCTCCCGATCCAAGTACAGCAACTCATGCCCCCGCCACTGCCAACGACTAATCAGGCCACCGCGCTCTGGGATTACTTCAATGCGAGTACGTTCGGCGTGGAGAGTATAGGGCATGACCATAGCTCGATGGTGCGCTTGCTTTTTAGCATACACCCGTGACTACGCTAGAATAGCGACAATGCCCTTGGAGAGAAGCCAGTGTCCCTACGATTTACCCTAAACCCCACCCTACGTTTTTGGTTCAGTGTGTTGCTGGTAACTTGGTTACTGGGGCTACTGGGGCTAGGCTGGTTAGTGCAATCTTTTCTGGTGCTGTTTTTCATCTTGATGTTGACCCCTGTGCTCCTTTTTGCGGGGTTGCAACTTTGGTTGCGCTGGAAGCTGGTGACGGCGGCCTGCCCCGTGTGTGGCTTTGAATTTAGCAGTTTGAATAATACCCAAACCCAATGCCCTGCCTGTGCTGAAGTCTTGAGGGTGCGCGATCGCCAGTTTCAGCGATTGGCTCCCCCCGGCACCGTTGATGTCCAAGCTGTAGAAGTGAGTCACGCAGTGATTGAGGACTAATCGCAGTGGTATGATTAGCCCAAGGTGGTTGGTTGCTGGCAAGATGCTGGATGCGACAACCCCTGTCTATAGATTAGATCGGTTACAGGATGCCCTATGCGACAACTGAACTTTGTCATGATATTTGTCATTGGCTTGGGCTTAGTTCTCTTTAGTATTCAAAATACTGAACCTGTTAGTATTAAGTTCTTTGAAGGAAAGGTGATTCAAGCGCCATTGTGCATTGAACTCATTGTGGCCATGGGTATTGGTGCCGTCTTTGCTTGGGTCTTTAATGTCTGGGTACAGGTGCAGCGCATCTTTACCATTCGGGTGGAAATGGAAGCCCGCGATGAGCAAATTGCCCACCTTGAGGAGGATGTGGAACGCTACAAAGCTGCCCTTGAGGAGCAACAGCGCCTCTTGCCCAGTGTCAGCAGTGCCTCAACGGAAAAGTAGCCTAGAGCCTTGAAAGTTCGTTAGGCTAGAAAGTAGTTCACTTTTGTTATTTTGTGTTGACTTGGCATATCCTATGGCTGCATCCCTAGCTGTTGAGAAGAAAAAGTTAAAAAATCCGCCCCTGCAATTGCACTACTTGGGCGATCGTGTGCTGCGCCAACCCGCCAAACGGGTGAGCAAAGTAGATGACGCTGTCCGTGATATTGTGCGAAAAATGTTGCAAACCATGTACAGTGCCGATGGCATTGGCTTGGCAGCACCCCAGGTGGGCATCAATAAGCAGATTCTCGTCATTGACATTCATCCCGACGATCCCGAAGCAGAGCCGCTGGTGATGATCAATCCCGTCATTAGGGACTTCAGTGAAGAGCTGGAGGTATGCCAAGAGGGATGCCTGAGTATTCCAGGGGTGTATCTAGAGGTGCGCCGTCCAGCCATGGTGGAGGTGGCCTACAAAGATGAGTGGGGGCGCCCCCAGGTCCTCATGGCAGGTGGACTGCTGGCCCGTGCCATCCAGCACGAGATTGATCACCTGATGGGCGTCATGTTCGTAGATCGCGTGGAAAACCAAGCGCTGCTGCGCCACGAACTCAAGGAGCATGGGTTTGCAGCCAGTGCCGTGCGTCCCATTGCTGCCTAGGAATTCGTGGGGGCGTTGTCTGTGCTCAAGAGTTATCTATACTTACTAGGGGCCTGTGTGGCAGCGATCGCCAGTGTTGGCTGTATTTTTGAACTCAGTTCGGGGAACGCCCAGTTGGGAACCATACCCACTACCGTGATTCTGCTTCTCAGCGTGCCCCTAGGTTTAGCGGCCTTTGTGACGGCTGTGCGCCTTGCCCGTGCCAGCGATCGCCCCTGATGGATTGGAGTTTCCTTATGACACTCACCTACCCTGAGGATCTGCAATATCTCGACAGCCATGAGTATCTGCGCCTTGAGGGCGATACGGCCACTTTGGGGATTAGTGCCTTTGCAGTGGATCAACTGGGGGATATTGTCTTTGTGGAGTTACCAGCCGTTGGTGACACTCTCACACCGGGTGAGCGCTTTGGCACGATTGAATCCGTCAAGGCCGTTGAGGATCTCTATGCGCCCCTAGCAGGAACTGTGATTGCCGTCAATCAGGCGGTCATTGACAACCCCGAGCAAATTGCTGCCGATCCCTACGGTGAAGGGTGGTTGGTAAAAGTACAGGTCAATACCCCCCCCACAGGACTCCTCTCAGCAGCGGATTATCGTGCCCTTGTGGAAGGCGCTTAGGTGGCAATGAACGCCCTGCAAGTCCTTGTGGATGGACTGGCCACAGGTAGTGTTTATGCCATTTTTGCCCTCGGCTATACCCTTGTCTTCTCAATTTTGGGCATCATCAACTTTGCCCACGGTGCTGTTTTTGCTACGGGTGCCTACCTCACCTATGCCCTCTTGGGAGGACGCTTTGGCTTCAATGGTCTGTTGGCCAATGCACAGCTTCCCGTGGCCTTGCCCTTTGTGCCGGCTTTAGTTCTGAGTGCTCTTGGCTGTGGTCTATTGGGGATGGCTATTGATTGGGCGGTCTTCCGACCCTTACGACAGCAGCGCACCGATACCCTCTTGACGGTGGTGGCAAGCCTAGGGGCTGCGGTTCTCCTCACCAATTTGATCCAGTATTTGGTGGGTGCCGAAGTCTATACCTATCCCGATCAACTCTGGGGTGGGTTGCCCCATACCCTGCAACTTGGAGAGGTTACGGTGCGCACCAGCCAATTTGTCATCTTTACCGTGGCCATGGTCTTGATGATCGCCCTGACCTATTGGGTGAAAGGGACGCGCATGGGCAAGGGATTGCAAGCAGTGGCCGAAAATCCCACCGCCGCTACATTACTGGGGATTGATGGCGATCGCATTATCCAAGTGACTTTTTTTGTCAGCAGTGCCTTGGCTGCGGTGGCTGGCACCCTCGTTGCCTTGAGTGTCGGAATTACGGGACCGCAGTTTGGGGTGATCTTTGGTCTCAAGGGGTTAGCGGTGATTGTTCTCGGTGGCCTAGGGAGTTTACCAGGAACCATGTTAGCGGGCTTCTTGCTAGGACTGGTGGAGGCAATGGTGCCTGCGGCTGCTTCGGGCCTGCGGGATGCTGCTGCCTTTGGAATTCTCTTTCTTGTGCTGCTCGTGCGACCCCAAGGGCTATTGGGTCAGCCCCCTGTCGAAAGAGTCTAAGAAAAGAGGCTAAGGCTTTAAGTAGTTAGTTCGCTGTGGTGGCTAGGACACTAGAACGGGCAGTGGCTAATTCCACCTTCACACTGACGCTAAATTGAGTTTCAAAGGGTTCTTTTTTGTAGTTGACACCCCAAATTTCCAACTCACAGCGATCGCTGGGATCCGCTGGATGCACGTAGATACAAAACTCCCGCTGGGGGGCATGCCACTCACAGCTAATGTGATCTACGGCTCCGATTTGCCGCCGATCCAAGGCCGAAGCTAGCCGTAGAATTGCACTCAGTTGCTCAACGATTTGCCGTTCGCGTCGTCCCATCAATTGGCGGAAGTTTTCATGCTTTTTCTTGGGGGGACTCTTGCGATGATAGCGACACAGGTTGGCAATGATTTCGATTTCTGTATCGGTGTAGCCGAGTAAGCCACCGTGGCGCACAAGGTAGTAGGAATGTTTGTGGTGGGCAGAATGGCTGACGTAGTGACCAGCATTGTGGAGGATGGCCGCTGCCCAGAGCAGTTCGCGTTCTGCCTCCCTCCAGTGGTGGAGAATCCCTTGGGTGCGATCAAAGAGCGTCAGGGCAAAATTAGCCACCCGTTCACTGCTGGCCAGATTAACATGGAATTTTTGCGCCAAACTGTAGGTACTGCGCTGGCGAACGGAACTTTGATAGCGAAGGCGGTCTTCAATCAGGCCGTGGGTGAGCATCCAGTCCACAATGATGCCTTCTCGTAGGGCGCGATCGCAGGTGATGAGACTGCTTTGCCCCAGCATCTCCATGGCTTCAGCAAGAATGATCGCTCCCGCCACAATAATTTCTGCGCGACGCTCCGACATCCCCAGGAGTTGACAACGCTGGTTAAAGTTGAGCCGCCGCAATTTCGCCACCAGCGCCTTTAAGTCCGTCAGTGTGAGTTCATAGCCCCGCAGGGAGGGAGGACAAGCCCCAAGGCGATCGCAGGTGTGAATCATCATCAAGCTTTCAATTGTGCCTGAGGTGCCGACCAATTGGGGCTTCTCATGGGGGTCAAGGTGCTGTCGCAGCTCTTCTACGGCCCGATCCAACATTCCCCGCACATAGGCGCGTAGGGCGGCATAGTCCTGGTCACTAATGGGGTCACTCTTGACAAATAAGTCCGTCAGGCGCACTGCCCCCACTTTGGTACTGCTGAGGTAGCGGGGTTCATGGCCATCCCCAAGAATTAACTCTGTGGAGCCACCGCCAATGTCAATAATGATGTGGGGCTTGCCGTCAAATTCTAGGCCGGACAAGACTCCCAAGTAGATGCGCCGCGCCTCCTCTTCGCCGGAGATTAAGTCGATCGTAAGACCTGTTTCTGCCTTGACCCGCTCTAGGAATTCGCGACCGTTGGGGGCTTCGCGCACGGCACTGGTGGCAACGCCAATAATTTCTTCCGCCTTGAGACCCATGGCCAATTCGCGACAGCGGCGCAGGGTGGCGATCGCCCGCTTCATGGCCTCTTCCGTCAGTTGTCCCGTAATTTGGCAGCGTTCCCCTAAACGCACCATGTCCTTTTCGGCAGCAATGATTTTGAAGCTGGGTAAACTGGGCTGAATTTGTACCACCACCATGTGAATTGAGTTTGTCCCGACATCAATTGCCGCCAGAATGCGATCGCTGAGGTTCACCGCTCGCCACAGGTGGAGATGTTGTTCAGCCGTCATTGGACTTGTCATCAAGGGGACAAACATCCCCTATGGTACCCTAACGCCAAACCTTTTCACGAGGATAGAACAGACTCAACACGCTGAAAGCAGCTATCGCCTATTTCAGAAAAGGGCTGCATTTCCCGTTAGATGATCCTTAATTTTGGCAGCAATCCGTGAGCCTAAATAATCGGGAATGACATTGCCATTGGGGCCTAGCAAATAGAGCAACAATCGCACCCGACCCTGCCAAAGCATAAAGTTGATATTCACCACCAGCAACTCCTCTTGCCAAACAGCGTGCATCACTTTGTAAAGCAAGGCGGGATGATTCGTGGACTCCACCAACAGAGCCGGCAGATGAAAGACCTGATCCTGATAAAAACTGGTGCTAATTTGGGGCAGACCTTCGTTGAGGTTGAACTCCATGGCTAGCATTTCCTCAACGGCAAACTCCCCACTGAGGGTCTGTTGCAAGGCACGGCGCACACTTTCACTGCGTTTTTTTGTCAGGGGCTTGCCCTGCTCTGAGAGGATCAGTTTGACAAAGACCAGCATTGGCGGTCGCACATGGCCATAGAGCGAGACATTGTGAATCGTCAGCTTGTAGGCAGCCATCACCCCAAAGAGATCACTGAGCAGATAGGAGTGGTTGCGGTGGGCAAAATGGAGAACCGAGCGATCGCCCTCAGGGACAATCTGAATCACTGCCTGATTGGTTTTGTGAATTTGAAAGGCCAGTTTCAAGTTCTGCAATTGGACATCCCGACCCACAAATTGCTCATAAAACTCCGGAAAGGAGCGATTAAACCGCTTCAGGACAGCAAGGTTGCGCACTTGAAAATCGGAAACCATGGGTGAGAGTCGCTATACTATAGCCTAGGCCGGCCCAAGACTTGGTCATTGTCCCATCTCCAGCATACTGGCATGAGCTTCTGGAAATCACTGTTCAATTCACAATCGACTGCCAGCACCACCACCACGTCCCCTAGTTTAGGTTCTCAGGTCGAGCAGGACAATGGCAGCGAAAGCAAAATTATTTTCAGCAAAGATAAAGACATTGACGTTTATGAATTAGAAGAACTCTGTGATGCGGTGGGCTGGGCGCGCCGTCCCATTCGCAAGGTGAAAAAAGCCATTCAGCACAGTTTCCTTGTGATCTCGATGTGGGAGCAGCGGGGTGCCTATCGTCGTCTCATTGGCTTTTCCCGTGCCACCTCCGACCATGCGTTCAATGCCACGATCTGGGACGTGGTGGTGCATCCCGAGTTTCAGGGGCGGGGACTAGGTAAAGAATTAATGCGGCAAATTATCAAAGAATTGCGCAGTGAAGACATCAGCAACATTACCCTCTTTGCCGATCCCCATGTGGTGGACTTTTACCGTCAGTTGGGCTTCCGCCCCGATCCAGAGGGGATTAAGGGGATGTTTTGGTACCCCAATTCCCGCTAGGCCCGATAATCAGTAATGTTGCCCACGGTAATGTCGCCCACACGTTCTGTGCCATGAGCCAAACGCCCTTCGTCACTGAGGCTGAGATTGCTGCTGTAGGCCTCAAGCCCCAAGAATATGCTGAAATTGTCCGCCGCCTTGGTCGCCATCCCAACCGCGCGGAATTGGGCATGTTTGGCGTGATGTGGTCAGAGCACTGCTGCTACAAAAATTCCCGTCCCCTGCTCAAGCAGTTTCCCACCCAAGGGCCACGGGTACTCGTCGGCCCCGGTGAAAATGCCGGGGTGGTGGACTTAGGGGATGGGCTACGCTTGGCTTTTAAGATTGAGTCCCACAACCATCCCTCGGCTGTTGAACCCTTTCAGGGGGCAGCAACTGGCGTGGGGGGAATTCTGCGGGATATTTTCACGATGGGGGCACGTCCCATTGCCCTGCTGAACGCCCTGCGCTTTGGCGATCTTAAGGAGGCAAAGACCCAACAATTGGTGAAAGGAGTCGTGGCGGGGATTGCCCACTATGGCAACTGTGTGGGGGTGCCTACGGTGGGGGGGGAGGTTTATTTTGACCCCTGCTATGCCGGTAACCCCTTGGTGAATGCCATGGCCTTGGGCCTCATGGAAACCCCAGAAATTGTCAAGTCGGCAGCGAGTGGCATTGGCAATCCGGTGCTGTATGTGGGATCGACGACAGGCCGTGACGGCATGGGGGGGGCGAGCTTTGCCAGTGCCGAACTCACTGATGAATCCGTGCGCGATCGCCCTGCTGTTCAAGTGGGGGATCCCTTCATGGAAAAATGCCTCATTGAGGCCTGTCTTGAAGCCTTTCAAACGGGGGCAGTGGTGGCCGCCCAAGACATGGGGGCAGCGGGCTTAACCTGTTCAACTTCGGAAATGGCGGCCAAAGGCGGCGTTGGCATTGAACTGGACCTTGACAAAGTGCCCGTGCGCGAAGCGGGCATGGTGCCCTACGAGTTTCTCCTCTCGGAGTCCCAAGAACGGATGCTCTTTGTGGCCGCTCAAGGGCGGGAAGCAGAACTAATTGAGATTTTCCACCGTTGGGGCTTGCAGGCGGTGGTGGTGGGGCGCGTCATTGCTGAACCTGTCGTACGGGTCCTGTACCGGGGTGAGGTAGCCGCAGAGGTGCCTGCCCGTGCCCTTGCCGAAGACACGCCTGTGTATGAACAGCAGTGTCCCAGTGAGCCGCCAGCCTACGTCCAACAGGCGCGGCAATGGTCAGTGGAGGAATTGGCTCTCCCCTGCCAATCTCCCTCGGAGATCTTGCTCACCCTCTTGGCCACCCCCACTATTGCCTCCAAGGCATGGGTCTATCGTCAGTACGATCACGAAGTACAAAACAATACCCTTGTCTTTCCCGGTGATGCCGATGCCGCTGTGATTCGCCTGCGGGGCACTCAAAAGGGGATTGCCGCGACCGTAGATTGCCCCAGCCGCTACGTGTATCTAGATCCCTATGAAGGGGGTAAAGCAGCAGTGGCGGAGGCCGCCCGCAATCTGAGTTGTGTCGGGGCAGAGCCGCTGGCTGTCACCGATAACCTCAACTTTGGCAGCCCAGAAACGCCCGTGGGTTACTGGCAGTTAGCCCATGCCTGCCGCGGCCTAGCTGAGGCTTGTCGTGCTCTGCAAACGCCGGTCACCGGCGGCAATGTCTCCCTCTACAACGAGACCATCGATAGCAACGGCCAGCCGCGACCCATCTATCCCACGCCGGTGGTGGGGATGGTGGGGTTGGTTCCCAGTGTGCAGCGGGTGGTCGGTCAGGGCTTTCGGGCAGCAGGAGATGCCATTTACCTATTGGGCTTGCCTCTGACGACCCCTCTAAGTGATCCGCGTATCAGCCTAGGCGGGTCGGAATACCTTGCCCAGATCCATGGCTTGGTGGCGGGTCGTCCGCCCCAAATTGATTTAGACCTAGAGCAGCGGGTGCAATCAGTGTGCCGCTATGGCATTCAGCAGGGGTGGATTGCTAGTGCCCACGATTTGAGTGAGGGGGGCTTAGCCGTGGCTTTGGCGGAAAGCTGTCTCAGTGGCCAGCGGGGGGCAAGGATTCAATTGCCGGCGGGCACCTATCCGCGGTGGGATGCGCTGCTGTTTGCGGAGGGAGGAGCGCGAATTCTGGTGTCGGTGCCGCCAACGGAACAGACAGTGTGGGAGGCCTATGTACAGGCGCAATTACCCAATGCTTGGACACGCCTAGGGATTGTAAATGGTGAAGATACAGAACTGTGTATTGACACCTGTGACCATTCTCCGCTCATCAGGGTTACGATGGAAGAGTTAGCTCTTGCGTGGCGATCGCCCCTGCCGAAGTATTTGGACTAAATGACAGAACAACAGTTTACAGACAAGCCAGAAGAAGCCTGTGGTGTGTTTGGGGTCTATGCCCCTGGGGTCGATGTGGCTCGCCTTGCCTACTTTGGTCTCTATGCCCTACAACATCGCGGTCAGGAATCCGCGGGCATTGCCACATTTGCCGGTGACACCGTCCATTGTTACAAGGACATGGGTCTTGTCTCCCAAGTCTTTGATGAAGAGATTCTGGGACGGCTGGTGGGAGACTGGGCAGTCGGTCACAACCGCTACTCAACCACGGGGTCTAGTCGCATTGTCAACGCCCAACCCGTCGTGGTGGAAACTCGCTTAGGGCCTTTGGCCTTGGCCCACAACGGCAATTTGGTGAATACCTACGCCCTGCGGGAACAGGTGTTGGCCTGCGATACCCCGCCAGCGGTGCTAGCGAGTACAACGGATTCCGAACTCATTGCCTGGGCGATCGCTCAAGCGGTAGCCACTGGCCAATCCTGGTCAGAGGGGATGATTACTGCGGCTCAACAGTGCCAAGGGGCTTTTAGCCTAGTGATGGGTACCCCAGCGGGATTGTTTGGACTGCGGGATGCCCACGGCATTCGTCCCCTAGTGATTGGCCGCCTGATGATCGAAGGGACGCCCCACTATGTTCTGGCTTCGGAGACCTGCGCCCTCGATATTATTGGTGCGGACTATGTGCGGGATGTGGAGCCGGGGGAACTCGTCCACATTACTGCCGAGGGGATTGACAGTGTGCGATGGGCAGAGTCCCAGCGGAAGCTGTGCATCTTTGAGATGATTTACTTTGCCCGTCCCGACAGTGTCATGCAGGGAGAAAGTCTCTACAGCTACCGCCAGCGCCTAGGGCAGCAGTTGGGTCGCGAAGCGCCCGCCGATGCTGATGTCGTGATTGCCGTCCCCGATTCGGGGGTTCCAGCGGCCATTGGCTTTTCCCAAGCAACGGGGGTGCCCTATGCTGAAGGCCTGATTAAAAATCGCTATGTGGGGCGCACGTTTATCCAGCCCACCCAATCCATGCGCGAGTCGGGAATTCGCATGAAGCTGAATCCACTGCGGGATGTGCTCATGGGACAGCGGGTGGTGATTGTGGATGACTCAATTGTGCGGGGCACCACTAGCCGCAAAATTGTCAAAGCCCTGCGGGATGCCGGTGCCGTGGAAGTTCACATGCGCATTTCTTCGCCCCCTGTCACCCACCCCTGCTTTTATGGCATTGACACCGATAGCCAAGACCAACTGATTGCTGCCACCAAGTCTGTGGCGGAGATTGCCGCTCAGATTGGCGTAGATTCTCTAAGTTACCTCAGTTGGCAGGGCATGATTGCCGCCACTTACGATACGGGCGATCGCTTTTGTTCTGCCTGTTTTACAGGCAAGTATCCCATTAGTATCCCGGAGCCAGTGAAACGGCAAAAGCTGGTGCTTGAGCAAATTTCCCAATGAGTCTGGACTACGGTCACTGGCCTTCCCTCCTCTCTGCTGACCCAGTTAGTGCAGTAACCACAAGTATCAGCGAATTGCGCTCGACTCCCCTTGGCCTAGCTTGGTTAGAGCGGCGTCCCCAAGAAAAGGGGCGAGTCGTCTTGATGCGTCAAGGGCAAGACCTGTTGGCAGCCCCTTGGAGTGTGCGATCGCGCGTGAATGAGTACGGCGGTGGTGCCTACTGGTGCCATGGTGATCAGATTTACTTTGTCAATGATGCCGACCAGAGTCTCTATGCCCTTGGGGAATCCAGCCCGCAGTTAATCTACCAAGCCACGAATACTCGTTTTGCCGATGGTTGCGTTGATCCTTGGCGCGAACGCCTGCTGTGTGTCGAAGAGGTGCATCCTCCAGGGGGGGGATCGCAGCAGTCCTTGGTGGCTATTTCCCTAGCGGGGGAACGGACTTCCCTTGTTACGGGGGCTGGTTTCTACGCTGCACCGCGCTTAAGTCCAGAGGGCAATACCCTTGTCTGGCTGCAATGGTCAGCACCGCAGATGCCTTGGGATGGCTGTGAACTGTGGGCAGCCACGGTCAATAGCGACGGTTCCCTTGGGACACCCTATCGCATTGCTGGCAGTAGTGAGGAATCTGTGCAGCAACCCCAATGGCAGGGCGAGGCCCTCTACTACATTAGCGATCGCTCTGGCTGGTGGAATCTCTACCGTTACCATAACGGTTACCATGAGGCTCTTTGGCAAGCTCCCTATGATGCGGGTGTGCCCCTGTGGGTCTTTGGCCAATCCACCTATGCTCTCGTGAACGCTGAAACGGCAGTTTTAACCTATAGCGATCGCGGGCTGTGGCAGCTGGCAGTGGTTTCCTTAACCACTGGGGAATGGCAAACGGTGCCGACGGACTATACAGAAATCCATTCCCTCGTTCGTCTCAGCGATCGCGCCGCTGCTTTTATTGGCAGTTCGCCCCTGTTGACCCCCCATATTGTGCAGTTCAATCTGGATGACAGCACCACGACACCGCTGCAACCCATTGCTTCTCCCCTGCCATCGGCGTGGATTTCCCAGCCCGAAGTCCTTGAATTTCCCACAACTGAGGGGGCAACCGCCTATGGCTTTTTCTACCCCCCAAAAAATCCTCAAGTGCAACCCCCGCCAAACTCACGCCCCCCCTTAATTGTGAGATGTCATGGGGGACCGACGGCAGCCAGTGGCACAGGTCTCGATTTGCGCATCCAGTTTTGGACCAGTCGTGGCTTTGCGGTGTTGGATGTCAACTATCGTGGCAGTACGGGCTATGGTCGCGCCTATCGCAATGCCCTGCGGGGACAGTGGGGCGTCGTGGATGTGGCAGACTGTGCTGCCGCAGCGCAGTATCTAGTGGCTCAAGGGCGCGTCAATGGTCAGGCTTTGGCGATTCGAGGGAGTAGTGCCGGGGGCTATACTGCCCTTTGTGCCCTCACCTTTACCACAACCTTCCATGGGGGGGCGAGTTACTACGGCATTGGCGATCTCATTAGCCTACTTAAGGAGACCCATGCCTTTGAAGCCCATTATTTTGACCAACTGATTGCCCCCTATCCCGCAGGGGCAGACCTCTACCGCCAGCGATCGCCCCTTTACCATGTGGAGCTTCTGACCTGTCCGGTGATTTTCTTCCAAGGACTCAAGGATGTCGTGGTCCCCCCCCGCCAAGCGGCAGAGATGGTGGCCGCCCTGCAGGCAAAGGGGATTCCTGTAGAATACTACACGTTTCCTGAGGAGGGGCACGGCTTCCGCCAAAGCAGCACGATCGCCACCGCCCTTGAGGCAGAATTGAAGTTTTATCAAAGGCATTTACTCAAAGGTTAGACAACAATGTTTACGGGCATTATTCAGGCTATGGGTGTCCTCCAGCAACGCTCTGAGTCCCAGTTGGCAATTACCGCTACCGATGCCCCTTTTCTTAAGGACGTGGCCGTTGGCGATAGTATTGCCGTGGATGGCGTCTGCCTCACAGTGGAAACCTTTGATGCCACCGGTTTTGCGGTCAGTGTCTCGCCGGAAACACTGCAACGCACGACATTGGCGGCCAAAGCGGCAGCAGGAGCAATGGTGAACCTCGAACCTGCCCTCCGCGTCGGGGATAAGGTGGGAGGACATTTTGTCACCGGCCATGTGGATGGGGTGGGCACCGTACTGGCGATCGCCTCCACAGGTACGAGTTGGGAATTTACCTTCTCTGCCCCTGCAGCAGTGGCGCCGTACATCATTCCCAAAGGAAGCATTGCCATTGATGGCATCAGTCTCACCGTTGCCCATTGCAATGAAAAAGGGGATGAATTCAGTGTGGCTATCATCCCCCATACCTATGCAGCAACGACGTTGCAATTCCTGAGGGTTGGGGAAGGGGTGAATCTCGAGGCGGACCTGTTGGGCAAATATACCCGTAAGTTTCTCCGCCTCCTAGATTCCTCCACCCTCCAGGACATTGATCTCGCGTTTCTCCAAGCCCATGGCTACGCCTAGGGGCATTATTTTTTCTTCTTGCTGCTGCGGGACTTGCCACTGGATTTTTTAGCAGCGGCACCAAATCCCTTGCTTTCAGCCGCAGGTTCAGCTACAGGTTCAGGACTTTCGGCAGCAGGCTCAGCGACGGTTTCCGCTGTCTGCTCAGAAACTGCGACAGGGTCTGGAGTTGGCTCTTCAGTCCTTGTTTCCACTGCTGGCTCAGGGGCGCTCACTTCAGGGGTTGCGGTTTCAGTCACCTCCGCTGGTGCCTCGGCAACTTTGGCGGCAGCACCCATGGCTTGGGTTTGGGCAGCCACTTCTTCAGCAAGATTGGTTTCTTTCTTCTCAATCCCCTCACCGAGGATAAAGCGTTGAAAGCGGCGAATGCGGATATTTTCCCCCAGCTCGGCAATGTGCTCTTTGACCAACTCTTCAACGGTCTTGGACTGATCACGGATAAAAGGCTGATTAAGCAAGCACAGCTCTTTGAGGGTTTTCTCCAGTTTGCCAGCAACGATTTTCTCTTTGACTTCGGGCGGCTTCCCCTTCAGTGCATCGGAGCCAAGGGCAATTTGGCGTTCTTTTTCCTTGTACTCAGGGGGAATATCGTCCATTGAGACAAATTCTACATTGGGGCAAGCGGCAATTTGCTTGGCAATGTCCTGGACAAGGGCTTTGAATTTCTCGTTGCGAGCCACAAAGTCGGTTTCGCAGTTGACTTCCACCAGCACACCAATGCGCCCGCCGGTGTGAATGTAGCTATCCACTAGACCTTCAGCGGTGACCCGCCCGGCTTTTTTGCCGGCGGAGGCCAGACCCTTCTGGCGCAACCAGGCAATAGCGGCTTCCATATCGCCGTTGGATTCCTGCAAGGCTTTCTTGCAGTCCATCATGCCGGCACCGGTCTTTTCCCGCAGTTCTTTAACTAGTTTGGCTGAAATCTCTGCCATGATCTGTTCCTCAAGGATTAAGCATCAGAGTCATCTGGAATATCTAGGGCTTCAGCATCACCATCGTCGCTGGCGGTCATCCCATCGTCGTCCTCATCAGCGAGATCCGTTTCGGGTTCCTCCAACTGACCATGGCGGCCTTCGTAAATGGCATCGGCTAGTTTCCCCACAATCAGCTTAATCGAACGAATGGCGTCATCGTTAGCCGGAATGGGAAGATCCACTTGGGTGGGGTCGCAGTTGGTATCCAGCAGGGCGACGATGGGAATGCCTAATTTGTGACACTCAGCAACGGCGTTGTATTCCCGCTTTACATCAACGATAATCGCCACATCGGGGAGTCGCCGCATCTGCTTGATCCCACCAAGGTATTTTTGCAGCCGTGCCAGCTCTCGCCGTAGGGTCGAAGCCTCCTTTTTGGGGCGCAGATCAATGAGGCCACTTCCCTCCATGCTTTCCAATTCTTTGAGGCGCTCCACACGGGTTTTAATGGTGCTCCAGTTGGTGAGCATCCCCCCCAGCCAGCGCTGGTTCACGTAGTAACTGCCGCAGCGCAGTGCTTCCTGCTCGACGATGCCGGCGGCTTGACGCTTGGTACCAATAAACAAAAAGCGTTTGCCTTTTTCAGCAGCGTTGCGGATGTAGTTGTAGGCTTCATCCAGCAGTTGGGCGGTCTGGACAAGGTCAATGATGTGCACCCCATTGCGAACGGTGAAGATGTAGGGTGCCATGCGGGGGTTCCAGCGGCGGGCTTGGTGACCAAAGTGAACCCCTGCCTCTAGCATTTGGGCAAGGCTCAGAACTGCCATTGAGTTGTACTCCTATGGGTTAAACAACCATCCGTCCATCATCCGGTGAGGACACCCAAGGGGACGAATGTGAAAGATTTGCAGATTTATTATCATAACTAATGAACAAGGCCTTTGGAAAGCCCAATCCGCAGCGATTTGGTAGCGTTGTTATCTTGACGCTCAGGGGTGGCCAACCTATCCTGAAAGATTCAAGACGGCTGGGTGGTGCTCGACATTGGATATTTCTCGCTTGCGATCGCAATGGCAACAAATTCACGGTGACGAAACCTCTGAAGCTGTTATTGAGAAGCACTTTGTCCGACCGCTCCTGAGTGTGTTGGGCTTTGGCGATCGCGATCGTCTTTCTTCCTTTGATACCGGTGCAGGGATTGCCGATGTGGCAGCTCGGTTTCCTCGGGAGCATCAGCCTCCCTTTTGTCAAACTCCAGTTGACCCTGATTTAATTGTTGAGATTAAACCCCCGGCCCGTCGCTCCCGTAATACCCCCAGTCAAACCGTGGCCTTGAACCTTGAAAATGGGTCTGCCCACCATAGCCGCGCTCTGCAACAACTCCGCCAACTTCTCAGTGGTTGCCATTGCCAAGAAACCGCTTGGGGGCTGATCACCAATGCCCGACACTTGCAACTTTTTCAACGCCATGGCCACTTGGTCTATCCAGTGACGCCCAACTATGAACTGACGGGCGATCGCCTTGAGGCCATTGTCGAAGACCTCAAAACCTGCTTGCGATCGCGCCCCCGTGCCACCACCCTCTGTCTCTATAACCACAAGGGAGGCGTGGGCAAAACCACCACCGCTATTAACTTGGGAGCCACCCTTGCGGTGGCGAATGCCGCCGTGTTGCTCATAGATTGCGACCCCCAAGGGGATCTTAGCCGCGCCCTTGAGCTAACCCCCACCAGTACCTCCCTTGCCGCTTGCCTGCAAAAACCCCGAGGAGCCAATTACAGCCACGATTCGCCCCTTTCACCTGCACATCCGCACCAGCAGCAGCATTCAGTCTGCCCACATCTTTGATGTCATTCCCGCCAGCCCACAACTGCAAAGCCTTCTCATTCAAGCGCTGCAAACCCAACATCCACCCATTACCCGCCTGCGGGAACGCCTCGCTCCTTTGCGCGATCGCTACGACTACATCCTCATTGACTGCCCCAGTGCTTGGCTCTTTTTAAGTAAGAGCGCCGTGTATGCCAGTGACGCCGTTTTGATTCCCACCCGCCACACCGATCTCTCCTCCCTCAACAATGCCGCTCAGGTGATTCACCAATTTCTCTTCAATGAAATTCACACATTGCGCCGCGAAGGCGGGCCCCTTCCTTTGCCTATTTTCTTTAATGGTGCTCCCACAACCGACAAGGCGATGGCCATTGCCCAAGCAGAAATTGAACGGATTCTCCAGAAGCTCCCCCATCTCACCCCCTACTTTTGGCCGCAGTATCAAGCCAATGACACAAGCGTATTCGCCATTCCTGAATATGCCATCATTTCCCGTGCCGCCTTTGCCCGTGTGCCTGCGGTCTTCAAAGATAAGCGCGTCTTGGGCTTCTATCAGACATTGGTGCAGACCTATCTTCGCCCCTTAGCTTCTGCCAATGACCTTACCTAACCGACAACCTTCCTAACAGGATTTATAAAAAATCTGAAAACGGAAATTGCTTGCTCCCCCTAAAATGAAATTACCCCTCCCTGAGCAGCCGTCATGACCGAACCTGTCACCGAATCCCAACTGACTGAAGTTCTGGAAACCGTGAAGGCAATCCAGTCGCAGTTAACAGAACTCACCCTTGAAGTGAAGGTGGGGCAAGCGGAAATCCGCGAGAAATTTAACACGATTGATCAAAAATTCAATATCGTCGATCAGAAGCTCCAAGCAATGGAGACCAAGTTTGAAGAAAGACTGAATGCAATCGAAGTCAAATTTGATGCAAAGTTCAATTCGATGGAAGCGACCATTAACGAACGATTCAAGGCTATTGATGAGAAGTTCAATGCAATGGAAGCCACCATTAACGAAAAATTCAAGACTATTGACGAAAAATTCAACACCATGGAGACCAAAATTGAGGCTGTGCGCCTAGAAGTGCAGAACAATCGCGAACAGTTAGTAGAGCTAGGGAAACGCCAAAGTTCAACGGATAATCGCCTTTGGGCATTGCTGGTGGCACTGTTTTTGATGGTGGCAGGACTTTTGGCCAAGATTACACTGTTTGACAAAGTTTAGAGGAGAAACTCATGAGTGAACCTGTCACCCAATCCCAACTAGCCGAAGTGCTGGAAACTGTCAAGGCGATGCAGTCGCAACTGGCGGAACTCACCCTTGAGATCAAGGTAGGACAAGCGGAAATCCGCGAGAAATTTAACACTGTCGATCAAAAGTTTCAGATAGTGGATGAAAAACTGAATGCTATGGAAGCAAGATTTGATGAAAAATTCAACACCATGGAGGCCAAAATCGAGGCTGTGCGCCTAGAAGTGCAGAACAATCGCGAACAGTTAGTAGAGCTAGGGAAACGCCAAAGTTCAACGGATAATCGCCTTTGGGCACTGCTAGTGGCACTGTTTTTGATGGTGGCAGGACTTTTGGCCAAGATTACACTGTTTGACAAAGTTTAGAGGAGAAACCCATGAGTGAACCTGTCATACCAGCGCTTGGTAACATTTTTGAGTCTCAAGGGCAATCCACGGCATCTGTATTCTGCTGAGTCTTGACAGTGGGGTAGAGCGGTTTGCCCAGGCGGTGCGTTGCGATTGGGGGATTGAAAACCAAGTGGACTGGGTGCTGGATGGGGCTTTGACTACCCGGCTCGTCTTATTGTCGCTGTCTGAGTATGCGTCTAGGGGCAAAGATAAAGGGCTGCAAAACTACGGTAATCTTATAGAGAAACTAGAGTATTGCTGGCAGTGCTATGGGCATCACTATTGAAAACGTTTCTAAGTCCTTTGGCTCCTTTCAAGCAGTCAAGCAGGTGGATTTGGATATTGCCAGTGGCTCTTTGGTGGCGCTGTTGGGGCCTTCGGGTTCGGGTAAATCAACCCTACTCCGACTAATTGCGGGTCTAGAGATGCCCGACAGCGGCCGCATTCTGCTGACAGGCAAGGATGCTACCTATCAAAGTGTCCAAGAGCGTAATATCGGTTTTGTCTTTCAGCACTATGCCCTTTTCAAGCACATGACGGTGCGCCAAAATATCGCCTTTGGCCTAGAGCTGCGCAAGGTGCCCCGCGCCAAGATCAAAGCTCGCGTTGAGGAATTGCTCGAGTTGGTGCAGTTAACGGGGTTGGGCGATCGCTACCCCTCTCAGCTCTCTGGAGGACAACGCCAGCGGGTGGCTCTTGCCCGTGCCCTTGCGGTCGAACCCAAGGTGCTGTTGCTAGATGAACCCTTTGGTGCCCTCGATGCCAAGGTGCGCAAAGAACTGCGAGCATGGCTGCGTCACCTCCACGATGATGTCCACGTCACAACGGTCTTCGTGACCCACGACCAAGAGGAAGCGATGGAAGTGGCGGATCAGATTGTGGTCATGAACAAGGGTCGAGTGGAGCAGGTGGGCACCCCCGCTGAAATTTACGACCATCCCGCCAGCCCTTTTGTGATGAGCTTTATTGGCCCTGTGAATGTCCTGCGCTCCCGCGTCTTTCAGCAAAGCGAAGGCACGCCCCCCCACTGCGATATTTTTCTGCGCCCGCGCGACATCATTATCGAAACCAGCCCCAATGGCAACACCGTCTCAGCTCGCATTCACCGCATTATTCACCTTGGCTGGGAAATTCAGGTGGAACTGCGCCTAGACGATGGGCAGGAATTGATGGCACACCTATCGCGGGAACGATTTGAGGAGCTGCGCCTTGAACCCCAACAGCAAGTTTTTATCAAGCCACGGGAGGCAAAATCCTTTCCCCTCTACTACAGCATTTAGGCGCGAAAAAAAATCCGTTTATCCCTTGAACAAACCAAGCCAAACTTGCTATGCTAACAAAGCAACGCAATGGGGTGTCGCCAAGCGGTAAGGCAGCGGGTTTTGGTCCCGCCATTCGGGGGTTCGAATCCTCCCGCCCCAGTTAAGTTTTAGGCATCAATGACACAAATACTACCCTCATTACTGGCCTTAGATTTTGATGGCGTCCTCTGCAATGGCCTGCGGGAATATTTTCAAACCAGTTGGCGGGTGTATCAGCAGGTGTGGCCTGATCAACCTCTTGCGCTTTCCCTAGAGGCACTAGAAAGGCAATTTGGTCAATTGCGCCCTGTGATTACAGTGGGGTGGGAAATGCCCCTATTGTTGCGGGCAATTGTTGAAGGCAACTCTACTCAAGAAATTCTCCAAGACTGGCCAAAGGTGCGCGATCGCCTACTTGCTACCTACCATCTCACTGCCAGCGATTTAGGAGAGAGGGTGGACAGCCTGCGCGATCGCTGGATTGCCACGGACTGGCAAAGCTGGTTGGCCCTCCATGACTTTTATGACGGTGTCGTGGCCGCTCTGCAACGCTGGCAAGCCCAAGGTCAACCCCTCGCCATTGTCACCACCAAAGAGCAGCGCTTTGTTACCTATTTGCTGGCGCAAGCGGGCATCTCCTTGCGCCCAGAGGCTATCTATGGCAAAGAGCAACAGCAGCCAAAACCTGTGATTCTTCAGGCACTTCAGTCAACCTATGGTGCTCCCCTGTGGTTTGTTGAGGATCGTCTTGGGGCACTGTTAGAGGTTGCGGCCACACCGGCGCTAAGGGAAACAGAACTCTTCTTGGCCACATGGGGCTACACCACCGCTGGCGATCGCGCCCAAGCCGATGCACATCCGCGCATCCATCTCCTCGGTCGAGAACAATTTTGCGAATTTCCCCACTGGCTTTCCCCCTAACCCCTTGTCTTTCAAGGCGGTTTTCTCTATACTGAAAAAGCTGCAAAACAGCGCGGGTCGCTAGCTCAGCGGTAGAGCACTCGGCTTTTAACCGATTGGTCTTGGGTTCGAATCCCAGGCGACCCATTTAGGTTAACCATCCAGTAGGCGACGCAATTCTGCCATATCGTCCTCAATAGATTTACTCTGAGACGATGCACTGGAGCGTGGGGCATCCTGCACTTCAGGAGTCGAGACGTTGATATTAATATTCAACTGGCTGCTGCCACTGGCGGTGTGGGGGAGCGTCCCCGCAGAGGGAGCATCGGACAACAAGCCCATTTGCCGCTTCATTTCCAGCAGTTCAAATTCCACATCTTGTTTATGGGCGCTGCTTTGAAGGGCTTGGAATTTACTTTCGAGCGTATCGCCACTCAGTTCCGCGATCGCTTGGGAGCGGGCTTCCATTTGTAGAATCTTGTCTTCCATGCGTTCAAATGCGGCCATGGCATTGGAGGTGCCCACCTTGCTGACGGCTTGATGAATCTGCTCTGAGGCTTTGGCGGCACGGGCGCGTGCCTTGAGCATTTCTTTCTTCGTTTTAGCCTCAGAAATTTTGCTTTCAAGGGCGGTCAAGTTGTCCTTGAGGGTTTTCACCTGCACTGCCATTTGATCCACTTGGGCTTTGAGGGCAGCAGCCGTATCTTCAGCGGTTTTCTTGCGGTTCAAGGCCTCCAATGCCAGGGCTTCATCCCCTTTACTGAGGGCAAGGCGCGCCCGCTGCTCCCATTGCTGGGCATCCTTGAGATTTTGGCTGTACTGCTGTTCGAGTCGTTTTTGGGCGGCAATGGCTTGAGCAACCGCTTGGCGTAACTTCACCAAGTCGGCATTCATATCAATAATCGTTTGCTCCAGAATTTTTTCTGGATCTTCGGCAGCACTCACAAGGGCATTGAGGTTAGAGCGAATCACCATGCCCACGCGATCAAGTAAACCCATGCTTTGCCTCTCAATAACTCGCTGACTCTACTCTAGCGCATGCCCTCTACATCCCCATGATGCAGTAGCCCGAATCCACGTAAAGAATTTGACCAGTGATCCCACTGGCCAGATCACTGGCAAGAAAGGCTGCTGTATTGCCCACTTCTATTTGGGTGACCGTGCGCCGCAGTGGAGCCGTAGCTTCCACATGGTGGATCATATCGAGAATGCCCCCCACTGCTGAGGAGGCCAAGGTACGAATGGGGCCAGCGGAGATACCATTGACGCGGATATTCTGAGGCCCCAGTTCTGCTGCTAGGTAGCGTACATTCATTTCGAGGGCTGCCTTAGCAATCCCCATCACATTGTAGTTCGGCACAACCCGCACACCCCCTAAATAGGTGAGGGTAATGATGGATCCCCCGTTGGTCATCAATGGTTTAGCGGCACGGCTGAGGGAAATGAGGGAGTAGGCACTAATGTCGAGGGCAAGATTGAAGCCCTCTAGGGAGACGGCGGAAAAGTCACCACTCAAATCTTCTTTTTGCGCAAAGGCCAAACAGTGGATCAAAATCTCTAAGCCCCCCCAAGTGGATTGAATCGCTGCAAAGGCCTCGTCAATTTGTTGGGGTTGCTGCACATCCAAAGGGAGAAGCAATTTGGGGGCAAGGGGCGCTGTGAGTTCCTCGACTTTTTGCTTGATCTTGCCTCGCTCATCGGGAAGGTAGGTCACGGCCAGTTCGGCACCTGCGGCATGGAGCTGTTGGGCAATCCCCCAAGCAATGGAGCGATTATTGGCAATGCCGGTCACAAGGGCGCGTTTTCCCGATAGGTCTAGGAGCATAGGTACAGCCAATGTGAATGATCTAACCCTCTGATCGTACCAGAGGGGCTGCTGCCTTTAGCGCCAGCGCAGGACTTGGGTTTTTAGGGGGTTGATGAATTCCCGTCCCTCTTGGGTGGCTTTTTCGTACTCGCGCTTAATCTGGTAATACCACTTGGCTTGATAATCGGCTTCTTTGATGAGTGTCAAGGGTGGCTTGTACTTTAGGCCTTCACTCTGCTTAGCAATGATGCGTAAATCTTGGTTGAGAAATTCCCGTGCCAAGGGAGCCAGTAGCGGCTTGAGGGGAGCCAGCCACGGAAAAGTCCAGTAATAAGTGGCCGTGAGTTCAGTTTCCTGATCGTTGATGGGGGTGAGGGTAATCAGAAAACAAAAGGTGTGGCGATCGCTATAGTTGGTTTCGATGCGAATCCCCGGCAGCCGATAGATAATTTCCACCTCCGGATGACCGCCCAAAATATGGTGTGCCCAAGACTTGCGCAATAGGGGATGGCGGCGCATTGTAAAGCCATAGGGCGACGGATCAAAGGTTTTTGCCTTCTCAAAGAGTTTGCCCGGCTTGCGCCACCACCACGCCCCATGCACAAAGGGCGCATGGGAAGGATCCATAAAGTTGATAAAGACTTGGTCAAGATGTCCCGGAAAGATGAATTTTTGCACTGCTTGGGGTTGGGTGTCGGCACTAAATCCGGGCACCAAGGGCACCTCTATACTCGGTTCACTGCTGTCACGCTCCTTTGCAGGAAAAAATATCCAGAGATTCCCCTGTACCTCACGCACCGGATAGCTAAAGACGCCAAAGTGCTTGAGATCTACATCACTATCACTGGTCAGGGAAGGAATCAGCGTACAGTGACCATGGGCATTAAAGCGCCAACCATGGTAAGGACACTCCACCTCTTCGCCATCAAAGCGACCATAGTGCAGGGGAATACCCCGGTGCGGACAGAGATTGCGCAGCGCGAAGGGCTTCCCTGAGGTGGTACGACAAAAGAGAATAGGCTCCCCTAAAAGTACTTTGGCTTGACACCGACCCGGCTTGAGGTCAGCGGCTGGCAGGCCGTAGTACCAGATGTTGCGTAAGAAGTTACTGCCCTCGTGGAGCGAAAATGCTGTGCTGCTGGAGTTCATGGCGCAATCCTATCAGATGCTGGGCAGAAAATTCAAAAGGGAGAGGGGGCATACCGCTTGGAGGTTTTAGCGATCGCCCCCCAGAAACTTGAAGATAGCTTGTTTCTAGTTTTAGGTAGCCGCAGTCACATAGCGCAGCAGAATTCCCTTCTGACCAATGATGAACCCTTGATCGGGACCAAAGAAGAGAATTTTATAAAAGTTAGAGGGGACTTTTTTCACATCCACATCCTGCTGCCACGTTTGACCCCCATCTTGGCTGCACAACAGTACCCCGGCACCCCCCGCCAGCCATATTTCATTGGGTGTGCGATAGGCCAGATCAAGAAAGCCCACACTATTGCGACGCAGCGGACTGAGCAGTTCTCCCCAGTTCTCAGAATTGTCTGGATCAGAGAAGGCAATTTTACCGCCATTAACAATCATCCAAAGCCGACCATCCGGAGTAAAGCCCATATTGTGGACACGGCGCGAGGTGGTGCGATTGTGGGGTTGCCACGCCCTTTGTCCCGGCTCCCAAGTGGAGTAAAAGCTCCCCCGCGAGGAGACAGCCACATACTCACCAGAGGGCGACCGGTTGAGGTTGCGCATGACACCAATGGCTTCTTGGACTAATGCTTGCCAGTTTTTGCCGCTATCTTTGGTACGGTAAATGGCACCGACATCGGTCATCATTTCCGCAGCGCCGTTACCCAACGCTTTAATGAAGCGAGGTGAACCGGGAAGCTTGGGATTGAGGGGAATTTGACTCCAAGACTGGCCGCCATCAGTCGTGTGGAGCATAATTGGCGGCTCACCGACAATCCAGCCCTCGTTGCCTTGGAAGCTCACGCTGTTGAAGCGGTAGTCGGGATTATCTAAAACCAAGGTGCGCGGTTCCCAAGTTTGACCACCGTCGCGGGTTTCCATCAGTGTGGCATTGGCACCCACCAGCCAACCGTGATTACGGTCAATAAAGCTCATATCGAGAATGGTTGAGGTGGTTGGTAGTTGGATGGCTTCCCAAGGGTTGTAGTCCAATGCCGGGATAGCAAAGGCAGAGGCACTCAGGCTCATCCAGAGGGCAACGGTCACCAGTAGCCAATGCAGGAACTTGATTCCTTTCATTTTTTGCCAATAGATGTCAATTTGTTTAGCGAACATTATAGAAACTCAGTAGAAAAAGAACGGCAAGGGCAAGACCACCAAAAATGAGGATATTTTTTTGGCCGGGGGTGAGGCGATTCACACCCAAGCCGTAGTTGAGATTTTCCTTGAAGCCTGAGGGAGATCCCACAGGGCCAATGTTGCTAAATTGCTTTTTCGGAGCACTGCACACTGGACACCGCCAGTTGACGGGCAGATCAGCAAAGGCTGTCCCCGGCGGAATCAAGCGATTCTCGTCTCCCTTGGAAGGTTCATAGATGTAGCCGCAGGCACGGCACTCAAACCGATCTAAGGGCGCAACATCAGGGGTTTCGGCGGTCATACCTCAGAAATTTTTAAGATTTGCGACATACATCTTAATACTACGGGATTTAGGGGCGTTTCTTGTGACGAGGACAGGGCAGTTTTCAGAACAATACGGCGAAACTCTAAGACATGTAACGAAAGGTCAGACCTTTGCAACATAATTGCAACATAAATATAAAGAAAAGATTAGGGAAGCCAGCCCTGCCAAGAAGTGATGCCATGATAGGGGTATTCAATTGAGGTCAGCCCATATAGACCTTAACCTTAAATCTCCTTTAATATTCCGTAGAATGCTGGCTTCCATATCACAAAGGGAGGCTGGCATTTTACTTTTGGGGGTAGAATAGAGGCTTGTACTTTGTACTTGTTGCCCGTGACTCCCACATTGTGTTGGCACTATCCGCCCCTACAGGAGGGAATTCTCTGTCGGCGCTACCAGCGATTTTTTGCTGAGATTGAGTTGACCTCTGGCGATCGCATCACAGCCCACTGTCCCAATACAGGACCCATGACAGGAATTTGCCAAGTGGGCGCCCCCGTGCAAGTCTCCTACCATGCTGACCCCAAGCGCAAGCTGGCCTATACGTGGGAGATGATCTTTGTGGATGGCACTTGGGTGGGGGTGAATACGAGTTTGCCCAATCGGGTAACTGCTTCGGCATTGGCAGCGGGAATTCTACCGGAACTGGCGGGCTATGGCACTCAGCAGCGAGAGGTGGCCTATGGCCAAGAGCGCAGCCGCATTGATTTTTACCTGACGGATCATCCCCAACAGCCCCCTGCCTATGTTGAGGTGAAAAATACCACTTGGGCACAGGGGGGCTTAGCCCTGTTTCCTGATACGGTGACGATCCGAGGCCAAAAGCATCTGCGGGAACTGCAATGGCTACGGCAAGCCCAGCCAGACACTCGGGTGTGTATGCTCTACTTCATCAATCGCGGTGATTGCGATCGCTTTGCGCCGGGGGACAGTGCCGATCCCACCTATGGACAGCTCCTACGCGCCGCCTACCACCAAGGGGTGGAAATTTTGCCCTACCGCTTTGCCGTTGAGCCGACAGGGATTCAGTTTTTAGGCACAGCTCAGTTAGTCCTCTAGGATACCTGACTAAGTTCGATCAGATTGCCATCGGGATCGGCCACAAAGATCGCTGCCCGTCCTGAAGCACTGCGTTGAAAGGGAATTTGGGCTGTAGTTAGGCGTTGCTCAAGGCTGGCCAAATCGCTTACCCCAAGGGCAAAGTGGGGGTTATGCCCCCACCGCTCATCTTGGTGGGTATCTACCACCTTCTCGGCTTGGATCAGATGAATTTGCACCGTACCGAGTTGATACCAGCGGCCGGGAAAGTTCAGGGGGCGATCAACGGGGGTAAGCCCCAGCAACCCTTCATAGAAGGCCGCAGCTCGCTCCACATCCGTGACGTTAATGGCAACGTGCAGAAAGACCATCAGGAACTAGCAGGTTGCGTCACCCCTAGGCGAATTTCTGAGCAGAAGGAAGCCATACTAAAGCCACCAAAGCGCTTGAGAATACTGGTGCGCAGGCGTAAATTGGGGCTGGCAAACCAGAGCCGCTCTTCGGAATACATGGTTTCGTATTCGGTAATCAGTGTCAGGGCGCCATCATTGCCCATACTGAAGCGACCGGCAACCGGTGCTTTTTCGGCATAGCCCATTTCCCGCAGGAGCTTGCCTTCTGTCCGCGACCCCTGATCCATGATCGGCACTAGTACCGTTGAGCCTTCGTGCTTCTCGCTGTCCCATTCCATCGTGCCGTCCCAGCTGACCCGTGCACCGCACACTGCCCAAGCGGGATCCATGTCATATTGCTGACATAGGGCAATGACCGCAGGATCATCCACAGACAGTAATTCAATGGTTAACTGAGACTTGCCTGACTCGGTTTGCTTAAAGGCCAAGTGATGACTGGTACGTTGGGAAAACCAGCGGCCAGCACTTTGGGCAAAAAAGTCGCGGATGTCCATAACCTATGCACACTGCTAATCGGGAGAAGATCGGTATTTTTTAGTCTTTTCTTAGGGTACACCGTTACTCGAATTCCTTCCAAGACGATCGCCCCGAGGAAAGATGCAGTCAAAGACTAAAAATGTAACAATATGTAAACGAGTTTAAGATTTAAGATAGAAGTAGGTCGCCCTCATCAACCCCTATGCTGCACTCAAATTTACCTGAACCTCAACTGCTTAAGGTCTTGCTGGAGCCGCTACTCGAAGATTTTCAGTACTGGTTCACGCGATCGCGATCGCTCTTGCAGACAGAAGTGATTCCCTTCTTGAACGTGGCGGAACAGCAGGCACTCCTTGAACGGGTGGAGACAGCCCTCAACGATGTGATTGCTACCCAAAGCCTCTTTCGGGCAACGGACGGCCAAGTGGGGGTTGACACACAGGTATTAATGCAGTGGCATACGCTCTTGATGGAGTGCTGGCAGGTGGCCCATCACTATCGCTTATCCAAATCTTGTGACAGTTAAACCATTCTCGGCGCTTGGCTCGGAGGTGCTCTCTTCATGTTGCAGTTGATCTATATTGTTGCCTTTACGGTCTTGGCGCTACTGGCCATGGCTAATTTGCTTCGTAGTTTGTTGACCCTCGGCATTGAATCGCAACGCCAATTTTCACCGCAACGGGTGACCCATCCTGAACTTTTAGATAGCGATGGCCATGTGATTGATGAACCCCTATTGGTGATGCGCTCTCTCAGTGTGGAGGATGCTCGTGCCCAACTGGATGCGATCTACCGCGAATCCCCTAGCTATGGTGATGACCCGCGTGGAGAAACCTAAGCCTAGGTGTTGGCGCCAATGGCAAGGCAGGGAGTTTTGCAGAGGTAGAGGGGCCGTTACCGCCCATGCTGCCATGAGGGGTTAATTGTTCAAACGCCAGTTCTAAAATAGGCCATCAGTTTGAGGGGCATTGGCCTTCAGGGAATCATCGGTCTGCCAGCGCACTTCCCCGACTTCTCCAACTACAAAATAGGGAATCTGGTTTTGCTTTAGGTAGCTAGCGATCGCGGGATCAAGCCTATTGCGACTAAGAATGACACTGCGCGGCTTGACAATCTCAAAGAGGCGAGGGGTTAATTTGCGCCCCCACCACCAGAGAACCTGCGGCGGCTCCACGGGCGTCACGGCCAACCAATCGGTTTGAGCGGCATCGCGACTCGGATCACTGACAAAGAGCCACTGACTGTTGCCCATCTCCAAGGTCAAGATGGTTGGATCTACCCGCAGGACAGTGATTTTCACCTGACCCAGTTGGACGGGCTGTCGCAGGGGTAGCGATTGATAGGGCACCTTGAGGCTGGTCAACATTTTCCGATAGGCAGGATCACTCTCGGCTGTTGGCACCTCCGTAAATTGGCGAATGGGAGCAATGCCATGGATTTCAGGCCAGCCCCGTTGTTGGCGGTACTGGCGACTGGTGGCCACTGCCCAATCAATGCGGTTAATGCCCTCTTGAGCCAAGAAAGCCGTTAGCCCTTGGGAATCTCCCCCATTGATCACCACTGTCCCCCCTGGTTGCTGAATTACCAGCGTCGGAACTTGGGTAGTGGCAAGAACGGTGGCTTGAAAGAGGGTATATTGCCGCAGAATAAAGGGCACCAGTACCAGAGTGACGCCAAAAGTAAAGAGCACAAACCAGTGTCGCCGCCAGCGCGGACTCAACCAAACGAGGCAAATCAGGCCATAGAGAACCACGACTTGCAGCCAACCCAAACTCCCAAGGGCGATCGTTGCTCCGGGCCACTGGCCGATGTTTTGAATCAGCCACAGGAGGAAGGCCGTAGGAGAGTAGAGAAGCCACGCAATGGCGGATCCCACAGGGGGAATGAGGAGGCCAACCATTGCACTGATGAAGCCGCCAACCGTCAAGAGGACAAGGGGCAGATTGGCAATGATATTGGCCAGCAAACCGTACACCGGAAAAATACCGAAGATTGCCAAAGAGAGGGGCAGTACCCAAAGGGTGGCCGCGAGGGGCACTGCGACAAGGTTGCGCAGGGGGGTTGGCAACCAATCGAGGCGATCGCTGATGGGTTGAGCACTGACAATGAGACCCAATGTGGCCAAGAAGCTTAACTGAAAGCCAATGTCCTCAATCCACAGGGGGTTGTAGATCAGCATGGCAGTGGCGATCGCCAGCAGAATCACAAGGGGTTGTCCCTTTTGGCCATTCACAAGAGCCACTAACCCCGCCAACCCCATCAGCACCGCGCGAATTGCTGAGGGGGCAAACCCACTCAAACAGGCAAAGAACACTAAGACCGCAGTCCCCAGACCATAGCGCCACTGCTGCGGCAGAGGACGTGTCAGTGCCAAGACAACCGCCAACAGAATCGCCGTATGAAACCCTGAGGCTGCCAAGGCATGGGATAGCCCCACGCGCCGAAAGCTGTCGCGCACCTCAAAGGGAATGGCCACCGCCCGGCTCCCCAGCACCATTGCCGAGACCACAGCACCATAGTGATCGCCCAAGCCTTGGGCATGAACTTGGACAATTCGCTGCCGCAGTGCCCACAGTCCCCAAGGTGATCCCTGATCCAAAATCGTGACCTTGTTGGCTGCTAAGCCGGCAAAAGTGTGCTGCAATTGAAGCTGCCGCCGCAAGTTAAAAGCACGAAAAAACTCATTGCCCGCAGCACGGGGCCGATAGAGTCGCCCCGAAATCTGGATCCGTTGGCTGGGATGTAGCTTTGCCCCTTCCTCTGCTGGCAGCGTCACATAGAGGCGGCCACTGGCTCTCCCTTGGAGTACGCCACTTTGGGCAGGGACTGGACTGAGATTTTGATAGCGCTCCACCCCTAGGAAAAAGCGTAATCGACCAGCGCGGTTGAGCAATGGTGTCGTTTCAACACGCCCCTCGACGAGCACCGTTGGCGGTAGATTCAGCGTCTCAAGCCGCGGCACCAAGTGACTGATATCATTCACCCCCGGCTGGGGCGTGCGCAGCCCCACATAGACCATTGCCAAGAGGGAAACCCCGGTGGCGATCGCGAAACTTTGACTTGCAGGCAGGCGCAGCCAAACCTTACCGCCCCAACGACGCCCGCCGTAGAGAATCCCTCCCAGTGCCAAGACCCCCAGCCAACCCCACTGCAAGAGACTGAAAATACACCCGGTAATAAAGGCGATCGCCCAGAGAATGCCATCCGCTTTGGTGATCCTGAACATAGCCTTGTTGGGGTTGGCGTCCAGTGGAGATACTGAGGAGAAACTTTAAGACGGCACCATACTTGTTTTAGAGCCAATTTTTAGATCATCTATGTCCTGCCGACACTAAGGGGCACCTGTGTCTTTTTTTCGGCATCAATGGTCACTTCCTCAGGACGGCAGCGCACTACACTGACCTCAAGTCCCTCTGCTCCCTCAGCCTTCAAGTCCTCAATATAGCCATCCTTCTCTCTTTCCGCTTCCGCTTGTGTCAGAAAAGGGCCAAAGTAGTAGGTGCAGGGGGGGGTTTTCGTTTCTATCTTGACCCACCATGCCAAACCCATTCCATTGACGAGATCGGCGAGCCAGCTTGTAAAACCTGTATTATTATCGTTAAACATTGACAGTATTCCTCCAAGACTTGCCAAATAGCCTCAACCAATCAGTACAGCTCTTGGTTTGCTCTCTATTTGTGTATAACTGATCCCCCCCTAAATGTGTATGGCGAAAATTCCAAACCATTAATTGTCATATTTATTTACATCAAGAGTCTCTCTGAGGACAAGATCGCTACTTCAAGCTTGACGCTGAAGGTAAACGCAGTGGCGCTGGGCATGGGTCAAGGGGGTCGTGAATGCCTGAAGATCCAGTCGTTGACTGCGGTATCGCGGCAGGAGGGTCTCTAAATGCTGGGTATCCTTGTCACTCCATTGGCCTCGGTACAGGACTAAAATGCCCCCCGATCGCAATAGGGGCAAGCCATAGGCACAACAACGCGCGACATCGCCGACGGCTCGAATCAAGGCCAAATCATAGCGGTGCTCATGGGCTTCTGCCCGTCCCCATTGGGGGTGAATGTTGGCCAAACCAACGCTTGCAGGGAGAGAGTGCAAAAACTTGACTTTCTTTTGGGTGGCTTCAAGGAGGGTTACTGACCAATCGGGGCGGGCGATCGCCACCGGTACCCCCGGAAAACCACCGCCACTGCCTATATCAATGACCTGTTGAATCTTTGTTCCCCACGGCGCTTCCCCACTGGACTGAAGCCATGGCAAAATTCCGCGTAGCGAATCCCAGAGGTGCTTCTCCCAAAAATCCGTGACTGCTGTAATCCGCGTCAGGTTGATCCCTTGGTTGGCTGCGAGGATGGCCCTATAAAAGCGTTGGAACTGTTCCTCCTGCTGGGGTGTGGGTTGCCACTGGAGGGTCTCCTGCCAAGGGAATTGCGCAAGCAATAACGGGCTAGGACTCGCCATCACCACCACTGGGTAACTCTTTCTTTGCCGTTAGCACCTCCCACGCAGCTTTGAGTCGCTCCTCAAAATCCTTGACATGGCTAGAGACGGTCTCCGCATTCGATTTCAGCTCTGCGATCGCCGTTTCAAGGGCTTTTTGTACATCCGCGGGTAAGGCTTTGAGTTGAGCAGTTGCAAACCGTTGCAGAGCCGCAAGGAGAGCTTTTGCCGCCTCTGCCACTTCCTCTGCACTAACGGTTTCTGTTTCAGGCTCAGGGGTTGGGGGCGCTGGGGTAGAAACTTGTTCTTCAGACATGTCGTATGCTCGCAAGAATACAAGGAGAATTTTTAGAGGATTTGTGATCAGCTACCCCTACAATAGCAGAAGTGCAATTCCCACAAAGCGTGCTTAGAAGCAACAGTTTTGCTGGGGCCAACCAACGCTGGCTTGGGTGAATCTTGATATGCTTTTTAGCGATCCTGTTGACTGCTGCTGTGATGTCCTACTCGCTCCGTGTTGCTGACTTACCCATTGGCGATCGCCCCCGTGAGAAGCTCCTCAGCCAAGGCGCCCGTTACCTGAGTTCGGCGGAATTGTTGGCAATTTTACTGGGGACGGGACAAGGGCCTGGCAAACTCTCAGCGGTAGGTTTAGGACAATTCATCCTCAAACAGTTGGGGGAGCGCAGTGGTGACAGTACCGATGCAGTGAGCGTTTTACGGGACATTACCCCAGAGGAATTGATGGCCATTCCCGGTGTTGGCCCTGCCAAAGCCACCACAATCCTGGCGGCAGTCGAACTGGGAAAGCGGGTCTTTCAGTCGCGACCGGGGGAGCAGACCATCATTGACAATCCTGCCCTTGCTGCTGCTGTCCTCAGTGCTGATCTCATGTGGCAACCCACAGAGCGGTTTGCGGTGCTCTTGCTGGATGTGCGGCATCGCCTCTTGGGATCCCATGTGATTACGGTGGGAACGGCAACCGAAACCCTTGCCCATCCCCGCGAAATTTTTCGGGAGGCGGTGCGCCGCAATGCTAGCCGCCTGATCATTGCCCACAACCATCCCTCAGGGAATCTCTCCCCCAGTCAAGCGGATTTAGACCTGACCAAACAAATTCTGCAAGCGGGACAGGTCATGGGGATTCCAGTGCTGGATCATTTGATTCTCGGCAATGGCGATTACCAAAGCCTGCGGGAGATCACCTCCCTCTGGCAAGACGTGCCCCAAGGGGAGGGCAATGCCTAATCCTCATCGGGTTCGTTTTCCAGCAGCGCTTTTGCCTCTAGGAGTTGCTGCTTGTGGACTTCACTGACAATCGGGTAGTGTAGGTTGAGGCTGGCCAACTTTTGATAAATGAAGTGAGCCACCATCAGCCGCGCAAACCACTTGCGATTGGCGGGAATAATGTGCCACGGTGCCCATTCGGTACTGGTGTGGCGAAAGACATCGGCATAGGCTTCTCGATAGTCATCCCAGTGGGCGCGATCGCGCACGTCATCAATGGAAAATTTCCAGTTCTTCTCCGGGCGACCAATGCGCTCCAAAAAGCGTTTTTTCTGCTCTGCTTTGGAGATATTCAGGAAAAACTTGAGGATGAGAATGCCATTGCGGGTTAAGTAACGTTCGTAGTGATTAATGTCCTCAAAGCGCTCTTTCCAGATGTGCTTGGTCTTGGTTTCGGGGGGAAGTTGCTGGCGATTGAGCAAATCGGGGTGTACCCGCACCACAAGAACTTCTTCGTAATAGGAGCGATTAAAAATACCAATGCAGCCCCGCTCTGGCAATGCGCGATTCGCTCGCCACAAAAAGTCATGATCCAACTCCTCAGCACTGGGTGCCTTAAAGCTATACACCTGACAGCCTTGGGGGTTAATACCACTCATGACGTGTTTGATGGTGCTGTCTTTGCCCGCTGCATCCATCGCTTGGAAAATAATCAGTAGGGCATAGATATTCTGGGCATAGAGAACATCTTGGTAGGCGGCTAGCTTCTTAATGCCAGCGGCAAGGAGTTCTTGGGCTTCGACTTTGCTTTTGAGGCCAGCGGTATCCGCAGGATCATAGTCCTTCCAGTGAAATTTCTCCCCCACGGGAACAATGTAGCGATCGGGATTAATTTGGTCGAGAAAATTTTGGGGAATCATGATCAAGAGAGGGTGCAGCAGAGCTGTATCCTAGCCTAGATTCTCTCATTAGATAAAAATCGAAATGTGTTGCTTTTCGGTCTATCTTTAACAAATTGTATAAGTCACAGGCAAAACAGAATTCTCTTTGTATGCTGTATCAGTAGGCGAGCGATCGCCCTCAATCGAATCATTTCCCGTCGTTTGCGTTGTGGACAGCCACCGTGGCTCCGATTAAACCTCACAAGCTGGATCTGGATGCAAGTTACCCCTGCCCCTGTCGTCGTCAAGGGGAACTCATTCCCATTACCCTCACGGAAGCCTTTGGCTGTCGGCGCTGTCAGCAAATTTTTGTCGTCCGTCCCGATGGCTTTTCCATTGAGCAGTTAGCCACTACCTATCCCTACAAGCGAGCGTGGTATTGGACAGGACTGCAGTGGAACCAGTTGCAGCGGGGCTTCTCAGAAAGCTATTGGTATTTTGCGATTGGCCTGAGCTTTTTTTTATTGATGCCTATTCTCCTCTGGCTGCCCTTGCTTCTACAATTGTCCTTAAAACCTGAAGGGCTGCTATGGATGATTGCCTCCCTGCTGATTGCACTGACACCGGCATTTCTCGTCTGGATTGCCCTCTCCCGTCGTTGAATGCGCTGCGGCTATGTTGCCTGAGCCGCTGAGGGGAGCGCGAGCCGCCAGTACACACCTCAGCCAAGTTAGCTATACCCTGCGTCAGGAAGCTCTTCGGCAATTGATTGAGGAGTTGGCAACCGCAGAACCCCTCCTGTTGGAGCAAAATACCCTTGATCTTGAATCCAGTCGCGATTTAGCAGTGTCTCAAATCGTTCTTGGCTGGTTGCGGCTGACCCATGAGCGCCTGCAGCGTATTCGGCAGTGGCTCGAGCGCCTCTACCAAGCAGCAGACCCGTGGCAGCAGCCCTGCCCCACGCAACCCGATCGGTTCCAGTATGCTGTTCCTCTGGGGGTGGTGGCGCTCGTCTATGAAGGGCTACCCACTTTAAGTTTGATGCTGGCGGGTATGGCACTGAAAACGGGAAATGCCCTTGTGCTCTGGAGTGGTGAAAGTAGCCGCTATACTGCGGGGGCGATCGCCAGCCTGATCGAGGCCGCCCTCAGCAAAAGCCATCTGCCGCAAACCGCCATTCAAACCCTCTCCCTGAGTCCAGCCAGTTGGCTTGCGGATGCCACTGCTGTTGATCTTGCCCTTGTCTATGGTCGTTCGCGTTTTGTGGCGGAGCAACGCGCTGCTGCCCGCTGTCCCTTGATCTCTCTTTCCCTTGGTAATACCTATCTCGTTTGGGATGGTTCGGTGTCACCGGAGAGCGTCCTCAACTGTATTCAGCACAGCCATCAAGCCAATCCCGATCGCGCCCTTGCCATTGAAAAGGTGATTGTGCTGAGTAATGTCAATCCCTCCCATCTTGCATTTGTCATCAATGAACTCACTCAAGCAGGCTACAAGCAGGGAGTGGATGAGCACTTACACCGCAGCTATCCTGAAATTCCCCTCGTGGATGCCAGTGAGTGGCCGCTCCCCTATCTGGATCAACGCTTGGCATGGCACTATG
The DNA here is from genome assembly GCF_046299655.1 of Thermosynechococcus sp. GTDB lineage: Bacteria > Cyanobacteriota > Cyanobacteriia > Thermosynechococcales > Thermosynechococcaceae > Thermosynechococcus. The sequence goes on from NZ_JBKBHZ010000018.1 coordinate 38,884, forward strand.
AGGAGGACTTAACCACCGCAATTCACTGGATTCACCGCTATGGCAGCGCCGCCAGTGCTATCCTAGCCAGCAGTTACGAAAACTGTCGCACCTTTTATCAGCAGGTGCAAACGCCCCTTGTCTTTGTGAATCGCCCTCCCCAACTCGAGCGCTTAGATGCCTTGGTCATTGGTGCTGCTGCAAGGGGTTTTCAGCGGGGACTCTTTGGCCTTGGGCAGTTACTGAGCACTAAGCAGGTTTATTTGTAGAGAAGTGTTAACTGGAGCTAACAGGCACAACCGTGAGCCAATCGCCACTGCCATGGGTTTCTACTTCCGTCAGCCAGCGTTGATAATCGGCCACAAGCTGTTGACTGAGGCGCTGTTTAATTGTTAACAGAACGCTTTTAAGTAAGCCATTGCCGGTGGCCTCGAGAATCGGATGCGGTGTGAGATCCAAAGGCGGCGGAATATCCACGCCCACTTGTAGGTCAGCTAGACCAATCAAATCCGTACCATTTGCCGTTGCTTGGGGAGACAAGTAACCTTCGAGGGCAAGGTGAAAGCGGCGATTAATGTAGTCCACCCCGCGAATTTCGCAGCCAAGGGAGCGCAATTGTAAAGAGCCATCGCTATTGGCATGGACAGCCAGATCCACAGTGGGCTGCAAGCTGACCATGAGAAAGTTGAGGGGACGCATCTTCAGGCGAAAGCGATCGCTCCCCAAAAACTCCACTCGGCTGGGATCGGTGAGGGCATAGACAAGGCGCTGGGGCTGGCGTAGGTAGTGCTGTAAGGAAGCCGTGGGTGTTTCGACACTAAGGCGGACAGACTGGCTGGCCTTGAATTCTAAGTACATAGCACACCTAGCGAACGCTATTTCCAATGTAACGAATTATTAAGAAGCCCGTGAAGGGTAAACCGAACTTCCTAATCTGCCCAGCGGGTTTGCCGTCCCAGCCAAATGACCGGAATGAGACCCACAACCACTAAGGCCAAAGCACTCAAGGCGGCTTCGGGAAGGCGCTCATCGGAAGCAAAGCGGTAAACCTGTATTGCTAAGGTATCAAAGTTAAAGGGGCGAATCACCAACGTAGCGGGCAATTCCTTCATGACATCAACAAAGATCATCAGGGCGGCGGTGAAGAGTCCCGGCACCATCAGCGGGAAGTGAACTGTGCGCAGAATATTCCAAGGCGATCGCCCCAAGGTGCGCGCTGCCTCATCCAAGGAGGGGGGAATTTTCAGCAAGCTGGCCTCTACACTGCTGAGGGAAACGGCCAAAAAGCGGACTAAGTAGGCATAGATCAGTGCCACGATCGTGCCGCTGAAAATCAAGCCCACCTCCACGCCCCACAGGTGCGCGCTGAGATCATTGATTAGGTTATCTAACCACCCCAAGGGGATGAGAATCCCCACCGCAATCACGGTACCCGGAATGGCGTAGCCCATGGCCGCAATCTGAGTTCCCCAGCGCACCCAAACCGTTGGCAGCAACCGCCGCCCATAGGCCAGCAGCAGGGCAAGACCCACCGCCAAAACCGCAGAGAGGGTCGCCAAAATCAGGCTATGGCTGGCATGCTCTAAAAATTCACTGCTGAGCTGCAATTGTTGGTAGCTGATGGCCAAGTAGAGGAGTAGCCCGCCAGGGAGCAGCAGACCAAAGAACACCGGCAGGGCACAGACCAGCCACGCCAAAGCGGCTCGCCATCCTTTGAGCACATAGGGAATGGGGCGATCGCCCCCGCGATTGTAATAGCGCGCCTTGCCGCGAGACCATTTCTCCATGAGCAGCAGAGCAAAAACAATCCCCACCAACACGGAGGCCAACTGCGCCGCCGCAATCTTGTCGCCCATGCCAAACCAAGTGCGGTAAATGCCGACAGTGAAGGTATCGACACCAAAGTACTGCACAGTACCAAAATCATTGAGGGTTTCCATCAGAGCAAGGCTCGTACCCGCAGCGATCGCTGGTCGCGCAAGGGGCAACGCCACCCTCCAAAAACTGCGCCAAGGCCCACAGCCAAGGGAACGACTGGCCTCTAGGCTACAGGTGCCCTGCTCTAAGAAGGCTACCCGCGCCAAGAGAAAGACATAGGGATAGAGGACGAGGGTGAGCATGGCGATCGCCCCACCTAGGGAGCGGATATTGGGAAACCAGTAGTCACCGTAGCCCCAGCCTGTCAGTTTCCGTAGCCACGTCTGAACAGGACCTTCAAAGGCAAAAAACTCCGTATAGGTGTAGGCCAAGACATAGGCCGGTGCCGCTAAAGGAGTCAACAGCAGCCACTGCCACCAGCCCACGCCCCAAAATTGACAGTTGGTCACCAGCCATGCCGTGCTCACGCCAATAACCATGACCCCGATTCCCACCCCCAACATCAACCAGAGGGAGTTCAACAAGTAGTCAGGTAAAACCGTGGTGGCCAGATGCTGCCAAGTGTCACCCGTATTCACAAAGACTTGGCTGAGAATGACAAGAATGGGCACAGCAATCACAAGGGCAATCAGCCACACCAGCAGCTCCCAAGGTTTGAGGTGGATCCCTAGGGGGAAACTAAGGGACTTAGACACGGCACAACCTCCGCAAACAGGCACTCAAAAAAAAGACTCAAAGAATCGTCAAACTAAAATCTAGCCAGGGCGATCGCGTAATCATCGCACTCGTCGAAATGTAATCCACCCCTGTCAAGGCTACTGCTCGCAAGGTTTCCAGGGTGATGTTGCCAGAGGCCTCAATTTTAATGTGGGGGGCTGCGGCGCGGATCATTGCCACTGCTTTGCTCATCTCTGGAATCGGCATATTGTCGAGCATGATCACTGCCACCCCCACGGAGAGAGCTTCGCGTACCTGCTCTAGCGTCTCGGTTTCCACCTCAATGGCCAAGGGAAAGGGACTAGCTTGGCGGACTTTTTCAACCGCAGCCGTGATTCCCCCCGCTGCTGCAATGTGGTTGTCCTTAATCATGATTGCATCGTCAAGGCCAAAGCGATGGTTGACACCACCCCCCACCGCCACCGCATATTTTTCTAGCAGGCGCAGCCCCGGTGTGGTTTTGCGAGTATCCACCAGTTGCGTCGGCAAATCGGCAATTGCTTGGGCATAGGTATAGGTGAGGGTGGCAATGCCACTGAGACGCATCAAACAGTTGAGGGCCAGCCGTTCACCAAGGAGTAAGGTTTCTAGGGGCGCTTCAATTCGGGCGACAATTGTTGGTTCTTGACAGATGACACCCTCAGGCTGCTCGTAGGTGAACACGACACTTGGTGTGAGGCGTTGAAAAACCCGCTCCGCAATGGGCAGACCGGCAATCACGCCTTGGCTTTTGAGACGAATGTGGGCTTTTCCCCAGCGGTCTTGGAGATGCAGGGCTTGGGTGGTGCGATCGCCCCGACCAATGTCCTCCTGTAACCATTGATCCAACAGGGGATCCAAGACACACCACGGCGGTAAATAGGCAGACACCCTAGGATTCATTGGAGAGCGTCACTAAGGCCTGTAACTTGTCCCATGCTGCGCCACTGGCCAGAATCGCCTTTGCCCGATCCACCCCTTCCCACCAATCCTGAACTGCCGCTGCCACGTAGAGGGCTAAGGCCGCATTGAGCGCTACCACCTCCTGCTGAGCCGTTGTACCTTTGCCCTGAAGAACTTGGGTAAGAATTTCGGCATTAGTCTGGACATCTCCCCCAGCCAGATCCCTCAGGGGTGCACTGGCGAGTCCCAAGGCTTGGGGATCAAGGACTTCTTGGCGCAGTGACTCCTCAGGGCTACTAAACATCACCAAATCCGTCATATTGCCGAGGGTAGCTTCATCCACCCCTTCGCGACCATAGAGGACAATGCCCCGTTGGCGGCCGAGACGTTGCAGGGCACCGGCCATGGCTTCCAGATAGCGATCGCTAAAAACACCAATCACCTGCCCTGTGGGATGGAGCGGATTCACCAAAGGACCGAGGAGATTAAAAACAGTGCGAATTTTCAGGGTACGGCGTAGGGGAGCCACGGCTTTCATGGCAGGATGCCAACCGGGGGCAAAGAGGAACGTAATTCCCACTTCTTTGAGTAAAAACGCGGGATCGCTGTGGGCAAGATTGACCCCTAGGCACTCAAGAACATCCGCCGAACCGACGCGGCTAGAGACGGAACGATTGCCATGCTTGGCCACTTTGACCCCCGCTGCCGCTACAACAAAGGCAACCGCTGTGGAGATATTAAAGGTACCGGCGCGATCGCCCCCCGTGCCGCAGGTATCAATGAGGGGTTCGGCTAAATTCAGCGGCGCACCTGCGGACTGAGCCAACAATACATTGGCCATGCCCGTGAGTTCCTCAACCGTCAGCCCCTTGAACTGTAATGCCGTGAGAATAGCACCGGAGAGGGCATCGGGAATTTCTGCTGCCAGCCATCCTTCCATTAACCGGGTGGCCTGCTCTTGCGTCAGGGCTTGGCGATCAAGGAGTTGTTGGAGCAGGTCAGACCACATGGAACTTTATAGGCAGAGAATCGAGACTTAATTAGACTTAATTGAGTTGTTGCTGGCGCTGGCGTGCCTGCCAATAGTGCATCGGTAAGCAAAGCAGCGAAGAGGTGGTGAGCAAAAAGGCCAAGAGTGCAGTAATTTTGCACATTTGACCCAAATCCGTGCCTTCTAATGGTACAGCGATTTGCAGACCCCGCGCACCACAATAGACCAGCCAATAGACAAAGATCATGCGCCAAAGGGTTTCACCGTAAGCCTCTTGGGGGGAATACTCCCGCAGGGGAAAGTGTTTTTCCTCTTGATGGGCGGTGTATAAAAGCCAGCTTAAGCCACCCAAAGCGGCGATCGCTGAAACAATTAAGATTCCCACTGACCAAGAAGCAGCCACTGTCATTGTCCTTTTGCACTCCCTATCATCAGCACATCGTTCCTCAGTCTAGGGGAGTCATTTGCAAGGGATGACAATTGCTAACAATTTGAAATTTTTACATCAACATAATTTACAAATGCGCTCTAGGTTCAGGTGAGCCATGACGGCTTCTGTAAGTTGATCGAGGGCAACCGCCCGTTGCTCGGCATAGTGGGGAATCGCTGTGGGTAGGGGTGGCAATTGTCGGCGCGATCGCAACCCATTCAACCAATGGCGACGCCAAGCCCCATTTTCCAATAGCCCATGCAGATATGTGCCCCAAAGTGTGCCCGCTGCGTTAACAAGGCCAAGTTCTGAGGCAGTAAAAAGGGGTTGCCAACCGCTGAGATCACCGGTGTATTCACTTTGGCCTTGGTGAATTTCATAGCCCACGATTGGCTCAGCACAGGGAAAATACAGCGATTGGGTTTGTTGTTGTCGAGTGCATTTGGTTGCCCTCAATTGGGTGTGCAGCGGCATGAGTCCCAGTCCTTCATAGGTGCCGGAGCAGCCCTCTAAGCCCAGCGGATCGCTGATGGTCTGACCCAAAATCTGCCAACCGCCGCAAATACCGAGAATGGTTCCCCCTTGGGCAGCATAAGCTTGCAGTTGCGCTGCCATTCCCGTTTCCCGCAGGACGTGGAGATCGGCAATCGTCGTTTTCGTCCCCGGCAGGATCACGGCATCGGGCTGCCCCAAGGGACGATGGGGGGGCAGAAACTCAAGGGAGACACTGGGTTCCGCCAGCAGGGGATCCACATCAGTGAAGTTGGCAATACGCGGCAGGCGAATTACTTTAATTTTCAAGTCTGCCCCTTGGCGTTGGGGACGCGGATCCCATAGATCAAGGGAATCTTCAGCGGCGTAGGGGCGCTCGAGCCATGGAATCACACCCAAGACTGGTACCCCCGTGGTCTCCTCTAGCCATTGCACACCACTGTCAAGGAGCGATCGCTGGCCCCGAAATTTATTAATGACAATCCCTTGAATCAGTGCTCGCTCGTCAGCCTCTAGCAGCATCAATGTCCCGACAATATGGGCAAACACGCCCCCCCGATCAATATCCGCCACCAGAATCGTTGGTGCCCCCAGATACTTTGCGACCCGCATATTAGTGAGATCGCGGTGCTTAAGATTGATTTCCGCCGGGGAGCCTGCCCCTTCACACACAATCCAGTCAAAGCGCTGTTGGAGATCCGCCAAGGCCTCGGTAATCGCCTGCCAACCCCGCTCAAAATAGTCCCGATAGTAGTCTGCCGCTTGGGTAACCCCCGCCACCTGCCCCTTAAGAATCACTTGCGAGGTCATATTGCCTTGGGGCTTGAGGAGAATCGGGTTCATGGCCACTTCGGGTTCTATCCCTGCCGCCCAGGCCTGCATTGCTTGAGCATAGCCAATTTCGCCCCCCTCACGGGTGACGTAGGCATTCAAGGCCATATTCTGTCCCTTAAAGGGGGTGACACGGTAGCCCTGCTGCGCCAGCCAACGACAAATCACCGCTGTGAGGAGGGATTTACCTGCATGGGAGGTGGTTCCCACTACCATCAGGGATTTAGCATTCAAGGTCGAGTTGATCATCACCCAACTGCTCTAAAACATGAACAATCTGTGCCCGCAACAGCGGTACTTCTGGGGTAGCTGTTACCCAGACCATTCGCCAGTTCAAGGCAAAATACTTCGTGCACAGCAATACTGCGAAACCCAACAACATCGCTCCATGGAACCTGGGGATGCTGTTCAGTAAATTGCCGAGGTAGTCGCGCACAGGCTTCACCGAATTATTTATGTCTGGAAGCCCCGTCACTTTAGTACGGGCGGAAAGACAAAGACCACTTTAGTCGTTGTTAGAGATAATACAGTTTTATTCATGGAACAAACCCTAACAGTCGTTTGCAAGCTCCGACCAACCCCTGAACAGTCTCTGAACATCGAGAGATTCTTGAAAGCGTTTGCAGATGCTTGTAACTTTGCCAACAAAACGGTTCAACCGAAAGTAACGAATAAGATAACCATTCAAAACAGGGTTTATCAGGAACTTCGTTCTCGGTTTGGGTTGAGTGCGAATCAAGCTGTGCGGGTTTGTGCCAGAGTGGGAGCCAACCGCAAGACCGCCAAACTGAAAGGTAAAGCTGTCAAAGAATTCAAGCCGACTTCAGCTGATTATGATGCTCGCGTCCTTACCTTTAAGGAAAACGAGTGGTCGGTTAGCCTGACTCTTTTGGATGGTCGGGAAAACATTCAGCTCGATATTGGTAATTACCAAAAGAACTGGTTGAGAGGGCGAAAGCCAACATCTGCCCAGTTGTGCCAACATCGGGACGGCTCCTACTCTATCCACATCCAATTCACCCATGAGGTCCTGAACCTTCTGCACCTAGCACAGTCGTTGGTGTGGATTTGGAGCGACGCGAAATTGCTAAATGAACTTCGAATCTGAATGGTGCAATCATGATTTCCTTATTGGGCGAGTGCGTAACGCTTGCTGGAAGTTCAGGTTATTTGGCTTGCCAAATCGCCTAGGGCTGCTGAAAGCCCCGACTTTAGTCGGTGGGAAGTTTACTCTCTTCTGGATAAAGCAAATACCTTTGGCATCAGCGATTGAGTGCTTCTATTTCCCTAGATGTTAACGATGGCGTTTCGGATTGCCATTCAGGGAAACAGTGAGGGCTGGTTGATTTGTTGAGACCTAACTTGGTCTCTAAATCTCGGAAGCTGATGATTGCCTGAGCAATCGCAGTGACCACGCTGACTTCCCTCCAGAAGGTCGGGTTGGTTTGTAAACGGGCAATGGCGTTTTCAGCCTAGAGGTTCTGATTGAAGGCATTGATGCGCCACCAGCGGATATTTTCTGCTTCAAAGCGGCCATCTAAATCCACTCGTACTGAGAAGTCAAACCAAGCAGCCGGCGGAATTTCCATCCCCCACAGGCGATCGCTCCCCAGAACAACGCTGATCAGGCACTGCAAAAAGCCGCCGTGACTAATACACCAAACGCAGTCCTTATCGCTGTGGCGGCGGAGTTGTTTCCAAGCCTGTTTTGCTCGCTGCCAAGCCATGGCCATTGACTCTGCTTCGGGGACTGGAATCAGGTAGTCACTTTCTTCTAGCTCTTTACAGAGGTCAGGATGCTGCGCCTGTGCCTGCGCCCAAGTCAGTCCTGTGAAAATCCCCTGATCAATTTCAATTAGCTCCGCTAGCTCCTGAATCTTTAACTCGGGACAGGGATTGATCAGCGTAGCCGTATCGCGGCAGCGTTGCAGCGGACTCGTGTAAATGGCATTCGGCGGTGGGAGTTTTTCCCGCAGGGCAAGGGCTTGCTGCCGTCCCCGTTCTGTGAGGGGTACATCTTGCCGTCCTAACATGACACCTGAGGCATTACCCACAGCCTCACCATGGCGGATCAAAATTAAGCGCATTGTGTAGCTCTCCCCTAGGGCGGCAATTGGCAAGTGTAACCCCTGATCGCTAAAATTATCGTACTGTGTGGCTGCACTCTATCCTCAGCCTCAAATTTATTCATATTTCTTGACTGCGTACCTGTGCCTGTAACCCTCTCTGCTCCCCCCATCCGTCCGGCTTGGCATGGCCTGATTCACGCCTACGGCGACTTTTTGCCCGTGAGCGATCGCACGCCCGTGGTCACGCTCTATGAGGGCAATACCCCCCTGATTCCTGTACCGCGGATTGCTGAGCGCATTGGTCGCAATGTTTCAGTTTATGTCAAGTACGATGGCCTCAACCCGACGGGGAGCTTCAAAGATCGCGGCATGACAATGGCCATTTCTAAAGCCAAGGAAGCAGGCGCCGAAGCCGTCATCTGTGCCAGCACAGGCAATACCTCAGCCGCTGCTGCCGCCTATGCCCGACGAGCTGGACTGCGCGCCTATGTCTTGGTGCCCGAAGGCTATGTTGCCCAAGGGAAACTCGCCCAAGCGCTTCTCTACGGTGCCGAAGTCATTTCCATTGAGGGCAACTTTGATCAAGCTTTAGAGATTGTGCGCCTAATGGCGGAAACTTATCCTGTGACCTTGGTGAACTCCGTCAATCCCTATCGGCTGGAAGGGCAGAAAACAGCCGCCTTTGAGGTGGTGGATAGCTTGGGCAACGCCCCCGATTGGCTGTGTATCCCCATGGGCAATGCAGGAAACATTACCGCCTACTGGATGGGCTTTTGCCAATATCGTGAGCAAAATCGTTGCGATCGCCTACCACGCATGATGGGCTTTCAAGCGGCGGGTTCTGCCCCCCTCGTCAAGGGTGAGGTTGTCACCCATCCGGAAACAATAGCCACGGCCATTCGTATTGGCAATCCTGCCAACTGGCAACGGGCAGTCGCCGTCAAAGAAGCCAGCCAAGGTGCCTTTAATGCCGTTACCGATGAGGAAATCCTCAATGCCTATTGTCTGCTAGCCTCCGAGGAAGGAATCTTCTGTGAACCCGCCAGTGCCGCTTCAGTGGCGGGCCTCCTAAAATTGGCCGATCAGGTGCCCAGTAGTGCCACGGTGGTTTGTGTACTTACCGGCAATGGTCTCAAGGATCCAGAAACGGCGCTCAAGCAGGAGAGCGATCGCTTCCACCGCCACATTCCAGCCACTGAGCAAATGGTTGCCAAGGCCATGGGCTTCTAAAACCCCAGCTCAGCCCGCATCAGGTGGCGACTAGCCTTAAAGAGTTGGACAGCCGCGCGATGGGTAGCTAGGGTAGCAACATTGGGAGCAGAACCGACAGGCGTGGCGAGGGGAGCGGACTGGACCAGTTGCTGGGCACGGTCAAAGAGTTGGCGAACGGTGGCGTTTTCCTTGCCAAAGTAGGCAATTTCTGCCTGCGTGCGACTGCGTTCCCGCTCCACTTGGAAAGGGGCATCGTAGTAACTGCGCGAGAGCAGCGCCTGGCCACTGCGGGCTTCTCCCAGATTGCGGGCTGCTTCATAAACGCGGGCGGCTGCCTTGGCCGTTTCCTTAGCTTGGAAGTGGTTGCCGCTTTGCTGGAGTTGCTGGGCTGAAGCGAGTAGGCGATCGCCCAACTGCAGAAGCTCGCCATCGGCATTGGGGGTTGATTTTGCCCGCATCCTTTCATATTGGGCTTTGGACAAATCGCGAATTGCTTTTTCCGCTTCACGATCCATCACCGCTGCCCCTGGAAAGCGAGGACGGGCAGTTACGGTGGGCGCCACGGCCAAGGGCAAAACAAAGGCAGCAAGGGTTGCCCCTAAAAGAGAGCGGTATTGTCGAAGCATAGGTTGCACCTCTAGCGCCGATACCCCAAGAATAGCAACCACAGGGACTTTAGGCTGCTAGGGGCAGAGTCGCGAGCCTTGATCACGGCAGTGCCCTTTGGTTGATTGTCCCACTCCCAAAGGTTCAGTTCCAATTGTTGCCGACAACTGACTTGCCTCGGCTGGCGTAGAAAAAACCTCAAACACCGGCATTCCTTGGGGGAGAGCGCGATCACCCCGTG
>NZ_JBKBHZ010000019.1:0-46716 GCF_046299655.1 Thermosynechococcus sp.
AGCTATGGGGGCGAGCGTAAACCGTCCTGGCGGTCCTTGGTTGTCTTGCCAGATAACTGCAGGGCTACTGAAAGCCCGCGCTGTAGCTTAGCTCAGCGTCGAGTAGTTTACTGACATGATGATTCAAATCCAGCAGTACAACCCGCACACACAGGGTTATGAACTAAGTCTAATGCCCGTGATTCGTTTTCCCAATTTTAGCGATCGCACAGCGGATATTCCCCTTGAGCGGTTCTTTATCCTTGTGGGCAATGAAAAGGGCAAGCCACTCCAACGGGTGAACCTCAAGGAATATCTCAGCAACTTTCGCAACTATCTCCACAACCCGCGATCCTGGGCAGGGAATCGTCGCTCCCTTTTGGCCGATCGCGATAGCCATGTCTTGGTGAGTGCCCAAGCCTGTTTCCTACCCATTCCGCCCCAGGGGGAAGCCACCTTTAACCCTGTCCTCTTTAACTACCAGAGCTACGCAAAACATCCAGCAGTTTTGGCCATTCTCGTCACCCGCCAAGGCACCAGTGCCACCGTCATTGACAACACGCGGGACGCCTTTGAAGCGGGGCGAACGTGGGGGCAGCGACTGTTTTTCAACAAAAACGGCGAACGGGCGAGCCTAGTGGGACAGCGTGCCCGCGACTTTGGCCTCAGCAGCGGCCAAGGTGAAATGACCTCCGCCCAAGCGGAAGCCGCAGGGATGAATATGGTAATGCTCATTCAAGTGCCCCTAAAGCAAGCACCTCGGCCACGCCCGCCAATGCCAATTTTCTCAGTACCAGAATCAAAATTGATGGAAGGGATGTCCACTGCCGCTCGCTCTAATGTGGAGGCCGCGGTAATTAGCCATGGCAAGGTGGAAGGTCCCTTTACCGAGATTGATGGTCTGCCCATCGAGCGGGATCCCCGCTTCCCCTTTCGGGTCACAGTGCAATTTTACAAGGCCACCGACAATGGCGTTGTCTCTGCTGCGGATATGCGGCACATCAACGATCAAATTGCCAAGGTCTATCGCAATGCGGATTATGTGGGCAGTCTCGTCATTGATGGGGATACTGGCCGACCCACGGAATACATGGGTAGTAAGCAAGAACTTTCAGGCTTGTCAACAAATCTTGGTTCAAGCCCACATGTCATCAACGAGGTGACAAACCTGAACCCCCCCAGCTGGTGGGAGGACTTTTGGCAACGGCACCAACAAAATACCGGTCAAACCCGCGAAGAAGCCCTAGAAATGTTGCGGCGATTGCGGGGCAAGGACTGGATGCCAAGGTCGCAGGGGGAACTAGAAGAGGCTTTGAAGACGCTACAAAATTCCCCCTAATAAAACTAACGCCGCTGCTGCTTACTCACCCATTTGCGGCTAAAGCGCAGTTCCATGCCGACGCTTTCTGCCCAGACTTGTAATTGCTTGAGGAAGGCTTGGCGATCGCTCCCTTGCAGAACGGCCAATTGATCGGCAGCTTCGAGGGCATAGGGATAGCCTTGACCGCTAATCAGTTCGCCACAGAGCCAGCGAATCACCTGATCCAGTAAACCCGCCTCGTAGATCCACAAGGGGAGTTCCAAACGCACAGGGTAGCCCTGATGCGCCTTGAGGTAGCAAAAGCCAATGCCCCTCGCCCAATCGCCGTACTCTTTCAGGATACCGCCGCGATCGCAAATAAACAGCGGCGAGCGATCGCCCCACTGGGTCAAAACGGAATTCAATAACTGCGCATCGGAAAGATAAGGGCTAGGCTCAAGGTGGGCAAGATGTCCCAGCAGGGTTACTAAATCCCGCGCTTGGGAGCTATCAATGTAGGCGACCACTGGAATGCGTTGCTGCGAACTGGCTTCTAAGATCTGGCGCAGGGCTGCCACATAGCGTGCTTGCCATTCGGGGGCATAGGACTCGGCAAACGTGGCCACAAAGGAGCCATCAAACAATAGGAATGCAGGTGCGGTTACCTCGGCCATGCGCTGCCGTAGGGTTTTTAGTTCCAGTTCAAAGCGGCGCAGGTGAATATAGCGTTCTTGGAAGCGATAGATTTGCGGCTGTCGCAACTGTTCTTCCGCTTGGCGCAGTTCCGCTGGTGTAATCAGTTCAAGGACAATTTCCTTAGCGTAGGGGCGATCGCCCCTGTGGGGATTCAGAAACCAGCCCGCTTGAACCACCCCCACGGGCAACAATAGCTCCTCACTGGGCACAATCTGGGAACCATCTACCGCAACGGTGGTGACATCCATGAGTTGAGTCATTGCCCACTCCCGTGCCGCCTGCCGATGGGGCCACTGTACCCCCAAGGGAATGCGCCACCCCTGATGCCAAGGTTCAATGGGACGTGCTCCCCAATCGGTGATCTGCGGATCCATGGCAGCGGTGATGTCGGGAATGGTTTGTTGCTGCCATGTCTTTAGAGCCTGTTGATAGGCCTGTCGCACCTGAGCCAAGGCGGTGTCATAGCTGAGAAATTCAGCCTTTTTATGGTTGAGTTGCTGCACCAGTTGGGAAAGGGGTAACACCATGCTTGGGAAAGACTAGAGAAACGCCTGTTGCTATTCTCATCGGAATAGGTATGGGTTTGCCTTGTGTCCCCTCCTGCGGTAGATATTAAGGTGTCCACTGACCCTCTCCCAAAAACTGTGAAGGCACTCAATCTTCTTGGCTCCACTGGCTCCATTGGCACCCAAACCCTCAACATTGTTGCCCAATATCCCGATCGCTTTCGGGTTGTTGGCCTTGCAGCGGGGCGCAACTTGGCGCGACTCATTCCGCAAATTCGCCAATTTCAGCCGGAGATTGTCAGTATTGCCGATCCCAAGCAACTGCCGGAGTTAGAGGCGGCATTGGCTGATCTGCCCCAAAAACCGCAACTGGTGGCTGGGGAAGCCGGTATTGCGACGGTGGCGGCCTATGGGGATGCCGATGTGGTGGTAACTGGCATTGTGGGCTGTGCGGGTCTGGTGCCGACAATCGCCGCCATCAAAGCGGGCAAAGATATTGCCTTGGCGAATAAGGAAACGCTGATTGCTGGCGCGCCAGTGGTTTTGCCCTTGCTCCAAGAGTACGGAGTCAAGCTATTGCCTGCGGATTCTGAGCACTCGGCGATTTTTCAGTGTTTGCAGGGGGTGCCCGAGGGAGCACTGCGGAAAATTATTCTCACTGCTTCTGGGGGGGCTTTTCGTGACTGGCCGGTGGAGAAGCTCTCGCAAGTGACGGTGGCCGATGCCCTCAAACACCCCAACTGGTCAATGGGACCCAAAATTACCGTGGACTCAGCGACCCTGATGAATAAAGGCCTAGAGGTGATTGAAGCCCACTACCTCTTTGGCATGGACTACAACAATATCGAGATTGTGATCCATCCCCAAAGCATTATTCACTCGCTGATTGAATTGCAGGATACCTCGGTGCTGGCGCAGTTGGGCTGGCCGGATATGCGGTTGCCGCTGTTGTATGCCCTCTCGTGGCCAGAGCGAATTCCCACGAATTGGTCGGCACTGGATCTGGTGAAGGCGGGGGATTTGACGTTTCGATCGCCGGATCACGAAAAGTATCCCTGCATGGGGCTGGCCTACGCTGCGGGTCGTGCTGGCGGGGCGATGCCGGCGGTGCTCAATGCGGCCAATGAACAGGCAGTAGCCCTCTTTATTGCCGAGGCCATTTCCTTCCTTGAGATTCCGCGACTCATTGAGATGACCTGCGATCGCTACTCTGCCCAAAACATTAGCAACCCTACCCTAGAGGACATTTTGGCCGCTGATCGCTGGGCGCGAGAAACGGTACAGGCGTTGGCACAACGGGGAGTTAGCCCCATGGTTGCCCTGTAGAGTGTGTCAAAATACCATCAGACTGCTTCAGAGGAGAGCCAATGGATACCCGCGCATTCAAGCGATCGCTACACAGTTCAGAAAACTACCACCGCAAAGGCTTTGGCCACGGCGAGGAAGTCAGTCAGCAACTGCAGGGAGAGTATCAAAGTACGCTGATTCAGCAAATCCGCGCCAATGGCTATCGCTGGCAGGAGGGGGATGTGAAGATTCGTTTGGCGGAGGCCTTTGGCTTTTGTTGGGGGGTAGAACGTGCCGTTGCCCTAGCCTATGAAACCCGCACTCACTTTCCCACGGAGCGCATCTGGATTACGAATGAGATTATCCATAACCCCTCAGTGAATGAGCGCCTACGGCAAATGGCGGTGGAATTTATCCCCGTCGTCAATGGAGCAAAGGACTTTAGCGGCGTGCGCCAAGGGGATGTGGTGATTTTGCCCGCCTTTGGTGCCAGTGTTCAGGAAATGCAACTGCTGAATGCGCGCGGCTGCACGATTGTGGATACCACCTGCCCATGGGTCTCGAAGGTGTGGCACAGTGTGGAAAAGCACAAAAAAGTGAGCTTCACCTCGATCATTCACGGCAAGTACAACCACGAAGAAACGATCGCCACCAGCTCCTTTGCGGGAACCTATTTGATTGTGCTGAATCTTGAGGAAGCCCGCTATGTCTGCGATTACATTCTCAAGGGGGGCGATCGCGAGGCTTTCATGGCCAAGTTTGCCAAGGCCTGTTCTGCCGGCTTTGATCCCGATCGCGATCTGGTGCGGGTGGGCATTGCCAATCAAACAACGATGCTCAAGGGGGAAACGGAGCAGATCGGCAAATTGTTTGAGCGCACGATGATCCAAAAATACGGTCCCGATCGCCTCAACGAGCACTTCATGAGCTTCAACACCATTTGCGATGCCACCCAAGAACGCCAAGATGCCATGCTGAACTTGGTCAAGGAACCCTTAGATCTGATGGTGGTGATTGGTGGCTACAACTCCTCAAATACGACCCACCTCCAAGAAATTGCCGTTGAGCACGGCATCCCTTCCTACCACATTGATTCTGCCGATCGCATTGGGCCGGGGAATCGCATTGAGCACAAGCCCCTGCATCAGGAGCTGACGGTGGCTGAAAACTGGCTGCCGGATCGGCCCATTACTATTGGCATTACCTCCGGTGCCTCCACTCCCGATAAGGTGGTTGAAGAGGTGCTCAATAAAATTTTTGCCCTGCGCTCTGTGGCAAGGGTGGCCTAGGCCTCTCGCTCTTGGGTCAAATCCCAGGCGGGCGATCGCTGGCAACTGATCTCGTAGAGGGCAATCCCCACTGCCACTGAGGCATTGAGGCTTGGGGTGCGCCCCGCGAGGGGAATCGCAACCATTTCATCACAGTGCTTTTGGGTTTGCAGGCTAATCCCTTCCCCTTCACTACCGACGACAAAAACGGTGGGGCGATCGAAGGTGATTTTGGGCAGGGGCACGGCTCCCCGCTCTGAGAGGCCATAGATCCAGTAGCCTGCTGCCTTCAGGGTTTCAAGGGCTTGGTTGAGGTTGATTACCCGTACCACCGGTAAATACTCCAAGGCACCTGCGGCTGCTTTGGCCACCGTTGCGGTAATGCCCACAGCGCGGCGTTGTGGAATAATCAGCCCCTGCATGCCGAGGGCCTCAGCGGTGCGGATCATGGCACCGAGATTTTGCGGATCTGTAATGCCATCGGCAGCCAAGAGAACGGGTTGACTCACGGTTGCGGCCTTGGCCAAGAGATCCTCAAGGGACCAATAGTTATAGGCCGCCACCTGAATTGCAATCCCCTGATGTCGTCCCCGCTGGCAGAGTTGATCGAGGCGTTCGGGGGTCACGGTATCAATAATCGCCCCTTGCTGCTTGGCCTCATTCAAGCGTTGATGAAAGCGTGGATCGTAGCGCAGTGAGGGAATGACCCAAATACGGTTACAGGGGCGGCCACTTTCAAGGGCTGAGAGCACGGCATGGCGGCCATAGAGGAGTTCGGCGGCCTCCTCCGCCGCGGGGGGAGTTGGGGTGTGTCGCCGGGAGCGAGGAGAACGGATTGCTGTCGGGCGATTTTTTTTGCGAGGACGAGGTTTCTCGGTCATGAAGAATCCCTAAGATGGCTCAGGTGTTCGCTAAAACATTGCCAAGGGGCGATCGCCATCATAAAAGATCGCGAAACCTTTAGGAGCTGCCTTTTGCCAAGTGGCTCAGGGCCAGATCTTGGGCAATGCGGTCGTGTCCATAGCTAAAAACGCGGGGCACGTCGGGGTGCAGATGCCGGGCAATCTCGCGGTAGGCATAGGGACTGCCATAGACCACCAGACCCGCCAGTTGATTTTGGGTTTGCAGTCGTTCGAGGGTGGCGATCGCTGGCCCACTTAAGCCCGCTTTGCCTCGAAAGGGATTGCCGCGACTAAACACCTGCACTAAGGTCGGTGCTTTGGGAAAGCCTGCAATCATGGTGAGAGGCGTTTGCTGATCAATCGCCACCCGTTGCTTAAATCCCCACTTGGGGGGCAGGGTCAAGGCCGCACAAGTACGCTTCAAGAAGCTGGCGTGCAGGGCATCATCCACTATCAGGCAATTTACCCCTGAGATCACGGGTTGCAAGGCTGGGCCAGCCCGCTCCAAACTCTCCTGGGCAATGGCGGTGGCCACCTCAAGGGCAGGTGTGGTTTGGAAATAGTCCAACCGTAATGCTAGGGGCTGAAGGCGAGCCTTGGCGGCTTGAATGCGGGCGACAGAGTCCCGAATGCGTTCAGGAGGAATCCGCCCTGACTCGACGGCGGCAACCACCGCTTCAATAGCTGCTGGGGGATCCAAGGGCATGAGCAAAATATCGGCACCCGCTTCTACGGCTTTAACGGCGGCTTCAGCGGTACCGTAGGTGTTGGCGATCGCCCCCATGACCAAGGCATCGGTCACAATGAGACCCCTAAATCCCATCTCTTGGCGCAGGATGCCCGTGAGAATCGGAGGAGACAGAGTGGCGGGTCGTGCCGCATCTAGGGCAGGGAGATGCACATGGGCACTCATGACGGCATCCACCCCGGCGGCAATGGCAGCAACAAAGGGCGGCCATTCAACGGCTTGCAGGCGATCGCGAGCGTGGGGAATTACGGGGAGTTCCAAATGTGAATCCGTGGCTGTATCCCCGTGGCCGGGAAAGTGCTTTGCCGTTGTTAGCACTGGATAGGCGCGTGCCCCTTGAATAAATGCGGTTGCGAGGCCACTCACAATGTCTGGCTCTTCGCCAAAGGCACGCACATTAATCACCGGGTTCGCAGGATTATTATTTACATCCACCACTGGCGCGAGAACCCAATTCAACCCAATGGCTAAAGCCTCGGCTGCGGTGTATGCTCCCATTTCCCTTGCAAGGTCAATTGCCCGTTCGCGGTTCTTTTGGGCAATGGCTCCCAAAGCTGCCGGCGGGGGAAATTGTGTGGCGCCACTGAAGCGCTGACCGACCCCCTCCTCAATATCCGCCGCTAGTAATAGCGGAATCGTCGCCCAAGATTGAAGTTGCCGACAGCGTTCTGCCACTTCGACGGCACTGCCCCCCAAGAGAATGACCCCCCCTACGCCCCAGTCTTTAATCCAGTGTTTTAAGGTGTCTTGGGGCGGCTCCCAAGTGGGGTACTGAATCTGGCGATCGTAGAGGTAGCCGCTGGCTCGCACCACCACCATCTGCGCCACCTGTGCCCGCAGCGAAAGATCAAAAAGATCAACAAGAGGGGGAATCAATGTCATCGGTGTAATCGCATTTAGAACAAAATTTCACAAATCAATAACTTCCTTATTCAGCATATAAAAAATTGTCTCCAACTCTCTCAGGGAACTGGCCTGATTTTTTATACTAAAAGTACAGCCTTTACCTAATGATCTTGAATGATCTTTAGGGGAAGTCCAATTGTGTTGCTTCACGAGAGCAAGTTTCAAATCTTTCCTGCGGTGTTCAATCATTAAGCCAAAGACTGGAGCCTAAATCGCTTTCTTTAGGAGTTGACCTATGCTAAAAGCACTACGTGAGAAACTACAAAGTATGATGGTCTTTTTGATGGAGGCATTTGGGCGCATCTTCACCCCTCGAAATGATCACTATCCTTCTACAGGAGCACAGCCCTTTACGGGAACGCCCGCCCGTAAGAGTTAGTTACTGCCTGACACAAGCATAATCCCTGTAGAGACTTTACAGGTAAAGATAACTAGTATTAGTTCTGCATCAGCTCTGCCATAGCGACAAGCAGGGGGCTGGTGCAATTTTTTATGAGCTTGGGGCGATCGCCGGAATTGTCAAAATGCAGAGATAGCACTCAAGGCTAAGGATACCACTAAAAGGACGTAACCGCTGAATCTAACGGCCTATTACAGAATCGGTTAAGGAATATTTCAGATATTGAATTTCCAGTTAACATTTGAGCGTTCCCAAAGACCTATGCTAACCTAAAAGTAGGCACAGAAAGAAAGGTTAACGATAAGAGTGAACTTAAGGCTTGTGCCTCCCAGTCCTTGAGTTCGGGATAAAGCAAGGTTACTCCAAGATAAATCTCACTCCTGTCTTGCGGGTAACATCACAATTCATCCTTTGAGCTTCACCGTTGTGTATTTGTCCTCTCGCTTTATCCAGCCTTATCGTTTGTGTGGTTACTGCCGAAGTCCCCCATCCTGTCGTCCATGGGAGTTAAGGCAAACTAGGTAACCTCTCAATATCCAAGGTCGTCAACGTTGACAGCAGTCCATTAACTCATTACCTAGTGTCCATGCTCCAAACCTGATCGGTTCAGATCATGTAGTGGGGGGTTGGATCGCTAGGTAGAACCACACTTTGTCCACGTTAGTTGTTGAGTTAATTCGTCATTGCTAACTTCGTTAGGGGTCTTGCTGCCGTCAGCTTGACCCCCTCGTTTTGTTTGCTTTTAGACTGCTTTTAAGCTATGGAGTGAGTTGCGGTTGTCGCATGGCGCGTGCCAGTTCTGCCGCCACCTCTGGTCGCGAAAACTCTGGGGGGGGTAATTCTCCCCGGCGCAGCATTTCCCGTACCTTGGTGCCGGAGAGGTGAATGCGCTCTTCCGGTTTGCTGGGACTGGTTTTACTGGTGGCCATCGACTGGGTGCGGGTGCAATAGAAGGCATGCTCAAATTTCAAGGGAATAATCCCTAGGGCTGCCGGATCAAATTCATCAAAAATATGTTGGGCATCGTAGGTGCCATAGTAATCCCCTACGCCCGCGTGATCCCGACCGACAATGAAATGGGTACAGCCGTAGTTTTTGCGCACAAGGGCATGGAAAATGGCCTCCCGTGGTCCGGCATAGCGCATGGCTGCTGGGTTAATGGCCAGCACTACCCGATCCTTAGGGAAGTAATGTTCCAAGACAATTTCATAGCAGCGCATGCGCACATCGGCGGGAATGTCATCCTCCTTGGTGGCACCCACAAGGGGATGCAAAAAGAGACCATCGACAATTTCAAGGGCACATTTCTGGATATATTCATGGGCGCGGTGGATGGGGTTGCGAGTTTGGAAACCGACAATGGTGCGCCACCCTTTTTCACGGAAGAGGGCACGGGAATCTACCGGATCAATGCAATAGTTGGGAAATTGGGGATGGGGATGCCGCTCTAGGAGCCAAATTGGGCCTGCTAAGTTGACGTCTCCCTGTTCATAGAGCACCTTGACGCCGGGGTGTTTGTCATCCTCGGTGCGATAGACACAGCGAGCCTCACGGCGTTTGTCATAGGTGTATTTTTCGGTGAGTTCGAGAATGCCTAAAAACTGACCCGCTGCATTATCCAGACGAATGGTTTGGCCAATTTCTAGGGGAGATGCCACCTCAGCACTGACAGAGAGGGTGATAGGAATAGACCACGGCAGGCCATTGGCAAGGTACATTTCCTCAACGACTCGCTCGTAGTCGGCCTGTCCCATAAAGCCCGTCAGGGGACTAAAACCACCAATGGCAATAAGTTCTAGATCAGAGACGGCGCGCTCATCAAGAGTCACGCGGGGCAATTCATCGGCACGGGCAAGCCAAGCCTGTTTTTCTTCAGCAGAAAGGATGCGATTCACGAGAGTGCCGCCGTGGGGGGCGATCGCATCCTTTGTTTGTACGGTTACGGATGAACTCAAGGTCGAACTCCTTTTGGGGCTAAATGAACGCGTTGCAAAACTTCAAAACTTCATAAGATAGAAGTCATTATTGGACGAATGGGTGCAGGAGACAACGGGTGAATCCCTATCGATATGGCGTACAGCGGGAGTGGTGCTGGCGGGGATGGTACACTCGCTATAGTTTCTGGCAGCCCGCTTCCTCTGGGGGAACACCGCTGATCCTGCTCCACGGTTTTGGGGCATCTCTACGGCACTGGCGATACAATTTGCGGGTTTTGGGAGAGCATCAGCTGACCTATGCCCTTGATTTAATGGGGTTGGGGGCAGCAGAAAAGCCCATTGCGGCCTATGGGGCTGAATTTTGGGCGGCTCAGGTTCATGCCTTTTGGCAGCAGATTGTCGGGCAACCGGCAGTGATTGTTGGCAACTCCATTGGCGCGTTGATTGCCCTCACCTGTGCTTACTGCTACCCAGAGATGGCGGCGGGAGTGGTGATGCTCAGCTTGCCGGATCCAGCGGTGCGTGAGGAACTGATTCCAAGGGCGATCGCTCCCCTACTCAGCGGAATTGAACAGATTTTTACGGCTCCTTGGCTCCTGCGCACTCTTTTTTACCTCGTTCGCCGGCCCCCTGTTGTCAAACGCTGGGCACAACTGGCCTACGCCAATCCCGCCTGTGTGGATGATGAATTATTGGACATCTTGCTCACCCCTGCCTATGACCGCGATAGCGATCGCGCCTTTGTGCAAATAACCCGCGCCATGAGTCGTCCAGATTTTGGCCCTAGTGCTAAAACGATGCTCAAAACCTTGTCCCAACCCCTATTGCTCATCTGGGGTAAACAGGATCGCTTCATCCCGCCGATGTTGAGTCAGCAGTTTCAACAGGTACAGCCGAGGATGCAGGTGATGATGCTGGATCACACGGGGCACTGTCCCCACGATGAGCAGCCCGATCGCGTCAATGGTCTGATTTTGGACTGGTTGCGCAGCCAAGCACTTACGGGGGGTTGAGTTCTACCCTCCGACAATCTACCGAGTGGGCGGGGGAAGCCGTCACTCCCTCAAATGGACCCCACGCCAAGGGATAGAATGGAAACGGGCTGGGCCGCCGAGCCGTCTCCCCTAAAAGCTGCATTGTGAGTGCGCCAATGACTTCTGTACTCCTCCAATCCGTTGTTGAAAGTGATGAACGTAGCGATCTGCGGCAGTTTTCACGAATTTTGCAGTTGGGGGAAAAACGCTATCTTCTGCGCAATGAAATTTTGACGGCCTTTGCGGAGTACTGTCGGGAACACGATCGCCCTGTGCCTACCCCCTCAGAATCGCGCCTCAGCAAGCTGGTCTTTTACACCCAAGAGATCATTATTGACAACGAAAGTCTGTGTTGGATTATTCGCCCCCGCATTGCCCAGCAGGAGGTGTGTCGGTTACTCATAGAAGATTTGACGATCGTGCCGATGACAATTCCCGAGCTACTGGATTTGCGCGATCGCCTGGTGAATCGCTATCACCCGAATGAAGGGGATATTTTTGAGATTGATGTGCAACCCTTCTATGACTATTCGCCGGTTATCCGCGATGCCAAAAATATCGGTAAGGGGGTGGAGTTTCTCAACCGTTACCTGTCCAGTAAACTCTTCCAAGACCCCCGCCAGTGGCAGCAGAACCTTTTTAATTTCCTGCAGATTCACCGCTACAACGGCTACCAGCTCCTAATCAATGAGCGCATCCGCTCACCCCAGCAGCTCTCAGAACAGGTGAAGCAAGCCCTTGTAGCCCTGAGCGATCGCGCCCCCGACGAGGCCTATAGTGAGTTTCGCTTTGAATTACAGAACTTGGGGTTTGAACCCGGTTGGGGGAATACTGCAGCGCGAGTGCGGGAAACTCTGGAAATTCTGGATCAACTCCTCGATTCCCCCGATCACCAAGTGCTGGAGGCCTTTGTCTCGCGGATCCCGATGCTCTTTCGCATTGCGCTAATTTCTCCCCACGGCTGGTTTGGTCAAGAGGGGGTGCTGGGGCGACCCGACACGGGTGGGCAGGTGGTCTATATCCTCGACCAAGTGAAAAGCCTTGAAAAGCAAATGCGCGAGGATTTAGAACTAGCCGGGTTGGGGGTACTGGCGGCACGGCCGAAAATTATTGTCCTGACTCGTCTGATTCCCAATGCCGAAGGGACGCTGTGCAACCAACGCCTAGAGAAAATCTACGGCACCCATGATGCTTGGATTCTGCGGGTACCTTTTCGGGAATTTAATCCCAAGGTGACGCAAAACTGGATTTCTCGCTTTGAAATCTGGCCTTATCTGGAAACCTTTGCCATTGATGCGGAGCGAGAGTTGCGTGCCGAGTTTGGCCATGTTCCCGACCTAATCATTGGCAACTACTCCGATGGCAACTTGGTGGCCTTTTTGCTGGCACGGCGCCTCAAGGTGACCCAGTGCAACATTGCCCATGCCCTTGAGAAATCTAAATACCTCTTTAGCAACCTCTACTGGCAGGACTTAGAGGATAAGTATCACTTCTCCCTGCAATTTACGGCGGATCTGATTGCCATGAATGCTGCCAACTTTATTATCAGCAGCACCTACCAAGAGATTGTGGGAACCCCCGACAGTATTGGCCAGTACGAGTCCTATCAATCCTTTACCATGCCTGACTTGTACCATGTGGTGAATGGCATAGAACTCTTTAGCCCAAAATTTAATGTCGTGCCACCGGGGGTGAATGAACAGGTTTACTTTCCCTACTACCACTACACAGAGCGACTGGAGGGCGATCGCCAGCGGTTAGAGGAACTGCTCTTTACCCTTGAAGATGCGCAGCACATTTACGGCTACCTCGAAGACCCAAACAAACGTCCTATCTTTTCAATGGCGCGCTTGGATCGGATCAAAAACCTCACCGGGCTGGCAGAGGCCTTTGGCCGTAGCAAAGAGTTGCAAGAGCGCTGTAATTTAATTTTGGTGGCGGGCAAGCTGCGCACCGAAGAGTCCAGCGATCGCGAGGAAATTGCCGAAATTGAGAAGCTCTATCAAATCATCCACGCGTACAATCTCCACGGCAAAATTCGTTGGCTAGGGATTCGTTTACCGAAAGCAGATTCGGGGGAAATTTATCGCATCATTGCCGATCGCCAAGGGATTTTTGTCCAGCCTGCTCTGTTTGAAGCCTTTGGCTTGACGATTCTCGAAGCGATGATCAGTGGTCTGCCCACCTTTGGCACGCGCTTTGGCGGTCCTTTGGAAATTATCCAAGATGGGGTGAATGGCTTTTATATCAACCCCACCCACCTAGAAGAAATGGCGGAAACGATTGTCCGCTTTTTAGAGGCTTGCGATCGCGATCCTGACCAGTGGCAGCGGATTTCCAAAGCTGGTATTGAGCGGGTCTACAGCACCTACACTTGGAAAATTCATTGCACACGCCTGCTTTCGCTGGCTAAAATCTACGGCTTTTGGAACTTCTCCTCGCAGGAGAACCGCGAAGACATGATGCGCTATATGGAGGCGCTCTTCTATCTGCTCTATAAACCCCGCGCTCAAGCCCTATTGGCAGAGCACATGCAGCGGTGAGATTGGTTTCGCTACTAGGTAGGAAGCTCCGCGAGAGGATGTCAAACGTAATGGTAATCGATCGCCCAGCGAGCCAATTCAGTGCGATTGTGGCACCCTGTTTTCCCCAGCATATTGCTGACATGGCTTTCCACCGTACGCTGACTCAGGTGTAGCTCTGCGGCAATTTCACGGTTCGACATGCCCCGTGCCACATATTGGAGAATGCGCGTTTCTGTGGGGGTGAGTTCGACACTAGGGGACGGTGTGGGCACAGGCGGCGTTTGCAGACCTTGAGCTTCCCGCAGGCGAGCCGTTTGCTTCAGGAGAGCTTGGATTTGAGCAAGGAGTTCATCCGGTTCAAAGGGCTTGACCAAGTACACATCCCCGCCAGTCTGTAGCCCCTTAATGCGATCGTGGGTTTGCCCCTTGGCTGAAAGAAAGAGCACCGGCAACCAACTGAGGTGTGCTTGTTGTCGCACTGCGCTCACAAAGCTATAGCCATCCATCTGCGGCATCATCACATCACAAATAATTAAATCGGGCGTCTGCTGCTGAAGAATGGCTAGCCCCTCCTTCCCATGGGCTGCCGTCAGCACCCGGTACCCCTGCATTTCAAGGTAATCCTTCACCAAGAGGACAAGATTGGGGTCGTCATCTACTAGGAGAATCGTGGCATTTTGCGCAGGGGACGCCTCAAGGTTCATACAGTTTGGGCAGTCGACGGTGCTGGTGGAGGGTTTGCCTGAAAATCAGTGTGCTTCTTTAGGATAGCTTATTCCTCTGGGGAGGAAGCGTTGGCAAATTCTGGGGCGGCCTCTTGGGGGGCGATGACAATCTGAGAGCGTCCTGCTGCTTTAGCGGCATAGAGGGCATCATCGGCTATCTTCACCAGTTGCAGTAAGCTTTGTCCATGGGTGGGAAATTGACTGAGACCGGCACTAAAACTTACCTTAAAGCTCTTGTGATTGGGGGGGTGAAATGTGTGATTGCGCAATCGCTGCAAACAGATGGCAAGGCGGTGTCTAGCCACCTCAAGGGAAATGTTGTAGAGGGCAATTAAAAATTCTTCGCCGCCCCAGCGAGCAACCACATCCTCCAGGCGTAGGGACTGGCGCAACATGCGGGCAGTGGTCACCAATACCTGATCGCCAATGTCGTGACCATAGGTGTCATTGATGCGCTTGAAATGGTCTAAATCTAAAACGGCAATGCAGAGGGGCTGTTTTTGGCGACTGGCAAGAGTCAAAAGGCGCTCAATATCCTCGGTGGCCTTGCGGCGGTTACTTAAACCGGTCAGGGGATCCACCTCTGCTAGGCGTTTGAGAAGGCGAGTCCGCTCTAGGCGATTGATAACCCGCGTGATTAGCTCAGGACCGACAATGGGTTTATTGATAAAATCATCGGCGCCCACGGCAAAAATCTGAGTGACTAGGGACGGATCAGTGGTGGCAGTGAGAAAAAGGATAGGAAGCTGGTTCCAGCGCGGATCATTGCGCACCACTTGGCAGAGTTCTAAGCCATTGATACCGGGCATCTGGACATCCAAAATCACTAGTTCGGGATGGGTGGCCTCTAGGACATCCCAAAATTGATTGGGATCCTGCACCGCCGTGACACTCATGCCCCAAGGTTCTAAAAGCCGTTTCAAAATGGCGAGGGTGACGGCGTCATCATCCACGGTCAGGATACTGGCGGAGGTAATCTCTTGGGGCTGTAGTAGCTGTTCAAGGGTCTGTAGCAGCCGCCCAAGATCCACGGGCTTACTCAGAGTCATCCGCGAGCCAAGGCGAATGGCGGCCAAGCGATCGCGCCACGTGTCGTTGGCAGTAAACACCAGTGCAGGGATGGGCGGACGATGTTGCCGCAATTGCTGCAAAAATTCGCGGGTGGTGACCGCATCGGGCATCACTTCAGGATTGAGAATGACGGCATTGGGCCAGCACTCCTCAAGGAAGGTCTTGACCAGTGGCCAACTATCCATGGCGACGTAGCGAAACCCACCATCGGTGGAATGTTCCTCAAGGGAGCGAATTAACTCAGCATCGTTGTCAATGTGGAGAACAAGGGGCAGGCCTGACTCGTTGTGATTCTCTGGTTTAGGGGTGGCGATCGCGCTAAGGAGTTGCTGGACAATTTCAAGGAGCGCTGCTGGGGAGCAGGGATAGTGGTAGTAAATGACTTGGGTGTCTGGCTGAGTGGGTGAGTTGGTGCGGGTGAGGACTAAAATTGGCTCCTGAAACCCGCGATCGCGGACTTGATGGCAAAAGACCTCAATGGCTGTGCCCAAGTGAGACTCATCCACAATCAACAGGTGGTAGCGACGACTGGCCAATAACCCCCAGAGGTCTTCGGGACGCGCCACCACATCCACCCGATGATCGGCAGTGGTCAAGATAGAAACTAATGTTGCTGCCGTTGCCACGTCGTTGTGATAAAGCAAAATGGCCATACTTGCCCGCCAACCACCTATTGCTATCAGCCTACTCTTTTGCCTTAATCTTGCTCAAGTTCTAGAAGATACAGGGTAGTTACATATCTTTACATTTCTATCTTTGCTAGATGCTAATAATTCTCAATAGCGGTGCTATAGTAAGCCTAGGCATTATTGAGACTTATCCTCAATAAGCTCAGTGCTGATACCTTTATCGAAGGAGGAATGTATGGTAATCTCCACTGAATCCACCACCTCTGCGACTAGACCACCCACAGGTGCAGGCTTACAAACCTACGGTCAAGCCGACGTTAAGTACGACTGGTGGGCAGGCAATGCCCGGTTTGTGAACCTTTCAGGGTTGTTTATCGCTGCCCATGTAGCCCAAGCAGCGCTGACGGTATTTTGGGCGGGAGCGTTTACGCTGTACGAAATTTCCCAGTACAAACCTGATCTACCCATGGGGGAACAGGGTTTGATTTTATTGCCCCATCTGGCAACCCTAGGCTTTGGCATCGGCGAGGGCGGTAAAGTAGTGGATCTATACCCCTACTTTGTCATTGGCGCTGTGCATCTCATTTCCTCAGCAGTCCTCGGTGCGGGTGCCCTCTTTCACACCTTTCGTGCCCCTCAGGATCTCAGTACCGCCACAGGGCGAGCACGGCGCTTCCATTTCCGCTGGGACGACCCGAAACAATTGGGCATTATTCTGGGGCATCATTTGCTCTTTTTGGGGTTCGGTGCCCTGCTGCTCGTATTAAAGGCAACTATTTGGGGTGGACTATACGACGCAAATTTGCAAACCGTCCGCCTTGTTACTCAACCCACATTGGATCCCTTTGTTATCTACGGCTACCAAACCCACTTTGCCAGTATTGACAATTTGGAAGACTTGGTGGGCGGGCATATCTACATCGCCGTCTTGCTGATTGCAGGTGGGATTTGGCATATTCTTGTGCCACCGCTGACTTGGGCACGGAAAGTCTTGATGTTTAATGCTGAAGCCATTCTCTCCTACTCCCTAGGCGGCATTGCCCTTGCGGGATTTGTAGCCGCCTATTTCTGCGCGGTAAATACCCTCGCCTATCCCGTAGAGTTTTATGGTCCTCCCTTAGAGGTGAAACTGGGGATTGCTCCCTACTTTGCGGACACGATTGATTTGCCCCTTGGGCAGCATACCCCCCGTGCTTGGCTGGCAAACGCTCACTTTTTCTTGGCCTTTTTCTTCCTACAGGGGCATCTTTGGCACGCCCTACGAGCCATGGGATTTAATTTCAAACAATTAGAAACTTTTCTCAATCCAGCTGTTGAAAGCTAATTGCAATAGTTCTCCCTTTGAGCGATAGCGATCGGTGCTGCCCTCGGTCGGAATGATCGAGGGTTTTTTGTGAATTCAAGGAAGGCTTTCATTCTTTTGGGAGCGTCTGCTACTTCTGAGCTGGCGCGCGATCGCTGGCGCAAAGAAAATCAAAAAGGCCACTTGCGCCGTGAAGACCCAGCCATAGTACCGCAGCACAGGAGATAGATCCCACTGCGCCATAACCCCCAAGCTGGCCACTGTCCATAGGAGAATGACCGTTGGCAGCAGCAGGTGGCGTTTGGGGCGTGCCATGACTAGGACTCTGCGGCGATATCGTTTTGCATGGCCTGCATACGGGCTTTGGCTTTGGCCGCACTCTTTTTCAGCGCCTGCAGACGCAGTTCATAGCGTTTGCGTTGGCGGCGGTTAGGGGCTTGCTCAATCAAGAGCTTGAGGGCACTGCCAAGGCTTTTGTAGGCGTTGGGCAGTTCGTAACCAAAGCGAGTGGCAAGGGCGATCGCCCGCTCATCGGCAGCAATGGCTTCCTTAAGAACCTTTTCACTATTGTTGCGCCGGTAGAGCCGCCAGCCCGAAAAAGCACACAGTCCAAGCGCCAGCATCAGTAGCAGGCCGTCTTGCACCCAGAGTTCACCCACAGCCCCCCCCAGACCAATGGCCAGTGCAGCCATTTCCCAACCGTCGCGAGGAATCGTGTCATTTTGAATGCGAGCCACTTCGTGCCAAAAGAGGAGATTGCGCTGATCCTTGGCCAATTGATCCCAACGGGCTAAATCAATTTGAATTTCCACCTCATCCTTGCCAATTTCCTCGCAGGTGATGAGGGGAGGATTCACCCCACTGGCTGGTTCGATCGTCACCCAGCTTTGCAGCTCCGGGGGCAACAGAGACTTAAGGCGGCGCAATTCTGCCAAGTCAGAACGGGCAACTGAGGATGCAGCCGAGGTCATAGTACAAGATAATCCTAGGGTATTTCTTATCTGTCTTACTCTATCTTAACAGTTGGCGGTTGCCCAATCGGGATGACAGGATTTGAACCTGCGACCCCTTCGTCCCGAACGAAGTGCGCTACCAAGCTGCGCTACATCCCGCTAGCTTATCTAAGATAGCATTTGGCGGCTGTTTTCTCAATTGGCCTGTGGGGATTATGCAGCAAAAAATTTAGGCCAAATTTAGTCCCTAGTCCAAACTAGGGCAGCCAAAACTCTCTCTAAGAAATAGTTTAAGAAATCTGCTCTATTGCGGCAACCACAATAAGCTATGGATAAAGAGAACAACACTCTCCCTCTCATGTGCGGGCAGAGTTTGAAATCACCTGAGATCGAGTGTTTGCCCTGATTGTTTTGTTCATCTGCTCACAGCGGAACATTGCCCATCTAAACAGCTCTACGCAGCCAGAAAAGCTATCCTAGTGACTCTGCTGTGCTTGATTGGACAGGCTCGGCTTTTTCGCGATCTAGCTTTTTAGTATGTCTCGTATGAGATTAAATATCTCATAAAAAGCCTTATTATGAGTCCAAATATCTCATTTAAGATAAATTCGCGACAAGTTGCAAATATAATACCCCCTCTGGGAGGGAATGGGCGCTTTCTTTTTGAGGTTAAGACTTGCTAAAGTCATGGCGTTACGGCAAGGCTGTGCTATAAATTGAGAAATATCTGCAATAAGCTGCTTTCAAAAAGTTGTTAAATGCAATATGTCATCACCCTTGTGGTTGCCGTTTACCTACATTGCCGACCCCCATTTTCGGAAACGGCGCCGGAGAAAAGATATGTCTAAACTGATTTCCCTTGCCGAAGCGAAGACGGGCGATCGCTACACGATTGCTGAATTGACCTGCGATAATACTCAGCAACTGTTGGGGATGGGGCTTAGGCCGGGGGCAGTCATTACTGTTTTACACAGGAGCGATCGCGGAGCAGTCATGGTGGCGCTCGCTTCCAGCCGGTTTTGCATTAACCACGAGTTAGCCCAAGACATCTGGCTCAAGGCGATTGACCCTGTAGAGGCGAACCTGCGCACTGCTCCCATTGGTGCTCGTCTACGCATTGTTGGCTATGCCCCCACCCATCCCGCTTACAAACGCAAATTATTAGCAATGGGCTTAACTCCCGGCACGGAAAAGGACTCTTTTTTATCGATCAGGAAATTGGCAGGCTTGCCCAAACCAAAGCAGCCACAACAATGGAGTCATTGCCCTCTGCCTAACCAATGGGTGCCGCTTGAGAAAGTGTCATGTGTCGCTCTCCAAGTTCCCAAATGCTCAGAGTACTGTTTAGGTAGTGAGGAGTGATTCGCAAACGCAAGTCCTGGGGTCGAAACACGGCAAGACTCCCAGGACTTTTTATTTTGGGTTGGAACTCCTACTCTAGAAAATATGCCTCTGCGAATTTCTGGCCAGCGATCGCTCAAAACGCTTCCCGGCCATAACACCCGCCCCACCAGCGCCAAGGTTCGCCAAGCCATTTTCAATATCTGGCAGGGTCGTCTGCAGGGGTGTTGCTGGCTGGATTTGTGCGCAGGTACTGGGGCAATGGGCGCAGAAGCCCTGCTGCGGGGCGCTGAGTGGGTAGTGGGAATTGAGCAATCTTCCCAGGCTTGCCAAGTCATCCGTCAAAACTGGTCAACCCTGGCCCAGCCCCATCAGCGCACACTGGTTTTGCGGGGGGATGTCCGCCAGAAACTCCTCCAACTCCCTGTGCCGCAATTTGACTTTATCTACTTTGACCCCCCCTACAAGAGCGATTTATATCTCCCCGTTCTGCAGTTACTTTGGCAACAAGGGTGTCTGAGGCCAACGGGGGAAATTGCCGTGGAGTGTCACACCAAAAACCCACCGGATTTAGAGGCCATTCTAGCGATCGGCTGGCAGCAAGAGCGGATTAAAACCTACGGCAGTACAATGATTCTTTTCCTCCGCCGTTAACCTCACAACCTATTTTCACCTACCACTGGGGCGCTCAAAACTCTAAGAGCGCATTAGTTGCAGCAGAGGGCGGATCACGGTAGAGTGGCATAGAGTTCTCAGGGGGGAGATTGGGGCAGCTACACGGGAGGGCAAATCCCCTGAGCGTGTCAAAATGTCCAAAAATATCTCCTCCAAAAATATCTCCAAAATGTCTCGTTCGCTGATTCAATTGTGGTATGCAAACCCGTCCCCTTGGTCGCACCGACATTCAAATCACGCCGCTGATTCTTGGCACTTGGCAAGCCGGTAAACGTTGGTGGGTGGGCATTGAAGATGAGGAGTCCATTCGCACGATTCGTACGGCTGTCGAAGCAGGCATGACCACCATTGATACGGCAGAGGTCTATGGGGAGGGTCATTCAGAGCGGATTGTAGCCGCAGCGGTGGGCGATTTGCGCGATCGCTGTGTCTATGCCACGAAGGTGTTTGCCAATCATTTGCGCTACAAAGACGTGATTGCCGCCTGCGAGCGATCGCTGCGCAACTTGAACACCGACTACATTGACCTTTACCAAATTCACTGGCCCGCCGGTTCCTTTGGCTCAGAGCCTGTGCCCATTGAGGAAACCATGCAGGCGATGGTGGAGTTAAAAGTTACTGGCAAAATCCGCGCCATTGGGGTCTCCAACTTCTCCCGTGCCCAACTGGCTGAAGCCATGCAGTACGGGCGCATTGACAGTGTCCAGCCTCCCTATTCCCTCTTCTGGCGCTGGGCGGAAACAGAATTAATTCCCTTTTGCATTGAGCACGACATTACCATTTTGGCCTACTCCCCCCTTGCCCAAGGGTTGCTCACGGGTCGCTTTGGGCCTGACCACCAGTTTGATCCCGAAGATAACCGCGCCAAAAACCAACTCTTTCAGGGGGAAACCTATGCCCGTGCCCTTGAGGCCATTGAACTCATGAGACCTATTGCCACCAGCTTGGGCACTACGGTGGGGAATTTGGCGCTGGCCTGGGTCTTGCATCAACCGCAAACCTGTGCTGTTGTTGGCGCCCGCCATCCAGAGCAGGTGCTAGAAAACATCAAAGCGGCTGACCTACACTTGGATCAGTCCATCTTGGCCATGCTGGATGAGATTAGTCAGCCGGTCATCGCCACTCTTGATCCCAAGAATCCAGTAATGTGGAAGTGGTAGTTCAGATTCACCAGCCTCTCTATGGAACTCCTCGTTCTTGGTGCAATTGTTCTCTACTGCTTAATTGCCCTGCGCTTTTGGCAAGGGTTTCACCGCACCTACTACACCCAATCGCGCTTTATTCTTAGCGTGCTGTGGCTGCCCCTCCTTATGAATAAGTCCTATCGGGAAAACTTTCGCCGGGCACTCCTAGGCTAGGTGGGGGGAGCAATTTGGCTGATTGGCGGCACCCAAGAGAGTCGCTGGATTGCGGATTTAATCCTATCCCAAGGGTTTCCCTGCTGGGTAAGTGTGACAACATCAGCCGCCTCTGGTCTCTATCCAGCCCATCCGTTGCTCACATGCCATGTCGAGCGCCTAACCCCTAGGCGTGCCCGCGAGTTGATTCAACAACACGCCATTCGCGGGATTGTGGATGCTTCCCATCCCTTTGCAGCGGAGATCTCTGCCCTTGCCATGCAGCTTAGCCAAGAACTGGGGCTACCTTACCTGCGCTTTGAACGCCCAAAGTTGCCCCAAGCAACGGGTATTTATACAGATTTAGCGACGCTGCTGCAAAGTAATCTCTTAGGGGGAGAGCGGGTGTTGTTGACCTTGGGGGTAAAACACCTAGCAGCCTTTGCCCCCCTCCAGGCTCAGGCAACTCTCTTTGCCCGAATTTTGCCGACGGTGACAGCGTTAGAAACGGCTCTTGCGGCTGGATTCG
Organism: Thermosynechococcus sp.; assembly: GCF_046299655.1. Taxonomy (GTDB): domain Bacteria; phylum Cyanobacteriota; class Cyanobacteriia; order Thermosynechococcales; family Thermosynechococcaceae; genus Thermosynechococcus. Next base: position 22,052 of record NZ_JBKBHZ010000019.1, read on the forward strand.
ATCGCCGGCGCTTAGTGGCCATTTTCCCGCCTGTGTCCCTTGAGCTAGAGCGCGCCCTCTGGCAGCAGTGGCAGATTACAACGGTAGTCACCAAGGCCTCGGGCACCGCAAGTGAGCAGATCAAGCAGACCCTTGCCCGTGAGTTGGGGGTCAAACTGATTACCCTACAGCGGCCGCCGCTGAGTTATCCCCGCCAAACGGGCGATCGCGCCGGTGTCGAGGCCTTTTTGCAGGAGTTAGCCTCCCCTAGACAAAGCGATCCGTGACCGCCCCTAGGCTACTAGAAGAGACGAGTTTGGCATACTTTGCTAAAACGCCACGGGTATAGCGCGGCGCCGGTGGCTGCCATTGAGCGCGGCGTGCCGCCAGTTCTTCCTCACTGACATTCAATTGCAGGAGTCGCTGGTGGGCATCAATGGTAATCAAGTCTCCCTCCTGCACAAGGGCGATCGTCCCCCCCACCGCTGCTTCCGGCGCAACGTGACCCACGACCATGCCATAGGTACCGCCGGAGAAGCGACCATCGGTAATGAGGCCAACGCTATCCCCTAGACCAGCCCCAATAATAGCAGAGGTGGGAGCCAGCATTTCCCGCATCCCTGGACCGCCAACGGGGCCTTCATAGCGAATGACAATGACATCGCCGGAGTTAATTTTGCCGCTAAGAATGGCCTCCAGACAGGCTTCCTCGGAATCAAAGACGCGGGCAGGCCCAGTAATTTGGGGATGTTTTACGCCGGAGATTTTGGCGACAGCACCTTCAGTGGCCAGATTGCCCTTGAGAATAGTCAAGTGGCCGGTGGCATAGAGGGGGTTATCAAGGGGACGAATCACCTCTTGATTGGGGTCGGGGCGATCGGGCACATCCCGCAGCCGCTCGGCAATGGTTTCGCCTGTAATCGTCAGGCAGTCCCCATGGAGGAGGCCGGCATTGAGGAGCATTTTCATCACTTGGGGAATGCCGCCCGCCCGATGCAGATCGGTGGTGACGTATTGCCCTGAGGGTTTGAGGTCGCAAAGGACAGGCACCCGTTGGCGAATGGTTTCAAAGTCATCGAGGGTGAGAGGTACCTCGGCGCTGTGGGCGATCGCCAGAAAGTGCAGCACTGCATTTGTCGAGCCACCGATCGCCATAATCACACTGAGGGCATTTTCAATGGACTTGCGGGTGATAATATCGCGCGGACGGATATTTTTGCGGATGGCTTCCACGAGCACCTTGCCCGCCAACTCCGTACTGTCGGCTTTTTCGTCATCCTCTGCTGCCATGGTTGAGGAGTACATCAGGCTCATGCCCATGGCTTCAAAGGCGGAGGACATGGTGTTGGCCGTAAACATGCCCCCACAGGAACCCGCCCCCGGACAGGCATGGTGTTCAATGGCATGGAGGGTCGCCTCGTCCATTTTGCCGGCACTAAACTGACCCACCGCTTCAAAAGCACTGACAACGGTAAGGTCTTGCCCCTGCCAGTGACCGGGCTTAATTGTCCCCCCATAGACAAAAATGGCGGGAATGTTCATGCGGGCCATGGCCATCATTGCGCCGGGCATATTTTTGTCGCAGCCGCCGATCGCCAGCACCCCATCCATACTTTGGGCATTGCAGACCGTCTCAATGGCATCGGCAATCACCTCCCGCGAGACCAAGGAGTATTTCATCCCCTCGGTGCCCATGGAAATGCCATCGCTGACGGTAATCGTGCCAAATAACTGCGGCATGCCCCCTGCGGCGCGAATGCCGGCTTCGGCACGACTGGCTAAGGTAGCAATCCCCATATTGCAGGGGGTAATGGTACTGTAGGCACTGGCCACCCCCACAATCGGTTTGTTAAAATCCCCATCGCCAAAGCCTACAGCCCGCAGCATGGCTCGGTTGGGGGTGCGTTGAATGCCTTCTGTGATGATGCGACTGCGCCAGTTTTCTGCCATAGTGTTCTCGCGATCGGCCTAACGTCAATAAAGCATCCTTTTATTTTCCCCCAGCTGTGGGCGATCGCTCCAGCGGCCAAGCCAAATAAAACATCAAAGCAGTTAATAATCCAAGACCGGAAAGATACTTGACACTGTTGGGAATCAGGGGATTTGGTGACCAAAAGCCCTCGATAATACCCGCAATTATCAACAGCGGCACGATCCCAAACATCAGTTGCGCAGCTAAGGCACCATTGCGCTTCAAGGCGCTAAGGCGACGGTATCGCCCCGGCAAGAGAAGCGCCTGCCCCAGCAACAGACCTGCTGCCCCCGCTAGAAAAATGGCGGGCAACTCTAAAGCACCATGGGGACTGACAAAAGCCCAAAAGGGGTACTCTAGGTTGTTTTGCGCCACAAGGGCAGCGATCGCCCCCATATGCAAACCATTGTTCCAGAGGATGTAGAGGGTTCCCAGCCCCCCTAGAATTCCCCCCGCCAACATTGCAAAGGCAACACTCAGGTTATTGGTCATAATGGCACTAGAAGCCAAGGGTTCAACTCCCACAATTGACCCCAGCCACAGCTTCCCCTCCTTTTCTACCAAGGAAAGAATGTCCGAGGGCACCACCAGTTCCAAAAACTGGCGATCGCGCCACCCATACCACCAGGCGATCGCAGCGGCCACCAGAAACACCCCCAAAGCAAAGGCCGTATAGCCCCATGTTTGCTGGACAACCGCTGGGAAGCCCCGCTGCAAAAACCCCCAGACCCTGCGCCAATCTTGGGAGCGCCGACCCTGATAGACTTGGCTGTAGCCACGCAAAGTTAGACCCTGCAAATAGGTGACGATGCTACTGCCCAAGCGGCGCGTTTTTGCCCGTGCCAAATCCGCACTGACCACGCGGTACAACTGACTGAGGCGGCAAATCTCCGTTGCCGATAGGCTCTGAATGCCCTCGGTCTCAGCACGGTTGAGAAGTTGTTCTAGCTCTAGCCACTGCGGCTCTTGGCGCATCAGCCAGTGTTCAACATTCACGACTATCCGATTCCTCTTGAATTGCTCCCAAAAAGGACTCTAGGCGTTTGCGGGGAATGTAGGGCCAGCCGCCATTGGTTTCAATGTCCCGCAGCAGTTTATAGAGTGCTTGGCGGTTGGTGGGCAAGGCTGTCTGAAACTGATTGTCACAAATTTCACGGTGCAGTTGTTCCAAAAGTCGCAGCAGTGCCAACAGGTCATGGACATTCCCATTGGCTTGGTCAGCCGCCATACGGATGCGTTCCGCAAGGGCATTGAGGTCGGTTGGACTTAAATGCGATGGCGAGGAAATCATTTTTTCTATAAAGCTTTTTGAACTGAGAATAAAGACTTTCTAGCACAGTTGCTAGGATCGCAGTACTACTCAAGGAAGAGATGTTGATCATGTTTCGGACACCGGTTGCCCTTGTGGGAGCAGCAAAGTTGAACCTAGGTCCGGCGATTGCTCCCCCTGTCTTGGCAGAAATGCGGTGGATATAGATTCCCGTCACCTCTATAGGAACACCCACGGCAGTATCCAAGTGGATTTTGGCCTCTCGACCTTGGGGGACGATTACTGGCATAAAGCAACGGCCTCCTACAATCCCTACGATGTTAAAAGTGAGTATTACGGTTGGGATTGGAGGGGAACTCAAAGCCATTCCCCCGCTACGATAGCAGGGGATATTGCCCGTGGGTCTGTCGTCGTTAGCCTGCTACTGCACCAATACCCTGTGCGAGGTCAGCGGGTGCAAAGACCCCCAGCTCCGTAATAATCCCACTAATGAGATGGGCAGGGGTGACATCAAAGGCAGGATTGTAAAAATCCACGCCCGCGGGTGTAATGCGGCTAAACCCCACCTGATAAATTTCTTGGGGGTGTCGCTCCTCAATAGGAATTTCCGCCCCCGTGGCAATTTGGGTGTCAATGGTAGAAAGGGGTGCGGCAACAAAGAAGGGAATATTGTGGGCTTTGGCGGCAAGGGCAACACTATAGGTGCCAATTTTGTTAGCAGTATCGCCATTGAGGGCTATGCGATCGGCACCCACCACTACCGCGTCAATCATCCCCCGCTGCATACAGTGCGCCGCCATCGTATCGGCAAGCAGGGTGACGGGAATGCCCTCCTGCACACATTCCCAAGCAGTTAACTTCGCCCCCTGCAGGCGAGGACGAGTTTCATCGGCATAGAGTCGCTCCAAGCGACCTGCTGCCCAAGCCGCCCGAACTACCCCTAACGCTGTTCCATAGCCTGCTGTTGCTAGGGCACCGGCATTGCAGTGGGTGAGCAGACGCAACTTCTCGGGAGTTTTCGGCAGGACACTGAGGCCGTTTTTGCCAATGGCTTGACAGGTTTGCACATCTTCACGGGCAATGGTTTGGGCGGTTTCAAGAAGGTGCTGCTGGAGTGCCTCAAGGGAAACGGCAGGCTGTTGAGCTGCTGCTAGCATGCGATCAATGGCCCAAAATAAATTCACTGCCGTCGGGCGCGTTTGCCGCAATTTGGCAGCCACATTCTCAAGGTGAGCCAAGAAGCCCTCGCGATCGCTCCCCCTGTATTCCCGTGCCCCTAAGACCATACCAAAGGCAGCAGCAACCCCGATCGCCGGCGCCCCCCGCACAATCATTTCGCGAATGGCTGTAGCCATTTCGGCAGCGGTGGTGATGTCCTTGAGGACGTACTCTTCTGGCAAGCGGGTTTGGTCGATTAACTGCACGCGATCGCCCACCCACACCACAGGAAAGATGGTTCCAACCCTTGCCGTGACAGCCATAGCAGCCTCCGTGCTCACTAAAATTGACTACCCATCATAACCCAAGGGGGAGCCTATCAGTCTGGAATTTAGCTCCCTAAGCAAAGGTCAGTTCACCATTGACCTCAAGACGGGTAAATTGGTTGGGAATGAGAAACTGCTCCCCTAAGGTCTCCGCGACACTGGGAGTAATCCAGCCCAGTTGCTTCAACAGTTGAATGGCAACGGCATACTTGGCCCGCTTGGCACCATCGCTAACTTTAATGGCTAATCCCATGCCCTCCCCCACGCGCGCTATGCATTGAATCCCCTCAGCCCCCGACTTACTGAGAATTTCCCCCTCCGTCAGGCGCATCAGCTCACTATCAAGGGCACCGGGGCCGGCCACAAAATCTGGGTGGTGAGTCATGGCACGCACAACGCGCTCCATTGCCCAGTCATTGCCCGAGGCCAGTTGGCCGTAGAGGGTGGCCATCTGTACCAGTTGCATCAAGTACGTGGGCGCCCCACAGTCATCGTGGGCATAGATAAATTCTGCGGCGGGCATCTTGAGCAACTCTGCCACCTTGGAGAGGATTAGGGTCTGCACCGGGTGATTTTTGTGCAGATAGCTGGCCAATGGCCAATTGCGCTGTTGACAAACCGCTAGCATGCCGGCGTGTTTCCCCGAACAGTTGTGCTGGAGTGCCCCTTGGCGGCCGGCGGGAACGGGACATTGCAGGGCGGTGGGATCCACATCGGCACGCCAGAGGATATTAAAGACTTGGCGCACCTGCTCGATCCGGCCTTGGTGAGAGCTGCAGATAATGGCGAGGTCGCGATCGCTCAAATCAAACCGCTCCATGGTGCCGGTGGTGGTCACTGCCAAGGCTTGAAAGGGCTTGAGGGCAGAGCGGACAAAAGCAGCGGTTTCTCCATTCCCTGCAAGGGCAAGAATTCGACCCCGCGCATCACAGACAACAGCATGGGCATGGTGGCGCGACTCAACAATCCCTTCCCGCAGTAAGCAAACCTCGAGGGCAGGGGCTTGGGTGCGTTTGGACATAGGTTCGGTCATGCGGGTAAATGAGCAACAGTATCAGCAGCAGCTACAGGAGTGCCCAAGCAAGGGCAAGCCCCACAGAAAAGATGCCTAGCGCCAAAAGGGTTACCTGGAGCCGTTGCAAAATCGGGCGCAACTCGTAGGTATAGATCAGGCGATCTTGAGCCAATTCAGCTTCGGGCTTTTGCCACTCTTGACCGTCATACCAGCCCGTTTCTTCATAAACGACGGTGGGACGTTGCAGGCGATCGCCGACGTAGGCCCAACCCAACACAAGGCGCAGGAGGATGAGTAATAACAAAAAATTGGCTCCTAGGGCAGCGGCTAGGAAGGTGTGAAGGGGGACTTCTTTGAGAGGAAAGCTGGCGATCGCCACCGGCCCACTGACCAGCCAAGCCCCTCCCCACAGCAGTAGCAAACGCCGTTGAAAACGTGGCCGCGGCCAACTCGACCATTCAAAAAACCAAGAGGCTTTGAGGTCACGATATTCGTTGATCGGTCGTTGATCTGCCGGGACAGGACAGAGAATCTGAGACACAGTGGCACAAGTTCAAGGACGCTGTTTCCAGCATACCAGTCTCGCTGAAATCGTGGATCGCCACAGCATGCATGAAATCGGGCGATCGCCCCGTACACTAGAGAATGGCACACTCCCCTGTGCCGAGTGGCACAAAACTTTTGCTGCTATATTAATTGTTGCCAAGGCGTTGCCACATGAATCATTCTTTAACTTCCTTGCGGCACTGTTGATGGAATGGCACCAGTCTGATGTTGCGCAATTGCGTGTAATTGACCAGTTGCTGGCAGGACACAACCTGAGTCCAGCAGAGTACGACATTGCGCGCCGCGTAATTTATGCCACAGGGGATTTAGAGTATCTCAATCTCATTACTTACTCAGAGCAGGCTCTGCAATCCGGTGTGGCTGCCCTCGCCGCCCATACCCCGATTGTGGTGGATGTTACGATGGTGCAGGTGGGCGTCCTCTCCTACACCCAAAACACCTTTGGCAATCCCATTTACTGTGGAGCAGAAACCTTTACCCGTCCGCAGCAGGAAAAGTCCCGCATTGCCTTTGGCATTGAAACCTTGGCACGACGCCATCCCACAGCCATTTTTGTCCTCAGTAGTGATCATTCGGCTCTAGAACCCCTCCTGACCTTGGTGGAGGCTCAGGAGATTCGCCCCGCGTTAATTATTGACGCTGCCCCCAATTTTCTCTCCCCCATTTTGGAACGCCTGCAGAAGTCTTGGGTGCCCCACATTGCTATTAAGGGTTGCAAGGGGGGCGTGAGCGTGGCCACAGCAATTATGAACGGTTTACTCAAGTTGGCTTGGACCGCCTATGGTGACCCCCTGCCCTGAGACGAGTGAATGGCTCTGTATCGGCCAAGTTGTCGGTGCCCACGGCCTGCGGGGCGAAGTCAAGGTCAAGCCCTTTAGCGATTTTCCCGAGCGCTTTACGGTGGCGGGTTGCCGTTGGTTGCGATCGCCCCGGCAGCCCCAACCCTATGCTGTCACCCTCGTGCGCGGGCGATTTTTGCCTCGGTCTGAGCAGTTTGTGGTCACCTTTGCAGAAGTCAGCGATCGCACCGCAGCGGAGGCGCTTAAGGGATCCCAAATTTTAGTCCCCGCCAGCGATCGCCCGCCCCTTGCAGCCAATGAATACCACCTCATGGACTTGATTGGACTCGCAGTCTATCACCAAGGTGAGCGGGTTGGGGAAGTGGTGGGCCTAGTCAATGCCGGCAATGACTTGCTGGAAGTGCAGTTACTCAACCCAGTGCAAGAAGCCCCCCCATCAGTGTACATTCCCTTTGTGCCTGCCATTGTCCCAGTGGTTGATCTAGCAGCCCGACGCATTGAAATTGATCCCCCCTTGGGGCTGTTGCCCTGATCAATCCCTACCAAAATCGTTAATAATAGGGGTACCTCTATTTTTTTAGCCCCGACTCTTGAGATTGTTGTTGAGTGAGTTGCCCCAACCCATCCCTTAAAACCCGTTAATGCCACCTTGACGGTAGCCTTTACCTGAGCGATCGCCCTACCGTTTGTCCTTTCGTAGAGATTTCAGCGCCTTTGAGAGAGAGCATGAGCATTGGTAAAGTTCGCATTTATGACCTATCCAAAGAACTCAACCTAGACAATCGAGATCTATTGGCGATCTGTGAACAGTTGGGAATTGCCTATAAAAGTCACAGCAGTACTATTTCCGAGGCCGATGCCGATCGCATTCGCGAAGCGGCCAAAACCTATCAACCCCCCAGCGCCTCCCCCCGCAAAGTCTCAAAAACCCCTCCCCCAGTGAAAAAAGCCCCAGCTCCCCAAAAAACACAGCAAATTGTGGCGGTGCACACCCAAGCCCACTCTGAGCCGCCAGAAGCACCCAAGCCTCAATTACAACAGCCTCCCGCTCGCCCCCAAGCACTGCAAGCGCCGACACGACCCACGCCCCCTGAACCCATAGCCCCTAAGGCTGTGGCACCCGTGGCGCCCAAGCCCCCTAAACCTGCGGCCAAACCCGAACCGACACCACCGCGTCCAGCGCCGACTTTAGCTCCGCCACCCGCTCGCCCCACCAAGAAGGTGGAAACAGTTGCTGCAGCTCCCCCGCCCCGCAAAGAGCTAAAGGAACCCCCTAAAAAAGAGAAAGGGGCGAGCAGTCAAGATCGCATTGAAATTGTGCAGCGGGCAGTTCCCCCGGCACCCGTCAAGCCGGAAATGGCGCCCAAGCCAGCTTTACCAGAGCTACAACCGCCACCCAAACCCGTTGTGCCAGTCCTGCGGGCACCGAATCCGCCGAAGCCCGTCACCGAAACCGTTGAGGTACTCGATGACAAGTCTGTTAGCAAAGTCATCAAAGACCGCCACCGTCGCAAAGACTTTGATGATGAGGAGAACAAACGCAAATCCTCCCGCGCCGCCAAGTTGCGTGAAGAAGTCATTGATGAAGAAGAAGAACTCGAACTCACCAGCCGTTTAGTCGGGGTACACCAAGTCACGGTGGATGTGAGTCAATCGCTGCAACGGCCACCCAAACCTAAAGCCCCGCGTCCGGCTCGCCCTGTTACACCAGCGGCGAAAACTGAAAGAAGCAGCGAGAAAAAACAACCCCGCCAGCGCGATCGCCGTCACGAAGAGCCAGCCGAAGCACCACCTCCCGATCACATTACGATTGAAGGCCCAATGTCAGTGCAGGAGTTAGCCAGTTTAGTGCGTCGGCCCGAAGCGGAAATCATTAAAGTCCTCTTCTTTAAGGGAATCGCCGCCACCATCAACCAAACCCTTGAGGTGGAAACAATTGAACTCGTGGCCAAGGAATTGGGGATCACAGTGGAAACGGCACAGCAGAAAGCCGAGGCCACAAAAGTCACCGAAATGCTGGAGTCGAGCGACCTCGATCACCTGCAACGACGTCCTCCCGTGGTCACAATTATGGGGCACGTGGATCATGGCAAAACTAGCCTGCTCGATGCCATTCGCAATACCAAAGTTGCCCAAGGGGAAGCAGGCGGTATCACCCAGCACATTGGCGCCTACCACGTGGATGTGGAATACAACGGCGAAAAACATCAGGTGGTCTTCCTCGATACCCCGGGTCACGAAGCCTTTACCGCCATGCGGGCACGGGGGGCACGGGTTACCGATATTGCCGTTCTCGTCGTTGCTGCCGATGATGGGGTACAACCCCAAACCATTGAAGCCATTAGTCACGCCAAAGCAGCCAAAGTGCCGATCATTGTCGCCATTAACAAAATCGACAAAGAATCTGCCCAACCGGAGCGGGTCAAGCAGGAACTCACTGAATATGGTCTAGTGCCTGAAGAGTGGGGCGGCGACACGATTATGGTGCCCGTCAGTGCCCTACAACGGCAAAATCTCGATACCCTTTTGGAAATGATCCTCCTAGTGGCGGAAGTAGAGGATCTCTGCGCCAATCCCGATCGCCCCGCCAAAGGCACCGTCATTGAAGCCCACTTGGATCGGGCACGGGGTCCTGTGGCCACATTGCTGGTACAAAATGGGACACTGCGGGTCGGCGATATTCTGGTGGCGGGTGCCTGTTTTGGCAAAGTCCGCGCCATGATTGACGATCGCGGGCAGCGGGTCGAGGCAGCAACCCCCTCCTTTGCGGTGGAAGTTTTGGGTCTGGCGGACGTGCCTGCTGCCGGGGATGAATTTGAAGTGCTCAACGATGAAAAAGCTGCCCGTGCCCTTGCGGAAGAGCGAGCTGCCGCCCAACGCCAATCCCGCCTTGCTCAAGCCGCCGCCGCCCGTCGGGTCTCCCTTACCTCGTTGTCCAGTCAAGCCCGCGAAGGGGAACTCAAGGAACTCAATCTCATTCTCAAAGCCGACGTTCAAGGTTCCGTCGAGGCAATTTTGGCGGCTCTCAACCAACTGCCCCAAGATCAAGTGCAGTTACGGGTTTTGCTGGCTGCCCCCGGCGAAATTACCGAAACCGATGTTGACCTTGCCGCTGCCAGTAGTGCCGTCATCATTGGCTTTAATACCACCCTTGCCTCAGGGGCACGCCAAGCAGCAGAACAGCACAACGTGGATGTCCGCGAATACAACATCATTTACAAGCTCCTCGATGATATTCAAGGGGCAATGGAAGGGCTACTGGAGCCTGAGCTGGTTGAAGAAGAGCTGGGTCAAGCGGAGGTACGGGCAATCTTCCCCCTCAGTAAGGGAATTGTTGCCGGCTGCTATGTGCTCAGTGGCAAGCTGGTACGCAACTGTAAAGTGCGGGTGCTGCGCCAGCAAAACGTCATTCACACGGGCATCTTGAGTTCCCTCAAACGCATGAAAGACGATGTCCGCGAAGTGGCGGCGGGCTACGAATGTGGCGTGCGTTTAGACGACTTTGAACTTTGGCAGGAAGGCGATATTATTTCTGCCTTCCAAACAGTGACTAAGCGTCGTAGTTTGGCAGCAAGCGGCGATAAGGCATAGAATAAAGCTAGGTTCTGGGTTGTTTCTCTGTTGATGACCTATGAAACTCAATCGCCGCACTCTTTTGAGCTCCTTTGGCCAAGGGGGAGCGATTTTTTTGCTGGTGACTAGCAGTAAGGCGCTGCTCAGCGGTTGCGATCGCCAAGAGACCCCGCCTTCACCCCAAATTTCCGCCCGAGGACTACTGCAACCCGGTCAACTGATTTGGGGAGCTGAAGATGCTGCCCCCTATGTCTTTTTCGATCCTGAGAATCCTGAGCAGATCCTGGGATTTGAAGCAGAAATTGCCGCAGCGATCGCTCGCCTTCTAGGTGCTGAGCCAGTGTTAGTGAATAGTCTTTACGACCAGCTAGCCATCGCTTTAGCCGCTAACCAGATTGATCTGATTCTCAACGGTTGGGAGAGAACGCCAGAGCGACAACGCTATCAGTTGTTTTCGCAGCCCTATTATCGCTATGGCCAGCAAATTGTTGTACGCGCAGATGACTCTCGCTTTCGGGAGTACAGTCCCAACCGCAAGATTGACCTAGGCATCCTAGCGGGAATGAGAGTAGGGACTGGCCTTGGCTACAAAGCCCAAGAGATCCTTGAGCAAACGCCGCGTATTCAAACGCTGACCTATCGAAGTACCGATTACCTAACCGCCCTTGAAAACGGCGCCATTGATGCGGTGGTCATAGATAGCCCTATCGTTGCCTATGACATTTTGGGTCAGGGGATTGGTGGGCAAAAGAGACCGCACCTTCGGCCCATTGGCCAGCCTTTGTTTCCAGATGATTATGTAATTGCTTTTAATGCCAAGAGTGCCAAGGGCAAAATTCTGCAGGACGAAGTGAATGCAGCCCTCGACATCCTCAAGAAAGAGGGTGTGCTGCGGCAAATCTACGAGCGCTGGGGGATTTGGAATACCCTCCAAGCGGAGATCGGCATTTTCTAGGCTAAGCGCCGCAGCCATTCAAAGGCATCTACCCCCTTCTGCGGTGAGGCCTCTGGAACTCACTAGAAACGATCCGCAATCCAGTTGGGTTAATCTTAAAGTCAGTGACCGCGAGGGGAGTCCAAGGGTAGAACAATATGGGTGTTACGCGCCGGACATTTTTGCGTCGTTTTGTGCAGGGAGCTGGGGCGATCGCGATCGCTAGCGGTAGTAAAACCCTCCTCACAGCCTGTGCTGGCAATGTGGATTCGACCTCTGGAACCTCAACTACAGGTACCGTCTCCAGCAATGGCCTACTCAATCCCGGCAGATTGGCTTGGGGGGCGGAGGCTATTAGTGGTGCGCCCTACGTTTTTTACGATCCAGTTGATCCCAGTCAGTTAATTGGCTTTGAGGTGGAAATTGCCGACGCGATCGCCCAACTGATGGGGGTCAAAGCCGTATTCGTTGCCACGGCCTACGATCAACTCCCGGCTGCCCTAGCTGCCAATCGCTTTGACATGATTCTCAACGGTTGGGAAATCACCAGCGATCGCGAGCGCACTCAACTCTTTTCCCAGCCCTACTATCGCTATGGCCAACAGATTGTGGTGCGAGCCAATGACCCCCGTTTTGAGCAATACACTGCCACTAGTGAAGTCACCCTTGCCGATCTCGCTGGCATGACGGTCGGTACGGGTATTGGCTACAAAGCCCAAGAAATTCTTGAAAGGGACAAAAACATCAAAACCCGTGCCTACGATGGCAATTTGCCCTTTGATGATCTGGTTCAAGGGCGTATTGATGCGGTGATGCTAGACTATCCGATTGTTGCCTACTACATTCTCGGAGCTGGTCCAGGGGGCACGGTCAACCATCGCCTGCGCCCAATTGGTGTCCCGACCTTTTTGAATAACTATGTGATTGCCTTTAATAAGAACAGCCCCAAAGGAGAGGCCCTCAAAACAGAAGTTGATCAAGCCCTCGACATCCTCAAGAAGGACGGCACATTACGCCGCATCTACGAAAACTGGAAAATGTGGAATGATCAGCAGACGCAAATCGGTATTGTGTGACGTCGGTCTGCTCATAGAATCTCAGAAAGGCAATGCTGATAACTAAAATCGTGAGGATGGTGTTAGGGAGCAGGGCAAGCAGGTTAACCCAACGGCTCATAGCCTCTATTCTAAAGGCTGTCTCGATACTCAGCGAGTGGGGGAATCCCGTAAGCTAGGAATGCCAGTCTAACTACGACTGCGCCATAACTGACAGTGAGCTACAGGGCAGGGGACGCGATCGCCCACAATCAGAGTACGCCACTGTTCTGGCTTGAGGCGACTTTGTGCCACCCGTTGCAGATCCGCTGCCGTTGCTGTCTTGACGGCGCGCTGATAGCGGAAGATAAAATCCTTGGGCAAGTCATAGTATTCATAGCGCAGGAGGCGATTGAGAATTTGCAGGCGATCGCGAAAATTAAAGACAAACGAGTTGAGAATACTGTCCTTGGCATAGGTGAGTTCCGCTACGCTAACAGGTTCCCGTTGCAATCGTTCAATTTCCTGTCGCAGAGCCTCAAGAAACTGCGTTGTGGTTGCTGTTTGCGTTTGGCCAGCGCCATAAAAGACCCCTGGATAGTCAAATTCGGGACTCCAAGCGGCATAGACACTGTAGGCCAAGCCTTGGCGCGATCGCAATTCATTAAAGAGGCGACCCCCAAAGCCATTGAGCACCCCATTGAGGACATAGAGGTTAAATACGTCCGGATCCTTGAGTGTGCCCCCCAGTTGGCCGGTATAGATGTAGCTCTGGGAGAGGTGGGGGCGTTCAATGATCACGGTAGTTGGCGAGGTGTCAACCCTTACAGTCGGTACAGGGGGCAGAGGCGGTAAGTTCGGCGGATCCTGCCATGCGCCAAAAATTGCTTCAAGGCGATCGCCCATTTGCAAGGCGTCAAAATCCCCCACCAAGCCCAAAATACAGCGCGAGGGGGCAAGGTAAGTGCGGTAAAACTGCCGTACATCGGCAATAGTAATGTTGGCGAGGGTCTCTAACTCTTGGGTGCGGGCATAGGGACTGTCAGCCCCGTAGATTAACTTGTAAAATTCCCGTTCTGCCTGAGCACTAGGCTGATCGTTACGCCGTTGAATCATTCCTTGGCGGCGGCGGATTGCTAATTCAAAGCGCTCTGGTTCTACGGCTGGGGCTTGCAACATTTCCGCCACTTGGCGAAGTACAGCCTCGCTATGTTCTTTAAGACTACTGAAATTGATCCGCCCTAGACTCTTACCGACACCAGATTCGATGATCGCTGCCCGATCCTCTAACCATTGGTCAATCTCGGCAGCACGGTGAACTTGAGTGCCTCCTGTACGAATGAGATCGCCACTGATTTCCGCCAGACCCACCTGATGGGGGGGATCCCAACGGCTGCCAGCACGAAAAAGCAAAGTACCGCGTACCAACGGCCACTCATGATCCTCCAACAGATAGACCACCATGCCATTGCTAAGCTGAAAGCGCTTGTAGGCTGGCATAGCCACATCGGGTAAGGGCGCAAAAGTGAGTTCAGTGTAATGTTTGGGGGTCATGGGAGTGGCCTGAGTAGGTAGGACAAAAAAGACAAAAAAGAGCAGCAGAAGAACCAAAATTCCCAAGGCAAGCGATCGCCAAATACCCCGCCAAGACCTCATCCCCAGCAGCGATCGCCAAGCAAAAGAGTGAAAAATCCCCATGTTGCCCGCTATTCTCGGTCTTGCCTTCAACAGTTCAAAAGCATACCTTGCAAGTGTAGCCCACCGAGGCCGGCAGCAAAAGAGCGATGTCAATCTTTCGGGCAGCAAGACCAACTGGAAGACTCCTGTCCTAACCTAGAATAGGAGTCAGGTTTCTGTGGGCGGTTTCCCTGTTGTCAAGCGTTGAGTTCTCGGATTTGACGTATTTAATTCAGCAGAATTTGATGCGTATTCAACTAGGCAATTGACGTGAATCCCTCTGCGTGCCAAAAGTGGCGTCATCTTCTGGTGATTGAGGATCGTGCAGGCCGGCGCACAATCCGTTTAGAGGCCAATACTTACACTATTGGTCGTCACCCCAGCAACTCAATTGTCCTCAAATCACCCATGATTTCACGCCAGCATGCTGTTTTACTGCGGATTGTGGATCCCAATAGCGGCAACTTTCTCTTTCGTCTTGTGGATGGGAATCTGGAGGGGAAGCCCAGTGTAAATGGCACTATGGTTAATGGCAAGCGTTGCCAGTCCTGTATCCTAAAGCACTGTGATGTGATTGTCTTTGGGGGAGAAGTGCGCGCCCGTTACCATGTGGTGACGAATGTCTCCGATTCCACATTCACCCGTTACGCCCAAGCGGTGCAAATTGATGAGTTATCAGAGGAGGACAGCACAAGACTTGGCGTCAGTTGGGAGCCCTTTGGCGACATTGCACAGCTAAGTGAAGAACAACTACTGCGACTTTCCTCCTTTCCTGAGCTGAGTCCCCATCCCATCCTTGAAATCACGGCCGCTGGTCGCATTACCTACCTTAACCCCGCAGCTCTGCAGTGCTTTCCCGATTTAGAAACCCAAGGCTGTGCTCATCCTCTGTTTAGGGACTGGTTTCACAGCGGAAGTTGGGCAAAAGCAGAGGGGCTAACTCTTGAGGAAGTCACAGTGGGCGATCGCACCTATGAGGTCAGTATCCACATCTTGCTCCAAAGTCAGCTAATTCGCTGCTACATCACCGATATTACTGAGCGCAAACGCTCGGAGCTGGCGCTGCGCAGGAGTGAAGAACGCTACGCCTTAGCTGCAGAGGGGGCAAACGATGGTCTGTGGGATTGGCACATCAGCGATCGCGCGATGTACTACTCGCCTCGTTGGGCAGCCTTGGTGGGAGAACCCCCCGGAACCCTGCGGCCGGTTATCGAAGAATGGCTGCAGCGGGTTCATCCAGAGGATCTAGAATTGCTGCGGCGCAGTCTCAAAGATCACCTTCTTGGTCGTTCTCCCCACTTTGAGTGTGAATTTCGGATTCGGTATCGCAAGGGCGGTTATCGCTGGATGCGATCGCGGGGCAAGGCACTGCGCGATGAGAAGGGGCAGCCCTACCGCATGGCCGGTTCAATGACCGACGTTACCCATTACCACCTAATTCAGGAGCAGATTCTCCATGATGCCCTCCACGATGCCCTGACGGGCTTGCCCAATCGCGTGCTCTTTATGGATCGCCTGAGTCAAGCCATTACCCGTCGGGTGCGGCATCCCAACTCCCTCTTTGCAGTGCTCTTTTTGGATGTGGATCGCTTTAAGGTGATCAACGATAGCTTGGGACATCTAGTCGGGGATCAGCTTCTCATTGGCATTGGCCGACGACTCACGGCCTGTACCCGCGCGGAGGACACGGTTGCCCGCCTTGGTGGTGATGAATTTGCCATTCTCTTGGAGGAGTTAACGAATCCAGCCCAAGCCATTGAAGTGGCAAAACGGGTTTTAGCAGCCTTGAGCCGCCCCTTCCTGCTGGAGGGGCGTGAAGTTTTTACCAGTGCCAGTATTGGCATTGCCTTCCCCAGCGAAGAAACCAAAACAGTTGAGGACTTATTGCGGGATGCGGATACGGCCATGTACCGCGCCAAATCCTTGGGCAAGTCTCGCTATGAAGTGTTCAGTATGACAATGCGTGCCCAGAGTATTGCCCTGATGCAAATTGAAACTGATCTGCGACGGGCAACAGAGCGCAAGGAATTTCTGGTTTACTATCAACCCATTGTGGATCTGTCAACGCGCAAGATTGTTGGCTTTGAAACGCTGCTGCGCTGGCAACATCCCGAACGGGGGATCATCTCCCCCGCTGAATTCATGACTGTGGCTGAAGAAACGGGTTTGATTCTACTCATTAGTTGGTGGGTGATGGCGGAGGCCTGTCGGCAGATGCAACACTGGGCAAAGGTTTTTCCCCGCAGCCGTGCTCTCAGCATCAGTGTCAACCTCAGTGGCCGTCATTTCCAGCAAGCAGATCTGTTACCCAATTTAAGAGCCATTTTGTCAGAAACAGAATTTCCCGCCGAACGATTGCGCCTTGAGGTGACAGAGGGAATCCTGATTGACAACAAGGAGGTAGCGATCGCTACCCTACAGAAAATTCGTGCCATGGGCATTGGCCTGTCTATGGATGACTTTGGCACAGGCTACTCTTCCCTCAGCTATTTGCACCGTTTCCCCGTTGATACCCTAAAAATTGATCGCACGTTTATTTCTACCCTCAACAGGGAACAGCCTGCGGCTACAATTGTGCACACCATTCTCATGTTGGCTCACGCATTGCGTCTGAAGGTAGTGGCAGAAGGCATTGAAACCCGCGAGCAGTACCAGATTCTCCAAGCCCTTGGCTGCAACTATGGCCAAGGGTATTTCTTTGCGCGCCCCCTTGCCCCAAAACAGGTAGAACAGTTATTTGCAGGCCAATCTTTACGGCGCCTAATACGCCCCACGACCAAAGAGCACAATGCGCACGGTCTCCACTAGAATTTCCAAATCCAGATTGAGCGACCAATTGTCAATGTAGTAAAGGTCAAGGCGGGCAGCTTCATCAAAATTGCTAATCTGAGAGCGGCCAGAAATTTGCCACAGCCCTGTAATGCCAGGCAAGACCTGATGGCGAATGTGGTGCCAAGAATGAAAACGGGCAACATCCCGCAGGGGGAGTGGACGTGGCCCCACTAAACTCATGTCTCCCCAAAGGACGTTAAACAGTTGTGGCAGTTCATCAATGCTGGTTTTGCGCAGGAACCGACCAAGGGGTGTGCGGCGGGGGTCGTTTTTTAGCTTGAAGAGAATGCCATCGGCGGATTCATTTTGTGCCTCTAATTGCGCTTGGAGTTGCGGGGCATCAGCTCGCATGGTGCGAAATTTCCACATCTGAAAGACTTGGCCGTGGAGTCCCACCCGCTCTTGGCGAAAGAAGACAGGCCCTGGTGAGGTGAGTTTGATGGCGATCGCCACCCCAACAAAGAGAGGCGCCAACACCACAATGCCAAGGAGTGCCAAAATCACGTCCAGATAGCGCTTCAGCCGATACTCCCAACCATGCAGATAGGTCATGTCCACCCGCAGCGTGGGCAGGGCAGCCACAATTTCCGGTGTGCCACGGCGGTAGAGCGTTTCCAAACTGGAGGGAATGAGCCGCAGGGCAATACCATGCTGGCGCAGTTGCCAATAGAGCCTTGAGGCGAGGTGATCCGGCGGCAGGCCTTCGACAATGACCTCTTGGGCTTGGCAGTTGAGAATCTCGGTCAGAGTCTCCGGTTCATTCGCCATGGTGGCGATCGCCCTGCCGACAATCTTATAGTTGGAGCGTTGCCCCAGCAGGCTTCTGAGATACTCCTGCCGCTCTGGGGGCGCCACTAAAAAGGCGCGAATCGGTCGCCGTAGTGTCCAAACCTTGAAGGCTAAGCTGACCGCCAAACGCAAGACCACGGCAAAGACCACACTGAGACCCCAAGCACCAAAAAATAGCGAGCGGGGCAAATCCACCTTAGGATCATAAAAGTAGCCAATCGCCAGCGCCAGCAAATAGCCTAAGCTCAACACCTTGGCAAGGCGCAGATAATTTTTCCAGTAGCCGCGCGGGTAATACAGGCCGCTCACGGCAATCAAAAACAACAGACCCGCCGCAAAGAGCCAAAAAACACTGGGCAAGCCCCACCAGTACCAAGCGGCCAAATCAGGGGGCAATGGCGCATAGAAGCGATTGAGCTGCAAGCCCAACTTCCACGCCAGCACCAATGCTGCTAAGTCGCTGGCAAATAGGAGTCCTGCAACGACCGTTTCTGGGCAAAACCATCGCCCTTTGTTGCGAGGAGCGCGAATATCACTGCCAGAGACCCTAGAGCGAATCATTCTATGCAATGACAGAGACTAGAGCTTAGTATTCCGCAGAATCCGCTGGAGCGATCGCGATGCAATATCTCTTTGCAGACCCTTATCAATCCTCGACAATGACTCAACAATGAAGAATAGGAACCCTCTAAGAACCACCTCACCATGTCCAGCGATCTAAGCGATCTAATTTATCCTTCGACCCTCATCTTGACGAGCCTTTTGGCCGTTGGATTTGTGTTTTTCATTCGCGCCTCTACGAAAGAACGCCTTGAAACTAAAGAATGGCTCATTCCCCAGCCCATTACCGAACTTGCCCCCCGCCTCAAGCAGTATTTTCAGCAGCGGGGCTACCGCCTGCATACCGTCAGCGCCGACGGCAGTGAAGTGACGTTTCAGGGACATGTTGCCGCCAGCCCCTTTTTGGCCGCCTTCCTCTTTGGCCTTGCTGTCTCCGCTGCCACTGCGATCGCCCTTGTGTTGACCGTCCTCTTTCCCGATCGCGGTATTCTGGCCTTTGGCCTCATTGGTTTGACCCCCATTGCCCCTTGGTTCTATTGGCGAGGTGCCCAGCGGCTAGAAACCGTCAAGCTCTCTTTACAGACCCATGGGGTCGGTACCCAAGTCACCCTAGAGGGACATCGCGACGAACTGATCGTATTCGAGGACACAGTATTGCGATCCTAGGATTATGGGTATTCTCAGGTCAGATGCATAACCGAAAAAACATCACAGGGTAATCTTTTGACGACCTGTGAGGGACTTCGCGATGACCTACTCCCAAACCACCACCACCACTGATCAGCGTACCTTTGGTCAACTCCTCCTTGAGCTTGATATTCACCTCAGCCCAGAGGAAGTGGATCGTCTCGAGAAAAACTTTCGGGTGTATCCGGCCTGTCAAGGCTATCCCGTCACTAAAGTGCCCCACTGTGCTGTCGAGCGTGAGGTAGGTAGTGATGGTCGCTTGATAGCGGAAACAGTCAAGCCCAGTTCCCTAGAAACCAACGCCGCCTTTGAGCGGGCTTGTCAATGTGCTCAGATGTCCCTGAGTCACCTCAGGGCGATGACCGAACGCTTCCTAGGGGATCTCCAAGACTTGGCCACAAGCCACGATTACCCCAAACGATTGGGAACGGATCTAGCGCGGGGAATTTTGGCCAACTATTGGCAACAGTGGGGTCAGGAACGGTTTTATCAATGGGTCATTTGGTTAATGGAAAATTACACCCATGAATCCACAGAAGAAATTCGTGAATTGAGTGAACTCTATGAAACTGCGTTGGAAATTTATGATCAACTGTTTCGTGATTATTGCGGCTTTTCACCGCGGTTGGGAGCCAGATGATCCCCACCTAGAGGGGGCGACTTTGTTAGAATCAGTCAACAGATAGCTTTTCTGTGGTCAGCGGTAGGCTATCGCCCCTAGGTATCTTGCGAGGTCGGGTTTCTATGCACCTAAGTGAAATTACCCATCCCAACCAGTTGCATGGGTTGTCCATTGCCCAATTGAGTCAAATTGCCGCCCAAATCCGCGACAAACATTTGGAAACCGTGGCGGCCACGGGAGGACACCTTGGGCCGGGCTTGGGGGTGGTCGAACTCACCCTCGCACTCTACCAAACCCTTGACTTAGACAAAGATCGCGTGGTTTGGGATGTGGGACACCAAGCCTACCCCCACAAAATGTTGACGGGGCGCTACAACAACTTCCATACCCTGCGACAAAAGGGAGGCATTGCCGGCTATCTCAACCGCCGCGAAAGTCCCTTTGATCACTTTGGGGCGGGTCATGCTTCCACCAGTATTTCCGCCGCTTTGGGGATGGCGATCGCCCGCGATCTCAAGGGAGAAAAATTCAAAGTGGTGGCCATTATTGGCGATGGTGCCCTCACCGGGGGGATGGCCCTAGAAGCGATTAATCATGCGGGACACTTGCCCCACACCAACCTGATGGTGGTGCTCAACGACAATGAGATGTCCATTTCCCCCAATGTGGGCGCAATTCCCCGCTATCTCAATAAAATCCGCCTCTCGCCGCAGGTGCAGTTTATTACCGATAACCTCGAAGAGCAGTTCAAGCAAATCCCCTTCTTTGGTGAAAACCTCACCCCAGAGATGCAGCGCCTCAAGGAGGGCATGAAACGCCTTGCGGTTCCCAAGGTGGGGGCTGTCTTTGAGGAATTGGGCTTTACCTACGTTGGCCCTGTGGATGGTCACAATTTGGAAGAACTCATTGCCACATTCCAACACGCCCATACAATTCCCGGTCCTGTCTTGGTTCACGTGGCAACGGTTAAGGGCAAAGGCTACGCGATCGCCGAGAAAGACCAAGTGGGCTACCATGCCCAGCCACCATTTGATTTGGTGACGGGTAAGGCCAAACCCTCCAGCAAGCCCAAGCCCCCCAGCTACTCCAAAGTCTTTGGCGAAACCCTGACCAAACTCGCAGAAAACGATCCGCGCATTGTGGGCATTACAGCGGCGATGGCCACCGGCACTGGCTTGGATATTCTCCAAAAACGGGTGCCCAATCAATACATTGATGTGGGGATTGCTGAGCAGCACGCTGTAACGATGGCTGCGGGCATGGCCACCCAAGGCATGCGTCCTGTGGTTGCCATTTACTCCACCTTTTTGCAGCGCGCCTACGACCAGATTGTCCACGATGTCTGCATCCAAAATTTGCCCGTCTTCTTCTGTATGGATCGGGCGGGGATTGTCGGTGCCGATGGGCCGACCCACCAAGGGATGTACGACATTGCCTATCTGCGCTGCCTGCCGAATATGGTGCTGATGGCACCCAAGGATGAGGCTGAATTGCAACGCATGATTGTCACGGGGATTAACTACACGGCTGGCCCGATCGCCCTGCGCTATCCGCGCGGCAATGGCTATGGCGTTGCCCTCATGGAGGAAGGTTGGGAACCGCTGGAAATCGGCAAAGGGGAACTTCTGCGCTCTGGTGACGATCTTCTTTTGGTGGCCTACGGCTCAATGGTCTATCCCGCCATGCAGGTGGCAGAAATCCTCAAGGAACACGGCGTAAGTGCTGCCGTGATCAACGCCCGCTTTGCGAAGCCCCTAGACCTTGACCTGATTCTGCCCTTGGCCAAACAAATTGGCCGCGTGGTGACCTTGGAGGAGGGCTGCCTGATGGGGGGCTTTGGCTCAGCAGTTCTAGAGGCACTTCAAGAGGCGGATATTCTCGTGCCTGTACTGCGTTTGGGAGTTCCCGATGTGTTGGTCGAACACGCCACCCCTGAGGAATCCAAAGCCGACTTGGGACTCACCCCGCCACAAATGGCTGAAACAATCATGCAAAAGTTTGGGATAGCCCAACCAACGGTAGTGACCACTGCCTAGGGACGCGCTAGCACAATCACTGCATTCTGACCTCCAAAGCCATAACTACAGCAGAGAATGTGTCCTAAAGGAGCAGGGCGGCAGTGTTGGACAATGTCTAAGTCAAAGTCAGGGATCTCACACCCCACACAGGGGGGGATTTGCTGTTCGCGCAACGAGAGGCAAGAGAGGGCGATCGCGATCGCGCCAGCAGCACCGAGGGTATGCCCAAGGGCACCCTTGTGACTGGTGACCGAAACCCCCTGACCAAAAAGGCGTTGAATCCAAGCGGCTTCGGCGGCATCATTGCGCTGGGTGCCCGTACCGTGGCTATGGATACAATCAATGTGCAGTGGCGACAGCCCCGCTTGAGCCAAGGCCTTTTGAATGGCCAGCAGGGCACCTCCCTGGTTCACACTGGGGGCAGCCATTTTCTCAGCATCAGCACTGAGACCCACACCGGCAATGCGGGCATAGGGTTCAATGGCTCGCGATCGCGCCTGTGCCTCAGATTCTAAAACCACAATGGCGCCGCCGGCAGCCAAGCCAAATCCCTGCCGCTGGCGGTCAAAGGGAGCGGCTCGCTCCTGAGCCAACACGCCCAACTGCCGAAACCCCGCCAAGGTGAGGGAGGAAACGGCTGACTCCACGCCCCCTGCCAACACTAAATCACAATGGCCTTGGTCAATGAGTAATGCCCCTTGGGCGATCGCCCACATTCCCGTGGCACAGGCGGCTGTGGGGTTGAGCACTATCCCCTGAATACCCGCAATTTGCGCCACCTGCTGCGAGACGGCGGCCGGTAAGGTGTGTAACCATGTTGCTCGTGGTAGGGAGGGCTGCCGTAACCACGTTTCCCACTGAGCTTGGAAACCACGACTGGAGCCAACCACGACTCCAGCACTGCCTAGGGGAGCCGTTAATTTTGCATCCTTGAGCGCTTGAGTTGTCGTCGTTACAATAATTTTCTCAAGAGGCAAGGTGGTTGCACCCACCAGTCCTTCAGGGGTGGCAATGAGTGCTGTTTTTCCTTGACAGTAGCGCTGCCATGTGGCGATCACCGTGTCCCCCAGCGCTGTCCACAGCCCAATCCCAGTAATAACAACATTCACTGTACAATTGATTCAAGATATGATCGACATAATCGAGATCGTGACGCGAGGACAGCAAGCTTGGCAACGGCAATGGAGTACTGTGTGGTGATGGTTACTACTGCCACGGAAGCAGAAGCTCTCTCCTTGGCCGATCAACTCGTGGCTGAGCACCTTGCTGCCTGTGTGCAGATTCTGCCTATTCAATCAATATACCGCTGGCAAGGAACCGTACATCGCGATCCAGAATGGCAATTGCTCATTAAAACTCGCATCGCTTTATTTGAGCAGGTACGCGATCGCCTGCTAGCATTTCACAGTTACGAAGTCCCAGAGATCATTGCCCTGCCCATTATTGCTGGCTCTCCTACCTATTTGAATTGGGTGAAAGAGCAAACTCAAAAGCCATCTAGAGGTTAAGAATGTCTGAACCCAAGATCAAAAGTTTGTATTACATTACCCATATTAACAACCTACCCTCTATCTTTGAGCATGGCATCCTTCCTCTCTAGGAGCTAAAGGGATTCAATCTCTTGCTGTCCTCCCCCTTGGCTGTGGTCTAGGAGGACGAGAATGTAAAGAACAAAGAAATAGGGTCACTGGTGTGTCTTTATCTTAGTCAAATGCAGATTCAGGTTGCTATTAACTGACCCTAAAAACAAGAGGTGCCCGTAGAGTGTTTAACCAAAGATTTTTTATTTTTTTATTGGCTTCTTAAGATGATAGTGAAACTCTTTTCTTCAACTGTGGAAGTGCCTAGACACCGTTTTATCTAAAACCTAGAATAAGAAAATGGTCTCCCTTGCTCGCAAAAATCTTTTAGAAGATTTTAGTCGCTTTCTCGTTGCTCAACTGGGCATCACCTTTGCTGTCAGCCTCGTGACCATTCAAACGGGACTCCTTGAGGGGTTTGGTCGCTCCGCCACTCTCTTAGTGAATAAAAGCCAAGCGGATTTCTGGATTGCCTCGAACGAGCTGCGTTATTTTGGCCTGACATTACCCATTGAGTATCAAGCTGTCCTCGATGCCCAAGCCGTTGAAGGGGTTGCGGCCGCAGAACCGCTCCTGATGCAGTCAGCCATGTGGCGACGTTCAGAGACAGAAGCGATCGAGCCAGTGCAGGTGGTGGGTATTGAACCGACGGGAACACGACTACCTTTGACGACAGTTGCTGGTGCAGCTCTGACGAAACTAGAGGAACCCTACAGTGTCATCGTGGATCGCATTGACCTCAATGCCCTTTCCCTCACCGCTTTGGGGGAGCAAGGTCGCGTGAATAACTTACCCAGCGACGGTGATTGGCTGGACGCGCGGTGTCAAATCCATTGTCTCTAGCCCCTATGTCTTTACCTCGCTGGAAACTGCGAACCTTTATTTGAACTTCCCTCGGTTTGATACCAGTGAGCCAGTCCCCGAATTTCTGCCGCTTGTGTCCCCCAGCACTCGGATTACCTATGTCATGGTCAAAGCCGGGGGAAGATTTAGATAATCGGCGGGAAGCCCCGCGCTCTTCCGAAGGGGAGCGTCAGGATGAGAGCCAAGGGCGCTGAGGGGGTTCGCTGCCCCCGAAGTGCCCGAGCGAGGGGAGTCCTGCTGTTCAATAAGTGTGTGCTATAACCATAATTGTGCTATAGTAATTCCCCAATCGTCAGGCGGCTAAATCCAGCCTAAATAAAAGTTTTGCCAATGCGGAGATAGCGGGGTTCCTAAACAACATCCTGCCGTACAAAGCTGCAAACGCTGGGCGGTGGGTCGTGAAGGTT
>NZ_JBKBHZ010000020.1:0-42991 GCF_046299655.1 Thermosynechococcus sp.
TTTTTTGGCTATCGCTTAGAACGGGCAGCCAAAGAGTTGATTCGGGAGCGAGGAGCTGTGATGGTCACCACAAGGGGTAAGTACTTCCCTGAGTGAATAGGGTATCCATGAAGCTTCTGAGGTTGGGGTGTGCCCAAGGAGCTTTCCTGAGAGAATCTGTGAAAACCAAGGAGGCATTGTTTAGTCGCTAGAATGTAGAGTACAGCCGCAATTCACCACTCTAAACGTAATGACCTCTGCCCTCGAAGAAAAGCTGCGGGCAGCGTTTCCTCCCGAACAAGCGCACCTATTGGCGGAAGTGATCCGCGAGGCCTATGACGATTTGGTCAAGGCCAAGGACTTCAACGAGCTAAAGTCAATTGTGGCGGATTTGGCTCAAGCTCAGAAGCGCACCGAAGAACGAGTCGAAGAACTTGCCCAAGCCCAAAAACGCACCGAAGAACGAGTTGACCAACTGGCTGCGGCACAGGAGCGCACCGAACGCGCCGTGAAACAACTGGCTCGCCAAGTGGGCGGCCTCAGTGAAGCCTTGGGTGGGTCGCTGGAAGACCTTGCGCTGGAAGTGGTGCCCGAAATTCTAGAGTATCGCTGGGGCATGGAAATTGAATTTTGTGACCGAGACACCCTACCCTTGCGCAATGGAGAGTATGAATTTGATTTAGTCATCCGTGGCCAAGTGCATGGAGAGCCGCTTCTGGTGCTGGGGGAAGTCAAAAGCAACATCACCGAATCCGAGGTGGAGCGTTTTTTGAATCTGGTGGCTCAGGTGGAAGCGTCTGAGGAGATTCGCCCCCTCTTTTTTGGCTATCGCTTAGAACGGGCAGCCAAAGAGTTGATTCGGGAGCGAGGAGCTGTGATGGTCACCACAAGGGGCAAGTATTTTCCTGATTAGACCGTCACCAGAGTGGCAGGGAATGGAGTGTCTATCACGCTTCTTGGGTTGGTGTGGCGTCTGCTGCATGATAGGAGCTGCGCACAAGGGGACCCGATCGCACGTGGGAAAAGCCTAGTTCCCGTGCAATATTGCCCAAGGTGTTAAATTCTGCGGGTGTCCAATACTTAACTACCGGTAAATGATTCAACGATGGGGGCAAATATTGTCCCAAGGTCAGGCGATCGCACCCCACGGCTCGCAAATCTTTTAAGGTTTGAATCACCTCTGCTTCAGTTTCTCCTAAGCCCAACATGAGTCCTGATTTGGTGGGAATATCGGGGTTAAGTTCTTTGACGGTTGCCAAAACCCGCAGTGAACTCTCATAGGTGGCACCGCGTCGCACAGGGCCTTGAAGGCGGCGCACAGTTTCAAGGTTGTGGTTGTAGCAGGCCGGTTGTGCCGCCACAATTTGGGCAATGCAGTCCCGTTGAGACACCCGACCCCGATCCATGCGAAAGTCGGGGGTGAGGACTTCAATTTCGGTGCCGGGGCAGCATTGGCGAATCGCCTGCATGGTGGCCACAAATTGACCTGCCCCCTGATCTGGCAAGTCATCGCGAGCCACAGAGGTTAACACCACATAGCGCAACCCCAAGGCAGCCACAGCAGCCGCAATTTTCACGGGTTCCTCTGGATCAACCGCAGCGGGAGCATGACCTTTCTCCACTTGGCAAAAGGCACAGGCACGGGTACAGGTGGCACCCAAAAGTAAAAAAGTGGCGGTTTTTTGGGCATAGCATTCGCCGCGATTGGGACAGCGCCCTTCTTCACAGATGGTGTGGATGCCATAGTGGCGCACGAGGCGTTGAACGGTGGAGAGTTCACTGGCTTTGCCGAGGGGTTTGCGCAGCCACGGCGGCAGGGGTTGAGAAATGGTCATAGAGTGAGGTTAATCCTGAAAATAGGAAAGAGGTGAGCTAGATACAAAACTTGATTAACTATCGAGTCTATTTATTAAGTCACTGTAAAAGATCGCGGGGGGTGCGGCTAGGGGGCGATCGCTTCTATGGCAGGATCAGTAGCGACGTTACCACAGATATGCCACAGAACCTATGAGTGATCAGCCACGCCCAACGGTCATTATTACAGGTGCCTCCTCTGGCGTCGGATTGTATGCCACCAAAGCCTTAGCCAATCGGGGCTGGCACGTTGTCATGGCCTGCCGCAATCTTGAAAAAGCAGAGCAAGCTGCCAAAGATTTGCAGATTTCGCCGGAGGCCTATACGATTTTGCATTTGGACTTGTCCTCCTTGGCCAGTGTGCGCGGCTTTGTTGAATCATTTCGGGCACTGCATCGCCCCCTGCGTGCCCTAGTCTGCAATGCCGCTGTCTATTATCCCCTGCTCAAGGAGCCTCTTTACAGCGTGGATGGCTACGAACTCACTGTGGCTACCAATCACTTGGGGCATTTTCTTTTAGCCAACTTGCTCCTTGAGGATTTGAAAAACTCTCCTGAAAGCGATAAACGCTTGGTGATTCTCGGCACGGTGACCGCCAACCGCAAAGAATTTGGCGGGAAAATTCCGATTCCTGCTCCCCCTGATTTGGGCAACCTCGAAGGTTTTGAAAAAGGCTTCAAGAAACCCATTGCCATGATTAATGGCAAGCCCTTCAAGTCGGGCAAAGCCTACAAGGATAGCAAGCTCTGCAATATGCTGACGGCGCGCGAACTGCATCGCTGCTTCCATGACTCCACAGGGATTGTCTTTAGCTCCTTGTACCCTGGCTGTGTGGCGGATACGCCCCTATTTCGCAACCACTTTCCCCTCTTTCAGAAGCTTTTTCCCCTCTTTCAGAAATACATTACTGGTGGCTATGTCACCCAAGAACTGGCCGGTGAGCGCGTCGCGATGGTGGTGGCAGACCCAGAGTTTCGCCAGTCGGGGGTGCACTGGAGTTGGGGCAACCGCCAAAAAGAAGGCCGTAAAGCCTTTGTCCAAGAACTCTCGGCAGAGGGGAGTGATGAGCAAAAAGCCCGCCGTCTTTGGGAGCTGAGCGAAAAATTGGTGGGTTTGGCCTAAAAGTTAATACCTTCTTCCATCCCTCTGGCTGAGCTTGCCGCTATGGTGGAAGTGAGCCTTGCCATTGCAGGATGGATGTATGTCACAGCAAGATTTTGGCGTCATTGGCCTCGCTGTCATGGGGGAAAACCTTGCCCTCAATGTGGAGCGCAATGGATTCTCAGTGGCGGTTTATAATCGCACCCCTGCCCGCACCGAGGCTTTCATGGCCGAACGAGCCGCCGGCCGTCGCTTCAAGGCCACCTATAGTCTTGAGGAATTTGTTGCCTCCCTATCGCGTCCCCGCCGCATTTTGGCGATGGTCAAAGCTGGCAAACCTGTGGACGACCTGATCCAGCAGCTCAAGCTACTCCTTGAACCGGGAGACATCCTCATTGATGGGGGCAACTCCCTCTACACGGATACCGAACGCCGCGTTGCAGAAATGGAGGCGGCAGGACTGTGCTTCTTTGGGATGGGCGTCAGCGGTGGTGAAGAAGGTGCCCTCAATGGCCCCAGTCTCATGCCCGGCGGTAGTCGTGAGGCCTATCAAGCCCTCGAACCGATTCTCACCAAAATTGCGGCGCAAGTGGATGATGGTCCCTGTGTTACCTACATTGGACCGGGGGGGTCAGGGCACTTTGTGAAGATGGTGCACAATGGCATTGAGTATGGCGATATGCAACTCATTGCCGAGGCCTATGACCTACTGAAAAACCTCCTTGGCCTCAATCACCAGCAACTCCATGAGGTCTTCAAAAGCTGGAATGAGACTCCTGAACTCAACTCATTTTTGATTGAAATTACTAGCCAGATTTTCACCTATATTGACCCGGAAACCCATCTACCCCTTGTGGATGTGATTGTGGACGCGGCAGGCCAAAAGGGAACCGGTCGCTGGACAGTAGAAAGTGCCCTTGAAATGGGAGTGGCGATTCCAACGATTACCGCTGCTGTGAATGCCCGCATCATGTCCTCCATCAAAGCCGAACGGATGGCGGCTGCCCAAGTCCTCCCCGGCCCTACGGCTCACTTTAGCGGCAACACTGAAGAATTCATTGGTAAAATTCGTGATGCCCTCTACTGCTCAAAAATCTGCTCCTATGCCCAAGGGATGGCTCTGATTGCCAAAGGCTCCCAAGAACTTTTTGATCATCAACTGAATCTTGGCGAGATTGCCCGTATCTGGAAAGGGGGCTGTATTATCCGCGCTGGCTTCCTAGATAAGATCAAGCAGGCCTACAGCGAAAATCCCCAACTGGCCAATCTGCTGCTGGCGCCGGAGTTTCGGCAAACCATCCTCGACAAACAGGCGGCGTGGCGGGAGGTCTTGGTGGAGGCGACCCGTGCCGGGATTGCCGTGCCTGCCTTTGGTGCGTCTTTGGAGTACTTCGATAGCTATCGGCGCGATCGCCTGCCGCAAAATCTCACCCAAGCGCAGCGGGACTTCTTTGGGGCGCACACCTACGAGCGAATTGATAAACCCGGAACCTTCCATACCGAGTGGGTACTGATTCAGGAGGCAGGGAAAGCCTCCGTTTGAGACGCAGGAATGACAGTTGTACAGTTGGGTGGGCGGCTGTCCAAGGGAGCAATTCTTTAGCTTATCCTAAGAATTAGGCCAGTCAACCGCCTGCCTGCAATCATCCTGCACTTTGGGGAGGCCAAGAAGCCTTGCATCCGTTTCTACGACTGCTGCACCACAGCCAACGCTACCAACGCCAAGTGGCGCTTGCCTCCCTCTACTCTGTCCTCAATAAAATTTTTGATCTCGCTCCCCCGGTTCTGATTGGCATTGCCGTGGATCTGGTGGTGAAGCGGCAGGATTCCCTCTTTGCCCGCTGGGGGCTAGCAACCTTTGAGCAGCAACTATTGGCCTTAGCGGGTTTATCCTTTGTGATCTGGAGCTTGGAGTCCCTCTTTGAGTATGCCTATGCCCGCAGTTGGCGCAACTTAGCGCAGCAGATTCAACACGACCTGCGCCTTGAGACCTACGCCCATGTCCAAGAGATGGATTTGGCCTTTTTTGAGGAGCGCAGCAGTGGGGTGTTGCTCTCGATTCTCAACGATGACATTAACCAACTGGAGCGATTTTTGGATGGTGGTGCTAACGAAGTGTTGCAAGTCACAACCACCGTTCTAGTCATTGGGGGGATTTTCTTTTATTTGGCGCCCAATGTGGCGATTTGGGGGATGCTGCCGATGCCTTTTATTCTCTGGGGATCCGTGCTCTTTCAGCGGCGGCTGGCTCCACGCTACGCCGATGTACGGGAAAAGGCAGGACTCCTCAATGAACGCTTGGCCAACAATATCACGGGCATTCAAACCATCAAGAGCTTCACCGCCGAACCCTACGAATTGGAGCGCCTGCGTTGGGATAGTGAAGCCTATCAGCAGAGCAATCGCCGTGCCATTCGTCTGAGTGCCGCCTATATTCCCCTGATTCGCTTTGTGATTCTCTTTGGGTTTACGGGAACGCTGGTATTGGGAGGCTTTGCCGCTTTTCAAGGGCGCTTGGATGTGGGTGCCTACAGCACAATGGTCTATCTAATTCAACGGCTGCTCTGGCCCTTGACCCGTTTGGGAGAAACCCTAGACCAGTACCAGCGCGCCATGGCCTCAACGCAGCGGGTGTTGAATCTTCTTGAAACCCCGATCGCCATTCCCACGGGCGATCGCCCCCTCGATCCCCGCCAAGTCAAAGGGGAAGTGCATTTTGAGGCCGTCAGCTTTGCCTATGCTGGCCGTGCCCCTGTGCTGAAAAATGTCAGTTTACACGTGCCGGCGGGTCAGACGATCGCCATTGTCGGCGCCACGGGGTCGGGCAAAAGCACCCTCGTGAAATTGTTACTGCGGTTCTATGAGGTGCAAGAGGGGCGCATTCTCATTGATGGGGTGGATATTCGCGAGTACCGGCTGCGGGATTTGCGCGCTGCCATTGGCTGGGTGAGTCAAGAGGTCTTTCTCTTCCACGGCACGGTGTTTGAAAACATTGCTTATGGCAGTCCGGGGGCAACCCTTGCTGACGTGATTCACGCCGCAAAACTGGCTGAAGCCCATGAATTCATTGGGCAGCTTCCCCAGGGCTATGATACGGTGGTGGGAGAACGAGGGCAAAAACTCTCTGGCGGTCAGCGGCAACGGCTGGCGATCGCCCGCGCTATTCTCAAAGATCCCCCAATTCTTGTCCTCGATGAAGCCACCTCAGCCGTGGATAACGAAACCGAAGCCGCCATCCAGCGATCGCTGGCCCACATTACAGCGCATCGCACCACGATTGCCATTGCCCACCGCCTCTCCACCATTCGCCATGCCGACTGCATCTATGTCCTTGAGGGCGGTGAAATTGTGGAACAGGGTACCCACGAGGCACTCCTTGCCCAGCAGGGAGTTTATTACGGCCTTTGGCAGGTTCAAGCAGGAATTCTCGAGACTTAGGACTTGAGGTTATAGCGTGCCCGCTCCGCCGCTGTCTTCTCGCGATCTAGTTTCAAGATCAGCACCGCCAAGGGGGGTAAACAGAGATCTAGGGAGTAACGGCGATTGTGGTAGGGCCATTCATCGGCCCATTTGCCGCCCAAGTTGCCCATATTGCTGCCGCCATATTCACGGGCATCGCTGTTAAACAGTTCGCGGTAAAACCCATGCTCAGGTACGCCAATCCGATAATGGCTATGGGGCTGGGGCGTAAAATTGCACACCACAACTACAAATTCTTGGGGATCCTTATCGCGACGGATAAAGGAGACCACACTGTGGCGGTTGTCGCTACAGTCAATCCACTCAAACCCTTCCTGTTTGAAATCTTGGGTATAAAGGGCAGGCTGCGAGCAATAGAGATGATTGAGATCTTTGAAGAAACGTTGAATTTGCTGATGAGGTTCGTACTGCAGCAGGTGCCACTCTAGATCACTCCAGACATTCCACTCGCTCCATTGGGCAAACTCCATCCCCATAAACATTGTTTTCTTGCCGGGGTGGGTGAACATATAGGCAAACAAACAGCGCAAGTTGGCAAATTTTTGCCAGCGATCGCCCGGCATTTTGCCAATGATGTTACTCTTGCCGTGCACCACCTCATCGTGGGAGAGCGCTAGCATGAAGTTCTCGCTGTGGTGATACCACATACTAAAGGTGACATTGTTTTGGTGGAACTGGCGGAACCACGGATCCATGCTGAAGTAGTCGAGTATATCGTGCATCCAGCCCATATTCCACTTCAGGTTGAAGCCCAAGCCCCCCATGTAGGTTGGCCAAGAGACCATCGGCCACGCCGTTGACTCCTCAGCAATGGAGAGAATCCCCGGAAAGTAGCTAAAGATCACGTGGTTGACTTGGCGCAGAAAGTTAGCCGCTTCTAAATTCTCCCGCCCGCCATATTCATTGGGGATCCACTCCCCTTCCTTGCGGTTGTAGTCAAGATAGAGCATCGAGGCCACAGCATCCACGCGAATACCGTCAATGTGATACTTGTCAAACCAAAAGAGGGCATTGGCCACTAGAAAATTGCGCACTTCGTGGCGACCATAGTTAAAGACCAGGGTGCCCCATTCCTTGTGTTCGCCCTTACGCGGATCTGCGTGTTCGTAGAGGTGGGTGCCATCAAAGAAGGCAAGGCCATGGCCATCCTTCGGAAAGTGCCCCGGTACCCAATCGACAATGACACCAATGCCATTTTGGTGGCACTGATCCACGAAATACATAAAATCTTGGGGACTGCCATAGCGAGAGGTGGGGGCGTAGTAGCCCGTGACTTGATAGCCCCAAGAGCCATCAAAGGGATGCTCGGCAACGGGCAAGAGTTCAATGTGGGTGTAGCCCAATTCCTTGACGTAGGGAATGAGTTTGGCTGCCAATTCGCGATAGGTGAGAAAGCGTGCCCAGGGCTTGAGTTCTGCCACCTGTACGGGTTCCTGGGTTTGGCCATCGGCACCAATGGGTGGATCCTCCATCGAGGCATGGAGCCACGATCCTAAGTGCACCTCAAAGACGGAAACGGGTTGGGTGAGGGGGTCGGTGTGGCGGCGCTTTTCTAACCAGTCGTTATCGCCCCATTCGTAGCTGTTGAGGTCGGTAACAATGGACGCGGTCTTAGGACGCGGTTCTTGATAAAAGCCATAGGGATCCGATTTTTCGTAAATATGCCCCTCCTGATTTTTAATTTCATACTTATAGTGCTCGCCCACCCCCAAGCCAGGAATAAACAGCTCCCAGATGCCATTGCCCCGCCGTGCCATTTGATGTTTGCGGCCATCCCATTGGTTAAAGTCCCCAATGACAGAGACATTGCGGGCATTGGGTGCCCAGACAGCAAAATACACCCCTGCAACGCCATCAACTGTCAGCAAGTGTGCCCCCAGTTTTTCATAGATGCGGTGGTGATTGCCCTCGGCAAAGAGATGAATATCAAAGTCCGTCAGCCTTGAGGAGCGGAATGCATAGGGGTCGTAGATCACCCGCTCATGGCCATTTTCGTAGATTTTTAGTTGGTAGTTGTTGAGTTCTGCTACGGGAATGCGACACTCAAAAAAGTGGGGGTGGTGAACCGGCGTCATTGGATATTCTTGCCGTTGCTCTGGGCAGAGGACACTCACCCGCTCAGCATTGGGTAAATAGGCACGGATCGCCCATACGGATTGGCCATTCTCTGTAATCTGGTGACAGCCCAAAATTTCGAAGGGGTCGTGATGCTGGTTGGAAACAATGCGGTCAATCTGTTCGGGCGAAACGGTCATAATTTTTTATACTGTTGTAAAGTATAGGGACAATACTATAGAAAAGTTAACAATCAAAATGCTCCTCTTGACAAGGGTATAGCGGTTATTTCTCTGATTTCTCTTGATCGGGTGAGTAGGTCAACAGTCCTTTGAGTAATTCTGGCAATAGGCTCGGCCCTTGGTAAATCCAGCCGGTGTAAAGCTGCACTAGGGTGGCACCCGCTGCCAGTTTTTCAATCACATCCTCTGGCGTGAAAATCCCGCCCACGCCAATAATCGGCAGCGTGCCTTGGGTCTGTTGATGGATAAAGCGAATCACGGCGGTCGCGCGATCGCGCAAGGGGGCACCACTGAGACCTCCTGCCTCCTCCACGGGCGATCGCCTCGTCTGGGGAATGCGCTTTGTTTTCAGCCCCTCCCGTGCCACAGTGGTGTTTGTTGCTACAATTCCCGCGAGGTCATAAGCTTGAATCAGATCAAGAATGTCGGCAATCTCCTCCCAACTCAAATCGGGGGCAATTTTCAAAAGTAGGGGCTTGCGGGGCGTATTTGCCGTTTGCAATGCCTCTAGAATCGGTGCCAGTCGTTCCTTGGCCTGCAGATGCCGTAATCCGGCTGTGTTGGGAGAACTTACATTAATCACGAAATAATCCCCAAAGGGATGGAGGCGGCGAAAGCTGGCTAAGTAATCCTCTTTTGCAGATTCCAAAGGGGTAACTTTTGACTTACCGAGATTGATACCGATGGGAATCGTCGAGTCGGGCGATCGCTCCAAAAGGGCAGCCATAGCTTCTGCGCCGGCATTATTAAACCCCATGCGATTGATCACAGCCAGATCCGCGGGTAAGCGAAAGAGGCGGGGACGCGGATTGCCCGCCTGGGGATGCCAAGTGACAGTGCCCAGCTCCGCAAAGCCAAAGCCAAAGGCCGCCCAGACACGAGGGGCAACCCCGTTCTTATCAAATCCGGCTGCCAAACCAATAGGATTGGGAAAGTGCAACCCCCACACCTGCCGCTCTAAGCGTGGGTCTGAGAGAGCATAGCGTTGCTGCAGTTGCTGCCGTAGCCAAGTGCTCAGGGCACGATCTTGATTGAGCCAGCCACAGAGGGCGATAAACTGCTGGTGCAGAAATTCTGGGTCTACCTGCAACCCTGAAAAAAGCAGTGGCCGCAGCAGGTAGCGATAGGGATCAATGGCCATTCAGACTGCCAATGCTCCCCTACAAAGTCGAATGCTTAACACTGTAACCCTAGTCCAGATAGCCCATGAGAACAGGTGAATCATCAATGATATTGGAAGCCACAGGACGTTCCCCAGCGGAATAATAGGTTTCAGCAATGCGCAGGCCACTGCTGGTAATCGGACGCAGCCCCATGCAATTCACGGTTTCGACAATTTCAAAGTCATTCGCAGCCACGGGGCGCACCCCCATGATGTTCAGGGTTTCCACCACTCGGAAATTCGTCGCCACAATGGGGCGGATCCCGGCAGAGTTGATGCTGTCATAGATTTGCAGGCCACTGCTGAGCACAGGACGCTCGCCAGCATCTTTGATCATGTGCACCACTTGCACGGGACTGGCTTCAATGGGACGCAAGCCGGCACTATTAAAGGTTTGCCACACCACAATGTCACTGGCTGTGGTTGTGCCTGCGGGGGCGAGGGCGGTTTTTTCGGCAAGGGAAACCATTTGACCGCTATTTTCCTTGGCGGGCGGGTTGCTGCGACGGGCGGGACGAGCAGCTTTGGCAGTGGGTTCTTCGGGGGGTGGGGTTTGAGGCGTTTCGGTCATGGCGATCGCTCCTAATGCAATAATTCAATCCTACAGGTGAATTCGTATGCAAGCATTCTATAATCTCTAGTGCTTGATCATAGCAGCCAAAGAGGGGTGCCAAGGGCTTAAGAGATTCCTTTCGGCGCCAGAATGGTTGGCTTTTCAGGCGTGCAGCAGAGGGATCATGTCAGCGGCTGCCCCTTGGCCAATCACTTTGCCGCGATCCAGCACAATGGCACCATCCGCTTGCGCCAGTTCATCGAGACGATGGGTGACCCACAGCGCTGTTATCCCTTGGGTGTTGACCAGTTGGCGTACGTAGCCCAAGAGTTCCCCTTGGCTATCGGGGTCAAGGAGTGCCGTGGGTTCATCGAGCAATAGCACCCGACAGTGGCGAGCGATCGCCCCGGCAATGGCCACCCGCTGTTTTTGGCCCCCACTGAGGGCATAGATGGGACGGCGCTCTAGCCCTTGTAAATTGACCGCCTGCAAAGCGGCACTGACCCGCTCGCGCACCTGCCAATAGTTGAGAGACTCACCATTGAGACTAAAGGCAATATCCGCACCGACACTGGGCATCACCAGTTGGTGATCGGGGTTCTGGAAGACAAAGCCAAGGGGCTGCTCCACATAGACTTCGCCACTTTGCGGCTGCAACAGACCCCCCAAAATCTTCACTAGGGTTGACTTACCACTGCCATTGCGGCCAAGGAGCATCCACAGTTGTCCCCGCGGAATTTCCAGGGACACCCGATCCAGCACTGGAACCTCTGGCGACCAGCCAAAGGAAACCTCTTTGAGATGAATTGCTGGGGGGATTGCCGCCATGGCTTTTTGGACAATGCTCATGTTTTTCGGTAGGGTGAGGATGACCGCCGATTGGCGTGCAGTGCACTAAGGCAGGGAGCAGCTATGCAGGAGGGATTATACATTGTCCTCATCAGTATTCACGGTTTGATTCGGGGCGATCGCCTTGAGCTGGGGCGCGATGCCGATACAGGAGGACAAACACGCTATGTCGTCGAATTGGCTAAAGCCCTTGCCGCCCATCCCCGTGTAGCTCAGGTGGATTTGGTCACTCGTCTGATTCCCGATGCCAAGGTCAGTCCCGACTATGCCCAGCCCATTGAGCGGATTGGCGATCGCGCCCGCATTGTCCGCCTAGCCTGTGGCCCTCGCCGCTACTTGCGCAAGGAAGTGCTTTGGCCCTATCTCGACGTATTTGCCGATGAACTGTTGCGCCATCTGCGCCAGTGTGGCCGCATGCCGGATGTGATCCACAGTCACTATGCCGATGCCGGTTATGTGGGCTGCCGTGTCGCCGGCTGGCTAGGGGTTCCTCTTGTTCACACAGGGCATTCCCTCGGCCGGGTGAAGCGACAGCGACTTCTTGCCCAGGGCAGTAAACCTGAGGCCATTGAGGAGCAGTTTCACTTTACGACGCGCATTGAGGCTGAGGAGCAAACCCTTGCCAGTGCCGCGCTGATCATTGCCAGTACCCATCAGGAAGTGGAAGAGCAGTATCGTCTCTACGATCAATACGACCCAGCACGGATGGCGGTGATTCCGCCGGGGGTGGACACCAGCCGTTTCTATCCAGCCCCTGTGCCAGCGGATTTGCCTTTTCGTCAGGAATTGCGTCGCTTTTTAGTGGAACCGGAAAAGCCCTTTATCTTTTGCCTCTCGCGACCGGTGCCACGCAAGAATGTGGCCGCACTGCTTCATGTCTATGGAACTGATCCCTTTTTGCAGGAGCGCGCGAACCTCCTCTTAGTGCTCGGCAATCGCACGGATATTAGCAAGATGGAGGCCAGCCCTCGCCAAGTCTTGACCGAACTCTTTTTGCTGGTCGATCGCTATGACCTCTATGGTAAAGTCGCCTATCCGAAAACCCATACCAGCGATGAAGTCCCCAATCTCTACCGTTTAGCGGCACAGCAGCGGGGGGTATTTATCAATCCGGCCCTTACTGAACCCTTTGGCCTGACGCTGATTGAAGCGGCTGCCTGTGGATTGCCGGTTTTAGCGACAGCGGATGGCGGCCCCCAGGATATTCTTCACCACTGTCAGAATGGTTTACTCTTTAATCCTCTTGATCTTGAGGCAATGCGTAGCGCCCTGCATCAAGCCTTTGAAAGCGACAGCCAATGGCAGACTTGGGCAGACAATGGCCTTAAGGGGGTACAAGCTCACTACTCTTGGCGCAGTCATGTCGAGATGTATCTGCACGCCCTTGATCAACTGGTGGAAAAATCTGTCTTGCCCGTGTTGAGTGTGCAACGCCAACCTGCTCAGTACCAGAGCAATAAACTGCCAACCACGCTGACACGGAACCGTCTGCTGACCCTTGATCGCCTGTTGATTAGTGATATTGACAATACCCTGATTGGCGATCGCCCTGCCCTTGAGCGACTCTTGGCTCTGCTGCAACGCCGTCCTGAGATGGGCTTTGGGGTGGCAACGGGGCGTCACCTCGAAATTACCCTAGAGGTACTCCATGAATGGGGCGTGCCGATTCCCGATGTTTTAATTACCTCCGTCGGCAGTGAAATTCACTATGGCCCTCACCTCGTTCCCGACACCAGTTGGCAGCAGCACATTAGCTATCGCTGGGAACCGCAACGGGTCAGGGACACCCTCGCCGATGTGGCGGGTCTAACGCTGCAACCCCCAGAAAATCAACGCTCCCACAAGATCAGCTACAACGTGGATACCACGGTTCTCCCCAGTATTACACCCGTGTTGCGTCTGCTCCGGCAGCAAAAACTGCACTGTCGGCCGATTTTCTCCCACAATCAGTTCCTAGATATTTTGCCCCTACGTGCTTCTAAGGGGGATGCCCTGCGCTATCTGGCGCTCAAGTGGGGCTATCCACTGCAAAAACTGTTAGTGGCTGGCGATTCTGGTAATGATGAGCAAATGCTGACGGGCAATACCCTTGCTGTGGTTGTGGGCAATCACAGTCCTGAATTGGAAAAGCTGCGCGATCGCCCCCACATTTACTTTGCTCAAGGTCACTATGCCCAAGGGATTCTTGAGGCGATTGAGCACTATGGCTTCTAATACCAGTTTTTTGTAAGGTTGAGACTAATAAGCAGCTCTCAAAGGGGACGGAAAGCAGAGTGCTCAATTTTCAGAGGATGTAGTTATTCATCACCTACTCTTTATTTGCGCCATCTTCAAATTGGATTGGCATTACCGAGCATTTTAGAAAAAACCTTAACAGCTAAAGCCGATCTAAAACCTGCGTCACAATTTCAGGGCTAACGGAGATACTGTCAATGCCTAAGTCAACTAACCACGGCAGCCAATGGGGATAACGGGTGGGGGCTTCGCCGCAAAGACTACAGCCTAGATGGTGAGCTTTGGCTTGTTGAATGAGGTGGGCGATCGCCCCCCGAACAGCAGGATGGTCTTCATTTAGCTCGGGTCGTGCTATTTCCCGATCAATCCCCAAGAGGAGTTGCGTCAGATCATTGGTGCCAATGGTAATTCCAGCAACACCAAGGCTGGCCAAATCAGACAGTAAAAATAAAATCGCTGGTACTTCCGCCATGACCCACAGTTGCACACCAGTATTTGCTGTCAATCCATGCTCCGCAAGTGCCTTTTGACAATAGGCCACTTCACTGACACTGCGCACAAAGGGCAGCACAATCCGCAGGGGGCACGATTCTTCTAAACGGTGGGCAATCGCCAACGCTGACAGTTCTAGGTGAAACAATTCTGGACAATGGGGATAACGACTCACACCCCGCAGCCCCCAGTCGGTTTCCGGTTCAAAGCGATGCCCCCCCAACAGTTGCCGATAATCCGCTGGTCTTAAGTCCAGCGTGCGATAAAAGAGGGGACGGGGGGCGATCGCCCGCATAAATTCACACAGGTGCTGCACCCAGCGATCGCGCAACTGCTCAGCTTCCCCCTGCTCTAACCAATGACAGGGATGGCGATGATCCAGAAAGGCGAGCAGCATTAACTCTGAGCGCAACAGGCCAATGCCATCACAGGGGAGCGATCGCAACAACCGCAGGGCACTGACTTGACTCACATTCACCATGATTTGCAAAGGCAACCGTTTCGCCACAGGGGGGGAGGGCGTTTGGGGAGAGGGGGTAGCCACCACTGGCAATGGCTCTGGGGGCAGTTGATAGATAGCCCCCCGATGACCATCGAGAAACAGCGTCATTCCCGAACTAATCTGTTGAGTGGCATTGGTCACACCCACCACCGCCGGCCGTCCCAATTCCCGCGCTAGAATCGCTCCATGACTCGTTAACCCTCCCTGCTCACAAATCACCCCTACAGCCGCATTTACAAGGGGCAACCAATGGGGGGGAATACTTTTGCTGACTAAAATCCGTCCGGCAACAGCAGCGGGAGCACAAGGATCTGTAACCACAATGGCGGGGGCGATCGCCTGCCCAGGAGCAGCGGGCAGCCCTTCCGCAATGAGCGTTCGTTTGACTGGCTGCGGCGTCGGTTCTTCAGGATGTAGCTCTGCCAAACACTGCCCCCACCAAACCTGTGTCTGGCTGCGATGCCAAACCCATAGATGGGACGCCCCACCGCGACAGGCTTGATGCAACTGTTGCTCCTCTGCGGGCGTCAGCTCAACTTCCCTCGGTGGCAGGGGAATGCCTTGATGGGGGAGAGCCACACCACTGGCGATCGCCCGCAACGTTGGCTCCGTTCCTCTCCACCAGCCTGAGGCAACAATCGTACTCAAGGGGTAGAGTAAAATCCCTGCTTTAAGCTGACAAAAATCCCATCCCTGCTGCCAGTAGGTATAGAGATTCTTGGCTCGCACAAGGGTAGCAAAGGCAGCTTCGATTGCCTGATGACACAGGGGTAAACTGGGGTCGTTTAATACGGCTCCACGGCCTAGTCCCCAAGGTAAGTCCGCAGATTCCTGCCAAAGATAGGTAGTAAGAACAAGATGACACTCTCCCCCCTGTTGTTGCCAAAAGTGATGACAAGCAGCAAAAACCGTTTCTAGCTCTCCCACATCCAAGGGGGGTAATTGATGGGTCATCTCCAGAGCCAAGGCTTTGAGATCAGTGCTATTAGGAGGGATCTCCTGCCAGCGATCACAGGCTGCTTGCCAGTGGGGAATCAGTCCAGAGCGCAACTGTTGCCAAACACTCGTGGAAATCAACCACACGGGATGAGGTGGCGGCAAGACTTTTTGTGTCTCTTGCAGGGCAACCAACGTAGGAGAAAGAGCTTCCGCTGGGTACTGCTGTAGGGGTTCCAAAAGGAGCGATGTCACAGATCATCTTCCTCAATCACCTGTAGGCAGTCACCAATCCAACGCTGACGCCTAGGCAGATGCAGTTTCTGTTTGTTGACGACGGCGAACATTAAGCACGTCCGTGATTTTCCTAATTTGTGCCAAGATGTGATCCAACTGTTTGGCATTCACAATATCAATACAAAGATCAATGATGGCAGTGCGTCCCGGATCTGTATGCACATTGGCTCGCCGCACATTGATTTGGTGATCACTCAAACGGGTCAGAATATCCTTGAGAATACCGACTCGATCAATCACCTCAATTTGCACATCCACGGGGTAGGTTTGGGGTCGGCGTTGATTGGCCTTGGTATTCCAACTTACAGGAATCAGGCGATCGCTCGACACTGACTCTAGGTTGCTGCAGCCCTGACGATGAATGGAAATACCCCGACTCCCCAGCGTCACTACGCCAATAATCGGTTCATCGGGCACAGGACAACAGCAGCCAGCAATGTGATACACCAAACCCTCCACCCCCAGAATCGGAGAATCACTGGGTTTGGTGATGGCGGGGACACGGTTAATGGGGGTAGGTTCCGAAGGCAATTCGGGTGTAGTTGTCTCTGGACGCGCTAGGGTAATTGCCCGCAGCCGATTTACCACCAAATTCAGCGTAATTTCGCCATAGCCCAAGGCGGCCACTAGATCATCCACAGTCTGGTAGTTGCTGCGCTCCGCCACCTGTTGCATCTGGGGTGACTTGAGAAGAGCCTCCAAACCGACTTTACCCAGTTCCTTCTCCAGTAATTCCCGTCCCCGTTGCAGGTTTTCATCGCGGCGCGATCGCTTGTACCACTGCCGAATGCGGTTGCGTGCCGTTGTGGTCTTAACAAAGTTCAACCAATCCAAACTGGGGTGGGCAGTTTTCTGGGTAATAATCTCAACAATGTCGCCATTGCGCAGGGGCGTATCCAAGGGCACGATCCGCCCATTCACCCGTGCCCCGGCACAGTGATTTCCCACATCCGTGTGAATATGGTACGCAAAGTCGAGGGGCGTGGCTCCCTGTTGCAGCGCAAGGACATCCCCTTGGGGTGTAAAGACATAGACCTCCTTATCAAAGAGATCATCGCGAATGCTGTCGAGATATTCTTGGGCATCCTTGAGGTCATTTTGCCAATCCAGCAGTTGCCGTAGCCAAGTGAATTTTTGATCACGGGCACTCCACTGTTGCGGTAAGGAATGACCCGTTTCTTTGTACTTCCAGTGGGCAGCAATCCCATACTCCGCGACATGGTGCATTTCCAGCGTGCGAATTTGCACCTCAAGGGGACGTCCCCCCAGACCCATCACCACGGTATGCAGGGACTGATATTGGTTGGGTTTAGGCAGACTAATGTAGTCTTTGAATCGCCCCGGCACCGAAAGAAAACAGTCATGGACAACCGCCAGAGCACGGTAGCACTCGTCCTTGGTGGCCACGAGGATGCGAATGCCCGCCACATCATAGATTTCATGGAATTCTTTTTGCTGCCGCATCATTTTTTGATAGATGCTGTAGAGGTGTTTGGGACGGCCACTAATTTCTAGGTAGCCAAAGCCCATCCCTGATAGTCGTTCGTGCAGAATTTGAATTGCCTGCTGCAGTTGTGCTTCGCGATTGGCGCGTTTTTCGGCTACCAGTTCCTGAATACGACGGTAGGCCTCTGGCTCTAAATACTTAAAGGCCAAATCCTCCAGTTCCCATTTGATCCGCCAAATCCCCAAGCGGTTGGCTAAAGGAGCAAAGACATCACGGGTTTCTTGGGCAATGGCACGGCGACGATCTTCGGGCAAATACTCAAGGGTGCGCATATTGTGCAGGCGATCGGCTAGCTTAACCACAATGACGCGAATATCTTGCGCCATCGCCAAAAACATCCGTCGGAA
This sequence comes from Thermosynechococcus sp., assembly GCF_046299655.1. GTDB lineage: Bacteria > Cyanobacteriota > Cyanobacteriia > Thermosynechococcales > Thermosynechococcaceae > Thermosynechococcus. Next base: position 17,592 of record NZ_JBKBHZ010000020.1, read on the forward strand.
ACTTTCCGCCTGCCGCTCCGTCTTGCTGGAAAAGTTAAACTTCGAGAGTTTGGTGACCCCCTCCACCAGTCGCCGCACCTCGGCACCAAACTGGGCTTCTAGCTCCTCCGCTGTAACAGCCGTGTCCTCAATCACATCGTGGAGAAGCCCTGCCGCTAAAAGTGCTGGCCCACCGCCTAAATCCCGCAAAATACTGGCAACTGCCACAGGATGAGCGATGTAGGGTTCCCCAGAAGCCCGCCGCTGTCCTTGGTGTAGGTCGTAGGCAAATTGAAACGCTCGACAAACCAAATCATCCCCATTCTCAGGATTTGGTTCTCGCAGGCACGTCGCTAACCAATCGGGTAATTTAATATCAGTCGGCAAGCTAGGTGCAAAAGCGTTCATGGCGGCAGGCGATCGGGAGAGCAGCACAGTGGATTCGAGTACGTATATTTTAGTTCAATTTCAGGCTTACAGCCCTTTTCACCAAGATGTTATACGGTTAACACTCTGAAAACCTCTATAGACGACCATTACCGGTATTGCAGAAAAGGGTTGTGCTGTGTGGGCTGAAGCGTTGCTCCCTTTTAACATAGGAAGCAGTGTGTTCATCAAGAGGGGGAAGGTAATCGTGGCAGCTTCGCTCACACCCATGACTCGCCACTATATTCTGCGCTTACTCGATCGGGGAAGTGATATTTTTGCATTAGCTGGTCAAAGTTTAGAAAAAGCAGTGGGCGATCGCTTTCAGCACGCCGGAGGAGAGCGCGAAAACCACATTCTGAATCGCTTAGAATCCCTTGCCCCCTCAGAATTAGCAGCCGTGGAGATGATTGTTCGTCTTCACCGCTCCCTCAGGCATAGCAGTGAAGAGGAGCGTCACCAAAGACTGCAATTAAAAAGTCTCGAAGAAAAACTATGGCGGATTTTGGGTATGGACTTCCTTTCTGAGAGTCCTCAAGATGTGCCTAGCGAGCCAGTCATTGCTGTCAAAGAGCAGCCATCTTTAACGGTGGCTCAAGCCCTCGATCACTTGAACCGCGTCAGTGAATTAGCCCAAAAATACCTTGGCAAAGTCATCGTCGCGAATTATTGGCGAGCCTCCCGCCCTTCGACGAGTTGGTTTGCTGATTTTGTGGTTACCGATGATGGCTACATCACCTATCACGGGTCTTTAGCGGCTGGGAAAACTGTTGTGAACCCAACCCAACAGCAGCAGTTGGAAACATGGTTAGTGAGTTTTGTTGATCAATGTCGCCGTATTCTTCCCTTCTTTCGACATGATCTGCAAAAGGCAAGGCTATCGGGTTCTTCCCTACAACCTGAATCAGCGATCACTGCTGTTGCAGATAAGCACTAACCCCTAGGGTTTGCAGTTTTTGATTCTTGGCGGTCACCGTCGCGGCCAACTCTTGACGATAGGCAATGACTTGCTCTAGCAGTTCTGGATTATGACTGGCCAATAGTTGGACGGCCAACAGGCCTGCATTTTGGGCATTGCCAATAGCGACCGTCGCCACAGGAATCCCAGCCGGCATCTGCACAATTGAGTAGAGGGAGTCCAGCCCCTGTAAGTGTCGGCTCGGTACGGGTACGCCAATCACGGGTAGAGGTGTTAGCGATGCAATCATGCCGGGTAAGTGGGCGGCTCCCCCAGCACCAGCAATAATGACTTTCAGACCCCGCTGATGGGCATTTTGGGCAAACTCCACCATGGCAAGGGGAGTGCGGTGAGCTGAGAGGATGGCTACTTCGTGGCGAATGCCAAAGCGTTCACAGAGGGCGATCGCCCCCTGCATAGTCGGCAAATCGGAATCACTGCCCATGACAATGGCAACCAGCGGCGGCTCTGACATCTCTCTTTCCTACCCCTTCGACAAATAGTGCATCCGGATCCTACCGCCCTTTTCACAGGCGCAAGATATGATTTATCTATGGTCACTGCTGCTGCAATTAAGGCATTTGCCCATCAGTTGGGGTTCCATCGGGTGGGGATTGTGGATTTGCGCACCTATACCCCTGACCACCCCTCTGGCGTTGCCGCCCTCCAACGCTGGTTAGCCCAAGGCTTCCAAGGAGAGATGGCGTGGATGGCCAACCCTCGCCGCCAAGAGATTCAAGCCGTGCTGCCGGGAGCGCAATCGGTGATTTCCGTTGCCCTCAATTACTACCAGCCCGATCCCCAGCCGCCCCCGAAGGCGAAAATTGCCCGCTATGCTTGGGGACGAGACTACCATCGCGTCTTGGGAAAACGCTTGCAAGCCTTGGGGCAATGGCTTCAATCGCAGGTGCCAGATATGACCTATCGCTGGTATGTGGATACAGGCCCTGTGCAGGATAAAGTTTGGGCAGAGCAAGCGGGGATTGGTTGGATTGGCAAGCACAGTAATGTCATTTCGCGGCAGTATGGCTCGTGGATTCTCTTAGGAGAGTTAATCACCACGTTGGAGTTGACGGGCGATCGCCCCCACACCAATCATTGCGGCACCTGTACCCGTTGCTTGGTCGCCTGTCCCACTGGCGCCATTGTTGAACCCTATGTGGTGGATGCCAACCGCTGCATTGCCTATCACACGATCGAAAACCGTGCCCCCGAACTCCCCCCCGCCATTGCTGCTCACTTAGAAGGCTGGGTTGCCGGCTGTGACATCTGCCAAGAGGTGTGCCCTTGGAATCAGCGCTTTGCTCAACCCACGGATGTGGCCGACTTTGCCCCGCGATCGCCCCTCTTGAATACTTCCCCCGAGGAACTGGCCACCCTCAGTGATGAAGCATGGGATGAACTCACCCGTGGTTCTGCCCTACGGCGAATCAAACCCGCCCAATGGCGCCGCAATGCCCAAGCGGTGCTGTCTGGCAATCGGTATGATTGAAAGTGATTCAATGCGGAGGCTCACCTATGGTTCGACGACGCTCCACTCCTTGGATTCATCGTTGGTCACGCTGGTTGATGAGCGGGGTTGCCCTTGCTGGGATGGCAGTGACTGCCTACCTGACGATCGCTAAGTTGACTAACCAAGAGGTCTCTTGTCCCACCGCTGGCTGTGATATTGTCCTCAATAGCCCTTGGGCAACCGTGTTTGGCATTCCCCTCTCCCTCATTGGGTTTGTTGCCTATACGGGGATGTTGTCGTTGGCGGCTCTGCCCCTGTTGTTGAACCAGTCGCAGCAAAAAGAACTCCGCCGCAATGCTGAAAACACCACTTGGCTTTTGCTCTTTCTGGGGGCAACGGCCATGGCCAGCTTCAGCAGTTATCTAATGTATATCTTGGTTACAGAGATTAAGGCCACTTGTCCCTATTGCATTGCCTCGGCCATCTTTAGCTTTACATTTTTGATCTTGACGATTATTGGTCGTGAGTGGAGCGATCGCGGTCAACTCTTTTTCAACGGCATCATTGTTGCTGTGATTACCCTTGTGGGAGTCTTTGGCATCTACAACGCCCGCATGGCTAATCCCGACGGCCCCGGCATTCCCATTACCAACACTTCAGGTCCTGCAGAAATGGCTCTGGCGCGGCATTTGACCAAAGTAGGGGCAGTTATGTATGGTGCCTACTGGTGTGGCCACTGCCATGATCAAAAGGAACTCTTTGGTAAGCAGGCAACACGGGAACTTAACTATGTCGAATGTGACCCCAATGGTGCCAATCCGCAGGTGGAACGCTGCCGTGCTAAGGGAATTCAGGGCTATCCCACTTGGGAAATCAATAATCAGCTCTACACTGGTACGCGATCGCTGAGTGAACTCAGTCGCTTAAGCCAATACACAGGCCCGATGAACTTTAAGAACCAATAGGCGTAAGGAACCGCAGTGATAGAATGAAGCCAACAGGGCGCTATGCAGGTTTTTTATGCTTTCTATTGATACCCTCGCCGAACCCGCCAAGGCTCCTTTTGCCACACCCCCTGCCCTTGCCAACATCTTAGTGGTTGAAGATGAAGAGCTGATTCGGGAAACCCTTGTCCTTGCTTTGCAGGAGGAAGGCTACCATACCCTTGTGGCCAGCGATGGTTATGAGGCGCTCAATCTCATTAATACCTATCTCCTGATGGATCCTAATCCTGAAAATGCAGAGGTGCATTTAATCATCTTGGATGTCATGCTACCGGGCATCAACGGATTAGACCTGTGCCGCTTAATTCGCCATGAAGGGTGCACAGTTCCCATTCTCATGATCAGTGCCAAAGGGAGTGAAATTGATCGAGTGGTTGGTCTTGAAATCGGTGCCGATGACTACTTGGCGAAGCCCTTTGGCATGCGAGAGATGCTGGCGCGCTGTCGTGCCCTATTGCGGCGGACGCAAATTCAACAGGCCACGGTGCCAACGGTTCTGCGCTTTCGCGATCTCTGCCTCTATCCCCAAGAATGCCGCGTAACGCTGCGGGGCGAGGAAATCAATCTCTCCCCCAAAGAATACAAACTGCTTGAGCTGTTTATGCGCCACCCCCGCCGTGTTTGGCCACGGGAGCAGTTACTGGATCAAGTGTGGGGGCATGACTTTATTGGCGATAGCAAAACCGTTGATGTCCACATCCGCTGGTTGCGGGAGAAAATTGAAACCGACCCTAGCCATCCCCAGTACATTCTTACGGTGCGGGGGTTTGGCTATCGCTTTGGTTGAGGGTCAGTAAAACAATCGCCATCAAGGCTGCTGGTAGAAGGAGCAATAAGGCAATTACACCGAAAGTTGGCGGCAAGGGATGGAGGGGCGCCGCAAATTTAATCCCTAGGGACATGAGCAGCGACACAAGCAAAACCACTGATAACCACCTCAGTTCTGACAGCCAAGGTGCCATGTTATTTCTCCACCGCTAGGGCAGCTTCAAGGGCAGTGGCCATGATGGCCGTGGGTGCAGGTTGGCCAATCCAGTATTCCAAGGCTGCGGCTCCCTGATGCAGAAGCATAGCAAGGCCGTCGAAGGTTTGCAGTCCCCGTGCCATCGCTAATTGCAAAAGAAGGGTAGGACGAGGTTTGTAGATGAGGTCATAGACAACGGCGGAGGTGGGCAATTTTGCCAAATCCTCGGCGGTGAGGGGGGTGGCGCCAGTCTGGGGACTCATGCCAATGGGGGTGGTATTGACCACAAGACTAACTTTCTCCAAGCACGTGGCACGCTCTGGCCATGGGAGGGGATAAAGGGTCATCTGGGGCCAACTGGCCACAAAGACCTCTAACCGTTCTGCTTGGCGACCACTGATATAGATCTGCCGACAGCCCAAGTCATAACAGGCCGTGACCACGGCGCGCGCGGCACCTCCATAACCCAAGACTAACACGGCAATCTCTGACCAAGGGTAGGATTGTTGCCGCAGCGGTGCTAGGAAACCATGCACATCGGTATTGGTTCCCACCCATCCCTTTTCACTGCGATAGACGGTGTTGACCGCCCCCACTTGCTGCGCAAGGTCGCTGACATCTGCCAAATAGGGAAGGATGGTTTCCTTGTGGGGAAGGGTGACATTAAAGCCAACAACGTTCAGAGCCTCTAGGCCAGCGATCGCCCGCTCCAACTGCGGTGGTTTGACCCAAAAGGGCACATAGACATAGTTCAGCCCCAAATGCTCCAGCGCGGCATTGTGCATTGCCGGTGAGAGGGTATGCGCAATCGGGTCGCCAATCACCCCCAGAAGCTGGGTGTGGCCAGAGATCTTCGGCATCCGCCCCTAGACAGCCTCGTGATCTTTTTCGCTTGTACGGATGCGAATGACCTGCTCCACAGGGGTGACAAAGATCTTACCGTCGCCAATTTCGCCGGTGCGAGCCGCTTCAATAATTTTGGCCACGACCATGTCCACTTGATCGTCTTCGACAACAATCTCAACTTTTAACTTTTGTAAAAATTCCACCGTGTACTCGGAACCACGGTACCGTTCCGTTTGCCCCTTTTGCCGCCCAAAGCCGCGTACTTCGGAGACCGTCATCCCGACAATACCCGCATTGACAAGGGCGATCTTGACTTCATCCAGTTTGAAGGGACGAATAATGGCTTCTACCTTTTTCAATGTCAAACTCCTTCTCTATGGCAATGGGCTAATTTTTATTTAGCACTGGTGAAAGACTATATCGTGTAACAATGATTACATTATCCTCGATCCTCAAGCGATCGCTCGCGATGGCTCCAGAAAATAAGCTCTAATAGGGAAGGTGATTGAGAGGGGATGAAGCATGGGGTGGCAGCGACCCGATGGCCGTCAACCACAGGAATTGCGATCGCACCGGTTTCAGCGGCATTTCACCCAATTTGCCTTAGGATCAGTCCTCGCTCAAGCAGGGCAAACCCAAGTGCTGTGCACCGTCAGTCTCCAGGAAGGGGTACCCAAGTTTTTAGAAGGCACAGGCCAAGGCTGGCTCACCGCCGAGTACCGTATGCTGCCCAGTGCCACGCGGCCACGGCAAGAGCGAGAATTTCTCAAACTCTCTGGACGCACCCAAGAAATCCAGCGTCTCATTGGTCGCAGTTTACGTTCGGCCTTGGATTTGTCTCTACTGGGGGAGCGCACACTGATTGTGGATGCCGATGTGCTCCAAGCTGATGCGGGCACGCGATCGCTGGCAATTACGGGAGGCTACATTGCCCTTGTGGATGCCGTCAGTACCTTACTTCAGCAAGGGGTACTCAGTGAATCTCCCCTGTGTCATCAAGTGGCAGCAGTCTCCGTGGGGTTGATTGACGGCGAACCCTATTTGGATTTGAGCTACGCTGAGGATGTCACTGCCAGTGTAGACTTCAATGTGGTGATGACCGCCAATGGTCAATTCATTGAGGTTCAAGGCACAGCAGAGATAGGTTCCTTTGATCGGCCAACCTTGGATCGCCTTCTGGATGTCGCCAGCCAAGGGATTCAAGAACTCATTGAGATTCAACAGCACGTCTTAGCTGCCAGCCATGAGTGAGCGGGCTATTTACCTCGGACACATCGTCAAGTCCAACTCCCACTGCGATTATGTGGCGCAACTAGTGGATCGCTTGGATGTGCCCCACCCCCCCGCCCCAGAAGACTATGGCTTTGGTCGTTTTGTCAAACTAGAGGATGAGCAGCGCCACTGGGCAGTCGGCGTCATTTACAACTCTCAACTGTTGAATCCCCAGTTCCATCAGATCAGCCCTCGCCTCACCACTAGTGCTGACACCTTTCTCAGTCCCGATTTAGTCAGTGAAACCCGCACACTGCTCTGGATTGCCCTTATTGGTCATTTAGTGGCTGCGGAGGGTCAGACCTACGGCCAGCAGGGGATGCCCACCCTTGTGGTGCCTGTGAATACGCCTGTGTGGCAATTGACAACCACTGAGGTACTCGCCTTTCATCGCAATGCCCAAGGTCAAGCCCAGTTTCGTTACTATGCCCATTTGTTACGCTCAACGGGGAACTATGCAGCACCGCTGTTGGCGCAAATTCTGGAAACAATTACGCCCCTCTTCAGTGGCACTGAGCAGCGATCGCTCGAAATTATCCGCAAAGAGTTGGCTTGGCGGCATACCCTAGGGAGCCTGCGCTAAGACTGGACACAGAAATTAGGGTTTTGCAAATAAACTTCATGAAAATTCCTATGCAATAGTGACAAATGAGCGATACATCTGCTAAGGTCGTTAAGTGTGTGAGGAGCGAACCAGTTAAGGGCACCGAGACGAAACGCGGCCAGTCGTCGGTGCTCTTTCTGATCTTGAGGCTATGCTGGCACGGGTTTGGACTGCTGCGGTTCTAGGAATTGATGCGATTCCCGTCGGGGTCGAAGTGGATGTTTCCGGCGGCTTACCGGGGATTGTCGTGGTCGGTTTGCCCGATGCGGGTGTGCAAGAGGCACGGGAGCGCGTTAAGGCGGCGATTCGCAATGCGGGTTTTAACTTCCCGCTGCGGCGCATTGTGGTGAATCTCACCCCCGCCGATTTACGCAAAGAAGGCCCAAGTTTTGATCTTCCTATCAGCGTGGGAATTCTCGCTGCTTCAGGACAGGTTGCAACGGATTTACTGGGTGACCATCTTTTTCTCGGCGAAGTGTCCCTCGATGGCACCTTGCAACCGGTGGCAGGGGTACTGGCGATCGCCATAGCGGCCAAAGCCCAAGGAATGACTGGTCTCGTGGTGCCCATGGCCAATGTGACGGAAGCAGCGGTGGTACGGGGCCTAAAGGTCTATGGTTGCCACACCCTTGCCGAGGTAGTGACTTTTTTGAATGACCCCAGCTCGCGATCGCCGGCAGCCAATTCCCTCAGTTCTCCTGCCCCACCCTCTCCCCGTTTTAGCCTCGACCTCAAGGACGTTAAGGGGCAGTACCAAGCGCGGCGTGCCCTAGAAATTGCGGCGGCGGGCGGGCACAATCTCATCTTTGTCGGGCCACCGGGCAGTGGTAAAACGATGTTGGCGCGGCGGTTACCGACCATCTTGCCGCCCTTGACGTTTGAAGAAGCGCTGGAAGTGACCAAAATTCACTCCGTGGCTGGCTTGCTCAAAGAGCGGGGGCAATTGATCCAAGAGCCTCCCTTTCGGAGTCCTCACCACTCTGCCTCTGGGCCTGCCCTTGTGGGGGGCGGCAGTTATCCACGTCCCGGCGAAATCTCCCTTGCCCATCGCGGGGTGCTCTTCCTCGATGAATTGACGGAATTTAAGCGGGATGTGTTGGAGTTTTTGCGGCAGCCCCTTGAGGATGGTCAAGTCACCATTGCCCGCACCCGCCAATCGGTGGTGTTCCCGGCGCAATTTACCCTCGTGGCGAGCACCAATCCCTGCCCCTGTGGTTACTATGGCGATCCGGTGCAACCCTGTACCTGCTCGCCGCGCCAGCGAGAACAGTATTGGGCAAAGCTCTCTGGCCCCCTGTTGGATCGCATTGATCTGCAAGTGAGTGTCAGCCGCCTCAAGCCCGAGGAAATGACCCGCCAAACCCTAGGAGAAGATTCAGCCACAGTACGGCAACGGGTCTTAGCGGCGCGATCGCGAGCCCAGCGGCGGTTTGCCGAAGAACCCAGTCTTCACTGCAACGCCCAAATGCAAAGCCGCCATCTGCGCCAGTGGTGTCGTCTTGATGACGCTTCAACAAAGCTCCTCGAGGAGGCGATCGCCAAGCTGGGGCTATCGGCACGCGCTACAGACCGTATTCTAAAAGTAGCCCGCACGATTGCTGATTTGGCCGACTGTGAAACGATTAGTGCTGCCCATGTGGCCGAAGCCATCCAATACCGCGCCCTTGATCGTCTGCAATAGACGCTGCTGGTTCGTGCTGCTGGGTTTCTTAGCCCTGCTGCTCATCGGCTGTACAACGGCAACCCAATCCGAGCAGCCCATTGAACTGATCTTCTGGCATGGGGTCAACCCACCTCCCAACCGCCTTGTTCTGCAGCGCCTCGTGGATCGCTTCAATGCTCGCCATCCCCAGATTCATGTCCAAGCCCTCTACATCGGCCAACCTGATCAGCAGTTGCCGAAAATTCTGGCCGCAGTGGTGGGCAATGCCGCACCGGATCTGCTGTGGTATAATCCCACGATTACGGGTCAATTTGTTGATCTAGGTGCCCTGCGTCCCCTCGATGACTGGTGGCAAGCCTCTCCCTACCGCGAGCAAGTCAGTCCTGCCCTGATACCCACAATGCGCTACGGCGACCATTACTGGTCAATTCCCTTTGCCACCAACAACCTTGGAATTTTTTACCGTCCTAGTTTATTTGCGGCGGCTGGCATTAAAACACTGCCCACCACCTGGGGGGAGTTAGAGCAAGTCAGCCAAACCCTAAAAGCACAGGGCATCACCCCCCTGCTCCTTGCCCTTGGCCAAGGGGAATTTGCTGTCTTTACTTGGTTGCCCTTCTTTTGGAGCGCCGGTGGTCGTCTCGGCAACACACCAGAAACCGCCCACATTGACACCCCGCCCGCGATCGCTACCCTTGACTTTTGGCAACGCCTGCGACAGGAGGGCTTAGCTGTGCTCTCTGCTCCTGAACGGGGCTATGAATTGGATCAATTTATCCGTGGTGAAGTGGCCATGCAGATCACAGGGCCTTGGACATTGGCGCAACTCCAGCAGTCGGGGATAGATTTTGGGGTTTTGCCCATGCCTGCCCTCCAGACCCCTGCCACTGCCCTAGGCGGTGAAAACCTCTTTGTCTTTCGCTCAACGCCGCAGCGGGAGCAGGCGGCTCTGGAATTTTTGGACTATGTCCTCAGTGAAGAATTCCAAACAGCATGGGCCTTGGGCACAGGGTATCTGCCGGTGAATGAACGGGTGCGTGCCAACGATCGCTATCAGGTCTTTGTAGCACAGCAGCCGGCCCTCCGTGTCTTTTTGGATCAGATGGCCACCGCCAAGGCGCGCCCCAACTTTCGGGGCTATGCCCGTTTTTCGCAAGCCCTCGGGCGAGCGATCGAAAGTGTTCTCCTTGGCAAATCAACCCCCAAGGCCGCCGTAGAAACTGCAGAACAGCGGTGGCAACTCATGCGCCCCCGCTAAAAGAGACTGCTTGCCGCCTTAACCATATTGACAGGCCGAAAGGCATCCATTGCCGCCGTCGCCTCATAGCCACAGTGCACCATGCAGTCACGGCATTTGGGATTGCCACTCTTGTGGCCGTACTTCTCCCAGTCAGTGTTTTCAATTAGTTCCTGCCAGGTTTTGTAATGCCCCTCATTGAGCAAATAGCAGGGCTTCTGCCAACCTAAGACGCTATAGCTAGGCATCCCCCAAGGGGTACACTCATAGTCCTTCTCCCCCACAAGGAAATCTAGGAACAGGGGATTGTGGTTAAAGTTCCACTTCTTTTGACCCGCACGGTAGGGGGCGAGGATTTCCCGAAAGAGGGCGCGGGTTTGCTCCCGCTTGAGGAAGTGCTCCTGATCCGGCGCCCACTCATAGGCATAGCCCGGCGAAATCATCATGCCATCCACCCCTAGGGAACTGACAAAGTCAAAGAATTCCTGCATTTCCTTGGGGTCTGCGCCTTCAAAGATTGTCGTGTTGGTGGTGACACGGAAGCCCTTGGCTTTAGCTGCTTTAATGGCTTTCACAGCCGTGTCAAAGACCCCCTTGCGGTTCACACATTTGTCGTGCCAGTCTCGCAGACCATCGAGGTGAACGCTAAAGCTAAAGTAGGGGGAGGGCTTGAACTTGTGAAGATTTTCCTCCAAGAGAATTCCATTGGTACACAGATAGACAAACTTGCGCCGTGCCACTAGGCCATTGACGATTTCATCAATTTGCGGGTGCAGCAGCGGTTCTCCGCCGGGAATAGCGACAATCGGCGCCCCACATTCTTCAACAGCGCGGAAGCATTCCTCCGGGGTGAGATATTTGCGCAGGACTTCAAGGGGATGCTGAATTTTACCGCAGCCCGAACAGGCCAGATTACAGCGAAAGAGAGGCTCAAGCATCAAGGTGAGGGGAAAGCGCTTTTTGCCCTGTAGGCGTTGTGAGATGATATAAGTCGCAACTTCCACTGCCTGCTTGATGTGGACTCCCATGGGCAATTCTCCTCAATGTGGCTAATTTTTTAGCCAAGAAGCTTAATCAATATTTATAGTTGTAGCAGCTTTGTAGGCGATCGCTAAAGTGTCCTATCAGGTTTGCGAAGTGGCACACTATCTTCCTGAGGTTCTTAATTAAAGGCGGATGAGCAGCGACGGTGAAAATTTTTGCAAAATCCCCTAGCCAATCTTGACAGCGATACATATGGTCAGCAATCATTAAAGTACTGTAGAAGCAACTCCTTTTGCTTAACCTCCATCGCCCAAGAAATCCAAGGTTAGGCATAGATTCTAATTAGGGCTGGCATGGGGTGACATCTTTTCCTTCTGCAAGTCGTGCAGAGCCTTTTAGGTATCACCACAGTTGCATTTTGCATTCCAATGCCAAGCCACCTCTACAGAATCCCTTTTCCCAACCATCTTAAAGCCAAACTTGCATCTGTCCCTTAGAGGGGCAAGAGCGGCTGGATACAGGGCTAGATACCTTTAGCTAGTTCATGCTGACGTTTATTCTGTTAAGAAATTCTAAGGATAATGAATGCCTAAGCAAATCATTATTGCCGAGGAACATCGGCTAGCGGCGGTCTTTGCCGAAGATCAAATTCAAGAATTAATTGTGGCCACAGGAACCCATCAAGTGGGGGACATCTACCTTGGCGTGGTGGAAAATGTCCTACCCGGCATTGATGCTGCCTTTGTCAACTTGGGGGATGCCTCCCGCAATGGCTTTATCCACGTCAGTGACTTGGGTCCATTGCGTTTGAAGCGAACTGCTGGGGCAATTACGGAATTGCTCGCACCGCAGCAAAAAGTGCTGGTTCAGGTGATGAAGGAACCCACAGGCACCAAGGGGCCACGGCTGACGGGAAATATTTCCTTGCCTGGGCGTTATCTCGTGCTGATGCCCTATGGTCGAGGGGTGAATCTATCGCGACGGATTACCAACGAAGCGGAACGGCATCGCCTACGTGCCTTGGGCATTTTGGTCAAGCCTCCTGGCATGGGACTACTGGTGCGCACAGAGGCCGAGGGGGTCTCCGAAGAGGCGATTCTTGAGGATCTGGAACTCCTGCAACGGCAGTGGGAAACCATTCAACAGCAGGCCGCCTGCAGCCGTCCTCCCCAGCTTCTGGGGCGCGATGATGACTTTATCCAAAAAGTGCTGCGGGATGTCTATAGCAGTGATGTCAACCGCATTGTCGTGGATACCCCAGAAGGCGTCAAACGGGTCAAACAGCACCTGAAAAACTGGAATGTTAATAAGCCCGTGGGGGTTCTCATTGACTATCACCAAGAACCGATTCCCATCTTGGATTACTTCCGGGTGAATGCCGCCATCCGTGAAGCCCTTAAGCCCCGTGTGGATTTGCCCTCCGGCGGCTACATCATCATTCAACCCACAGAGGCTCTGACGGTCATTGATGTTAACTCCGGCTCCTTCACCAGTTCAGCCACCTCGCGGGAAACGGTGCTGTGGACAAACTGCGAAGCGGCGACAGAAATTGCGCGTCAGTTGCGGCTGCGCAATATTGCGGGCGTGATCATTGTGGATTTTATTGACATGGATTCCCGCCGCGATCAGTTGCAACTGCTGGAGCACTTTAGTAAAGCCCTGCGTGCCGATAAGGCTCGCCCCCAGATTGCTCAACTCTCAGAACTGGGACTGGTGGAGCTGACCCGCAAACGCCAAGGGCAAAATATCTATGAACTCTTTAGCCGTCCCTGTAGTGCTTGCGGTGGCTTGGGTCACTTGGTGCACTTACCGGGTGAGCCGGAGGATAGCCCCGGCGAAATTGTCGAGCGATCGCCCATGCCGCGTCCACCGGAGCCACGCCGTAGTTTAGAACCCCGCAGTGAACCCAATGGGCTTGCCCCTAGCAGCCTAGAAACTCAACTCATTAACCACCCTGACTATCAAGCAGTGGGGGGAATTCGTCCGCGTTCCTCCCGTCCTTCAGCGCCTCGTAGTCCGCGCCGTACGACCGAAAATGGCAATGGCCGCAAGGTGATTCCCACGCCCCCAGAAACAGCACCCCCCCCCGTGGTCAAAGGGGAGAGTCGTCCCCCGCGCCCTGCCCGTCCGAACCGACCTGAACCAGCGGAGGTAATTACGGTAACAATGACGGATCAAGAGCAGGCGGTCTATGCGGAAATGGGAATTTCCCCCCTTGTGCTGTACCCTGAAGAGGTGAAAAATCCTCGGGGGACGATTGTGATGGTGGCACGCCCCGGTCAAGATCCCCTACCCCTGCCCCAGAAAACGGCGCGACCGGTCAGTGAGGGACTGGCTGAGGAGGTCCCAGAGAGCAGTGAGGAGCCGCCCTCCCCAGTGGTTAGCACGATTAACGTGGAGCCGATTCCTGCCACCGCGCTGCTCAAGACCAAGGAGCCAGAAGTCACGACCGAGACTGAAGCCGGCGGAGAAACATCCACCCTAGAGGCCTCTGTGCCTGCAGGTCGGCGGCGGCGGCGACGGGTGACCAGTAGTGAGCAACTCTCCCTTGATGCCAACCCTTAGGCGCAGTAATGTTAGGACAACTCCACCCTGCCCTCATCCAAGAATGGCTTGAGGCGGCTGCAAGAGAGATTCCTAAGGGGGAACCGCTGCAGCGGCTACCGAGGGCGGAGTCTGAGGCCTTTGCCTTTGCAGTGGCAACGCCGGAGCAACAGTTTACCCTAGGGTGTTCTAGTCTGCACTTTCCGTTGATGAGCGCGATTAAGCCCTTTTTACTGCTGTACGCCTTGACGCTATGGCAAGAGCAGGTGTGGACATGGGTAGGGCAGCGCCCCTCGGATTACCCCTATAACTCTGTGTTGCAACTCACCCTTGATCAGGGGTGGCCACGCAATCCGATGATTAATAGTGGGGCGATCGCCCTTGCTAGCCAGTTGGCTCATGTTGGCGGTGTCGCGGTCTTTCAAACTTGGCTCAATGAGTGTGCGGGTACGCAGTTACAAGTCGATCAGGAGGTTCTAGGGGCGGTTCATCGCCATCCCAATTGGCAAAATCGCACCCTTGCCCACTTTTTAGTGGAGGCTGGACGCATTGCTGATGCGGCTGTTGCCCTTGAGATCTACAATCAGGTGTGCTGTTTTCAAGGAACCATTGAGGAAGTGGCGCGCTTGGGCTTGCTTTTAGCGTTGCCCCATGCCAAGGTCAGCGATCGCCATCGTCAGCAGGTGAATGTGCTCATGCTCACCTGTGGCCTCTACGAGGACTCCCCCCGCTATGCTCTCGAAATTGGCCTACCCATGAAATCCGGTGTCAGCGGCGTAATCTTGGCCGTTGTGCCGCGACAGGGGGCGATCGCCTGCTACAGTCCCCCCCTCGACAGCAGTGGTAACTCAGTTTTGGGTCTATACCTGCTCCAGCGCATCAGCCGCCACCTCCGCCTCAGTCCCTTGGCTTAACTGCACCACCAAGCGGCGATCGGGTTCCTCGCCATAGCTAAAGGTTTCAAGGCGATCGCTTTCCGCCTTGATCAAGTGGTGCACAACACGCCGCTCTGCTGCTGACAGGGAGCGAATTTCAACAGGCTTAGCCGTGTCGAGGACTTGGGTCGCCACCCGATGGGCAATCTCCTGCAATTGACGATAGCGGGCACGGCGGTAGCCGGCCAACTCCAAGGTAAAAGCCGTTTGCTGCTCCCGCGATCGCCCCAAATTCAACGTGGCATTGAGCAAATATTGCAGTGCATCAAGGGCTTGGGCATTGTTGGCCAGCAGTGCCTCAATTTGGGCAGTACTCAGCAACCGGCGATCAATTTCCAGCCAATACCCTGGTACCACACCCGCCAATGGGGACTCCACCATGGCAACAGTTGTCTTAAAGCCGGCCAAAGCAAGCGCTTGTTCTAGCCACGCACACCCCGCAGCAATTGGATCAGCAGTCATGCCTCCCCTCAACTTGATGGATGACGCTTGGCCTTCGTGGCTTTGGTACTTTTGGCACCCTTACCCTCAAAGGGAAGCGCCGCTCGATTCTTGAGGGCTTCAGCCCGTTCCTGTTCCTCCACCAGTTTTTGCAGGTTCTCTGGCAGTGGCTCCTGCTGGAGGATAAAGGTTTGCACGGTCTGGAAGATGTTGGCTATTAGCATGTAGAGCAGCACCCCTGCCGGCAGCGGGAAAAAGAGGAACATTCCAGAGAAGATAATCGGGGTCAGTTGATTCACGGTTTGCTGCTGGGGGTTATTACTGCTGCCTTGGCCAGAGAGTAACTGGTTAACGTAGAGACTGACGCCAAAGCCAAGGATCATGATCAGGATATCCCAATGGATCGCACCCCAGTTAAACTGGCGCGTACCATCGGGCAGCGTGATGAATAGTTCCCCTTGATCAATGGCACCCACGTGGCCAAGGGCAGAAATAAAGAGAAAGCCCTTATCCGCGGCAATTCCCGGAATCGTTCCCTGAACCGTTACATCACCGGGTTGTAGGGCGTGCAGATGCCCTTCACTGTCAATCGTTGCCCGCTCTTGACCACGAATAATTTGCCACTTGGGTTGGAGGTGACTATTGGGATAGGCAGGCGCCAGTTCACTGAAGGGCTTACCCTCTTTGGTTTGAAACTGCAGATCCACCGTTTGACCCACAGGAATCTTGGTACCCGTAGGCACCACGGCTTGAATAGGGAAGTGAATTCCCTCATCAACATAGATATTTTGCGGCTTGGTGGCAAAGGGCTGGGCTAAGACGGTCTGATCGGCGGGAACAATTTGCAAGTTGAGTTGGTAATTGACATCAGCAAAGGGCGATCCGCGCAGGGTGGCAAAAAGGGCAAAGAGGATCGGCAACTGCAACAGCAGGGGGAAACACCCCGCCAAGGGATTGCCAAACTCCTTATACACCTCTGCCATTGCCTTTTGCTGTTCCGCAGGATTGTCCTTATATTTCTGTTGGATTTCCTGCATCCGTTTTTGCATGATCGGCTGCACGACTTTCATGCGCCGCATATTGCGAATGGATCCCGCACTGAGGGGATAGACGGCAAAGCGCACCACTAGTGTCAGCGCTACAATCGCAAGGCCATAGCTGGGCACAATCCCATAAAAAAAGTCAAGGATTGGCAGCATGACATTGTTGGAGAGGAAACCGATACCAAAATCCATGGAATCCTGCAATTAGGGGTGAACAGTGAACAGAACTATCTTAGGTCTTAAGAACCAATCGCGCCACTAACACTTTTGGCCGCTGGACTGAGTTTGGCAGAGATGTAGTCGTAAATTTCACGGAAGCGGGGGACAGCGCGCATTTCGAGGCGGCTACCATCTTTGAGAGTGACGACCATATCGCCGTAGGCGCCCCAGCCGCGAGGCACAGTAACAACTTTGGTGATTTCGCTATAAATGACATCGGAGCGATCGCGCCCCATCCAGCCGCCAATCACCGTAATTCGCCGATTTGTAATGCGGTAGCGCAGCCACAAGGCACGGACAATGGCACCGACTGTCAGGGGCAGACAGATCACCGTTAGCCCCAACAGCAAGTTGATCACTAAGTCACCCCAATGGGGACCGCCTTCAAAATAGACATCTTCGGAAATTCCCGGCATCGTCAGTACCCCTGCTTTGGCCATTAACTGCGTCAATTCAGCGCGACAGTCCTCGTCACTGACTTGCAGTGCCGCCTGACGCACTACCACAATCATATCCCACCCTGCGGCTATCTGCGGTAAGAGTGAGCGGATCACCCGTCGCCATTGCCGCTTCAAACGATTGCGATCGACGGCTCGCTTACTCACCTTTTTGCTGACCACAATGCCGAGCCGAGGCGCCGCCTTGGAGGACTGGGGCGCCAGCCAAAGAACGGCCAGTTTGCCGTGGTGGGCGGTTTTGTGCTGATAGATGCGGTCAAAATCATGGCGATCGCGCAGGCGATGTTGACGAGGCAACACTAGACGGTCAGGCGTGCCCGTCCTTTACGCCGCCGTGCCTTAATCACGTTCTGACCTGATTTGGTACGCATGCGGGCGCGGAATCCAGAGGTGCGTTTACGTTTGCGGACAGTGCCGCCCAGTGTACGTTGCGTCATGGCTGTTGCAGTTATGATGGTTGATCAGAAAAAACACTGCCCCAAGGGGCATGCCCTAGTCAGTCATTAGAGCGATCTACAATCGTATCACTTCCCGTGAGGCAGCGGTAGCCCTGCAAGGCTATTGCCGTCTTGATTGTGTTGCCTATGATTGCTCACATCCTACGGACGAGGTTTGTGTGATTAGCTCTGCCGAAGATCTCTGGCGCCAAATTTTAGAGCGGTTGCAACTGTTGCTCAGTCGCCCAACGTTTGAAACTTGGATTAAGACGGCAACGGTGCAGTCCTTCGATGGCCAGACCCTTAGGATTTGCACCCCCAATCCTTTTGCCCGCAATTGGCTGCAAAAGTACTATTTGAAAACCATTGCCGATGTAGCTCGGGAAATTGTCGGCGAGGCGGTGGAGATTGAGCTGGCGATCGCCCAAGGGGCAGGGCACGATACCAGCATTCGCCCCACCAGTCGTGCTGAGGTGGAATCACCCTCCCCGCCCACTCGCCATCGCGGCAGTGAACTGAATCCTAAGTATGTCTTTTCCCGCTATGTGGTTGGCCCGAATAATCGCATGGCCCATGCGGCCTGCTTGGCAGTGGCGGAATCGCCGGGGCGAGAGTTTAATCCCCTCTTTCTCTGTGGCGGGGTTGGCTTGGGCAAGACCCATCTCATGCAGGCAATTGGTCACTATCGCTTGGAAATTGACCCCAATGCTAAGATTTTCTATGTTTCTACTGAGCAGTTTACGAATGACTTGATTGCCGCCATCCGCAAGGACAGTATGCAGAGCTTTCGCGAGCACTATCGTGCCGCAGACATCATGCTGGTGGATGACATTCAATTCATTGAGGGCAAAGAATATACCCAAGAAGAGTTTTTCCACACCTTTAATACTCTGCACGAGGCCGGTAAGCAGGTGGTCTTGGCCAGCGATCGCCCCCCCAGTCAAATTCCCCGCCTCCAAGAGCGTCTGTGCTCCCGCTTTTCCATGGGGCTGATTGCCGATATTCAACCCCCCGACTTGGAAACCCGTATGGCCATCCTCCAGAAAAAAGCAGAGTACGAGAATATTCGCTTGCCGCGGGAGGTGATTGAGTATATTGCCGCCAGCTACACCTCCAATATTCGGGAATTGGAGGGGGCACTGATTCGAGCGGTGGCCTACATTTCTATTTCGGGGTTACCGATGACGGTGGAAAATATAGCCCCTGTCTTGAGTCCAACCACTCGTAAAATTGAAACCTCACCAGAAGTCATCCTGAAGGTAGTCTCTGAAGCCCTGAACGTGCCCATCAGCGATCTCAAGGGCAACTCTCGCCGCCGCGAAATCAGCATGGCACGCCAAGTGGCTATGTATCTGATGCGCCAATACACGGGCTTGAGTCTGCCGAAAATTGGTGAAGAGTTTGGCGGCAAGGATCACACCACTGTCCTGTATAGCTGTGACAAAGTGGCCGAACTGCAAAGGACAGATCCGGCAATGGGCAGCCTGCTGCGACAACTCAGCGATCGCATCAATTTGGCCAGCCGTCCCACAGAGCCATAGTGCCCAGCGCCTTCCTATGCCAAGATAAAAACAGTCTTGAAAGGGGCATGAATGCATATCCTCATTCCCGCCGCCGGCATGGGCAAACGCATGGGGGCAAGCCACAATAAACTGCGCTTGCAACTTTTGGGTAAACCCCTTTTGGCATGGACCTTGGCAGCGGTGGCTGCTGCGGAAGCAATTGAATGGATTGGCGTGATTGGCCAGCCAGAGGACTTTCCCATTTGGGAAGCAGTGCTTGGGGACTTGAACCTACGACAGCCCGTCCAGCTCATTGAAGGGGGTAAAACCCGCCAAGCCTCCGTGTTTAACGGCTTACAGGCACTTCCCGAAACGGCGGAGCAGGTGCTGATCCACGATGGTGCCCGCTGCCTTGCCACTCCCGATCTGATTAACCGCTGTGCCCAATCCCTAGAGACCTACGCAGGACTAATTGCAGCAGTACCTATCAAAGATACGATTAAAATTGTCAATCGTGAAGGGGTTGTTGTCCAAACCCCAGCGCGGGATTCCCTTTGGGCGGCTCAAACCCCCCAAGGCTTTCATGTCGAACCACTGCGCATTGCTCATGAAATAGCAGTGGCTAAAGGTTGGGAAGTTACAGATGATGCTGCCCTCTTTGAACGCTTGGGCTATGCTGTGCACATTGTTTTGGGCGAAGAAACCAATCTCAAGATAACGACTCCCAGCGATCTCCCCCTTGCAGAACGAATCTTGCAGCATCGCCGGGAGCAAGGCCAAAGCGTCATTGCGTCCTAGGCCAAGGTTTCAGGGCAGTAGCCCAAGCCTTGAATGAACTGTTTGCGAAATGCTTCAATGTCATCGTAGTTGGGGTAGCCGTGGGAAACGATCGCCACTTGATAACGGCGCATCACATCCACCATTGACTGGCCGGTTTCCAATGCCCACAGGGCCATTTTTAGCGAAATCCCCGGCGTGTAGGGGAATCCCAATTCGTTCAAGAAGGCGCGGAAATTCCCTGCTTGTTCTTCGGAGAGGGGCGAATTCATTTTGATGCGAATTACCCACCCATCGACTTGATGAATCACTGTTACAAACTGAACTGGTAGCTTGGCGTATTCATGCAAGAATTGCACAACCCGCAGGGTAAGGCTGGCATTGCTGAGGTGATAGATGAAATCCATAGTGTTGACCTCTTACCCTTGATACTTTCATTGTCGGTGGCATCAAGAGCGATCGCCGAGGGGAATTCTCCGCGACTTATTGGGGGAAACTCCCCATTCCTAGGATTGCGATAGGCGCTGCTGCGGTGTCCCCCCCAGCAAGTCATGGGCTGCCTGCAAAATTTTGGGAATCTTGTGCCGATGAGGGCTGTTTTGCAAACAGGGGTCTAAATCCAACTGTTTCACCTGTGCCGCATTGGCTCCCGGAAACCAGTGGCCGCCGTTGCCCAGCAAGTTATAGCGCATACGGGCATAGTCCAGTAAATCGTAGGCCTGTACCAAATTCCACAGCCAGAGAATAGTGGGGATATTCACTTCAGCGGGGGTGTGACGATAGTCTGGCAGTCCTTGATGCCAAGTGTAGTACCAGTCCTCCCCCAACCGCTCAATGGCGGCCTGCTCCAGCCGTGCCAAGATCGGGGGTAAAATCTCATCCGCCTGATCCAACAGATCGAGCACCTTGAGGTGTTCATCAAAATCACTGGGGCGAGCGGCGCCGATACTCAGGGTATGCACTTGGGGATGGGAAAGGCAAAATAGATCGTTGAAGACCATCGGGCTGAGGGGGGCACAGAGTTCCACAAGGCGTTGGGGTGGCTTGTAGAGCATCCCTCCCTTATCCGCAGGGCTAATGATAAAAACCCCCATATCGCGAGCTTGGGCATCGAGGATGGCGGGCCAATTCTGCTGATTGATGTAGTACCAGTGCAGGTTGACATAGTCAAACACATCGCTGGCGATCGCCTGGCGAATCACTTCTAGGCTACCGTGGGTAGAAAAACCAATGAAGCGAATCTTGCCCGCCGACTGGAATTCCCGCGCCACCTCTAGGCACCCCCCCGGTCGCAGCACCTGTTCGAGATGCTCAGGAAGGTTAATGCCATGGATGCCCAGCAAATCAATGTAGTCCAGTCGCAGATTGCGCAGAGAGGTTTCCAAGGTTTCCCGAAATTCCTTGGCCGTAGGTCGCGGACCCACTTTGGTTTGCACAATCAGTTTTTCCCGAGGCAACTGAGGCAGAATTTTGCCCAACTGGACTTCTGAAGTACCGTAGCCCCGAGCCGTTTCAATGTGGTTAATCCCTAGCTCCACGGCACGGCGAATCGTCGCTTCTAAATTGCGTTGATTGTCCTCAGGAATCGTACTGGGACTGACATCCTGCCATGAAAACTGATAGCGCATGCCGCCACAGGAAAAGACAGGCATCAGTAATTGGGTACGACCAAAGCGACGGTAGCGCATAGCTAACTAAATACACCTTTCTTTCTCATTGTGGCGGAATTGCCGCTCCTTCGCTAAGGGGCCGACCCAAGCCCCTCCACGGCGGCTGCTTTGGGCTACGCTAAAAGATAATGACAGCAATTCTTTATATGTCCCAAGGGAAAAGTCATTCTCTCTTACTGCTTCTTCTTTCCCTGCTGGTGACCCTCGGCCTTTTGGGCAGTGGTGCAGTGCTGGTGTTTCGCCTTATCCAGGACGGTACCCCAATGGGCAAGGGGGATCTCCATCAATCCACGTTTACCCAAGTGAAGAACGTCCCCAAGGGCGTGTTTAATTACGGCGGGAGCACCACTTGGGCACCGATTCGCCGTGATGTGGATCCGCTATTGCAAGCGGCTTGGCCTAACTTTCAATTGCGCTATGTAGATCCCCCCACCGGCACCCCAGGGTCGGGCAGCGGTATTCGCATGTTATTGAATCAGCAGCTCTCTTTCTCGCAATCTTCCCGCCCCCTCAAGGAGGAAGAGGTAGCCAAGGCGGCAGCCCAGGGCATTAAATTAACTGCCATTCCCGTGGCTATTGATGGGCTGGCGATCGCCGTCCATCCGAGGCTAGAGATTCTTGGTCTTACCGTGCAACAGCTGGTGGAGATCTACACCGGCAAAGTCACCAATTGGCAGCAGCTGGGCGGACCGAATTTAACCATCACGCCCTTTTCCCGCCGACCCGAAGATGGGGGCACCGTTGAGTACTTTATTCAAGAAGTCTTAGACAAACAGCCCTTGGGGCGCAATGTGGTCTTGGTTCGGGATACCACCGATGGCCTCCGGCGGGTTGCAGCCACCTTGGGGGGCATTTACTATGCCTCTGCTCCGGAGGTGGTGGGTCAGTGCCGTATCCGCCCGCTTCCCTTGGGTCGCCAAGACAATCAATATGTCCCTCCCTATCAAGAACCGTACGTTCCCCCCCAACGCTGTCCCCAAGAGCGCAACCGACTCAATCACCGTGCGTTTCAAGAGGGAACCTATCCGATTACCCGCCGCCTGTTTGTCATTACGAAGGAGGACAATAGCCTTGATGCCCAGGCCGGTCGAGCCTATGCGGATCTGTTGCTGACCGATCAAGGACAGGCGGCCATTGAAAAGGCAGGGTTTGTGCGTCTGCGCTAGGGGCGATCGCCTGCTGAACAGGGTTTTGCACGAAATCAACATTCTAATACCCCCACCCCAGATAATAGATCTTGCCACCTGCCTCTTATTCTGGAGCCATGACCTACAAGCGACTCAGTGACAGCGAACGCCAGCGTATCTTTCAACAGTACACTGCTGGACAAACCATCAAAGCTCTGGCAGCGGAATTTAGTGTTAGTGAAAACACGATTCGGCGTGTGATCAAACAAATGGAAGAGGAAGCGCCCCCCCTACTGGCCGTGGCCCCAACAAATGAAATGCCAGAGGAAGAGGATCTAGAAGATGTAGAGACGGCAAAGACCGTTGTCCTCGATGAGGATGATTATAGTGAGGATGACGATCTGGAAGACGAGGATGAAGAGGAACTTGAGGGGGACGTTCCCTTACCTGATCTTGCCGATGTCGAAGTGGTGCAGTCGGTGGAGGTCATTCCCCTTGCGGAAGCGGTGCTGCCCCGTCCCTGCTATGTAGTGGTGGATCGGCGCGCGGAACTGCTCACTCGTCCCCTAGAAGCCTTTCGTGGCTTGGGTGCCCTCTCCAGTGAGGAGGCTAAACAAAGCACCCTACCCATTTTCGATAGCCGCCCTGTGGCTTTACGCTATTCGCAGCAAAATCAACGCCTTTATAAAGCCAGCGATGTGCAATGGCGCAAGACAATTGTCAAAGTACCCGATGGGGAAATGCTGCGGAAAGTGCGCAGCTATCTTCAGTCCAAAGGCATTACGCGGTTGCTTTACCATGGGCGAGTGTATGCCCTTGATTAGGGTAAGCTAGGGGGGATGGTCATGACCACAGAAATTTCCTTTTAGGTGTCGCTCGTTTGGGTAAAACTTATATGAAAGCAATGATCTTGGCGGCTGGAAAAGGGACACGGGTGCGCCCGATTACCTACACCATTCCTAAGCCAATGATCCCAATTTTGCAGAAGCCCGTGATGGAATTTCTCGTCGAGCTCCTCCGCCAGCATGGGTTCACTGAAATTATGGTCAACGTCAGTCACCTCGCCCATGAGATTGAAAGCTACTTTCAGGACGGGCAGCGCTTTGGCGTGGATATTGCCTATTCCTTTGAAGGTTATATCAAGGATGGTGAACTGGTGGGGAAAGCCCTAGGCTCTGCGGGGGGGATTAAACGGATTCAGGATTTTCACCCCTTTTTTGATGACACATTTGTGGTGCTGTGTGGGGATGCCCTGATTGATTTAGACTTGACAGCCGCGGTGGCTTGGCACCGCCAAAAGGGAGCGATCGCCACCGTCATCATGAAAACAGTGCCCAAAGAAAGTGTCTCAAGCTATGGTGTTGTTGTCACCGATGAGTCTGATCGCATCATTGCCTTCCAAGAAAAACCCAGTGTTGAAGAAGCCCTAAGTAACAATATCAACACGGGAATCTATATTTTTGAGCCAGAAATTATCGACTATATTCCCTCTAACCAAGAGTATGACATTGGGAGCCAGCTGTTTCCCAAGCTCGTAGAAATGGGTGCTCCCTTCTATGGGCTAGCCATGGACTTTGAATGGATTGACATTGGTAAAGTGCCCGATTATTGGGAGGCAGTGCGCGGCGTTCTCAACGGCACCATTAAAAACGTGTCGATTCCCGGCCATGAGCGATTGCCGGGGATTTATACCGGACTGAATGTGGCAGTTAACTGGGATCGGGTCAATATCCAAGGCCCAGTGTATATTGGCGGCATGACCAAAATTGAAGACGGAGCGACGATTATTGGACCGACGATGATTGGCCCCAATTGCCACATTTGCAGTGGGGCGGTCGTCGATAACTGCGTGATTTTCGAGTACTCTCGCCTTGGCTCCGATGTCCGCTTGGTGGATAAGTTGGTCTTTGGTCGCTACTGTGTTGATAAAACAGGTACCACAATTGATTTGAAGGCTGCCGCCCTTGATTGGTTGATTACCGATTCACGGCAAACGGATATTCGGCCGAGTCCCCTCGAATTGCAGGAGATTGTATCCCAAACCTCACTTTAAGCCCATGACATTGGCAAATCAATTGCAAA
The DNA here is from genome assembly GCF_046299655.1 of Thermosynechococcus sp. GTDB lineage: Bacteria > Cyanobacteriota > Cyanobacteriia > Thermosynechococcales > Thermosynechococcaceae > Thermosynechococcus. The sequence goes on from NZ_JBKBHZ010000020.1 coordinate 42,217, forward strand.
GCGGTTTGACGCTTTTTTTGAGCCTACTGGTGGAGGCATTGCCTTTTCTGCTGCTGGGCATTTTGCTCTCCAGTGTATTACTACTGTTTGTAGATGAGCAGGCCCTGATTCGTCGCTTACCGCGATCGCCCCTCTTGGGCGCTCTGGTGGGCAGTTGTATTGGCTTTCTTTTTCCAGTGTGTGAGTGTGGCAATGTGCCCGTGGCGCGGCGATTGCTCGTTCAGGGACTGCCGCCATCCGTGGCCATTGGTTTTTTGTTGGCGGCACCAACAATTAACCCGATTGTGATTTGGGCAACTTGGACAGCCTTTCGCGATCAGCCAGAGATTGTCGTCTTTCGCGTCCTCTTCTCGCTGGCGATCGCCACCATTATCGGCTGGGTCTTTAGTTTTCAAAAGGATCTCACCCCCTTTTTGCAGCCCACGGTAACCAGTGTGATGCGTCGCCCCCAACCCCAAACAACGGCTGTTCCTGCCCTGCTCCAGTCGGGCACCTACCTCTTGGGAACGCCCGGCCAACCCCTTGCCATGGAAACCCTCACGCTTGCCCCACCTACTGCAACGATTCCTTGGCAGCAGCGTCTGCCCCAAGTCCTAGAAAATGTGGTGCAGGAATTTCGGGAATTGGGGGGAATTCTCGTCCTCGGTAGCCTAGTGGCGACAGTGATTCAGGTGGCTGCCCCCCGCGAACTCATCCTCAGCCTAGGCCAAGGGCCAGTGATCTCAGTTGTGGCGATGATGCTCCTCGGCACGGTGATTTCCATTTGCTCGACGGT
>NZ_JBKBHZ010000021.1:0-40934 GCF_046299655.1 Thermosynechococcus sp.
TCATGTTGCCCCTGGCTTCATCTCACCAACAAGTACAGATGCAATTAATGGAAGTCAGCTGTCAGCGCTCATCAACCAACTCTTTGCCTCTGGTATTTGCTCTATTACAGGGGCAACAGTAACTTGCGGCAACATTGCCCTTGGAAATGGTGCACTTCCTACGGGGGCAGGTAGCATTGCTATTGGTATATAGTGCTACTACACCAGCGGCCAACGGTGTTGCTATTGGCACAGGTGCTAGTGCAACTGGTTCCAACAGTGTTGCTATCGGGGCAAATTCCGTCGCCAATCAGCCAAATACAGTCTCTGTAGGTGCACCGGGTGCAGAGCGACGTATTACTAATGTGGCCACACCGATTGATCGCACCGATGCTGTCAACAAAGCCTATGTGGATGCCATGGGGGCAGTGGCTCTAGGGGCAGCCAATGCCTACACGGATGCCCAAATTAATCAATTAAGGGGTGAGGCTTTTGCAGGAATCGCCTCGGCGGCAGCCCTAATGCCGATTGTTCCTGCCCGTTCTGGGGAAACCACATTTAATGCCGGTGTTGCGACGTATGGTGGCTATACAGCGGCGGGGGTGGCCATGGCACATCAAATTGGGCCAGTGATTATTGATGCGGGGGCGAGCTTCTCTAGTGCTGGGTATCCTTTAGTCCGCATGGGAATTGGTGCTCGCTTTTAGTGTTGGCGGTAGTTGCCCTCTAGTCTAGCAGAGAGCCGCAGGTCGTAGGGCCTAGCGGTTCGTTTGCTGTATTTTTGATTGGCTTTGTCCTGGTTAAAAGTCTATGAATCATATTTATTTTTAATAATCTTTGCTCTGGTGGTGCTTACCTGCTTTAATTCGACGGCGATCCTCCTTGGTCGTTATGATGGACTTAGAAAGAAAAAATAAAATTAATAATCTCCTAAAATCGCAGTCCTTTATTAGTCCACGATAGTAAAAGCCCTGGTGAATAAAAATGCTTCAGAAATCAACGATCCCCTCCCCGATGAGCCATGATCCCCATGGGTTGGTGGATAGACCACAAACAACCTCAGAGCAAGGCTTATACTGTTCTTTGCTCAACCTATTGATCCTTGAGAACATCCCCCAATCGGGTGAAATTTTGTATCCTCATCTTGCAAAGGTGGATTATGTTTACTACCAGGTTTACACCTGTTTATATTCTCACTTAACCCCTGGTGTGGTTGCCCAGGCTAAACCTCATCTGCTGGTTCTCATTGCCCAAGGGGATTACGTCCTTAAAGAAGTACAAACACTGCAACAACGTTATCCACAATTGCCCCTAGTGGTCATTGATCTTGGCGATCGCCCCGATTTGGCCACCCAAGTCCTGCACAGTGGTGCTCAGGACTACTTGAGTTTGCAAGAACTTAGTCCCAACGTGCTGGCGCGCAGTTTCCGCCATGCCATCGATCGCCACCAAGCAGAACAACAACTGCTCCGCCAAGCCCAATACGATCGCCTGCTGGTGAAAATTACCCAGCACATTCACCAATCCCTTGATCTGAGCACGATTCTCGAAACTGCCGTCAAGGAGGTACGCCAACTCTTGGGGTGCGATCGTGTGCTCATTTATCGTTTCCTCGATGATTGGCGCGGCATCATGGAGGTTGAAGCTGTCGTTTCCCCTTGGTTGTCGGCTCTTGGGGATGTCGTGGGGGATTCCTGTTTTACAGAGCAATACATTGACGCCTACAAGCGTGGTCGCATTCATGTGGTGAATAACTTAGACACAGCGGCTGTTGACTCCTGCTATCGTGACCTGCTAGCCCACTATCAAGTCAAGGCCAATTTAGTTGTCCCCATTGTAGTGGAAGGGCGGCTTTGGGGGTTGCTGCTCTGTCACCAATGTGTCCATCCCCGCGACTGGCAAGACAGTGAAATTGAACTGATTAAGCAAATTTCAACCCAGTTGGCGATCGCCATTCTGCAAGCGGAACTCTATCAAAAAGCCCAAAGGGAAATTCAAGAGCGCAAAGCCATCGAAGCCCAACTCCTTTACCAAGCTCGCCATGACCACCTCACCCATTTACCCAATCGCTGGCTCTTTGAGGAACACTTGCGTACGACCCTCAGCCATGCTGCAGCGCACCCCAACTACGACTACGCTGTCCTCTGTTTGGATGTAGATCACTTCAAGACTCTCAACAACAGTCTAGGATACTCCATTGGCGATTTGTTCCTGCAGGCATTTGCCAAGCGGCTCAGTGGTTGCGTCAGTCCTCAAGACGTGGTGGCCCGCTTAGGGGGGGATGAATTTGCCGTGTTGCTCAACGACATTCAGGGTATAGAACAGGCGCAAACTATTGCCCAAGGGCTGCGGGAGCGCCTCAGCCACCCCTTTGAAATTGATCACTACACCCTCTACAGCACTGTGAGTATTGGCCTTGTGATGGGAGGTGCCCATTACACCAGTAGTGAAGAACTCTTGCGGGATGCCAACATGGCTATGTACCATGCCAAAACCAAGGGGCACAATCGCATTGCTACTTTTAACCCAACCCTGCTACAACAGGTGCGCGATCGCCTGCACCTAGAAGTCGAACTGCGGCAAGCCATTGAACGGGGTGACTTTGCTTTACACTATCAGCCCATTGTCAGTCTCCGTAGCCAATCCCTGCGGGGCTTTGAGGCCTTGCTCCGTTGGCAAAAGGGGGATACCCTCATTTCCCCTGAGGTCTTTATTCCTGTTGCCGAAGAAACGGGGCTGATTTTTGAACTCTCCCGCTGGGTCTTGCGCAATGCCTGTGAGCAGTTACGGCAGTGGCAGCAAAAGTACCCCAAACTGCAGTCCATGGGCTTGACAATGAGTGTTAATCTTTCTGCCAATCAATTTTCTTTGCCCACCCTTGTGGCTGAAATTGAACAAACTCTTGAGCACCGTCACTTGAGGGGGCAGTTTCTCAAGATTGAAATCACTGAAAGTGTGCTGATGCAGCACCTAGACTCTGCTCGCGAGATCCTCGCTAAGCTAAAGGAGCTGGGCGTGCGCATTAACATTGATGACTTTGGCACCGGGTATTCCTCCCTGAGCTATTTGCGCAATCTTCCTCTGGATGGCATTAAAATTGACCGCTCCTTCATTTCCCAAATGGATCGCAGCCAAGCAGACCTAGAGGTGGTGCACACGATTTTGGTTCTGGCCCGCAACCTGCACCTTGATTGCATTGCCGAGGGCATTGAAAACACGACTCAACTACAACTGTTGCGATCACTTCAGTGTCCCTTTGGCCAAGGCTATCTTTTTGCCCCCCCTTTAACGCCAGAAAAGGCTGAGGTTTATCTCCAAGAGCACCTCCTCTAAACGACACTCAAAGCAAATGGATTCGTGATTTCCTTAGTTTTGAAGTGTGTGCCCCCAGGATTTAGGATAGTGGCAGTGCTCTTGGATTTCTCAGATGGCCAGCTTATTTGACCAAAACTTTCGCTATACCGATCGCGCCCGCGCCATCTTCAACGAACTGCAACGCAATCTCCATCCCATCTATAGGGAGCTACTGGAAGAAGGGTTCTCCCCTCGGGAAATTACTGCCCTTGTCACCAGTGCGGCTGCCCAAACCGAAAATGCTGCCATTGCTGAATGGGAAGAGGCGAGGGGTGGCTCCCACAACCCAGAGGAATCACAGACCACGGCCTAGGGGATGACTGCGCGCATTTTGGAAGTTGAGTCCCTGAGTGTCCACTACGGTGGCATTTGTGCTCTGCGAGAGGTGAGTTTGTGGATTGAAGCCGGAGAGTGCATTACCCTTGTGGGTGCCAATGGGGCTGGCAAAACCACCCTCCTGCGTGCCATCTCTAAACTCGTTCCCAGCGAAGGAACCATTCGCTTTGCGGGTCAATCCATCGCCGGGCGATCGCCCCATGAATTAGTGAGGCTGGGCATTGCCCATTGTCCGGAGGGGCGTCAGGTTCTCGCCCGCCAAACTGTACGCGACAATCTCCTGCTGGGTGCCTACTGCCGTCGAGATGAGGCGCAGATTACCCAAGACCTTGAAGAGCAACTCAAGCGTTTTCCCAGACTACGAGAACGGCAACACCAACTGGCGGGAACCCTCAGTGGCGGTGAGCAACAAATGCTGGCGATCGCCCGTGCCCTGATGAGTCGTCCTCGCTTACTGCTCCTTGATGAACCCAGTTTAGGCTTAGCCCCCAACCTTGTGCGGGAAATTTTTGCCATCCTAGCGCAACTGCGGCAACAGGGGATGACGATGTTACTTGTTGAGCAAAATGCTCACCTTGCCTTGCAATTGGGCGATCGCGGTTATGTGCTGGAGGCGGGTCAAGTGACCCTAAGCGGTAGTGCAGCAGCTCTCCTGAATGATCCACGGGTTCAGCAAGCCTACCTTGGTTAATGCTATGATGAAAAAACTGGACGTGTGGCTCAGTGGATAGAGCATCAGATTCCGGTTCTGAGGGTCGGGGGTTCGAATCCCTCCACGTCCGTTTCTGAGGGATGGGAATCATGACTGAATCCATTACCCGTTCTGAATTGAGCCAAATCTTGGATGCTATCCAAGCCCTAGACAAGAAGCTGGATATTCACATTGTCACTAGTGGCGAGAGGTTCCAAAGGCTTGAGGACAAAATTGATGCTGTGGAGGCAAAGCTAGAGCAGCGCATCAATGCTGTGGAGGCCAAGCTGGAACAGCAGATTAATGCCGTGGAGGCCAAACTAGAGCAGCGCATCAATGCTGTGGAGGCCAAACTGGAACAGCAGATTAATGCCGTGGAGGCCAAACTAGAGCAGCGCATCAATGCCGTCGAAGCCAAACTAGAGCAGCGGATTGACACAGTAGAGTCCACCTTGCAGGATATTTCCAAACGCCAGGCAGGCACAGATGCACGCCTGTGGGGATTTCTAGTGACGCTGTTGGTGGCTACCGTTGGATTACTGACTAAACTGCTCTTCTTTGATTTACCGCGTCCCTAGGTGGCGATCGCCCCTCCATTTCTTACGCTACCTTAAAACTGGCTTTGTCTTTCTCAGCCCGTATGTTTCTCAACCTCAAAGACATCATTTTGCTGTTGCATCCCATCTTGGCCTGCACATTTATTTTTCCTGTGATTGGTATCACCACGTTTTTTGCACTGCAAACGCGGCAGCGGCGCCTCAGAGAAACTACCTCAATTCCTGCCACAGTTGGCCATCTACACATGAAATTGGGCAATCTCTTGGCTGCGGGCGTGATTGGCATCACATTAGTGGCCTTGGCCTATTCAGTGGTGTTTGGGTTTCAGGGCTTCTTAATGCAAGCGGAGCACAAGACGCTGCAACCGCTCTCTGTTGTCCTAGAGGCGTTGATGTTTATTGTCACCATTGCAGCAACAGCGCTTCTGTATCGCGCTCAATCAAAAGTCTGGCGCGCTGTTTTTGCCACCCTCTCCGCGATGGGGGTGGTCATTCTCGCCTTTCAGCCAGGGGTCTTTCGCCGCGATGACGAGTGGTGGGTTTCCCACTTTTACTTTGGCTTAGCGGCTGTGATGCTGATGATCTTTTCTGTGGCCATTGGGCGAGAGATTTACCAAGATCGATCGCTCACGTGGCGGCGGATTCATATTGGTTTGAATTCCCTTGCGTTGATTTTGTTTCTCTTGCAGGGAATTACGGGTACCCGTGACCTCTTAGAAATTCCCTTGAGTTGGCAAGCACCCGTGGTCTATCAGTGTAACTTTGACCCGCGATCGCCCCAGTTCAAGACCTGTCCCTAAAAGCGAGTCAGAATGTACAACAGGATGAAAAGAATAATCCAGATCACATCCACAAAGTGCCAGTAGATCTCTGCCATGGCTACTCCCGTATGCCTGTGGGCGGTGTAGTGGCCGGGGCGGCGCGATCGCCAGATCACCCCCAAAATGAGCAAAATGCCAACCAAGACGTGGAGACCGTGGAAGCCTGTCATCACATAAAAGCAGTTGGCAAAGACATTGGTGCGCAGGCCATAGCCAAGGGTGAGGTACTCATAGACTTGCCCCCCCAAGAACACCGCCCCCATGGCTGCCGTGATCCAATACCATTTGCGCATGGCGCGGACATCATCCCTCTTGATGGCAAGATCGCCGTAGTGGATGACAAAGCTACTGGAGAGGAGAAGGAGCGTGTTAATGGTGGGCACAAGAAGCTCCACCTCGGTGCCTTGCGGTGGCCATTGTGCATGCATTCCCCGCAGGAGTAAATAGGCCGCAAAAAGGCCACCAAACATCAGGGATTCAGAAATCAGAAAAATCAGCAATCCTAACACCCGAAAGTCAGGGTGCTCATGGGCATGATCAGCAGTTATGGCGGTGGTCTGAGAATCAATCGTCCCTTGCATGGCGATCGCTCCTAAAACAGGCTATGCTTCTTCATTTTCAGGCGCATCTGCTTGGCGCTGGTCAAAACCATAATCATAGGGACCTTTGGTGACTACGGGCAGCACTTCCCAGTTTTCAATCAGCGGCGGTGAACTAGTCGTCCACTCCAAGCTCAGGCCACCCCAAGGGTTATCGCCAGCAATTTTGCCCTTATTCCAGCTCCAAAGGATGTTAATCAGGAAAGGAATAATTGAGAAGGCAAGAACAAACGCACCAATCGTACAAATGAGATTAATCGGCTCAAACTGGGGATCGTACATGGCCACTCGCCGTGGCATTCCCTTCAGTCCCAACTCGTGCATTGGCAAAAAGGTGAGGTTGGTGCCAATGAAGGTGAGAACAAAGTGCACAATCCCCAGTCGCTCATCGAGGAGCCGCCCTGTCATTTTGGGGAACCAGTGGTAGATCCCCGCGTAGAGACCAAAAACGGATCCCCCAAAGAGGACATAGTGAAAGTGAGCCACCACGTAGTAGGTATCGTGGACGTGAATATCCACGGGGGCAGTCCCCAAGGTCACACCGCTCAGGCCACCCAAGACAAACATTGACAATAGGCCAATGGCAAAAAGCATAGCGCTGTTGAGGCGAATTTTGCCTCCCCAGAGGGTGGCGACCCAACTAAAGATTTTCACGCCTGTCGGCACAGCCACAATCAACGTCGAAATGGTAAAGAACATCCGCATCCAAGGGGGAGTGCCGCTGGTGAACATGTGGTGTACCCAAACAAAAAGCCCCACACAGCAGATGGCTAAACTGGAGTAGGCGATCGCCTGATAGCCAAAGATAGGCTTACGGGCATGCACGGGAATCACCTCGGACATAATGCCAAAGATGGGCAAAATCATCAGGTACACCGCCGGGTGAGAGTAAAACCAGAACAGGTGCTGGTAAATAATGACATTGCCGCCGGCGTCGGGCTTATAAAACGAGGTGCCAAAGTTAATATCAAACAGCAGTAAAATCAGACCCACCGCCAGTACGGGCGTGGAAACAAGGGCCAATAGAGAAGTGGCAAGCATCGCCCAGCAAAAGAGGGGCAGTTGATCCCAGCGCATACTGGGCACTTTCATCTTCCAGATGGTGACGATGAAGTTCACCGCCCCCAAAATTGAGGAGGTGCCCACCAGGACAATCGCCAGAATCCACATACTCTGGGCAGTGGTGGCCGTGATCGTACTCAAGGGGGGATAGGCCGTCCAACCCGCTTGGGCACCCCCAAAGAGAAAACTGGCCAACAGTAGCGCCCCTGCCGGTGGGTTCAACCAAAAAGCAAGGGCATTCAAGCGGGGAAAGGCCATATCCCGTGCCCCTATCATCAAAGGCACCAAGTAGTTGCCAAACCCGCCAATGGCCGCTGGCACAACCCAAAAGAAAATCATGATTGTGCCGTGGTTGGTCATGAAGGCATTGTAGAGATTGGGATTCAAAAAATCGGAATCAGCCGTTGCCAGCTCCGTGCGCATAGCCACCGCCATCAGGCCGCCAATCAGGTAGAAGATAAAGGCAGTGACCAAGTATTGAATGCCGATGACCTTGTGATCAACGTTGAAAGTGAAATAGTCATACCACTTCCATGCTTTGGGGTGCTCAGGGAGCGACAAGGGGGCATCTAGCGGCAGTTGTGCTTGCGCCATAACTCTCTCAAAAATGCAACAGAGGGAAGAAAACGAAAAAAACTAAAGGGGTTTAAGCTCAGGAGGGTGGGTCATGGCTTTCACCTGCGCCACCAATTGTGGGGTAACTCCTATTTCCTCGAGATGGCGCTCCCTCAGGGAGGGGATCACTGGAGCAGAGGCAGTGACTTGGTTTTGAGTGCGCCACACTTCAAAATCGTCTGGGGTATGCACAATCACCTGCGTGCGCATAGCCCCATGGTAGCCACCACAGAGTTCTGCACAGACAACGGGGTACGTTCCGACCTTTGTGGCCTTAAAGCGTAGTTCAGTGGGCACCCCCGGAATTGCATCCTGCTTTAAGCGAAACTGGGGCACCCAAAAGGAATGGATGACATCGCGGGCAGAAAGGTTTAACTGCACATCCTTGCCCACCGGAATATGCAACTCCCCAGAGACAATGCCACTGTCGGGGTAAGTAAAAATCCATGCATACTGCATGCCCATCACATTGACAACCAAATCGGGGGCTTTCCCCTGCACATCGGGGCTGGCGCCAATGCCAATTTCAGGAGTTTGCGCTGCTGCTAGAAGGGCACTGGCATCGCTGGTCGTTTCCGAGGGGGCTGCGGCAACCACCGCTACCGCTGACTTCGGTGTATGCATTGGTTTATGCATTGAGTGCATGGCATGATCCCCTGGATTCAAGCCCCCCATGCGCTGGAAAATATCTACACTGTAAATGCCAAGAAAAATCACAATTAGCGCAGGAATTGCCGTCCAGAAAACCTCTAGGGGTAAGTTGCCCTCAACGGGTAGGCCATCCCCTGTCTCGCCGGCACGGCGGCGATAGCGAATCACGAAAAGAAGAATGGCACCCTGTACCACCAAGAAGAGAGCCGTACCAATGGTGAGCATAATGTTGAAGAAGTTATCCACCAAGGGAGCTTGCTCAGAGGCCTGTTCCGGCAGCAGGCCATGGTGATGTCCAACCCAAAAGCTAATCAGGGTGACAACAACACCAGCGGTGAGTGTCCAAATTGAAGCGGGTATTTGTTCCATGGTGCCAAAGCGTCCAGAAAATCCCACCCTGATCCTAGGCAGATTCCCCAAGGATGTGGATTAAAAGAACCTAAAGATTTATGTTGATTTATTCACTATCCTTAAAGCAGCTTGGGACAGAGTCATCCGTTTTTGCGTCCTCAGTTAGAGATAGCTCACCGACACTGAAGGCCTTGGCGGAGGAAAACAGATGCTGAGTGTGCTGCCTTGGGTTGGCGTTTCATTAGCGACTCTCCAATACTCAACCCACAGGGTGGATCAAACACAGGTGTACATGGTGGCAGCTCCAATGGCAGATTATCGGGTGGTGATGACCGAGCCTACCCCCAGTGGTGAGGACACTTACTTAGAGACGACAGCGGCTTTTGCGCGGCGCACAGGAGCGGTGGTAGCTATGAATGCAAATTTTTTCCGCTGGTTGAATGCCAAGTCTCTGCGCTCTTTTCAGGACTATCAAAAATGGATCATGGGGGAATTGGCGCCCGATGGCATTAGCTACGCGGCACTGCGGCAGACTTGCTTAACAGGCCGGGGGCAGATTCCTGCAGGCGTTCTCGGAGCTTACATTGCGAATGGCCGTGTGGTGCGCCCCTATGAGGGGGGCTATGCAGCCATGGTTCACTTTCCTGCCCAAGGAGGAATTGAGTTTTATCGCGGCAGATTACCAGCGCAGCCCTTTAATGTAGTCAGTGGCTTGCAGCAACTTTTAGAAGGCGGCAGAAAGCTACCCGTCGATGGGAGCGATCGCACGTCCCCGAAGGCCATTCTCGGCAGACGGGGCAATGAATATATTTTCGTCGTTAGCGATGGGCGGGGCAATGGCGGTTCACCGGGAGTATCTTTTCCACAACTGCAGGCGTTTTTGCTAGAGCAGGGGGTGACGGAGGCCACGGCAGTGGATGGCGGCGAATCGGCAACCTTGGTGGTACAGGGGCAAGTAAAAAATCATCCCCGCGATCGCTATTGTGAACTGGCGCGTTGGTTACCCGCTCCTACCCTCACGTTTGTTAATCCTGAAGAGGAGGCTCGCGAAGCGGCGATGGCCATGGGGCGATCGCTCAGACCTGTCGGGGCAAATATCGGCTTAGTTCCGCGAGAACAACCCCAAGGACTTCTTTCCTTTGCGTTTTGGGAGCGGATTCAGCAACGGCTGCTGACGCGATTGCGGGCTTGGCGGCACTGGTTCTAATCCCTGAGAAGGGAAGCCAGATTTTGTTAAAATCCTAGTGTTCACTTTGACCTGCAAGCAACAGCCATGATCTACTTTGCGTACCCTCTACTGTTGACGATTACCCCTTCCCTCAAAGGTTTCTTTATTGGCCTGGTCTCGGGAGCCGTGGTTTTGGGTCTCACCTTTATTGCCCTCATCACCATTAGCCAAATTGACAAAGTGCAACGTTCCTCCTAGGCGTCAGACCAACGGGTGCGGTTGCTAATTGCCGCTAGAATAGGGTCATGGCCATAGGGCTGTGACTCCCAGCTCTATTCTGCCCTTCTAGGCAACGGGTTAAATGACTTATCTTTCCTTCTCCCCTCTCCTGGGTCAAATTGTCAATGTCGGTCTTGGGCCTGCTGGCATCTTAGGAATTGGCCTCGCTGTTGCTGGGGCGCTCCTCTATTTCCTGCGTTCGATTCAGCCAGAGTTAGCGCGAGATCACGATATTTTCTTTGCCGCAGTGGCTCTGCTGTGCGGTGGGATTCTTTTTTTCCAGGGGTGGCGCCTCGATCCAATTCTGCTGTTTGGCCAGTTTCTCCTGACGGGCACTGCTGCCTTTTTTGCTTACGAAAGTATTCGTTTGCGGCGGGTCGCCACAGAGCAAGCGCGGCGAAATACCCCGATTGTGGATGAAGAGCGCCCTGTCAGCCGCAGCTACACCTACCGTGCAGAGATAGAGGAGTTTGAACCCTACGAAGACGAGGAAGAAGTGGAGGAGGACTATCCACCTCTACGGCGCATTCGCGGTAGCCGTGATGTCTCGCGATCGCGCTACGAAGACGAGGATGTAGAGGATACTCCCCCCGTCGGACGGTTACCCTCGCGGCGCAGCAGCCCACCCCCTAGCCGTCCCACGGTACGTCGTCCCCCCTCGCGTCGGCCGCGACCGACAACACCACCGCCAGAGGAGATTGTGGATGAACCCTATCGTCCCCCCGCGCCCACGCGCCGTCCCACGCGCCGTCCGCCGCCAACAACGGAAACAGCCACAGTGAGCGATCGCCCCCTCCGTCGCCGCCCTCCCCGTCCCCGTCCTGAAGGCACCACGGATGGGAGTGAGTATGTACCCTATCAACCTCTAGATCGTCCCCCCACTGACGAGCAGGATAACTCCGCCAATTTTGATGATGAGTAGACCCAAGGAGCAAAGGCGGTTCACCATGCGTCGCTATCTTCTAGTCTCAGTGCTTGGCTTGGCAGCAATTTCTGGGGGGGTTCCGAAGCAGACTTGGGCAGCTCCCCTGGGACAAGCTACTCCGGCTGCCTTGCCGCAATCGGTGCAAGTAGTGATCAACGGTTTAGATGCAGCAGCCAGCGAAAAGAATTTAGACGCCGTCTTGGCTTTCTATGACCCTGAATTCAAAACGGGGGATGGCCTCACCCTTGAGATCTTGCGCAAACAACTCCCCGCTTTTTGGCAACCGTACCATGACCTTCGCTACCGCACAACCGTCAACCGTTGGCAACAGCAGGGCAATGACTGGATTCTTGAAATTAGCACCACTATTGAAGGCACGGGGGGCACCAGCGATCGCCCGCAAACCATTCGTGGCAACCTGCAAGCCATCGAGGTCATCCGCAACGGCAAAATTATTCGCCAAGACATTACCAACGAGAAAACCACGATCACCATTGGTGCAACACCACCCACAGTTCAATTTTCGCTCCCCCAAACGGTGCGTGCAGGTGAAGAGTTTAGCCTTGATGCCATTGTTCAAGAACCCATTGGCAATGCCATTCTCCTTGGCGCCACCAGCGATCAGCCCATTAACGCCCAAACCTATGCCAATCCCAGCTCTGTGAAATTGGAACTTCTCTCTGCGGGTGGCATTTTTAAGGTGGGACGCGCTCCCAAAGAAGCGGGTAGCCGCTGGGTCTCGGTGGCCTTAATTCGGGATACGGGCATGGTCTTGATTACACAGCGACTGCGGGTAGAAAAACCATGAGTGAGGCGGAGTCAACCCCTGTAGAAGAACCTGCCTTGAAAGGTACTGAAAGCTCTGAGGTCACTCTTGAGGTTGAGCAAAGCACACCCATTATCAGCGGCCTTGCTTTAGAACACTGTGAAGGGCGTTGCCGACTCACGTTGCCCCCTGATTTGGACTGGATTGATTTGTGGCCACAGTTGCAACTCTACCTTGTCGGTCAAGAACACCTCTGGGCAGAGACCTTACCCGTAGATTGTGCCTGTGGGCAGCGACTCTTGGATCAGTCACAGCTTCAACAGTTGGCCGAGGCTCTCAGCGAGCATCAGTTGCGACTGGACAAAGTTATTACCGAACGACGCCAGACGGCGATCGCCGCTGCTACCCTTGGCTACAGTGTCCAACAGGGGACACCGCCCCCCCTTTTGATAAAGGACACCAATGGCAACTCAGAACCCACAGCCAACCCCCTCTACTTGAAAACAACCCTGCGATCGGGGATGGAAATTCATCATGATGCCAGTGTGGTTATCGTTGGCGATGTCAATGCCGGTGCCAGTATTATTGCCGCCGGAGATATTATCGTTTGGGGGCGCTTACGCGGGATTGCTCACGCCGGTGCCAAGGGTAATCTAGGGGCACGGATTATGACCCTCGAAATGGCGGCCACACAGTTACGGATTGCTGATCTATTGGCGCGGACACCCGATCCCCCAAACCCGCCTTATCCAGAGGTGGCCTACGCCACAGACCAAGGGATTCAGATTGCCCCCGCCTATACTTGGGGGCGAGCCTTCACTGTATCCGAGACACCTTGAGATAATCTATTCTAGTAAGCCAATTCCTAGGGAGTTCAATGGGGCGCACGATTGTCATTACCTCGGGTAAAGGGGGCGTGGGGAAAACAACCACCAGTGCCAATATTGGTGTTGCTTTGGCCAAACTCGGGCGATCGGTGGTGCTCATTGATGCGGACTTTGGCTTACGCAACCTTGACCTATTGCTCGGGCTGGAAAATCGCGTGGTTTACACCGCCATTGATGTGCTCAGCGGGCAGTGTCGCTTGGATCAAGCCCTTGTGCGCGATAAGCGCCTCAATAAACTGGTGTTGCTGCCTGCTGCCCAAAGCCGCAATAAGGATGCCGTTACCCCAGAGCAAATGCGACAGTTGGCCTCAGCCCTGAGCAAGCACTATGACTACGTGCTCATTGATTGTCCAGCGGGGATCGAGGCGGGATTCCGGAATGCCATTGCCCCCGCTCAGGAAGCCTTGGTGGTGACCACCCCAGAAATTGCCGCAGTGCGGGATGCTGATCGCGTGATTGGCCTGCTAGAAGCCTACCGTATTCGCAACAGTCATCTCATTTTGAATCGGTTGCGCCCAGCAATGGTGGCTGCCAACGATATGATGTCCGTCGAAGATGTCCAAGAAATTCTTTCTATTCCCCTGATTGGCATTGTCCCTGAGGATGAGAAGGTGATTGTTTCCACCAATAAGGGGGAACCGTTGGTCTTGGCAGAGTCTCCATCTTTGGCGGGGCAGGCTTTTATGAATATTGCCCGTCGCTTGGAGGGGGAAAAGGTTGAGTTTCTCGATTTAGAGGCGGCAAGCGGGGGATTATTCAGCCGGATTCGACGCTTGTTTGGGGCAAAGGGATGATCAGTGAACTGCTAGAGCGGTTGTTTACGCGCACTCCCCCTAGTCGCACCACCGCTAAAGAACGCCTGAAGCTGGTTTTGGCGCACGATCGCACGGCACTAACGCCAGAAGTTTTAGATAATTTGCGGCGAGATATTTTAGAGGTGGTCTCCCGCTATGTGGAGTTAGAAACGGAGGGGATAGCGGTTTCCCTAGAATCGGATCAGCGGACAACGGCCTTGATTGCCAATTTACCGATTAAACGGCTAAAGCTCTCCCCAGAGGATGCCCCGCCGCCAGAACATTCCCCATCAGAGAACGAGGCAGAAGAACGTTGAGTACCATTACAGTTGGGCTGGCAGCGATCGCCAGCGGCGCGATCGTGGCACAGGCACCTTGGGCGGCTATTTTAATCGCTCGCTTAGGATCGAGTTGGCGACGCCCTTCCCTACTGGAACCCCAGCCCTCACACCCAGAAAATTTAGCCAAAGTCTCAGTTGTTGTCCCCACCCTCAATGAGGCACAGCGGTTGCAACCCTGTTTAGAGGGCTTAATGCGCCAAGGCTACGAGGTGCGGGAAATTCTTATTGTCGATAGTCATTCCCAAGATGGCACGGCTGAGATGGTGCAGGCCGCGCAACACCGCGATCCGCGTCTGCGACTGGAGTTTGATCCCCCCTTACCAAGGGGGTGGGTGGGACGGCCTTGGGCATTGCATACGGGCTTTTGTCGTGCCCATCCTGAGAGTGAATGGATTTTGGGCATTGATGCCGATACACAACCACAACCCGGACTTGTGGCCAGCCTTTTGGAGACAGCGCAGCGGGAGCAATTAGACCTCATTTCTCTCTCACCCCGCTTTATTCTCAAGACGGGAGGCGAATGGTGGCTGCAACCGGCGTTGCTTTTAACCTTAATCTATCGCTTTGGGGCAGCGCGCGCAGTTGAAACTCAGCCCGAACGAATTTTGGCCAATGGTCAATGCCTGCTGATTCGGCGATCGCGCCTTGAGGCGATGGGCGGCTACCAAGTGGCCGCTGCTTCCTTTTGCGATGATGTGACCTTGGTGCGGGCGGCTGCGGCGGCGGGGGCACGGGTGGCCTTTCGCGATGGCTCAAAGGTGATCAAGGTGCGGATGTATGAGGGGATGGCGGAAACATGGCGAGAGTGGGGGCGATCGCTCGACCTCAAGGATGCAACCCCAGCAGCACAGGTGTGGGGCGATGCCTATTTCCTCTGGGCTGTACAGGGACTACCCTTGCCCCTATTGATTTTGGGCTTGATGGCACTGGCTCTGACTACTCCCACCTTGCCTCTTGAGATGATGACATTGCTCAATGGCCTGTTGGTGCTGATCCGCTGGGGCATGACACTAGCGATCACCCCTGTGTACGATTGGCAGACGGGTCAAGGACGCTGGCTCTTTTGGCTTTCCCCCCTTGCCGATCCCCTCGCCGTCCTACGAATTACCCTTTCCTCTTGGCAGCGCCCCAAGCAGTGGCGAGGACGAACTTATTCTGCCGACACTCAACCCTTGGTTTAGAACTATCTTTACTACACTTTGGTTGGCTCAATGATGGGTCTCAACGTGAAAACTTCCCTCGTAACAGATGCCCAACAAGCACTTGCAACTACGTTTGCGGAAATTGATAGCCGCGTCAAGGAAAATTTGGATCGGGTTCTAGGAGCCTTTCGTCAGCAGCGGCTGGGAGTGCATCACTTCAGTAGCATGACCGGCTATGGTCACGGGGATCTGGGGCGTGAGGTGCTCGATCGCGTTTTTGCAGAGGTGATGGGAGCAGAGGCTGCTCTAGTGCGGGTGCAATTTGTCTCTGGTACCCACGCGATCGCTACCGCCCTGTTTGGGGTGCTCCGCCCCGGCGATGAACTAATTTCCCTAGCGGGTGCCCCCTACGACACCCTAGAAGAGGTGATTGGCCTACGGGGTCACGGCCAAGGCTCCCTCAAGGACTTCGGCATTCACTATCGCGAGATTCCTCTGTTGAGTACGGGCGAACCCGATTGGGGGGCGATCGCCACCTGTGTCCAACCCCAGACCCGCATGGTGCTCATTCAACGCTCCTGTGGCTATACATGGCGCCCCAGCCTCAGCCTTGAGGATATTGGCAAAATGATCCAACTGATCAAGAGCCAGAATCCCAATGTGGTTTGTTTTGTGGATAACTGCTACGGCGAATTTGTCGAAACCCAAGAACCGCCCCATGTTGGCGCTGATTTAATTGCGGGTTCTTTGATTAAAAATCCCGGCGGCACGATCGCCACAGCGGGGGGCTATCTAGCCGGACGCGCCGATCTTATTGAGCAGGCCAGTTATCGCCTGACAGCACCGGGGATTGGTCATGAAGGGGGGGCCACGTTTGATCAACATCGTCTGCTCTTTCAAGGGCTGTTCTTAGCACCACAGATGGTCGGCGAAGCCCTCAAGTGTGCCCATCTTTTAGCCTATGTCTTTGACCAACTGGGCTATCCCGTCAACCCTGCCCCCCTCACCCGCCGCCGCGATGTCATTCAAGCCATTCAATTAGGCAGCCCTGAGAAGCTAATTGCCTTTTGCCGCACGTTGCAGCGCTACTCCCCCGTGGGTTCCTACCTCGATCCCGTACCTGCACCCATGCCCGGCTATGCCGATGATCTGGTGATGGCTGGGGGCACCTTTATTGACGGCAGCACTTCAGAGCTTTCTGCCGATGGCCCGCTGCGTCCGCCCTATATTGTCTTTTGCCAGGGGGGGACTCACTGGGCGCACATGGCCTTGATTTTAGAGGCTCTTTTAGAAGATCAGGCGCTTTGACGCCAGCCATAGTCTTGGGCAACCACTTCCCATTGGCACAAAATGCTCTGCTCAAAGGCTTCTGCTATGTGGGATCTGGTGTGCCTGGGTCCCCATCCGCTGGCGATAGGGGGCATTGTCTAACAGCGGCGCAATAGCGGCTGCCCAATCTTGGGAGTCCCGACTGTAGACCACTATCCCATCCTCCCTTGACGCTTGCGCATATTGACGGCCGCCATCAAACCCAGAAATGACGACGGGCAACCCCGCTGCCCGTGCTTCCAACACCACATTGGGGCCAGTTTCCGACTCTGAGGGAAAAACAAATAGATCACTGCTGGCATAAATTGCCCCCAATTTTTCTTGGGGCACTTTCCCTATAAGGGTGACGCGATCGCCCAAGGGGTTTTTGACAAGGGTAGCCTGTGCCCCTTCGCCAACAATCAACACATGGAATGTCTTTCCTTGATTTGCTAACACTTGATTTGCTAACACTTGAGCCGCCTGTGCCAACAGCAGCACATTTTTACTGGCATCCACTCGACCCACAAAAAGCATGATCGGCACCGCTGGCAGGTGATACTCCTCCCGTAGTCATTGGGGATTGCCAAATCGCGGATGAAAGCGATCGCGATCAATGCCCCGCTGAAATCATGCCACCCGCTCAGGGGGCAAAAACGTAAGTAGCCAATCGGCATCCTGCTGCCGCAAGACCAAGACGCGAGCGCTAGTCTGCATAAAGCTCGCTAATTTACGTTCCGCTTGGTAACCAAACCACTGATCCACCTGCGATTTCTCCAGCCATAGCCAGCGCCAAAACTCCCGCCCCCAACTGCGGCCACTCATGCGCCAAATCATTTCCCGTGAAGGCGCATAATTTCCAATGAGTGCGTGCTGAACTGGGGCGGTAAGAATTGGTAGCGAACATTGGCTGCTACCTCTCAAGTTTGCCGTTTTGCGCTAGGGAGGTAAACGGTCAGGTCAACGCGGTCTGGGTAGTGGCTGGCCGCTTCAGCAAAAGTTCCCAACATTTGACATGTCCCCCAGCATGGGGTTGCCATTCTAGGCAAATACATTCAAGGCAAATAAAGACAGCAACAGATAGCGGTTCGGGCAATCCAGACTCCTCAAGATTGCATTTTGCTAAACATTATCTGAATATCCAATTGTAGGGTGATTCAGTGTTTCAATGATGCGCTACCGTAATCGCGCGATCGCCATTCTCTTAGCCTTGGCCGGCATCTTTCTCCCCGGACTCCATAAGTTTTATTTGCGCCAACCCCTATGGGGTGGAGTTTACCTGCTGCTGGGGCTGTTTTTTTCGACAACACCCCATGGTTCTCTGGGCAGTGTTGCTCGCATTGCCTGTGTGATTGAGGCCGTATGGTATTTGTTTCAGGGGGCGGATGCCTTTGATGCTACCTTTAACCCTGAGATTAGTGCTGTCGTTCCAAAGCTCACCGCGTCTCGTCTTGAGGAATCTACTCAATAGCGCCAGTAGCGACGACCTTGCCAGAAAATCCCCACGGCTGTGCCAATCAGGAACACATCGGTCAAGGGGAAAAATAGGGGTCGCAGTCCCAAGGCACCGCCAAAAAAGCTCAAGAACGCACTGGCCATTAGGACACACAAAAATAACGCCCAGAGGGTACCGCTATGGATAGGTGCTGGATTAAACCACACCTCTAGAGCAATGACTGCCACCATCCCAAGACCAATGCTCAGACCAAGGCGGACTAGGAGAACCAAAGGAGGCTGAAGCAGGATGGTCAACGCCTCGCGGACAGAGGCAACGGCACCGCCAATATAGTAAAGCCCAGTATCAAACAGCGCTGCAAGCAAGGCAACGAGGAGACCTGTGGGCACCAGCGATCGCCAAGGCAGTGCCTTAAACTGTTGCCAAGGATCGGACACAAGCAAGACTCACTTCAAGTATCTTGGCAGAACCTAGGGCGTGGGTAGATCGCCGAGGCTCATTTCCAGTTCCATGCGCTGTTCCATTTGGCGCAGAAAATACCCCGTCATCATGGCTGAGGCCAATAACCCCGCAAGGTTGTCGCGATCGGTGGCAATTTGCACATTAAACTCCTCGGAGGGGAGGCCGCCCACGAGACCTTGGACATTTTGGCTAATAATTTGGCGAATTTCTGGACTGACGGAACGGGCAATGCGGGTCAAAACTTCTGGCGATTGCTTTTGCAGGTACCTCAGGAGCAGATTGGGCTGCCCATCATCCGTAGAAGACGGGTAGAAATTAGCGTTTCCGGGATCAAAAACCATAGGCAGTGCTCGTTAGCTATGTTAACTATATGTTACCAAACTGAAATACGCTACTAGAGCCAAGGCAACTATGCTACCTGCTCTAACTGTAGAATAGACCTCAGCACTCGGTGAGACTGAATACACAAGGATTCTTGCATGACCGCCCTCGATCAGCTTCAGCCTGCCAACCCGCGGGAAGTCAATATTTTTGCCCCCTACATGCGTGCTCAGAAACGTCCGCTGCTGCCCTTGGGCATCGCCCTCTACCGTTTGGGGAAGTTGGAGGGACAACGGGGGATTGAAGGCGGTAACAATGTTGATTTTGTTGCCACATGGACGATCGCCAATTTGCCGGCGGATTTGTCCCGCTGTACGGTGACCTTTGATAACTCTCCTGATCTACAGTACGAAATGTCCATCACCACGTTTGAACTGGTGGATCATCTCATTGATGTAATTATTAACTATAAAAAACATCGTATTGCCGATTTTTCCAAAGCGTTCTATCGTAAGCTGTTACGGCTTGACTAGCGAGAGCGTGTTTTGGGTTGGGGTTGTGGGAGGAGTACTTAAACGGTGGCAAAGCATTTGTTGATTGGTTCAATTATGCCCTATAGTGGCAAGTCTGCAACAGTTTTAGGTTTGGCCAAGCTCTGTCGCGATCGCCACCTCCGCATTGCCTACGGCAAGCCCCTCGGCACATACCAACCCGCTACCGACAGCGAAGACACCGAAGCCGATGTCAGCTTTTTACAGAAAACCCTCAACCTAGAGAATGTGCGGCCGACATTGCTCACGCTGACGCCAGAAGCCATCAAGGCACGGCTCATGGGCACCGATCAGCAGGATTATCGCCAAGCCCTAGCGACCTATCACAATATGAATAGCGAAGACTTGGTGCTCCTTGAAGGGCCAGCCACATTGGCAGAGGGACGGCTCTTTGATTTGGGGCTAGCCCAGATGGCAGCGGTGTTGGATGCGCCGATTTTACTGGTGGTGCGCTATGAGTCCCCCTTAGTCGTAGAATCACTCCTCCTCGCCAAGTCGGAATTGGGCGATCGCTTGCTGGGGGTGATCATTAACGATATTCCGCAACCGGAAACCCAGCCCCTCCCTGCTATTCGCCAATATCTCGAGGCACACCAAATTCCAGTTTTTGGCCTGTTGCCCCGCAGTCAGTTGCTGCGCAGTGTCAGTGTCAAGGAATTGGTCCGCCAGTTAAATGCCGAAGTGTTGTGTCGCCCCGATCGCTTGGATTTGCTGGTAGAAGAACTCACCATTGGGGCCATGAATGTTAGTGCTGCCCTAAAGTACTTCCGTAAGGCGAACAATATGGCGGTGATTACCGGCGGCGATCGCACCGATATTCAATGGGCCGCCCTAGAGACCTCCACCCACTGTTTAATTCTCACGGGGCATTTGCCCCCTTCCCCTGCCATTCTTGCCCGTGCCGAAGAGTTGGAAATTCCCATCCTCTCTGTGGATCTGGATACACTGACAGCCGTGGAAATTGTGGATCGTGCCTTCGGTCAAGTGCGTCTCCATGAAATCGCCAAAGTCAAGTGTGTTGAGCAAATGATGCAGGAGCACGTGGATGGCGATCGCCTGCTGGCGCAGTTGGGACTCTTGACGGTTGAGGCCTAAGGTTTGGCAGTTAAGGCAAAAATCAGTACTTGGGTCGGCGTTTTGCCATCAAAGTTGTTATCGCCAATGATATAGAGCGATCGCGCCCCATCGGCCAAAGGAGGACCAAAACTCATCCCCTCTAAATTGGTCAAAGGAATTCCTAGGGTTTTGAAATCCAAAACTAACCGTTTCTGGACGGGACGAATGGTGCGCAGATCAGCTGGCAACGTGGCCATGCCAAGGGTATCCGTGGCACCGGCAAGAGAAACCTCAAAGAGCTGAATGCCATATCCCTCCCTTGGGCTATAGCTGCGCTCCAGACTGAGAAAATGGCCACCGTTGTCAAGGGCAAGCAGCTCCACCAGACCGTTAAACACTGCCCCTGAGGGATCCAAGGGATAGAGATGCTCCGCCAGCAACACAGGCGCCACCTCCCCCCGCAGGTAATGCAGCAGGCGGCAGTAGATGGGGATATTCGGGCGGACATCTTGGGCAAGGGCAGATTCCACGCCGACAAACAGGCGATCGCCCGCCGGAGAAAGCGTCAGCGCCTCAAAGCCGAGATTATTGCGAATGCCCTGCCCACCATGGGGGAGATAGTAGGGGGGAATGGGGAAAGTGGTGATCCGCCGCCCGTTCTCGCGGGCAAACTCCTTGATCCAAGGGGGGCTAGCCGTAGCCGTCACCCCTTCACTGCTAATTACAAGGCGCCCCTGCGGCGTTAGGGCAATCCCCTCAGGGTCAGCAGTGTTGGCGGGATACCCCTCCCCATTGGGCTGCCGAAGAAAAGTCACGCCCTTGGGGACAATGGTTTCAGGGGTGATCTCAAGCGTGTAAAAGCGAGGTTGCTGGCGATCGTCACTAATGGCATAGAAGTGCCGTTGGCGCGGATCGTACGTCAATCCCGATAGTCCCCCCACCTCCGTACCCTGCCACTGACTGCCAACGGGCAGTTGAACTTCGCCGCGAAATTCCACCCCCACATTCAGGAATAGGCGCTCCTCCGCTCGCACTTGGGGTAGGGCACATCCCCACAGTAAGCCAAGGAGCAGAATTGCGGTGAGTAGGTATCGCCAGCGCATCAGCCGAAGTTAGGGGTTACGGTTTATACTTTGATCTTCTCCCTATTGCCTTGGCCGTTGGGGAGCAGCGGGCTGATTTGCTTGGTTTGGTCGCGGGGCACTGTTGCCATTGCTCTGTTGCACGGCAAACTGAATGGCCTCTGGGGTTTGCACCAGTTGAATTTGACTCACCACCGGATCGTTGATGTTTAACATGGTTGTCACTAGGGTATCGAGCATAACAACACGGATACCTGTATCTTTCACCAGTTCAGGACGCTGCTGGCGGGCTTGATCCACTTCCCGTTGAAGTTGGCTCTTATCAAAGTAAAAGGGAATAAACCGCTGGGTGCGGGTCTGGCCGTTTTCCCGCATTTGTGCTTCTACGGCGATGGGATTGCCCGTTTTGCTATCGGCTAGGAAAAAGAGGGGGGTACCGCCCATGAACGGCTTGCCCTCCTTGGTGAGAATTTTGCCATCGCGCTCCACCAGATCGCCACTTTGTTTGAGGAGGGTCACTGCCGCCTCCAGTTGCGATCTAGAGGGAATAATGTCCACCCCAAGGGTGGGATTTTTTCGGCTTTCAAGGGCTATTTTCACCGCACTCCCAAGGGCGGCAGCGGAAATGCGAGCCACCCGACCCACCTCTGGCTGTTGCGTTTTAATCGTGTTGAGAGCAGTTTGGGCATCCTGTTGATTGATAAAGAAGGTAAAAACTTGAATTTTCTTGCTTTGATTTTGGGGATTAGGCATCTCAAAGGTCAGCGGCTCCCCTTTATCATTGGTGATCATAAAGATGGGTACATTATTGAGAATCCGCAGCACTTGTTCTTCGGGCAAGGCAGTGGCAATGTCATAGCGGCTGATGGCGGGTGCCAACCACAGGCTACTCACTAACCCTGCCAAAACACCCAAGTGTGCCAATCGTTTCATACAGTCTCCTAAATGAATGCGCTATTGCAGTGGGTGAACTCTCCGAATTCAGTTCCTTAGTTGTGGAGAGGGGTGGCGATCGCAATGTAGTACCTAACTCACACCAAAACTTATGCACTAAGCAAGTGAGTATTTTTACATATAAAGTACTCCCTTTGCTTTCCCACCCTAAGCCAATTTGACGCAATGTACAAGGGGGAAGTTTCTAAAACTCTCGCAGAACTAGCGTTCAGTCTCTAGGGGATCTAGGCTGGTGGTACTCTTGAACCAGCCCTTGCGCCAGAAAAAGAAAAACAAACTGCCAGCCACTGTCAGCATGACCGCCCAGCACGCTGGATAACCCCAATACCACTCCAGTTCTGGCATATTCCAAGGGGAGGTATCGGGGTCGAAGTTCATGCCATAGATACCAACAATAAAGGTTAATGGGATGAAAATCGTCGAGATAATTGTCAGAATTTTCATAATTTCGTTCATTTTATTGCCGACGGAAGAAAGATACACATCCATCAAACTAGCCGCCAGTTCACGGTAGGTTTCCACCATATCTAGTACTTGAATGGCATGGTCATAGCAATCCCGCAGATAGATGCGCACTTCCTCCGAAAGCAGGGGGCTGGGATCTCGAATCATGGCATTGATCGCATCCCGTTGTGGCCAAATGGCACGGCGCAACGCCAGTAATTCGCGGCGCACTTGGTGGACTTCTTCGAGAATGGCGCGACTGGGACGGGTGACCACAGCATCCTCTAACTCCTCAATGCGCTCACCATAGTCCTCCAGCACAGGGTAGAAGCCATCAATAATGGCATCAAGGAGAGCATAGGCCAGATAATCGGGGCCGTAGCGGCGAATAATACCACGGCTCGTCCGAATCCGCTGCCGCACCATGTCAAAACAGTCCCGTTCGGGTTCTTCTTGGACGGTCAACAGAAAATGTTGCCCTAAGACGAAGCTCACCTGTTCAGTATAAAAGCCGTGTTCATTTTCTTTGGGGGTGACCATGCGGGTAATGAGCACCATGTAATCGTCATGGTCTTCAACTTTGGGACGCTGCGGAACGTTGACAATATCTTCAAGGACAATGGGGTGCAGGTGAAAGACTTGGCCAAGTCGCCGCATTACATCTTCATCGCCAATCCCTTGAACGTCAATCCAACTGACGGAGGGACTGCTGAGGTAGGGGCCACATTCTTCGGGAGTTTCTAGAATGCGACGGGTAGCCTGATCCGGTTGATAGTCAATAAGAATGATGGTTGGTGGTGGAGCATCGGCCTCAATACTGAGGGTGCCGGGCATGGCTCCGGGTTCGTCAAAGAAGTAATCTTCAAGATAGTTATCTTCTTCCTCGACAGGAGGTATGGGGTCTGGCGGGGCGGCACTACGGAAAAAGTGAAAGGGTTTTCTGGCCATAAAGGGGGCATCGACAGGGTGCAAACGGGCTACTAGAAACCTAGGGCAAATAGGGGGCAAGGTCCCAAAATCGCCTGAAAAGTTAAGATTTTTAAGTGTAGTGGCATTCACAGTGGGAGCGGTGTGGTGAATTCTCAAGTCTCGAGAACTTCAGTGCCAACTTGGGTCGCGATCGCCCAACTGTTGCGATGGCACAAGCCTGCGGGTCGTTTGATCCTCCTCATTCCTGCTCTGTGGTCGTTAACCTTGGCCAGTGAAGGCTTGCCGTCGTTGAAGTTGCTACTAATTATCACCGTGGGGGCGATCGCCACCAGTGCAGCGGGCTGCATTGTGAATGACTGTTGGGATCGCAATATTGACCCCCATGTGCAGCGGACGCAAAACCGTCCCCTTGCCAGTCGGCGACTCTCTCTGGGGGTGGCTTTGGGTTTGATGGTCATTGCTTTACTCTGTGCTTGGGGATTAACATTCTACCTTACGCCCTTGGGATACTGGCTGGCGGTGGCCGCAGTGCCGCTGATTCTCCTCTATCCCTTGGCGAAGCGAGTGTTTCCCATTCCGCAACTGGTTTTGGCGGTAACCTGGGGCTTTGCTGTGCTCATTCCTTGGGCAGCGGTACAGGGGCGCTTAACTTTAACTACTGCTTGGTTGTGGGCAGCGGTGGTGATGTGGACCTTGGCCTTTGACACGGTGTATGCCATGCCCGATCGCCCGGATGATCGCCGACTGGGAGTCAATTCTAGTGCTTTATTTTTCGGTGGCTATGCCCCCTTGGCGATCGCGTTATTTTATACGCTGACGGTGGTGTTCCTAACTATTGTTGGTTTGAGTGCGGAACTCACTTGGCGATTTTGGCTGGCTTTGGCCATCACCACCTACTTTTGGCTACGCCAATCCCTGCAAATTTATACCCACGAACGCCGTGCGCCGCAAACCACAACGCTTCCCCTTCAGACCTATGCGCGTTACTTTAATGAAAATGTCTGGTTAGGCTTTTTGCTTTGGGTAGGGATGTGGTGCCCTAGGCCTTAGTCAAGAGTTTGGGGGCAACTTGCCACGGTACAATTGCCAGAATATCCACTTGGGCACAGTATTTGAGATCCGCTTCATTGCCGAGGCTAAGCAAGCGCTGTCCGTGGCTAGAATGGTGAAAGAGGGTCAATAGATCCTCTTGATAGTAGCGGTACAGCGCGGTGGCAGCAATGGTTTCGTCATTGCCGGCAAGAGTTTCAAGGGGGGCATCCTGCTGACCCCACAGGTAGTGAATCAGTGCTCCAGCACAAACGGTATCTTCAAGGGAGTAGCTGCCTTCCCAGCCGGAGCCGACAATCCAAATGGTTTCTGGCTGATGCTTTTGGATAAACTCAGCAACAGCAGCACGATTAACGAGGGCAGCGGCGAGAACGAGGGGACTGGCTTGAATGCGCTCAAGGGAACGGGTGCCATTGGTGGTGCTCATAAAGAGGCGACACCCTTTAACACGCTCAGGTACACACTCAGCGGGAGAGTTGCCCATGTCAAAGCCGGCAACTTTTTTCCCACCCCGTTCACCGACTCGAATCCGCTTGGCTGCCGGCCACTGCTGACTCACTTGTTCTAACTCTGCCAGATCACTAAAGATTTGGATAGCTTCTGCGCCAGCGGCAAGGGCAGTGGCGATCGTGGTGGTTGCCCGCAGGACATCAACAGCAATGGCACAGTCGGGTTGCCAGTCGGCTGGTACACGCTCTGGTGTGTGGTAGGTATAGATTTTCATAAATGGGAAGGGAGCTTGGCTACGATGATCCTTGATACATAAAGTATGTCACCATTGGGATCACTGTAGCGGCGATCAGCAAAGCAACCACGATAATTGTGGCGGAGCGATCGTCGGTTTCCTCTTTGCTCTTGTAGGTTTTTTCGATAACGGTTTCTCGCACAACGGGGGGGCCTGGATCGGTTTCGCCTTTGAGAACTTTCGCAAGGCGATCGACGGTGTCAAGCACTGATTGATTGTAGTTGCCGTCCCGCAGGGGCACCCGCATCGTTTCTTGAACAATACTTTCGGCAGTTTCAGGATTCAGGCGTTCGGCCACGGCATCACCATAGTGAATTGCTGTGCCATTGGTGACGGTATCGAGGGCAATGATCACTTGATTGGCTTGGGACTCAGGGTCAGGAAACCACTGGCTAAAAAGAGCATCCACAAAGCTCTGGGGGGTTTCGCCATAGTCAAGGCGGTGCAGTGTAACAATGTGAACATTGATGCCCGTTGCCTCGGCGAGGTCTTGGAGCGATCGCCTGACACTGCCCTGGGTAACCGCACTGAGAACATTACCCTCATCAATGACCCCGGCTGTTGTTCTTGGAAAGGGGATATCGATCGCGCTGGTTGCCCAAACGGGGGTGACCCACAACGTACCCGCAAGCAGAGCCAGCAAAAGATAGCGAATGCCGTTTTTCCAAGCCACTTGCCAATGCATCTGTGCTTAATCCTGTATATCTCAATGCAATTTTCCCAGATATTGATCGCAAAAATAAATTTTCTTCTAACAAATCTTAAAATGATGGCCAGAAAATTGCTTTACCAAGGGGCACCCACAACAAATCATTTTTCATTTTTCGTTGACATAGCTGTAGGCGCGATGCCATGCTTTTGCCTGAGCAGAGGGGGTGCTCCGCATCCAGTGACGAATGAGGGGAGGCAAGAGGAGAGTGCGCAGGAGCAGCCATAGAGTTTGCAGTTCATTGGGGGCTTTCTGCCATTGCCAGCGATTGGGTTCACAAAACAGTAGGGTGACCAATTGGCGGTATTGAAGGGGGGTGAGGGGATCGAAATAAATTTTGAGGGTTGTTGGATTGGGCATATCCACAATTTGGCCGCTAAGATCAATGCCTGCCTCCAAAAGCCGACAGGTGAGGGGCATCCCCATTGCGGAGGGGGGGAGGGGTTGGTGGAGCTGAACAATAGTACCCCCTTCAGAAAGGCGAATTGTCTTGCCCCACAGGGCAGTGGTTTGATCCCAGGCGAGATGAAGTTCAACGGTCTGCTGCACGTTGAGCCAATCGTAGGGATCGGGGCGGGGGCGTTCGATAAGGCTGTAGAGGGCAAGTGCCAGAATCACCAGATTGTAGAGGTTCCAGACCCAAGCCAGCAGGAGGCCTTTGGTGTGTAAGGCCTGCCAATTCAATACAGCAGCAGCAATAGAGAGAACAAAAAGTATAAGGAGCGGCGCCGCGAGGTGCCACTGAAAATAGTAGCGATCGCGATAACTTCCCTTGGGGGTGACCCAAAAAGGCCGACCAAAGGGACGTAAGAGCGTGTCTATCACCGTCAAGGTCAACGGTACACACTGAAGCACCGCATAGAGATCGGACACCAAGGCAGAGCGACTTTGACCATTCAGCCAGCGGAAGGTACTCAACAGCAGCCAGTAGTAGGGCACAAAATAGTAAAGCCACTGCGGCAGAGTAGTTTCAAGGGGAACTAGCCCCCAAAAGGCGGCAATCAGAGGCAACAAGAGCAACAGCAACCGCAAGGGACTGTGGAACCACTGGGTGATTCCCTCTAGATGAGCAAGGCGCTGCAGCCAAGTGAGGTTCGGGACTCGCAGGGGATTAGACGGAATGAAGAACCCTTGCAGGGTGCCGCGTGCCCAGCGTTGGCGTTGACGAATCTGCGCCGCCATATCCTCAGCACACAGGCCGGCACTGAGACTTTCATTGAGGTAAATTAGCCGATAACCCGCTGCAGCCAATTGAATGCCTGTGTAGTAGTCCTCGCTGAGGGATGCCGTGACAAAGCCGCCAATCGCCTCGAGGGCAGCTCGCCGCACAACAAAGGCACTGCCGTAGCAGAGGGCTGTTTCAATACTGTCTCGCAACACCTGGTAATGGCGCGAGAAAATCTCCACCTCTGGCGGCAAGTAATGCTCTAGGCCAAGGTTGCGGGCAATGGGATCGGGGTTGTAAAAGCTTTGGTAGGTTTGCACAAGGCCAATGTCAGGCCTTTGAAAAAAGCCCACCGTGCGGGTGAGAAAGTTGCGGGTGGGAACAAAATCTGCATCAAAGATGGCAATGAGTTCCCCCTTGGTGTGGCCAAGGGCATGGTTGAGGTTGCCTGCTTTAGCATGGCGATTGTCAGGGCGGCTGAGGTACTCACAGCCCAGTTCACGGGCTAATTCCTGAAGGGCAAGGCGACGGGTATCGTCAAGAACGTAAATCCGCTTGTGGGGATAGTCAAGGGCTTGGCAACCGACAATTGTGCGTCGCAAAATCGTTAGAGGTTCATTGTAGGTGGGAATGAAAATATCTACCCAAGGCTGATAGTGGCCACTTTTGACTGCAAGGGCAGCGGCATCGGCTTCGGGACGACGATTTTTGATATGCAAGAGCAGGTAGAGTTGCAGGCCATAGCCGGCCATCATGAACCCTTCAATACCAAGGAGGAGGAGGCTAAGGGCAGCCTCGAGGGGGGTGCGCAGATTGAGGGTGGCGATCTCTCGCCACAGCAGATAATGCAGCATCAGGGCCATTAAACTGCCCACCACAAGGAGACGCGCCCACAGATGCTGCACCTTTCCCCAGCGTAAGACGACACTGCTGAGGATCACCATCAAGCACAGAGGCCAAAAAATCCACGGTTTGTCTAACTGTTCCACCGCAAGCCAAGGCACGAGGATGGCCATTGCTGAAGCCTCAATCCAGAATTTAAGAAAATGCCGGGCGGTGTCCCCCGCCGCTACCAAGATAATGTAACGAAATATAAATTAACCTTTAGACAAGCACAGGACCTTCAGGGTTTCCCGCAGTAGCGATCGCCCCCAGCGGTGTGTCAGGATGAGTATCACTCAATCCCAGTTTCACACCATGACGGATTCTCCAGAGGAGACAAAGTTCCCCCCCTTTGTTTTTCACAACCAATTTCAAGGCTGGATGGAAGTCTATGCACCAGTGCAGCGCTACGAAACGTATCTCAACAATCACCACGAATGGTTTCATCGCTGTGCCCATCCCATGAAAGCAGAAGCGGTGGGTCAGCACGGCTACATCCTCACCATTGGGCGCTACGGTTCCCATGGCTATGAGGTGGAACCGAAAATTGGCCTGCACCTGCTCCCCCAAGAGCAAGGAGTCTACCGCATTGAAACCATGCCAGTGCCAGAACAGCCTTTTTTGAACTATGAGGTGAATTTTCAAGCGGCCATGGCGTTGGTACCAATGCGCGCCAATCCAGACACAGATGAGGAGCTATTGCACCTGAATGTGGTTGACTACACCCGCGTGAATTGGGAGCTGGATTTGCGGGTAACAATGTACTTTCCTCGATTTATCTATCGGCTACCCCACGGTCTAGTGCAAGGCACAGGCAATCGGGTCTTGGCTCAGATTGTGCGTCAAGTCTCCTACCGGCTGACGGCAAAAGTACAAGACGATTTCCACAAAACGATTGGCCTCAATTTGGGCAAACGCTGGCGACGCAAACGCTTCCATGCTGAGCGGGTGCGCGTCCTCACCCCTGCCCCCGATAGGCCTGACGAGCCTGCGCCACCTGCTGCTTGAGCTGAACCACATCGGTACCGAGTTGACTCCCCATCCCAATGGCGATCGCCCCCGCTTTCCAAAGGGGCACCACATCCTTCCAGTCAATCCCCCCACAGGGGATGAGCGGAATCTCAGTAAACAAGGGTCGCACTGCCCGCAGATAGCTTGCTCCTCCCACCGCCATAATTGGAAACACCTTGACCGCCACTGCCCCCGCTTGCCAGGCGCGGAGAATTTCCGATGGGGTCAATGCTCCTAAAATCAGTGGACAGTTGGCCTCCTGGGCAAGGGGCACCACCTCTGTCGCGGTGTGGGGAGTCACAAGAAATTGCGCCCCCGCGGCGATCGCCTCCTCAGCCATCGCTGGCGTTTTGAGACTCGCAGCTCCTATCGTGCAGTGGGGAGAGTCCTGACGGAGTTGTTGCAATACCCCAGCAGCGTCAGGAGTAGTCCATGCCACCTCTAGGCAGGTGAAGCCCGCTTGGATACAGACCTGAGCGCGGGCGATCGCTGCAGCAGGATCGGCAGCACGCACCACAGCAATCAAGGGCAGGTTTTGCAGAAACTCTAACTGCTGCACATTGGCCATAGGGGGATGAGGATTCTCTAGGAGTGATAAGATAAAGCTTTTCTACCCCTAAACTAGGGTATATCGGCCCTGCCCCTACCAATCTCCGATGGGTGATAGCATCAAAGTCCTTAGCGAAAATCGCCAAGCGCGCTTCCAGTACGACATTTTGGAAACCTATGAGTGCGGGCTAGTGCTCCTCGGTACGGAGGTCAAGTCCATTCGTGCTGGCAAGGTGAATTTACGAGATGGCTTTGCCCGCATCCGCAATGGGGAAGCTTGGCTGATGAATGTGCATATTTCGCCCCATGAGGGCACTAACCCCTCCTACAACCACGACCCCCTGCGGGATCGCAAGCTCTTGCTCCACAAGCAAGAAATTCGCAAGCTGGTGGGCAAAGTGGAACAAAAGGGACTGACCCTTGTGCCCCTCAAGCTTTACCTCAAAAATGGCCGCGTGAAGGTTTCCTTGGCCCTCGCCCGTGGTAAAAAGCTCCACGATAAACGCCAAGCCCTCAAGCAGCGGCAGGATAAACGAGAGATGGAGCGCGCAATGAAGCAACGCTAGATCTAGCTCTGGGGTTTGGGTACGGAAATAACGTTGGTTTCAGTGCCGACCGGGGTAGCAGCGGCAGGTAAAGGGCTAGGCGCACTTCCTGTGGCCGCTTCCCAAGAGTCATTGGTGAAATAGACATGGCCGAGCACCTGTCCTTCGTAGGTGCGCCGCGTTAACCGCCAAGTGGGTTCCAGATGAAACTTGAGGAACTGTCCTTCTTGGAGACCATGGGTACGACCAATAATCATCCGTGGGCCACCGCGATTGCTGCTGCCTACCAAGAGTAACTCGCCGTCTCCCCGTTCAATGCGCAGATTATACTGTAACCCCAAATCCTGTTGTGCCACCCGAATCGAGTAGCCATTGCTATCCGTGGCGCGACCACAAATGCCCGTAAAGTCAAAGGTGGTCAGGAGGGGATCAATCACCACCGGGTTACTGCCCGACTCACTCCAGCAGGGACGCGTATCCTTGATTTGCTCTACCACCAGTAGGCGATACCCACCGCGGGCAAGGGGCACAGCCATCACTGCATAGCGGCTTTGATCCACTTCGGTTTGGCTAAACATATTGGCTTGGGCAGGGCGGGGGGCAATTGCTGCTAAACAGGCCATGGTCAATAGACTTAGGCTGACTTTTTGCCAATGTTGCATAGGAAGACTCCTCAGCAAAATGTAGAGGATGGGACGGCTAAATTGAGCCTCCTGTTCCACTACGATTCACGCCGATTCATTATCAAAGTTCTAGACAGGATTTTTCAAGCCTTAGCGGTAAGCAGTTAGGTCTAGGCCAATTACTTGGGTATGTTGTCCGCGTGCTTGGGTGACCCCAATGGTGCGCTGCGCTGCTTCAATCATGGGTCGCCGCAGACTGACGACGAGAAACTGCGCCTCTTGGCTCTGCTGCTGAATCATTTTGGCCAAGCGCTCAACATTGACGCCATCGAGGAACATATCCACCTCATCAAAGGCATAGAAGGGGGAAGGACGGTAGCGCTGTAGGGCAAAGATAAAGCTCAGGGCTGTGAGGGATTTTTCGCCCCCCGACATGGAGGCCAAGCGCTGAACGGGTTTACCCTTGGGGTGTGCCACTAGATTCAGACCCCCTGCAAAGGGATCCTCAGGCGTTTCCAGTTGTAAGTAGCCATCGCCATCGGACAGAGCGGCAAAAATAGTCTGGAAGTTGGCATTGACGGCCTCGAAGGCGTCGCGGAAGGATTGCTGACGCAGGGTGGTGAAGTTTTCAATCCGCAGTAAAATCTCCGTGCGCTCGGCTTCTAGAACGGCAAGTTTTTCCTGTAGCTCATTGAGCCGCCTTTGGGTGTCTGCAAATTCCTGAATTGCCAGCATATTGACGGGTTCCATGGCGCGGAGCTGTTTTTCGAGGGCTTGGCACTGCTGTTGAAGGTCGCTGAGGGAAAGATTGGCGGGCACGTCGGGTAATGGCTGGGGTAAGAGGGGTGCCTCGAGTGCCTCAAGCTGGGCTTGCAGCGTGGCGAGAGTGTCCCTAGCTTTTTGGGACTGCCATTCCAAGTGTTGATAGTCCTTTTGCTGCTGGCGCAGGTGGGCCTCTTGGCGATCGCGATCGCTCCTGAGCTGTCCGAGGCGAGCCTCCACTTCGCTCAAGGCAGTTTGTGTCTTGTGAATTTGGGCAGTTAAGTCTTCAAGGGCTTGATCAAGAGCCTGCTGCTGACTCCATGTCTCCTGCTGGACCTGGCGCAGTCGCTGCATCTCCTGTGCTCTCTGGTGCAGGTCTTGCCCAAGGCGCTCCAGTTGACGCTGGCGATCGCCCAAGGTTTGATCCACCGCTTGCAGCGCGGCCACATGCTCCGCATGGATTTTCTCCTGTGCCTGAAGCTGTTCCTGAAGGTGTTGCCACTGCTGATGGCTGGGATTGGCTTCAAGGGCATTGAGGGCAAGGCGTTCAGCGGCGAGTTCTGCTTCGAGTTCTGGAAGGCGAGTCTCTAAGTGCGCCAGTTCAGTCTCTGTGGCGCTTAGCTCTTGGCTCAGGTGCTGCTGTTGCCGCTCTAGGTCTGCCTGTTGGGCAGTGAGGCGCTGCTGTTGCTGCTGAAGTTGCTCCCAGTGTCGCTGGCGATCGCGATGACTTTGGCGGGCTTCACTGAGGGCTTGACTGAGTTCATTGACCTGCCGCTGTTGCTGGATGCGCTCTTCTAGGAGGCGATCTAATAGGCGTTCCAATTCCCTAAGGCGATCGCGGACCTGTTGGACTTCTGCTGATTCTTGGGGGGTGACCCCCTGACCAAAACGGAGCGTGTTAGTGCGACTACAGCTGCCCCCGGTCATTGCCCCTGAGGGTTCCAGTAAATCTCCCTCTAGGGTGACCATCCGATAGTGTCCTAAGTATTGTCGCGCCGACTCAAGGCTCTCAAAGACCAGCGTGCTGCCAAACACATAGGCAAAAATGGGGGCATATCGCGGCTCAAATGTGACAAGATTCAAGGCATAGTCAATACAGCCCACCAAAGAAAGGGGAGAAAGGGGCTTGGGAGGAGCCATCTTGTTCAGGGGCAAGAATGTCGCTCTGCCCGCCCGTTCCCGTTTGAGGAGGGCGATCGCTGCTGCGGCCACACTGTCATCTGCTACCACGATATTGCCTAGGCGTGCCCCGGCCGCAATTTCCAAGGCCAGTTGATAGCGGGGTTCCACCTGTCCCAGTTGTGCCACCAGACCTAAAACGCCGGGTATATCCGCACTTAAAATTAGCCGCGCTGCAAAACTCCCTTGGCTTTCCTGTATCGCCTGTTGCCGTGCTTCCAGTTGATCCAGTTCCCGCTGCTTTTGGCGCTGTTCTCGCTCAAGGCGTTGATAGGTTTCTTCCACCAAGCTTAATTGTTGCTGCGCTGTAGCGAGTTGTTGGGCTAGGGTTTGCAGTTGCTGCTCCTCTTGTTTAACTGCTGCTGCGGCTTTTGTGAGGGCGTCTTGCAATTCCAATTGTTGGGCTTCTAAGGTGGTGGCCGCTTGCTGCAATTCCTCTTGCCGCTGCCGCAATTGTTGCGATCGCTCCTGAAGACGCGAGAGTTCACTGCGACTCGGTTCCAGTTCGTGGATCAGGGCATCAATTCGCTGTCGCCGCTGACTGTGCTCCTGAAACCAAGCTTGGGCTGCTGTATTCAACGCCTGAGCTTGCTGGCGTAGGGCATCGAGGGCGGCTTGACTGGTGGCAACTGCTGCAAGTAAGGGGGCGCGATCGCCCTGCTGCTGTTCTAACGCTTTAGCAAGTTGCTGTCGCTGTAACTGTTGCCTATGGTACTGCGCTTGGCATTGCTGGAGTTGTTTGCCCAACTGTTCCTGCTGCTGTTGGTAGGTGCTTTGTTGGCGTTGATACTGGCGCTGTTGGGCGTGGAGATCTGCCAACGCTGCTTGCAGGCGGAGGTACTCTTCTTCACCGAGGGCTTTCACCTGTTGATTCAGTTGTTCCAGCGTGACGGCTGCCGCTTCAATTTCCTGCGCCTTTTGTTGCAGTTGGACTTGGCGCTGGGCTTGTTCTTTTTGTAGCGTTTGAATCTGTGCTTGGAGTTGCGCTTTTTGCGCTTCGTGGGCTTGCCATTGGCGTACCAGCAGCCATTGTTCTCGCTCTTGCAGTTCTAACCGCAGGGCCTGATATTTTTCCGCTTGCAGGCGTTCCTTCTGCAGGCGATCGCGCTGTTGGATCAATTCCTGCTCCACAATGCGCAAGCGTTCTTCACGCGCCTTGACGATATCTAACTTTTCGCGCGCTTGGGCAATCTTACGGTCAAAATCTGCCACTCCCGCCAATTCGTCAATTATTTCCCGCCGTGCCTTGGCATTCATCGAAATGATACTGGTGACATCCCCCTGCAAAACCACGTTATAGCCTTGGGGATAGATACAAAACGCCTGTAATTGATCGTGCAATTCATTCAGCGTGCAGGGTTGATCATTCACCGCATAGGTGGAGGTATAGGCCCCCTGCTGGGTTACCCGCAGTCGCCGCGTCACCCGCCATTCCCTTTCGGCATCTAGGGCAAAGGTCACCGTGACTCGCGTTTCAACCACACTATGGCCGCGCCGCGTTTGGCTATGGTTCACCAAATCGGGCAAGCGTTCTGCCCGCATTCCCTTAGACCCTGCAAGACCGAGGGCAAAAAGCAATGCATCCAAGAGGTTCGACTTCCCTGAACCATTGGGACCTGAAATGACCGTAAACCCCGGCAAGAGCGGAATCACCGTGGTGCCGCTAAAGGACTTAAAGTTTGTCAGTTCTAACTGCTTGATGTACACAGCCTACAAACCTGCTACACGACATCCATCGTATCTACCGCCAATCCAAGTATGGCCCCCTCAGGTTTGCTGCATCCATCAACGGCTTAGCCAAATTTCTACTGCAACCATTGAAGCGGCACAGTCGCAATACCGACCTCTATTACACCTCACTTGGAGAGAAGGGTCATTTTCGCCTAAACGCATGGAGAGGAGAGTAAAGCCGCTGCCACTGCACTTTGGTTTTTCCCAGCCGCGCATTCCAATTTCTTTGGGAGCTGCCTGCAATAGTTAATATTATTTTGGCAGGTATACTTGGGAAGACGCTTTCCATTCTTCGGGAATTTGAGAGATTTTCTCTCTCCCTGTGGGCTGATAGACGGGTTTGCCCATCGGACGATAACGGAGCGTACCATTGTAGTAATCCCGAATGCGTTGACGGGCTATCTCCACATAGGTGGTTTCTTTCTCGCACCCCATTGCCCGCCGACCATGCATGAGGGCCGCAATCAGTGTAGAGCCAACACCCATGTAGGGATCAAATACTAAATCACCTTCCCGAGAAAGGGCAAGGACACAGCGCTCCACCAGTTCAATCGGAAACTGGCAAGGGTGGATTGTCTTCTCTGGATGGTTGGACTTGACGTTAGGAATCTCCCAGACCAGCTCTTCCCAATCCTGTACTAGAACTTCCCACACGTCCGAAGGGTTTTTTCCTTGCGGGTTTCCCGATGGCTTTCCCTTATTGGGACCTTTGAAATGACGTTTGCCAGGGTATTTTGCTGGAACTCGAACGGCGTCAAGGTTGAAGATGTAATTATCAGATTTCGTAAACCATAGAATAGTCTCGTAGCGCCCTGAAAATCGCTTAGAGGCATGTAATCCGTGTCCAAATTTCCAAACAATGCGATTACGTAATTTCATGCCTAGCTCTTTGAAGATCGGATAATAGAGCACATCAAGGGGATAGACTTCTCCCTCTGTAACAAAATTGCCAACTTGCCAGCAAATGCTACCATCTTCTCTCAGGATACGGTAAAGTTGAGGAATTAATTGCGCCTGCGTTTCCAGATATCGGTCAACGGGCAGTCGGTCTTCATAGGCTTTTCCGAGGTTATAGGGGGGCGAAGTCACCACTAGGGCCACTGAATTGTCGGGAAGCTGTTTGACAAAATCGTTGGTATCACCAGAAAAAATAGTGATGTGGCTATGGGGTTGGAAATCTGTTTCGATGGGGGGAATCAATGGGGTGGAACATAACAAAGAAATTTGACTCAAGCTGCACTCCTGCACTCTCTAGGACGAGTGAATCCTACCTTTGAGTTTGCTATGCCCATTATGCCCAAAGATATTCCCCTTGTTTGTCAGGGAAAATCAGGTTAAGATTGAATAACTCATAGTCGTTTCGAGTTTGTTTTAGCCATGACACCGCCACGGATTGAGAACGTTGTCATTATTGGTTCGGGCCCTGCGGGGTACACAGCAGCTATCTATGCCGCTCGCGCTAACCTCAAGCCCTTTATGTTTGAAGGTTATCAAATTGGGGGGCTGCCGGGCGGTCAACTCATGACCACCACCGATGTGGAAAACTTTCCCGGCTTTCCTGAGGGCATTCAAGGGCCAGAGCTGATGGCACGAATGAAGACACAAGCGGAGCGCTGGGGCACAGAAATGGTCACTGAAGATGTGATTCAAGTGGATTTTAGTCAGCGCCCATTTCTCATTTGCTCGGCGGAGCGCCAAGTCTATGCCCACAGCGTAATTATTTGTACTGGGGCAACGGCCAAACGACTCCATCTTCCCGGCGAGGAGCAGTATTGGACAAAGGGGGTGTCCGCCTGTGCCATTTGCGATGGGGCGATGCCCATTTTCAAGGATGTTGAACTAGCGGTGATTGGCGGTGGTGATACTGCGGCGGAGGAAGCAATCTACTTAACCAAATATGGCTCCCATGTCCATCTTTTGGTGCGCAGCGACAAAATGCGCGCCAGTAAGGCGATGCAGGATCGGGTGTTTGCCAATCCTAAAATTACGGTTCACTGGCAAACCGAGGCACGGGAAATCCTTGGCGATGGCAATTTAATGACGGGTCTGCGGATAATCGATAAGGCCACAGGGGAAGAATCCGTCCTGCCGGTGCGTGGCCTATTCTACGCCATTGGTCACACCCCCAATACCCAACTCTTCAAGGATTTTCTGGAATTGGATAGTGTCGGCTATATCGTCACCCGCCACGGGACACAAACCAATGTGGAAGGGGTCTTTGCAGCAGGGGATGTTCAGGATCACGAATATCGGCAGGCGGTCACCGCCGCGGGCAGTGGCTGTATGGCAGCACTAGAGGCCGAACGTTGGCTCTCGGCGCGGGGGCTAATTCAGGAGTTTCGTCAAGCGGAAACGGAGACCAAACCTGTAGAAACGGCGAAACCTACTGCATCCCCCGAACAGGAGTTTGATCCCAATGCCATTAAGCACCGGGGCAGCTATGCCTTGCGTAAACTCTTCCACGAGAGCGATCGCCTGCTGCTGGTGAAATATGTCTCCCCCACCTGTGCCCCCTGCCATACCCTCAAGCCCATTTTGGATCGGCTGGTGAACGAATTCGATGGCAAAGTACAGCTCATTGAAATTGACATCACTGAAGACAGCGCGATCGCCGAGCAAGCCGGGGTTACCAGTACGCCCACGATTCAACTTTTCAAAAACAAAGAACTCCTAGAGGTGATTGTTGGTATGAAACCCAAGAGTCAGTACCGCGAGACCATCCAACGCTACCTTGCGTAGGCTTTAGCTAGTCAGGGGCATGCTCAGTGAGATTGGACTCCTGACCGTTGCGGGTCTGGCGGCGGGCTTTGTCAATGCCATTGCCGGTGGCGGAACACTGATTAGTTTTCCGGCCTTGGTGGCGATCGGCTTGCCGCCAGTGGTTGCCAATCTCACCAGCACGGTTGCCTTGGTTCCCGGTTACTTGGGAGCGACAGTGGCGCAACGACAGGATCTTCAGGGGCAGCAACGGCGTCTTGGTTGGCTCTTTCCCAGTGCGGTGGCCGGCGGGATCACAGGAGCCATGTTACTGTTGCGGACCAACGAGGCACTATTTAATGCCCTGATTCCCTATTTGCTGCTTTTAGCCGCTATCCTCTTGGGGGTTCAGGAGCAGGTGCGGGCTTGGTTACTACGGCGAATCAGTGCGCCGGCCGTATCTGAATTGGGAGCCATTCCTCTTGTGTTTTTAGCGGCCGTCTATGGTGGCTATTTTGGCGCAGGGCTGAGCGTGATTTTGCTGGCCGTGCTCGGCATGGTCTTGGGGGAGAGTTTGACGCGCCTCAATGGCTTGAAGCAAATTTTGGCTTTTGGGGTCAATGCTGCCGCTGCCGCATTTTTTGTCGTCTCGGGGGAGGTGGTGTGGCCCGTTGCCGTGGGGATGGCGATCGCCACCATTATTGGTGGGCTTTTGGGGGGCAAATTTGCCCGTGCGGTTAACCCCCTGCTATTGCGCCGCATCGTGGTTCTTTTGGCCGTTGTGCTGGCGATTATTTACCGGTTGCGACAGCAATAAATGATTCCACCGCAGATGGCAAATTGTGCGAGCTTCGTCAAACAAAGCCCGTGACGAGGATTGAACTCGTGGCCTCACCCTTACCAAGGGTGTGCTCTACCACTGAGCTACACGGGCAAAATTCCCAGAGCTTTATCATAGCCCATTAGGAGCACAATTGCACAGTTGGCTGCGAGTTTTTGCTAAAAGTTGCGACGAGAGAAAATCCAAGTGGCGATCGCCAGCAGTGCCACCGTATAAATCACGCCATAAAAGGCATTGGCCACGAGTTCGGGTACAGAGGGCAGCATTCCATAGACCGCCGTATTCTTAAAATCCAAGCGGGATAAATCGGGAAAGATGAGATAGAGAAACTGCATCAGTTGCCGCACCGCATCACTCTCCATCTTTTGGCTGAGGATCACCAAGTTTTGGCTAAAGTGACCCATAAAGTACACTGCCACCGTGAGTAGCGTGGCAATCAAGGAGCTAGTGAAACTCCCAAAAAGCAAAGCGGCGGCGGTTAGGAGCGACAGTTGCAGCGCAATGTATAAGGAGGTAACAATCAGAGGGCCTGCGGTATAGGCAAACTGATTCAAGCTCATGAAAATAAAGAGGATCAGGGTCATCAGCGCCACCAGCACCAGCAGAACCGCCGATAGACCCAAATGCTTGCCAATAATAAATTCGGCACGGCTGATGGGTTTGGCCAACATCACCAAAATCGTGCGCTTTTCTATCTCTTTGTTGAGCAAACCACCGCCGACAAAAGCCGCAATCAGTAGGCCAAAGAGGGAAATGCCCGCCATCCCCACATCGAGGCTAATTTTGTCTTGAGTGCCTGCCGACACCTGTCCTAAAATCGCGATGGCCAAGGCCAAGCCAATGGCAAAAACCGCAGTGACATAGAGAACCCGCTCCCGCAGGGTTTCGTTAAAAACATTACGGCTAATTGTCCAGAGGCGACTCACCGTTAACGGCAACATGTCTTGTCCCCCTTGAATTACTCTTCTCTCAAAGAATACCCAATTTTGCTTTTTCCATAGCCTTGGTGTCCATAGGCAGAGTCGCTCGCTGTTTCACTGAGCAGTGGTCTCTACAGCGGGGGGAGAAAGGTCAACATCTTCATAAAACTGTTCAATGGGCACTCTGAGATCAATGCTCCTCAATTCGACGCGATCGCCCGCACGGTAACAGCGCAGCAGCCAATCCCCCACCTCATTTTTTTGATAGATGTCGATTGCCATCTCCTCTGAGCTAGCCAAGACATAATCCACGAGGTTAGGGTTACGGCGGTAAAGGTCAAACTTTTTGCCGCGATCGTAGGCTTCCGTTGCGGGTGAGAGCACTTCGACAATGAGACAGGGATAAGTGATAAAAAAGGGACTCTGGCGATCGCGATCGTCACAGGTGACACTCAGATCAGGATAAGTAAAATTAGTGGTGTGAAGGATATTCACCCTTAGGTCAGAGTTGAATACTTGACATCTACGACCCCGTAGATGGGGTTTAATCAGATTGCCAAAGTTCAGTTTAATGATGCTGTGGTTCTTACTGCCACCCGCCATTACATAGACGCGACCATCAATCAACTCATGCTTTTCTAACTGCTGCTCTTCCCACGCAAAGTATTCTTCCGGTGTGAAATAGCGATCGCTCGTCCCTTTGGCCGCTACCATTGTCTGCATCTCTTGTGAAAACCTTACTCCTTCAGAATAGCCCGCCCTTTCCCTGACATCCCAAAGCCAACGTGCCACAATAGGCGATGGGGACGCAGTTAGGAAATTTAACGGAGTTTTTTTGGAGAGGGTAGGACGTGTCCCTAAGTTCAAGTCTTGATTCTCACACTCCTGAGGTAGCCATCCTGCGGGTGAGTGGCTTGCGTTGTGCTGGCTGCGTGCAATCCCTGGAAAGTCAGTTAAAAGCCCAGCCCGGCGTAGAGGCTGCGGCAGTGAATCTGGTGACGGGAACCGCCGTTGTCACCTACTCCCCCAATGAGACAACCCCCGTCGCCATTGTCGAGTGCCTAAACCAAGGTCGCTTTCAAGCCACCCTCGCCGAAGCCAATGCCCTTTTGGAACTCCCCACGGCCTCTGAGGAAACCTCTTTGCCAAGGTTGGCGATCGCCCTTGTGCTCCTGATTCTCTCCAGCGCCGGCCACGGGATTGATCTGCTGCCGGGACACTGGCCGATGTTGGAGGCGATGATCTGGCACTGGGGGCTAGCGACCATTGCCCTTGTCCTACCGGGGTGGGAGATTCTGCAGGAAGGAATGATAGGCCTCATCCAACGTCGCCCCAATATGAATACGCTGGTGGCTCTGGGTGCCTTAGGGGCTTACCTCACCAGTACGGTGGCGTGGCTGTGGCCGGCCTTGGGGTGGGAGTGTTTCTTTGATGAACCTGTGATGATCCTTTGCTTTATTTTGCTGGGACGCAGTCTTGAGCAACGCATCCGCCAACAGGCGCAACGGGATCTGCAATCGCTCCTCGCGCTCCAACCCCCAAAAGCCCTCTGGCAGCCCAGTTTAGAAAGCACAGACCGCTGGCCCATCCCAGTGCAGCAGATTCAGGTAGGCGATTGGCTGTGGGTAGAGGTGGGGGATCCC
>NZ_JBKBHZ010000022.1:0-30947 GCF_046299655.1 Thermosynechococcus sp.
TCTCCCGTGCTTGGTGGAGCTTCTTTTTCCTCAATGTGTCAATTATTTTCTTTAATATCTTAGGCTTTTGCCTCTGCTGCGTGGGGATGCTGGTGACCATTCCTTGGAGTAGTTGTGTCATTGTGGCGGCTTACCGCGATATTATTGGCCTGATACCCACCCCTGACACTACTGACGGGTTTTAGTGCAATGACACTGCCCACCCTTGCAGATCTCAACCTTGACCCCTTTTGGATGCCTTTTACGGCGAATCGCCAGTTCAAGCAGAATCCTCGGCTCCTTGTTTCGGCAGCGGGGATGTACTACAGAAGTATTGATGGCCGTGAGATTCTTGATGGCACAGCGGGGCTGTGGTGTGTCAATGCAGGACATTGCCGTCCGGAAATTGTGAGGGCGATCGCCCAGCAGGCAGCAACACTGGATTTTGCACCCACCTTTCAGATGGGACATCCGGGACCGTTTCAGGTGGCCGATCGCTTGCGCACCATTACCCCTGACCCCCTCAACCATGTCTTTTTTGCCAATTCTGGCTCTGAAGCCGTGGATACAGCCTTAAAAATTGCCCTTGCCTACCATTGGCTGCGGGGAGAGGGGACGCGGCAACGGCTCATTGGGCGTGAGCGGGGCTATCACGGGGTTGGTTTTGGCGGGATTTCCGTAGGAGGCATTGCCCCCAATCGCAAGTTCTTTGGTTCCCTCCTCGCAGGGGTGGATCATCTACCCCACACCCACAATCTTGAACACAATGCCTTCAGCAAGGGGCAACCCGCTTGGGGCGCACATTTAGCCGATGAGCTAGAACGCTTAGTGGCGCTGCATGATGCCTCAACGATCGCAGCAGTGATTGTCGAACCCCTGGCTGGCTCTACGGGGGTATTGATTCCGCCCCAGGGGTACTTGGAACGCCTGCGTGCCATTTGCGATCGCCACGGCATCTTGCTGATCTTTGATGAGGTGATCACAGGTTTTGGCCGTCTCGGTGCCCCCTTTGCCGCTCAATACTTCGGCGTGACACCGGATCTCATCACCGTTGCCAAGGGATTAACCAATGCTGCAGTTCCCATGGGGGCAGTCATTGTCCGCGATGACATTTACAACACCTTTATGCAAGGGCCCGCAGGGCAAATTGAGTTTTTCCATGGCTACACCTATTCGGGACATCCCCTGGCCTGTGCTGCTGCCTTGGCAACCTTAGAAATTTACGAGAAAGAAGCCCTATTTGAGCGAGCCGCTTCCCTTGCACCCTATTGGCAGGAGGCAGTGCATAGCCTGCGCGGTCTTCCCCATGTGATTGACATTCGCAATTTGGGCTTGGTGGCGGGCATTGAATTGGCACCACGGGAAGGGCAGGGGGGGGCACGGGGCTATGATGCCCTCTGTCGTGCTTTTGAGGCGGGGCTACTGATTCGGGTGACGGGGGATATTATTGCCCTTTCGCCACCGCTGATTGTGGAGCGATCGCACATTGATCAAATGGTGGACATTTTGAGTCGTGTTCTGCGGGAACTTCCCTAGGCAGCGCAGCGTCAGAATCAGAGGCTCACTCTCTCCTTGGAGGCTTCTATGTTACGCTTCCTGCCGTTGGCCATCGGTAGCTTAGTCACGCTGCTGGCGATCGCGCCCCCCAGTCGTGCTGCTTATCCCCTTTTTCCCAATCAGCCCGGTGTTGATGTCTTTTTCCCCGGTCTGGAGT
The DNA here is from genome assembly GCF_046299655.1 of Thermosynechococcus sp. Classification (GTDB taxonomy): domain Bacteria; phylum Cyanobacteriota; class Cyanobacteriia; order Thermosynechococcales; family Thermosynechococcaceae; genus Thermosynechococcus. Next base: position 1,694 of record NZ_JBKBHZ010000022.1, read on the forward strand.
CCTTTGGGCGGCCACGAACTCCGCAGTACACTCCCGACAATCCCATCTTTTACCGTCCGCCGGAGCAATCTCAGACCTACATTATTGTGCCGGTGCCTTATCCACCGCGCCCAGTGATTTACCCACCCCCCTACACACCCGTTTATTACCCCTATTACCCCTGTTATCCGTTCCGTTGTCACTAGAGCAAAGCAGAGGTGAGAGCTAGACATTGGGGAGATGTCTGATAAAAAGTTTTTCTGCTAAAATAGCCACTAATTTAGCCATTTTTATTTGAGATAGATCTATGGCTCAGTTGGCGATCGCTCCCGTTTTATTTCACCTTGCCTTTCCCGTCAGTAATTTGACGGAGACCAAGGCCTACTACATTGAGGGGTTGGGGTGTGAACCGGGGCGCGAAAACCCCCACTGCCTGATCATGAAGCTCTATGGCCATCAACTGGTGGCTCACCTCACCGAGGAACCCTTAACCCCACCCAAGAGCATTTATCCGCGCCACTTTGGCTTAATTTTCTTGGCACAGGCGGACTGGCAGAATCTCTGCGATCGCGTTGTCAAAAAAGGCTTGAAATTTTACCAACCACCGCGCACCCGCTTTGCCAATACCCCCTTAGAACACCAAACCTTCTTTCTCGAAGATCCCTTCCACAACCTGATTGAAATTAAGCACTACCGTCATGTAGAAGCGATTTTTGGTCTGCGAGATCAGCGGCATATTGGCGATACCCCCCTCGTTTCTGCGTCCCAACCGTGAGCCATCTGATTCTCTATAGCAAGCCGGGCTGTCACCTCTGCGAAGGATTGCAAGAGAAGCTAGCTACCCTGAGGGAATTCACCCTTGAGGTGCGCGATATTACTAGCCGCGATGATTGGTGGCAAGCCTATCAGTACGAAATTCCTGTTCTTTATTTAGTCATTGGCAAGCAAACCCTTCCCGTACCGCGCTTTTCTCCCCGTGCCAGTACTGCCCACATTCAGCAGCATCTCAAAAAACTAGTGGCTGCCGACGGCTCAGCCGCTGCCGATCAAGAGGATAATCGGCATAGTTGCCAGTAGGGTACTCAAACATGGTGGATTTAGGAGCAATGCTCTTTCGCGGGCGGGGCGTCAAGATCTCGCAGCAGTTTGCGGTGATTGGCCTAGGGCGCTTTGGTCGAGGGGTGTGCGAGACCCTCCACGGCATGGGGTATGAGGTGCTCGGCAGTGATAACCAAGAACGCTTGGTCAATCAAGTGCTCCAAGATCACATCGTGGATCATGCGATTCAATTGGATTCCACAGATCCCCAAGCCCTGAAGGAGGCGGGTCTCTTTGAGTTTGAAACGGTGATTGTAGCCATTGGCAATCATCTGGATGCTAGCATTATCACCACATTGAACCTGAAGGAGGCAGGGGTAGCCAATGTCATTGCCAAGGCTTCCTCGGAAATTCACAAAAAACTTCTAGAGCGAGTAGGGGCAGACCGCGTTGTCTTTCCAGAATATGAAGCGGGTTGTGAACTGGCGCGATCGCTGACCCGGCCAGCAATTCTCGATTGGTTTGACCTCGACCCCGAAAAAAGTATTGTGGAAGTCAAAGTGCCTGAGGCATTTCACAATCGGACGGTTGCAGAAGTGGAACTCCGCAGTCGCTATGGCCTTAACCTAATTGCCCTGCGCTTTGATGATAGGTTTGAGATCAATCCCAGTCCCAGCCAGAAGCTGAATAAAGGGGACATCATGGTGGTGATTGGTGCCAATAACGATATTGATCGCTTTTTGCGTAGTCAGCACATTAATTAGGGCGTAACTCTTGAGCTTTCGCTGCTGGTCGCCGCCGGCACGGGTAATGGCGATTCTCCTGTGGATTTTTTGCATTAGTAGTTTGCGGCGGTTGGAAAGTCTGGCGATCGCGACCTTACTTGTGGCACTCCTTTATCTCCTGAGCCATATCCCTTGGCAGCGCTTTGGCCAACGTCTTCAGCAGATGTAGATCTTTTTTCTGGGACTGTGGTTGCTTTTGGCGGTTAGCGCGTGGCCGATCGCGCTGCTCCTCACGTGGCGCTTGGTCTTGTGTCTTGCCCTTGGCGTGGTGTTGCTAGAAAGCTTGACGTTTAGTGAATGGGTGCGGGTCTGTCGCTGCTGGGGGCTACCCCCCTTGTTGGTGGATACGCTGGCCTTGACCTACCGCTATCTCTTTGAGCTAGAGAGTCAGTTGACCCAAATGCAGCAGGCACTCTTTCTGCGGGGATTTCGCTTGAGTTGGCGCCGCCTTCGCCCGTGGGCACAGATGATTGGTATCTTTCTCATTCGCGCCGAGGAGCGGGCACAGCAGATCTATCTAGCAATGCGCTTACGGGGCTATGGGCAAGTGCTTCACCGTCGTCCGCAATTTCCTGAGGGGGTGCCTTGGAGTTGGGGGCTAACGCTAGGTGCTGGCATCGGGGCAGGGTTGTTGGCAACCTATGATGTCCTTGGCGAAATCCAACTGCCTTTTTGAGGTGGATAGACGACAGTGGGAACAGTGCTACATTAACATATTAACATTTGTAAACGATTGCCCCTTTGAGATTGCCCCTATGAAACCCAAGAACGCGCTTTTGGTTGCGGAGCAGGTGTGCCTAGTTGGCCACATTCTAGCGATGGCCTTTGGCTTAGCGGGGTTGCTCCTCGTCGTCCCTCATCCCGAGTTTATTCTGACGCTGCCCGCGTGGGGTCAGCAGCTTTTTCAATGGAGTATGGGGAGTGGGGGCGTGGTTTATATTGTCCTCGGTGCGCTGGCGATCGCCCTTCACACCTATCGCAACTTTGGCCTTGGCAAACTCTTTGGCTTTTTGCTGCCAGCGGTGGGCATTTCCCTGACAAGTGAACTGTTGGGAACCAGTACCGGCTTTCCCTTTGGCCATTACGGTTACCTCAGTGGTTTGGGATACAAAATTGCTGGGCTAGTGCCCTTCACCATTCCCCTCTCTTGGTTTTATATGGGGCTAGTTACGTTTCTTGTGGCCTACAGTGGCTTTATCAGTCGTCCCCTGCGGGAAGGCAAAGGCGTGGGTTTGGGAGCAGCCCTGATCACCGTGGGCTTGGGAGCAATTTTTTTAACGGCTTGGGATTTTGTCCTTGATCCGGCCATGAGTCAAACCGCCATTCCTTTTTGGCAATTTCAGGATGTCGGTGAATTCTTTGGTATGCCCTACCGCAACATTTTGGGCTGGACCGGCACAGGGGCCGTGTTTATGGGGCTGGCGATGATCACTTGGTGGCCAAAGCCAATGGTAGTGACCCGTGGGCAGCTGATTACCCCCTTGGTGGTATATCTGGTAAATTTTGCCTTTGGGGCAATGATTACGCTCACGTCCTTGGATCAACGCTTTTGGATTCCCGCCACCCTAGGATTTGTTTTGGGGGTGGTGCCGGTCACAGCACTGTGGTGGTTTGCCGAAGCACCCTTAGAGAAAGTTCAGGGGGTCAACATCAATACTGAGGCGGGTTGAGCGGGGACACTGCTCCTTGAGGTGCATGAGGGCTTGGCTCAGGTCAGAAACTGCTTCTAGTTTGCCCTTGAGTAAAATTTGCCAGCGGTAGCGGCCAGCAATTTTAGCGATCGCGGCTGGGGCGGGGCCAAGGACTTCCCATTCTCCCTGAGAAACTGGGGGTAACGTCTGGAGCTGTTGGGCGATCGCCTGTGCTGTTGCAGCCACATCTTCAGGATCGAGACTACTCAAGCGCAGAAGGATCAGTTGGCTATAGGGGGGATAGCCTAAGAGAGCACGGCTACTTAGCTCTAGGTTGGCAAAGGTATCCCAGTCATAGGCCTTGACTGCTGTAATCACTGGATGCTCCGGCACATAGGTTTGCAAAATAACTCTGCCAGGGTGCGCCCCACGCCCTGATCGCCCCGCCACTTGAGTGAGAATTTGAAACGTCCGTTCCGCCGCCTGATAATCTGGCAAATGCAGGAGACTATCGGCAGCCAAAATTCCCACGAGGGCAACTTGGGGCAGATCAATCCCCTTGGTCAGCATTTGCGTCCCCACCATGACATCGGCTGCGCCGGCGGCAAATTGCGTTAATAACTGGCGATGGGCACCCTTGCGTTGGGTGGTATCACTGTCAAAGCGCAGTACCCGCAACTCGGGAAAGAGGCGATTCAGTTCACTTACCACCCGCTGCGTTCCACCACCAAAGGGCTTGAGATAGGGAGAGCCACAACTGGGACAGCGCTGCGGCACCGCCTGACTGTAGTTGCAATAGTGACAGCGCAGCACTTCCATCGCCTCGCCAAAGAGGTGTCCAGTGAGAGACACACTGCAATGGGGACAGTAGATCACCGTGCCACAACTGCGACAGGAGACAAAGGTGCTGTGACCCCGCCGAGGCACAAAGAGAATCGCTTGCTGCCCCTGAAGATTTCCCAAGGCGTCTTGCAGTGGACGACTGAGCATGGAACGGTTGCCACGGTGTAATTCTTGGCGCATATCCACGATGGTGATCGGCGGCAGGGGGGTGGCATGGATACGCTGCGGAAGGGAAAGGGTGTGAATCTGGCCGGCTTGGGCAGCCTGCCAAGTACTGAGGGCAGGGGTGGCGGTTCCTAAAATGAGGGGACACCGTTGTTGGCGCGATCGCCATTGGGCAACGGTACGGGCATGGTAGCAGGGTTGAGGTTGATCCTGTTTGTAGCCGCTGTCGTGCTCCTCATCGAGAATGATCAGCCCCAAGCCCACCAAGGGCAACAGTACTGCTGATCGCGTGCCAATGATGACCCGTGGCTGCGGCATCAAGGTTAGCCGCCAAGTATCGTACCGCTCCCCCTCACTAAGACCACTGTGATACACCAGAAGACGTTCACCAAAGCGTGCCCGCACGCGATCTGTCAATTGGGGGGTCAAGCCAATCTCGGGCACCAGCAGTAAAGCCGATCGCCCTCGCCCTAGGCACTCAGCAATGACTTGCAGATAGACTTCGGTTTTGCCCGACCCCGTAACCCCGTGCAGTAGGAATGTTTGCGCACAGTCTAGATGTTCGGAAATGACTTGCACGGCACTGGCTTGGGCAAGGGTAAGGGTTTTAGGCCTATCCGGCGTCACCGCTACCCCCTGTTCAATGCGGCAGTGCTGCTGCTCCACAATGGCAATGTATCCCTTGGCAGCGAGGCGATGGAGCGTTTGGACGGTTGTGCCCGTGGCCTTGAGCACTTCCTGTAGCCAGCAATCGCGACCCTGTTGCTGTAAGTAGCGGAGGATTTGGCGCTGCCGCTGCGTTAAGGTCTCCCCCTCACTATTGAGAAGTACCACCGCCTGTTGCTGTTTTGGCTGTTGACTAGCAGGTGCCGCTAGGTAGGTTTCGACCAAGCCAAGGCGTTCAAGTTCTCCGAGGGCCCGCTGCACCTTGGGAAGCTGTTGCTGGAGGTAGCGCACACTGTAGTCCCCACCACCCTTGGTCTGGAGAAAGCGCAGCAGATGTTGCCCTTGTTCTGAGAGGGGGGGAATGGCCTGTTGTGGCCGTAGGCGCACCCGCCGTTGCGATCGCCCCAAGACCCCCGGCGGCAGGGCAGTGCGAACGACTTGGATCAAAGGGGTGCAGTAGTAGGTGGCAATTTGTTCTAACAACGCCCAATAGTCCTTGGGAAAAAGCTGCTGGTCAACCACCTCAAGGAGCGATCGCAAGCGTTGCGGATCAACGGATGGCGGTATAGTTTCCAGTACCTCGAGGACAATCCCCCGCACCACCTGAGAGCCAAAGGGCACCTCCACCACATCGCCCCCCTGCACCGCCCAATTCTTGGGAACACTGTAGGTGTAGGCGTCAGTCGCCCCCACACAATCTACCAAGACCTTGGCATAGGCCGAGCACTGTGCCACAACAGGGGTAGAACTAACAAGGCTCATAGGTGCAAAAAATGCCTCGAAGGGGTTGGACAACTTTACTACTCCTGCCGCTCCTTGCCCAGAACCCCAATTTACCCCAAGCCAACCGCCATGGGGACTACCCTCTCCGCACTGATCATCGCCTTTGGGTGGTGGTGGACTCAGATAGGCAAGGCCTCAACTGTCGGTGGTCACCCCAAGTCCCAAAGGCGTGGTATAGTCCCCTAGCCCAGTGGCCGCGGACAGACATTTGGTACTGGCCTGTGGTGCGTCGCTTTCCCCGCGGCACGGTCTTGAAGGCAAACCTTGCCCCAAGCGGTTTTGCCATGATCCCTGATGATCGTGGTCTGCCTTGGCTGAAGGTGACCCTTGGGAAGGATAATCGGATTTGCTTGGTGCGAGCTAACCGCCATTTTATTCGTCCGCGCTAGCAAGGGGCTGAGGCCATTGTCTTTCTGGGGCAACATGGGAGAATAAAGGAAACCCCTCCTCAGCCACTGTTTTTCGATGAGTGATCTTTACGAAGCACAAACGATCGCGATCGCCCGGCAACTGTGGGCGGCAAGCCAAGAGTCCCGCAACTTTTTTAGCCAACTGCGGGAGCAAATGCGCATTGAGGATAAGCTCCTTGGCTGGGCGATGGAACATCCCGGGCTGCGGGTGCAACTCTTTCGCCTCATTGACTGTCTGCCCAGTCTGCGCAGTAAAACCGAGGTGGCTCGCCACTTGCAGGAATACCTCAGTGACCCCAGTGTGGAGTTGCCGGAGGCTCTGAAAAAACTCCTGAACTTTGCCCAGCCGGATTCCCTGCCCGCCCAAGCAGCGGCAACCACCTTCACAACAGCGGTTCAAGCCCTTGCCCACAAGTACATTGCTGGCGAAACCACCGAGCAGGTGCTGAAAACCATTGGCCGTCTGCGCAAGCAGGGCATGCTGGTGACAATGGATATTCTTGGGGAGGCGGTGATTACGGAGGTCGAGGCGCAGCAGTATTGCGATCGCTATCTTGACTTAATGCAGTACCTTAGTCCCCTCGGGCAACGGGAGGGCATCAATCCAGTCCAAGTCTCCGTTAAGCTGACGGCCTTTTACTCCCAATTTGACCCCCTAGATGTGTCTGGCTGCCGTGCCAAGGTGGGGGAACCGATTCGGCAGCTGTTGCATCGCGCCCAGGAATTGGGGGTGGCGGTGCACTTTGATATGGAACAGTATGCCTATAAAGACATTACCCTAGCGATCCTCAAAGAGATTTTGCTAGAGCCAGAGTTTCGCGATCGCGCCGATATTGGGCTGACCCTGCAAGCCTATTTGCGGGATAGCTACCAAGATGCCCAAGACCTGATTACTTGGGCACAACAGCGGGGGACACCCATTACCGTGCGGGTGGTCAAGGGCGCGTACTGGGATCAAGAAGTGATTAAGGCGGTGCAACAGGATTGGCCATTGCCCGTGTATCAACACAAGCAGGATACCGATGCCAACTTTGAGCGGGTGATTGAACTGCTCCTGAGTCATCACACGGTCTTGCGTACCGCGATCGCCAGTCATAATGTGCGTTCCCAAGCGCGGGCGATCGCGATCGCCCAACATCAGCGCATTCCGCCCACAGCCATGGAATGCCAAGTTCTCTATGGCATGGCCGATAAACTGGCGAAGGCACTGGTGGATGCCGGGCAAACGGTGCGGGTCTATTGTCCCTACGGCAATTTAATTCCGGGAATGGCCTACCTGATTCGGCGACTCTTGGAAAATACAGCCAATAGCTCCTTTTTGCGCCAGCAGTTGGGGGCAGTCAATATTGATGAATTACTCGCCCCTCCACAGCCAACCGCAGACTTTGGGGCAGGGAATGTCCACGTCACCACGGGGAAGACCTCCACCTTTGCCAATGCAGCCAATAGCGACTATGCCCGCGCCAGTCAGCGGGAAGCTATTCAGGCGGCGTTAATTCATGTCCATCGCCAACTAGGGCAAACCTATACGCCGATCATCAATAGCGATCGCGTCCATCCCCTCGAATATAGTGAGTCCCTGAACCCCTCCCAGCCTGAAGAAATTGTCGGTCGGGTGGGCTTGGCCACCATTGAGGATGCCGAGCATGCCATCCGCGCTGCCAAAGCCGCTCAAGCCCAGTGGCAACAAACTCCGGTGGCCGAACGGGCAACCCTGCTGCGGCGAGCGGCAGATCTCCTTGAGGCACAACGCCATGAACTGGTAGCCTGGATGTGCTACGAAGTGGGCAAGGTGGTGGCAGAAGGGGATGCCGAAGTCTCCGAAGCCGTTGATTTTTGCCGCTACTATGCCGATGAAATGGAGCGCCTCAGCGGCGGCTATGACCGCAACCTTCCCGGCGAAACGAACCATTACCACTACCAAGGGCGCGGCATTGCGGTCATCATTTCCCCTTGGAACTTTCCCCTAGCGATTCCCACAGGGATGACCGTAGCTGCCTTAGTCAGCGGCAACTGTACGATTCTCAAGCCGGCGGATCCCGCCGCCGTCACTGCTGCCAAACTAGCGGAGATTCTGATTGCCGCCGGTTTTCCGCCGGGGGTGTTTCAGTTTCTGCCCGGCCGTGGCTCTGTGATTGGCCCCTACCTTACCAAACATCCAGATGTGCATCTCATTGCCTTTACTGGCTCCCAAGAGGTGGGTTGCCGCATTATTGCCGAAGCAGCCGTTTTGCAGCGGGGGCAAACCCACATCAAGCGGGTGATTGCCGAGATGGGGGGCAAAAACGCCATCATCATTGATGAAAGCGCCGACTTAGATCAGGCAGTGGCGGGGGTAGTGCAATCGGCCTTTGGCTACAGCGGCCAAAAATGCTCTGCCTGTTCGCGGGTGATTGTGCTGGAGTCCATCTATCAACCCTTTGTGCAGCGCTTAGTCGAGGCCACGCAATCCCTGAATATTGGCCCTGCCCATTTGCCCAGTACCCGGGTTGGACCAGTAATTACAGCAGCCGCTCGCGATCGCATTCAGGAATATATTGCCAAGGGACAGCAGGAAGCGGAACTCGCCTTGAGTGTGCCGGTGCCGTCGGTGGGCTATTTTGTCTCCCCCACCATCTTTACTAATGTCCCCCCCACCGCCACGATCGCCCAAGAGGAAATTTTTGGGCCTGTGTTGGCAGTCCTACGGGCAGAAACCTTCAGTCAAGCGATTGAAATTGCCAATGCCACCGCCTATGCCCTGACAGGGGGACTGTATTCGCGCACTCCCTCCCACATTCAGCAGGCCAAAGTCCAATTTGCGGTGGGCAATCTCTACATCAACCGGGGGATTACCGGCGCGATCGTGGATCGGCAGCCCTTTGGCGGCTTCAAGCTGTCAGGGATTGGCTCTAAGGCCGGGGGACGCGATTACCTGCTGCAATTCCTTGAACCCCGTGTGATCACTGAAAATGTGCAGCGCCAAGGGTTTGCCCCCATTGTTGGAGTTGATGATTAATGCCAACGGGCAATCCGCTACTTGTTGAAATTCAGGAGCGTATCAAAGCAGCGGGCGCCATTTCCTTCTGTGAGTTTATGGCCCTAGCGCTGTACACCCCGCAGTGGGGCTATTACAACCGTCCCCAAATCCAGATTGGTCAGCGAGGGGACTTTATCACGGCCAGTAGTCTGACGAGGGATTTTGCCGAACTGCTGACCGAGGCTTTCGTGCAGATGTGGCACGCTTTGGAACGACCGCAGCGGTTTACTCTCTTAGAGATGGGCGCTGGTGAAGGCCAGTTTGCGGATGTCGTTTTGAACTACAGTCAGGCTACCTATCCCGACTTCTTTGCTGCCTTGGAGTACCAGATTCAAGAGCAGTCCCCCAGTTTGCGGGAACGCCAACGGCAACGCTTGGCGCCTTGGGGCGATCGCCTCTGCTGGCGAGGCTCTGAACTGCCTGCTGACCCCATCATCGGCTGCATCTTTAGCAATGAGGTGGTGGATGCCTTTCCCGTGCATCGGCTGCAGTGGCAGGGGGGGAATTGGCAGGAAATTTACGTTAGCCTCAATAGCGAAGGGGCACTTCAAGAGGTGTTGCGTCCCCTAAGGGATGATCGCATTCACGAATACTTTGCCACCGTTGGCATTGATCCGCAGCGGCAGGGCTACAGCGACGGCTACCGTACCGAGGTGAATCTCAACCTAATCCCGTGGCTCAAAGATCTGAGTCAGCGTCTAGAGCGTGGTTTTGTTCTCACCATTGACTATGGGTATCCCGCCCAGCAGTACTACCATCCCGCCCGCTGTGAAGGCACGTTGCAGTGCTACTATCAACACCGCTACCACAACAACCCCTACTGCTTTGTGGGAGAGCAGGACATTACAGCCCATGTGGATGTGACCGCCTTGACGCGCTACGGAGAGAAATTTGGCCTTGAAACCCTCTATGTCACCCGTCAGAGTTTATTTCTCATGGCCTTGGGCTTGGGCGATCGCCTCCTTGCCCAGCAACAGGGAAATGGCCATCTGCTGCAAGCCCTCAACCGCCATCAATCACTCCACCAACTCATTGACCCCCTTGGCCTCGGTGGCTTTTACGTAGTTCTGCAAGGCAAGCAGGCCACCCTAGAGCTGCCGCCACTTGAGGCAGGGGATCAGGCATTGCCATTCACGGGGATGGGGAATTCCCCCTGAGGGCTTAACGACTCTCAACGACTAAGGGCGACATGCCGTTGCGGAACCGGCAACACAGACCGATAGTATTCCTCTAATTGCTGGGTAGCCGCTGCCCAACTCCAGCGCTCTGCTTCTTGACGGGCATTGTGGCGAATCCGCTCGCGATCGCCCGGCGAATCAAAGAGGCGTTGGCACGCAGTAATTGCGCCTTGGGCATCCATTGGGTCAAACAAAAAGCCATTCACCCCATCGGTGACAATATCGGGAATGCCTCCACTGTTGGCAGCCACCACCGGACAGCCCGCCGCCATCGCTTCCAAGAGAACTAAACCAAGGGTTTCCGTGCGGGAGGGAAAGACAAAGACATCCGCCGAGGCAAAAGCTGCTGCCAAGCGCTCACCCCGCAAATAACCGACAAAATGGGTGGGCGTACCAGCAAAGTGTTTTTCAAGGGCTTCGCGATGGGGGCCATTCCCCACTAGGGCCAGTCTTGCCTGCGGTATCTGCTCTAGGATGGGTTTAATCTGCTCAATTTCCTTTTCAGCCGAGAGGCGACCGACATAGAGCAGCAGGGGGGCTTCCGGATGTCCTTGGCTAAGAAAGTCACGCATTTCCTGACTTTGGCGTTGGGGATGGAATAACTCCACATCCACGCCCCGCTGCCAAAGACGGAGATGGCGAATACCGTGCGCCTTGAGTTCTGCTACCATTGCTGTCGAGGTACACAAATTCAATTGAGCGCGGTTGTGTCCCCAGCGCAGCAGCGACCAAAGCACCTCCTCAAGAAACCCTAGGCCATAGTACTTCAAATATTGCGGCAGGTGGGTATGGTAAGAGGCCACTAAGGGCAGGTGAAATTTCTCCGCGTAGTAGAGACCCGCTAACCCGAGAGCCGCCGGGTTCGCCACATGGATCAGATCGGGTTCAAAAGCAGCCAAAGCTTTACCAATGGCGGGTCGCGGCAGCGCTAATTTGAGTTCAGGATACAATGGGAGGGGAAAACCGGAAACGCCATAGATCTGCGCGCCTTCGTAATGATCTAGCCCACCCTCGGGAGCCACTACCAACACTTGATGGCCATGCCGTTGCAAATGGCGGACAGTTTGACACAAACGGGTAACAATGCCATCAATTTTGGGCAGAAATGTCTCGGTAAATAGCGCGATCCGCATTTCGCTAACCTGAATGGAAGGGGCATGCTTCCCATTCTCGAATCAGGGGGGGCTTGACGCAACCCATCGCGTCGAAAAAGTTTCTTGCACAAGGAGGGGTCAACTGTGGCAAAAACAGAATTATTGATGGCGATCGCTGGCCTAAATCGAGGCATTCTCGCCACACCGCGCGATCGCAAACAGGTGGCTGCCCTTGCCGCCTCCCTTGAAGCCATGAACCCCACTCCCGATCCCCTCAATGCCCCGGAAAAACTAGCCGGAGACTGGCGCCTCATCTACACCAGTAGTCAGGCCCTTCTCGCCTTAGATCGCTCTCCCGTTGTAAAGTTAGGGCAAATTTATCAGTGCATTCGTCCCCAACAGCAGCGCATCTACAACATTGCTGAACTCTATGGGTTGCCCTTCCTTGAGGGGATTATCAGTGTCTTGGCGCGGTTTGAACCCCTAACCCAACAGCGGGTACAGGTGTACTTTGAACGTTCGATTGTTGGCCTGCGTCAGTGGCTCAATTACTATTCTCCCTCCCAATTCATTCCCCAACTCCACAGCTGTCAGCCACTGATTGCCTTAGATGTACCTCTCAATAGCAATGCTCAACAGGGCTGGCTTGACATTACCTACCTCGATGAGGATTTGCGAATTGCCCGCGGCAATGAAGGCAGCCTCTTTGTCTTGACCCGGGTGTAACCTCCATTCCTGCTACCGTTAGACTAAGGAAAAGTGGTGCAATTTTCACATCCCATCCAATGGAAGCACAGCCTCCCCAGCAACTCAGTTTTCCATGGAATCCGATGATCTCTGAGCCTCTGGCGGACAGCTCGCTGGCCTCTGATGCAGCCTCAGAGGGTGAAAATAGCCAACGGCGCATCCAACATTTAGAGCAAGCCATTGATCAGTGCCAACTCTATATCAATGAACTAAAACAACAGCTGCGCAATCAAGCGTTTCTTGAGGATTTATTGGCGCGCACTGAGGAAACCGCTCAGATTCAACAACAGGCGATCGTGGCTCTCCAAGAACAATTGCGCTCCCAAACCACCTGTGCTCATCAGCTAGCTGAGGTGAGTCAGCATCGCCAATCCTTGGAAACCATTCTTCAGCAATCGCAAACGGAAATTGAGCACCTCCATCAGGAAGTGGATCGGCTACTTAAAGCTCAAGATGCCCTCGAAGCGAAACTCGTGAATAGTCATCATCTGCTGCGACAACGGGAACAGGAATGCCAACTCCTTGAATCCCAACTGCGCCAAGTTCAAGAGGAAAAAGCCTTGCTGCAAGCCCGCCTTGAGCAAGCCCGCTCCGAGTTGAGCGATCGCCAAACCCAAATTGATGATCTCAGTCGTCGCCTCACCCAAGCCAACTATCTAATTGAAACTCAAGAACGGGTCATTAGTGCGCTGCAACAGGCTCAAGGATCAGAGGCCAGCAAAAACAGTGTTATTCAGGGACTGAGTAAAACCCTGCTCAAAACCCAAACCAAGTTACAGGAGTTGGAACGGGACTACCAGCAGCAGCGCTTGCAATATATGACCACCCAGCATTACAACCAAGAGCTAGAGGCGCGCAATAGCCAACAGCAGGAACGCCTACAACACCTAGAAGCCCAAATTGCCGAACTGCAAGAGCAAATTCTCCATCAAGCACAGCAGGCACGGGAGCAGGAAACCGCCGTTCGACACTGGAAGGATCGCTACCTTGAGGCCGAGCGATCGCTAGCGCAGTTGCAACGAGTCATTGCCCAAATGGCCACAGGCAGTTCTATTTCCCTGAGTGAGGTTCCTTCATAGGGAGGATGTCTTTACAAATCTAAATTTTGTATAATAAGCCATAGTCATTACGAGTTTGTTTATGCTTAAATTCATTGGTTGGGCAGGGAGCCTGCGGGATGGCTCCTACTCTCAAAGCGCCCTAGATATTGCCATTGCCAAAGCAGCCGCCCAAGAGGTCACCGTTGAACGTCTTGATTTGCGACAAATGACGCTTCCCTTTTGTACTGGTGCTGAGAGCTACCCTGACTACCCCGATGTGGAGACCTTTCGAGCCAAGGTCAAAGCAGCCGATGGCATTTTGCTGGTGACACCCGAGTACCACGGCAGCATTAGTGGTGTGCTCAAGAACTCCCTTGATCTCCTCAGCTTTGAACATCTCAGTGGCAAAGTGGTGGCCATGATGAGCGTCCTTGGTGGTCAAACCAACAGCAATGCTCTCAATGACCTACGGGTGATTTTGCGCTGGGTACATGCTTGGGTGATTCCCGAACAAGTCGCCATTGGCCAGGCGTGGCAGGCCTTCACACCAGAGGGACAATTGAGTGATCCCAAGCTGGATGAACGAGTGGACAAAATGATTGCCAGTTGGATTCAAACTACCCGTAAACTGCGGGAAGCGAGTGCCTAATCTAACCCCGCTTGCAGCCACTGTGCCACCTGCTTGGCATGGTAGGTGAGAATGACATCGGCACCTGCTCGCTTGAAGCCGAGAAGGGTTTCTAGCACGACTTTTTTCTCATCAATCCAGCCATTGCGGGCAGCAGCTTTCACCATGGCGTATTCCCCGGAAACGTTGTAGGCGGCAACGGGAACATCGCTGACCTGTTTCAGTTGAGCAATCACGTCCATGTAGGCAAGCGCTGGCTTGACCATTACAATGTCTGCTCCCTCCTCAAGATCCAAGCTGACCTCCCGCACTGCTTCACGCACATTGGCGGGATCCATTTGGTAGGTTTTTTTATCACCAAATTTTGGTGCCGAATCCAAGGCATCGCGAAAAGGCCCATAGTAGGCGGAGGCGTATTTCGCAGAGTAAGCAAGAATTCCCACATGGGTGTAGCCTGCGGCATCTAGACCCGCTCGAATGGCAGCGACACGGCCATCCATCATATCCGACGGCGCCACAAAATCAGCCCCCGCCGCCGCTTGACTCACCGCCTGTTTGACCAGCACCTCTACGGTTTCGTCATTGAGAATTTCGCCATCTTTGACAATGCCATCGTGGCCTTCGCTGCTGTAGGGATCAAGGGCAACATCGGTAAAGATCAGCAGGTCGGGTAAGACAGCCTTAATCGCCCGTACCGATCGCTGGACAAGACCTTCGGGATTGTAGCTTTCAGTGCCAGCATTGTCCTTGAGGTGCTCTGGAATCAGGGGAAACAGGGCGATCGCCCCAATGCCTAAGGCATAGACCTCCTTCAGTTCTAAAATCAGGCGATCCAGTGTATAGCGATAGCAGTCGGGCATCGAGGGGACTTCCTGCACTTGATCTTCCCCTTCCATAACAAAGACCGGATAGATCAAATCTCCCGTGGTTAGGGTATGCTCGCGCACCAAGCGACGAATTTGAGCCGTGCGACGTAAACGGCGAGGCCGATGGGTTAGCTCCATAATTCAACAATCAAACACTCAGTAATGTCCCAATTGAAACGGCTGTGAGTCAGCACGTATAACCTTTAAATTATTTCCGCATTATCTCACCTTGAGGGATCAAGACTGGGGGCGCTGCAGGATGCTTACAAACGTTTACGAACAACTTCAGTGCTCAAGTGGGCTGAAGATAGGGCAAGGCTAGATAGAAACTGGTGACAGTCTTGGCATCTTTCACTTGACCCCTATGAATTGCGGCGGCCAAGTCAGATAGAGAGAACTCGACAATTTCGATGTGCTCGTCCGTATCCTGCGGTGGGGGTGCCTCTAGTTTCTCCAGCTCAGTGGCCAGATAGGCGTAGATCACTTCATCGGAATAGCCAGGGGCAATGTAAAACTCCCCCAGTTTTTGCCAGTGGTGGGCGCGGTAGCCTGTCTCCTCTTCAATCTCCCGCTCAATGGTGGCAAAGGGCTTTTCGTGATTCTCAACGGTGCCCGCTGGAAACTCCAGCAGGTATTCCTCAGTGGCAAAGCGGTATTGTTTGACGAGGATTAGGTTGCCCTCAGGAGTCACTGGGACAGCTAATGCCCCCCCTGGATGCCGCACAGTTCCCAAAATAGAGACAGAGCCATGGGGCAGGCGGTACTGATTGACCTCAAAAAAGAATTTGCGACTGCGGCAAAAGCAGTGGCGTTCGAGGACTTCGGGCGGAATTTTAGTCATAGGGGCTAGACAAGAGCGCGATCAGTGAGGATTTCGTAGCCCGTTTTGGTGACCAAGACCGTGTGCTCAAATTGGGCAGAGAGGGAATTATCAACCGTAACCGCTGTCCAGCGATCGCGCAAAATGCGCACCTGTTTTGACCCTGCATTCACAATCGGTTCAATGGCCAAGGTCATCCCTGCCCGCAGCCGCACATTTTTGAGTTCATTGGTGCGGAAGTTAAACACGGAGGGTTCCTCGTGGAGATTGCGCCCCACGCCGTGACCAGTAAAATCCTCGACTACGACAAAGCCATTAGCCTCCACATAGTCTTGAATGGCACCGGCTAAATCCATGAGGTAGTTGCCTTCTTTGACCTGTTCAATGCCCCGGTAGAGGGCCTCTTCCGCCACTTTTACCAGCTTGGCCGCTTCCTCGGAGATTTCCCCGACGGGGATTGTGATACAGGAGTCGCCGTGGAAGCCGTTGTAGTAGGCACCAGTGTCAATCTTGACAATGTCGCCACTGCGAATCACTTTGCGGGGGCTGGGAATCCCATGAACCACCTCATTGTTAATGCAAGCGCAAATGGAGGCCGGAAAACCCTGATAGCCTTTGAAGCTCGGTGTTGCCCCCATTTCCCGAATTCGTCTTTCGGCATAGGCATCCAGATCTGCTGTCGTCATCCCCGGTTCGATGATCTGGGAAATTTCCTTGAGCACCGTGGCCACAATGCGCGAGGCTTGGCGCATAATCTCAATTTCTCGCTTGGACTTAATTTCAATGCCACGGCGGGGACGGGTTTGGACGGGGGTGGTGGGGGGAGTGAGCAGACTACCAAGAATATTCATGGGCGCGATGCAACCGCAAAAATCGTTCTTTTTCAGGATAACGCTGTTGGACTGATCTGGGGAATGGCAATTCTCGGCTCAAACAATTGGGGAACGAAAATGTTGTTGATAGAGTTGCTTAAATCGCTGCTGTTGCTGCCTGTGATCCACAATCGGTAGGGGATAACCGCAGCGATGCCGCTCTAGGGGCGAAATGTTCCCCGTCACTAGATCGGCAGTGTCAAGGGATTGCAATTCCGGTAGCCAACGGCGAATATACTCCGCCTCCGGATCAAATTTTTGCGCTTGACTCGCAGGGTTAAAAATGCGCAGCGGCTTTGGATCCATGCCACTAGAGGCACTCCACTGCCAACCGCCATTATTGGCTGCCAAGTCACCATCAATGAGTTTCTGCATAAAGTACTGTTCACCCCACTGGGGATTGATCAGCAAGTCCTTGGTGAGGAAACTGGCCACAATCATGCGGCAGCGGTTGTGCATCCAACCCGTTTCATTGAGTTGGCGCATCGCTGCATCCACAATTGGGTAACCAGTGCGACCCTCGCACCAAGCGGCAAAGTGTTCTGCATTATTCAGCCAAGGAAAAGCGGCAAATCCTTCGCGATGGGGGCGCTCTGCTAAATGCGGAAACCAGTAGAGGGCATGCTGATAAAACTCCCGCCAAGCCAATTCCTGCTGCCACGTGCGAATACTCATTTTTGCCTCTTCACTGCGGGCTGTGGCCATGGCGGCTTGGGTGGCTGCCCAGACCTGGCGAATACCAATGACACCAAACTTGAGGGCAGGGCTTAAGAGGGAGGTTCCAGGCTGCGCCGGATAGTTGCGCTGCTCGCCATAGTCTTGAATGTGCTGGTCAATAAATTTTTCCAGTTGCGCTTGGGCAGCAGCTTCACCGGCAGCAAGGATCAGTTCTCCGGACCAATGAAATCCCAAATCCTTGGCGGTGGGAAGAGGTATAGCCCCCAAGGCTGTCGCTGCGGCTTGTTCTGTGTCAGTGAGGGGTTCGAGGTGGCTGGGGGTAGGGACAGGCGCTGGTTTAGGGAGGCTTGACCAGTTGCGCCAAAAGGGGGAATAGACCGTGTAGGGCTGTCCCTGTTTGGTTTGTACAGCCTCAGGGGAATGCAGGAGTTGATCCCAAGCGGTTTCCACCGCAATCCCCTTTTCCTTAAGGGCAGCGGCCACGGCGCGATCGCGATCGCGACCATAGGGTTCCACATCCTCATGCCAATGCACCGCCACCGCCCCTAAGCCACTAGCCACTTGGGGCAGCACTTGACGCGGGTCACCATGAAAAATTAAAAAGCTCCCCCCAAGTCGCTGATAGGATTCCTGCAAGGCCTGTAGGCAACCAACAAGGTATGTCACTCGCACCGCCGCAATGTTAGGTGCACTGAGAATCGCCGGGTCAAAGCAAAAAATGCCAACCACTTTGGGGGTTTGGGCGTAGGCAGCCGCTAACCCGACACTATCACTGAGCCGCAGATCGCGACGATGCCAAAATAGGCGTAGGCTCATCGCCCCTCCATCCTAGGCGCACTAGAAAATAGCACCAATACCATTAGTTGCAGCTTTAACTTCTGGCGGTTCATTGTCGGGCGTGATTTGCTGAAACTGCTCATAGCTCATTTTTTCTTGGAGGCGGTTTATCAGGCAAGTGCAATACCGATCGCCGCGATCGCCAAAGCCCGGAGGCGCTTGCGCTGCAAATTTCGTTTGACACTCCTGCATAAAGACCGCGATCGCCTCGGGAGGATAAGTTGCCGCTGGCGTTTCTTGAGCCAAAATGGCTAAACTCAGCCATCCAAGACTGCCAGTGCTGAGAAGGCTCATCACGAGTTTGGAGAATTTCATTGGGGCGACTCCGAGGGGCGATACCTGATCTGATTCTGGCAAACCGCTTCCTGCCGTTGCTGCGCTTCCAAACTTTTGTTGAGTTGCTGCTCAAGTCATAGACAAGAATGCCGCCTTTATCTATACTTGTCTTCTATCGTTTTGTGTATCCAGTTATCGGCAAAGGAGGCTCTCATTTCTGAACCACTTGCCCTCACCCAAAGCTTAAGGGGTACCCGTGAGATTCGCGATAACTATCAAGTGTTTCGCCTGACGGGTCTCATTGATGCGTTTTCCGAGTCGGCCTTTCGCAAGGTCATTAGTAAGTGTTTTGACGATGGACCTGCCAACGTCATCTTAGATCTTTCAAAAATTGAGTTTATTGACAGCTCTGGCCTCGGCGTTTTGGTACAACTGGCCAAAAAAGCCCAAGAGCATCAGGGTCAACTGCAAATTGTCACCAACCCCCGCGTCACCCAAACGGTTAAACTCGTTCGCTTAGAAAACTTTTTGCCCCTTCAGCCCGATTTAGCGACGGCGATCGCCCAAATTACGGGGGAAACCCATTCTTAGATATTCTGTTCCTCTGGCAGTCAACCTAAGGGGGGTACCTTTGCTGAAACGTCATGCTTGACTCTGCTGGACTATTGCCCCTTGTCCCCCCCAAAATTCCCGCCCATCAACTGCCGCCGGCGGCTTTGGCCTATTTCGGTGATGCCGTCTATGAACTCTTTATTCGCTGGCTCTTTTTAACCCCACCCCAACGCATCAACACCTACCATCGCCAAGTGGTGGCGCATGTCCGTGCCGAAAGTCAAGCCCGCTACATGGACTTTCTTTGGGAGTATTGCACCGAAACCGAACGCTCGATTTTTCGTCAGGGTCGTAATGCGGCTGCCGATGGCCCAAAGCGAGTCGCCGCCAAAATTTACCGCCAAGCCACTGGCTTTGAAGCCCTACTAGGATACCTCTACCTCACCAATCCGCAACGCCTACAGGAGATTTTTCAACTCCTTGAGCGGCACATTCGCAGTGAAATGAACAGCACTATAGATGCAGCAGAATCCCGTAATGAAATGTAACCACTGCGTGATAGGATGCTTAGTGGCCAGTTCAAGGCATCCTCGGATGCTCCCTATTCTGCTGTGACCGTTCCCGATTCTGCTTCGGCACCCTCTGCGCCATCAACCGTGGCCAATTCCCCAAAGAAGGGCGGCTCGATGGCGGAGTTTTATCAGCTCTGTCGCGAATTATTCACGACAAGCCTCGTGCTGATGGCGATCGCCTTTGGAGCGGTTTGGCTCATTTACGGCCTCAACACAGCCCTGAATTACCTTTTGGGGGCAAGTGCAGGTTTAATTTATCTGCGCCTTTTAACCCGCAGTGTGGAGCGTCTAGGACATGACCGGAAAAAGCTGGGAAAAACACAACTTCTTGTCGTTGTGGTTGTCATTCTGCTGGCAGCCCGTTGGCAAGACTTCCATATCGTTCCAGTCTTTTTGGGATTTTTGACCTACAAAGCGGCGATTCTGGTCTATACCTTCCGTACGGCTTTGCCGTTTTCATAAATACTGGCTCACTGTAGTGCTTAGACAACCGAGCGCGGAGGCATGATGCCTTTGATACACCTTTGGACAGCTCTTTCCCTTGCCAAGTTGGAGGTGGGACACCACTTTTACTGGTACATCGGCAACCTCAGGGTTCATGGTCAAGTCTTCATCACCACGTGGTTTGTGATGGCTGTTTTGATCGCAGCAGCCTTTGCAGCCTCGCGGAATATTCAACGGGTGCCTAGTGGTATTCAAAACCTCATGGAATACGCCCTAGAATTCATCCGCGATTTGACCAAGAACCAAATGGGTGAGCACGAGTACCGAGCTTGGGTTCCCTTTGTGGGGACACTGTTCCTGTTCATTTTCGTTTGTAACTGGTCAGGGGCACTGGTACCGTGGAAACTCATTGAACTGCCAGAAGGGGAGTTAGCAGCACCCACCAATGACATCAATACCACCGTAGCCTTGGCGTTGCTGGTCTCCTTGGCCTATTTCTATGCCGGGCTGCGCAAGCGAGGGCTGAAGTATTTCACCAAGTACATCGAGCCAACGCCTGTCTTACTTCCCATTGCCATCTTGGAAGATTTTACAAAACCGCTTTCCCTGAGCTTCCGTCTTTTTGGCAACATCTTGGCGGATGAATTGGTGGTGGGGGTCTTGGTGTTGCTGGTGCCCTTGTTTGTGCCCTTGCCCGTGATGGCCTTGGGACTCTTTACCAGTGCCATTCAAGCCCTTGTGTTTGCCACCCTCGCAGCCACCTATATTGGGGAGGCTATGGAGGGACATGGCGGTGAGCACGAAGAGGCTCACTCCTAAAAGGGGTACATACCCTGCTATTGTTATCTCTGGAAATTTTGTTTCGTCCTACTACGTCTTGAGGAAATAACTATGGATTCGTTAGTCGCTTCTGCTTCTGTTCTAGCTGCTGCACTGGCTGTTGGCTTAGCTTCTCTAGGTCCTGGCTTAGCTCAAGGGAATGCTTCTGGTCAAGCTCTAGAAGGGATTGCGCGGCAACCAGAAGCGGAAGGTAAAATTCGCGGTACCCTCCTGCTGACCTTGGCCTTCATGGAGTCCCTGACCATCTATGGTCTGGTGATTGCCCTAGTGCTCCTGTTTGCTAATCCCTTTGCATCTTAATGAATCCCAGTGGGGGAGGCTTGGATGAGCTTTCCCCCGATTCCCCATTCTGGAGAGACTGATGTTTGATTTTGATGCCACCCTACCCCTGATGGCTGTGCAATTCCTAGTCCTGACGGTCATTTTGAATGCGCTGCTGTACAAGCCCTTGGGTCAGGCGCTGGACAATCGGGATGAGTATATCCGAACGAACTTGCAGCAGGCCAAGGAGCGGTTGCAACAGGCCACTGAGCTGGCTCAGCAGTATGAGCAGGAATTGGCCAATACCCGTCGCCAAGCCCAAGCCTTGATTGAAGAGGCCAGAGCCGAAGCTCAGAAAATTGCTACCGCCGAAATTGCTGAAGCTCAGCAGGCCGTGCAGGCAGAGTTACTCAAGATTCAAGCAGAGATTGATCAGCAAAAGCAGGCGACACTGCAAGCGCTTGAGGGTCAAGTTGCCAGCTTGAGTGAGCAGTTGTTAGCGAAGTTACTGGCCTAGGAGTGTGGGTCATGGACGCAGTATTCTTATTGGCAATGGAAGAGGTAGGGCATTTTGGGCTGAACACCAATTTGCTCGAAACTAATCTGATCAACCTTGCCATCCTGATTGGGGTATTGGTGTATTTTGGGCGGGGGGTGCTTGGCAAAACCCTAGGCGATCGCCGGCAGCAGATTATTGCTGCAATTGCCGAAGCCGAAGAACGCCAGAAAGTGGCCGCTGCCCGCCTTGCCGAAGAGCAGCAAAAACTGGCTCAGGCCAAACAGGAAGCGCAGCGCATCCGCGAAGAGGCTCTTGCCCGTGCTAAGGCCGCAAAGGAAGAACTCCTTGCCCAAGCGAAGCGGGAAATCGAGCGCTTGAAGGAAACCGCTTCCCAAGATACCAGTGCTGCCACTGAACGCGCGATCGCTGAAATTCGGGAGCGGATTGCCGCTATGGCTTTAGCAGAGGCCGAAAATCAACTTAAAGTGCGTTTGAGCCAGAATCCAGATCTGCAGCGCACCCTTGTTGATCGCAGTATTGCCCTATTAGGAGGCAAATGATGCAGACCACTGTCCGTGGTGAACTTGTTGAACCTTATGCCGAGGCACTGCTGTCGTTGGCACAAGCTCACAACCTCATTGATCAGTTTCAGCAGGACACGCAGTTGATGCTGGAACTTTTGGCCAACTCCAGTGAACTGCAACAGTTTCTGGCGAATCCACTGATCAAGGCTGAAGCCAAAAAGAATGTGCTGCGGCAGTTGACCGTGGATCAGGTGCACGGCTACTTCCTCAACTTCTTGATGCTGCTTGTGGATCGACGGCGGATTAACTTCCTTGGCCCTATTTGCGAGCAGTATCGTGCCCTTGTACGCAAGCTCCGCAATGTGGTCTTGGCGGAAGTGACCAGTGCCGTCGAACTCAACGACGATCAACGCCGTGCAGTGGTTGAGAAAGTGAAAGCCATGACTGGTGCTGCCAATGTGGAGCTTGTCACGGCCTGCGATCCCGAACTGATTGGCGGTGTAGTCATTAAAGTTGGCTCCCAAATCTTTGATGCCAGCCTGCGGGGTCAACTCCGCCGCCTCAGTCTCACCTTGGCACAAGCTGCCTAACGTCCCCTTTTGTAAACCGTTCAATCCTTGAGAGCGACTTCTATGGTAAGCATCCGACCCGACGAAATCAGTAGCATTATTCGCCAGCAAATCGAGCAGTACGAACAAACGATTAAGGTTGACAATGTCGGTACTGTCTTGCAGGTGGGTGACGGTATTGCCCGTGTCTATGGCCTTGACAAAGTAATGGCCTCGGAATTGGTGGAATTTGAAGACGGCACCGTGGGAATTGCCCTCAACCTCGAAGAGGATAACGTGGGGGTGGTGCTGATGGGCGATGGCCTAGGGATCGAAGAAGGCAGTACGGTGCGCGCCACCGGCAGAATTGCCTCGGTACCGGTGGGAGAAGCCGTGATTGGGCGTGTTGTGGATGCCTTGGTGCGCCCCATTGATGGAAAGGGAGAGATTCATACAACGGCAACCCGCCTCATTGAATCCCCCGCCCCCGGCATTGTCCAGCGCAAGTCCGTGTGTGAGCCGCTGCAAACGGGGATTACTGCCATTGATGCCATGATTCCCATTGGTCGCGGTCAGCGGGAATTGATTATTGGCGATCGCCAGACGGGGAAAACCGCTGTTGCCGTTGACACGATTCTGAATCAAAAAGGCCAAGATGTGATTTGCGTCTATGTGGCCATTGGTCAAAAGGCCTCCAGTGTGGCTCAAGTGGTGAACGTGCTGCGGGAGCGGGGAGCAATGGACTACACCATTGTGATTGCTGCCAATGCCAGTGATCCAGCCGCTTTGCAGTATCTTGCCCCCTACACCGGTGCCACCATTGCTGAGTACTTTATGTACCAAGGCAAGCACACCCTCGTCATCTATGACGATCTCTCCAAACAGGCGCAAGCCTATCGGCAAATGTCGTTGCTGCTGCGTCGTCCCCCCGGTCGTGAAGCCTATCCGGGGGATGTGTTCTATCTCCACTCTCGCCTCTTGGAGCGTGCCGCCAAACTTAACGATGCCCTTGGGGGTGGCAGTATGACGGCCCTCCCGATTGTGGAAACCCAAGCCGGTGACGTGTCTGCCTACATTCCTACTAATGTTATCTCCATTACCGACGGCCAAATTTTCCTCTCCTCTGACCTCTTCAACGCTGGCTTGCGCCCTGCCATCAACGCTGGCATCTCCGTGTCGCGGGTAGGTTCCGCCGCCCAAATCAAAGCCATGAAGCAGGTGGCGGGGAAACTGAAACTGGAGCTGGCGCAATTTGATGAACTGCAAGCCTTTGCCCAGTTTGCCTCTGATTTGGATAAAGCCACCCAAAACCAACTGGCACGGGGTCAGCGCCTGCGGGAAATTCTTAAGCAGCCCCAGTACTCACCCATTCCGGTGGAATACCAAGTGGCCACCATTTACGCGGGGACCAATGGCTATCTTGATGATATTCCCGTTGAGGCGGTGGCCAAGTTTGTTGCCGGTTTGCGAGACTACCTGCACACAAGCAAGCCAGAGTATGGTGAAATCATCCGCACGACTCAAAAACTGGATGAAAAAGCGGAAGCGCTTCTAAAAGAGGCGATCGCTGAATATAAAGCTGGCTTTACTGCCTAAGGGCGATCGCGTCATATTGTCAGTCTAAATATTGTCATATTGTCAGTCTGAACCTGCCCTCCATCAAGGGTAGGTTTTTTGTGTAGTTAGCAGGCTCTGGAGTGTCAAAAATGATTGCAGTTTCCTCGACCCGACCCCCTTAGCCTTCCGTCCTCCCCTACACTGGGATCTTAGGACGAGATTTAACAAAGGAGAAAACAGTGCGTGTCGTCCTCATGGCCGGAGGAAGTGGTACTCGGCTGCGCCCCCTCACCTGTGATCTACCTAAGCCAATGGTGCCGGTGGTCAATCGTCCCATTGCCGAGCATATTCTCAATCTCCTGCGCCGCCATAGCCTAGATGATGTGGTCATGACATTGCACTATCTCCCCGATGTTGTGCGGGACTATTTTGGCGATGGGAATGAGTTTGGGGTGCACCTGAGCTATGTCGTTGAGGAAGAGCAACCCCTTGGCACAGCAGGTTCGGTAAAAAACATTGCTCCTCTCCTCACAGATCCTTTTTTGGTGGTCAGCGGCGATAGCATTACCGATGTGGACTTAACCGAGGCCCTGCGTTTTCACCACCAGCACGGTGCCCCTGTAACCTTAATCCTTGCCCGTGTGCCTCAGCCCAAGGAGTTCGGTATTGTCTTTACCGATAGTGAGGGTCGAGTGCGACGGTTTTTGGAGAAGCCCTCAGCGGGGGAAGTCTTTACGGATACAGTGAATACGGGCATCTACATCCTCAGCCCCACCGTGATGGATTATCTCAATAGCGGCATCGAGCGGGATTTTTCGCGGGATTTGTTCCCGTTGCTGCTGCAGGCGGATGTGCCGATGTATGGCTATATCACCGATGCCTATTGGTGCGATGTCGGTAGTCTGCAAACCTACCAACAGGTGCAACAGGATGCCCTCTATGGCCGCGTGCACTTGGAGATTCAGGGGCATGAAATTCAGCCCCAAATTTGGGTTGGGCACAACACCCCCTTACCCCAAACGCTTCAGCTACAGGCGCCGCTCGTCTTGGGAAATAACTGCCGCTTCGGTGTGGGGGTGAGCCTTGGGGCAGGGACGGTCTTGGGGGATAACGTGATTGTTGGCAATGGCAGTCGCTTGCGCTCGGTGGTGGCTTGGAGTGGCTGTTTTATTGGGGATGACAGTGAATTGGAGCATTGCATTTTGGCGCGTCATGTCTATGTCGATCGCCATGTAACACTCCACGAAGGGGTGATTATTGGCAGTCGCTGTGTGGTAGGGGAAGAAGCCAGCCTCAGTCAGGGGGTGCGGCTTTGGCCAGGCAAACGCATTGAAGCAGGCGCCATTGTGAATGAAAGCCTAATCTGGGGCACAACGGGGCAGCGTTATCTCTTCGGTCAGCGGGGTGTGGCTGGTGTGGCCAATGTGGACATTACGCCGGAATTTGCCGTGCGGCTGGCGGCAGCCTATGCCTCAACCCTTGAGCCGGGAACCAGTGTGCTGGTGTCGCGAGATCAGCGAAATGTGTCGCGGATGGTGGCCCATGCCCTGATGTCGGGGTTGATGTCGGTGGGGATTCATGTCCTCAACTTGGAGGCGATCGCCCTGCCGATTGCCCGCTTTGCTGCCCAAACCCTCTCAGTCAGTGGGGGGATTCATGTGCGTGCCCATCCCGATCGCGCCGATCAGCTCTTGATTGAGTTTTTTGACCACAAGGGCATCAACCTCAGTAAAGCCAAAGAGCGGCAAATTGAAACCGCCTACTTCCGCGAAGAGATTCGCCGTGCCCTACTCACGGATGTCGGTGTCATGACCCATCCCAACAACTGCGTGGCCGCCTATGCCCAAGGCTTTGAAAAGTGGCTGAATACACAACTATTTTACGGTAGCCCCGCCAAAATTGTGATTGACTATGCCTATGCCGTTTCTGGGGTTGTCTTGCCGCAAATCCTCAGTAAGTTTGGCTGTGATGCCGTGGTTCTCAATGCCACTCTCCACCCGACGCCCCTAAATATTCTCGAGCGCCAGCGGCTGCTGCGGGAACTAGGACAGGTGGTGACAGCACTTTCTGCCAGTTTAGGAGTCCAAGTCTCGGCCAATGGCGAACGGTTGACCTTGGTGGACAATGCCGGTCAAGTGTTTAGTGACCAAGAACTCACAGCTCTAATGACCTACTTGACCCTCTTGACCCATCCGGGAGGGACAGTAGTAGTGCCGGTTACAACCTCTAGTGCCGTGGAGGCGATCGCCCGCCAGCAAGGCGGACAGATTATCCGCAGTCGCAGCAACCCCACTGATCTTATGGAAGCCTGTCAACACCATAATGGCGTTGTCCTGGGGGGTTCGGCGGAAACCGGTTTTATCTTTCCGCAACTGCATCCGGGATTTGATGCCATGTTTACGATCGCCACCCTGATCGAACTGCTGGCACTGATTGGCAAACCCCTCACCGTCATGCGCCAAGAACTGCCCCGCATCCACTACTATCACCGCCCGATTCGCTGTCCTTGGATTGCCAAAGGGTCATTGATGCGCCACCTAGTGGAAACTCACCCCCGCAACCACTTAAGCCTCATTGACGGCGTCAAAATTGGTGAACCCCATACTGACCATTGGGTGCTGATTCTGCCCGATGCCAGTGAGCCATTGGTCCATCTGTATGTCAACAGTCCCGATGCCAAGTGGGCTGAGCAAATGCTCCAGCACTACAGTCGGCGCATTGAAGAGTTTGCCCGCTTGGAGCCTCTTGCAGATGCCACAATAAAGATGTAAGCAAAATCCCGTAGAATCAGAGAAAATTTTTCGTAGCATTAGGCGCAATGGTGGTTTTGAAAACAGAGAAAACCCAAGGGGACTGGAGTGATAAATTGCGAGGAATCGCCCGTTGGTGGTCAGAATTCAAAATTCAAACCCGCCTCATGGCCACTGCAACCCTTGTGGTCTCGATCTTCATGAGTGGCCTCACCTTTTGGGCAGTGAACACCATTCAAACCAACGCCCACCTCAATGACACCCGCTATGGCCGTGATTTGGGGTTACTTCTAGCCGCTGATGTGGCGCCCCTCGTAGCCAAAGGGGATACCGCTGCTGTGGCTGAATTCTCCCGTAAGTTCTATGAGCGCAGTGCCAGTATTCGCTACATCCTCTATGCGGATCCCGAAGGGGAAATTTACTATGGCCTGCCCTACTCTGCCCCCCAAGTGGAAAGTGCCTTGACGCTGCGCCGCCGTATTCAACTGCCAGAGACCTATCGTGCTAGCCAAGAACCCTTGGTGCGCCAACACCAAACCCCTGATGGCCTAGTTGCTGATGTTTTTGTCCCCCTGACCTTTAATGGTGAAAACTTAGGGGTTGTTGCCTTGGGGATTAACCCGAACCAAGCGTTTATTACCTCTGCCAATCTTACCCGCGATTTGACGATCGCTGTCTTTGTTTCGCTGTGGATCATGGTGATTTTGGGGGGTGTCTTCAATGCCCTCACCATTACCCAGCCCATCAAAGAATTGGTGCAGGGGGTAAAAAACATTGCAGCGGGAAATTTTAAGCAACGCATTAACCTGCCCTTTGGCGGTGAATTGGGGGAGTTGATCACTAGTTTTAATGACATGGCTGAGCGCCTCGCCTCCTACGAAGCTCAAAACATTGAGGAACTCCAAGCTGAGAAAGCCAAACTGGATACCTTGGTGTCTACCATTGCCGATGGGGCGATTTTGCTGGATACCGACATGCGGATTATTCTGGTCAACCCCACGGCTCAGCGTCTCTTCAATTGGGAGGGGATGAATGTCATTGGTCAAAATGCCCTCAACTGCTTTCCAGCGCCGGTGTGCGAAAAACTCACCTGTCCTCTGTTCAAAGCAACGAAGGGGGAGTCAGAAGGGGGAGAATTTCGGGTGACGCTGCAAGAGCCTAGCTCGCGATCGGTACGGATTCTGCTGACAACGGTCATGGATGTGCAGCGGGAAAAACCCAAGGGCATTGCGATTACCATTCAGGACATTACCCGCGAGGTGGAACTCAATGAAGCCAAAGCGCAACTGATTAGCAATGTCTCCCATGAGTTGCGCACACCCCTATTCAATATCAAATCGATCATCGAAACCATTCAAGAGTACGGCAGCAGCCTTAGTGAAAAAGAGCAACAGGAATTCCTCGAAACCGCTAACCACGAAACCGATCGCCTGACTCGTCTTGTCAATGATTTCCTCGATATTTCCCGCCTCGAATCGGGTCGCCCCTATCAGTTTGGCGCCGTGCAGATGGCGCAGGTGATTGATCAGATCATGCGCACCTACCAACTCAATGCTGCCAATAAGTCCATTACGCTGACGGCTGAGGTGGAAAACCCACTGCCACCGGTTTGGGGCAACTACGATCTGCTCGTTGGTGCCCTCACGAACTTGGTGGGTAATGCCTTGAAGTTTACCCCCGAAAATGGACGGGTGACAATTCGTGCCTATGTCTGGCATCCCCCCAGCGATCCAGAGCAGGAGCGGGTGCGCATTGAAGTGGCCGACACGGGTATGGGCATTGCCCCAGAGGATCAACCCCGGGTTTTTGAACGATTTTTCCGCGTCGAGAATCGCGTGCATACCCTAGAGGGAACCGGGCTGGGGCTAGCGATTGTCCAAGATATTATCCACAAGCACAATACCCAAATTCATTTAATTAGTGAATTGGGGGTCGGCAGTACCTTTTGGTTTGATTTGGCCATTGATGAATCTGCCCTTGTTGATAACCCTGATGGTACTGCCCAAACGGCGCTTCCCCCAGCTTGAATCACGTTGATAGATGGGGGCGATCGCTTCACCTTGCCAACCAACAATCACAGGTGATCAGCTAAAATCTGAAGGCAGGAGTCTACCACTCCTCACGCCAATGACTCCTTGGGGTTCACCCACAAGAAGAAAAATACAGATTTTCGTATTTATTTTGCTGCTTGATCTAAAACCAAAATGCCATGAATGGCACACTCACCATTCGCACCGTGCAAGCAGACAGCGAAATTACCCGCCCCCCCGCCCTTGCCGCCTTCAATATTCGCAGTGAGTCCTCGATTTACCAAGCGAGCTTCCGTCAACCGGTGATTCGCAATATCCGCGA
>NZ_JBKBHZ010000023.1:0-21081 GCF_046299655.1 Thermosynechococcus sp.
TGGTTGTCTTGCCAGATAACTGCAGGGCTACTGAAAGCCCGCGCTGTAGCTTAGCTCAGCGTCGGGTAGTTTACTGCCCTTTGTGCGCTTGGCCTATGGGTATCTGCCTTTGGTGCTGGGTGCCAATTTGGCCTATTATTTACCCCTTGGTCTGGGGGAGGCGGGTCAGTTGTTGCCCGTAACCTTTGCAACCTTTGGCCTCGATGCAGCCAGTTTACCCAGTTGGCAAGCCCATCCAGCGGTGATCGGCTTCCTGCAAACGACCACACTTGTGGTCAGTACCCTTGCCAGTTTGATCCTCAGTCAAAAGATTGCGCGATCGCCCCTGCGACAAATGGGGCACCCTTGGCTAGACATCATTGCTCTCGCTTGGGGAATTGCCTACTTACTCTGATGGGCCGGGCTGGATTCGAACCAGCGTAGGCATAGCCAACGGATTTACAGTCCGCCCCCATTAACCACTCGGGCACCGACCCTTTCATCGCCATTTTTTAATGTACCACATCAGGGGGGACACTTGAGCTTCCCGTTTTGAGAAAACAATTCCCTACTCGTCAAGGGTATAGCTTTGCAAGTTTTCTAGGGGTTGCACTTTCAGGAGACGTTCGGCGCGGCGAATCTCGCTGTCACTACCTTGAATCAGGATTAGGTATTTGCCCCGCTGCAATCGCTTTTCAAAGGGGATGCCGGACTTACCGGTAATCACCACTTGGAGACCACCCCCCACGGTGAGACTACCGAGGGCACCAGCGATCGCGCCAAAGATGCCCCCCAAAATACTATTGTTGAGGCGATCCAGCATCGGCAGAATGTCAATTTGAGTCGCTTGGTTAAAGGTAAAACCGGCAAAGAAGCCAAAGGGAACCAGCCAGATCAACATTCGTTGCATTTGCTGGCGAGCGACTTGAAACGGATCAATGAGTCCCAACTCTGACCACTGTTTGTAACCCCGACCCAGTAGGGCGACTTTTTCCATTGGGAAGCCGTCCTTTTCAAGCTGGGTATAAACGGCCTCGGCCTGGAGGCGATCGCCCAATGTCGCGACCAAGTAATTTTTCATAGCGATAGGATGAAGAAAATCTCTTGCCTGCAAAGCTATGCTGCCCCTATTGTCCCACTTTCGCCGCACCTTTGCTGATCTGGGCCTGATTGTCGTGGCCAGTGCCATAGCCAGCACGGTGGTGATTGGGATTCGTGAGATGGGTTGGCTCCAACCCCTAGAATTGGGTGCCTATGATCGCCTGATGCAATTGCGTCCCATGCCCGGCCCCGACCCGCGACTATTGGTGGTGGCAGTCACTGAAGCCGATATTCAACGGTACCGCTCCCTATCGCTGCCGGATTGGCTCTACGCCCAAGCCCTCCAAAAACTCCTCAAACATCAGCCCCGTGCCATTGGTTTGGATATTTACCGCGATTTTGCGGTCCCGCCGGGGCATGAGGCGCTGAATCGCCTTTGGCTGAATTCCGATCGCCTCTTTGCTGTCACCAAACTGGGGGATGGTACTCAGCCGACAATTCGCCCGCCCGCTGCCCTCAGCCCCGATCAAGTGGGGTTTAACGATATCACCGTTGATGCCGGTGGCATTGTCCGCCGCAGTTTACTCTTTTTGCCGGACGATCAGGGGAATACGCTTTACTCCTTCTCCTTGCGGCTGGCACTGCGCTATCTGGCGGATGAGGGAATTGAGCCGCAGGGCAGTGAGGCAGATCCGCATGTGATGCAGTTGGGGCAAAGTGTCTTTACGCCCCTGCAACCCAATGATGGCGGCTACGTAGGGGCAGATACGGCAGGCTACCAAGTCATGCTCAACTATCGCGGCGATCAGCGGGCGGTCACGTGGGTGCCCCTTGAGGATGTCCTGATGGAACGAGTGGCACCCGAATTAATTCGCGATCGCGTGGTTCTCATTGGCAACATTGCCGAAAGTGGCAAGGACTTTTTTTATACCCCCTTTAGTTCCGGCCTGCGGGACAACCAGCGCATGGCGGGGGTATTTATCCATGCCCAAATGGTGGGGCAATTCATTGATGCGGGCTTGGGCGATCGCGCCGTCATTTGGTTTTGGCCCAACAGTGTCGAGAATCTTTGGATTGTTCTTTGGGGATTGGTTGGTGCGATCCTTGCTTGGCGAGTGCGCCATCCTCTGACCCTAGCAATAGTGGTGGGAGCGGCTCTGCTGCTTCTTTTACTCACCTGCTATGGTCTGTTTCTCAAGTTGGGCTGGGTTCCCCTTGTGCCGCCGGCATTGACGCTTCTCCTTGGCAGTGGCGGGGTGGTCAGCTATACCGCACAGCAAGCCCAGCAGCAACGGCAAATGGTGATGCGCCTTTTGGGTCAAAGTATCTCGCCGGAAATTGCTGCCGCCCTGTGGGAACGACGGGATGAACTCCTCAAGGATGGCAAGTTGCCCGGCCAACGCCTGATTGCCACGCTGCTGTTTACCGATTTGAAGGGGTTTAGCACCATTTCTGAAGGGATGGAACCGGAGGAACTCTTTAACTGGCTCAATACCTATCTAGAGAAAGTGGCGGATGTAGTGCAAAGCTACCACGGCGTGATTAATAAGTTCACTGGTGATGGCATTATGGCCGTGTTTGGCGTGCCCATTAAACGCACCAGCCGCGAAGGAATTGCCATTGATGCCCGCAATGCGGTGGATTGTGCCCTAGCCTTGGGACAACTGCTGGAGGAACTAAACCGCGAATGGGCAGCTCAGGGGCTACCGCAGGTGATGATGCGGGCGGGCATTTACACAGGCCCGATTGTGGTTGGCAGCCTTGGTAGTAAAAATCGCTTGGAGTACGGTGTGATTGGCGACAGTGTGAATACGGCCTCGCGCCTTGAGAGTGTGGATAAGCACCGCCAGCCAAGTCCCTGTCGGATTTTAGTGGCCCAAGAAACATTGGAGTATTTGGGCGATCGCTACGAGGTCGAGGCATGGGGTCCTTTGGAACTCAAGGGCAAGGAGCGCAAAATTCAGGTCTTTCGCATTCTTGGCGTCCGCAAAGGGCTAGCGATCCCCCCCAACCAGCCCACGGCGATTGAACTGGAGATCTAGCGACCAGGAATTAGGGAACTGCTCAAACGTTGGATAGCGCGGCCAGCAATATCGCGATAGCGCAATTCACCACAAAGGACTTGCCCCAGCCGCTGGGTGGCAGAGGGGCGTTTCATAGCAAGGCGATAGCCCACCTTCGGCATGCGATGGAAAAGGCCAGCAAGGCGTTGTGCCCACACTAAATCAGCACCCCATTCCTCCTGCAAGGTTTTGCTGTAGGTGGCCAAGGCATCCGCTTCTCCCCCAAGAGCCGCATCAATGGCTTCGGCAGCACGCATACCACTGTAAAGGGCCGGACGAACGCCCTCAGCCGAAAAGGGATCCACTAGACCAGCGGCTTCACCGGCAAGGAGGGCATGGTGGGTATGCAAGGGCTGTTGACCTTCCCAGACACAGAGGGGATGGTAGTGAATCGGACAATCCGCAAGCTGAAGCTGATGGGCGGCACAATACTGTTGCAAAATCGGTTCCCAGTTGGGGCGATCGCTCCCCCGCACCACGGCAACCCCCACCGTTCGCTGATCTCCTTTGGGAAAGCTCCAGAGGTAGCCATTTTTCACAAGGCCAAATTCAAAATGTGCAGCGCGATCGCCCGTCGGGTTGGGTACAGTCATCACTGCTGCTGTGCGCACCACTTTGGGCTTAAAACCCAGCCACTGAGCCACTTGACTCTTGGCACCATCGGCAGCAATGAGATAGCGCCCTGCGTAGGTTGTGGTTGCCGTCTGGATCTGCCAGTGATCTTCTTGAAACGTAATCCCAGTTACCTCGGTCTGATCCGCAACAACCGCCCCCTGTTGTTGTGCCTGCTGCAAGAGGTAGTGATCAAACACCGAGCGATCCACAATCCAGATCGGTTCGGGAATATTTAACTCGGCTTCAACGGCATCACTGAGCTGCCAACTGTAGCGCACCATGCGGGTGGTATCGGCAATAGCAAGCTGAAAATCAAAATCAAACCATTGGCCAACGGCTGGTGAAACACCCCCTGTGCAGGGTTTGTAGCGAGGGAGAGCGGCCTTTTCAAGGACTAAGACTGAACGCTGGCGCCGCGCAAGATGATAAGCGGCTGCGCCGCCCGCAGGTCCGCCCCCCACAATAACGCAGTCGTACATTTGTGCTGTGCTGGCTCCTTTCAGCGAACCTCAATGGATGCAAAACTGCCGCTAGCCTATCAGAATTTGCTTAATTTTTCTCAACACTGCTCCTGACAGTTAGCGCGATGACTGGGAGCGGCGCCGCCGACAGCGCTCTGAACAGTACTTTACCTCCTCCCAACAGTCCGCCCACTTTTTGCGCCACTGAAAAGGACGCCCGCAGACGACACAAATTTTGCTGGGGAAGTCCGCTTTGCGACGTTGCTTGGCCATGATTTGCGGCTATGCCTCAGTGACACAGGCGGCCAACTGTGTCAGCAGCGTTTGATGATCCAAATTTTGGCCAATGAGCACCAGTTGATTTTTGCGATCGCCTCTCCAGTCTTCATCATCGAGGCTAAAGCGCTTACCGCTGAGGTGAAAGACATGGCGACGGGGACTTTCCTTAAACCATAGAATGCCCTTGGCGCGAAAGACCGATTCGGGCAATTGGTGGTCAAGAAAATACTGGAATTTCCGCAGTTCAAAGGGGCGATCGCTCTGGAAAGACACGGAGGTAAAGCCATCCTCCTCAAGGTGATGGGAGTGATGGTGGTGAGGATGGCCATGATCACAGTGGTCGTCACACTCATGGTCGTGGTCGTGCTCAGGGGGCGCGTGTTCAGCTTCAGGATGGAAGTAGCGATCGCTCTGGAACAGCCCCACACTGAGAATCAAGGGCAGCGGTACTTGGGCCTTCACTGTGCGAATAATCCGCGCCCCCTCGCGCATCTGGCGAATACGGCTTTCCAATGCCTGCAACCGTTCCTCTGTGACCAGATCTGCTTTGTTGAGGAGGATAATGTCGCCGTAGGCAATCTGGCTTTGGGCAGCGCTACTGTTGAACAGATCTAAGCTAAAGTTCTCCGCATCCACCACCGTAATAATCGAATCCAAGCGGGTCAGGTCGCGCAAATCAGTCCCCAAAAACGTCAAAGCCACCGGCAGGGGATCCGCTAGGCCGGTTGTTTCCACCACCAAGTAGTCCACCATATCAGGGCGTTCGAGAACCCGATAGACGGCGTTGACAAGGTCGTTGTTGATGGTGCAGCAGACGCAGCCATTGCTGAGTTCCACCATGTCCTCTTCACTGGCCACCAAGAGTTGGTTATCAATGCCAATCTCACCAAATTCATTGACCAAGACAGCCGTTTTCAGCCCCACTTGATTCGTCAGGATATGGTTCAGGAGCGTGGTTTTGCCACTGCCGAGAAACCCCGTGATAATCGTTACCGGCAGACCATGTTTGAGGGCTTCCATTTGGGGGGTTGGGGAAACGGAAGAGATTGTCATAGGCGGTGTGTCAAGCGCGAGAATTGTTCTCAAATTATAGCCGCTGCACTTCGCTCAAGGGGCGGGCGATCGCTGTAGGCTAGAAGCAAGACGCCATTTTCCTCAACAGCCCTTGCTGCAGCACAGGTTCAAAACGCTACCCTGCGACTCCCTAGAGACCAACTTCCTAGAGACCAAGGAGATCAAGCGTTCCCCAAAATGCGATAACCTGTTGAAGCCTAACGATATAAACCCCTATGTCCAATCAGCCGTTGCAACGACGCACCAAAATTGTCGCTACCATTGGTCCAGCCGTCAGCCACCCCGATAAACTGCGGGCGATTATCCAAGCGGGCGCCACTACTTTGCGTCTAAATTTCTCCCATGGTACCCACGAAGATCACCAGCGCAGTATCCGCCTGATTCGCCAAATCTCCTATGAATTGGGACAGCCCGTGGGTATTTTACAGGACTTGCAAGGCCCGAAAATTCGCCTTGGACGGTTTGAACGGGGCTCTATTTTCCTGAAGCGGGGCGATCGCTTTACCCTCACGAGTCGTCCCATCATGGGCAATCAACACATTAGCTCAATTACCTATCCGCCCTTAGCCCAGGAGGTTCCTGCGGGTGCCACAATTTTGCTCGATGACGGCCGTGTGGAAATGGTTGTCGAAGAAGTGGATAAAGAGGCGGGTGAACTCCATTGCCGAGTGGTTGTTGGCGGCACCCTCTCCAATGCCAAGGGCGTGAACTTTCCGGGGGTTTACCTCTCAATTAAAGCCCTGACAGAGAAAGATCGCGAAGATCTGATGTTTGGCCTCAATCAAGGGGTGGATTGGGTGGCCCTCAGCTTTGTGCGCAATCCCCAAGATGTACTGGAGATTAAGGAACTGATTGCCAACGCTGGGAAGCAGGTACCGGTGATTGCCAAAATTGAGAAACACGAGGCGATCGAGCAAATGGATGCCATCCTCTCCCTCTGTGATGGTGTCATGGTGGCACGGGGCGACTTGGGGGTTGAATTGCCCGCTGAGGATGTGCCGATTCTGCAAAAACGGCTGATTGCTGCCGCTAACCGCTTGGGGATTCCCGTGATTACAGCCACCCAAATGCTGGACAGCATGGTGAAAAGCCCCCGCCCTACCCGTGCCGAGATTTCCGATGTCGCCAATGCCATTCTCGATGGCACCGATGCGGTGATGCTCTCCAACGAAACGGCAACGGGAGACTATCCTGTGGAGGCGGTAAAGATGATGGCCACGATTGCTGCCCGCATTGACAATCAACCTCAACTGCGGCAACCGCCCGTGGCTGAGTCGATGGCGGTGCGTTCCATTCCCAATGCCATTAGTCAAGCGGTGGGACAGGTGGCGGCCCAACTCAAGGCGAAGGCAATCATCACCCAAACAAAAACGGGGGCAACGGCGCGGAATGTCTCTAAATTCCGTCCGCAAATTCCGATTTTGGCAGCCACCCCCCATATCGAGGTGGCGCGGCGCTTGCAGTTAGTTTGGGGGGTAGAACCGCTGCTGACTTTGGATCATCCCTCGCTGCGGCAGTCGTTTCAGGCAGCCATTAATGCAGCACAGGAGCGGGGCTTTCTAGAGGAGGGGGATCTGGTGGTGATGACCGCTGGCACGCTCCAAGGGGTCTCTGGTTCCACGGACATGATCAAGGTGGAACTGGTCACCTCGGTGATGGGACGCGGCTGTGGCATTGGCCATGGGTCGGTGAGTGGTCCAGCGCGGGTGGTGCGCGAAGGAATGCCAGTGCGCACGTTTAATAGTGGGGAGATTTTGGTGGCTGAGCGCACCAGTGCTGAATTGGTGGAAGCCATTCGCAAAGCGGCAGGCATTATTACCGAAGAGGATAGCCTGACAAGCCATGCGGCGGTCTTGGGGTTGCGCTTGGGGATTCCGGTGATTGTCGGCGTGAAAAATGCCACCCGCCTGATCCGTGAGGGCACGATTCTAACCATGGATGTGGAGCGGGGCTTGGTCTATTCCGGTGCCCGCAATGGGGTTGAGCGATCGCCCGAGTAGGAGTGGAGTTGTCAATGACTTTTTTTCAGGCCAACCCCTATCTCACGGATTTGGTGACGCGGACGCTCCAAGCTGCATGGGAACAGTTCCCTTGGCTGGGACAAGAGGATATTGCCGTGACTTTACTGGTGTATCCACCCCCCATTCCTGTGAATACGGGGGGGGCACTCACCGCCGCAGAATTTTGGCAGTATTCGATTCCCGGCGCCCATTATCGTGGTGATGTGCTGATGTACCCGGCCAGTGTAGTCAAGCTGTTCTATTTGGTGGCCTGTCATGAATGGCTCCACAGTGGCATGCTGCAGCCGGATGCGGAATTGGAACGCGCCATGCGGGATATGATTGTGGATTCCAGCAATGATGCCACGAGCTTGGTGGTGGATATGCTCACAGGGACAACCAGTGGACCGGTGCTGCCGCCAGAACCCTTTCGCACGTGGCAATACCAGCGCAATATCGTCAATCGCTATTTTCAGTCCTTGGGGTGGCCAGAACTAGCCCATATCAATGTAAATCAAAAAACGTGGTGTGATGGCCCCTATGGACGAGAGCAGCAATTTGTTGGGCGCGATCGCCAGAATGCCAACCGCCTGACGACTAATGCCACGGCCAAGTTAATCCACAGTATTGTTGGTGGTGTTGCGGTCTCTGCTAGCGCTAGTCAAGCAATGATGGAACTGATGGAGCGTTCCCTCGATCCAGAGCTGTTGGCCGAGGATCCAGAAAATCAAGTGCAGGGCTTTTTGGGGGAAGGGCTACCTCTGGAGGCCAAGCTGTGGTCAAAGGCAGGACTCACCAGTTGGGTGCGCCACGATGTGGCCTATATTGAACTCCCCGAGCACTGCCCCTATACCCTAGTGGTCTTTATCGAGAATCGCACTGCCAGTAGCAATACAGAGGTCTTGCCCTTCATTTCCCGTCAGATTGCCAAGGGAATTCCCACCCTAGAGAGCGCCGGCATACTGTAGGCCACTGACCACTCCCGCCGCTAAAAGGTGACCAAAGCTGGTGGTCGCCAGCAACTCGGGCACACCAAAGCCTTCAAAGAGGGCGGGCAGGGCAATGGGTAACGCCGGGCCTTTCCCGCGGGATTGAATGGCAAAGCGGCCAATGGCGATCGCAAACAGGTTGCAGAGGATTACCACCAAACCCACAGACGGCGTCCAAGTGGTATCCGGGAGCGTGGCTAATACCATGGTTCCTCCTAAATGGGTACAATTGCCCATGAATTATACGCAACCGCTTGATTGCCCACTGTCCCGTCGTTACAAAATGGTGCATCTCGTTACAAATGCTTAACTCAACTGTGCGGGCAACCATTGGCGTCAAAATTTGTGGGGTGACCTTACCTGAGCAGGCGATCGCGATCGCGCAAATGGGCGTCAGTGCCCTTGGGTTTATTAGCGTGCCCCATTCGCCGCGCTACGTCCCCGCCGCAACCATTGCAGACATTTGTCGGCGCCTGCCCCCCTCCGTGCTCACCGTTGCTGTCGTTGCTAATCTCGATTTAGCAGTATTAGCTAATTTAGTCACAACCACAGGGGTACAGGCGTTACAGCTTCATGGCAGCGAATCCCCCGAATTTTGCCAACAGGTGCGCTGCGCATTGCCTAACATTGTGCTGATCAAAGCCCTGCGGGTGCGATCGCCAGCCACCCTCGCAGAGATTCCCGCCTACGCGCCGCTTGTGGATCGGATTCTTTTGGATGCCTATCATCCGCAGCAGTTGGGGGGCACGGGTCAGCCTTTTGACTGGACATTGCTCCAAAACCTGCAAGTCCCTTGTCCGTGGTGGCTCGCGGGGGGCATTACACCAGAAAATTGCCGGCAGGCGATCGCCCAAACCCGACCCGACGGCATTGACCTGTCTAGTGGCGTAGAAAGCCAACCGGGGATCAAGGATTTAGGGCGCGTGGCAGCGTTGCTAAGCACCCTAGGGATAAATGCAAATCCTCCCCTGCACCCTGAGGGCACCTGCTTCTAGCCGCAACGCCTGAATGGCCACCCCTTCCCCCAAATCAAGGGTCAGCATGGGGTGAGTCTCCTCTTCCCCTTGCCAGTGCAGAGCCTCTAAACAGAGCGTCCGCTCATCCTGCAAGCGCACCTGGGTCGAGAGGTGCCAATCCGCCTGCTCCCCTTGGGCATTCCCCATCGAGAACACCAGTTTGAGGCACCCAGCACCCAATTCTCCCTGCGTATGCAGCAATTGCCACTCTTGAAGATTGACCCCCGCTTTGCCCAAGCCTCGCTGATCGAGCAATTTCAGCAGTTCCCGTAAACCCGATTGCAGGAGCGGCGCCCCCAAAGAAGCGTTGAGATCCTCTTGGCTGAGAACCAGTTCGCCGCGCACGGGCACCGGTGCCAAGAGTTTTAGGGGTTTGCCCCGCAAGACTTGCCCGAGATTAATCTGAATCTGTTCGGCTTGGACGGCTGCTTGGCGCAACTGAATGCCGCGATAACTGGCTTTTGTGGCCGCAACACGCACATGGGGTAAGTATCCCCGCAAAATCTGGCGATCGCCCCCTTGAATTTGAATTTCCAAGCCGGTTGCCTGCTCCAACTGCGCAGATAACCACCAGTGCAAGGCGGGTTGCAAGACGCGGGGAATTAGTCCGCGTTCACACGCAGCACCGACCGCCTCAGCCATGTCTGGCGACGTTAACGACATAGAAATTCCTCACACACTTTTTAGATGCACTCCTCCTAGGATACCTAGGCCAGCCGATGGAGCTGATTCGCCGATTTTAACGAAACTGGCTGCCGATTTAGTCTTGCCAAAGGCAACTTTCCTGATTGGTGAGAACGAAAGTAATGAAAAGGCGATGATGTGTTGCTCAGCCATGGGGGCGATCGCCCTCCCCTCTGGGCTAGGAGGGGCGGATGAGCGGTTTGCCGCCAAAACCCTCATCTGTGGCTGGAGCGATCGCTAACTTCTCTCCGGATTTGTGCTGGGTTTGGCCAGCATTTTTCCCTAGGAAGAGAGGGCAGCCAATGGATGGGGATCCACCTTGAGGCGGGTAGCCAAGGCTTGGAGGTGACGGCGATCCTCCTCGCTCAGCTGGATGCCGGTCTGCCGCAGTTCCCCCATGAGGGTATAAAACTGCTCTTGGGCTCGATCCAGATTCAGGGTCAGCCCCAAGGCCTCGCCGATGGTCACCAGCTCTTGAAGCAGTGAACTCAACCGGCTCAGGGTGTCACTGTTGAGGTGATGGGCAAGGTAACGCAGGGCAGCGCAAATCTGCTGCTCTAGGGGGCGCCGTTGCTCTTGAAGGCTGAGGTGGCAGCCCAATAGGCGGGCTTCACGGGCGATCGCCGCCAATTCTGCCAAATGATTTTGCAGATCCGCAAAGGGCAAGTCCCCGAGATCGCTCAGGTCTTGCTCTAAACGCCGCAAATGGCTAATGGCACGATGGGTCAACGCCACTGCTGCTGCGACTTGCAATTCTTGGGGCACAGTTAGGCCATCCCGCTGAAACCCCATGAGGATGCCGTAGTTATCGCGATAGACTTGGGTATAAAGCTGATCCAAGCGCGTAAGGGTTTCCCGCGCCAGCACCCCCATGAGGCGGTGTCGTTCCTCAGCAAAGAGATCGTCCAAGCTGTAGGCCACCCCACCAAAGCGTTCCGTAATGGCCATCACCACCCGCGCCGCACTGCCCTGTTGAAAGACTTGCAAAAGATGGCTCTTGAGCTGGCTATATTCCCGCCGCCCTTGGAAGGGTTGGATCGCACAGTGGAAATCCCAGCCCCCCAAGTGCAAGACGGCAAAGATGAGCAGTTGTGACTCGGTTGTAATCGTGGAAGTGAGTTGAATCTGGCCGATCGCCAAGGTCAGGCTGCCCATGCGTTGGAGATGATAATCCCCC
This sequence comes from Thermosynechococcus sp., assembly GCF_046299655.1. Taxonomy (GTDB): domain Bacteria; phylum Cyanobacteriota; class Cyanobacteriia; order Thermosynechococcales; family Thermosynechococcaceae; genus Thermosynechococcus. The sequence goes on from NZ_JBKBHZ010000023.1 coordinate 11,379, forward strand.
TGCGCAATTTCATAGCAGTACAGTTGATGTTGACGGGGGTAGCTATTAAAGAGGGAACTCATGGCATAGTGGGCGGCCACCTGCTGCAAGCTAATTTGAGCCGTTTTTACCAACTGGTGATAGACCGTTGCCCCATCGCCAAACTGCGGCACATTGCTAGGGGCGGCGGCCAGCCGCTCAATAAATTCGGGTTCCAACTGGACACCAGCGACATCCCCTGCCAGTTCGATCGCCCGTGCTGCATAGCGCAGAATTTGCACCCCCTCAGGCCGCGAGAGTTCATCAAAAAACCACCCACAACTGGTAAACATGAGGAGGGCATGGCGCTGCATCTCCAGCAGGCGCAGGGCATCAATTTGCTCGCTTGGACTCAAGGGGCGGCGTTGGTGTTCTGCCAAAAAGCGGCGTATTGTTTCTGCGGAGCGATCGCCCATCACCTGAATATAAGCATCGCGGGCTGCCCAAACCTCCTGAAATAGGTCAGCCCCAAAGGTTTCATAAATCTCAATTAGCTGATTGCGCAGCCAATTGAGCGCCTCCCGCAATGGACGTCGCCAGCGCTGATGCCACTCACCGCCCCCCCCGCAACCACAGTCGTCCTGCCAGCGATCCACGCCATGGGCACAACTCCACGCCGTGACGGGTTTGAGTTCCACTTCCCATGTGGGAGGAAACAGACTGAGATAGTAAGCAAAGTTGGTGATTTGCCAGCCCCGCTGGGGAAACTCCACCTTAAAGGCATAGGCGAGGGCTTTTTCACCGCCATACTTGTGATGGCCAAAGGTCTCTCCATCAGTAGCAACAGCAATAATTTGACTGGGGCGATGATCACCCCGCACGGCCTGCCCTATCCGTCCTGCCAAAAATTGTGAGCTAGTTAGCAAGTCACTAAAACCAATATCGCGAGAAATAGGACCATCGTAGAAGAAAATGTCTAAGTAATCGCGCTGGCGATCGCCCCCTGGCAAATAGCAGCGATAGGGACGTGTCGGGTCAATTTGGCTACCGCTGACTTCAATCCACTCGCTTTCCCCTTCCGCGAGAATGGGACGACAGCGTTGGGCTTGGGAGGGCGCCAAAATGGTAAAGCGAATCCCCTCCTGAATCAGGGCAGCGACAGTTTCATAATCAATGGCCGTTTCGGCAAGCCACATCCCCTCCGCTTCGCGGCCAAACCGCCGCCGAAAGTCCGCCTTGCCCCAGCGAATTTGCGTGAGTTTATCGCGGTAGTTGGCCAAGGGCAAAATGATGTGGTTATAGACCTGAGCGATCGCGTTGCCGTGGCCATTGAAGCGCTGACAACTGCGGCGATCGGCCTCAATAATGCGCTGATAGACCTCGAGATCGTAGCGCTCAAGCCAACTAAAGAGTGTCGGGCCAATATTAAAGCTTAGGTATTCAAAGTTATTGACAATATCAATGACCTCACCGCGATCGTTGAGAATCCGCGCAAAGGCATTGGGGCGATAGCACTCGTAGTAAATGCGCTCATTCCAATCGTGAAAGGGCTGGGCACTGGGTTGGTGTTCAATGGCCTCAAGGTAGGGATTTTCGCGGGGGGGCTGGTAGAAATGGCCATGGATGGTAACGTACACTCCCAACCCTTGCAGTTGATCGGCAGCAGGGGAAAACACGGTCGGCGTCACATCGGTTGGATTCAGCATGCAGATCAACCACAAGACAACAGGTTTGCATTCCCTAGATAGATCCTCAGCGATCGCCCCATGGCCTAGGCCGCTTGTGACAAAACTTTAAGCGCCGCAAGATTTAGTTACGCACCACCTAGGGCACGATCAAGACTGGACAGGGGGCTAGGTTAATCACACGGTTACTGACACTCTCCTGAAAGCCCTCTGGGGTAAGCCCCGTTCCCCGGCAGCCCATAATAATCAAATTGGCATTGATCTCATCGGCCACGTCACAGATGACAAAGGCCGGTTTACCGCGCCGCAGCAGGGTTTCCGCCACAATTGCGTGTTGGGCAAAGGCCTCCTTTGCTCGGTTCAAAAATTCCGCGATCGCCGCCTCTAGCTCCGCATCTGGTTCTGGCGTTTCCTCCACCGACAGTAGAAACAACCGACTCTGGAAAGTTTTGACTATCCCAACCACGGTGGGCATAGCTTCTTGAGTGTCACGGCTGCGGTCAATGGGAAAAAGAATGATTTTGAACATAGAGTTCACCTCATTGGAGTCAAGTGGAAGGGCACGCCCTTGGGTAGAATGAGGGTCAGGTGAGGGATTTGTAGCGCATCACTTCATCGCTAGCCGGGATGGTTATGCCCCTAGTATTATCATCTACGTTTTAACGCATTTAGGAGGCTCTAGCGTGTCTAAAAAATCCGTGGCGCAGTTATCCACTGCCGACTTAGCAGGAAAGCGTGTGCTCGTGCGGGTTGATTTTAACGTTCCCGTCAATGAGAATGGCGTCATCACCGATGATACCCGCATCCGCGCCGCCCTGCCGACAATTCAAGACCTGATCAGCAAAGGTGCCAAGGTGATTCTGGTCAGCCACTTTGGCCGTCCCAAGGGCGTGGATGAGAAACTGCGCCTTACCCCCGTGGCTCAGCGGCTCTCGGAACTGCTCCACAAGCCCGTAGTCAAGTTGGATGACTGCATTGGTGAGGCTGTGGTTGCCCATACCCACGCAATGGCCAACGGGGATGTCTGCCTCCTCGAAAATGTGCGCTTTCATCCAGGGGAAGAAAAAAATGATCCTGAATTTGCTAAGCAACTGGCGGCCTGTGCAGAAGTCTATGTCAACGATGCCTTTGGCACTGCCCATCGTGCCCATGCCTCAACTGCTGGGGTAACGCAATACTTGAGTCCCTGTGTAGCGGGCTTTTTGATTGAGAAAGAACTGGAATATCTGCAAAATGCTATTGAGCATCCCCGTCGCCCCTTGGCTGCTATTGTGGGGGGGTCTAAAGTGTCTTCTAAAATTGGTGTCATTGAAGCCCTTCTAGAAAAAGTGGATAAATTGCTGATTGGCGGCGGCATGATCTTCACCTTCTATAAAGCGCGGGGGCTGAATGTTGGCAAATCCTTGGTAGAAGAAGACAAGTTGGAGTTAGCCAAACACCTCGAAGCCAAAGCCCAAGAAAAAGGGGTGCAGTTGCTCTTGCCCACCGATGTGGTGGTGGCAGATAACTTTGCTGCCGATGCCAATAGTCAAGTGGTCAGTATCGAAGCGATTCCTGACGGCTGGATGGGTCTGGATATTGGACCTGCTTCCATCAAACTCTTCCAAGAGGCGCTCAAGGATTGCAAAACAGTGATCTGGAATGGCCCAATGGGGGTGTTTGAGTTTGATCAATTTGCCAAGGGCACAGAGGCGATCGCCCGCTATTTAGCCGATCTCACCAGTGAGGGTGTTTCGACAATTATTGGCGGTGGCGATTCTGTGGCGGCGGTTGAAAAAGTGGGTGTCGCCGATCGCATGAGTCACATTTCCACCGGTGGGGGGGCAAGCCTTGAACTCCTCGAAGGCAAAGAACTCCCCGGTATTGCCGCCTTGGATGATGCCTAGGAAAGCGATGATTGTCAAGGATTTGGCCCAAGTGCCCTGAATCCCATCATTAAATTCATTAAGTTCATTTAAAGTTGTGAATGCCCCATCGTCTCATCCGTGGGGCTTTTTTGTTCTCTAGGGCGAGATTTAGCCCCCTGGAGGCCGTGATTTGTTAATTTTTCTAACAACTACTGCTGCCCCAAACCATCACCACAAGGGAGGTAGAATAGGCTAAAAGCCTGATGAATCAACGGTTTCAGAAGTTTGGAATGGATGAAAGTGCCTGAAAACCACATCTCTTAAAGGTTTCAGGGTTCCAGTTAGCGGCTAGCTATTCTAGAATGAGGCTTGAAACCGAGAATAGGCAAGGGTTTCGTGCCTTTTACCCCTTTGTTAATCAATCAAACAATGTTTAATGTTGTTTAATGTTGCTGTGGAGTTATCCCCATGAACAAGGCTGAACTCGTGGATGCGGTATTTAATCGTGCCCATAGCACGAATAATGTCACGAAAAAGCAAGTCGAGGCGATTATCTCGGCCACTGTCGAGGAAATCATGGAGGCTGTGGCTAAGGGAGAAAAAGTTACGCTAGTGGGCTTTGGTGCCTTTGAGCCTCGGGAGCGCAAAGCCCGTGAGGGGCGCAACCCAAAAACCAAAGAAAAAATGCAAATCCCAGCCACCACTGTCCCCGCCTTTTCAGCAGGGAAACTCTTCAAAGAAAAAGTTGCACCGCCTGCGGCTTCTGAACCGGCTGCCAAGGGCAAGAAAAAATAGTCTGGATGCCCCCTCGCCACGGTGGCAATTTAGTTTGGGCGGCAGCGATCGCGGGCTGTGCTCCTGATGAGATCTTGGATTTCTCTGCCAGTCTCAACCCTTGGGGGCCTCCCGCGTCGGTGATCGCTGCCCTTCAGACTGCGCTGCCCACGATTCGTGACTATCCCGATCCTGATTGCCATCCCTTGGGGGATGCCCTTGCGGCCCTGCATCAACTACCGCAGGATTACATTTTGGTGGGCAATGGTGCGGCGGAGTTATTGACTTGGGTGGGGCGCGAATGTGGCGATCGCCAGCAGATTTACCTCATTACTCCTGCCTTTGCCGACTACCGGCGGGCACTGGCGGCTTTTACGTGTCCGATGGTACCCATTCCCCTAGCCCAGGTGCAAAGCGGCTTTGGGGCGATCGCTCCCTCCCTCACGCCCAAGGATGCCATCCTAATTAATAATCCCCATAATCCCAGCGGCCACCTCTGGTCGCGGCAGGCGTTGCAGCCGTTGCTGGAAACAGGTGCCTTGGTGGTGGTGGATGAGGCCTTTATGGACTTTCTGCCCCCCGCCGCCAGTGAATCCCTCATCGGGTTTGTGCCTCGCTACCCGAATTTGATTGTGTTGCGATCGCTAACGAAATTCTACAGTCTGGCGGGCCTGCGTTTAGGGTATGGGGTATCCTCGCCAGAGCGTTGGCAACGCTGGCGATCGTGGCGGGATCCTTGGAGTGTGAATGGCTTGGCGATCATTGCGGGTGTGACGGCTTTGGGCGATCGCCCCTTTCAGGAACAAACTTGGGCGTGGTTGGCGCCTGCACGTCACGCCCTTGCGGCGGCTCTGAAGACTGTGCCCGAGCTGAAGGTAGTAACTGAGAGCAAGGCGAACTTTCTACTGGTCAAAGCAACGAACTCCATTTTGCCCCTGCAAACCTACCTCCTCCAGCAGCATCGCATTCTAATTCGCGATTGTTGTAGCTTTCCTGAATTAGGTGCCGCCTACTTTCGAGTGGCCGTGCGCCGCGACGCTGAAAATCAGCGACTTCTCAAGGGTTTGCGGGCTTATTACCAACACTAGTAGGAATTGCATCCCCCAAAGCCAAGGTGGTATAGTAGCGATACTTAAGGGGGCGTGGCGGAATGGTAGACGCTGCGGACTTAAGCAATTGAGCCTTAATAGAGAAATCTATTAAGTGAATGCTCTCAAATTCAGGGAAACCTACGTTTGTCCATAGGGCAAATATGGCAATCCTGAGCCAAGCCGTTTCTCAACCCCAGACTGGAAACGGAAGGTGCAGAGACTCGACGGGAGCTACCCTACCGTAGAGCTACTACGCGGGTAAAGGGAGAGTCCAATCCTCAACACCCAAGGGGTGGTCGCGAAAGCGGCAGGAGGATGAAAATCCGTTGACCTTAAACAAGTCGTGAGGGTTCAAGTCCCTCCGCCCCCACCAAACCACTTCAGGGTCATCATTCCCAAGGGTTGACCCGCTTTGCAAGGCGCGATGAAAGCAGAGTACCAGCAACGACAGCAGCAGTTTTTAGAGAAATTGGGCAGCGGTGTCGCTGTTTTCTGTAGTGCGCCACGCGCCATCATGCACAATGATGTGGACTACAACTTTCGCCAAGACAGTAATTTTTACTATCTCACGGGCTTTAATGAGCCAGAGGCTGTTGCTGTTTTTGCGCCAAACCACAGTGAGCATCGCTATGTGCTGTTTGTGCAGCCCAAGGATCTCAGCCAAGAGATCTGGACAGGCGCACGCCTTGGGGTAGAAGCAGCTAAGGAGGAGTTAGGCGCCGATGCCGTATATCCCATTAGTGAACTGGAGCAGCACCTTCCTCGCTATTTGGAGACCGGGGATCCGCTGTATTACCACTTTGGTCACCATGAGCGCTTTAATCAACTGATTCTCAAGCACTACCAGCGCCTGCTCACGACCCTGCCGAAACGGGGCACGGGTCCACGCAGTATTGCGGATCCCAGTATTCTTTTGGCTCCCATGCGGCAAATCAAATCCGCCGCCGAACTGGCCTTGATGCGTGAGGCGATCGCCATCACGGTTGAAGCCCATCAGCGTGCCCGTGAAGTGGCTGCCCCCGGCCGCTGGGAATATGAAATTCAGGCAGAGATCGAGCATCTCTTTCGCCTACGGGGCGGCGATGGCCCGGCCTATCCCTCGATTGTCGCCTCTGGGCCGAATGCCTGTGTGCTGCACTACACCGCCAACCAGCGCCAAATGGCGGCAGGAGACCTACTGCTGATTGACGCCGGCTGTGCCTATCGCTATTACAACGCCGATATTACCCGCACCTTCCCCGTCAGTGGCCAGTTCAGCAGCGAGCAAAAGGCGATCTACGAGATTGTCCTTGCGGCTCAAAAAGCGGCCATTGAACAAGTGCGCCCGGGAAATACCTACAACCAAATCCACGATGCGGCGGTACGGGTGATCGTTGAGGGTCTAGTTGACCTTGGCCTGCTGCGGGGCGACATTGACGATCTCATTAACGAAGGCAAAGAGAACAACACCCAGAAATATCGCACTTTCTTTATGCATGGCACTGGTCACTGGCTGGGCCTTGATGTCCACGATGTCGGTCTTTACAAGCACAACAAGGACACGTGGGTCACGCTGCAACCGGGTCAAGTGCTGACAGTCGAACCGGGGATTTATATTCATCCTGAGGCAACGCCCGCTGAGGGTCAGCCCGAGATTGGCGATCGCTGGCGCGGCATTGGGGTACGCATTGAAGACGATGTGCTGGTGACGGCGGAGGGACACGAAGTCCTGACGGCGGCGGTTCCGAAATAATTTTCTGGAAAATTATTGGGGTGGCCTGCATATTCACCAATTCACGAATGGATAAAATAGAACCATGCGCAATCGGAAGTATGCCTATGAAGATGTCCCTCCACTCTCCTGATCTGATTCGCCGGTTGGCCGACTTGCAATCACAAATTGATGAAATTCAGGCTCAGCTCAAGGAACAGCGGGGCAGCCTTACTAAACGAGAACTGAAGAAAATTGCCTGCCGGTGGGGCTGGAAAATTATTGAGGGGGGAGGAAAGCATCCGACAAAAGCAGTGCGTGGCTCCTTAAAAGTGCAGCTACCAGGGCACGGGGATGGTGACACTTTATCTAAGAAGACTCTTCATGACACCTTGAAGCAATTGGCCTTGCCGGTTTTGCAGGAACTAGAGGCCGCTCAGACTGAGTGTATTGAAGCAGTCAGCTTTTACTTCCTTGAGGCCAACGGTCACAAGTTTATCCCCCGCCAAGAGCTTTATCAGCTCAAGGAGGAGCTAAAGACCTACCAGAGACACAATCAACAATTACAGGAGCGGGTAGAAACCCTTGAAGAAGAAGTCAGCCAATTAGAAAACAAAAAGAACCTATCAGAGGAAGCTGCGCTGGAGCTGTTGTTAGATAAAGAAAATCAAAATGCAGATTTGCAGAACCAAGTACAGCAGTTGCAACGTCAGGTGCAATTTCTGGAAGAGAAAGAGCGCATTGCTGCTCAACAATTGCAGATTGTGAGGAATGTCCGGCGGCAGTTGGCTACTGAAAAAATGTTGGAGGATGTCCTTGATCGGCTGAAGAGGTTGCAGTCGCTCCTCCGTCAGTGTCAAGCAGCCTTACAGCAGTTACCTGCTCGATGGCGTCGACCAATTCAACGCTTCCTCAACCAAATGAGTAGTATTCTAGAAGCGAATTTAGAGGGCAGCGATTTCCACAACCGACTCTTGGAGTCCGAGGCAGATGGGACTAATTGAGGACTTAGAAAAGGCAATTGGCGCCTCTCGTCGCAACTATGGGGAGTTGTTGGCGATCGCCGGTAACCTGTTGATGGAAAAAGCCCAAACCTTAGAAAACGCTGCTCCCCCACCCATCGTGCTGACAGCCCAACCGTGGACTGAGGCGCGCCTTAAGAAAACCTTTGGTGGGTTTCGGGCAGCCCAAGCCTATTTTCGCGAGCGCTACGGGGTACGGGCGAACAGTTGGCAGGTGCTTGCCGATCGCGCCAATGCGGTAGAAACGGCTTTAGTTCACTTGGGCTTAGCCATACGCCCCAATTCAAAAACAGCAACCCTAACATTGTCTTCTCGTTAACGTTGAGTGCCTTTTCAAACCTATGCTTGAAGAGCAATATGACGTTCTTGCGGAACTTCCAGAACTCCCGTTTGGGCTGGCTAAGGTAATTGCCGAGGCTCTCAGTGATGGGGAAGAATGGGGAAAAACCTTTCTTCAGGATCCTAACTGGGGGGATGATCGCGATCGCATGGCCAACCACGCAATTTATGAAGCCACCCTCTGGTCAGTAGGTTCTGGAGTCGCCACTGGCGTTATGGGCTGGGCCGGGCTACCCCTTGACTTTGCTCACTTCCACCACGCCCAAATTAAGTTGGCAGCAGCACTCTTCACCATCCACGGCTTCGACTTAAGAGATAGAGATATGCGCATGGCCGCTGTTGCCGCTGCCGTTGGGGTCGGTGCTGCAGAGCTGGCAACGTACTTGGGTCGTCGCCTTACATCGTATGCTGTTCAAAACTTTGTCCAAAAGCCTGCGCAGCATGGTCTAAAAAATTTACTCGCACAGATTTTCAGTAAGAGCTCCAGTAAAACTCTCCTCCTTCCTGCCAAAGCCGTTCCTCTCCTTGGAGGGGTGATTGGTGGTTCCGTCAATGCCTTCATGATGAACGCTTGCGGCCATAGCGTGTGTCAAGTGATCAAGGCTCTGCGATCGGCCACCGTCAGTTAGGTGTCTTTGACAGGCTCAGACGCTAGGACGGTTTTCAGTGTTGCAGCGAGGGGAATGGCCAGCAAAATTCCCAAGAAACCCGCTACCCGTCCGCCAATGAGCAGCGCAATAAACTGCCAGAGGGGATTGAGTCCCATCAAGTCCCCCAGTAACTTCGGGGTGAGCACATTGTCCTTAATTTGCTGCAAGACCACAGCAATCACGCAAATATTCAAAGCCAGCCACACATCCTGAAAGAGGATAAGCAGTGTCACTAAACCAATGCCCAAGGTTGCCCCCACTACAGGAATGAGCTGAGCAATACCAATGATGAGGGCAAAGAGAAAGCCAAAATTGACCTTGAAGGCGATCATAAAGGGAATCAGGGCAAGAAACATAAACAGTCCCAAAAAAAGCTGCGCCGAGAAAAAACTGCGAATATTCAGCCGCAGCGAGTAATCCACCACCTGTCGCCAAGGCTGGGGCACCAATTTCATTAGTCCGCGCCAAATCTCACTGCCATAAAAGAGCATATACACCGTTAGGATCAGCACAAGTAGCACATCAACAAATTTAGTCAGTGTTGTAATGGCAACACCCGGCAACATGGCAGCAATCCCTTTGAGTTGGATGGTCAGCTCTTCCATCAAGTCATTCACCCCCACAGGAAAGCGATAGCGGCGCAGGAG
>NZ_JBKBHZ010000024.1:0-17069 GCF_046299655.1 Thermosynechococcus sp.
CACTATAAAACGCGAAGGTCGAAAGACTGGAGAAGCCCGCCCTCTACCCGAAGCGTGAGGGTCGGGAGTATGTCACTCACAGAACCCAAGTTCATCTGAAGACTCAGCGACAGCGCATAAACCAAGCAGTACTTGGTGGCATCTAACTTATTGGGCGAGTGCGTAACGCTTGCTGAAAGTTCAGGCTGTTTCGCTTGCCAAATTGTCTAGGGCTGCTGAAAGCCCCCGACTTTAGGCGGTGGGAAGTTTACTAAAGAGGGATGTTCCTAATAGGTAGGATCTAAGGGGGGTGTCCAAGGGGTCTCGGGTGTTGTGACTACGGACAAGAGGCTGCCAATGCCTTCAATTTCCACGCGCACGCGATCGCCCACCTGTAATGCACCAATTCCTGCGGGTGTCCCCGTCAATACCACATCCCCCGGCAGCAGGGTCATGACATAGCTGATGAAACTCACCAACTTTGCCGGAGAGAAAACCATTTGATCAATCGTTGCCGATTGGACAGGTTGTGCCGCGTCATTGATAAAGGTTTGCAGTCGCGCATCGCTAGGAACCTCTCGCACAATCCAAGGCCCTAGGGGGCAAAAGGTGTCAAACCCCTTAGCCCGCGTCCATTGCTGCTCCCGCTGCTGAAGATCCCGAGCCGTGACATCGTTGGCGATCGTATAGCCCCAAATATGCTCAAGGGCTTCATTTTCAGGGCAGGCACGAGTGCGACGACCAATGACCACCGCCAATTCCCCCTCATAGTCCACCCGCTTCACTTGGGGCGGATACCAAATGGGACAGCCAGGGGCTTGAACCGTTGTCGGCGGTTTCAAAAAAATTAATGGCTCAGGGGGCACACTATCGCCCATTTCCGCAGCGTGCTTCACATAGTTGCGTCCCACAGCAACAATTTTTGAGGGGGAGCAGGGAGCCAGCAGTTGATAGCTATCGGGACTGAGGACTTGGTTCGTAGGTTGGCCGTGGAGCCACGGTGCCGCATCCCAAATCATCACTTCACGATTGAGTTGTAGTGTGCCGTAATGAATCTGTCCCCCCGTGGTCTGCACCCGCACAAACCGTTCCACCATAGTGAATGAGTCCCCTTTTCTCCTTGCCAAGAATGGCAAACTGCGGTGCTAGAATTATAAAGCCTTGCTTTTTGCATCCGTCAAAAGGCCATTTGTCCAAAGGGGGTTGACCTCAATGATTACACGGAACTACGAAACGCTTTACATTATTCGTCCTGATGTGGGCGAAGAACAACTGGAACAAACCATTAGCCAATTTCGCACTTTTTTAGAAGAACAGGGTGCCACAAAGATTAAGGTGCAAAATCGCGGTAAGCGGCGGTTTGCCTACCCGATCAAGAAACTGCGGGAGGGCTACTACATTCTGATGACCTATACCGCTGCTGGGACAGCGATCGCCCCCCTTGAACGCGCCATGCGTCTCAACGAAAACATTCTGCGCTTTATGACGATTGTCCTCGAAGAAGAGACCGAGACTGAAGAGGCCGAGGACGAAAATCCTGTTCTTGCCCGTGCCTAAGACAGCACACGGACTCAAATTCACTTGAAAGGGGGTCATCATGGCACCATCTCCCGGCTCTTGGAAGTGCGATGGCGTACCCAAAAATGGCAAGACCTATCCCAACGCCGGTGGTGCGCATCCCCCCTATGAGAACTTTGGTCCTGACTGTGTGGTGTGTGGCCTACCCCGTGAGGCCATGGAGCCGGCCAGTGGTAATAGCAGTGCTGGGGCGGGAAAATCGAAACTACCGCTAGTTGCTGCTGCCCTTGGGGTGGTTCTATTACTCGCGGGTGGTATTGGTTTCCTTGGCTATCGAATCTTTATTGCCAACTCCAACGGCACTACACCACTGCCGATAGGAGGGACAACCAGTAGTAACCAACTGGTGAGCAAAACCACCAGCCGCAACACCGCCTATATGAGTCAGGGGGAGCGCATTCTCATCAGTGAGCCGAATCCGCAACGAGCCGCCCTGAAACAGGAAGCTGCCCTTGCCTTTGATCAGGGAGACTGGGCACAGGCGATCGCCAAGTATCAAGAACTGGTCACCCTCGATCCCAATGATCCAGAGGCGCGCATTTATCTCAACAATGCCCGTGCTCGCCAAGCTGGCAACCCCATGACAATGGCCACCATTGTTCCCATCGGCACCAGTCCCGATACCGCCAAGGAAATTCTGCGGGGGGTAGCTCAGTACCAAGAGCGCTTTAATGCCAGTGGCCCCAGTCGTGCCCTTGAAGTCGCCATTGTCAATGAAAACAGCCCCAATGGTGTGACCAGTTTGGCCGAAGATTTGATCAACAGTTCAATCCAAGGGGTCCTCGGTCATGGCACCGATGCCAATAGTCGTGCAGCTCTACAGGTCTATGAACAAGCGGGGATTGCCGCGCTTTCTCCCTTGACCACGAATGTCACCCCCCAAGACAATGGCAGGGTGCAAGTTCAGATTCTATCCCTCAATGAAAAAGGGCAACAACTCCTCAATACTTACCTTGATAATGCCGCCAATACCCTCGCCCAAGCCGCAGCGAAAAAAGTCCCTAATGCTAAAGTGGCGCTTCTCTACAATAGCGATAGCCCCTACAGTGATGAGCTGAAAACTAAACTAGTCACTGCTCTACCTCGGTTTGGTGCTCAAGTGGTGCAACAAATAGATGTGGCTGCTGCGGACTTTAATGCCAATACAGCAATAACCGCAGCGCGGCAAGCGGGAGCTAATGTGGTGATGTTGGCCATGAGTCGTGCACGGGTGAATGATGCCGTTGCCCTTGCCATTGCCAATCAAAGCCACCCCCCCTCGGTGCAACTATTTGGTAGTGATCAACTCTACGGTCCTGATTTATTGATCAAGGGGGATAATGCCATCAATGGCATGATTTTGGCGGTGCCTTGGCGTACCAACCCCAATGATCCCTTTGCCCAGCAGGCCGCACAAGCATGGCGGGGTCAGATTAGTTGGCGCACCACTACCGCCTACGATGCCACCCAAGCCCTTGCCCAAGCGATGCTTCAAGGGGGCGATCGCGCCAGCACCCAACAACTGCTCCGCCAAGGGGTACAAATTCAGGGGCAAACCGCCAGTGGTACCTTTGATCGCGTACCTCTGGTTCAAGCGGCACCGGGCCCCAATGGACCTAAAGGCTCCAACTACCAGTTCAACCCCCTCAGTGGCATCTAAAGCCCTCCAACTAATGCTAAGCTATTGCCGATTGGTGTTTTAGGAATCTCCATGACTGCAAAAATTGGCATTATTGGCGGGAGTGGTCTCTACAAGATGGATGCCCTTACCGATGTTGAAGAAGTCCGTTTGACCACGCCCTTTGGTGATCCTTCTGATGCTTTTATTTGCGGCAAGATTGAGGGGATTCCGGTCGTCTTTTTGGCACGCCATGGCCGCGATCACCATCTGTTGCCGACGGAGATTCCCTTTCGTGCTAACATTTATGGCTTCAAATCCCTTGGGGTAGAGTATCTGCTCTCTGCCTCGGCAGTGGGTTCCCTGCAAGAACAGGTGAAACCCCTCGATATGGTGGTGCCGGATCAGTTTATTGATCGTACTCGCAACCGCATTTCCACCTTCTTTGGTGAGGGGATTGTGGCGCACATTGGTTTTGCCGAGCCAGTGTGTCCTGCCCTTGCTCGGGTTCTGGCGGATGCCATTGCCGATCTCAACTTGCCCGATGTCACCCTCCACCGCCAAGGCACCTACGTGTGTATGGAAGGCCCGGCTTTCTCGACGCTAGCAGAATCCAACCTTTACCGCGCGTGGGGCGGCACCGTCATTGGCATGACGAATCTACCGGAGGCGAAACTGGCTCGGGAAGCGGAGATTGCCTATGCAACATTAGCCCTTGTTACGGACTACGACTGCTGGCACCCAGAGCACGATTCGGTCACAGTGGAGATGATTATTGACAATTTGCAGCGCAATGTCAAAAATGCCCAAGCGATTATCTGCGAAACCGTTAAACGTCTCCACGCCAACCCCCCCGCTTCTAAAGCCCACCGTGCCCTAAAGAATGCCATCCTCACTCCCCTTGACAAGGTACCCGCCGCCACCAAGGAGAAACTTCATCTGCTCTTAGCCAAGTATCTCTAACTCATAGACTCTGCCGTATTCTGATCGCCCTCAAAACTGATCGGATCACACAGTTGGGGATAGGTGGTCTTGGGACTGAGACAGCGACAGCGGTTGAGGGCAGCGGCAAGAGCTTCAATTTTAATGGGTTTGCTGATGTAGTCATCCATTCCTGCTGCAAAGCAGCGCTCGCGATCGCCGGCTAGGGCATTTGCCGTCATGGCAATAATCCAAGGGCGTTGACTAGGAGGCCATTGGGCACAGATGCGCTTAGTGGTCTCAAGGCCATCCATCTTGGGCATTTGCACATCCATGAGCACCACATCGTAGGGGCGCTGTTGCAGAGCTTCAAGCACCTCAAGGCCATTGGCTGCCACATCGGCACGGTAGCCCATCCGCTTGAGAATATGTAGTGCCACCTTCTGGTTAACGGCATTGTCCTCAGCAAGCAGAATGCGCAGCGGGTAGCGGCTGCCCAAGCTGGGATCAATACCGGTTTTTGTCAGGGTGGGCTGAGTGGCAGATTCACTGCTGAGGGTCTTAATCAGAGTTTGACGTAGGGTGAGGGGGCGGATTGGTTTGGGGACGTGTGCCGTGATCAGTTCCTTGCGGCTAGCGGTTTCCAGCCAACTCAGGGGGGTGAGCAAAATAATTGGCTGTTGATTGAAGTGCGGCTCTGATTGCAACCGTTCTGCCAACTGAAGTCCCGTCATCTGGGGCATATTCAAATCAATCACCGCCAAATCCCACTGCGGAGGGGCCTCCAGAACCAGTTGGGGATTGCCATACCCAATAGGCACCATCCCCCAGTTTTGTAGCAGTGTGCAGAGATTCTCACGGCTGGCCGCATTGTCATCCAAAACGAGGACACGCTTGCTCTCCAAAGCCGGATGAACTGTTGGCGGTACGTAGGGTTTTTGCTCCTCAGCGAGAATTGTAAAGGTAAAGGTCGTGCCTTGACCCTCAACACTCTCAACGGACATATCGCCGCCCATCAACTCACAGAGGCGTTTGCTAATAACTAGCCCCAATCCGGTACCGCCATACTCCCGCGTCGTGGAGGCATCCACTTGGCTAAAGGGTTTGAAGAGCCGGTCTAGGCGATCGCTGGGAATGCCAATGCCAGTATCCTCAACTTGAAATTGTAAAAATGTTTTGCTGTCCTGTTTGACTACCCCCACATGCACCACCACTTGACCCTCATGGGTAAATTTAATGCCATTCCCCACTAGGTTGACCAGAATCTGCCGCAGCCGAGTCACGTCCCCTTTGATTTGAGCAGGGGTTTCCGGCGTACAGGTGTAGAGCAACTCTAATTCTTTCTCCTCCGCTTTGCTGGCCAGGAGGCTCAGGACATCCTCTACACACTCACGCACATCAAAGGGCTGCTGCTCCAGTACCAATTTGCCCGATTCAATTTTCGAGAAGTCGAGAATGTCGTTAATAATTGTTAATAGTGCCTCACCGGCTTGGTGCAACGTTTGCAAAAAGTCCCGTTGCTGCTCATTGAGGGGCGTATCCAAGAGCAAATTGGTAAAGCCCAAGACGGCATTCATGGGGGTGCGGATTTCATGGCTCATGGTGGCCAGAAATTCACTCTTGGCACGGTTGGCCAGTTCTGCTTGCAAACGGGCTTGTTCGAGTTCTTGGTTTTGCTGCGCCAACAATTGTCGCTGCTGCTGTTCGTGGCGCAGGAGTTCGGCTTGGGCGATCGCAATCCCCACTTGAGCGGCCACTGCTTCAAGGAGTTCAATTTCGTCGGGTGTCCACTGCCGCGGGCGATCGCACTGGTGCAGAGCAATCACGCCATTGGGCACCCCCTTGTAGGAGGTACGAATCGCGAGCATGGACTTAATTTCAAACTGGCGACATAGTTTTACTGCACTGGTCAGAAGGGGATCCTGCATCACATCGTGAGAAACAACGGCAGCATCACTTTCTAAGACCTTTAAGGCGTGAGGATTATTTTCGACAGGAACACTTACCCCTCTCATTGACGGGTAGCCCGGTTGCAGATACTCAGCCACATCGGGAATACGCGGCGGTGGTCCTGGCTCATAGCGGTGAATCAAACAGCGACTAACTCCAAAGGCTTGTCCAATCTGCGTTACGGTTGTGGCAAAGACGGTTTCTGTATCGAAGCTCTGGCGAATTTGTTCTGTAATCTGATTGAGAAGAAGAGTGCGCTGCATTTGTTGTTGCAGTTGTTGGCGTTGCCGCGTTTCCTGCGCCAGCAGTTGCGCTTGGGCAAGGCCAATTCCCACCTGAGCTGCAACACTTTTAAGTAGGCTTTTAACGGCGTCGTTCCAATGCCGCTGGCGATCGCACTGATGCAATACCAACAATCCATTGGGTTGATTGCGGTAAGCGGTGCGCACAATTAAGGCCGATTTTACATTTAAGGCTTGGCAATAGGGGTGAAGGGGAACAAGCCGCAAGTCAGCGTCCACATTATCACAGACAAATACCTCGTCCGACTCAAAAACCGAGACCAAGAACGGCACGCGACTAAGGCTTAAGTCCAAGGGGCAGGAGCTGACCGAAGAAATGCCGGGGGCACAGTATTCAGCCCCCAACTGCATCGGTGTTGCCGCCTGCGGATCGTGCAAAAATAACAGGCAGCGACTCACGTTGAGGAGCGTGCCTAGCTGTTCCACCGTTGTTCGGCAGAGTTGATCGCGATCCAGTTGTTGGCGAATCTCCTCAGTGATGCGGTTCAGTAAGAGGGTGCGCTTTACCTGCTGTTGCAAAAAGAGCTGTGCCCGCTGCCGTTCGGTGACATCACTTTGAATGCCAATGTAGTGGGTGATTTCACCAAATTCGTTATAAATCGGTGAGATGGCAAGTTCATTCCAAAAAGGCTGGCCGTTTTTGCGGTAATTGCGCAGCACCACACGGCAGGATTGGCCTTGTTTAATCGCATTGCGAATGACTTCAGTCCCCGCTTGGTGGCGATCGCGCCCCTGCAAAAAGCGGCAGTTTTTGCCGAGAACCTCCGTTGCCCGGTATCCCGTCATCCGCTCAAAGGCCGGATTCACATAGATAATTGGATTATCGGGTTGGCGGTAGTCAGTAATCACAATGCCATTCGTACTGGCAATAATCGCCCGCTCCCGCAGTTGCAGCTCCGCCTCAATTTTTTTCTTCTCGGTAATATCAATGGCCAACTCCAAAAAGCCGACGAGTTGCCCTTGGCCGTTATGAATGGGGGTAACCGAGAGGGAAACCGGAAAGCGGGAGCCGTCCCGCCGCACAAAGGTCCACTCCTGCTCATCCGCCAAGCCGCGACGTGCCCGGGCCACAAGTGTCTCAAACCCTGCAGGAATGGGTTCTCCCAGTTGCGCACTGAGAATCTGGGCATAGCGTTCTACCTCTTGAGGATCGTGGAAACGTTCTGGCGTTGCTTTACCCACCAGTTCTGCGGCAGGGTATCCCAGCCATTCCTCGGCAGCTCGATTCATCAGTGTGATGATGCCATCGGGGCGGGTGACAATAATGGCGTGGTTGCTGCTATTGAGGATTGCCTTTTGTAGGCTACTTATGTGGCGGATGTAGGTTAGTTGCCGGCGGGCTACCTCTAGGTGACGGCGCAGCTCCAATTCACTAATGACTTGGCGAGCAAGGGTGCGTAGGGTTTGCTGTTGCACAGGGTTTAGCTCACGTGGCTGGTAGTCCACGACACAGAGTGTTCCTAGTGCATAGCCATCGGGCGTAATCAAGGGCATCCCCGCATAAAAGCGAATATAGGGTGGGCCTGTCACTACAGGATTATCGGCAAAGCGCGGATCCAGGCGGGCATCGGGGACAATCACCAACTCCGATTGCAAGATCACATGCGCACAAAAGGCAATGGAGCGGGGCGTTTCACAGAGATCAATCCCCACTTTGGACTTAAACCACTGCCGCTCGCGATCGATGAGGCTGATGAGAGCAATGGGGGTCTGGCAAATGGCTGCCGCTAAATTGGTAATCTCATCAAAAATTGGTTCTGGCGGTGTATCTAAAATTTGATACTGCTCAAGGACACGTTGCCGTTCCGGTTCATTTGCTGGCAATGGGGCAGCAGGCATAGCCCAAATGTACCGCCTTTTCGTAGGAGCAAGTCTTTCATCATTATATGAATTGCACTGGTTCTAGGGAGGATTCCCTAGGAGATGCAGAATAAAACATCTATCTTTGCCAAACTTGTAGGGCAGTCCTAGGACAAAAAAAGGATGTAGAACTTAGGCCTACACCCTTCATCAATCGTTATTTTCCGACTGTAGCAATTTTAGCCTGCCCAACCCTTGGCAGCTTGATCCAGCACGTAGGCAGCCACATCTTGAATTTGTTCATCAGTAAGACGACCGGCAAAGGCCGGCATCGCATTTTTACCGTGCTGCACTTGGTAGATAATGGCATCCTCAGAGTACATGCCAAATTGCTCAAGGGCTTCTTTTTTCAGGGTTTTGTTGGCCATCACCACATTGCCGCCCCCCATGTGACAGGCTGCACAGTTGCCGCTAAAGACTTTGGCACCATTGGCTAAATCTGCCGCAAAGGCCGCAGGGGTGAGGCTGACAAATAGCGCGATCGCGCAAACACAAATGAATAGCTTTTTCAACGGAGTCCTCCTTTCATGGAATGCGTCAGGGTATGGATAAAGTCCCAAAAATCAAGGGGTGCAAGATTCACCAAAGGTCAGTGTAGCAAAGTTCCCAACCTAGGGGGCACTGTCCGGAAAGCTTTCTACGCCCCAACCGGGCGCGACGTCTGCCGCTCGTAAAATAAAGGCAGCTAAAGTCTCAAGCTGTTCCGTGGTCAACCAGTCCTCACTTACGCGACGGCAGGAATAACTCTCTTCGCTGCCATCGTAAGACATGGGCGATCGCTGGAAGGCGACGAGGCTGGCGATCGTATCCCGTGGCGGCGTTGCCCCCTTGAGATCCTTTAGGGAGAGGGACACGAGGGGATTAGGTAATGTACTGCCACCAACATGGCAATTTTTGCAGTTTTCCTCAAAGAGGCGCTTGCCACGGGTCAAGTCCACTGCTGTGAAGGTTTTGGTCTCACCGCGATCGTTGAGGGGCAATTCTACCGTATCCGCTACCTTCAGGTACTGGATCACGTAGTTATCTACCCCAGCAGCTGCTAATGCCGTTGCCGGTGGGATTAACCAGCTCAACAGCAGAATGAAGAGGCTGCCACAAAGCCAGCCGACAGACCGTTGCCAAAAGTGAGGTTGGTACATGGGTGTTGGGAAAATCCTTCGTTACAAGTGTTAATAGTAAATTTTGCCACCGCCCCACTTATCCCCCAAGATTTTGGGTTCAACGAGAATATGGCCAGCGATCGCCACCAAATCTTTTTCCGTCAGATTGCGCATTTTCGGGAAAATATCGGCACTGCGCAGACTGGGGTGAACTTCAGCAATTTCTTGCTCACCATCGTAGGTGGTGGGGTTCTTCATGTAGTCTACTAGGCCTTCAATGTTGTCCCGTGGTGGCGTGGCGAGGGCGAGGGTTTCTGTACGCAAATCCAAGTTGGGGTTTGTTTTGGTAATCCCCCCCACATGGCAGGAGGCACAAGCATACTGAAAGAGACGCTTGCCCTCTAGGTATTGTTTTTCCGTGAGAGTAATTGTTTTGCCCTCGCTGTTGAGGGGGACAGTCAGGACTTCAGGGGTCAGTTCGGCGGCCAGTGCTGTGCCCGTGGTCAGTTGCCAGAGGCAGAGGCAGAGAGCGACCGCAAGCCAAACGCATTTTTTTAACATAGTTCTCCCAATAAGCAGGTCTTACGATTG
The DNA here is from genome assembly GCF_046299655.1 of Thermosynechococcus sp. Taxonomy (GTDB): domain Bacteria; phylum Cyanobacteriota; class Cyanobacteriia; order Thermosynechococcales; family Thermosynechococcaceae; genus Thermosynechococcus. The sequence goes on from NZ_JBKBHZ010000024.1 coordinate 9,879, forward strand.
CGGTGTGTCTGGTTGATCCTTGGTGGGGGCAGGGTTCGTCAAGGCCAAAATAATTGCTTTGGCATCCTCAAGGGGCAAGCGCGTTTGTGGACTGGTATAGCGAATACCCAAGCGATCGCACCATGCACAGACCGTTTCGACCGACACGCCGTAGTCCGCTGCCAGATCCGCGATCGCAATGTCCACAAATCCCATGCTGCCACTCCCCGCTTGGGATCAACGACCAAGTATCATTATCATGCCATTGCGTGGCTTCTTTACCAAAAGTCCCCTGCGCAAAGAGAAGTGCCACCACAGCGTACACTGTTGATGTGGCCGTTCAGATGGAGTTTTCAATGAAACGAGTCCTAGCGATTATCCTTGGGGGCGGTGCCGGCACACGTCTCTATCCCTTGACCAAGCGTCGTGCCAAGCCTGCGGTTCCCCTTGCTGGAAAATATCGCCTCATTGATATTCCTGTGAGCAATTGCATCAACTCCGAAATCAATAACATTTACGTCCTGACCCAATTCAACTCGGCCTCCCTCAACCGTCATATTGCCCGTACCTATACCTTCCCCGGCCTAACGGGCGGCTTTGTCGAAGTCTTAGCAGCTCAGCAAACTCCAGAAAATCCTAACTGGTTCCAAGGCACGGCTGATGCGGTGCGTCAATACCTGTGGCTCTTGGCCGACTGGGATGTGGATGAATACCTGATTCTTTCAGGAGATCACCTCTACCGCATGGACTATCGTCTTTTTGTGCAGCGCCATCGCGATACGGGTGCCGACATTACCCTGTCGGTGTTGCCTGTCGATGAGAAGTCCGCCTCTGGCTTTGGCTTGATTAAGGTAGATGACACCGGCCGAGTCACCGACTTTCGCGAAAAGCCGACAGGGGATGCCCTACGGGATATGCGGGTGGACACAACCCGCTATGGCCTCAGTGCCGAGGAAGCCCAGCGCAAGCCCTACATTGCCTCGATGGGAATTTATGTCTTTAAGCGGCAAGTTCTCATTGATTTGCTAGAACAGATGGCCGATGCCACCGACTTTGGCAAGGAAATTATCCCTGCCGCTGCCCGTTCTCATCTTGTCCAAACCTATGTCTTTAATGGCTATTGGGAAGATATTGGAACCATTGGCTCCTTCTACGAAGCCAACCTTGCCCTCACCCAACAACCTCAGCCTCCCTTTAGCTTCTACGACGAAAACGCACCGATTTACACCCGTCCCCGCTATTTGCCCCCCAGCAAGATGCTCAGTTGCACGATTACAGAATCAATCATTAGTGAAGGTTGCATCCTCAAGGAATGCCAAGTTCACCGTTCCGTCTTGGGGGTGCGATCGCGAGTGGAATCAGGGTGTGTCATTGACCATTCCCTCTTGATGGGGGCAGACTACTACCAAGACTCAGCGCAGCGCCACCAGCTCGCTCTGCAACGCAAAATCCCCATCGGCATCGGTGCCAACAGTGTCATTCGCCGCGCAATTGTCGATAAAAATGCCTGCATTGGTCACGATGTCAAAATCATCAACAAAGACCATGTTGAAGAATCCAACCGTGAGGATCAGGGATTCTATATCCGCAGTGGGGTCGTGGTGATTCTCAAAAATGCCGTGATCCCCGATGGCACCGTTATCTAAGCCATAAGCAAATTTGAATTGGCAAGCGGTGAAAACCTGTGTAGCATATCAAGAGTAAGGTCTCAGCCTTCCACCCTCTAGCGGAACTGCCATCTATGCCCACGATAGAGACTCGCACAGAACCCATGGTCATCAACATGGGGCCGCACCATCCCTCCATGCACGGGGTTTTGCGGTTAATGGTGACCTTGGATGGCGAAGATGTCATTGACTGTGAGCCGGTGATTGGCTACCTCCATCGCGGCATGGAGAAAATTGCCGAAAACCGCACCAATATTATGTTTATTCCCTACGTGAGTCGTTGGGATTACGCCGCAGGGATGTTTAACGAAGCGGTTACCGTCAATGCGCCCGAAAAGTTAGCTGGGATTCCTGTGCCCAAGCGTGCCAGCTATATCCGCGTGATCATGCTGGAGTTAAACCGCATTGCCAATCACCTTCTGTGGCTAGGCCCCTTCTTGGCGGATGTCGGTGCCCAAACACCCTTTTTCTACATCTTCCGCGAGCGGGAATACATCTACGATCTTTTTGAAGCTGCCACCGGCATGCGCTTTATTAACAATAACTACTTCCGCATTGGGGGAGTAGCTGCTGATCTCACCTATGGCTGGGTAACGAAGTGCCGCGATTTTTGCGATTACTTTTTGCCCAAAGTGGATGAGTATGAACGCCTAATCACCAACAATCCCATCTTTGTACGCCGCTTACAGGGTGTGGGCAAAATTAGCCGTGAGGATGCCATCAATTGGGGACTCTCAGGGCCGATGCTGCGTGCCTGCGGTGTGAAGTGGGATTTGCGCAAGGTGGATCACTACGAATGCTATGACGACTTTGACTGGGATGTACCTGTGGCCACGGAAGGCGATTGCCTTGCCCGCTACATTGTCCGCATTCAGGAAATGCGCGAATCGGTGAAGATCATTCGCCAAGCCTTGGATGGGCTGCCGGGTGGTCCCTACGAAAACCTCGAAGCCAAGCGGATGCTTGAAGGTGCCAAGTCAGCGTGGCATGGCTTTGACTATCAGTACTTGGGCAAGAAACTGGCTCCCACCTTCAAAATTCCCAAAGGGGAGCACTATGTGCGGGTTGAATCGGGGAAAGGGGAACTAGGGATTTACCTGATTGGAGATGATAATGTCTTCCCTTGGCGCTGGAAGATTCGGCCACCGGATTTCAATAACCTGCAAGTGCTGCCCCAGTTGCTCAAAGGGATGAAAGTGGCGGATATTGTTGCTATCCTTGGCAGTATCGATGTGATTATGGGATCTGTGGATCGCTAGGCAACGGTTGAATCACCAGCGAGGAGGCCATGGCCGTTCGATTACCGTTTCTCACCTCCACCAACTTCAGTGGCCTTTTCAATGAGCGGTTTTGGCAAAACGCCTGGCCAGTGCCGCCTCGAAATCAATTGCAGCGGGGTGCCCTCGTCCCCGATGGAGAATTACCCGCTGTTGGTTTCAGTGCACCTGTTCGCCTTTCAAGGGTATGGCAAGCGCAGCCCCTCCTATTGGTGTTTACGCGCATCTTTACAGAGCATCAATACTGTCCGCTGTGCTATCCCTATCTCAAGGCCTTGAATGAAAATTACGAAACATTTCAAGGCAAGGGAGTGGCGGTTTTGGTGGTCACCAGTACCGACGCCCAGCAAAGTGAGAAGGTCAAGGCGGATATGGACTTAAAGATGCCCCTGCTCTATGACCCCAGTTGCCAAGTCTTTCGCAAATATCGCACCGGTCAAGCCTTGGGAGCACCCCTGCCGGCGCAGTTTCTCATTGATCAGGAAGGCAAGCTGCGCTATAGGCATCTTTTCTCCTTTTTGGAAGCCAATGCTCCTTTAGAACGCCTGTTTCAGGAGATTGACGCGCTGGCCAAGGGGGCAACAGCAGCGGGGGCAGAAACTCGCTAGAATCGTAAGGTGGGTCAGGTATTTCTGTGGGGCTGTAGCTCAGGCGGATAGAGCGAGCGCCTCCTAAGCGCTAGGCCGTGCGTTCAAGTCGCACCAGTCCCGTCCTTCCCCTTACAATAAAGGCAAATCTTCTTGACCTTAGTGTTGCCTCGGTGATGGAGCGATCGCCAGACCCCTCCCTCTTGAGGGAACTTCAAAGCACCATTCACGACCTAGAGGACTATCAAAGTGCTCTGAGCTATGAGGCTGCCAAGCGTGCCCTAGAAAAACTACTGCACGAGTGCAGGGCCACAGGGGCAGAAAAAGCCTCCCTTGCGCGGGCGATCGCCGACCTTGAAGCAATGCTTGACAAGCTCCACGGAGGGGTGGTGCAAATTGCCGTCTTCGGTCTGGTGGGGCGGGGAAAATCCTCCCTGCTCAATGCCCTGCTGGGGGAACCCCATTTTGCAACGGGGCCGATTCATGGCGTGACCCAAAGGGAAGCCAGTGCCCTTTGGCAAATCTCGGAAGCTCGGCGTGGCAATCCCATTCGCCTGATTGATACACCGGGGTTAGACGAAGTCAATGGGGTCGCACGGGAACAACTGGCACGGGAGGTGGCTGCCCAAGCGGATTTAATTCTCTTTGTGATTGCCGGCGACTTGACCCGTTTGGAATACCAAGCCCTGAGTGAGTTGCGACAGGCGGGCAGGCCAATGCTGCTGGTCTTTAACAAAGTGGATCAGTACCCCGAGGCAGATCGCGAAGCCATTTATGCCAAAATCCGCGATGAGCGCGTCAAAGAACTTCTCTCCCCTGAAGAAATTGTTATGGTGTCGGCAGCCCCCCTTGTGCCGCAAGTGCAGCGCGATGCCTCTGGACGGGTGCAGGTGAAAATGACCGTCGGTGCTCCCCAAGTGGAACTCCTCAAACGGAAGATCTTGGAGGTGCTAGAGCGCGAAGGGAAAGCCCTGATTGCCCTCAATTCAATGCTCTTTGCCAACAAGGTAAGCGAAGAATTAGCCCGCTACAAGTTGCAACTGCGGGAGCAGGAGGCCAACCAACTGATTTGGAAAGGGGCGGTTACCAAGGCGCTGGCGATCGCCCTTAACCCTGTAACCGTCTTGGATATGGTCGGCAGTGCTGTCATTGACTTGACTACAATTCAACTGCTCTCCCGCCTCTATGACATTGAACTCACAGATGCAGGCGCCAAGGAACTGCTGCAAACCATTGCCCTTGCCATGAGCGGCATTAGCCTAGGGGAATTTGCCGTCAATTTAGGCCTGAGTTCCCTCAAGGGGCTGTTGGGACTGGCTACGCCCATGAGCGGTGGCATTGCCCTTGGCCCTTATCTTTCTGTGGCGATGACCCAGGGGGCGATCGCCGGCTTTTCCTCCTACACGGTGGGGCAAGTGGCCAAAACCTACTTTGCCAACGGCGCCGGCTGGGGCAGCCATGGTCCAAAAACCGTTGTCCGGCAAATCCTGGATCGGTTGGATCGGCAGCAACTCCTCCACCGGCTCAAGAAAGAGATTCAGGTGCAGTTGGGAATGGGCTAAGTGCTGCATCTGTGGAGGGTCTATTTATCTTGTTTCTGTGTAACCATCAACAGGCGGCACTCATCCCCCGATACCAAGCTTGCCACATTAACACCGGCCATAGCCGATATTGCCAATTGCGCTGACCTGAGAGGTGTTCTTGCCACACCTGACGAATGGGGGCAGGATGCAAAAATCCGTCCCGCTTGAGACTTGCTTCTGACAGTAGCTCCTCCGCCCAATCTCGCAACTCCCCCCGCAGCCAATCCTCAATTGGTACCCCAAATCCCATCTTGGGTCGCTCAACTAATTGTTTGGGGACATACCGATAGAGCACCTGACGGAGTACCCGTTTCCCCTGACCCCCTTGAATCTTCATGGAGAGCGGTAGCCGCCAAGCAAACTCGACAATGCGGTGATCCAAAAGAGGAGCACGGGTTTCTAAACTCACCCCCATCGCCGCTCGATCCACCTTCACCAAAATATCATCGGGCAAATAGGTAAGAGCATCAAGATACATCATCCGCTGCTCAATACTAGAGCAGTTAAGCCACTCACTCGGTGTCCTCAAAAGGGTGGCCGGCTCTTGAGTCCCTAGAACCACAGCTGTCAGGTCAGGCCAAAGGGAAACGAGCTGAAAATAGATTTCTTCCGGCGCCGATAACGGCAGCAGCCTTGCCCCCTTGTGGAGTTTATCGCCCACCAAGCGCTGGTGCCAGCGCCTAGGCAAGAGAGGCTCGATGATTCGGTAGAGCAAGTTCCACGTGCGAGGAGAAAGGGCACGAATGCCGCGCGCGACGACCCGACGCAAGGGCAAAGGTATCGAGGACAAGCGACGCCATAAGCTAACCACTAGAAAATAGCGAGGATACCCCCCAAACAATTCATCTCCCCCATCCCCGGAAAGGGCAACAGTCACCTGCTGCCGCGCCAACCGGCAAACCAAGTGGGTAGGAATTTGAGAGGAATCTGCAAAAGGCTCATCATACAGCCAAGGGAGCTGAGGAATCACTTCTAGCGCCTCTTTGGGCGTAAGGTACCACTCTGTATGATCTGTGCCTAAGTGTTGAGCAATAGCTTTGGCGTGTTGCGCCTCATTGTAAGCGCGCTCATAAAAACCAATGGTAAACGTGCGTATGGGTTGACTCGATTGAGTCTGCATCAATGCCACAACGGTTGAGGAATCAATCCCTCCTGAAAGCAAAGCCCCTAAGGGCACATCGGCAACCATTTGTCCCTTGATACTTTGACGCAGGAGGGCTTCCAGAGCTTCTACCGCCTCTGGTTCCGAGCCGTTAAAAGGAGTTTCCAACCCTGTTTTAGCAATCTCTCGGAGTGACCAATAGGCCATTACCGCCCCGCGATCTTGGCGATGGGCTGTGATCTCCTCAGCAGCAAACTGCACCCAACTGCCCGCAGGCAATTTCCAAAGATGGGCATAAATAGTCCAAGGTGCCGGAATGTAGTTATAGCGTAAATAGAGGGCCAATGCCCGCCGTTCAATGGGATTGTCAAATCCGGGATAGGCACGGATCGCCTTTAATTCCGAGCCAAAAACGAAGGCTCCCCTGCTCCAACCGTAGTAGAGCGGCTTTTCTCCCATGCGATCGCGAGCAAGGGTGAGTTGACGATCCTGCCTATTCCACAAGGCTAAGGCGAACATACCCACCGTTTTTCGGAGCGTTTTTTCAATCCCCCAAGCTTCAAATGCAGCCAAAAGAGTTTCTGTATCTGAATGCCCCCGCCAAGAAGGCGCCAACCCCCTTGCCTCCAGCTGCTGCCGCATCTCAAGGTGATTGTAAATCTCGCCATTAAACACCAGTACAAAGCGCCCCGAAGCAGAAACCATTGGCTGGTGACCAGCGGCGGAAAGATCAAGAATGGCAAGACGCCGATGTCCCAAAGCAATCCCCACAGTTTCATCCACCCAAATGCCACCATCGTCAGGACCACGGTGGGTGAGGGTGTTGGCCATTCTCTCTACAATTGAAGAAATCTCCTGCTGGTTGAGATCACTTGCCCAAAGTCCGGCAATACCGCACATCCTCTATCTCCGTTGATACACATACTCATCACAGCCATTGCCTAGGATTCCAATCCATCTTTCTTCTTTAGTAAAAGCCCTAACCAGTGTAAATCC
>NZ_JBKBHZ010000025.1:0-16854 GCF_046299655.1 Thermosynechococcus sp.
CCCTTTCCGGGGATAATGGCCTGCGGTTCTCTGGGGAAGCCCGTTTTCCTGTGCTGCGTACCGCCAATCGTCGCCCCCTGATTTCCCTTGCTCCCCTCTTTGATCTGGGGGTCGTCTGGAACAATAGCCGCAATCCTGCAGGTGCCGTGCCTAATAATGTGATTGCCGGTCTCGGCATGGGACTCTTGGTGCAACCGACCCGAAACCTTGACATTCAGTTCCAGTACGCGGTGCCGTTGATTGGTCTGCCCGGTCAAACCCGTAGTTTACAGTCCGATGGCATTTACTTTACGTTGACCGTGCGTCCCTAGGGTGTATCGAGGGCTGTGCGGAGTGCCTGACAAAACTCGGCGACAGCGGCAACCCCCTGATCGGGTTCGGCCAGACGTTTGACAAAGGCACTGCCGACAATGGCGGCATCAGCACCCCAATCGCGGACCTGGCGGGCATGATCGGGACTGGCAATGCCGAACCCGACCCCAATCGGCTTTGGAGTGATCTGGCGTAGGGTGTGTAACAGTTCCTGAACCCGCGCGGCCATTTGTTGACGCATGCCAGTCACACCCGTAGTGCTGACAAGGTAAATAAATCCTTGGGAAGCGGTGGCGATCGCCCGCATTCGGTCTGGGGATGTGGTGGGTGCAATCAGTAGTGTCAATTCCAAGCCTAGATTCGCTGTCTGCGCGAGTACGGGTTCCGCTTCCTCAAGGGGCAGATCGGGAATCACTAACCCCTTGATCCCGGCTTGGGCAACGGCTTTCAGAAATAAAGAGACCCCCCGATGATAGATGGGATTGTAGTAGGTAAATAAAATCAGTGGTGCCCTTAGTTGGCGGTGCAAGTCCGTTGTCATTTCTAAGACGGCTTCGAGGCGAGTTCCTCGTTGCAGGGCGCGGGTGGCGGCTGCCTGAATCACTGGACCATCGGCCAAGGGATCCGAATAGGGCATTCCCAGTTCAATCAAATCTGCGCCATGGGCATCCAAGGTTTTGAGGGCAGCAACCGTGGTCTCTAAATCAGGGTCACCGGCGGTCAAAAAGGGAATTAGGGCACAGCGTTGACGGGCACGACATTGCTCAAAGCGTTCAGAAATGGTAGGCACAGTCACGGGCAATCGCTCTCAAGGATGCATAACAATTGTGCCAGATTAGAGACAGCCCTTTTCTAGAATATGAGATACAGATAGTGGCCAATGCCAGTGAGGGTCATCTAAGCGTGAATTGGTGGCATTTTCTCCCCTTTGGCGATCGCCTGCAGCAGTGGACCCTAGAAGCGCGATTGCTCCACTGGTTGACCCTAGTGTGGATTGGTCTTGGGTTGGTCGTCCTCTTTTCCGCTAGTTTTCCCGTGGGCTTGGCTGAAACAGGGGATGGGCTGTACTACTTTACCCGCCAGCTGCTATGGCTTGCCCTTGGCTGGGCAGGATTCCAGTTGTTTTTACGATTGCCGTTGCGGCGATCGCTCCAGATGGCCATTCCGGGCTTCTTTTTGTTTCTGCTCTTGATCTGGGCAACACGACTACCGGGGGTCGGAACCACAGTGATGGGCGCCACCCGCTGGATTAGTCTTGGCGCTTTTCAACTCCAGCCCTCGGAGATGATGAAGCCTTTTTTAGTTCTGCAAGCAGCGTGGGTCTTTAATGCTTGGCGGCGGCTGCACCTGAAGGCGCGCTGTTTTTGGATCACGGCCTTTGCCCTGACGCTGCTGGGGATTTTAATTCAACCGAACCTCAGCACAACCGCTCTCTGTGGTATGACGTTATGGCTGATTGCCCTCGGTGCGGGTTTACCCTTGGCGCCCCTGCTGTTAACCGCCATGAGTGGCTTAGGCTTAGCAGTACTGAGTATCAGCATTAATGAGTATCAACGGCGGCGGATCATGTCCTTCTTCAACCCTTGGGCGGATGCAATGGGAGATGGCTACCAACTGGTGCAGAGTCTTTTGGCCGTTGCTTCGGGGGGCGTTTTTGGGGCAGGCTATGGCTTTTCCCAGCAAAAGCTTTCCTACTTGCCCATTCAGCACACAGATTTTATTTTTGCGGTCTATGCCGAGGAAATGGGACTGTTGGGGTGCCTGTTACTCTTGGCCCTCCTGGCGGCCTACGGATGGTTGGGAATGCGGGTGGTGAATCGGGCGCGGGATCCCCTTGTCCAACTCATTGCCTTGGGGGCAACGGTGATCATGCTCCTCCAGGCCTTGATTAATATTGCTGTGGCCATTGGGCTGTTACCGACCACAGGGTTGCCTTTTCCCCTCTTTAGCTATGGCGGAAGCTCAATTATGGCGAGTATGGCGATCGCTGGCCTGTTGATTCGCTGTGCCCGCGAGGCGCAACCGGCAGAGGTGATTGCTTTCCCCAATGCCCCGCCCACTCAACCCACTCGCCGCCGTCGTGCCGCGGCGGTCGTTCCCCTACGCCCGCAGGGGATGAGTCGCTCCTCTAACCGCAGGCCCTAAGCTGAAATTTCACGGCCATCTGGGCGCCATACGGCAATCACCGAGGGCCGAGGCACAACCACCTTTTCGTCATAGGGCCAACGTGTTGGCAGCTCAGCGGTGGATTTAGCCCCTTCCCCCGGATGCTGAATGGCACAAAAGAAGGTGCGATAGTCGCTGCTAAACTCAGGACCACAGATTTCACAGCCTGGCACCCCTGAGAGAAACATCTTGAACTCGCGGCCAGAGGGATTGAGAACATAAACGCCATCATTTTTCTGGAGCCGACTTGGGGCAGGGTTGCCATCAGTTGTAATCCAAACATTGCCCCGTGCATCAAAGGCAAAGTTATCGGGTGCTGAAATGGCTGGCACGGTTTTGTCCACAGCTTGCCCGTAGAGGAGGAGTTGACGATGGGGAACCGCTGCCGCTGGTTCACCACACAGCAGAGGAATCTGCCACTGAAAGCGCACTGCGGTGGGGTTCCCGCCGGCTTCAGCAATTTCGAGAACATGCCCCATGACGTTTTCGGAGCGGGGGTTGGCGCGATCGCTGGCTGTGCGCCGCTCATTGTAGGTCAAGGCTGCCCAGACAGTCTTGGTGACGGGGTTCCACTCCACATCTTCAGGGCGATCCATTTTGGTTGCGCCTAGGGCATCAGCAGCCCCGCGGCTATTGATGAGGCATAGGCCCGGATTCGCCTGAAAAGGATCGGGCAGGGCGGGATTGGGGAGAATTTTTCGCCCTTGAATGGTGGCAATTGGCAGCCACTCACCCCCCAAGTTCTCGTTAAAGCGAGCAACATACAGCGTTCCTTCATCCAGCAGTCCCCAATTGGCCTCCCGCTGGCGGGGGTTGTATTGGCCTTGGCTGACGAATTTATAGATGTATTCAAAGCGCGCATCATCCCCCATATAAACCACCACGCGCCCATCTGGAGCAATGACCGTTGTGGCCGCCTCGTGGCGGAACCGACCCAAGGCAGTGCGCTTCACCGCCGCACGATTGGGATTGAGGGGATCGACCTCCACTACCCAGCCAAAGCGAAAGGCCTCGTTGGGTTCTTTTTCAATATTGAACCGATTTTCGTAGAGATAAAACCCATAGCGATCGGCGCGATCGCTGGGAACCCCATAGCGCTTGTGCAGTTCCCGCACTTGGCCGCTCAGTGATGCCTCGCTGCCTCCAAAATAGCTGTGAAAGTTCTCCTCGCAGGTGAGAATGGTGCCCCAAGGCGTCTTGCCGGCAGCGCAGTTGTTGAGGGTGCCATAGACCAGTCTGCCCCGGGGATCATATTGGGTGCACATCAGAGGATGCCCCTGCAGGGGGCCGCCAATTTGACAGGGCGTGGAGCCAGTAATGCGACGATTGTAGGGAGAGCCTTGCACATAGTGCCATCCCCCCTGTTGGTGGGGGCGAATTTCTACGACCGAAAGGCCATGAGCTTCCCGTTGTAGGGCGGCTTGCCAGCGATTGGGTCGCCCCTCAAAGCCTTGAAACATGAGTTCTGGATTGGTGTATTCGTGATTAACAACCAAGAGGCGTCGCCCGCGAGGCGCCTCAACATAGCCGACAAAATCGCAATTGTAGCCAAAGCAGTGCTTCTGCCGCTCCACCATGGCTGCTGTAACTTGCTCGTGCACAGCATTCCAATCCAGATGCGGGCCATTATCAAGGGCATCGCCCCAGCGAATCACCAAGCCATACTGGAATCCCGCTGGCAAAGTGATTTTGTCCTCCCCATTCGGGTAAATAGTCGCAAAGCTTGGGGCAGGCAAGGAGAGAGCCACCTTCTCCTCCAGACTGCTGATAGCCAAGCCGGCAGCTCCCCAAAGGGCCGTTTTGAGAAAATCCCGCCGCCGTAGCGTCCGCTGCAAAATGTCACCAAAGTACTCTCCCATACCTCACTGCCCTGATTGCTAACCGTGTAAACGACCTACGCGATTAGGTTAAACAACAAACGTTAAAGGTAGTTAAAGGCTGGGGAAAGAAGTTGCTCTCTTTCGGGGTGACCCAGAGCAACTACAGGGCAGCAGCAAGGAGCTTTTGCGTGTAGGGATGCTGCGGTTGGGCAAAGAGTTGGGCTGTGGGGGCAAGTTCCACAATTTTGCCAGCGTACATCACTGCAATGCGATCGCAAAAACTCCGCGCCACCGCCAGATCGTGGGTAATAAAGAGATAGGTGAGTTGCAACTGTTCTTTTAACTGCTGCATCAGTGCCAACACCTGCCGTTGAATGTGGGCATCGAGCATGCTCACTGGTTCGTCACAAACCACCAGTTGCGGGTGGGTAATCAGGGCGCGGGCGATCGCCACCCGTTGGCGTTGTCCTCCCGATAGGGCATGGGGATAGCGGTGCACGTACACTTCAGGGGGGGTTAATTCCACTTTGGCTAACATCTCGCGTACCTGTTCTTGGGCAGCCTCTTTTGCCATCAGCCGATGAATCAGCAGTGGCTCCAGCAAATTTTGCCCCACGGTCATTTTCGGGTTGAGGCAGGCATGGGGGTCTTGGAAAATCATTTGCAGATCGCGGCGGGCTGTGCGCAGTTGTGCTGCTGGCAAGTGAGTTAAATTGCGCCCCAAGAACACCACTTCACCGGCATTGGCGGGAATCAGTTGCAGAATCAAGCGCGAGAGCGTACTTTTGCCGCAGCCCGATTCGCCCACGAGGCCGAGGGTTTCGCCGCGGCGCAACGTGAGATCGACACCATCTACAGCACGAATGATAATCTGGGGTTGTAGCCATCCCCCCAAGCGGTAGTGCCGCTGTAGATTATGCACCTGTAGCAATGGCGGCGTCTTGTCCAAGGGCGGAGACTCTCGGCAGGGCAGTTGGCGGGCAGCGAGTAGCGATTGGGTATAGGGATGTTGCGGCTGGTGCAGGACTTGGCGAGCGGCTCCCAATTCAACAATCTTACCTTGGTGCATCACCGCAAGGCGATCGCAATATTTGGCTATCAGTGCCAGATCGTGGGAAATGAGGAGTAGCCCCCGCTGCTCCTCTTGGCACAGGCGCGTGAGTTCATCGAGAATTTCCGCTGCAACGGTGACATCCAGCGCCGTTGTCGGTTCATCGGCAATGATCAGCGGCGGATTCAACAGCAACGCAAGGGCGATCGCCACCCGTTGGCGCATACCCCCACTCAACTCATGGGGATACTGATGGAGGCGATTGGGGGGGATTCTCACGCGATCTAGCACCTCAACAATCCGCTGCCGCCGCTGAGGGCGACTCAACCTAGGCCAATGACTCCGCAATAGCTCATCGCAGTGCTCGTAGATGCTCATTAGGGGATTGAGGCGCGTCATCGGATCCTGAAAGACCAAGCCAATTTGCTCGCCCCGCAGCCGCCGCAACTGCGAAGCGCTCAGCCCCAAAAGGGATTGCCCCCGCAGGGTAATCGCGCCAGAAACCTGTGACCGCGGCGGTAACAACTGCAAAATGGCCTTACCAATCGTGGATTTGCCACAACCCGACTCCCCCACCAAGCCAAAGCGCTCTCCGGCAGCCACACAAAAGGAAACACCATCCACCACGAATGCTGCAGTAGATGATGTCTCCGTTGGGGGGTAGGCGACCCGCAATTCTCTGAGTTCTAAAAGAGTCGCCATTTGTGTCTTGGTCCTAGGCAGGTTCGATACGGGCGTAAAAGACCCCTTGAATTTTCACTTCGTGAGGTTCATGGGCGCCCATATCATCATCGGAGAGTTGCTCACTTTCAAAGGTGCCAGCAATTTCACCCGTACGGCCATCCACTTTCGCCACATTCAGAGCAATTTCACCCTTGGTGAGGGAGAAGCGCTTGACGTTGGCGCGAGCCAGTTCTTCTTCTTTACCTTGGGGAAGGGCGATCGCTGAGTCATAGCCAGAGGCCAAGCCCCGTCCTTTGGGATCAAGGAAGTTGGCGGTGCGGTAGGAAGGAACGTTAAATTCCCCCTTGAAATCCGTTGAAGTGGTGATGCTGCTAATGTTGGGCTGAGTGGTCGCCACCAAGTTTTTCACTGTAAAGAGCAGTGGGATGCGCTCACCACCGGGCATTTGCACGGTCACGGGTTGGAAGTCAATCCCATCCTCTTCCACAAACGTGAGGCTGCCATCGCTGTTGACCTTGAGTTCCCCTTGAATTTGATCCAAGCTTGTGGTTTCGCGGGTCACCAGTTTTGTGGGAACAAATTCGGCCTCTTGGCGTTTGTTCTTCGGCTCTTCCTTGACCAAAAAAGTCGTGGGCTGCAAGCACAGTTGGGCAATGCGATAGGTTTGGGAGCTATCAATGGGGTAGGCACCCCGCGCTGTATCATCAAGGGTGGGGCACTTGTTGGCCAGACCTGTACCGACAATATCGTCATAGGTTAAAGTCTGTTTTGCGGCAAAGGCGGGGGCGCTCAAGGCAAAAATCCCTAGACATACCGCCAGCAGAGTCGCCATTAAAATGCGATATTTCATGGTTAACCTCAGAAGTCAAAGTATCTCAAAGCAGTCAGAGTGTGGGAGATACCCCTGCGTAAGAGTCCAGTGAAGGCAGCCATACGACTACCTTATCAATCCATGATTATACGGAGGTTTGCGATCGCCTCAGAGAGGAAATTTTCGCAGATGTTTTAATCTAAAAAGAGAAAAAATAAATGACCGATCTCTGTGCGTGTTGAGCGGCAAAGTAAACTAGTAAAAAAGCAGGAGCAGGAGTGGATGTATGGATGACAGCGAGTTATTTGCTGTTTTTGTTGCCGATGTTGTCAATGGTACTGAGAGCCTTGCTTCGAATTGCAGCTATCGCATTGAATCCGTCTTAAGCACTTTGCAACTAGTGGACAACAAAGCGGGCGTCATTGCCACAGGCAAGAGTGAAAATGGGCAACTGCAGGTCATGATCAACAGAACCTAAAGATTCTCGGAACAACAGACATAATAACTTTATAGAGCATCGAACAACGCAATGCTTGCCTGTTTGCGATCTCGCCAACTGACTTCCCCTTGAGGCAACTATGTCAAATCCGTCCCGTGATACCAATATTGGCCAAGTTCTCATGAATCGGTATCAGCTCACAGAGCTGATTGGCAAAGGCTCAATGGGGCGGGTGTATCGCGCGGAGGACATTCTTTTAGGAGGGGTTCCTGTTGCCGTTAAGTTTCTCTCTCAGACCCTGCTCAACGACCGCATGAAAACCCGCTTTGCCCAAGAGGCGCGAGCCGGTGCTCTCCTCGGCCAGAAAAGTATGCACGTGGTACGGGTACTCGACTACGGCATGAATAGTGAGGAAATTCCCTTCTATGTCATGGAATTTTTACAAGGGGAAAACCTCAGTGATTTGCTTTTGGAAGCTCCCTTGCCCCTAAGCCGATTTTTGCGAATTGCCCGCCATATGTGCCTTGGTCTCCAAGTGGCTCATGAGGGAATTGTGATCGAAGGCCAAAAATGTCCCATTATCCACCGCGACATCAAACCCAGCAATGTCCTTGTAATTCAGGACAGCACGATGGGGGAACTTGCTAAGATATTGGATTTTGGGATTGCCAAATTTTTGGGGGATCTGTCTGAAAAAGGACAAACCTCTTCATTTATGGGCACTTTGGCCTACTGTTCGCCCGAGCAAATTGAAGGGCGGGAATTGGATCACCGCTCGGATATCTATAGTCTAGGCATCACCATGTATGAGCTACTCACAGGCAAGATGCCCATTCAGGCGGAAACCCACTCCATTGGCAGTTGGTTTAAGGCGCACCACTTTCAGAAGCCTGTACCTTTTAGTGTGGCGAGTCCGGGGCTACATCTTCCCCCTGCCCTTGAGGAACTCATTATGGCCTGTATGGCCAAATCCCCCAGCGATCGCCCCCAAAACATGGGTGAAATTATTAAGGTGCTCACCGCTCTTGAGGAACAGTTTGGTAGTGGTCGAGTCACCCAGCCGGGGGTAGAGGTCGCTGCAAAAGTTTCTCAACCTTCAGAACGGCGATCGCAACCGCCTGTTGCCCTTGCAACGGTTGAAGAAGTCTGCTGGCAAAGTGTTTGGCCTGCTGATAAACCCGTAGCGGAAATTGTCTTCCCCATGCCCTTATATGCGCAACGGGAATCAGCGGCGTCGCTGTGGGTGATGTTGCCTCGGGCAGAGATCGATCGCCGCATGCTCAATATTCGCTACAACCAGTTTCTCTTTACCACCAGTCCCCACCCGATGATCCTCTGGATTACCGCCATCTACGATCCCAAGCAAGGTCCCCGCTGGTTGCCCTGTTATTTGGATATGAAATTACCCCGTAATCAAGAACTTTGCGTTTTGCTCTCGGAGACCGGCTATTATCCGCTGCTCTTTTTCTCCCTTGAGGATCCGCAACACTGTATCAATGTTCGCATGTTTACGATCGCCACCTTCCAGCGGCAACTGCTACGGGATTGGCTGCAAACCAGCAAAAGCTTGCCCAGTTCAGCCCCAGCAACCGTTAGCCGCAACCTGCTCAAGGGAGAGTTTGAAAACTACAAGCCGCAAATTTTGGCCAAGCTAGAAAACGTCAAGACGGCCACAGTCATTGACTAGGGATACTGCGATCGCCCTCTAGGGCAGCAATAGAGAAAAATATATTAAGAGATGTTGCGCAATTGGTAAAGAATTGTTACAGTGAGGGTACAGGGTTCGATCAGGAGTCAAAACCATGGAAGATACCAAAACCATCAAAGCAGAAGATCGCAACGCATGGGTGTTTGGGTTTACCCCCCAAGCTGAAATCTGGAACGGTCGCCTTGCCATGATTGGCTTTGTGGCAGCGCTACTCACAGAATTGATCACCAAACAAGGCGTGCTTCATTTCTGGGGTCTCCTTTAGACCTTAACTCTCTCCCAATTTTCAGCGGTCAAAGTGTCACTTGAGGTCAGCAATGGCCTCTTTTTTTTGGCCAATGACGGCTAAACACAGTCTTTGTCTCAAAGAGGGCACGCCCGCAACAACGTGACAACCACCAAGGGAAAGGATGACATTCCCCTTATAGATCGAAGCTGAATAGAGGGACGGTAGCGGGAAATGCTGCTGTCAAAGTATCTGTTGAATGATTTGCGATTGAGAATGAATGAATCTAGGAGTGATTCACACGGGGAATTCCCAGACTGTAGTTACGCACACGGCTATTGAGGTTATAGCCAATTTCCCCTTTCATCAGTAACGAGCGAATAAAGTGCTCCAAGTCTGAGCCAATCCGCCGTAGATTGTACTCCGTCAGCTCTTCGCCTGCCGCATTGGCCACCAATTCCTGAAACTTGGCTTCCACCTTCGCAAGGGCGGCGTCGTTCCACTCCAACTCGTTATCGGGATCCACATTCAGCGTCAGCGTTTCTGTATCAGAGTAAACTGTACCATCAACCACATAGCCGGCATAGATGTGGATGTGGCGCGTTGTGGACTTCAGTAGCATGGCTAACCCAGCGACGAGTGGACAGGAGTTGGTTAATGCCTCTACTATACCAAGAACATTACCAAGAACAGTTTGGCAGAAAGTTTAGAAAAACTCATGGCTTGCCCCAAGAATCAGGAAGGCCACTGCGCTGGCCCCTAGGCTGTGTCTGGTGAAAAAATCAAAAAAAATTAATTTGATGACCTCAAGACAGCATCACCTCTGCAATCACTTGGCCAGTGCCCCCAAGGCTAGATTGGCGGTACGAAATGCCCCTATAACCCCGTATAAAAACCTATAAAAAGTAACCCCCTCAAAATACCATTGCAGTTAGACAACAAGGCACAGGATTAGGTTCGTCTAAATTCTAAGGTTGAGCAGAAGGGGAAGGCGTGGTTAACTTAGGGAAAGAGTTTTTAAGAGTTGCCCCTATGCCCTGGATCGCGTTACCTGTGCAACCTTTTCTTGCCAATACTGCGGCAGAATCAGTGAACTTGGCGGAAGCAGGTCCATTGATCTTGGCGGCTGTTTTGCTGAGTTTGGTGGTGATCTACTTTGCCAGCAAAGTCGGCGGTGAAATTTGTGCCCGCATTAACTTTCCGCCGGTACTGGGGGAGCTGGTGGGCGGTGTAGTCGTGGGTATTTCTGTCTTGCACCTGTTGGTCTTTTCCGAAGGGGGGGCAACGGAACCCTCCGTGCTAACGACCTTTATTCAGCAGACGTCAGGCATGGATGGCACTGTCGCTTCAGTGGTTGCCAATACTGCCAGCGAAGTGATTTCGGTGCTCTCGGAAATTGGCGTCATGATCCTGCTGTTTGAGATTGGCTTGGAATCGGATTTAGAGGGCTTGCTCAAGGTGGGGCCCCAAGCGGCTGTCGTCGCCGTGGTGGGGGTGGTAGCTCCCTTTGTTGCGGGAACTTTTGGCCTCGTGACGCTGTTTCATGTGGACTTGGTACCCGCCATCTTTGCCGGTGCAGCTCTCACGGCAACCAGTATTGGGATCACAGCCAAAGTCCTTGCGGAAATTCAACGCCTCACTTCTCCGGAAGGTCAAATCATTATTGGGGCAGCCGTTCTCGATGACATTCTCGGCATTATTGTGCTGGCAGTGGTGGCCAGTCTAGCCAAAACCGGCACGGTCGAGATCAGCAATGTGATCTACTTAATCATTAGCTCTGTGGTCTTTTTGGTCGGGTCTGTTGTTGTGGGACGGCTGCTGAGTCCCTTCTTTCTGGGGATGGTGGATCGCCTGACAACGCGCGGCAACTTACTGATTCCCTCTCTTATCTTTGCCTTTGTCCTTGGTTATGTGGCCGTGATCCTGCAACTGGAAGCGATTCTCGGTGCTTTTACTGCTGGCTTAGTCCTCGGGGAAACAGAGAAGCGGCGTGAGCTAGAGGAGCAGATTTTACCCATTGCCGATATGTTGGTGCCAGTGTTCTTTGTTTGTGTTGGCGCACGCACCGATATTAGTGTCCTCAATCCCCAAGAACCGGCCAATCGTGCAGGTCTGATTATTGCCTCCTTCCTTGTCTTGGTGGCCATTGTTGGTAAGGTGGTAGCAGGGGTAACCGTCTTTGGTCAGCCGGGGATTAACCGTTGGGCTATTGGCATTGGTATGGTGCCGCGCGGTGAAGTGGGCTTGATTTTTGCGGCTGTGGGGTCGGCCAGTGGTGTGCTCTCGAAGGCTCTAGATGCTGGCATTATCGTGATGGTGATTGTGACCACGTTCGTTGCGCCTCCTCTGTTGCGTTTGGTCTTCAAGCCAGAGACAGAGGCGTTACCCACCTCGGATGTGGCAGTGGAGTCTCCCCCAGAAGGATAGCAATGGAACCGATTACGGTCATTGGCGGTGGTTTAGCCGGTACAGAAGCGGCTTGGCAAATTGCCCGTGCGGGTTTGCCGGTGGTGTTGTATGAAATGCGCCCCCAAGTGGCCAGTCCAGCCCACCATACGGCAGAGTTGGCAGAGTTGGTGTGCAGTAACTCCTTTGGTGCCAAGGCGAGCGATCGCGCCACGGGGTTATTGCACCATGAACTGCGTGCTCTAGGCTCGTTGATTATCGCCACCGCTGATCGCCATCAAGTACCCGCCGGAGGTGCCCTAGCGGTGGATCGCGCCCAGTTTAGTCGTGAGCTAACCACAACCCTTGAGCGTCATCCCCTAATTACCTTGCGGCGCGAAGAGCTAACTCGCCTGCCAGAAGGGGGCATTGTGGTATTGGCCACTGGACCGCTCACAAGTGAAGCCCTGAGTGCTGATCTCCAGCGCTTTACAGGACTGGACTACCTGAGTTTCTTCGATGCCGCCAGCCCCATTGTGGTTGGGGAGTCCATTAACCGCGAGGTGGCCTTTCTGGCCTCGCGTTATGATCGCGGCGAAGCGGCCTATCTCAACTGTCCCTTCACCGCCGAGGAATATCTGCGGTTTTGGCAGGCCCTCTGTGAGGCCGAACAGACCCCTCTCAAAGACTTTGAGCGCGAGAATGCCCAATTTTTTGAAGCCTGTTTACCCATTGAGGAGTTGGCACGGCGGGGAGTAGATACGCTGCGATTTGGACCTTTGAAACCCGTGGGCTTGCGGCATCCGCGCACCGGAGAGCGTCCCTATGCAGTGGCTCAACTGCGCCAAGAGGATCGTCACGGTCAACTGTGGAACTTGGTGGGGTTTCAAACGAATCTGCGCTGGGGGGAGCAGCAGCGGGTTTTTCGGATGATCCCCGGTTTAGAGCAGGCGGAGTTTGTGCGCATGGGGGTGATGCACCGCAATACCTTCTTAAATGCACCCAAGTTGTTGAGTGCTAGTCTCCAGTTTCGCGATCGCCCCACTCTCTTGGCGGCGGGTCAAATTACGGGTACGGAGGGATACAGCGCTGCGGTCGCCGGCGGCTGGTTAGCGGGAACCAATGCCGCTCGCTTAGCACGGGGACTGGCACCCTTGGTCTTGCCCCCAACCACGATGGCCGGCGCGTTGTTTCACTACATCAGTACGGCGGAGAGCAAAACCTTCCAGCCCATGCCCCCCAACTTTGGTATTTTGCCGCCCTTGGAGCAAAAGGTTCGCCAAAAGGCTTTGCGCTATGCCGCCTATCGCGATCGCGCCCTTAGGGATTTAAACACTTGGGCAACAGCGATGTCGCTGTCCCTACAGCCTCTAGAGTTAGACGGGTGCGATCCTGCTGTCGTTGAAGCTGGAGCCTAAGGTAGGCGGAGGGCAAGGTGGGCAGGCGATCGGGCCACTCAATGGCAACAATTCCCAGATCAATTTCTTCCCCAAGCCAATAGCGTTCTGGCGCCAGCTCCGCCACCTCAGCGGGAGTGAGACGATAGAGATCAAGGTGATAGAGAGGGACGCGCCCCTCGGCATATTCCTGAATTAGTGTGAAGGTGGGACTTTGGATGACCTCAGTAATTCCCAGTCCTTCCCCTAAAGCCTGTACAAATGTCGTTTTCCCTGCTCCCAGTTCCCCTACTAACAAGAGCACCGTTCCCGCCGGCAGCCATGTCCCCCACTGGCGCCCCAAGGCTTGCAGTTCTGTCAAGCTCAGGTTGAGGCTCGTCATTTAGGCTCGCACAGCTTCGAGGAGTCGCGAAAAGTAAAAGCGGGTTTTGGTCATGGCACTGCGCTCAATCCGCCAACCCAAGTCCCGCAAAATGCCGACAATCAATTCCTCGCTGTGGAGATAGGCACGGGTGGTTTTACTGGCGCCGGGGAAGAATTCGCCAATCTTCTTGAGGAGGGTATATTTTGGGGTTTTGGGGGCAAAACTGACAATCAATCGCTCCATTGCCAAGGAACTCAAGTAGGCTAGCATTCGCGCCATTTGGCTGTCGGGATAGTGGATCAAGACATCAAGGCAAATCACGATGTGATATTGTCCCCGCAGCGCCTCCAGATCGCTGACACTCAAGATCAGTTCATGGTGGCCATTCAACTGAGCAGCGGCGCGATCGCGAGCTTCGGCCACCATCTTCTCAGAAATGTCACTGGCATAGACCCGTGCCCCCAATGCTGCTAGGGGAATGCTCAAACTGCCAACACCACAGCCCGCATCACAGATCAGCTTACCCTTGAGGGAGCCATCCGCTTTGAGCCATGCCAGCACCGTATCAATGGTTTGTTGGTGTCCCATGCGGATATCCGCTTGCACCTTGCTGACCGGATCCGTGCCATAGATGCGCCGCCAGCGATCGAACCCCGTGGTGTTGAAGTAGTTTTGCACAATTGCCTTTTCGTCAGCCGTAGATTGTGTCATAAGTTCCTGATGAATCGTTATTGCCCCAATTATTGTGGCATAGGGACTGTGGTTTGCAGTGCCAATCGGGTGCTCACTAGCCCCAAAATCACCCCAATGATGATCAGGAAGACCCCCAAGCCCACCGACCATTCAAGGGAGACATTGCTGGCAAGGGCGTGAAAACTGGCCTGTTGGGCTAACCACTGCTGAAGTTGTCGACTACTGCCCCAACCAACCATCCACGCTAGTAAACCACCGCCGCCTCCTAGGCTAGCGGCTTGAATAAATAGGGGGGTGTAGATCCAAGTTTGGGTAGCGCCCACCAATGTCATGATCTCAATTTCAGGTTGGCGTACAAGGATAATCAACCGCAAAATAGCGCTCACCAGAGCAACGACCGTTACACCCAGGAGGAGCACCAAAATGAACGTGACTCCCCGCACCACTCGTTGCAGACTTTGCAGGCCTGTTAGGGCGCGCTCAAGATACTGCACAGACTCAATGCCTTCCTTTTGGGCAATTTGGCTGGCTAAGGGAACCACCTGTTCGAGGCTTTGAGCACGAATCTTGATTTCATCACTGAGGGGATTGGTGTCAAAGAGGTCTAAGCCACCCTGTTCATGTTTGAGGCCTAAATCAGCTTGCAATTCTGCCCAAGCGCGATCGCGATCAATCCAAGTGAAGTTGGCTACCCCCGGTAATGCCGCTAACTGCTCCTTGAGGCTGGCCACCTTGGCCGCGGGAAGATCAGGGGACACATAGGCCGTAATTTCTAGCCGATTCCCCAAGGACTCGACACTAGCGCCAAGGAGTTGCGACACTTGCCAGCCCCAACCAAAGATAAAAAGCGTCACGGCCACAGCAATGACGGCTGCGCCATTGAGCCAACCACCGCGCCAAAGACTGCGGCGCACTTCTGGCAGCAAAAAGTCAAGGGTGGGGAAGGGACTCAAGTTTGCCATGGTGCAAATGGAGAATTGGATGGGGAACTAAGCGAGTCAAGGCTAAGTCATGGGTGGTAAAGAGGACTGTTAACCCATGTTGATGGAGGCGATGGAGCAGGGCAAGAATTTGCTGGCTGGTTTGCGGATCCAGATTACCCGTGGGTTCATCCGCCAGCAATAGCTCAGGCCCACCAACGATCGCCCGTGCAATGCTCACCCGCTGCTGCTCTCCCCCCGACAGCGATTGGGGATTGGCATTGGCTTTGTGGCTGAGTCCCACTAGTTTCAGGGCAGTGTGAACCCGCTGTTGAATTTCCGCCTTTGGCAGACCGCGCACCAGCAGCGCAAAAGCAACATTTTCCGCCACAGAGCGATCGCCAAGGAGCTTAAAATCCTGAAAAATCACCCCCATCCGCCGTCGCAACTGCGCCATCTGCTGATCCCGTTGGGGATTGACTTCCTCACCGAATAGGCGAACAGTACCCTGATCCGGACGAAGTTGACCACAAAGAAGTTTTAAGAGGGTAGATTTCCCCGATCCCGAAGCCCCCGTGAGAAAGTAAAACTCTCCCCGTCGCAGTTGCAGATTGACCCGATCTAAACAGGGCAAGGCACCACCAAAGACCTTCGTAACTTGGCAGAGTTCGGCAATGATTGCCCCCTTAGAGGTTGGTTCACAGGGGGGTATCACTGGGGTGACTGCTGTCATCAGGATGAGAAACGCTGTCGCCCATGCCAACGACTCAGGATCGCCTTCCATGCAAATTGCGGCAAAGCCAGCATCCGCCGCCAGCGCCACGGTTCTTGATAGAGGCGATAGAGCCACTCTAAATGAAGCTTTTGGAATAGCTTGGGTGCTCGTTTTTTCACCCCAGCCCAAATATCAAAGCTACCACCGACACCGACCCAAATCGCCTCTGGGCAAATGTGACGATGGCGATCGATCCAGTATTCCTGCCGGGGCACCCCCAAAGCAACAAAGATAATGTGGGGTTGTGCCTCTTTCAGCTTTTCAATGAGGGCAACTTCGGTAGCCGCATCATGGTAGCCAGATTGCACGCCCACAATCTTTAGATTCGGTAATTCTCGATGCCAGCGCTCAGCCACCTTTTCTGCCACCCCAGGAGCTGCCCCATAGAAAAAGACTCGCTTGGGTTGGGGTGCTTCATTGGCGAGCCGCAGCAGTGCTTCGGCAAATTCAATCCCCGGTAGACGACGCACAGAAAGGCCATGCAACTTGAGGTAGAGAATCACCCCCGATCCATCGGGAATCACCAAATCAGCACGGTGTAAAACGTCAGCAAACTCCGGTGTGCGCTCCGCCAGCATCACCATTTCTGAATTGAGCGTGATCACGTGTTGACCACGGCCATCCCGCTGCTGCATTAGTAACCACTCAGGAGCATTGTCCACCAAATGGAGGGGAAGTCCGAAAACTGAGACTTTTGCGGGAATGGTGGGCATCACAAGGGGGTAACGCATAGGCGAAGTTGAGCACAAGAAACACCGAGTATCTTACAGCCCTTTTCACAGCAAGTGAACACTCTAGGCAAAACAGCCTGATGGGCAGGAGAACGGTTTAGTCATGTGCCCCCATCGTCTGCAAAAGGGCTATATCGGATATACAAGGTCACGCCACGGGATATGCCTTGTTGAAATCCCCAAAACGCCTTTGCTAGATTAGAGGCGTTATTAAGATTCGTAAACTTGGCTCTTATTGTCCCATTGAGCTACCTCACGAATCTGCCTTTATCACTTCCGTTCGGAGTTGAGTTTTATGACGATCGCGATTGGACGAGCGCCAGCGGAGCGGGGATGGTTCGACATCCTCGACGACTGGCTTAAACGTGACAG
>NZ_JBKBHZ010000026.1:0-16159 GCF_046299655.1 Thermosynechococcus sp.
GAGTTTGCAGGAGATAGTCAGGACTTGGTTCATAATCTTACTGTATTTCATCAGAGAAAAGATTGCCAGAGCGCGGGACTCCTGCTGTCTGAGCTGAAGCACAAGGTCTTGCTATCAATCTAGCCTAGGCGATCGCCCCAACCCACAAACCAAGTTTTAGTTGTGCCTAATGTTGTAAATAACTGGGTACCAAGGGTAGTGCGTCTTGAAACAGGGGTGTGGTCAAGTAGCGTTCACCAAAGCTCGGCTGCACCATGACAATTAGCTTGCCTGCATTTTCGGGTCGTTGAGCCACCTGAATGGCAGCACAAAGGGCAGCGCCACTGGAAATGCCTGAAAGCAAGCCTTCTTCACGCGCCAAACGCCGACCGAAATAAATGGCCTGATCGTCGGAAACAGTAATCACCTCGTCAATGAGTTCCCGTTTCAGCACGGGGGGGATAAATCCGGCGCCAATGCCTTGAATTTTGTGGGGGCCCGGTTTACCGCCAGAGAGGACAGGACTATTGCTCGGTTCGACGGCGATCGCCCGAAAGCTGGGCTTCTTGGCCTTGATCACTTCCGCAACGCCAGTAATCGTGCCACCCGTGCCGACTCCCGCCACCAAAATGTCCACTTGACCATCGGTATCTTGCCAAATTTCGAGGGCAGTGGTTTCACGATGAATCTTGGGATTGGCGGGATTTTTGAACTGTTGCAGCATGAAGGCATCCTCAAGGGAGGCGGTAATCTCTTCCGCACGACGAATCGCACCACTCATCCCCTCAGTGCCGGGGGTCAACTCCAGCTCTGCTCCATAGGCACGCAGCATGGCTCGCCGCTCTGCACTCATCGTTTCTGGCATGGTGAGAATCAGGCGATAGCCCTTTGCCGCTGCTACCATGGCGAGGGCAATCCCAGTATTCCCCGATGTAGGTTCCACTAAAACCGTTTTACCGGGGGTAATGAGACCCGCTGCTTCCGCCTCCTGAATCATACTCAGGCCAATGCGATCCTTAACCGAGGCCGCAGGATTCATGCTCTCTAGCTTGACCACGATTTGCGCCACACAGCCTTCGGATTGGGGAATGCGATTCAAGCGCACGAGGGGGGTGCGACCAATGAGAGCAGTAATATCAGGGGCAATGTTCATGGGGTAGCAGTCTCCACTTTAAGACAAAAACTTTAGGAAAATTTCTGGTCTAGATGTAGTACATGACATCCGCTTGCTGGTAGGCTTGGTGGCGATCGCACAGGTCTTGGAGGGTATAGTTTCTCAAGACATCATTGGCGGCTTTGCAAGCCTCTAGCCATACAGAACGAATCAAACTGCGTGCCAAATCACCGTCTGGCGGTGGCTTCTGCGCAAGCTTTGACTCAATTCCCTCAATACAGTTGAGCACATCCAAAATTGAGATTTGCCAAGGGGCTTTGGCCAGCAAGTAGCCTCCGCGTGCCCCCCGCTGACTGCGAATCAAACCCTTGCGCCGCAGTGTGGCCATCAGTTGCTCCAAGTAGCGATCAGGGATGTTGTGCATGGCAGCAATTTGGCGAATTTGCAGTGGTTCCGCCTGTTTATAGGCCACTGACATTTCTAAGAGCGCCAAGAGGGCGTACTCACTTTTGGCAGACAGTTCCACAGGACGTTTGGCCCACGTACGACATTGAGCAAGTTGCCCAACCTTTAGTATATCCTGCTTCTTGATCGGGATTTAGGAGATTCTTAGGAATCTTCACCGTGGCGCAGGTTACAACCTCGAGAATTCACGGCATTGCAGAAAAGCCCTTCAACAACTTCACTGGACAAACAGGCTAGACTAAAAAGAGCCTCTAGCTTCATGCCCAAGTCTGCCCAATGGTAAGAATTCTGGCCATTGAAACCAGTTGCGATGAAACGGCTGCTGCCGTAGTGCGCGATCGCGCCATCGAAAGTAATGTGATTGCCTCCCAAGTGCGTGACCATCAGCCCTTTGGTGGGGTGGTACCGGAAGTCGCCTCCCGCGCCCACTTGGAAAACATTAACGGCGTGCTCACAGCAGCCATGGGTGAGGCCGGTTGCGATTGGTCTGCCATTGATGCCATTGCGGTTACCTGTGCCCCTGGATTAGTGGGGTCACTGCTCATTGGAGTGACAGCAGCAAAAACCCTTGCCCTTGTGAAACAAAAACCGCTGTTGGGAATTCATCACCTTGAGGGGCACCTCTATGCATCTTATTTAGCGGAGCCGACCCTTGAACCGCCGTTTCTCTGCCTCTTGGTGTCTGGCGGGCACACCAGTCTCATTGGCGTTTATGGCTGTGGCGAGTACCAGCTTTTTGGCCAAACGCGGGATGATGCGGCAGGGGAAGCCTACGATAAGGTCGCACGCCTACTGGGCTTGGGCTATCCAGGGGGGCCAGTGCTCGATCGCTTGGCGCAGCAGGGCAATCCAGAGGCCTTTGATCTACCGGAGGGAAATATCCGCTTCCCAGATGGCAAGGTGCATCCCTACGATTCCAGCTTTAGTGGCCTGAAAACCGCAGTGGCACGGCTGGTGGAGGAGTTGTGTCAAACCTATGATGAATTGCCGCTGGCGGATCTCGCTGCCAGTTTTCAAAAAGCGGTGGCACAGGCCTTGACCAAGCGGGCGATCGCCGCGGCGGTGGATCATGGCTTCAAAACCCTCGCCATTGGGGGAGGCGTAGCGGCCAATTCTGGACTGCGACAACACCTGACTGTGGCTGCGGAACCCTTGGGGATACAGTTAATTTTTCCGCCCCTGCGGCTGTGTACCGATAATGCGGCAATGATTGGCTGTGCAGCAGTGGAGCATTTCCAGCGGGGCGATCGCTCCCCCTTGGATCTGACAGCGCGTTCACGCCTCAGCTTGTTGGAGATTTCTGCCCTCTATACAGCCACGCCCCTCGCAGTGAATTGATCGCGATCGACCCCAAAAAGAACGCCAGTTGACAGACCACAATACTCGGACCCGACGGCCAATTCATCCCTGCTGACAACAGCATGCCAACAATGGCACTGCCCACCCCCACGAGGGCTGCCAAAACCACGTACTGGGAAAATTGCCGACTCCACAGGCGGGCGCCACAGGCGGGAATGACGACAAAGGCACTAATGAGCAACACACCAACAGTCTTAATCGAGACAGCGACCACCAAGGCCAAGAGGGTGATAAACAGCAGCTGCTGCATCCTCACCGCCGCTCCCCGCGCCACCGCCAAGGCCTCATTTACCGTGATTAGCAACTGCACCCGCAACGTCAGCAGAATAAAAATGCTGACAAAGGCGCAGAGTGTGCCACTCATGATGAGATCGGCGGGCCGCACCGCCAAAATATCGCCAAACAGTAAATTATTCAGCCCTCCTTGATAGCGATCGCTCATACTTAGCAAAATCACCGCTATTGCTAACGAGGTCGAATAGATGATATTCAAAAGGGCATCCGTCCACAGTCGTGTATGCTCCAGCAGATACGTCACCCCAAGGGCAAAGACGACGGCAAAGGGCAGCAACATCACTGAGGGATTCAGTCCCAGAATAATCCCTAAACTAATCCACAGTAGGGCTGAGTGCCCCAAAGCATCACTAAAAAAGGAAAGTTGCCGCAGGATTGTAAAGCTACCGAGGGCACCTGCCATCCCGCCCGTAAAGATCCCTGCCCACAGTGCCCGCTGCATAAAGGGCAACTGCAACAGATCAATCATTCGTTCCAACATCATGGAGACTTTTGGTTGGAGTCTGCTAAAGAGGAATAGAAGAATAATATGCTATTCAACGAGGTGGTTGTGAGGATGGGGCTGCGTGTATCGTCTGCTGGCGCCTGCCAAAATTAATCTCTTTTTACAAATTGTTGGCAATTGCTTGGATGGCAGTGGCTACCACGAGCTGGTAATGGTGATGCAGGCGGTCTCCCTCATGGATCGCATTGAACTTGTCCCTCGGCGCGATCGCCAAATTAAAGTCCATTGCACCAACCCTGCTGTCCCCTGCGATCAACGAAATCTCGCCTACAAAGCAGCAGCACTCCTCCAGCAGCATTTTCCCGATCGCGATGGCGTGGAAATTTTCATTGAAAAACGTATTCCCATGGGGGCGGGCTTGGCCGGGGGATCCACCAATGGGGCAGCGGTACTTGTGGGCTTAGATCTCCTGTGGCAGTTGGGTCTTACGCAAGCAGAATTGCAAACCTTTGCAGCGCAATTGGGAGCCGATGTGCCCTTCTGTCTGCAAGGGGGTACTGCCTTGGCCTTAGGGCGCGGTGAACAGTTGACACCCCTAGCGGATTTAGAGGGATTAACGGTTGTTTTGGGGAAGTATCGCTCCCTCAGTGTGGCCACCCCTTGGGCCTATCAAACCTATCGGCAGGAATTCGCCGCTACCTATGCTCAAACCCCCAGCGAGCAGGAAAAAGCCCGCCAAGAGGGGGGATCCGCAACCCTGTTACAGGCGATTCAGCAGCGCGACATCACCCAATTGGCTGCTAGTCTCCGTAATGATTTAGAAAAAGTTGTGTTGCCCCGCTACCCCTTGGTGGCAGATTTAAAGGAGCAATTCCTCGCTGCCGGGGCGATCGCCAGCTTGATGTCGGGATCAGGGCCAACGGTATTTGCCCTAGCGTCCTCTGCCGATGAAGGTTACAGCCTCATGCAACGGGTACGGCGCGCCTTACCAGACCCCGACCTTGATCTATGGGTCTGTGAGTGCTGTCCCCACGGCATTCAATTAGAGACGCCCTAGGCGAACTCCTCGAGATAATCTTGAATCTCCCGCCGCCGTTGGGGCTGCCGCAACTTTTGCAAGGCACGGTGCTCAATTTGGCGAATCCGCTCCCGACTCAGTCCCAGCAGTGCCGCAATTTCAGCCATCTCAAGGGCGGGCTGTTCCCCTAGGCCATAGCGCAGTTCCATCACTTGCCGCTCACGGGGTGATAGATCACTCAGGAGTTGCTTCAAAGTGGTCCGTAGCGACTCGCGCATGATCACCTCGTTGGGGGTGGGGGCAGTGGATTCAATCAGCTCCTGCAACTCCGTTTCTTGGTCGGAGCCAACCCGCTGTTCTAAGGCCACGGATTTGGGAACGGCCATGAGCACCTCCCGCACTTGGGACACCTCCAGATTGAGTTCTTGGGCAATATCTGCCAGACTGGGCATTGCTCCCTGTTGAGCCGCAAGACGCCGTTGGGCACGCTTAATTTTATTGAGCTTTTCCACCATGTGGATGGGAAGGCGGATTGTACGACTTTGACTAGCAACGGCACGGTTAACACTTTGGCGAATCCACCAGTAGGCATAGGTGCTAAAGCGAAATCCCTTGGTCGGATCGAATTTCTCAACGGCGCGTTCGAGGCCTAAACTCCCCTCTTGGATTAAATCCAAAAACTCAACGCCGCGATGTTGATATTTTTTGGCAATATTCACCACTAAACGGAGGTTGGCTTGCAAGAGTTGGGTTTTTGCCCGCTGTCCTTGACGCTCAATGTGCTGCAGTTCAGCAAGAGGGACATTCGCTGCTTTTGCCCAAGCCTGAAGGCCTGCTTGGAGGCACATTTGTAGCTCAGTCACGCTCATATTCAGCAGAGACGCCCATTCAGCAGGAGTGAGGCGACGCCCCAACTGATGCTGCTGGCGATCGCGCTCTGTAACAGCCGCCACATAGCGTTTGATCTGGGGATCATCGGCCTGATCTCGCACGGTGAGCAGGGCTTGGTACTGCTGAACCTGTTGGGCAAGGTGTAGCTCTTCACTGGGGGTGAGCAAGGGCACTCGGCCAATTTCCTGCAAATACTGCCGCACCAAATCCGTTGTCAATGGACGGTCGGACACGGGTTGAATGGGGGTAGCCACCATAGGACAACTCAACTCACAACATCGAGAATTCAGCTCGATAGTGGTATTCTCTGCCCTTGGCGAGGGGGCGGCAGTGATGGAGCCGGTGCTCAGGTTGTGATGTGGATCAACCTATTCTGTGCTCTCTGATGAACCCGTCATCAGTTTTGTGGTTGGAGATGGCTGCTCCTTGAGAATCGTAGTATCAATTACGTAAGGTAATCGGGCAGCCTTGAGACCGCGTTTGATCACAGCAAGGGTTTCTTGAAAGAGGACAAAAAGGGGGAGTTGACGATTAGCTCCCTCACTAAAGACATCGCGGTGCTGCAAGGGCATATCCCAGCTATAACTGCGACTCAGGAGCACTTGAGACTGCCGCCAGCGGGTCAGCAGTTCCGTAAAGCTTTCCCCCGGACGATGGATAAAGACCAGCAGTTCAATGTCAGTTTTGACCTTCCACTCGGGATCGCACATGACAAAGACCAGATCACAGGGCACCATCACCGACTTCACTTGGGGACGTTGGTTCGCGGTGGTGGCCGCAGGCAACTGAATGTGGGCGATCGGCAGCGGAATCGGAATTAGACTTTCTTGGGGTCGCCGCAGACTGGGAATCATTTCTAGGTAGGGGCGATATTGCCGCAGCAATTCTGTCGCGTGCAGCGGATCCGTGTAGCGAACTAGGGTGTATTCGTAAAGGTGGGGGGCGATCGCCATAGCAGAAAGAGCTTGCAACTATTGTTATCCTAGGCGAGGTCGCTGCTCCTCAACAAGCCAACAGAACCTTAACTCACAGCTTGCTGGGCTAATTGCTCTAGTTGGGGCAAATTGAGAATTTGGAGTTGTTGCTTGGCCACATCAATTTTGATCCAGTTTTTTGCCACCAGTTTATCCAGCAGTTGATGTGCCTCATCAGCGCTAATGTTAGCCACATCCGCTAAGTCGTTGATAGGGACATTAAAAATCACGGCTGTGTTGGCATTGCCGCCCGGATGCTGCCCATAGCGCCGTGCCAAATTCAGCAAGACATGGGCTAGCCTCACCGCCGCTGGTTGATGCAGCAGTTCAATACGGGCATTGGTGAGGCGTAATCGTTGTGCCATTAACTGCAACATCCGATAGTGTAAATCTGGTTCATGGCGCAGGACATGGAGAAATTTTTGCGCCGGCACCGACAGCACTTCCGCTGGACACAGCGCCACCACATCCGTCGAGCGGGGCGACTGGTCAAGAATGGCCATTTCACCAAAAAAATCCCCCGGCCCAAGAATCGCTAGGGTCATAAAATCCCCATTGGCACGCAGTCGCCGTACCTTCACCCAGCCTGAGAGGATAAAGTAAACCGCATTACCCCACGCATCTTCGATTAGAATGGTACGCCCCGCCGGGTAGGTGTTATGCCAAGCCACTGAAAGCATTGAGGCAAGCGCCTCTTGGGAACTGGCACCAAAAAGCGGAAAAAGTTGACTAAAACTTTCGGTCTCAATACTTGACATAACAACCTGAACCTAAAGGCTGCAAGGGAGGGATTCTTCCATAAGAATACTAGAATAGGCGATCGCCCTCGGCAGCAACCTTATGCTCCAATGACGTATTTGCGCCACTCTTGATGAATACCGGTGCGTACGTGCTTTGTTACCTCAAAGTACAAACTACTAATGGGGCGGCGTGGCGTTTGCCGCAGAGGCATATTGGCTTCCTCAGGGGTGCGGTTCCCTTTTTTGACATTACAGCGCACACAAGCCGTCACAATATTTTCCCACGTATCCCCACCCCCCCGCGATTTAGGAATGACGTGATCAAGGGTGAGGTCATCGCCCGTGTAGCCACAGTACTGGCAGGAGTGACCATCTCGATGTAGGATGTTGCGGCGGGTGAGGGGAATTTCTTTGTAGGGGGTAACAACGTAGTGCCGCAGACGAATAACCGTCGGCAAGGGGAAATTGTTATAAACCATCTTGCCGTTGTGTTCGACTTGCTCCGCCTTGCCCTTGATTAAAAGGACAACTGCCCGTTGCCAACTCGTAATATTGAGTGGTTCATAGGAGGCATTGAGTACTAGAACCTTCGCCATATCCGTTGACACGTGGCATTCTCTCAGATGGTAGCATATCCCTTATCGTTGGAGTCACTAGGGAGAATATTTTTGTCGTTCCCACCCCCCTGCGAATCGTGCTAGGCTGACGAAAGCATTTCTGTTGACAGATTTACAGACTTCCTGTTCCATGGCCATCGGGTCTTTGGCGGCACTCCTGCAACCCAATCTCATTCTCGACACTACTATTGAGCAGTTGCCCCCGAGTCTGCTGGAAAAATATCATCTACGGGGCATGGTGCTGGATGTGGATGATACGCTCCTCCCCACATGGGATGCCGAACTGCCGCCGCAAGTTCTGGCATGGCTTCTAGAGATGAAGCGTCAAGTGCCGATCTGGCTAGTCAGTAATAACTTAAACCACCGCCGCATTGAACGGATTGCCCAGCAGGTGGAGTTACCTTTTTTGATGGGGGCAGGCAAACCCTCGCGGCGCAAGCTACGTCAGGCCGTTGAAGCCATGAACTTACCCTATGAGCAGGTGGCCATGGTGGGCGATCGCCTGTTTACGGATATTCTTGCCGGCAATCGCTTGGGGATGTTCACCATCTTGGTGCAACCAGTTCTCGTCAAGCGCCTTGATGGCAAGTCTTGGGTACGCCATCTAGAGTTTTGGCTAGCACGCCAACTGGGCACGCCGCTAGCGATCGCGCCCCCCCGCTGAAAATTAGCTTTTTCTCTGCAAATAATTCACCAGTGCGCGTAGCCCCAACAAATAACTATCGGCACCAAAGCCGGCGATTTGACCGATCGCCACCGCTGCAATGTAGGAATGATGGCGAAAAGTTTCCCGTTGATGAATGTTACTCAGGTGAACTTCCACAGTGGGCAGGGCAACTGCAACAATCGCATCCCGTAGAGCCACGCTGGTGTGGGTATAGGCTGCGGGGTTAATTAAAATGCCTTGGGCACGTCCCATTGCCCCCTGAATGGCATCCACCAAGACCCCTTCGTGATTGGACTGGAGGCACTCAACGGTTACTCCCAACTCCTCTGCCAATGTCTCTAGGGATTGGTTGATGTCCGCCAGTGTCACAGCCCCATAGATGGCTGGTTCCCGTTGCCCTAACAGGTTCAGATTGGGGCCGTGGAGCACCAGAATATGCAAAGCCAAGCTTAACCTAACCGCTCAAAAATGACTCAATTTTGTTGAATGCTGTCGCTCTATTGGCGATCGCGCACTGGAATGGGAATCGGCTCCAGTTCAGGGGTGGGTTCAGCGCCACCAAGAAGTTCCAACAATTTCTTTAACCACGATTTGAGGGTGTCAAGCAGGCTCTCTAGATAATCCATTGATGTCCCTACTGTATCGCTATAGAATTTGCAGATGCCCTGTGTCCTGAATAAAGACAAAAAAGGCATTGTAACTTTAAGCTAGCACAATCTTTTTAAATCGGCACCCGATCAGTTTAAGACCTCTAGGACTTCTGGAAGCCAAGACCATGACTGGCCGCGTAGCGATCCATAAAGCGAATAAAGCGATCCCACTCTTGGGGGCTGCGCATCGTGTAGGTGGCCTCAATGGCAACGGGCTGGCCGTTAATGAACTTGGCATTGACATCACGGGTAACAATTTCCCCTTCTTCGTCCACCATGTACATCCCTGTGATCTCCAAATTGCCCTCTTGGACAATTTTCGGCCTATCGAAGTAAAACATGGCTTGGCCACTGCTGCCATCCCGCGCCCGCGTCAACCGCACATCGGGGACCACTTCTTCATTAACACCACGGATAAATTGAATTTCTGCCATTGCACCAACACTTCAAGCAATACTTCTAGGATACCTGTATCGGGGACAACTCAAACCAAGAAATCGTGCCGCAGACTGTAAATCACCCATTCGGGCTGCTCGAGATGAGGTAAGACCCCTGCTTTGGGGATCACTTGGAACTGTTGCAGGCGATCGCGAGCGGTGGCATAGAGGCGCCCCCCCAGAGAAAGGGGTGTGAGCTTTGCCTGTTCTCCCCAGAGGATCATGGTGGGGATCCTCAACTGGGGTAAGTACTGGCTGAGATCAAAGGAGAGATTTCCCTTCAGGGTACTCAGCGCTGACCATTCGGCATTGGGACGACAGGCGGCATCTAGGTAGGCTTCAACCGTTTCGGGGCGCAGTCGCTGTGGATCGGCAAAAATAAATTGGGTAAGGAAGTTACGCACCGCCAAGGGGTGAGCAGCAGCAATGGTGTAAATGAAACGATCAAGAATTGGGACACTCAGCAGAGCATTGGCCACAGCCTGTCCTTGATCTTCACCAAAGTCATTGAACCCGCTCGGACACACCAAACACAAACGCTGAAAAAGATGGGGTTGCTGAATTGCTAGCCGCACCACAATCCCAGCCGTGAGAGATGAGGCGACAACGGTAACCGGCGTTCCCAGCATGCGCAACAGTTCAGCAATCATGAGCCAGTAGTCGCTAGTGGTGTAGTCACGGGCAGGATGATCTGACTCCCCCCAGCCAATCAGATCCGGAGCAACGACGCGGTAACGCGCCGCAAAGGCAGGATATACTTGGGACCATTCATAATGGCTAGAGCCACCCCCCAAACTGTGGAGAAAGACCAAGGGAGGGCGCGATTGCACCTGACCCCAGTAGCGATCGCTGGGGGTGTAATAGACCATGCGACCCAGACTAGTGCGAAAACTCTGCTGCACAAAGGTGGGCGGACAAAAGGCCATGCTAGGTCAAGGGGCGAATTAAATAGCCACAGCGATGCTCGCCATCCACAAGCCAATGGGTGCGCTCAACGGCACAATCCCCAAGGGCGATCGCAAACATCTCTAACTCATGATGACAGACGGTGGGAAAAGATTGGGCAACGGCAGAAATCGCACAATTGTACTCCGTAAATAGATAGGCACCTTGAGGGTCATTCACGGGGTAAAACTCGGCCATATACCCCTCCTGCCGCCGCAGCGCCACCAGTCGCGCCAAGCGTTCGGCTAGGGTCCCCGTTCCTATTTGCTCGCGGTAGGCCAAGGCCTTGCGCTGCCACGCTGCCTGCAAGACATCCTGCATCTGCTCTGGGCCAAGGGTTGCGGCTACGGATTCCAAAAGCTCTACCGCAAAGCCCTTTGTGGAACTTGCCTGTTGGCGTAGTTGTCGCTGTCGCAGTTCCTCTCGTCCCGCTTCGCTAATCGTGTAACGGTACTGGGGACGCCCCACTGTACCCGACAGGACTTCATAGGTGACCAGTTGCTCCGCCTCCAAATCCTTAAGATGCCGCCGTACCGCTTGCGGACTAATCGCCAGTTGTGCCGCCAACTCTTGGGCACTGAGGTGACCGTCGCGGAGAAGGCAGTGTAAGATGTCCTGTTTAGTATCGGATGTGAGCGTCACGCAACGCCCCCTTGACTAAAACAACGATTTTGTTGCTAAATTAATTCTAGAGATAAGGCAACCATTCTGTTGCTTAATATACTCTACTTTTTACTTGCCCTTTTGCCCATTCCTTTACCCAAGAGAACACTCGATGTCGGCAACGGTACAATCCCTCGTCAATCAGCCCTACAAATACGGCTTTGTCACCCAAATTGAGACGGAAACCATTCCCCGAGGTCTCAACGAAGACATTATTCGCCTCATCTCTGCCAAGAAGAACGAGCCAGAGTTCATGCTCGAGTTTCGCCTGCGGGCCTATCGCCAATGGTTGAAGATGAGTGAACCCACGTGGCCACGGGTGAGCTATCCCCCCATCAACTACCAAGACATTGTCTATTACTCGGCTCCGAAACAGAAGGAAAAGCTGAAAAGCTTGGATGAAGTGGATCCCGTCCTGCTGGAAACCTTTGAAAAACTGGGGATTCCCCTCTCAGAGCAAAAGCGGCTGACCAATGTGGCGGTAGATGCCATTTTTGATAGCGTGTCCGTGGCCACCACATTCCGCGAGGAGTTGGCCAAGCAGGGAATCATTTTCTGCTCTATTTCGGAAGCGCTCCACGAATATCCCGAGTTGGTGCAGAAATACTTGGGCAGTGTTGTCCCCATTGGGGATAACTTCTATGCGGCTTTGAACTCCGCCGTCTTTTCCGATGGCTCCTTTGTCTATATTCCCAAGAACACGCGCTGTCCGATGGAGCTATCCACCTATTTCCGCATTAATAACGGCGAGGCGGGGCAGTTTGAGCGCACGCTGATTATTGCCGATGAGGGCAGCTATGTTAGCTACCTTGAGGGGTGTACCGCCCCCATGTTCGACACCAATCAACTCCACGCAGCAGTGGTAGAATTGGTTGCCCTTGACAATGCGGAAATTAAATACTCCACGGTGCAAAACTGGTACGCTGGCGATGAAACCGGCAAGGGGGGTATTTACAACTTTGTGACCAAGCGGGGACTGTGCCTTGGCCGCAACTCTAAGATTTCTTGGACACAGGTGGAAACAGGTTCAGCCATTACTTGGAAGTACCCCAGTTGTGTCTTGGTGGGGGAAAATTCTGTGGGTGAATTCTACTCCGTTGCCCTCACCAATAATTACCAGCAGGCGGATACGGGTACCAAGATGATCCACATTGGCAAGAATACCCGTAGCACGATTGTCTCCAAGGGGATTTCAGCAGGGCACTCCCAAAATAGCTATCGCGGCTTGGTGAAAATTGGGCCAAAGGCCACGGGAGCGCGTAACTACTCCCAATGCGATTCGATGCTCATTGGTGATACGGCAGCCGCTAATACCTTCCCCTATATTCAGGTGCAAAACCCCACTGCCCAGGTGGAGCATGAGGCCTCAACGTCGAAAATTGGTGAGGATCAACTCTTTTACTTTGCCCAGCGGGGAATTTCGGCTGAAGATGCGGTCTCAATGATGATTAGTGGCTTCTGTCGCGATGTCTTTAACCAATTGCCGATGGAATTCGCGGTCGAAGCCGATCGCCTGCTGAGTCTAAAACTAGAAGGCAGTGTTGGCTAGAGGTTTTAGGAGGTTCCCGGAAAGAGACGCCACACTTTGATGGTGCCGTCTTCACTGGCGGAGATGAGTTGATCCTGACCAAAGACGACGCTGTACACGGCGCCAGAATGTCCCTTAAGGTTGCGTAATGGCTGACCAGAGAGGGACCAGAGTTTGACGGTTTGATCGCCATGGCCACTGGCAATGGTGCTACCATCGGGACTCACCGCCACGCTAAAGACTTGGCCGCCTTCGGTGCCAAACTGATGCTGGAGTTCTCCTGTGGTCAGGTTCCAGACTTTGATACCGTCTTGGTCACTACCGCTCACGAGTTGGCTGCTGTCGGGGGTGAAGGCGAGGCTATTGACATCGCTGGTGTGACCTTCAAGGGTGCGCAGGAGTCGGCGGGAGGGTACATCCCAAATGCGGATCAGCTTATCTACTCCGCCCGTGGCTAAAAAACGTCCATCGCGACTAATGGCAACGCTGAGCATGATGCCCTCATTGCCTGTTAGGGTAGCGATTTCCTGACGGCTAGGGACATCCCAGAGTTTGACGGTGTGATCATAGCTGGCACTGGCCAAGGTACGGCCATCGGGACTGAGGGCTAAGCCATTCACAAAATCTTGGTGGCCACTGAGGGTAGCCTCAAGCTGGCGATCGCCGACATTCCAAAGCTTAATCGTTTTGTCTTTGCTGCCGCTAATCACCGTTTGACCATCGGGGGTCATCA
Organism: Thermosynechococcus sp.; assembly: GCF_046299655.1. GTDB lineage: Bacteria > Cyanobacteriota > Cyanobacteriia > Thermosynechococcales > Thermosynechococcaceae > Thermosynechococcus. The sequence goes on from NZ_JBKBHZ010000026.1 coordinate 13,520, forward strand.
CAAGGGCATAGATCCAATCGGTGTGGCCTTTAGCTTGCCCTAGGGCAGTTCCCGTCGCTAAGTTCCAAAAATACAGCGTGCGATCGTCGCCACCACTCACGAGTAAATTGCCGTCGGGACTCAAGGCGATCGCGTTCACTTCATCTTGATGGCCGCGTAGTGTTGTGGCGAGGGCAATTTTTTGCCACTTTGAGGTGGTGGCCTCTGGGGGGGAAGCACCGTTGTGATCGAGGGAAGAGGACGTCCAACGTTGACTGAGTTGCCAATAGGCCAGTCCTGCGACCAAGCCGCTGATCACAAGCGTGCTCAAAAGAAGTCGAAGATCAGAACTGCCTTTGTTACTCATCGGTCCCGTACCCCACTAGCTTGCAAAAGGGTTGCATTCTACACTAACAATAAAGGCTGTGGCGCGTTTTTGGGTACGACTTGTATTGGGTACCCCTATGGAATGGCAATAAATGAAAAATGAATATGAATACCCCACCCCTTCTGAAAAATGAATATGAATACCCCACCCCTTCGCGACTATGAGCGCACAGTTCATTTTGCTGACACGGATGCCGCCGGGGTAGTTTACTTTGCCAATCTGCTGCGGTTTTGTCACGAGGCCTATGAGGAGGCCCTTGCCCAGTTGGGGGTGGATCTGCGGCAATTTTTCAGCAACGCTGGCCTGATGGTGCCGATTACGGAGGCGCAGGTGCGGTTTTTGCAACCCCTTTATTGTGGCGATCGCCTGCGAGTGACCATTGACCCCCAACGAATCGATAGCAGCCGTTTTCAACTGACCTATACGCTCTACAATGCCACCGGCGATCGCGTGGCCATTGCCCACACCCAGCACATTTGTTTACAAGAACGGCAACGGGTGCCAATTCCTGAACCTTTGAGCCGCTGGTTGAAGTCTGCCCCAGAGGAGGCCAGCGATCGCGAGGATTAGGGGGATAATAGGGAAGATGTTGCGTCATAGCTCACTGCCAGAATGACCCAAACCTTTCGTGTTCAGATCCTGCACCAAGGACAAACCTACACGTTTGAAGCCAGTGCCGATAAACCCATCCTGCGATCGGCGACGGCGGCGGGAATTGATCTGCCTAGTTCCTGTAATGCGGGAGTGTGTACCACCTGTGCCGCTCAAATTCAGGAGGGTACCGTTGATCACGGGGATGCGATGGGGTTGAGTCCCGAACTGCGGGAAAGAGGTTATGTGCTCCTCTGTGTGGCTCGCCCCTGTTCGGATCTAAAACTGATCTCAGAAAAAGAAGAAGAGGTCTATCACTTCCAATTTGGTCAATTCCAGAAAGGGTAGGCCTATGGCGGAGTCCCCCCTGCCCGATGAGCCTCTCAGTCGCACGCAGGTCTTAGTGGCCATGGCGTTGACGGCCATCCTGTGGCTGATTTTGGCGCGAGTGTGGTTATTTACCCCCTTTTCTGGGGGACTTCTGCCGCTGCGCTGGGATGGTTGGGCAGTGGTTTTAGGAATTGCCCTCTGCTTAGGAATCACTGGGATGGGGGCGATTTTGTATCGCCTCTGGCCGGCCTATCGCCATGCCTCGGATACCTATCTGAAACTGGTCCTGTCACCGCTATTGTGGCCTGATTTGTTTTGGATTGGCATTCTGCCCGGCCTCAGTGAAGAACTGCTCTTTCGCGGGGTGCTTCTGCCAAGTTTGGGTTTGAATTGGGCAGGGATTATGGGCAGTTCGGTGTGCTTTGGTATTTTGCACGCTGGATCGCGACAGCAGTGGCCCTATGCCCTGTGGGCAACCATTGTTGGCGGGCTGTTTGCCTATAGTGCTGTAGCAACGAATAATTTACTCCTCGCGATTGTTGCCCATACCTGTACCAATTGGCTGGCGGCGACGCTTTGGAAAGTTGCGTTTTTGCGATCGTCCCCCCATCAGCCCTAGCGCTGGTGCCCCAGGACCCGAAAGACCTCCTGTTGCTCAAAAAGTTCAACCAGATCGGGATTAATCTTAAATTCCTTGGCTTCTTGCCGCAAAATCTTGAGGGCAGCATCCACGGGCAAGCTTTTTTTGTAGGGGCGATCTTTGGCCGTTAGGGCATCGTAAATGTCGGCGATCGCCAGCATCTGGGTTTGCAAAGGAATCTCCGCCGCCCCAATACCGCGGGGGTAACCACTGCCATTCAAACGCTCATGGTGGCCATAGGCAATGATCGGCACATCCTTCAGGTGGGGGGTCCAAGGAATTCGGGAGAGAAACTGGTAGGTGTAGGTTACGTGGGCTTCAATGATCCGCCGCTCCCTTTGGGTGAGATTGCCCCGCCGCACCAAGAGTTGTTCCAGTTCGCTGGCCGTAATTAGGGGATGGAGTTCGCCATCAGTCCCGCGATAATAAAACTGGGTTAATTCCTGAAGGCGGGCAAGGGGTTCTTGGTCGAGAATTTGCGGCTCGTTGGCCTGCTCTAGCAACTGCCAATAGGTTTCAAGGGTAACCAGTTGTTGCCGCAGTTCTTCATCCAAGTGCCGCAAAAAGGCACAGTGGTGACAGGCCTGTTCTGGGCTGTGAACGGTATGGGGATGGCACAGGAGATAGTTCACCTTGGCTTGCGCCGTTTCCATTTCAAGGGTGCGGCGCACGAGGGCAAACCGTTGGCGAATGACCTCTAGTTGCTCAGGAA
>NZ_JBKBHZ010000027.1:0-10199 GCF_046299655.1 Thermosynechococcus sp.
AGAGCGGCATCATCAAGAACAGTCGCCTGTACAGTAGCAACCACCGATCGCCCCAGAGCTTCAAGGTTGTACCCCCCTTCCAAACCAACAACAATTCGGTGAGTGATCTGCAAGCACTGGTACATCATCCAGCAATAGTCAGCATCCTCTAGTTGAATGCTGGAAAGAGGATCATCGCGGTGAGCATCGTACCCGGCGCTGATGATCAGTAAGTCTGGGCAAAACTGCTGCAAAAAGGGGATGACGTGATTTTCAAAGGCAGCTTGGTAGGTCTTGCCCGTTGACCCTGGGGGCATGGGGAGATTGAGAACATTGTTGTAGCACCCGCGATCGCTCCCTTCTCCCGTATAGGGATAGGCAGGAAACTCATGGAGTGAGCAATAGGCAATTTGCGGGTGGGCTTGAACTAGGGCTTGGGTTCCATTGCCGTGATGTACATCCCAATCCAAGATGGCCACTCGTGTGATGTGGGGCAAACTCAGGGCATAGTGGCTAGCGATCGCCCCATTGGCCAACAGACAAAAGCCCATCCCTCGTTCCCGTAGGGCGTGGTGGCCTGGAGGACGCGCCCAGACAAAAATTGGTTGCTGCCGCCGTATGGCCAAATCCACCCCGTCTAGCCAAGCCTGTACGGCTAAGCGGGCAACGCGATCGCTCTGCCCATTTAGATACGTATCTGCATCCAGCCAGCCACCGCCCGCTGCTGCCATCTGCGTCAATTGCTCCAAGTAGGCCGGATGATGCACCCTCTCTAGCCATGGAGTCAAGCCCTCTCCCAGAGGGGTCGGTTCCCGCCATTCTGCCGTCGGGAATGCCTTCTGTAAATGCTGACAAATTGCCACCAAGCGCTCTGGGCGCTCAAAGTGAAAGTGGGGACAACGATGCTCCAAAAAGCGATCGCTATAGATGAAGACTGGGGAAGCCATAGAATCTATTTCGCACTACAAGCAGATTACTGCGTTTTGAGGGTGTGTAGTACCTGCTCAATATCCACGATAAAGATGGGAGAGGATTGCTGCTCCTCTTGACGACTCACCATGAGGGAACTGACGTTGTGAATACTTCCCCAGTGGAGATAGTTGCTGGGAATGGGATAAATGGCATCCTTGGGAATGCGCTCAATCACGGGGGGAGCTGTCAGGGGTAGGCCGAGCCAGTCTGCTTCTGAGGAGGGCTGGAGAATGAGCAAAAATTTGAGCTTTTGCGCTTCTGAAGTGGAGAGGGGGTCGTCAAAGAGACAGCGGCCAATATCAATGACAAGAATTTCGTGAGTTTCGTAGGTAACAAGGCCAATCCCCCGCTGCTGCGGATCGCCATAAATTGGCGGTAGAGGAATGACGCGATAGGCCTGGGCAATGGGTACAGCAAACTGCTCCTGCCGCACGCTGAAGGTCAGAAACTGCTCTAAAGCAACGGGTTGGCGCTGACGGCGATGGCGGCTTTTAAGCATGGCGGATTAGCTGCTCAAGGGTGGCCAAGAGATCGCTTTCGCGGAAGGGTTTGCTAAAGTAGGCGGCTGCGCCTAGACGTTCTGCAAGCTGGCGGTGTTTTTGCCCCGTGCGGGAGGTGAGCATGATGACAGGGGTGTTTTGGCAGTGGGGAATACGGCGAATTTGGGTGAGGACGCCAAACCCATCGAGGCGGGGCATTTCAATGTCGCAGATAAGGGCATCCACCTGTAGCCCACTTTGGAGTTTATCAATTGCTTCTTGGCCATCTTTGGCCTGCTCAACCCGATAACCGGCTTTTTCAAGGGTGCTGGCGAGGAACCGTCGCACGTTGACTGAATCATCAACCACTAGGACAGTGTCTTGACTGGGGGCAGCAGGGGGAGCGACCGAGGCAGGGGGACGCTCTTGTTCCGACCACTCAAAGAGGGCAAAGGGATCTAATAGCGGGACAATGCGACCGTTCCCTAAAATGGTGCAACCGCTCAAGCCCTTGGGGAGCGCTAATTCTCCTTCAACTTGGCGAATGGTGACTTCCTGCTCACTCCAGTAGCGATTCACCGGGATGGCGAGGGCACTGTCCCCTTGCGTGACAATCATGAGCGTTGGTTGGTTAATTGTGGGTGCACCCTCCATCTCCACAGGGCGATGGGGACGCTGAAAGTGAAAGACCTGACTCAAATCAAGGAGAGGAGTCAGATACCCCTCCCAGTCAATTAGGGTTGAGCCGAGGGTTTCAATGGGGGGGTAGCGATCGGCCAGTACCATCTCTTCAATGGCTTCCGTGGGCACCGCCAAAAGCATGCCAGCAGCCTCCACCAAGAGCACCCGTATCACGGAGAGGGTGTAGGGAATTGTAATCGTAAATCGCGTGCCTTGGCCGGGGATACTGTCAATCTGGATGTCGCCGCGAATTTGCCGCAGATTGGTGCGGACTACGTCCATACCGACACCCCGCCCAGAGAGGCTGGTTACCTGTGAGGCGGTTGAGAAGCCCGGCTCAAAAATCAGTTGCCAGAGGTCGCGATCGCTAGCCCTTTCCAGCCAGTCCTGGGCTAAGCCCAAGCGCCGGGCGGTTTGGCGAATTTTCTCCGGGTTCAGCCCTCGGCCATCATCTGCGACCGTAATCACGGTTCGATTGCCGCGATAGGCCGCCTTGAGGGTAATCGTTCCCACCGCAGGCTTACCAAGGGCTTGCCGTTCTTCGGCCGGCTCGATCCCATGATCAAAGGCATTGCGGACAAGGTGCAAGAGGGGATCGGCCAATACACTCAACACGGTGCGATCGATAAGAACATGGCTGCCCTCAATGACGAGGTTGACCTTTTTGCCATGCTCACGACTTAACTCACTAATGAGGCGAGGATAGCGGTTGGCCAAATCCGCAAAGGGGCGCATCCGCACTTGGGTAAACCGAGCCTGAAGTTGCTTGGCGGTGCGGTTGAGATCGCGGCCGATGCGTTCGGTCTCCTCTAGGCTCAATTCCAAATCGCTGGTGACCTCCTGCACTTGGACAATCGTTTCCATCACCTCTTGGGAAAGCAGGTGCACATCGGTGTAGCGATCGAATTCAAGCACATCGAACCCATGCTGAGTTTGGGGATTGAAGTGATGGGGGGCACTGACGCGGTCATACTCTGTACGCAGGCGAAAGTTGGCGCGCTCAAGGGCCCGCACTTTTTCCTTGAGAGCTGCCAGCAGCTCGTGGAGCCGTTCCCGTTGCACATCCAAGCCATTACACTCAATGCGTAACTCCCCCATTAGATCGCTGAGGTGATCCAACTGATGCCCCGGCACCCGCACGGTCATTTCCTGAGGTTCTGGGGGTTGGGGCGGGGGAGCCACAGGGGTTGGCTCAGCCTCTGGGGCAGAGGACAGGAAATCCTCAAAGGAGAAAGATTCAACGTCAGCACTGGCAAAGTCCTCGACCCCGAGTTCTTGATTCAGGTCTGCCAGGGGTAAATCAATAATGGTTTGCTCATTGTCCTCCTTGCCATTGGGGGTTTCAGGGAGTTCCAAGCGCGTGGGCAGAGCCTCCAGTTGACCGGTGATCACGAGGGCTTGGCAGCGCCGCCACTGCTGGATAATGTGGGCAGCGGCTTGGCTCACATCACAGTTGGGTTGCTCCAGATAGGCACTGACGGAGGCACAAAATTCAGCAAATTGAGGCAGCTCGAGCATTTGCCCCAGGCCTTCCAGTTCTTGGGCAGCGATCGCCAGCTCCTCTTTCAGGCAAGGCTGAGCGGGGGTTTGCAGCACGGTTTCTAGGCGTTGCAGACAGGCCTCCACCTCTGTTTCAAAGAGCACCACCCGCATTTTCTGGCCATCGTCACTGCTGAGGAGGGCGAGATCATCCTCCGCCGTCGGATTCCCCAACCGTTCCTGTAGTGGCTCCAAAATCGGCTCCACTTGGGTGCGCCACCAACCCTCATTGGGTTCAACCCCTTGGCGATGGAGGGTAATCACCCCTTGCAGTTGATCCACCGCTTTCAGCAGAAGGTGTTGCACTCCCAGATCGTCGCAGGGGCGCGCTTTCAAAACCTTGAAGAAATCCTCAAGGCGATGCGCCAGTTCACTGAGGGAGCTAAAGCCCATCATCGCCGCGCCCCCTTTGATGGAATGGGCCGCCCGCAGAATGCGATCCATTTCCTCAGAAGAACAGGGAAAGGTCAATAGCCCTGCCTCTATGGTTTGGCAGTAGTCCTGTGCCTCCTCTAGAAACTGAAACCGAATTAGTTCATCGGGGCCGGCGGCTGCCATGATTACTCCTCGGCGCCGACCTTAAAGACATTCACAGACTCCTGAAGCTGGCGGGCGGCCTGAGCGGTTGCTTGCAGTGAGTCAGAGATGTGGTTGGCTGTCCCCGAAAGCTCTGTCCACACCTTGGCAATTTCCCGCATTAGGATACCTACCAATTCTGAGGTGCGGGTTTGGGAAATGGTGGCCTGCGAAATCGAGCTGACGAGGTTATCAATTCGTTGGGATTCGGCAACAATTTCTTGGAGATTGTCTTTTGCTTCTTCAACTAAGTGGGTTCCTTCCACCACCTGGGCTGTTCCCGCTTCCATTGCACTCACCACCGCTTGGGTTTCCTGTTGGATGGTCTCGATGATTTGCTCAATCTCGCGGGTGGCCGCGGCTGAGCGCGCCGCCAATTCACCCACCTCTTCAGCCACCACCGCAAAGCCGCGCCCCTCTTCCCCCGCACGGGCGGCTTCAATGCTGGCATTAATGGCCAAGAGGTTGGTTTGTAAGGCAATCTGGTTAATGAGAGAGACAACCTTTGAAATTTGTTGTGAGGATTCCCCAAGGCGTTTTACCTTCTTGGCAGTTTCGGCAATGGTTTCCCGCAGTTGCAGAATACTTTCCACGGTTTTATCCATGGTTTGCCCACCCTTGAGGGCGCGATCGCTGGCTTCACGAGCCACTTCAGCAGCCGTTTGGGCACTTTTAGCTACATCCTGAATGGAAGCCAGCATTTCCTCTGCCGATTCCAGCAGCCGTTCGACTTTTTTCCCTTGACGGACAGCTTCCTCCACCAAGCCCTGCATTGCTTGGTCATTGTTCAGAAGAGCGCTATTGACGCTCTCGGTGGTTGCCTTTACCCGCAGCACCAAATCCCGTAACCCTTCAATGAGGGCATTGAAGATGTCCGCTACGGTTCCCACCTCATCGGCGGTAATGTCGGCTCGCACGGTGAGATCCCCTTGGGCAGCCGCCTCCGCTTCCGCCAAGAGTTGGATCAACTGCTGCTGAATGCGATCGCTGCGCTCTTTTTGCTGCTGCGCCAGTTGCTGCGCCTTCTGTTGTGCTTGGATGGCTTCCTGCAGAAAGATTTGCCGCTCCAACACTGTCCCCACTTGCGAAGCCAACTGCGAAAAGTTATCGATTTCCACCTGCTGCCATTGCCGCGGGCCTGAACATTGGTGGGCAATGAGCAAGCCCAAAAGAGTCTCCCCAACCCGCACCGGCACCACCAAGTTGGCGCGCACCTGGAGGGGTCGCAGTTGGTTCAAGTGGCATTCTGTCAAACCCGCTTGGAAAATATCGGCGGTGGCCTGTACCCGTCCCCTGCGGTAGGCGTCAACCCAGTGTTGGCGGAAACAGGGGTCATCAATGACGCGGTCTAGAGCCTTTGGCCAACCCTCGGCTACCGATTCGGCCACCACGCGACCCACAAAGTTCTCGTCGAATTCGTAGAAAATCACGCGATCGCAGGCCAATAATTCCCGTCCGACGGCCAACGCCTCCTCAAGAACCTCTTGACACTGCGACTTTTGACCCAACCGCAGAAAGGCATCCCGCAGCAAAGCCGCCTCTTGGGCATCCGCTTGGATTCGACTCAAAGAAGTCCGTAGCTGAGCGGACATTTGGTTGATGCTTTCGCTTAGGGTGGTGAGTTCATCATTCCCTGTCACTGGCAAGTGGATGTCAAAATTGCCGGCACCTATCTCCTCAATCGTCTGAGTTAAACGCACCAGCGGCTGGACTCCGCGGCGGCTGAGATAGGCCGCAACTGCCGCCGTCAAGCACAGGAAGACAAACCCACTTAAGGTGATTGCCCAAGTGGCTATTTGCACTGTTTGTAGGGCACTGCTCTCATCCACCGTCAAGACAACACTCTTAAAAGGGGAAGGAAGAACGTGGGCAGACGCTATCACCCTTGTGTTGTCCAACTGCTGCCGGACTACGCCTTGAGCACCGAGCTGGGGAAAGCGGGTCTGTAGGAGTGTGCCCTCTGCTTCTGCCACAGTGGAAACAATCACCCGACCTTGGCGATCCACCAAGTAGGATTGGTGGGCAGAATCGTGGCGCGTTACTTTTTGCAGAAAGCTTCTCAAGTTAGGGGTAGGCATGCGCAGCCGCAGGACGGCTACAACCCGCTTGCTTTTGGCATCTAGAACTGGCGCCGCTACAAATAGGCTAAGGGGCTTCTGAGAAACAGAGAGGGTGGGTTCAAGGATGAGGACAGGTTGCTGAGTTTTTACGGCCAACTGAAAATAGGATTGCCGCTGCAAAACATTCTCTGGGAGCGGATTGTCCAAATCCGATTGGCCAAGGAGGGTGCCGCGGCCATCATTGGCAATAATAGCAGCGCTATCGTAAACAGAATAACTTTCAACAATTTTTCCCATGAGGGACGAGAGGACTGCCCGATTGCGCTGTTGAAGCTCCCCTGCGAAGTTCAACTGCAGCTCGTAGCTCTGTAGTTTGACATCCCCTAGTCGTTCGTTCAGATAATTACTGAATTCTATTGCAGTGACCTTTGCCTCCTGAGCTTGCGCCTCCAGCACTTCACGAATCGCCGCCTGCCGCAAGGTGACGATTGTTGCCAATCCACCGATCAGCAGCGGTGCAGTGGCCATAGCGATCGCCCCTAGGGTCAGCTTTGCCCGCAGACTGCCGCGCTTTTTGGGGGGTGGGGCGGCAGGGGGGGGTGACTCGCTTGCGGGAGAGGTCGCTGCGGCGGGAGAGGGTGTTGCCTCGGGTTCAAGTTGGTAGTTGAGAACCGAGGGGGGTAAAGGCGGTAGGTCAATGGGGGGTTTGGCAGTAGTCATCGTTCATCCCTCTAAACAAGAGTCACAGTCAGCTTAGGGAGCTTCGACAGGAACAGCCTGTGTCCAACACTGTCTAGCGATCGCCCCTCCATCAAGGATAAAAAACAACTCCTGATCGAGACGGCAGCACCCCCTAAGGTAGGGAACAAGGGCTGCCCTCACCGTACCCACTGGGGATTGAATCGCGCTGTCTGGAAGACGGACAATGCCCCGTACCTGCCGTAGCGCCAATCCTAGGTATCCCTCAGGGGTTTGGAGCAGGGCGATCGTCAACATTGCCAGACGCAAATCCAGCGGCTCCAAATCCAGCAAATGGGCTAAATCGAGCACCCAAACAATGCGGTTGCGAAAGTTCAGCAGCCCCATCACCACTGGCGGCATATTGGGAATCACCGTGAGCTGTTGCGATGGGATCACCACCACCTGCTGCAGCTCGGTCATCGGCAGCAATGCCCTTAGGTGGTCGTGGACAACCAAACGCAAATAGGGCGCTCCTTGGGGGCGATCGCGCTGCCCTCCATTCTCATGCAACCAAGGTGCTATCCCCACCATCCCTAGGCCACCACCGACTTCAGTGCCCGCAACAGATCCTCACGGGTAAAGGGCTTCGTGACATAGGCATCTGCCCCCTGTTTCATCGCCCAGAGACGGTCTAGCTCCTGATTTTTTGAGCTACAGACCACCACCGGCAGTTTTTCCGTTGCCGTATTTTTCTTGAGGGCGCGGCATAGCTCAAACCCGCTCATCTCAGGCATCACCACGTCAGTGACAACCACATCTGGTTGGTGTTGGTTCACCTTTTCCAGGGCTTCCTTTGCCCCCAGTGCCTCAATGACCGTATAGCCTAACTCCCTTAACATTGAGCTAATGAGCGCCATTTCCGAAGGCACATCTTCGACAACTAAAACTTTTGTCATCTTTTTGCAGCCCCCTTTTCAATAGCCTGTAATGCCAATATACTGCCTTCTAGGTCAGGTACTGAAAGACCATTTTGAGCAACTGTTCCTGAGTAAACGGCTTTGTCATATAGTCCGTTGCCCCCACAAGGCGCGCTTTGGCGCGATCAATCAGTCCAGTCTTCCCTGTCACCATAATGATGGGCACCGACTTAAGGCGCTCATGGTTGCGAATGACTTTACAAAACTTATAACCATCAATGCTGGGCATGCCCACATCGAGCAAGATGAGATCGGGATTAAGCCGCATCACCTCCATCAAAGCTTTCACAGAATCATTGAGGGCAATGACCTCAAAGGCATCATCCGCCAAAAACCGCTTCATCTCCTTGAGCATGGTTGGACTGTCATCAATACAGACAATCCGATAGGTGCGGTGCGGCACCTTGGAGGTAAAAAAGCCACTGCCTAAATCACCGCTTTCCTCTGCCACTGTCGGTGTGGTCTCCTGCCACAAACTGGCGTCAAAACTAGGCAGCAAATTAAAGGGGTGTTGCGGCTCCCGAACGACTACAGCTCCTTTCTCAATCAATGGCAAGAGGCTACGCACCAAGGCAATTTCATTCTGGTTCATGAGCACTGCCAGATGGCGAAAGCTGAAGCCCCGCAACATAGACCCCAAGCGTTGTTGCTTCTCTGGGGTTAAATTGAGCTGGGCACCGCTAAAGAAGTAGGGGCGCTGAAAAGGGGAGTCAATTTTGTGACCAAGGCTCAGCCACTGTTGAATTCGTAATTTGCACTCTTGAATCAACTCAGCGGCATCAAAGCGGCTAACAACTGGCACTTCGACATAGGGCACCAGTTGATGGTGACCGCTCTTGAGATGTAAAAACGACTCCAGCACCTCAAGGATCAGACCCTTCACAAGCTGGCTAAACTGCGCTGGGGTAATCCATTTTTGCCTCAGCAGCCAGTGCAAACTCTCATACTCATAGATGGGGGTGGGGGTATTGGCCTGTTCCCACTGTTGGCGAACTTGGGTACGCAACTCGCGATTCAGGACAGGAACACTGTGACTCAGTTGCCGTAAATGACGCTCAAAGCGATCGCCCGGCTCAATCGTGTGGGTCGCGTAAATAAGACTTCCTTGATCAAAGTAAAGGAACCACTGCTGCTCCTTCACAGTCACCTTGAAGCAACCTGTGCCTCCTGAAGTGCTGAGCTGTCGGAGCAATTGTTCGGGCTGCAGCGTTTCTCCCCCGCCACTAAAAGCGCGATCTGCTGTCATCATATCAACCTCCAAGCTGCCAACCCCACCGAAGTCTCGTGCAATGTCGGCAGCAGCCAGCAATTTGTGCCAGTACTAGTTACGATATTCAAGAATCCTGAACCGAGAATCAGGCCTAAGAAGACTACTGATTGAACTATGTTAAGCTGCCCTAGCGAAAAGATGAAAGAAAACTTCAGAAAAATTAATAACTTTCACAAAGAATAGTAAAGTGCATAAAAAAGCCCCCTCCCTAGGGGAGAGGGACTCATGGGAGGGTAAGCTCACCCCCCCTAGAACGTGAACGTTGTCCGAATCACGCCCTGGAGAATTGGCTGACCGGAGATAGCCCCACCCCCATTAATGTTGTTGGGGTTGATGATTGCCGTAAAGATCGGCGTGATGCTGATGTTATCGCTAATGGGGAACTTGTAGAAGGCCTCTACGTTGACTTGGGTGGCGTTATTACCGAAATTGAAATTGGGCGCATCGTTGATAAACGGTGCACCCGCTGCCACTGCCAACACCGACCCTGGCACCAGCAAATCTTTATAACCAATACCGGCCATAAAGTTGTAGGCTGTCATGCCAGAGGGATCCCCCGGCGTAGAAAAGGGCAATGGAGAAACATTGGGGAAGTAGCTGCTGGGAATATCAGCAACCCCTGCACGCCCAAAGATACCGAAACGGCCAAGATTTAGCTCAAAGTTGAGACCACCTGAGCGGGCTTCAATCCCATAGGTTTTAGAGTAGGTACCCTGCAGCCGAACAGCATAGCTATTCTTACCACCACCAAATTTGTTGGCATACTCTAGCTCTAGTGAAGTTTGGAAGGGGTCACCACCAAAGCCACCACCGGGACTTGGTGGAACAATGCCCGCAGCTGCTCGGTTTGCTTCACCTGCGAGGTAGAGAGCACGCACCGTAAAGGGACCTTCCTTGGGATTCCACTGAATGGCAGCACCGGCACCACCTAGGAAGTTCATCGCATAGGGCACAATGAAGGGGTTGTTGATAAAGAAGTAGGTGC
>NZ_JBKBHZ010000028.1:0-5324 GCF_046299655.1 Thermosynechococcus sp.
GAGTAACTCTTGGAGATTCACCTTATGGATAACCTACACTGGTATCGCCTTGACCCTCTTGATGTCCTCTTCTTTCGCGATTCCCGTCCCTTTCAACCGGGTGAAGGGTCTTGGGCAAAAAGTCTCTTTCCGCCATTGCCGATTACCGTCTTTCAAGCGCTGCGCTCCCTGTGTCCCCCCTACCAAGAGCGTCGTCAAGATTTGGAGTTTATGGGGCCTTTCCTCATTGATGACAAAAATCAGGTGTGGGTTGCTTCGCCCAAGGATTTAGTCTGTGTCGGCTCGAAAAGCAACGAAAAAGCCGATATGAACGATCCGGCCGACCTGAGCACAGTCAAGGGATTTGCCCGCCTGCAACCGGCTCCCACCACTGACCCCGCTTGGCAGTATATTTGCCACCCTCTGCCGGGGAAACTGCGCCCAATCGTCGAGCCTGCACTGGCGGAGAATGAACAACTCCAAGGCCGCCCGGCTCCCCTAATGCGCTTGGATGCGCTTGTGCTCTATTTACAGGGAAACTTCTGCGAACTCAAGCCCCAAGAGCATTTCCACTCTCTGCCTTGGTCTAGTCAAGTTCTTCCCCACATCAAAATGCAAATCGAAAGTCGCAATGTGGAGGAAGAAGCAGGCTACTTTACGGAAGTGGCCAACCGACTGCGTCCCGGCTGGGGATTGGTGGCAGGTATGAGCGTCGCCAATCTAAAAGGGGTTGTCCGCCTTGGGGGCGAGGGTCACCATGCTCAAGTGCAGCCCCTCAACGAAAATCCCCTAAAAGCTTTGACAGCATTTCAGGGCACAGGTCAGGAAACCTTGGCCTATGTGCTGACGCCAGGGCTAGCCCAAGCAGTTGAAGGAATGCCCCTTTATAGTCTTTATCCCCATGACTGGCAAGACCTTATGGGCGTCGTGGGCGATCGCCCCCTTGTGGCCGGTGGTATCAGTACCGTCACCCGCCGCAGTGGCCACACTCAGGTCAGTTATTCCGTGCAGCGTGCTTATGTGCCAGCGGGCACCCTCTACTACTTTGAACAGCCCCCAACTCCTCGACCTCAGCAACTCCTCAGTGGTGTGGCCGCCAAAGCCCGTACCACCTTTGAAAAACTTCACTATGGCCAACTACTTTGGGGCACTGCATAACTTGCGCAAGTCCAATGGATAAACATGTGAGCACTGATACACGTTGACCTCATAGTGGTGATTGATGATGTTTGACATTGCTTACCTTTATCTGCTCTCTCCCCTGCACACAGGCGGCACGACCCAAGAAGGGAACCTGCTTGGCATTGCAAGGGAATCCCACACCGAGCTGCCTTATATTCCCTCCAGTACCATTCGGGGTCGGCTGCGCGCCAGTACTTCACAACAAAAACGCAACCGTCTCTGGGGCAATACCATTGAAGATGTTATGGGCGGTGAAAACACCAACCTCACCCAAGGCCAAGTGTGGGTGGGGGATGGCTTACTTCTGTGGGTTCCCGTCCCTTCCCTGAGTCATGGTGTGATCTGGATTAGTTGCCCAATGCTACTGCACCGCTGGCAACGCCTCACGGGTCAGTCCTTGGAGACAGTTGCTCCCTACAGCACCAGTTTAGGCGACAACAAACCTATCTATCTCAAAGATGCAATTCTGAAACACGACCAACTCGCGCCTTGGAATAACTGGGAAGAGTGGGTTCCCATCTGTAAGGAAACCCAAATTAATCGGGTCTTGGTTCTACCGGATCAACACTGCAAAACCCTGATTGAAACCAGCCTCTGGCGACAGGTAAAAGTGAAACTCAACGAACACAAAACCGTTGAGGGGGGCTTTCGCTACGAAGAGGCCATTCCTCCCGACACGCTGATGTACTTCCCGTGGGGTACCGTTGCCCAACTGAATGGGGCAGCCACCAAAGCCAAAAGCGACCTACAGGATGTTTTTGATAGCTATCCAATTCTGCAAATTGGCGGTCAAGAAAGTCTTGGCCGAGGCTTTGTCAAACTTGTTGTAACTCCTAGGAGCTAGCTATGGCCTTCGATCCACGCACAATGGCACAGCCTGTCTATGAAGCCTTGAACGAACTGCGGCAGAAAACTGGGGATGACACTCAGCTGCGGGAGCAAAAAAGCCAAGCCGTTGAACTTTACACCTACCTCGCCACTTGGGGACTCATGCGCCTCAAAGCAGAAGAAGCAGCCCTCAGTCAAGAGGGAAAGAAAGACGTTGTCGAAGCTTTTTTCCGTGTCCTTGAGAAAATAGCGCATGTTGAGAATTTGGCGAATGCCAAAGGCTTGGACACCCTGAAGGACCTCGACACAGAGTCCTATCTTGGCCTAACGGGCTTGGGATTACAAATTGCCCGTGAATTTAGCTTCTGGACAACTGCCCTCTACGCCGACATCAAAGGTGAAGAATAGGAGCACCGCAAAATGACCTCTGAAAATCCAGCCCTACAGCGCCCCACCACCAACAAAGCAACGCAGCGCCCAAATTCAGGAAAGTCCGGCAATCCTCCCCGTGGTACAGGTAAGGGTGGGGGTAACCACGGGAAGAGCAATCAGCCCCCTCCCTCGCCTTGGTTAGGACATCCCCTTGATCCCAATCCTGAACCTAATTCAAGTGCTGGCTTTGTTGAATACCTGCGCTGGATGCGATCGCCCGATAGCCCAACCGAAGATGGCACAAAAAAAGATGACACAAAAGTTCAATTAGTCACAAAGGCAGAGAAAGGTGACTATACTGCTCGCTTGGAGGTTTTAACACAGCGAACTCGCGACATTGCCGGTGCAGAGAACTGCTTTGAAGTCACCTGCCCATGGCGCATCCGTGTTGGTGGCCAGCGGGGTCCTGAAAGTATGCTTTTGCCGGCCTTCGATAACTTAGGAATTCCCTATATTCCCTCTAGTACATTGCGGGGTGTGGCGCGTGCCCAAGCCTTGCGAGAATTGCGATCGGAAACAGAAGTTGCCAAGTACTTTGGTTCTCTAGAGGCAGCACAGGCCGATCAAGCAGGCAAAATTATTTTCCTTGATGCCTACCCCTTACCCAAACAAAAGAATGGGGGACTAGCGTGTGATATCGCTAACAACCTTTGGTCATGGAAAGAAGACTCTGATGCCTACCCCTTACCCAATGGGGGACTAGCGTGTGATATCGCTAACAACCTTTGGTCATGGGAAAGAGACTCTCTCAAGTACAAAGCGAATCCTAATGTGTTCTTCTCTCTGCGAGGAGTTTCATTCCTCATCGGCCTGCGACCGAGAGATGGCGTCTCTCGTGACATTTTGGAAAGAGTAAAAGAGTGGTTAATCCTTGGTCTGAAGCAAGGCATTGGTTCTCAAGTCAATACAGGCTATGGTGTTTTAGTAGAATCCACAGAATTCACAAAATCATTTGAGCACGGCTTCTTTAGCGTGAATTTTACAGTTCAAGGCCAACTGATCCACGGTTGCCAAAAATTTACGTCGTGGAAATGGAACGACGAAAAAAAAGAATGGGAGATGCGGGGGCAGCTAGAGGCCGAGGTGCGTCCCACAGCCTTTAAGTCAATGCTGCGCTACTGGTTTCGTGTCTTTGCCCGCGGGGTTCTGTCTTCAGGTGAAGTGAAGTCGTTGGAAGGAAAAATTTTCGGTGCAATTCAGCCTCAGCCCCAGCATGGCTATCTGCGGGTAAGGGTGTTCAACGGTGAAGTAACTCGCCCCAATCAAAAAGGTAAAAATGATCCCTGCGGTGAAGAAAAGGGGATGCTCGTGTTGGACTATTCCCCAGAAGTTCCTGATCCTGAAAAGGAAACTTTAGCAAAATTGGCAACAAATTTAGTGTGGCTGATGTTTCACCTAGGTGGTATTGGTCAAGGGGCACGTCGGCCTTGCTACTCTCGTCAAAAGCGAGAGCGTGAGCAACCGCCGTGGTGGCGAGGCTCTGATCTGATTCCTGAAAATGAGGATGCCTTTTGGGAACTCCCCGAGAGTGCCGAGGAATTTAAACAAAAATTTCAAGAGCGACTTCAAGGGTTTTATGAAGCCTTAAGTCAGCTGAGTAATCACCAAATCAACCCTACTCAACTGTTATCCGTTGGCACTGTTAATACTAACCAATGGGAAGAAGTTGCCGATAAAAACTGCCGTATCCTTGTTTGCAGTGGGGAACCCGAGGGAGAAAAACCCTGTGGCCTCGCACTCCTTCACGATCGCAGTCTCAAGCTGAATAGTAACTACGACGAAAACCTCTGTGGTTCCACTGGCAAACCCTCGCCGGTCTGGGTTTCTAACTTAGGGGAATATCAAGTCATTACGATTTTTGGGGTGAATAAGGATCCACGACTGAAGTTTTTGAAACACTTGAATGAATGTAAAAAATGTAAAAGATGCTCACAGCTCTCACAGCTATTTCCTTTCAAGTCCTCTTGAGCTGTTTACGTTGAGCCTAATACCAAAGAAACCATGACCCACTATTACGAGATTCTAGGCTTGCAGCCGGGAGCCTCCAAAGCAGAGATCAAGGAAGCCTATCGCCGCCTTTGCCTTGAGTGTCATCCTGATAAGCTGCCCCCTGAGACCCCCAAAAAGGCGCGGCAAATCGTCGAGGAGCACTTCAAGCAAATTAACGAGGCCTATGCTTATCTCATGGAGCATGCAGATAGGGCAGTACTAGAGGAGATAGACTCTGAGCGATGGGATCTAGAGGTTGAAGAATCGCTGCCGATTTTTGATCCCATTCGCATGGAGGCTGTTGGTCGTCGTTTGGAAAGGGAGCGATCGCTCATTGAGCAAGAGTATCAGCAAGTCATTGGGGAGATCGAGAAGCAACAGCGACAAAAGTTGGCTGCTCATGGGCTGAGCGTTGATGACTTGACAGCCCTCGATTCTTCCCAAAAATGGGAAAAATCATTGAGAACTTAATTTTAGGATTGATTGGGCTGGCCATGACCTCCATTGGCGGCTTAATTGGCCTTTTTGCCTTTTTATGGTCCTGCTTTTGTTTTTGGGCAATGTTGGCCTACTTGTTTACAAAAACAGTGAGTCATCGCCAATACAAATTTCTTTGTTCGGTTAAAACAGAAATCGAATTTGCAAAAAATCAGGCCTTTCGTCAGAAAGAGCAACGCTTAGCCACACAATCCAATTACATTCGTGAACGGATTGAGTATTTTTAGAACTGCTTTCTGAAGGGTTTATTCGACAACTGAGCGATGAGGATCAGTTCTTTTTGCTGATGGCTATCAAAGAAAGGGAAGATGCCAAGCAAGCTGAGCAATGGCAGCAGGTGGTGGAAACAGGTGTCCAGATTGCAGTGGCAGCGGGTGTTGTGCTGCTACTGTCTAACCTCTTTTTTGGTGGCTCCT
>NZ_JBKBHZ010000029.1:0-2118 GCF_046299655.1 Thermosynechococcus sp.
ATTTGCGATCTTGCTCGTGCCAGCGGCGGACTTGTTCTTCCCATTTGCGATCTTGCTCGTGCCAGCGGCGGACTTGTTCTTCCCACTTGCGATCTTGTTCGTGCCAACGACGGGCTTGTTCCTCCCAGCGGCGCGCCTGTTCCTCGCGATCGCGCCGCAGCTCATCTAGGATGCGATCAAATTTAATATCTGCCTCCCGCCGAGGAACGTATAGTTCTGAAACCGTGCGCAGCACAAAGTCCCTCAGGCTGGGGTCTTGAGCGATGAGCCGAGGCAACTCCCGCTGAATAAGGGCAATAATCTCTGCCTGCTCCATGAGATGTTTCTACGTTAGCTATCTCCAATTCTAAGGGAGCAGCGGTTGGAATCACCGTCCTAAGCCAAGACGTGTTTGAGAGTTTGAATCACTTGATCCTGCTGAGCAAAGGTCAGTCCATAGTACAGGGGTAAGCTAATTGCTTCTTGGTAGTAGGCTTCGGCGTTAGGAAAATCTCCCCATTGAAAACCTAATTGCCGATAGTAGGGCTGGGTATGGACAGGAATGTAGTGGAGATTCACCCCAATGCCAAGGGCACGAAGGGCTTCAAAGACTTCGCGATGGGACATCCGAATCCGCTCCCGCTTGAGGCGAATAATATACAGGTGCCAACTGGAGCGGGTATCGGGATGCTGAAAGGGCAGGGTAACAGGCAGATCAGCCAGATATTGATGATAGCGTTGGGCTAAAAGGCGACGCCGTTCGACAAACTCATCCAAGCGCTGGAGTTGCTGGAGGCCAAGGGCGGCTTGGAGGTCGGTCATGCGGTAGTTAAAACCCAATTCCAGTTGTTGGTAATACCAAGGACCATGGGACTCACCCGCCATTTGCTGCGGATCGCGGGTGATGCCGTGGCTGCGCAGACGGATGAGGCGCTGATAGAGGTCTGGATCATTCGTGAGAATAGCGCCCCCCTCACCGGTGGTGATGATTTTCACCGGGTGAAAGCTAAAGACGGCCATGGTCGAGAATTCACAGCAGCCAATGGGTCGGCCGCGGTACTGACCGCCAATGGCATGGGAGGCATCTTCAATGAGGGTAAAGCCATAGGTCTGAGCCAGTTCCGCTAGAGCCGCCATCTCGCAGGATTGGCCGGCAAGGTGAACGGGAATGACAACTTTGGGGAGAGTACCCTGCTTTTCTGCGATTTCTAGTTTTTTGGCAAGAGCAGAGACACTGAGATTGTAGGTGTGGGGGTCAATATCGACAAAGTCCACCGTGGCACCGCAGTAGAGGCCACAGTTAGCAGAGGCAACAAAGGTAATCGGGGATGTCCATAGGCGATCGCCCTCCCTTAGACCCGCGGCAATGCAGGCAAGGTGAAGGGCTGCTGTAGCACTACTCACCACCACAGCGTACCGCGCACCGCAATACCTAGCCAGGGCTGCTTCAAATTCGGGAATCTTGGGGCCTTGGGTCAGCCAATCCGACTGCAATACCTCAACAACAGCGGCAATATCCTCTGGAGTAATGTCTTGGCGACCGTAGGGAATGGTGATCATTTACCCTCTGCCTGGAATAAAGTTGGGGTCAACGTGCTGGCGAATCAGGGTGCGTAGCTCCTCTACCGTCAGAAAGCAATCGTTACTCCCTGAATTGTAGCTAAAGCCCGGCTTGACCCGCGTTGCGCCCGTTTTGGCGCAGTACTCCTCGATGGTGAAACGTCCTTGGGTGGGCAAAATGGCATAGTACTTGCCTAAGTCAACTGTGGTATAGGAATCGGAGGTGGTAATCATCTCCTCATGGATTTTTTCTCCGGGTCGGATGCCAACGATCGCCTGCTCGCAGTCAGGACAAATCGCCTCTGCTACATCCAGAATGCGATAGGAGGGAATTTTGGGCACAAAAATTTCACCTCCCCAACTGTTTTCCAGTGCCCACAGCACCATTTCAACCCCCTCCTGAAGGGAGATATTGAAGCGAGTCATTGCCGGATCCGTAATCGGTAGGCAACCTTCACAGCGTTTTTTCAGGAAAAAGGGAATCACAGACCCGCGTGATCCCATAACATTGCCATAGCGAACCACACTAAAGCGCAGTTCACGCCCGGCAAAGTTATTGGCAGCAATGAAGAGCTTGTC
>NZ_JBKBHZ010000030.1:0-1156 GCF_046299655.1 Thermosynechococcus sp.
ATTTTACAGCCACCAAAAAATCAAGCACGGGAGGTGCTTGAAAACAAGGTGTGCTAAGCTAGTCCTAGAGGTAATTCTAGAGTGCCGCTGTGCCTCTACCTCTGATGCCGTAAGGCGTTGAGCACGGACGAATTCGACGCGCTTGGTATTACCAGCGAAAGTGCCTCTACCTCTGATGCCGTAAGGCGTTGAGCACGCACACAGCCCCTGCACGTTCAGTCGTGTACCAGCAGTGCCTCTACCTCTGATGCCGTAAGGCGTTGAGCACTGAAACAGAGCACGGTTTGATTGATAGAGCTTGAGTGCCTCTACCTCTGATGCCGTAAGGCGTTGAGCACAATGGCTAGTAAGTAAAGAAGAATTCCGGGATGCATGTGCCTCTACCTCTGATGCCGTAAGGCGTTGAGCACGGCGACAAGAGTAGAAACACCTAGAGCATCTCTAAGGTGCCTCTACCTCTGATGCCGTAAGGCGTTGAGCACCTTGTCTGAAGCTGGGGTGGCAGGGGTACAGTACGTGCCTCTACCTCTGATGCCGTAAGGCGTTGAGCACTTCTCGATCAAGACGTGGCCAGGGCCGTTGATTTGGTGCCTCTACCTCTGATGCCGTAAGGCGTTGAGCACCTGAGGGCAGGTTACCCGATCGCCGGCCAGCGCGTGCCTCTACCTCTGATGCCGTAAGGCGTTGAGCACGGCCGCAGACTGCCCGGATAATCAGAGGCACCGGAATGTGCCTCTACCTCTGATGCCGTAAGGCGTTGAGCACCTTCTTGTCTTCGCCTTTCTCGCTGAGCCCGATTCGTGCCTCTACCTCTGATGCCGTAAGGCGTTGAGCACTTAAGAGGTTAGAAGCCGATCAACGTAGAAGAGTGTGCCTCTACCTCTGATGCCGTAAGGCGTTGAGCACGATACCGCATTTGTTTCACCGGGGCAAAGTTCGATGTGCCTCTACCTCTGATGCCGTAAGGCGTTGAGCACATGGCGTCGGTCTTGAACTGGGTGGCGATCGCTTGTGCCTCTACCTCTGATGCCGTAAGGCGTTGAGCACTGCTGGTACACGACTGAACGTGCAGGGGCTGTGTGTGCCTCTACCTCTGATGCCGTAAGGCGTTGAGCACACTTAAGTGGTTTCTAAACGTATCTGAAAATGAGTGCCT
>NZ_JBKBHZ010000031.1:0-1082 GCF_046299655.1 Thermosynechococcus sp.
AGCCGAATCAATGGAAACAGTAGTATTTTCAGGTATTGATAATACACATTCCGTGCTGGGAGCCTTTCCCAGCCGAATCAATGGAAACCTATTTGGATTTAGTTTTGCCCCCTTCTCGGTAGTATGTGCTGGGAGCCTTTCCCAGCCGAATCAATGGAAACCCCATCGATCACCTCGAAGAACTCTTCGAGGGTGTAGGTGCTGGGAGCCTTTCCCAGCCGAATCAATGGAAACCCTTGCATGGCAGCAAGGCATTTGCGAGCGTCATGTGCTGGGAGCCTTTCCCAGCCGAATCAATGGAAACGTAGCAGTAGGAGTAGGCGCGGGTTCTGCAGCAGGTGTGCTGGGAGCCTTTCCCAGCCGAATCAATGGAAACGTTACCCTCTTGGCTCGCCTGTTGCCGTTCTCTACGTGCTGGGAGCCTTTCCCAGCCGAATCAATGGAAACCGGCCTGAATTCTTTAACAGCTTCTTCGAGCTTAGAGTGCTGGGAGCCTTTCCCAGCCGAATCAATGGAAACCTCCAAACTTATGATGCGTATTGCTTTTCCCAGCAGGTGCTGGGAGCCTTTCCCAGCCGAATCAATGGAAACTTCGGCAGTGGATTCAGTCCGTTGCAATACGCTACACGTGCTGGGAGCCTTTCCCAGCCGAATCAATGGAAACTGTGCGGGGTCATAAACTGTGACCACGAAAATGTGAGTGCTGGGAGCCTTTCCCAGCCGAATCAATGAAAACTAATGGAAACTAATGGAAACTTTCAAGGAGACATCGTTCGTTTATGCTAGAGATCAGGTCTTAGCTCCATCGCACTGTTGCCTCAATGGCTTTTCATCTCCCGCAACTGAGCTGCAAACTGCGTCCAGAGGTCGCTGCCCTCCAGCCCGAACTTGTGCAGTGGCGGCGCTATTTGCACCAGCGCCCGGAATTGGGCTTTCAGGAGCACGGGACGGCGGCCTTTGTCAGTGAAAAACTGCGGCAATGGGGCATTCAGCATCGCACAGGCATTGCCCAAACGGGAATTGAAGCGTTGATTCCAGGCACGCGACCGGGGCCGGTGCTGGCAATTCGCGCCGATATGGAT
>NZ_JBKBHZ010000032.1:0-1052 GCF_046299655.1 Thermosynechococcus sp.
ATGACGATCGCGATTGGACGAGCGCCAGCGGAGCGGGGATGGTTCGACATCCTCGACGACTGGCTTAAACGTGACAGATTTGTCTTTGTCGGCTGGTCAGGCATCCTACTGTTTCCCTGTGCCTACCTTGCCCTTGGTGGCTGGCTGACCGGTACCACCTTTGTGACCTCCTGGTACACCCATGGCCTTGCCTCCAGCTACCTCGAAGGCTGCAACTTCCTCACCGTTGCCGTTTCCACCCCCGCCAACAGCATGGGGCACTCCCTGCTGCTCCTTTGGGGTCCTGAAGCCCAAGGGGACTTCACCCGCTGGTGCCAACTGGGCGGTCTGTGGACCTTTATTGCCCTCCATGGCGCCTTTGGCCTCATTGGCTTCATGCTGCGGCAGTTTGAAATTGCCCGCTTGGTGGGTGTGCGTCCCTACAACGCCATTGCCTTTAGTGCGCCGATTGCCGTCTTTGTGAGCGTCTTCCTCATCTACCCCTTGGGGCAATCCAGTTGGTTCTTTGCTCCTAGCTTTGGCGTTGCGGCCATCTTCCGCTTCCTGCTGTTTTTCCAAGGGTTTCACAACTGGACCTTGAACCCCTTCCACATGATGGGGGTAGCGGGAGTGCTGGGGGGTGCGCTGTTGTGTGCCATCCACGGTGCCACAGTGGAGAACACCCTTTTCCAAGATGGGGAAGGCGCCAGCACCTTCCGTGCCTTCAATCCCACCCAAGCGGAAGAGACCTACTCGATGGTGACGGCGAACCGTTTCTGGAGCCAAATTTTTGGGATTGCCTTCTCGAACAAGCGCTGGTTGCACTTTTTCATGTTGTTTGTGCCCGTGACGGGGCTGTGGATGAGTGCGATTGGCGTGGTGGGTCTGGCGCTGAACCTGCGGTCCTATGACTTCATTTCGCAGGAGATTCGGGCAGCGGAAGACCCTGAGTTTGAGACGTTCTACACGAAGAACCTGCTCTTGAACGAGGGCATCCGTGCTTGGATGGCGCCCCAAGACCAACCCCATGAAAACTTTGTCTTCCCAGAAGAGGTACTCCCCCGTGGTAACGC
>NZ_JBKBHZ010000033.1:0-928 GCF_046299655.1 Thermosynechococcus sp.
AGCCAAACCATGGGCGTGATGCTTAAAGAAGAAAGCACAATTACCGCCAAGGGCCAGACGACCGTTCCCAAAAGCGTCCGGCAGGCTTTGGGCGTGGACTACGGCGGACGCATCACCTTCGTTGTGGACGATCAGCGCCGGGTCTATGTCGAGAGGGCCGCGGAAGAGGCAAGCGATCCGGTCGTGGATCGCTTCCTCGAATTTCTGGCGCAGGACATGCGCAAGCACCCCGGCACCTCGGGTGCTGCGCGGCCCGCCAGCCTGCGCGATCGCGTGGCCGCGCTTGTCGGGGACATGGACGTCGACCTCGATGCCGGGATCGATGGGGATGTCGCGCTCTAGCCATGATTACGATCAATGGCTGGACCATTCTGGCGCATCCCCTCTTCCTCGATCAGTTGGAAAAGCTGACCGGCTCTGTTGAGGCGTTGAAGGCAAAAAAGCCCGACGAATATCAAAGGAACGCGAGCACGAAGCTCTTGGCAGCTTTGAACAAGCTGGTGTTCCAGGTAATCCCGGCCGATCCGGCTGCGGCCGTCTATCGGCAAGGCTCGACGCTCGGCGAGGCACACAAGCACTGGTTTCGGGCGAAATTCGGCAATGGTCGTTTCCGCCTGTTCTTCCGCTATAACTCGACCGCGAAAATCATCATCTTCGCCTGGGTGAATGATGAAACGACTTTGCGTACCTATGGCGCGAAGACCGATGCCTACAAGGTTTTCAAAGGGATGCTGGAGGACGGCAACCCGCCCGACGATTGGGCCGCGCTTCGTAAAATCGCATCCGATCAGGCAGCCGTTGACCGGTTTAAAAAAGCCTCGTCCCAGAAACCGTAATACATGCTGTCGAATGCTCTTGGGCGGCTGCTTTGGCAATGGCAATATCTAGGGCGCTTTGAGAGTAGGAGCCATCCCGCAGGCTCCCTGCC
>NZ_JBKBHZ010000034.1:0-859 GCF_046299655.1 Thermosynechococcus sp.
GGCCCGTCCCGGTCCCAACCTCCGAACGCGTGGTCCCAACCTTCGAGGGGGTTGGGACAGCCGTTTATCTCGTTATTCCAATAGCTTGAACGGATGTGGTCCCAACCTCGGTGTCCCCAACGGGGGTCCTTCTCTTTTCGTATAGAAAAACATGTTCCCGACCTTTTCCGTTCTCCCACATGAATGTGTAGCAAAAGGTTGGGACCACGGGGTGAGGTTGGGGACACCGTTGTTTTTGAACGGTTTTTCGTGTCCCCAACCCCCTCGGGAGGTTGGGACAGGGTTGGGACCACCGGGGAGGTTGGGACAGCGCGCATCCATGTCCTGACCGTGTTGCAAAGATCGAGAGCACACGGATTGACATTGCCCACGCCAAAAACCAAACTCGCGACATCGGACAGGGGCGTCTGCGGATCATCGCGGGCTGAGAAGCACCCTTCGAACCTGAACCAGATCATGCTGGCGTAGGGAGTTCCGCGATGCGCTGCCCTCGGGGCGTGGCTGGTGTGCCGCAAGCGTCGCTGCTCCCTCGCTCGAGAGGGAAGAGCGATGGACGAAACCGGGGCGTATCTCGCGCGCATGCGGCAAGCCGCGCCGCTTGTGCACAACATAACCAATTTCGTTGCCATGAACGTGATGGCGAATGTGCTGCTGGCCGTCGGCGCCTCGCCCGCCATGGTGCATGCGCGCGAGGAAGCGGCGGAATTCTCCGCCCTCGCGCAGGCGCTGACCGTGAACATCGGAACTGCCGATCCCGTCTGGGGCGCCGCGATGGAAGAGGCGGCAGCCGCGATGAACGCGGCCGGCAGGCCCTGGGTGTTCGATCCGGTCGGGGTTGGAGCCACGCGCTTCCGGCAGG
>NZ_JBKBHZ010000035.1:0-774 GCF_046299655.1 Thermosynechococcus sp.
CGTTTAGTGTTGCCGCCCCAAACTCCCCTATTGCTATGGACACAACACGCTGCAAATCAACCTGGTGTTCAATCTTTACATTCATCCGCACATCAGGAGGTCTATCAACGGATAGTTTTAATCAGTCAGTGGCAGCAACAGCAGTATATTGAAGCATTCAAGATTCCTGCTGAGAAAACGGCTGTATTGCGCAATGCCATTGCTCCTTGCTTTGAAAACCTTTTTGCTCCCACAGAATCAATCCTTAAGGCAAAGGCACAACCCTTAGCGCTCGCTTATACCAGTACTCCCTTTCGTGGCTTGAATTTGCTCCTTGACCTCATGCCTTCGCTACAGGTAAGCCATCCCTCAGTACGGCTCAATGTTTATTCCAGTATGAAAGTCTATCAAGTGAGTGACTCTGAGGATCAGCAGCAGTATGGCAATCTCTACCAACGCTGCCATGACTTGGCCAATGTCAATTACGTCGGCTCACTACCGCAGCCTGAACTGGCTCAAGCCCTTAAATCCACTGCTATTTGGGCTTATCCGAATACCTTTGCTGAAACCTCCTGCATTGCGGCAATGGAGGCCATGGCCAGTGGCTGCTACATCATTACCAGTGAACTAGGTGCCCTCCCTGAAACAACGGCAGGGTTTGCAGCTCTCATCCCTCTTCACCACGAGGAGTATCTAGCCACCTATAGCCACATGCTTGATCAGGTAATTCAACGGTTTAATGATCCTCAAGCCCATGCTGGCCTCGATGAACATTTGCGCGCTCAAGTAGATTAC
>NZ_JBKBHZ010000036.1:0-750 GCF_046299655.1 Thermosynechococcus sp.
CTGAAACTCGTTCGATCCAAAAAAGGCATCTGGTATGCCTGTCTCTCGGTGTCGATGGAGGTTCCCGACGCCAAGAACACGGGTCGCTGGATCGGGATCGACCGGGGGCAGAACATCCCTGTCGTGGCCGCCACCCCCGACGGCCCCATCGTCTTCTGGAAGGCGGCGCGTATCCAGCATGTGCGACGCATGTATGCCGAGCGCCGCCGCAAGCTCCAGAAGTTGGGCAAGCATCGGGCGGTCAGAAAGCTGGAGTCGAAAGAGCGGCGCATCGTCACGCACATCAACCACTGCATCAGCAAGGAACTGGTGGCGATGGCCAAGCGCCAGGGCGCGGGACTGATCCTTGAGGATCTGTCCGGCATTCGCCAGTCTTCGCGGCAACGCAAGGATGCCAAATCGGATGCCGGACAAAACCGCGACTACTGGCCCTTCTACCAGCTTGAGATCTTTATCCGCTACAAGGCGATGGAAGCGGGCGTGAAGGTAGAGGCCGTGCGACCGCACTATACCTCCAAGACCTGCCACGTCTGCGGCGCGCTCAATGAGCGGAAAAAACATGCCTATGTCTGCACACGATGTGGACACCAGGCGCACGCCGATGCCAATGCCGCGATGAATATCCGGGACTGGCATGGGTTGTGCTGCCCGCTGGAGCTTGAGGTTCCAGTGGGCGGGCTGCATGAACCAGCCCTGAACCCTGTACGCGAAACCACCGCGCAAGCGGTGGCGTAGCAAGAAGGGGAATCC
>NZ_JBKBHZ010000037.1:0-739 GCF_046299655.1 Thermosynechococcus sp.
ATTACGTCATGCTTATTTTTCAGGCTGACATTGCCATTCCAGAACCGCCGTTGGCGGGTCATGTGGTTGGAGTAGATGTTGGGCTGGAATATTTCTTATCCACCTCAGATGGGCTTCAACTAGAGCGTCCCAAGTTTTTCGTGAATCTGCAACGCAAGCTTAAATTGCTGCAACGTAGACTAAAGCGGAAACAGCCTGGGTCTGCTAACTGGAAGAAAGCTCAATTTAAGGTGGCAAGGCTTCACGAACGGATTGCCAACACTCGCAGAGACTTTCACTTCAAGGCTGCTCACAAGCTTTGTGATGAAGCTGATGTGATTGTGGTTGAAGACTTGAACCTAGTCAGTCTCAGCAAGGGTTTCCTCGGCAAGCACATGCTAGATGCGGGTCATGGACAATTCCTTAACTCAATCCTGCCTTGGGTTGCTTTCAAGCGTGGCAAGGCGCTGGTTAAGGAAGAAGCAGCGGGAACCTCTCAAGAGTGTCCTGCTTGTGGCAAGTTAGTGCCGAAGTTCCTTAATATCCGTTGGCATGAGTGCTCCTGTGGATGCTCCATGGCTCGTGATATTGCCAGTAGTCTAGTCCTGCGAAATAGATTTGAAAAGCGCTGTCGGGCGGCCAGTGCTGAAAACGCCCCTGGAGAGGTTCTGGCGGGGGTGTCCTTCGGGACATCTAGCCAAGACTCGGTGAAGGGGGAATCTACCGCTATACGAGAAGCGTTAGCGGGATGAGCGTCAAG
>NZ_JBKBHZ010000038.1:0-721 GCF_046299655.1 Thermosynechococcus sp.
GTGTGCCTCTACCTCTGATGCCGTAAGGCGTTGAGCACACTTAAGTGGTTTCTAAACGTATCTGAAAATGAGTGCCTCTACCTCTGATGCCGTAAGGCGTTGAGCACCTAACGATGGTTAAATGATCAGAAAATTCCTTCACGTGCCTCTACCTCTGATGCCGTAAGGCGTTGAGCACCCAGAAAAGGTTCCAACGCAACCTGAACGGGAGGGTGCCTCTACCTCTGATGCCGTAAGGCGTTGAGCACTCGAGAGGTTTATCAAGAGAAATAAGGTCTAAGATAGTGCCTCTACCTCTGATGCCGTAAGGCGTTGAGCACGGGGTAACCAACCTCATTGAAACCGTCGGCGCCCGCGTGCCTCTACCTCTGATGCCGTAAGGCGTTGAGCACTCCATGGCGCAAGGCGGACAACTACGCCATCTAGTGTGCCTCTACCTCTGATGCCGTAAGGCGTTGAGCACTGCCTACTGTGTAGAGATTCAGGAGCAGCGAACCCGGGTGCCTCTACCTCTGATGCCGTAAGGCGTTGAGCACGGAGCCACCCATGCGGTGATGGAACCCACAGGCATGTGCCTCTACCTCTGATGCCGTAAGGCGTTGAGCACTCGAACCCTATGGGTCTGACATGTTTTTTTCGGGGTGGTGTGCCTCTACCTCTGATGCCGTAAGGCGTTGAGCACACTTAAGTGGTTTCTAAACGTATCTGAAAATGAGTGCCT
>NZ_JBKBHZ010000039.1:0-694 GCF_046299655.1 Thermosynechococcus sp.
GCTTGCGCACACGCCGATTCGTGAAGTCGCGCGCCTGCGGCGCAGCGGCCTTGATGATGTCGGTGCAGCCCTGGTAGCCGCGGTCGCCGTAGACGCGCCGCTCGGCGCCGTGCAGCAGGTCGGGCAAGGGGTGCTTGTCGTGCACGTTGGCGCTGGTGACCACCGCGCTGTGCACCAGCCCGGTCTTGCTGTCGGCGCCCACGTGCACCTTCATGCCGAAGTGCCACTGTTTGCCCTTGCGGGTCTGCTTCATCTCGGGGTCGCGCTGCTGCCGGGCGTTCTTGGTCTAGCTCGGCGCGGCGATGATCGTGGCGTCTACGATCGTGCCCGCGCTCAGGCGCAGGCCGCGCTCCTGCAGGATGCGGCCGACCTCGGCGAAGATGGCCTGGCCCAGATGGTGACGTTCCAGCAGGTGGCGGAATTTGAGAATCGTGGTCGCATCGGGCACCGGCTCGCGGCCCAGGTCGATGCCTGCGAAGGCGCGCAGCGCTGCCGAGTCGTACAGCGCCTCCTCGCACGCCGCATCGGCCAGGTTGAACCAGTGCTGCAGCAGGTGAATGCGCAACATGCGCTCCAAGCCCACGGGAGGACGGCCATTGCCGGGCTTGGGGTAGTGCGGCTCGATCAGCGTGAAAAGGGCTGTATGCAATCTGCCCAAGGGCAGGAATGCCGTTACTCCACTCTAGCAATGAAT
>NZ_JBKBHZ010000040.1:0-657 GCF_046299655.1 Thermosynechococcus sp.
TTTTGCACAAGAGTAGCACCTTGTCGAGGGGCATGTGAGGCATCTGAACTCCCCGCTCCCAATCAGAAATGGTAGCCTGCCTTACCCCCAGAATTTCGGCAAGGCGCTCTTGGGTAAGACCTGCTTTTTGCCTTAAGGCGGCCAAATCTGGATTACGGCAATTGGACATTTTGTTGACAATGCTCAAATCTTAGATTAACCTGTTTCCTATACGCTACAGCGTATAAACCAGCGGCAAGAGGCTTGGCCAGTGCTGGGTTTACAGCCGCTAGGTTATCTTTTCACTTGGTTCGAGTTTAGCGCGATAAGTTAACAACTGACGATCATAGAGGTCTCCTATGCCAATGAAGTTCATGATCAGTCCGTGGTTAAGCGTAGGGAAGAACCACTACATAAACATAACAAAGCTTGTGGACGTCACCTTTCACGAACAAGGATCAAAGCTTTACGCGATTTGCCAATTTGAGAACGGTAGCAAAGTGCGGGTTACAGGTGAGGAAGCGCATGACCTCAAGATGATCCTTGATAAAAGTCATTTTGTCAACCTTTTCAACACCGAAGAGATGGATCTTTTGCTCAGGGCTTATTCACGACCGATTTTCCAAATGGCATGTGAAGACGAATTGTTGGAAGAGTTCACGATAGTTGACTTAGAAG
>NZ_JBKBHZ010000041.1:0-642 GCF_046299655.1 Thermosynechococcus sp.
GACAATATATCCATCTCTTGCTTATCTACGGAGCTTACCACGTGCTGGGGCTTGTCCCCAGCCGATTAAATGGAAACTAGTGGGGCTCATAATAACCTCCTAAAAGGTGTACGTGCTGGGGCTTGTCCCCAGCCGATTAAATGGAAACACCTCGGATTCTTCCACAGTGTCAAAATCCTTGAGTGCTGGGGCTTGTCCCCAGCCGATTAAATGGAAACTCCCCACGTCGCGGTTTTCAACCAGTTGATGGGTGGTGCTGGGGCTTGTCCCCAGCCGATTAAATGGAAACCCTTCGATAGCAACAGCATCCCGGGCAACCGGGCCGTGCTGGGGCTTGTCCCCAGCCGATTAAATGGAAACTTTAGGACGGTCATTTTCTGATCCAGCAAAGTTCTGTGCTGGGGCTTGTCCCCAGCCGATTAAATGGAAACACTATTACTTATGCTAAGTACTAAGTTACCCCCGCGTGCTGGGGCTTGTCCCCAGCCGATTAAATGGAAACGAATCCAAAATAATCGCCCCGTACCCCTGTTCCTGCGTGCTGGGGCTTGTCCCCAGCCGATTAAATGGAAACAGCCCCGCCGGGACTCCCCGACGTATGCCTCGATGTGCTGGGGCTTGTCCCCAGCCGATTAAATGGAA
>NZ_JBKBHZ010000042.1:0-544 GCF_046299655.1 Thermosynechococcus sp.
AGTACTGGCTCGGACTAAAGTAGGGAAGAGGAGCACCAAAGGTATTTCCCGGTCCTAATGTTGAAAAAGTCTGCAACCCCAGTCCATAGGTACTAATAGCATCAAGTCCACCATTACCCGTTGCAAGACTAGTCTGCAGGAGGTCAGTACCAGTGAAGCTAGTGTTTAAATTCAGAATCGTGGCAGCAATGACCGTGGGGTTTGTGTTAGCAGGAGCAGGACCCACAGGACTCACAGAAGGATTTGCACTACCGGGACGGCCGCCATATTGCACGGACATCACTGCCGTCCCTGTTAGCTTGGTTGTCGTGGAAAACTGCTGTGCCTCTAACTGAGCGGTGCGCGCTTCAAGTTTATCTACCCGACCCCGCAGCGTAGCGAGTTCAGCAGCAAACTCGTCCATGAGTTTTTGCAGCGTAGCGAGGTCTTCTTTAGTGGCAAAGCGGTCACTAATCACATCCAAGCAAGCATTGAGGGCGGCTGCCATTTCATAGCGGGTGGCAGCACGATTCCCTCGGAAGGTGCCATCGGGATAACCGGCAAT
>NZ_JBKBHZ010000043.1:0-543 GCF_046299655.1 Thermosynechococcus sp.
CCTGCCCCCAGTGGCACTTCGGCTGCAAGGCGCATGTCGGCACGGACGCGGCCAGTGGACTTGCGCACAGCGTGGTGGTGACAGCGGCCAACGTGCATGACGTCACGCAGGCCCACGCCCTGCTGCACGGACAGGAGCGAGACGTCTTTGCCGATGCGGGCTACCAGGGTGTGGACAAGCGCGAGGAGGTTCAGGATCGTCACCCCAAGGTGAACTGGCACGTGGCCATGCGTCCGGGCAGGCGCCGCCAGCTGGACACCACCCAGCCGCTGGATGCGGTGCTGGATGAGCTCGAGACCGTCAAGGCGCGCATCCGCGCGCGCGGTGAGCACATCTTCGGGGTGGTCAAGTGCGTCTTTCGCTACACCAAGGTACGCTACCGGGGCCTGAAGAAGAACGCCGCGCAGATCACCACACTGCTGATGCTGGCCAATCTCTGGATGGCGCGCCGAAACCTGCTGCAGCCCGCGACGGGGTAAGTGCGCCCCAATGGGGCGCACGAGGCCCGCGCGGGGCCGAAAAAGGCCCCGGAGGTCTCTCGTC
>NZ_JBKBHZ010000044.1:0-509 GCF_046299655.1 Thermosynechococcus sp.
ACCTCCTGGTTGTCTTAGCGTCCTTACATCCTTGCCCACTTAGCTTGCATTTAGGGACCTTAGCTGGCGGTCTGGGCTGTTTCCCTTTTGTCCATGGAGCTTATCCCCCACAGACTTCCTCCCGAGCTTTATGTGTAGGGATTCGGAGTTTGACAGGGTTCGGAGGTCACCCCCCTAGCCCTATCAGTGCTCTACCCCCTGCACAGACCACTCGAGGCCGCACCTCAATGCGTTTCGGGGAGAACCAGCTATCACCGAGTTCGGTTAGCTTTTCACTCCTACCCCCAGGTCATCCGAGGATTTTTCACTATCCATCAGTTCGGACCTCCAGTGGGGTTTAGCCCACCTTCATCCTGCCCAGGGGTAGCTCACCCGGCTTCGGGTCTGCCGCCAGTGACTTGCGCCCTATTCGGACTCGCTTTCGCTACGGCTACGCCTCTATCGGCTTAACCTTGCCACTGACGACAACTCGCGGACTCATTAATCAAAAGGCACGCCGTCACCCTTGC
>NZ_JBKBHZ010000045.1:0-506 GCF_046299655.1 Thermosynechococcus sp.
TTGGATCGGCGGCGCTATGAACAGGTGGTGCTCAACCTCTTCCCCGTTGGCAGGGAAATGTCGAAGAAGGAGATAAATCTTCTTGAGCGCACAGCCACTGCCTTGAAAAAACTCAACCATGCTGCGCTCCCTGCCTATCTGGATAGCTTTGAGTTGAGTGAGGTGGACATTGAAACAGGCAAAGGTTTTGCACTTGTCGAAAGTTATATTGAGGCCAAATCCCTAGCCACTTGGAAAGCTGAAGGGCGTATTTTTAACGAAGCGGACTTGCAATTGCTGGCGCAGCGGCTTTTAGAGGTTCTAATTTATCTGCATGGCCAGCAGCCGCCGCTGGTTCATGGCAATATCCATCCCACCACAATTCTTTTGGGCGATCGCTCTGGCCATGATTTAGGCGCTGTCTATCTTATTGGCTGGGGGGGTGCCCAAATTCCTCCAGTTGCCGCTAGGCTCACAGAGACAAGTCCCTACATTGCACCAGAACAGCGCCAAGGAGCAATATGCCC